>NZ_JBFARC010000001.1:0-1351427 GCF_040674075.1 Mycobacterium sp. NPDC050551 | reverse complement strand
CGGCGGGCCTGGGCGGCCAGCTCGGTGTCGACCTTGGCCATGACGTCGGGGTCGGTGATCAGATTGGTGCGTGACACCAATGTGCGGACGAGCAGGTCGGTGATCTGGCCGTCGGCGAAGAGGGCGGCGACCTGGGGGAGGCGGTCGCGCAGGGCGACGGCGCGGTGGGTCTGGAACAAGGCCAGGCCGCTGCTGATGTTCTGGGCGGCGCCGATCTCGGCGCCGACGGCCGCGTCGGGGTCGACCCACCAGATGTTGCGGTCCTCGGCGGTGTCACAGCCGGTGCGGCGGGTGAACAGTTCGGCCATCGCGGCGTGTTTGCGTGCGCAGGCGGCGGCTTCGATGCGCGCCCAACCGCTGATCGCGTCGCAGACCACCGAATCGGCCGACTCGGGCAGCTCATCGATCTCCGGCGGCAGCACTTCGAACATGTGTTCGAGTATATCGGCCACCACCGACACGCATTGGAAACTGCGTCCGCGCAGCGGGGATGGTCTCGGACACCGCCGGCGTTGTCGACTGTCATGACCACGATGCGTGCGATCGGTTCCTTCGCCGGCGGCCCCGTCGACGACCCCCGGACCCTGCAGGACGTCACCGTCGATGTCCCCGAACTGCGTCCGCGCGACATCCTGGTCCGTGTGCTCGCAGTCTCGGTGAACCCGGCCGACGTCAAGCAGCGCGCCGTGGTCCCGGAGTCGGCCACGCCGACCATTCTCGGTTACGACGCGGCGGGAATCGTCGAAGCCGTTGGACCGCAAGTGGAAACGCTCGCCGTCGGCGACGAGGTCTGGTACGCCGGCGACCTCACCCGACCCGGGACCAATGCCGAGTTCCAGGCCGTCGACGAACGGATCGTCTCCCGCAAGCCGACCACCCTGTCCTTCGCCGACGCGGCCGCCCTGCCACTGACCACCATCACCGCATGGGAGTCACTGTTCGACCGCTTCGGCCTGACGAAGGAGTCCACCGGTGACCTGCTGGTGCTCGGCGCCGCGGGTGGCGTCGGCTCCATCATGATCCAGCTCGCCAAGGCGCTGACCGGTGTGCGGGTGATCGGCACCGCCAGCCGTGACGAATCACGCGAGTGGGCGACGAGCATGGGTGCCGACGCCGTCGTCAACCACCACAATCTGCGCGACGAGACGCTCGCCGTCGCCCCCGATGGCGTCGACTTCCTCTTCTCTCCGCACTCGGCAGGCAACATCGACGTCTACGCCGACATCGTGAAACCGTTCGGGCACATCACCGCGATCGACGAGCCGCCCGGCCTGGATCTCCTTGCGCTGAAGAAGAAGAGCATCGCCTGGCACTGGGAGTTGATGTTCACCCGCGCGATGTTCGAGACGCCGGACATGATCGAGCAACAGCTACTGCTCGCTAGTACCGCCGACCTCGTCGACCGTGGCGTCCTGCGCACCACCGTCACCAAGACCATCGACGACTTCTCGTCGACCGGATTGAAGGAAGCCCACCGAGACGTCGAATCGGGCCGGGTCACCGGCAAGATCGTCATCACCCGCTGAGAGTTAGGTTGAACCCCATGCCACTGCCGCAGCCGTCACCGGCCACCACCGCCGTCGTCACCGGAGCGTCGTCGGGCATCGGGGCCGATCTGGCCCGCGAGCTCGTCGCGCGCGGACACGGCGTCACGCTGGTCGCCCGCCGCGAGGACCGCCTCCGCGAGCTGGCCGCGGAGCTCGGCGACCGCGTACGGGTCGAGGTGATCGCCTGCGACGTCGCCGATCCCGACGCGCGTGCCGCACTCTTCGGCGAGATCGAGCGACGCGGCCTGACCGTGGACGTCCTGGTCAACAACGCGGGCATCGGCACCATCGGCCCGGTCGCGGAGTCGAGCGTCGCCGACGAGATCGCCCAGGTGCGCGTGAATGTCGAGGCCGTCATTGACCTCACCACTCGTGCGGTGCAGCAGATGGTGCCCCGCGGCCGAGGCGCCATCCTCAACGTCGGCTCGACGGCCGGCTTCCAGCCGTTCCCAGGACAAGCCGGCTACGCCGGGACGAAGGCCTTCGTGAAGACCTACACCGACGGCCTGCGCGGCGAGCTGGCAGGCACGGGCGTCACCGTCGCGGCCCTGCACCCCGGCCCGGTGCGCACCGGATTCCTGCAGGCCGCTGGCGTCGACGAGCGCGAATTCGCCAACGCGTTCCCGAAGTTCATGTGGATGCCGTCACGGGCCGTCGCCAAGAAGGGCATCGAGGCGCTCGAAGGCGGCGGCGGCAGCGTGATTCCCGGCCTGCCGAGCCAGATCAGCACCCGGCTGTTCCAGCTGCTGCCACACCGCGTGCTGCTGCCCTTGGTCGCCAAACAGCATCCCGGGCTGAAGAACTCACGCCGCTGACAGCGGCCAGGGTCGCATCCAGCCCTCGACCGGCAGCGCTAGGCCGTTGCACAGCGTGCATACCGTGCGGTACCAGCCGACGGCGATCAGCAGTTCCATCCGCTGCTCGTCGTCGAGTTCGCCGCCGAGCGCGTCCCAGGTGTCCGACGACCACGACCCGGTGTGTTCCAGCTCGTCGATGGCGTCGATCAGGATGTGTTCGGCCGCAGTCCAGTTCGCGGGTGCACCCGTGACCAACGCGTCGCACTCGTCGTCGCTCACGCCGGCGAGTGGTCCCCAGAACGCGGCCTGGCCGCCCCACTCGTAGGCGCATCCGACGAGTGCGCAGGTGCGCAGGATCGCGATGGTGCGCACCCGGGCGGGCAGGAGGGCGGCCACGTACAGCGACTCGCCCATCTTGCGCAGCCGGTGAGCCAGCATCGGGTGGCGCTGCAGGCAGCGCACCAGCAGCAGTGGTTCGTAGGTGCGATCCGGGTGGCCCCAGCTGCTGATCTCGGCGGCGTCGGCGTCGCTCCACGGCGGCGCCAGCGGCTGCACGCGACTCATGCGACGGGCGCCGGCCTTCGCCCCCGGACCAGACGCCCGGGCCTGGCGGCGGTGGGCACTCCGTGCTCGGCGATCACCTCGCCGGACACCACCGTGGCGACGTACCCGTCGGCGCTCTGATCCAGCCGCCGCCCACCCGCGGGCAGGTCGTGGGCCACCACCGGCTTGTGCAGACGCAGTGCGCCGGGATCGATGACGTTCAGGTCGGCCTTGTAGCCGACCGCGATGCGGCCGCGGTCGGCGAGGCCGGCCACCCGCGCTGGCGCGGACGTCAGCTCCCGCACCGCCTCGGCGACCGACAGCCGGCCCGCGGCGCGGTCACGCACCCAGTGCGTCAGCATGTACGTCGGAAAGCTTGCGTCGCAGATCATCCCGTAGTGTGCGCCGCCGTCGCCGAGGCCGAGCACCACGTCGTCGCGGCGGATCAGTTCGGCCACCGTGTCCAGGGAGCCGTCCCGGAAGTTGGCCAGGGTGACCAGCAGCATGGCGTGCCCGTCGTCGTCGAGCACCCGGTCGTAGGCCTCCTCGAGCGGGCTGACGCCGCGGGCCCGCGCCCTGGCGGCGATGCTGTCCGACCGGTCGGGCTCGTAGTTCGGCGGGTCGCCCAAAGGGAACATCCACTCGAACGCCTGCGCGGCGAACATCAGCGGATGACCGTCGCTAGCGGCGGTATCGTGCAGGATGCGTTCGCGCACTTCGGGTTTGCGCATCTCGGCGACGCGTTCGGCCAGTGGCAGCCCGGCCAGCTCGCGGTAGCTCGGATACAGCACGAACGGGTGGCCGGACAAGTCGAGGCCGAGCACCAGACCGATCGGTCGGGGGAAAACCTGTGCGCTGATGTCACCGCCGTTCGCATTGGCCTTCTCCACCATGGTGAGCGCGTCGACGAAGAACGGGTCGCCGGCGTTGCCGATGGCCAGGGTGAAGGTGACGGGCAGGCCGACGTCCTCGGCCACGTCGAACACCGTCCGCAGCGCAGGCTCGTAGTCACCGGCCACGAGGTCGGGCACGAACTGGATCAGTCCGCCCCCGCCGTCGCGGACGCCGCGGGCGATCGCGTCGAACTCCGCGTACGCCGCGCCGAAACTCGGTATGGGCTGGCCACTTTCGCTCTTGTGCAGTGTCAGCTGTGACGACGCGAAGCCCAGCGCGCCGACCTGAACGGCCTCGGCGGCGAGTTTGCGCATCATCGCCAGGTCCTCGGAGGTCGCGGGCTCGCGCTCCACCCCGCGCCGTCCCATCACGTAGACGCGCAGCGGGGAGTGCGGCAGGAAGGCGGCGACGTCGATGTCCCGGTGTCGCGCGTCCAGGGCGTCGAGGAACTCCGGGAAGGTCTCCCAGGTCCACGGCAGGCCGTCGACCATCACCACACCCGGGATGTCCTCGACGCCCGCCATCACGTCCACCAGCACGTCGTGGTCCTCCGGTCGGCACGGCGCGAACCCCACTCCGCAGTTGCCCATCACCGCCGTGGTGACCCCGTGTGCCGAGGACGGCGTCATCCGGTCCGACCAGATGGCCTGCCCGTCGTAGTGGGTGTGCAGGTCGACGAACCCCGGCGTGACGAGCAGGCCGGTGGCGTCGATCTCCCGGGCGCCCGCCCCGTCGACGACCCCCACAGCGGCGATGACGCCGTCGGACACCGCGACGTCTGCCGTGAACGGTTCACCGCCGAGGCCGTCGACGACGGTGCCGTTGCGAATGACGAGCTCATATGTCATGGCTCGAATGTACGGTGACCGAGTGATCGATCACTTCGGAATCAACTGTGCGGACTTCGAGCGGTCAAAGGAGTTCTACGACAAAGTGCTCCACGTGCTGGGCTACAGCAGGCAGATGGATTTCGGGGTGGCGATCGGCTACGGCCCCGACGGACATCCGGCGTTCTGGATCGCCGACATGAACTCCGGTGGGGCGGCCGGGCCGAACCGCGAGACCCACGTCGCGTTCGCGGCGAAGGATCCCGAGAGCGTGCAGGCGTTCTTCCACACCGCGCTGGCGCTGGGCGCCGAACCGCTGCACGAGCCGCGGCTGTGGCCGGAGTACCACGAGAACTACTACGGCGCCTTCGTCCGCGATCCGGACGGCAACAACGTCGAAGCCGTCTTCCACGGTGGCGGACCCGCCGGTTAGTGCGGCGGGATCGGCACCGCGCCGCGTGCCCTCGACAGCAGCGCCATCAACGCGATCCAGCAGATCAACGCCGCCACCGCGAGCCACTTCGCCAGCTCGAAGCTGATCGACAGCAACTCGCCGCTCCAGCCGACGGCTCTGGTCAGCACCGACTGTTCGACCTTGTCGTCGGCGACGTCGGGCAGCACCGCGCCGACGACGAGCAGCACCAGCCACAGCAGCAACTGCACCGTGGTCTGCGCCGTCGTCAGTCGCCCGTGCCCACGAGCCTGCCGCAAGGCCGACCAGGTGGACGCCGACAGCATGATCACCAGCACGGGAACGACCGTTACCGTCGACACCAACGCGATCAGGCCGAGCGTCCCGCCGAACATCGCGCGACCCACCCAGACCCACAGGATCATCGCGATGTTCATCGGGATCATCGCGGCCACAACGACTCTGCTCAGCGTTGCCATCGGCTGATCGTAGGCACACCGGCGGTGCGTTCCGAGCGGCAATCACCGTCCGCCCGCGGGTACGTTTGAACCATGTCTGACGACGATGCGACCGTGGTCCGCGAACTGCTGCGCGACTCGTTCACCCGGCTCATCGAGCATGTCGACGCGATCGCCGACGACCTGTCCGACGAGGTGGCGCTGTACCGGCCGACCCCGACGGCCAACACCATCGCGTGGCTGCTGTGGCACAGCGCCCGTGTGCAGGACGCGCAGTTGTGCGACATCGCCGGCGTCGAGCAGGTGTGGACGCGAGACGGCTGGGTCGACCGGTTCGGCCTCGACCTCCCGCGTGACGACACCGGGTACGGCCACGACGCCGACGACGTCGCCAAGGTGAGCGCATCGGCCGAGCTGCTGGCCGGCTACTACCACGCCGTGCACAAGGTGACGCTCGAGTACATCGCGTCGGTGACCCCGGACGACCTGGCCCGGATCGTCGACGAGCGGTGGGACCCACCGGTCACCGCGAGTGCGCGCCTGGTCAGCATCGTCGACGACTGCGCCCAGCACCTGGGGCAGGCGGCGTACGTGCTGGGCATCGCCGGCTGAGGTGTCGATGACGAGGGCGGCCGCATGGTGGCCGCCGGTCGCGGTTGCGGCGATGGTCCTGTTGGGTGTCGCCGTCGGCAGCGGGACGACGGGTCTGGACACCTGGTTCCGTGATCGCGCGTTCCCGGGGTGGTGGCGGGTGGTGGTCGACTGGCGGGTGATGGTCGCCGTGCTGGCCGCGACGTTGGCGGTCGCGCTGTGGCGCGGGCGGTGGCGGCTCGCGATCGCCGTAGCCGTCGCGCCGCCGCTTGGCATCGCGGTGGTGTGGGGCGTCAAGCCGTTGTTCGGCCGGATGAGCGGCGGCGCCCTGGCATATCCGAGCGGCCATGTGACGACGCTGGTGGTGGTGGCGGGCCTGGCGGTGCTGGCTGCCGGCGGGCGGCTCTGGGTGCTGGCACTCGCCGCGCTGAGCGTGCTCGTCGGCATGCTGGCCGTCGGGTCGACCTTCCACTACTTCACCGACACGGTCGGGGCGCTGCTACTCGGCTCGGCGATCGTGACCCTGGCCGCCCTCGCGGTCCGTCCTCGAACTTGACAGGTGTCAACCCCACTGCGATCTGCGTCACAGCAGCCGGTTAGCATGGGTCCATGACTGCTACGCCCGACGTCGACGCGGCCCAGACCGGCACCATCCGCAATCCCGCGACCGGCGCTGTCGCCGGGACCGTGCGCTGGACGGATCCCGCGGACGTGCCACGCATCGCCACCGGGCTGCGCGCCGCGCAGCGTGACTGGGAGGCCCGCGGCGCCAAAGGGCGCGCGAAGGTCCTCGCCCGCTACGCCGTGTGGCTCGGTGAGCACCGCGACGAGATCGAAGAGCTGCTGATCGAGGAGACCGGCAAGTCCGCGGTCGACGCGGCGCAGGAGGTGCCGCTGCTGATCATGATCGCCTCCTACTACATCAAGACCATGGAGAAGGCGCTGGCGCCGGAGAGCCGGCCCGCGTCGCTGCCGTTCCTCTCGATCAAGAAGGTCACGGTGCACTACCGGCCGCGCCCGGTCGTCGGCATCATCGCGCCGTGGAACTATCCCGTGGCCAACCTGCTGATGGACGGCATCGCCGCGCTGGCCGCCGGCTGTGCGGTGCTGCTCAAGCCGTCGGAGCGGACGCCGCTGACCGCCGAGCTGCTGCAGCGCGGCTGGCTGGACTCCGGCGCCCCCGAGGTGATGGCGATCGTGCAGGGCGCCCGCGAGGCCGTCGAGGCCGTCGTCGACAACTCGGACTACATCCAGTTCACCGGGTCCAGCGCGACCGGCGCCAAGGTGATGGAGCGCGCCGCCCGCCGGCTCACCCCGGTCAGCCTGGAGCTGGGCGGCAAGGATCCGATGATCGTGCTCGAGGACGCCGACGTCGACCTGGCCGCGCACGCCGCGGTCTGGGGTGCGATGTTCAACGCCGGCCAGACGTGTGTGTCGGTGGAACGGGTGTACGTCCTCGACGCGATCTATCAGCAGTTCGTCGACGCCGTCGTGCGCGCCGTCGAGGACCTCAAGGTGGGCGCGGGCGACGGGTACGACGTCGGCGCCCAGATCGACCAGAGCCAGGTCGCCGTCACCGAACGCCATGTCGAGGACGCCAAGGCCAAGGGCGCCCGCGCGCTGACCGGCGGCGAACGGCCGGCCGGAGGGCAGGGCAGCTTCTACCCGCCCACCGTGCTCGTCGACGTCGACCACTCGATGATGTGCATGACCGAGGAGACGTTCGGGCCGACCCTGCCGATCATGAAGGTGTCGAGCGTCGAGGAGGCGGTGCGCCTCGCCAACGACAGCCCCTACGGGTTGAGCGCATCGGTGTTCTCCAAGGATGTCGAACGCGGTAAAGCCGTTGCGCTGCAACTCGATTGCGGGGCGGTCAACGTCAACGACGTGATCTCCAACCTGATGTGCACCACGGCGCCGATGGGCGGGTGGAAGACCTCCGGCATCGGTGCCCGCTTCGGCGGCGCGGACGGGCTGCGCAAGTTCTGCCGCCAGGAGGCGGTGGTGGCGCCGCGCACCAGCGTCGGCGCAGGCGGCAACTACTACAACCAGTCCCAGAAGGCGCTCAAGCGGATGAACACGATGATGACGAAGATGGCGCTCATCCGCCCGCGCCGCGAATCCCGCTAGCCGCGGCGTCGTCCACCGCCGGTTCACTTCGGCGTCACCTCCGCGTACCGCTGAGCCGTTACGTTCGGCGCCGTGACCCTGGTGACCGACGGATACACCGTCCGCGACGATGACGACGACGACCCGGTGCTGCTCGTGCAGCCCGGCGGACGGCCCGTCGACACGTGGCGGGAGAACTACCCGTACGACGAGCGGATGAGCCGCGAGGAGTACGAGCAGCAGAAGCGGCTGCTGCAGATCGAACTGCTCAAGCTGCAGAAGTGGAGCCAGGCCAACGGTCTCCGGCACGTCATCGTGTTCGAGGGTCGCGACGCGGCGGGCAAGGGCGGCACCATCAAGCGCTTCATGGAGCACCTCAACCCCCGCGGCGCGCGGGTGGTGGCGCTGGAGAAGCCGACCGAGCGCGAACAGACGCAGTGGTACTTCCAGCGCTACGTGCCCCATCTGCCCGCCGCAGGGGAGATGGTGATGTTCGACCGGTCCTGGTACAACCGCGCAGGCGTCGAGCGCGTGATGGGTTACTGCTCTCCCGAGCAGCACGCCGAGTTCATCAGGCAGGCACCGCTTTTCGAGCAGATGCTGGTGAACGACGGCATCAGCCTGACCAAACTGTGGTTCTCGGTCACCCAGAGCGAACAGCTCACCCGCTTCACGATCCGGCAGGTCGACCCGGTGCGGCAGTGGAAGCTGTCGCCGACGGACCTGGCGTCGCTGGACAAGTGGGACGACTACACGCAGGCCAAAGAGGACATGTTCGCGCTCACCGACACCGAGGTCGCCCCGTGGATCGTGGTGAAGAGCAACGACAAGAAGCGCGCCCGGATCAACGCCATGCGGCACGTGCTCGGTAAGTTCGACTACGACAACAAGGACCACGAGGTGGTCGGCCGTGCGGACCCGCTGATCGTGGGACGGGCGCTGACAGACTGAATCCCCCGCGGTCCCTCACCGACGTGGGAAGGCCCGAGGCGTGCGATTCGTCATGACGGTGCTGCTGTGGCTCGTCACGACGGCAGCCCTTGCGGTGGCGGTGCCGACCGCGTGGGCCCAGACGACCGTGGTCAGCGAGGACGGCTACGCCGGATTCGCCGCCTCGGCCGCCGAGGATCCCGCCCTGCAGCAGGCGGTCGCCGCCGCGTTGACCACCCAGATCCTCGACCTCGCCGGCGACAACGGCTACGGCGATCTCAACCCCGCCCTCGTCCGCACGGTCGCCACGTCCTACACCGGCAACGCCGGATTCCCGGGCCAGTTCGCGCAGGCCAACCGCATCGCACACCGCTACGTGTTCACCGACTCGGCCCAGCCCGGCGATCAGCAGAACCAGTGGCTCATCGACGTCGCGCCGATGCTCTCGGATTCGTCGTTCCGCGCGACCCTGGGCGACCTGAACCTCGGCGTGCCCGAGACGCTCGAGGTGCCGATCACCGTCCCGTCCGCGGAGCTGCGGCCGGGCAAACTGCGGCCGCTGGCCACCTGGACGCCGTGGGCGGCCGTCGGCTCTGCCGTGCTGGCCGGGGTGTTCGCGCTGCTGACGCTGGCCGCCGCCCGGTCGCGCGGCAAAGCCGTTGCCGCACTGGGAGTATCGGCGCTGCTGGTCGGCGCGGCGGGCTGGGCGGCACTGGAGGTCGCCAGAGGACGCATCGACGGCGCGCTTGGCAACACCACCGGCGACATCCGGCTGATCGCCGACGCGATGGTCGGCCACGCCGAGGACAGCCTGCACCACTGGTTCAACCTCACCCTGGCCGCAGGCGGTGCGCTGGTGGTGGTGGGTGTGCTGGTGGCGATGCTCGGCGGGCTGCGCGGTCGCGAACGGCGCTCAGGGTTCGATCACGTGTGACGGGTCCGGCCTGCGCTCCGGCGGCGCCTGGCTGTAGTCACCCCATGGCCCGTCGCGGCGCTCGACCGCGGCCCGCACACCCTGATCGGAAGCGGTGCCGATGAAGTCGAGGGCGTCGGGGGTGTTGCGCATCAGCCCGTCGAGGATGCCGCCGAGGGTCTGGGTGGACGCCAGCCCCATGTTTTCGTAGGCCTGGTTGACGATGAGTTTCTGCGCCTGCAACTGCGACAGCGGGATGGCGGCGAGCCGCCCGGCGATCTCGGCGACGCGGGCCTCGAGCCGCTCGAACGGCACCGCCTCGTTGATCAGCTCCACGTCCGCGGCCTCCCTGCCGGTGAGCGGCTCACCGGTCAGCGAATGCCACTTCACCTTCGCCAGGCTCAGGCGGTAGAGCCACATGCCGGTGAGGTACGCGCCCCACATCCGGCTGTAGGGAGTGCCGATGACGGCGTCCTCACTCGCGATGACGAGATCGGCGCACAGGGCGTAGTCACTCGCGCCGCCCACGCACCAGCCGTGCACCTGGGCGATCACCGGCTTGGACGCCCGCCAGATGGCCATGAACTTCTGCGTCGGGCCGGTCTCGCGAGAGCTGACCATCGCGAAGTCCTTGCCCGGATCCCATCGGCCGTCAGTGTTCATCGCCTCGCCCCACTGACCGAAGCCGCCGCCGAAGTCATAGCCGCCGGAGAACGCCCGTCCCGCGCCGCGCAACACGATCACCTTCACCGCCGGGTCGCGTTCGGCCAGGCCGATCGCGGTCTCGATCTCGTCGGGCATCGGCGGCACGATCGTGTTGAGCTGGTCGGGCCGGTTCAGGGTGATCGTGGCGACCGGCGCTGCGACGGTGTAGAGCAGGGTCTCGAAGTCGGGCATGGCTGCAGTTTGGCAGGGTGCCGGCCGGGTAACCGCGAAATCATGAGCGGTTCGACGAATCGGCTGACCGGACTGCGGGCCGGGGCCACGCTGTTCGACCTCGGCTTCTCGTCCATCGCCGCCGGCGTGATCGCCCGTCGCCGAACGGTGGTGCGGCTCCTGGAGAAGATGCAGGCCGACTCGCGGGCCGTGCGGCGGATCAATCTCCTTCGTGACGACTTCGGCCGTGGCCCTGTTGAATTGGTGCTGCCCGGCCGGCGAATGGTGGTGGTGATCGACCCGGAGGACGCCGGGCGGGTACTGGACCAGGCGCCGACGCCGTTTCACCCGGCGAACAAGGAGAAGCGCAAGGCGCTGCAGTGGCATCAGCCACACGGCGTCCTGATCTCGCGCGGCCCGATCCGCCAGGAGCGCCGCGCGGTCAACGAGTCGGCGCTCGAGTTCGGCTCCGCGATGCACTCCTGCGCAGGCTCGTTCGTCGAGAAGATCGCCGAGGAGGCGGCGCGGTTGGCCGAGGAGGCGGCCGGCGGCGGGCATCTCGACTCCGAGATCTTCATGCGGACGTGGTGGCGGATCGTTCGCCGGGTGGCCCTGGGAGACCGGGCCCGTGACGATGAGGCGATCACCGACGACCTGCTGCGTCTCCGCAAGGCGGGCAACTGGTCGTTCCTGTCGCTGCCGCACTACCGCAGGCGGGCGAGGTTCCTGGAGCGCCTCTACGGCTATGTCGAGGACCCCGAGCCCGGCACGCTGGCGTGGGCGGTGGCGCAGACGCCGGCCCGCGGAGCGATCGACCCCGTGGGCCAGATGCCGCAGTGGCTCTTCGCGTTCGACGCGGCAGGCATGGCGACGTTGCGTGCGCTCGCACTGCTGGCCACCCATCCCGACCCGCGCGCGCTCGACGACGCCGCCGACCCCGCGCGTCCGCAGCTGCGGCCGTTCACGCGCGCCGCGGTGCTGGAATCGGTGCGGCTCTGGCCGACGACGCCGACGATCCTGCGCGACACCACCGAGGACACGGTGTGGCGCGACGGAGCGATGACCGTCGAGAAGGGCGCGGGGCTGATGATCGTGACCCCTGCGTTGCACCGCGACGACCGGCTGCTGCCGTTCGCCCACGACTTCACCCCGGACATCTGGCTGGACGGCCGCGCGCAGCGGTACCCGCAGCTGGTGCCGTTCTCCGCGGGTCCGGCCGAGTGCCCCGGGCGTGACGTCGTGCTGCTGACGACCAGCACGATGCTGGCGAATCTGTTGAGCGCCTTGAAGTTCCGGCTTGCCTCACGGCCGGTGCTGTCGCCGGGGGATCCGTTGCCGATGACGCTGAACCAGCTCACGCTCGACTTCGCGGTTCAGCCGCTGCGGGCGTCGTCGCTGCGCACCTGACTCACCGCCAGTCGCGGAACGCGTCGAGCAGCCGGTCCCGGAACGCCGGTTCGATGGCGTCGTCGCCGATCCGGCCGAGGGTGTCGACGGTGGTGCGGAACTGCTGCAGGTAGTGGTCGCAGCCGTCGCACTCGACCAGGTGCACGTCGAAGCGGGCCCGGGTGTCGGGGTCCAGCGAGCCGTCGAGGTACGCGGTCACCAGCTCGACGAGTTCGTTGCAGTCCATGTCTCCGGTCATCGCTGGTCCTCATAGTCGTTGTCGAGCGCGTCGTCGCGCACATAGTCTTCGAGTGCCTGCCGGACGGCCGCGCGGCCGCGGTGCAGGAGCACCCGCTGGTTGCCCGTCGTGATGCCGAGCAGTTCGCTCACCTCGGCCGAGTCGAGGTCGAGCAGGTCGCGCATGGTGACCACCTGTCGCTGCCGCTCCGGCAATTTGTCCAGTTCGCGGCGGGCCACCGCCACCAGTTCGTCGCCCAGCACCGACCCCTCCGGGGTGTCGGGAAAAGGCGCGGGCGCGGCATCGGCCCGCCAGTGGCCCGGCCATTCGTCACCGGCGTCGCGGAACCGTGCGGGGTCCACGGTGCCCTCGGTGAAAGCCATGATCTGCAGGTCGCTGTCGCGGCGCTCGCGGACCGCCCTGGACTTGGCGATGTTGATCAGCACCGTGAACAGCCAGGTGCGCACCGACGACCGTCCCTCGAATCCCGCGATGCCCTTCAGCAGGGCGATCCACGTCTCCTGCACCACGTCCTCGGCCTGCTCGTGGGTGTGCACGTAGCCGCGCGCCACCCGCAGCATGGCAGGCGTGTGCTGGTCCACCAGTCGCGCGAAAGCGGCCTCGTCGCCACCCCGCAGGGAGGCGACGAGCGCCGCTTCATCGCCGGTGGCGGTCGTCATCTCGTCGTGAGAGTAGCTCCGCGACGGACGTTCTCGGCCGACTTCAGCGCATCGGCCAGCGTCCACACCGAGACGGCGATCAAGACGACGTCCTTGACGAGGAACCCGCCGCTGAGGGTGAGCATCGGGAAGCCGCCCTCCTCGGCCGCGAACGCGTCGGGCAGGGTGAACAGGAAGCTGATGGTGGCGACGAACAGGCCGATGGCGATCACACTGCCGAGGGCCGATGCGCGGGGCCACAGCGGCTTGACCGCCAACAGCACCGCGGCCGTCACCTCGACGACGCCGAGCAGCGCCGAGAACGTCGTGACCGAGAAGATGTCGTACACCCAGCTCATCAGCGGGCTGCTGGCGACGAGCGGTTCGATGCCCTTGGCCTCGTAGGTGGTGAACTTCATCAGGCCGAGCCAGCCGATCACGAGGACGAGGCTGTAGCGGATCAGCACCGCCCCCACCCGCTCGAGTCCGGCTTCGGTGAGGAAGCCCCTGGCACCGTGGCGGATGGTGGACATGTGCGGCTCCTGACGTCGATGGTGGATCGGTGATACGACTGAGTGCCGCGCGACCCGCCATCCGTTACACCGCTACGCGTTCAACTTCCGGTGCAGGAACTCGTAGATCAACGCCGACCGGAACGCGGCCTGGGAATTGTCGGCCGCTCCGCCGTGGCCGCCCTCGATGTTCTCGTAGTACTGCGCCGGCTGGCCGGCCGCCTCGAGCGCCGCGGTCATCTTGCGGGCGTGCCCGGGGTGCACCCGGTCGTCGCGTGTCGACGTGGTGATCAACACCGGCGGATAGCGCCGATCGGCCGAGATGTTCTGGTAGGGCGAGTATTCGGAGATGAACGCCCAGTCGTCGGGGTTGTCCGGGTCGCCGTACTCGGCCATCCAGGACGCGCCCGCCAGCAGCAGGTGGAACCGCTTCATGTCCAGCAGGGGCACGCTGCACACCAGGGCGCCGAACAGCTCCGGGTACTTCGTCAGCATCACGCCCATCAGCAGGCCGCCGTTGCTGCCGCCCTGGGCGCCCAGTTGTTCGACCGTGGTCACGCCGCGGTCCACCAGATCCGCGGCCACCGCCGCGAAGTCCTCGTAGACGAGGTGGCGTCCCTCGCGCATCGCCTGTGTGTGCCAGCCCGGCCCGTACTCTCCGCCGCCGCGGATGTTGGCCAGCACATAGGTGCCACCGCGTGACAGCCACAACCGGCCGAGCACCCCGTCGTAGCCCGGAGTGCGGGACACCTCGAAGCCGCCGTAACCGCCCAGCAGCACCGGTCCCGGCGCCTGGCTGTGCCGGTGCCCGACGACGAAGTAGGGCACCCGGGTGCCGTCGTACGAGGTGGCGAAGTGCTGGCTGACCTCGAGGTCGGCGGCGTCGAAGAACGACGGCGCCCGCTTGATCTCGGTCGGCTCACCGCCCGCGGTGCCGTGCAGCAGCCGCGACGGCGTGTCGAAACCGCTGGAGTCCAGGAAGATCTCGTCACCGTCGCGGTCGGCGGCCACCACGACGGTGTTGGTGTTCTCCGGAATCCCGGGCACCGGTTCGGCGGACCAGCTGCCCGGCGTCACCACCTGCACCCGGCTCGCCACGTCGGCCAGCGTCACGAGCAGCAACCGGTCGCGGGTCCACGTGTAGTGGTGCAGGCAGGTGTGCTCGTCCGGTTCGAACACCACCTGCAGTTGTGCTGTGCCGGAGAGGAACTGCTCGTAATCGGCGGCCAGCAG
This sequence comes from Mycobacterium sp. NPDC050551, assembly GCF_040674075.1. Lineage (NCBI taxonomy): Bacteria > Bacillati > Actinomycetota > Actinomycetes > Mycobacteriales > Mycobacteriaceae > Mycobacterium > Mycobacterium sp. NPDC050551. The sequence goes on along the minus strand of NZ_JBFARC010000001.1, from coordinate 1,336,502 downwards.
GGAGCCGGCGCGGTACTCGGCGCCACCGGTGCTCCAGTCGGTCCGCAACTCGATGAGCAGCCATTCGCGGTGCGCCGAGACGGTGGCGTCGGTCGGGGCGTCGAGCCGGATGAGCTCGTCGCCGCGCAGTTCGTGGACCTCGTCGTTGTAGAAGTCGACCGCTCGGCGCAGCATCGTGCGCTCGAAGCCCGGTGTGCGAGACGTGTATGCGGCCACCACGACATCGCTTGGCTCGCCGCTGAACAATGTCTCGGCGTCGGCAAGGGGCTGACCGCGGCGCCACCGCTTGACCAGCCTCGGGTAGCCCGAGTCGGTCAGTGAGCCGTCGCCGAAGTCGGTGCCGACCAGCACGGTGTCCTCGTCGACCCAGTCGATCTGGGTCTTCGCCTCCGGCAGTTCGAACCCGCCGTCGACGAACGTCCTTGTGCGCATGTCGAACTCACGGACGATCGCGGCGTCCGACCCGCCCCGGGACAGGCTGACCAGGGCCAGCGTGTGCTCGGGTTCGATGACGTCGGCGCCCGCCCACACCCAGTTCTCGTCGTCGGCGCGTGCCAGCTCATCGACGTCGATGACGACGTCCCAGTCGGGGTTCTCACCGCGGTAGCTGTCCAGGGTGGTGCGCCGCCACAGCCCGCGCGGGTTGGCCGCGTCGCGCCAGAAGTTGTACAGGTACTCACCACGGCGCCGCACGTAGGGGATGCGGGCGTCGGTGTCGAGCACCTCCAGCGCCTCGGCGCGCATCTGTTCGAAGCGCTCCCCGGCCAGACCGGCCAGCGTGGGCTCATTGTGCGCGCGCACCCAGCCCAGCGCGTCGTCCCCGGTGACGTCTTCGAGCCACAGATGCGGATCGGCTGGGTTGGTCTCGTCGTGCGAGCGCTGTTCAGAAGCCATGGAATTCATTGTGGCGGCGAGCGTACTGTGACCTCAGTTACACCGCTGATCGAGGGAGGCACCCATGACCACCTACGCCCGCCCAGGCACCGCCGACGCGCTGATGTCGTTCGAGTCGCGGTACGCCAACTTCATCGGCGGTGAGTGGGTGGCGCCGGCCGGCGGGGAGTACTTCGAGAACCCGACGCCGGTCACCGGGCAGGCGTTCTGCGAGATCCCGCGCTCGACCGAGGCCGACATCGAGAGGGCCCTCGACGCCGCGCACGCCGCCGCACCGGCCTGGGGCAAGACCTCGCCCGCCGAGCGTGCGGTGATCCTGAACAAGATCGCCGACCGCATCGAGGCGAATCTGGAGTCGCTGGCGCTGGCCGAGTCGTGGGACAACGGCAAGCCGATCCGCGAGACGCTCAACGCCGACATCCCGCTGGCTGTCGACCACTTCCGGTACTTCGCGGGGGCGATCCGCGCTCAGGAGGGGTCGCTGTCCCAGATCGACGACGACACCGTCGCGTACCACTTCCACGAACCACTCGGCGTCGTCGGCCAGATCATCCCGTGGAACTTCCCGATCCTGATGGCCACCTGGAAGCTGGCGCCCGCGCTGGCCGCGGGCAACGCCGTCGTGCTCAAGCCCGCCGAGCAGACACCGGCGTCGATCCTCTACCTGATGTCACTGATCGGCGACCTGCTGCCCGCCGGGGTGCTCAACGTGGTCAACGGCTTCGGCTTCGAGGCGGGCAAGCCGCTGGCGTCGTCGAACCGGATCGCGAAGATCGCGTTCACCGGCGAGACCACCACCGGGCGGTTGATCATGCAGTACGCGTCGCAGAACCTCATCCCGGTGACGCTCGAGCTCGGCGGCAAGAGCCCGAACATCTTCTTCTCCGACGTGATGGCCGCCGCCGACGACTACCAGGACAAGGCGCTCGAGGGCTTCACGATGTTCGCGCTCAACCAGGGCGAGGTGTGCACCTGCCCGTCGCGCAGCCTGGTGCAGGCCGACATCTACGACGAGTTCCTCGAGCTGGCCGCGATCCGAACCAAGGCCGTGCGCCAGGGCGACCCGCTCGACACCGAGACGATGATCGGCAGCCAGGCGTCCAACGACCAGCTGGAGAAGATCCTGTCCTACATCGAGATCGGCCGCTCCGAAGGCGCCCGGGTGGTCACCGGCGGCGAGCGCGCCGACCTCGGTGGCGACCTCAACGGCGGCTACTACGTGCAGCCGACGATCTTCGCCGGCGACAACGCCATGCGGATCTTCCAGGAGGAGATCTTCGGGCCCGTCGTCGCGGTCACGTCCTTCGACGGCTACGACGACGCCATCCGCATCGCCAACGACACCCTCTACGGCCTGGGCGCCGGTGTGTGGAGCCGCGACGGCAACACCGCCTACCGGGCCGGTCGCGACATCAAGGCCGGCCGGGTGTGGACGAACTGCTATCACGTCTATCCCGCGCACGCGGCGTTCGGCGGCTACAAGCAGTCCGGCATCGGCCGGGAGAACCACAAGATGATGCTCGACCACTACCAGCAGACGAAGAACCTGCTGGTGTCCTACAGCGACAAAGCCCAGGGTTTCTTCTGATGGATGCTCGCCCGCAGAGGGCGCAGATCACCCGCGCCGCCGCCGACCTGCTCGAGACGCTGCAGGCCCGCTATGGCGCGCTGATGTTCCACCAGTCCGGCGGCTGCTGCGACGGCTCGTCGCCGATGTGTTACCCCGACGGCGACTTCATCGTCGGCGACCGCGACGTCCTGCTCGCCGTGCTCGACGTCGGCGAGGCGGGCGTCCCGGTGTGGATCTCGGGGCCGCAGTTCGAGACGTGGAAGCACACCCAGCTGGTGATCGACGTGGTGCCGGGCCGCGGTGGCGGCTTCAGCCTCGAGGCGCCGGAGGGCAAGCGGTTCCTCAGCCGGGGCAGGGCCTACACCGACGAGGAGAACGCGGCGCTCGCCGCCGATCCGCCGATCACCGGCGCCCGGTACGAGGCCGGCGAGCGCCCGCAGGCGGACGGCACCCACGTCGTTTCCGAGACCGGCCGTGTCGAATCGGATGCATGTCCGTTACCTGGGCGCGCCGCGCAGGTTCAGCGCTGACACGGTTTTCGGCGCTTATCGTTTCCCATCGTGATCCCCCTTCCCAGGGCCTGGCTGCTGACCGGCGCGATGCTGGTCGGCGCCGCGGTGGGCCTGCTCGCCGGGGTGACGACGATCTTGCTCGTCGACGCCAGCGTCCGGCCGGACCTGGTGATCGGCCTGGTCGTCGGCGTGCCCGGCACCATCGGCATGCTCGCCATCCTGTTGTCGGCCCAGCGCTGGGTGACGACGATGGGGGCGTTCATCCTCGCCATCGCGCCAGGGTGGTTCGGAGTCCTGACATTGACCCAGGTGGTGAGCGGTGCCTGAGAAGACAGAAGAGCGGACCAGCGACAACACCTCGCCGTACCTGCCGACATTCGACACCGGCGGGTTCGAGGCACTGCGTGACCCGGTCAAGCCCCGTGTCGTCGAACCCGAACCGGTGCTCGCGCCCACGCCCGACTACGCGCCGCCCGTCGCGTTCGAGGACGTGCCGTCCGAGCCGATGCCCGAAGCCGTGGTCGCCGCTCAGCCCCTCGTCGTGCCGGGCTCCTACCAGTTCGTCAAGCGGTGGATGTTCGCCCTCGTCGTGGCGGGGGTCTGGGTGCTCGCGGCCGGGATCGGCGTCGGCCTGTACCAGTGGTGGTACACCGATCCCGACCTGACCAAGCGGTGGCCGGTCTTCGCGGTGCTGGTGTACCTGGTGGCGTGCACCGTGGCGGGGCTGCTGGCGGCGATGGTCCAGCACCGGCCGAAGGTGGCGGCGATGGCCATCGGGCTGATGTCGGCGCCGCTCGCGTCGACGGCCGCTGCGGCCGTGCTCTACGGCGGCTACGTGTTCGGCTGGATCGCCCGGTAGCGCACGCCGTCGGCCCACTAGGCTGGTGGGCGTGACCCACTATGACGTCGTCGTCCTCGGAGCCGGTCCCGGCGGGTACGTCGCGGCAATCCGCGCCGCCCAACTGGGGCTGAACACCGCCGTTGTCGAACCCAAGTACTGGGGCGGGGTGTGCCTCAACGTCGGCTGCATCCCGTCGAAAGCGTTGCTGCGCAACGCAGAGCTGTCCCACATCTTCACCAAGGAGGCCAAGACCTTCGGCATCAGCGGGGAGGCGACGTTCGACTACGGCGTCGCCTACGACCGCAGCCGCAAGGTCGCCGACGGCCGCGTCACCGGTGTGCACTTCCTGATGAAGAAGAACAAGATCACCGAGATCCAGGGCTACGGGAAGTTCAAGGACGACCACACGCTGTCGGTCGACCTGAACGACGGCGGCACCGAGGAAGTCACGTTCGACAACATCATCATCGCCACCGGCGCGCACACCAAGCTGGTGCCCGGCACGAAGCTGTCGGAGAACGTCGTCACCTACGAAGAGCAGATCATGGACCGTGAGCTGCCGAAGTCGATCGTCATCGCCGGCGCGGGCGCGATCGGCATGGAGTTCGCGTATGTGATGAAGAACTACGGCACCGAGGTGACCATCGTCGAGTTCCTGCCGCGGGCGCTGCCCAACGAGGACGCCGAGGTCTCCAAGGAGATCGAGAAGCAGTTCAAGAAGCTCGGCGTCAAGATCCTCACCGGCACCAAGGTCGAGTCGATCGACGACGACGGCAAAGAGGTCACCGTCACCGTCAGCAAGGACGGCAAGTCGCAGGAGATCAAGGCCGAGAAGGTGCTGCAGGCCATCGGGTTCGTCCCGAACGTCGAGGGCTACGACCTCGACAAGGCCGGGGTGGAACTCACCGAGCGCGGCGGCATCGGCATCGACGACTACATGCGCACCAACAAGCCGCACGTCTACGCGATCGGCGACGTGACGGGCAAGCTGCAGCTGGCGCACGTCGCCGAGGCGATGGGCGTGGTGGCGGCCGAGACCATCGCAGGCGCGGAGACGCTGCCGCTGGGCGACTACCGGATGATGCCGCGCGCGACGTTCTGTCAGCCCCAGGTGGCCAGCTTCGGGCTCACCGAGGAGCAGGCCCGCGACGAGGGTTACGACGTCGTCGTGGCGAAGTTCCCGTTCACCGCCAACGCCAAGGCGCACGGGATGGGTGACCCGAGCGGCTTCGTCAAGCTGATCGCGGACGCGAAGTACGGCGAGCTGATCGGCGGCCACCTCATCGGCCACGACGTCTCCGAACTGCTGCCCGAGCTCACGCTGGCGCAGAAGTGGGACCTGACGGCCACCGAGCTCGCCCGCAACGTGCACACCCACCCGACGATGTCGGAGGCGCTGCAGGAGTGCTTCCACGGCCTCACCGGCCACATGATCAACTTTTGAGAAACGAGCTCGTCGCCGGTATCGGCGGGTTGGTGATCGGCCACGTCCTGTGGCTGATCGGTATCTCGCTGGCCACCAGCACCTCCGACATCAGCTTGTGGGTGCTGCTGGTTGCGGCGGTGTCGCTGCTGCTCGGCGTCGCGGCGGGGGTGCTGGGATGGCGCCACTATCAACGCAAGTCGCACGTGTGGGCGGCGTTCCTGTGGTGCCTGCCCGCGGCGCCGGTGCTGTTCTCGATCATCGTGCTCGGCGTGACCTACCTGTAGTGGTCAGTCCGGGAAGTCGAGTGGCACCTGCAACGTGCTGATGGTCGCCGCCAGCCCGTCGTATTGCGCTGCGAGCATGCAGAATTCGATCAACTGCTGTTTGGTCAGGTGCTTGGACAGCGCCTTCCATGTCTCCGGTGAGACGCCGCGGGTGACCACGAACTCGTCGGTGGCGGTGATCAGGACCCGCTGCCGGTCGGTGAGGCCGTCGGCGTCCGGGCCGTCGAAGATCCGGGCCTGCGTCGCGGCGTCCACACCGCGGCTGCGGGCCAGCCTGCGGTGCTGCTGCAGCTCGTACTCGCAGTCACGGAGGTGGCCGACGCGCAGGATCACCGTCTCGGCGTCACGGCGGGTGAGCTTGCCGAGAGGGCCGAGCAGCACACCGCTGTAGGGCAGCCAGGCCAGGAACAGCAGGCGGTGCTGGCCGAGCACGTTGAAGAGGCTGAATCGGGGGGCCCGGATCGACCGGGCGCCCGCCTTGGCGATGGCCCAGTTGAGCGGACCCAGTTCGCGGAAACCGCCGGGCTCGATGCGCGCAGGCTCTACGGAACTCACCTCATCGAGTCTGGCACAGGTTGTGACCGCAGGGACCCGGCCTCCGGTGACGGATCACGACTGCTTCACCAGATACGGCGTCACCGTCGAGCGGTGCTCGTCGAGATCCAGCGCACGGCCGAGAGCCGGGAAGGCCCGCTGGGGACAGTTGTCCCGCTCGCACACGCGGCACCCCGCGCCGATCGGCGTGGCGACCGAGGCGTCGCCGGACAGATCGAGCCCCTCGGAGTAGACGAGCCGGTGGGCATGCCGCAGTTCGCAACCCAGGCCGATCGCGAAGGTCTTGCCGGGCTGCCCGTAGCGCGCGGCGCGCCGTTCCACCGTGCGGGCCACCCACATGTAGTCGCGCCCGTCGGGCATCTGCGCGATCTGCACCAGGATCTTGCCCGGATTCGCGAACGTCTCGTAGACGTTCCACAGCGGGCAGGTGCCGCCGCTCGAGGAGAAGTGAAAACCCGTGGCGGACTGCCTTTTCGACATGTTGCCCGCGCGATCGACACGCACGAACGACAGCGGGACGCCGCGCATCGACGGCCGCTGCAGTGTCGACAGCCGGTGCGCGATGGTCTCGTAGCTGACCGCGTAGAAGGCCGACAGTCGTTCGACGTCGTAGCGGAAGTTCTCCGCCACATGGTGAAACTGCTGATACGGCAACACCGTCGCCGCCGCGAAATAATTGGCGAGCCCGAGGCGGGCCAGCGTGCGGGACTCGTCGCTGGTGAACGTGCCCTCCTCGACGAGCTTGTCGATGAGGTCGCCGAATTCCAGGTAGCCGAGTTCGGCGGCGAGTTTGAACACCACCTGGCCCGACGAGAGATGCCCGCCGATCTCCAGGGTCTTCGTCGCGGTGTCGAACCGGTGCATGACGTTCTCACCGAGGTCGTTGCGCCGTACGATCCGCACCCCGTGCACGGCGGTCAGGCGGTCGGACAGTTCGCGGGCCAGTTCGGCGCGGTGCATGCGCAGCCGGATGGTGAGGTCCTCGGCGGCGGTGTCGAGTTCGTCCAGATAGTTCTGCCGGTCGTAGAAGTAGTCGCGCACCTCTTCGTGGGGCATGGTGATCGAGCCGGACCCGCTGCCTCCCATACCGGCATTGCCGAACCGCTCCTCCGTCACCGCGGCGAGCTGTGCGGTGGTCAGCCGGTAGCGCCGGTGCAGGTTGACCATGGCGCGCGCGAGGGTCGGGTGTGCGGCGACGACGTCGGCGATCTCGGCGACGTCGACCTCGACGCCGAGGTCGCGGTCCATCGTCAGCTCGCGCAGTTCGGCGACGAGCCGGGTGTCGTCCTGCGAGGCGAAGAAGGTCGCGTCGACGCCGAAGACCTCGGTGATCCGCAGCAGCACGGCGACGGTCAGCGGCCGGACGTCGTGCTCGATCTGGTTCAGGTAGCTCGGCGAGATGTCGAGCTTCTGCGCCAGCGCCGCCTGGCTGTACCCCCGCTCGCTGCGCAGCTGCCGCACGCGCGAGCCGACGAAGGTCTTGGCCATGCTGACCAGCGTAACAACGTGCGAAGAACCGCTTCGCAGCGTTCGCAGGACGGCCGCTGTGGGAGGATCGGGTCGCCTGGCTGATTCGGCCGGGTCACGACCGGGGAGGGTGAACGTGAGCGGCACGCAGGCAGCGGCAGGCGCCGGCCTGGCGAAGACGATGATGCCGGTGCCCGACCCTCACCCCGACGTGTTCGACACCGGGTGGCCGCTGCGCGTCGCCGACGTCGACCGCGCCGGCCGGCTGAAATTCGACGCCGCGACCCGTCACATCCAGGACATCGGCTCCGATCATCTGCGCGAACTGGGCTTCGAGGAGACCCACCCGCTTTGGATCGTGCGTCGCACCATGATCGACCTGATCCGTCCCATCGAGTTCCAGGACATGATGCGGCTGCGCCGCTGGTGCTCGGGCACGTCGAACCGGTGGTGCGAGATGCGGGTGCGCATCGACGGGCGCAAGGGCGGGTTGATGGAGTCCGAGGCGTTCTGGATCAACATCAACCGGGAGACGCAGGGCCCGGCGCGCATCTCCGACGACTTCATCGCCGGGTTGCAGCGCACCACCGATGTGAACCGGCTGCGCTGGAAGGCCTATCTGAGCGCGGGCGCCCGCGAGGACGCCGCCGAGATCCGGGAGTACCCGGTTCGCGTCTCGGACATCGACATCTTCGACCACATGAACAACTCGGTGTACTGGTCGGTGGTCGAGGACTATTTGTTCAGTCACCCCGAGCTGCTGGAGAAGCCGCTGCGGGCCACCATCGAGCACGATCTCCCGGTGGCCCTCGGCGACAAACTGGAGATCATCTCCCACGTCCACCCGCCCGGTTCGACTGACAAGTTCGGTGCGGAGCTGACGGATCGGACTGTTACAACGCTCACATACGCGGTCGGCGACGAGACGAAAGCGGTCGCCTCGCTCTTCACGCTGTAGTCACGTCCGTTTAACAGTACGGGCGTACTGACCAGCGAAAACAGGTTACCGATCAGTAGGATCTGAACCGGTACAGCTGCGAAGCGTCTTCGCAATCTTCACAGGTTATGGGTGAGTGTTGGCGAAACTTGGCAAGCAAAACGGGTGGACCTGCACTTATATCTTGAGGCATCCTCGTAGGAGCACAGCCGCGAAGTCGTTCGAGTGTTAGCAAGCCGGGAAAGTCGGCCACACCGCAGCGATTCAGTACTCACGAAGGAGCAGTCGATGTCGACCGTTGGCACCCCGAAGTCACCCGAGCAGATCAAGCAGGACTGGGACACCAACCCCCGGTGGAAGGGCATCACCCGCGAGTACAGCGCCGAGGACGTCGTCGCGCTGCAGGGCAGCGTCGTCGAGGAGAACACCCTCGCCCGCCGTGGCGCCGAGGTGCTCTGGAGCCAGCTGCACGACCTCGAGTACGTCAACGCGCTCGGCGCCCTGACCGGCAACATGGCCGTCCAGCAGGTTCGTGCCGGGCTGAAGGCCATCTACCTCTCGGGGTGGCAGGTCGCCGGTGACGCCAACCTGTCCGGCCACACCTACCCCGACCAGAGCCTCTACCCGGCCAACTCGGTGCCGCAGGTGGTCCGCCGGATCAACAACGCGCTGATGCGCGCCGACCAGATCGCCAAGGTCGAGGGTGACACCTCGATCGAGAACTGGCTGGCCCCGATCGTCGCCGACGGTGAGGCCGGCTTCGGTGGCGCGCTGAACGTCTACGAGCTGCAGAAGGCCATGATCGCCGCCGGTGTCGCCGGTTCGCACTGGGAGGACCAGCTGGCCTCGGAGAAGAAGTGCGGCCACCTCGGTGGCAAGGTGCTGATCCCCACCCAGCAGCACATCCGCACCCTGACCTCCGCGCGCCTGGCCGCCGACGTGGCCGACGTGCCGACCCTGGTCATCGCCCGCACCGACGCGGAGGCGGCCACGCTGATCACCTCCGACGTCGACGAGCGCGATCAGCCGTTCATCACCGGCGAGCGGACGAAGGAAGGCTTCTACCGGGTCAAGAACGGCCTGGAGCCCTGCATCGCCCGCGCCAAGGCCTACGCGCCGTACTCCGACCTGATCTGGATGGAGACCGGCACGCCGGACCTCGAGCTGGCCCGCAAGTTCGCCGAGGGCGTCAAGTCGGAGTTCCCCGACCAGATGCTGTCGTACAACTGCTCGCCGTCGTTCAACTGGAAGAAGCACCTTGACGACTCGACCATCGCCAAGTTCCAGAAGGAGCTCGGTGCGATGGGCTTCAAGTTCCAGTTCATCACCCTCGCCGGCTTCCACGCCCTGAACTACTCGATGTTCGATCTGGCCTACGGCTACGCCCGCAACCAGATGAGCGCCTACGTCGAGCTCCAGGAGCGCGAGTTCGCCGCCGAGGAGCGCGGCTACACCGCGACGAAGCACCAGCGCGAGGTCGGCGCCGGCTACTTCGACCGGATCGCCACCACCGTGGACCCGACCAGCTCGACCACGGCGCTGACCGGCTCGACCGAAGAGGGCCAGTTCCACTAAGAGTCAGTTGATAGCGTCAGGCCCCGTCCGTGTTCTCGGGCGGGGCCTGATGCTGTGAGGAGTGGTAGTGAGCATTGAGCGGGTAGGCGTCGTCGGCGCCGGACAGATGGGTGCGGGCATTGCCGAGGTGTCGTTGCGCGCGGGTGTGGACGTCCGTATCTACGAGCCCACCGAGGCGCTTGCCGAGGCGGGTCGCGGCCGCATCGTCTCGTCGCTGGAGCGCGGCGTCAGCAGGGGCAAGCTGACCGAATCCGAACGCGACGAGGCGCTCGCGCGGTTGAGCGTCGCCACCGACATCGCCGATCTGGCCGACCGCCAGCTGGTGGTCGAGGCCATCGTCGAGGATGCGGCGGTCAAGGCGAAGGTCTTCGCGCAGCTCGACGCGGCCATCACCGATCCCGACGCCGTGCTGGCGTCGAACACGTCGAGCATCCCGATCATGAAGATCGCCGCGGCCACCAAGAACCCCAGCCGCGTGCTGGGCCTGCACTTCTTCAACCCGGTACCGGTGCTGCCGCTGGTCGAACTGGTGCCGACGCTCGTCACGACCGACGAGGCGCTGGCGCGCGTCGAGCAGTTCGCGGGTGAGACGCTCGGCAAGAAGGTGGTGCGCTGCACCGACCGGTCGGGCTTCGTCGTCAACGCGCTGCTGGTGCCGTACCTGCTGTCGGCGATCCGGATGGCCGAGGCCGGCGTAGCCACCGTCGAGGACATCGACACCGCCGTCGTCGCCGGGCTGTCGCACCCGATGGGCCCGCTGAAGCTGTCGGACCTCGTCGGGCTGGACACGCTGAAGCTCATCGCGGACTCGATGTTCGAGGAGTTCAAGGAGCCGCTCTACGGGCCGCCGCCGCTGCTGCAGCGGATGGTCGAGGCCGGCCAGCTCGGCAAGAAGTCGGGCCGGGGCTTCTACACGTATTGATTCCTGTGCGCGAGTGCACGGTAGTTGTACGCAAACAGCGAGTGACCCCGTCAACAAGCGTGCTGTCGGTGGAGTAGCGCGGTGCGGACACGCTGCACCACGCTCGCCGGTCGCTGATTGAGCTGTCGAGCGCTGACCCGGACGATCAGCCAGCCGCGCGAGGCAAGAAATTCCAGGCGCTCGATGTCCCGGGCGTGCTCGTCGGGATCGGTCCAATGCTGCTTGCCGTCATACTCGGCGCCCACCTTCGCATCGGGCCAGCCCATGTCAATACGTCTGTTGCCTTCCTTGATCTGGGTCACCGGCCGGGGGATGCCCGACCGGACGATCAGTAGTCGTAGGCGCGTCTCCTGCGGGGACTCCGCGCCACCGTCGGCTACGTCCAGCACGTCACGCACGAGTCGTGCACCCCGCGCGCCGGGGTATCTGTGTGCGACGGCAGCGACGTCCGCGACAGTCACGCCGGTGGCGTTGAGCAGTGCGTCTACCCGGATGACGCCTTGGTCGAGCGGCAGGCGCCTGGCGAGGTCGTACGCGGTGCGGGCCGGCGTCGTGCACCGCATGCCGTAGCGCAGGCAGAGCTCGTCCTCGCGAATCATGCCGGAGTGCACCAGGATTCCCCGCGCGCCTGGCCGCCTGGAGTGGGCGAGTTCCACGGGTGCGTCGGCGTCGAGCCAGCGACTGCCGAGGGCGGCGGCCGCCGAATGACCGACGAGCGTTGCCCTGCGCCCGGACCACAGCCAGGCGGCGCGGGCGCGGTCAAGCGCGCTCAGTTCCGCATCGGCCCGTACATAGACGTTGCGATGCTGCTTCCGGTAACTGCGCATGAGATCTCGACGGGTGAGGCCACCGTCGGCCAGCGCCTCGGTCGCGACGATGAGACGAGGATGCATACCTTCATCGTCTGGCCTGTCGCCCACCATCCCGCGCAGCAATCGCGGCGGCTGTGGATAACTGGATCGCGAGCGCACGGTTGTTGTACGCAAACGTCGAGTGAGGGTGCGAACAAGCGTGCACTCGCGGCGAGTCTCGGCGAACTAGACCTCGGTGAGGCGGCGCTTCTCCGCCTCGACATCGAAATCGGCAGGCGGCCAGGACAAGTCGAGGCCCTCCAGCGCTTCGATGAGCAGTTCGGTGACCGCGAGGCGGCTGTACCACTTGTGGTCGGAGGGCACGATGTGCCACGGCGCGTAGTCGGTCGACGTGCGGTCGAGCATCGCCTGATAGGCCTCCACGTACTTCGGCCAGAGCTTGCGCTCGTCGATGTCGGCGGGGTTGTACTTCCAATACTTGTCCGGCCGTGCGAGACGCTTCTCCAGTCTCTTCTTCTGCTCGTCGAGTGAGACGAACATCGCGACCTTCACCAGAGTCACTCCGCCGTCCACGAGTTCGTGCTCGAAGGCGTTGATCTCGTCGTAGCGTGTGCCCCACACGTTCGGCGGGACGAGATCGTGCACCCGCACGATCAGCACGTCCTCGTAGTGCGAGCGGTCGAACACGCCGATGTGACCCGCGGGCGGCAGCGCCTTGCGGATGCGCCACAGGTAGTGGTGGGCGAGCTCCTCCTCGGAAGGCTTGCCGAAGCTGGTGTATCGCACACCCTGCGGATTGGCTGCGCCGACAACGTGTTTGACGATCCCGCCCTTGCCTGCGGTGTCCATGCCCTGCAGCACCAGCAGAACCGAGCGGGCGTCGTCCCCACCCCGGCTGCCGGCGTAGAACCGCTCCTGCAGGTCGGCCAGCAGCTCATTGCGTTCCCACTGCAGGGATTTCGCGTCGGATTTCGACCCGTCGAAACCGGGCGTCGCGTCGGTGTCGATGTCGGCGACCTTGGAGCCGGGGCGGAATGCCAGCATGTCGCCCGGCTCGTGCGTCCACTCGTCCGGAAGCTCGGATTCGGCGCTCATCGATTGATGGGCAGGATCGGCGACGGGTGTGCCTGCCCGCGGAACACCTCGAGCGAGCCGCCGACTTCGACGATTCCGCAGAGCGCGTTCCAGGACAGCATGGTGAGGTAGTCGATCAGTTCGTCGGAGGTCATCCGCGGGTGCGACATCCACGAGTGGGTGGCCAGCTGGACGCCGCCGACGGTGTGGAAGGCCCACGGCTCGACGCCGCTGGTGTCCATCCCCACCTCGGCCATCCGCCGGCGCAGCATGACCGCCAACATACGGGCGATGATCTGCTCGCTGTTCGCGACCGCCTGGTTTTTGCTGGCCGAGTTGTTGGCCATCACGAACCGGTAGGGCTCCGGCTCGTTGGCGACCGTCTCGACGTACACCCGGATGATCTCCCGGGTGAGGTCGAAGCCGTCCATGTTCGACGTCAGCGCGGCCGCCATGTTCGGGATCAGCGTGGTCTGCGCGAAGCGCATCATCACCGCGGTGGTCAGGTCGTTCTTGTCGACGAAATAGCGGTACAGCACCGTCTTGGACACTCCGATCTCCGCGGCGATCTCGTCCATGCTGACATTGCTTCCACGTCGGCGAATCGCCTCGAGGGTGCCGTCCACGAGTTCATTGCGCCGGTCGACCTTGTGCTGATGCCAGCGCCGTTTGCGTCCATCGGTCTTGACCGCCACCGGCGGGGTCTGCTGTGCCACTATCCCCGTAGTCCATTCCGTAGTCCCTCTCGATACTACGACCCGCCGTCGGGGATCGGCGCGGTCAGGACGGGTACAGAGCGGCATGGCCCATGATGGATTGGTGGCACACAGAGCAGACGTCGAACCGGCACCGGTGGCACAGAAGGCGAGTTTCGCCGAGGCGCTCGCCGGCGCGGACTCCGCGGCCGACGCCGAGCGGCGCCGCGCACTGCGCCGGATGAAGGCCGTTGCGCTCGGATTCCTGCTCGGGGCCACCGTCGTGTTCTTGGTGTGCACGTGGGCACAGTCTCAGGGCGCGCCCGGGTGGGTGGGCTACGTGCGGGCCGCCGCGGAGGCCGGCATGGTGGGTGCGCTGGCCGACTGGTTCGCCGTCACGGCCCTGTTCAAGCACCCGCTGGGCATCCCGATCCCGCACACCGCGATCATCAAGCGCAAGAAGGACCAGCTCGGCGAGGGCCTCGGCATGTTCGTCCGGGAGAACTTCCTGTCGCCGGAGAACGTCGAGACCAAGCTGCGCTCCGCCGACGTGGCCAGCCGCACCGGCAAGTGGCTCGCCGAGCCCGTCAACGCCGCCCGTGTCGCTGGGGAAACCTCCACGGTGCTGCGGGTGCTGGTGGAGATGCTGCGCGACGAGGACGTCCAACAGGTGCTGGACAAGATGATCGTCAAGCGTGTCGCCGAGCCGCAGTGGGGGCCGCCGGTCGGCCGGGTGCTCAACGAGCTGCTCGTCGCGGGGCGGCAGGAGGCGCTGATCCAGCTGCTGGCCGACCGGGCGTTCCAGTGGTCGCTCAACGCCGGCGAGATCATCGAGCGTGTCATCGAGCGCGACTCCCCGCAGTGGTCACCGCGTTGGGTCGACCATCTGGTGGGCGACCGGATCCACCGTGAGTTGATGGACTTCACCGACAAGGTCCGCCGCAATCCCGACCACGAGCTGCGGCGGTCGGCGACCAAGTTCCTGTTCGAGTTCGCCAACGACCTGCAGCACGACGAGGCGACGATCCAGCGCGCGGAGAACGTCAAAGAGCAGATCATGGCCCGCGACGAGGTGACCAGGGCGGCCGAGACGGCGTGGACGGCGGCCAAGCGGATCATCCTCGAGTCGGTGGACGACCCGTCGTCGACGTTGCGGAGCCGCATCGCGGATTCGGTGATCCGCATCGGCGAGTCGCTGCGTGACGACGTCGATCTACGTCGCAAGGTCGACAACTGGATCGTGCGGGGCGCTCAGCACCTGGTCGCCGAATACGGGGCGGAGATCACCACGATCATCACCGACACCATCGAGCGATGGGACGCCGAGGAGGCCAGCGATCGGATCGAATTGCACGTCGGCCGCGACCTGCAATTCATCCGCATCAACGGCACCGTGGTGGGCTCGCTGGCGGGCCTAGCGATCTACTCGATAGCCCAGCTACTCTTCTGACCTGCGCTAGCTAGTGCTTGCAAAAGTTAGCACTCCGTCGTACGGTTGATTCCGACACCAATCGGATACCCGACGCACGGAGGGGGCTGAGACCATGCAGCAGGATGAAAATCTTGCCGCGGTCGTGACCACCGCCGCGCAGGACATCGGCAGCTTCATCCGGAGCCAGCGCGAAGCGGCCCAGGTATCGGTGCGGCAACTGGCCGAAAAGGCCGGCGTCAGCAATCCCTACCTCAGTCAGATCGAGCGGGGGTTGCGCAAACCGTCCGCCGACGTGCTCAACCAGATCGCGAAGGCGTTGCGGGTGTCAGCCGAAGTGCTCTACGTACGGGCCGGAATCCTCGAGCCGAGCGAGACCAGTGAAGTCCGCGACGCCATCGTCAATGACACGGCGATCAACGAGCGGCAGAAGCGGGTCCTGCTCGACATCTACTCGTCGTTCTGTGAGCAGAACGAGGCCGCCGAACTCCCGGCGGAAGGGGAGCCGACGACTGACTGAGAACAGATCCGCCCGCAGAACCGCAACATCTGAGTGAAGACAGATCCTGAAAGGAAGTACGACATGGCCGAGAAGAATCAACCGCAGAACGTCGACATCGAAGACCTGAAGGCGCCGCTGCTGGCGGCCGTGGGTGCCGCCGATCTGGCGCTCGCCACCGTCAACGAGATCGTGGCCAGCCTGCGTGACCGTGCCGGCGAGGCCCGCACCGACGCGAACAGCCGCCTCGAGGAGCGCCGCGCCCGGCTGAACAAGCTGCAGGAAGAGATCCCCGCACAGGTCGGCGAGCTGCGCGAGCGGCTGACCACCGAGGAGCTGCGCAAGGCGGCCGAGGGGTACGCCGACGCAGCGCAGAGCACCTACGTGAAGCTGGTCGAGCGTGGCGAGGCCGCACTCGAGCGGCTGCGCAGCCAGCCGGCCCTCGAGGACGCCGCCAACCGCGTCGAGGGAATCACCGACCAGGCCGTCGAGCTGACCCAGGAGGCGCTCGGCAACGTGGCAACGCAGACCCGCGCCGTCGGTGAGCGCGCCGCCAAGCTGGTGGGCGTCGAGCTGCCGAAGCGCACCGAGAGCGCCTCGGAGCCGGTGAAGAAGGCCGCCGTCAAGGCGCCGGCCCCTACCCCGGCCAAGAAGACCGCTCCGGCGCCTGCCGCCAAGAAGGCCCCGGCCAAGAAGGCTCCGGCCAAGAAGGCCCCGGCCAAGAAGGTCACACAGAAGTAATTCGACGCACGGATGGCGCCCGCTTAGGGTGGTGAGGTGATACTTGCCGACCTAGCGGGCGTCATCTCTTTCGCCCTGGTCCTCGTCGTCCTGGTGGTGGGCGTCTACTCGTTCGTGCACGCGGCGATCCAGCGGACCGACGCCTACCCGGCCGCGGGCAAGCTCACCAAGCCGGTGTGGCTGGCCATCCTGGGCGTGAGCGTGCTGCTGCTGCTCCTGCTGCAGGACGTGTTCGGCGCCGCGATCTGCGCCTGCGCCGCCGGCGTCTATCTCGTCGACGTGCGGCCCAAGATCCTGGAGATCCAAGGGAAGTCGCGCTGACCCGTGCGACCCGTCGTCACCGCCGCGCTGGCGGCCCTCAGCATCACCGTCTCCGCTGCGTTCATCGTGCTGCCCACGGCCGCCGCCGACCCGGTTCCGGGTCCGCCCTACGTCGACCACGTCGAGTGGGCCAAGTGGGGTGACATGTCCAGCCTGCGGGTGTACCCGACACCGTCCGCCCGGCAGGCCGCGTCCGCGCCGGCGGACGAGGCGTGGGCCGAGGTGCTCGCGCTCTCCCCGGATGCCGAGATCCCCGGTATGCGTGAACAATTCCTGTGCCACTGGCAGTTCGCCGAGATGGCCGAACCCGGCAAGGTGAGCTGGAATCTCGAGCCGTGGCGACCGGAGGTGACCGGCGAGGAGATGATGGCCGCCGGCTGCAACCCGGGCGGCTCGCTGGAGCCGTTCTGATGGCCTGGACCCGCGACGCGGTGGCCGAACTCGTCGACCACACCCTGCTCAAGCCCCAGGCGACCGAGGCCGACGTCGTCGCGCTGATGCGCGAGGCCGACGCGCTCGGTGTGTATGCCGCCTGCGTGTCGCCGACGATGGTGGCCGTCGCGAAGTCGGCGCAGGCGCCGGGGCCGGTGATCGCCGCGGTGGTGGGATTCCCCTCGGGTAAACACTTCTCCGCCGTCAAGGCGCACGAGGCGGTGCTGGCGACCGCCGCGGGGGCCGTCGAGATCGACATGGTGATCGACGTCGGCGCCGCCGTCGCGGGCGACTTCGACGCGGTGCGCGACGACATCGCCGCGGTGCGTGCGGCCGTCGGCGAAGGCGTCATCCTCAAGGTGATCCTCGAGTCTGCGGCGCTGCTGGAGTTCGCCGGCGAACACGCGCTCGTCGAGGCGTGCCGGGCCGCCGAGGCCGCCGACGCCGACTTCGTGAAGACGTCCACCGGGTTCCACCCCAGCGGCGGCGCCTCGGTGGCCGCCGTGGAGTTGATGGCCGCGACGGTCGGGCCGCGGCTCGAGGTCAAGGCCAGCGGCGGCATCCGCACCGCGGCCGACGCGGTGGCGATGCTCGACGCCGGTGCGACGCGGCTGGGACTGTCGGGGACGCGCGCCGTGCTCGACGCGCTCGACTGACCCGCTCAGCGCCGCCGGGTCAGAGCTCGGCGAAGCAGGGGTCTTCCTGGCCCTTGGGCATCTGGGCGTTCTCCGTGGCGAACACCGCCGTCACTCCGGTGTCGGTGACCTCGACGCTGCGCGCGGTGATGTTCATCGGGTAGTTCTTGGTCAGCTCGCCGGTGAACGCGTCGAGCGCGGGTTGCACCGTCTCGCGCGGCAGCGTGAAGCCCAACCCGGTCAGGTTCGTCACCTGCAGCCCGATCCCGCCGTCGACGATCGCCGGTTTGGCCGTGATGGTGCCGAGCGCGCCCTCCAGCTCGATCGTGCCGCCCTGCGGGTTGGTGGTGACGCCGGTGAGGAAGCTCCCGAACAGCGGAATGGCATCCTGCACAGTCTGTTTGATGCCGTCTGCGGCCCAGGTGATGTTCGCCGTGAGTGATCCGACCGAGCCACCGGAGTTGGCGGTGTCCTCGAGACGGACATCGCGGATGTCGATGGCCACCTTCATGCCCTTGGCCTCGCGGATCTGGTTGCCCGCCGTCTCGATGTTGATGTTGGTGTAGTGACCCGTCATGTGCTGCAGCAGGAACGGCGGCAGCGGGTCGAACGACGCCTTCGCCTCGTCCTGCACGATGCACGACACCACCCGGGAGACGACGTCGTCGGCCCGGTTGCGGGCGTAGAGCTCGCCGCCGAGCAGGCCGGCGGCCACCAGCGCGATCACGATGACCACCACCAGCACGATCGACAGCGGATCGCGGAACAGGCCCTTGACCTTGCTGCCGAACGACGAGCCCTCGTCGTCGCCGGAGGGCGGCGGACCCGACGGCGCGCCCTGCGGCGGGAAGGTCTGACCGCCGGGCGGCGGCGGCAGATTGGGCGGCGGTTGGTGTGGTGGCGGGACGGGCGGCTGGTTGGCAGGGCGGGCCCAGTCATCGGTCACCCGAGCGATTCTGCCTTACCGAACTGAGCCGAGCCCGAGCGGTTGTGCAACACCGCGATGCTGTCGCGGGCTTTCTGCGCGATCTCCGGATCGATGTCGGCCAGCAGCAGCTGCGGATCGGGACCCGCGCTGACCAGCTCTTCGCCGGTGGGGGAGGCGACCAGGCTGGCGCCGACGCCGGTGGGTCCGGAGGCGGCCACCTCGTCACCGGGGTATGCCTGGCCGACGGCCGCGATGTATCCGGTGGTGTCGAGCGCGCGGGCCCGCGCCAGCAGCGTCCACTGGTCGACCTTGCCCGGTCCGGACCCCCAGGAGGCGTGCACGGTGATCAGCTGGGCGCCCCGGCGGGCCAGCTCGACGTACAGCTCAGGGAAGCGGATGTCGTAGCAGGTGGTCAGCCCGACGTCGAGGCCGCCGACGGTGATCAGCACCGGCTCGGAACCCGGTGCGACGGTGCGTGATTCGCGGAAGCCGAACGCGTCGTAGAGGTGGATCTTGTGGTAGTGCGCGTCCACACCGGGACCCGCGGCGATCAGCGTGTTGGTGACCCGGCCGTCGCCACTCGGGGTGAACATGCCCGCGACCACCACGATCCCCGACCGGTCGGCGACGGCGCGGACACCGTCCGCCCACGGGCCGTCGAGCGGTTCGGCGACGGGCGCCAGCGGTACGCCGAAGCGGCACATCGTGGCCTCCGGGAACAGCACCAGCTCCGCGCCGGCGTCGGCGGCGCGGCGGGTGTGGTCCTCGACCGTCTCCAGATTGGCGGCCGGGTCGGTGCCTGCGGCGATCTGTGCCAGGGCGATCCGCATGCACTCAGCCTAACGGCGCGACGGTTTCCCATGGGACCGTGAGCACCCCGTCGCGGATCCGGCGCCGTGGCGGCTCGACCGGAACGCCCTCCTCACGCAGCAGGCCGAGCATCGCGCGCCAGCGCACCCGCGGCCCGAAGACGCCGTGGCCCGCGACGCTGGCCCAGGCGTGGTCGGCGGCCGTCAGCAGTCCGTGGATCGGCTGCCCCGGCACGTTGTGGTGGATCAGCACCTTGGGCAGCCGTTCGGCGAGGTCGGAGGGCCGCTCGATCGCGAACGGGTCGCAGGCCAGCGTCAGGCTGACCGGCGCCTCGGCGTCGAGCAGCACCCAGGCACACCGCCTGCCCAACTCGTCGCAGGTCCCGTCGAGGATCAGCCCGCCCGGCGCGAGCCTGCGCTGCATCGTCGACCATGCCTCGGCGACGGCCTCGACGGGATACTGCCGCAGCACGTTGAAGGCGCGGACCAGGACGGGGCGCAGGCCGGCCAGCTCGAAGCCGCCGAGCGCGAAGTCCACCCCTGCCGTCGCGGACGGGCGGGCCGCGTCGACCCGTTCGGGATGGATCTCCAGGCCCACCACCCGCACGTCCGGCCGGATCGACCGCAATCGCGAGGCGAGTTCGAGCGTGGTGACCGGCAGGGCGCCGTAGCCGAGGTCGACGACCAGCGGGTCGGTGGCGGAACCGACGGCGGTGCGCACCCGAGCCGAGTGCACCAGCCACCTATCGCTGCGGCGGAGCCGGTTGTAACCGGTGGTGCCGCGGGTCAGCTGGCCGAGGGGCGCACCCACGGGCCGAGTCTATGGCCCGGATCAGGCGTTCTCGGCGATCCACGCCGTGGTGAAGCGCTGCTCGGCGATCAGCACGTCGACGAGCTGGCCGCCGATCAGGTTCTCCAACTTGCCGCCGACCAGCGGGACGCGCACCTCGACGGTGGCCTTGCAGGTCAGCCTCGACGCCTCGCCCGCCCGTTCCGGCGCCAGCGTCATCGCACCGTCCAGGGTGACCGGGGCGCCGAGGATCACCCCGTTGACGAATCCGGTCGCCCGGCCGTCCGCCACCGGGTCCCAGTGCTCCTCGCGCTGGATCGCCAGGTCGCCGCGGTGGAACTGGGTGACGATCCCGGGCAGCCGGTCGGCGCGCAACACCTGCGTGGTCTTCACGGTGACGCTGCCGTCGGGCCCGGCGGTCAGCGCGTCCAGCGAATAGTCGTCGGCGCCGGAATCGGTCAGCCGGGACAGCCAGTACCCCTCGTCGCGCAGCGCCCGGTGGACCTCTTCGACGGTGCCCTCGTATTCGGTGGCCAAGTCGAATGAACGCGGCATAGCCAGCCAGGCTACCGTGACAGCCCGTGGGGCAGCAGTCCGAGGAACGCGACGTGCCGCTGGCGCCGTTGACCACACTGCGGA
Source organism: Mycobacterium sp. NPDC050551 (assembly GCF_040674075.1). Lineage (NCBI taxonomy): Bacteria > Bacillati > Actinomycetota > Actinomycetes > Mycobacteriales > Mycobacteriaceae > Mycobacterium > Mycobacterium sp. NPDC050551. The sequence continues at coordinate 1,315,715 of NZ_JBFARC010000001.1, read as the reverse complement.
TCGGCCCGGTGGCCCGCAGGCTGATCACCGCCACCAGCACCGAAGAGCTCGTGGCGGCACTGCGCAGCGCCGACAACGCCGACGCGCTGGTGCTGGCGGGCGGGTCGAACGTGGTGCTCGCCGACGACATGACCGACCTGACCGTCGTGCGGGTGGCCAACACCGAGATCACCGTGCTCGACGACGTGGTGCGGGCCGAGGCGGGCGCCTCGTGGGACGACGTGGTGGTCACCGCGTTGGCCTACGGGCTGGGCGGACTCGAGTGCCTGTCGGGCATCCCCGGCTCGGCCGGTGCGACCCCGGTGCAGAACGTCGGCGCCTACGGGGCCGAGGTCGCCGACACCATCACCCGCGTCCGGCTGCTCGACCGGCGCAGCGGCGAGGAACAGTGGGTGGGTCCCGAGGCGTTGGGATTCGGTTACCGCACAAGCATTTTGAAGAACTCGACCGCGGCCGTCGTGCTCGAGGTGGAATTCGGCCTCGACGCGGGCGGGCGCAGCGCGCCGCTGCGCTACGGCGAACTGGCGACGGCGCTGGGGGAGGAACCGGGCGCCAGGACCGACCCGCTGCGCGTCCGCGAGGCCGTGCTGCAGCTTCGGGGCCGCAAAGGCATGGTGCTCGACGACGGCACCGACCACGACACCTGGAGCGTCGGGTCGTTCTTCACCAATCCGGTGGTGAGCGCCGCCGACTTCGACCGCCTGCGCGCCGCCGTCGACGGCCCGGTGCCGCACTATCCCGCCGACGAGGGTGTGAAGCTGGCGGCAGGCTGGCTGGTGGAGCGCGCCGGGTTCGGCAAGGGCTACCCCGGCCCCGGCGCCCCCGTGCGGCTGTCGACCAAGCATGCGCTGGCTGTGACCAATCGGGGCGATGCCACCACCGCGGACCTGTTGTCGCTGGCCAGGACGGTGCGCGATGGGGTATCCGCCGCCTTCGGGATCGAACTCACACCCGAGCCGACTCTGATCGGGTGCACTCTCTAGGTACGCTGGATCGACGTGAGCCCCCTGATGAATCGCCGTAAGGCCCTGACCGCCCTGGCGGTCGGTGTCGTCGCGCCCGCTGCCCTGGCGGCCTGCGGCAACGAGGCGGGCACACCGGAGGCGGCCGAGGACAAGCCCGCCGCTCCCGAGCTGAAGTTCGAGCCCGCGGCCGCGGCCACCGACGTGTCGCCGACCACCCCGGTCAGCCTCGAGGTGAGCGGCGGGTTCATCCAGCGCGTGGTGCTGGCGAACGCCGAGGGCAAGCCCGTGGCGGGCGTCCTCAACCGGGAGCGCACCGCGTTCAGCACCACCGAGCCGCTGGGTTACGGCGCGTCGTACACGTGGGGCGGGTCGGTGGTCGGCGAGGACGGCAAGGCCGTGCCGGTCAAGGGCACGTTCAGCACGATCGACCCGGCCACCCAGGTCAGCGGACAGTTCCAGCTGGCCGACGGGCAGACCGTCGGCATCGCGGCGCCCGTCATCCTGCAGTTCGACGCGGCGATCGACGACAAGGACAAGCCGACGGTCGAGCGGTCGCTGTCGGTCACCACCAATCCGCCCACCGAGGGCAGCTGGGCATGGCTGCCCGACGAGGTCGGCGGCTCCCGCGCGCACTGGCGCACCCGCGAGTACTTCGCCCCCGGCACCACGGTCCGGGTCGACGCCCGGCTCTACGGCGTGCCGTTCGGGCAAGACGCCTACGGAGCGGCGGACTCGTCGCTGGACTTCACCATCGGCCGCCGCCAGGTGGTCAAGGCCGAAGCGTCGTCGCACCAGATCGAGGTCACCACCGACGCCGGGGTGATCATGACCCTGCCGTGCAGCTACGGCGAGGGCGATCTGGACCGCAACGTCACCCGCAGCGGCGTCCACGTGGTCACCGAGAAGTACGAAGACTTCTACATGACCAATCCGGCCGCCGGCTACGCCAACATCCGGGAGCGGTTCGCCGTCCGGATCTCCAACAACGGCGAGTTCATCCACGCCAACCCGGCGAGTTCGGGCGCGCAGGGCAACAGCAACGTCACCAACGGCTGCATCAACCTGTCCACCGAGGACGCACAGCAGTACTTCAACACCGCGATGTACGGCGACCCTGTCGAGGTGACCGGCACCCGGATCCAGCTGTCCTACGCCGACGGCGACATCTGGGACTGGGCCGTGCCGTGGGAGGAGTGGAAGTCGATGTCGGCGCTGTCGGACGCCGCGCCGCCGTCGGGCATCCCCAGCACCGCACCGGCCGTGCCGTCGGGCGCGCCGCAGCCGGTGAACGACCGCCCCGGCGGCTGACTCACCTCCGGTTGAAGCGGGACCCGGCCGCGCCGCTGACCTGATCGCGTGGCCGCACCACGATCAGATCCAGGTCGACATGTGAGGGCCGGCCGGCGACGAAACCGATGACCTCGGCGATGTCCTCGGCGACCAGCGGGGTGACGCCCTCGTAGACCTTCGCGGCGCGCTCCTCGTCGCCCTCGAACCGGTTCAGCGAGAACTCGGTCTGCACCATGCCCGGGGCGACTTCGGTGAGCCGCACGGGTTTTCCGAGCAGCTCGCTGCGCAGCGTGCGGTGCAGGACGCCCTGGGCGTGCTTGGCGGAGGTGTAACCGCCACCGTTGTCGTAGATCTCCACGGCGGCGATCGAGGTGACCGTGATGATCAGCCCGTCGCCGGAGTCGATGAGCTTGGGCAGCAGCGCCCGCGTGACGAGCAGCGTGCCCAGGACGTTCGACTCCCACATCCAGCGCCAGTTGTCGACGTCGGCTTCGGCCACGGGCTCCAGACCCCTGGCCCCGCCGGCGTTGTTGACCAGTACGTCGACCCGGTCCAGGCGCTCGGCCAGCGCCGCCACCGCGTCGGCGTCTGTGACGTCCACCACAGCCGCGGTGCCGCCGATCTCATCGGCGACGGCCTGCACCAACTCTTCGCGGCGGGCTACGCAGACTACGTGAAAGCCTTGTGCGGCAAGGGTTCTCGCGGTCGCTGCACCGATGCCCGCACTGGCCCCGGTGACCACTGCGACGCGCCGGTCGGAAGTGGGAGTCGTCATCTGAACAACTCTAGCCAGCGTGTTAGATTCACTTCATGTCCAGCACGTGTCAGGTCGGCGCCGCACAGCACTGTTGTTGCTGTCGTCGCTCACGCCGCCGCGCCTGACAGAGCCGAGGACATTTCGTCCCGTTGAGTCGCAGGTGTGGCCAGAACCCACCAGCCGACCGACAGAGGACATCCCGTGCGTACTGCCACCCCCGCCCCCACCGCGATTTCTCCCATCGCGAGCTCGCCGATCTCGCGGCGCGCCCACGTGCGCACCGCGCCGGCCGTCAAGCGGGCGCCGCTGGCCCGCCACCACATCGTCGCCCCGTCGCTGCGGGTCGCCGACACCGCCGCCGCACAGGTGTTCAGCGCCGCGCGGACCCGCGGCCCCATCGCCCGCGACGCGATCGCCAGGGTCACGGGCCTGAGCATCGCGACGGTCAACCGCCAGGTCACCGCCCTGCTCGACGCCGGTGTGCTGCGGGAGCGCGCCGACCTCGCCGCCTCGGGGGCGATCGGCAGGCCGCGGGTGCCCGTCGAGGTCAACCACGAGCCGTTCCTGACGCTCGGCGTGCACATCGGCGCCCGCACCACCAGCATCGTGGCGACCGACCTGTTCGGCCGGACCCTCGACGTCGTCGAGACGCCGACCCCGCGCAGCGCCCAGGCCGCCGCCTTGGTGACGCTGGCCGACAGCGCCCGCCGGTACCTGAGCCGCTGGCACCGGCGCCGCCCGCTGTGGATCGGCGTCGCCGCAGGCGGCATCGTCGACAGCGGCACCGGACACCTCGACCACCCGCGGCTGGGCTGGTCGGACGCGCCCGTCGGCCCGGTGCTCGCCGAATCGCTCGGCCTCCCGGTGTCGGTGGCCTCGCACGTCGATGCGATGGCCGGCGCGGAGCTGCTGCTCGGCGTCCGCCGCGCCGCGACGCCCCCCGCCGCGTCGGCGCTGTCCCACTCGACGAGCCTGTACGTCTACGCCCGCGAGACCGTCGGCTACGCCCTGTCGATCGACGGCCGGGTGCATTCGCCGGGCAGCGGGCCGGGCACCATCGCCGCCCTGCCCGCACAGTCGCAATTGCTGGGCGGCACAGGGCAATTGGAGTCCACCGTCAGCGACGAGGCGGTGCTCGCGGCCTCCAGGCGCCAGGGTGTCGTTCCCGCCGACGGCCCGTCGTCGACCCTGGGGAACGTGCTGCGCGCGGCACGGCAGGGCAACGCGGCGGCCAGGGAGCTGCTCACCGAGCGGGCCCGTGTGCTCGGCGAGTCGATCGCCCTGCTGCGCGACCTGCTCAACCCCGACGACCTCGTCGTCGGCGGACAAGCGTTCACCGAGTACCCGGAGGCCATGGCGACCGTCGAGGCCGCGTTCGCCGAGCGGTCGGTGCTGGCGCCGCGCGACATCCGGCTGACGGCGTTCGGCAACCGGGTGCAGGAGGCCGGCGCGGGCATCGTGTCGCTCGGCGGACTGTACGCAGACCCGATCGCGGCGATGCGCCGTGCGCAGGCCCGCCGCCCCGAAGCCACCGCGTAGCCGAGGTGTAGACATGACGGTGTGCGCCTAGCAGCGGATCAGCCGGACGTCTCAGCGCGCCGCGTCGCGGTGCTGTCGGTGCACACCTCGCCGCTGGCGCAGCCCGGCACGGGCGACGCGGGCGGCATGAACGTCTACGTACTGCAGACCGCGCTGCACATGGCGCGCCGCGGCGTCGAGGTCGAGATCTTCACCCGCGCCACGTCGTCGGCCGACCCGCCGGTGGTGCGGGTGGCGCCAGGAGTGCTGGTGCGCAACGTCGTCGCCGGACCGTTCGAGGGCCTCGACAAGTACGACCTGCCGACCCAGCTGTGCGCGTTCACCGCGGGGGTGCTGCGCGCCGAGGCCACCCACGAACCGGGCTACTACGACATCGTGCACTCGCACTACTGGCTGTCGGGTCAGGTCGGCTGGCTGGCCCGCGACCGCTGGGCGGTGCCGCTGGTGCACACCGCGCACACCCTGGCCGCGGTGAAGAACGCCGCACTCGCCGAGGGCGATGCGCCGGAACCGCCGCTGCGCGCGGTCGGTGAGCAGCAGGTGGTCGACGAGGCCGACCGGCTGATCGTCAACACCGAACACGAAGCGCGCGAACTCGTCTCGCTGCACCACGCCGACCCGTCGCGCATCGACGTCGTGCATCCCGGGGTCGACCTCGACGTGTTCACCCCGGGCGACAAACGTGAGGCCAGGGCCCGCCTCGGCCTGGCCGCCGACGAGGACGTGCTGGCCTTCGTCGGCCGGATCCAGCCGCTGAAGGCGCCCGACGTGCTGCTGCGGGCGGCCGCCAAGCTCCCCGGCGTGAGGGTGGTGATCGCGGGCGGACCCTCCGGCAGCGGAATGGCCGCACCCGACGGGCTGGTTCGGCTGGCCGACGAACTGGGTATCGCACACCGCGTGACGTTCCTGCCCCCGCAGTCCCGCGAAGACCTCGTGACGGTCTACCGCGCCGCCGACCTCGTCGCGGTGCCCAGCTACTCGGAATCCTTCGGCCTGGTCGCCGTCGAGGCCCAGGCCTGTGGGACACCGGTGGTGGCCGCGGCCGTCGGCGGCCTGCCCGTCGCCGTGCGTGACGGCGTCACCGGCACCCTGGTGGACGGCCACGACGCCGACGACTGGGCGCACGCGATGAAAGCCCTGCTCGAACGCGGACCGGACACCATGCGCGATGCGGCCGTCGCGCACGCCGCGTCGTTCTCCTGGGCGCACACCGTCGACGCACTGTTGGCCGGCTACGGGCGAGCCATCTCGGACTACCGCGCCCGCCATCCGCGCCAGGAGGCGACCACCCGCCGCGGCGGCAGGCGGTTCTCGATGCGCCGCGGGGTCAGGGCATGACCGAACGCGTCCAGAAGATCATCGTCGACACGCTCGTCGAGCACGCGCTGGACTACACCCTGCACGAGGGCGCGCGCGGCGGGCTGCCCGGCATCGTGGTCGCGCTGCCCGGCGAGCGCCGGTTGACCACCAACACGATCCTCACCGTCGGCGAGCACTCGGTGCGGGTCGAGGCGTTCGTCTGCCGCAAGCCCGACGAGAACCACGAGGGCGTCTACCGCTTCCTGCTCAAGCGGAACCGCCGCCTCTACGGGGTGGCCTACACGCTGGACAACATCGGCGACATCTATCTCGTCGGCCGGATCGCGCTGCCCGCCGTGACCGCCGACGAGCTCGACAGTGTGCTCGGCCAGGTGCTCGAGGCCGTCGACAACGACTTCAACACGCTGCTCGAACTCGGCTTCAAATCGTCGATCCAGCGGGAGTGGGAGTGGCGGGTCAAGCGGGGCGAATCGCTGAAGAACCTGCGCGCGTTCGAGCACCTCATAGACGATGCGAGCGACCAGGACGGTGCCGCACAGGCGTGAGAGGATGCCAGCCATGGCTGATTCCGGAGAATCCACGCTGATCCTGCTCCGCCACGGCGAGAGCGAATGGAACGCGAAGAATCTGTTCACCGGCTGGGTCGACGTCGACCTCACCGACAAGGGCCGCGCGGAAGCGGCGCGGGCCGGCGAGCTGATGGCCGAACTGGACCGGCTGCCCGACGTCGTCTACACCTCGCTGCTGCGGCGGGCGATCACGACGGCCAACCTGGCGCTGGACAAGGCCGACCGGCACTGGATCCCGGTGCACCGCGACTGGCGGCTCAACGAACGTCACTACGGCGCGCTCCAGGGCCTCAACAAGGCCGAGACCAAGGAGAAGTACGGCGACGAGCAGTTCATGACGTGGCGGCGGAGCTACGACACCCCGCCACCGCCGATCGAGGCCGGCAGCGAGTTCAGCCAGGACACCGACCCGCGCTACGCGGACATCGACGGCGGCCCGCTCACCGAGTGCCTGGCCGACGTGGTGGCCCGGTTCGTCCCGTACTTCGAACAGACGATTGTCCCCGACCTGCGGGCAGGCCGGACCGTGCTCATCGCCGCGCACGGCAACTCGTTGCGCGCGCTGGTGAAGTACCTGGACAAGATGTCCGACGACGACGTCGTCGGGCTGAACATCCCCACCGGCATCCCGCTGCGCTACGACCTGGACTCCGACCTCAAGCCGCTGGTGGTGGGGGGAACCTACCTGGATCCCGAGGCGGCCGAGGCCGGCGCGGCAGCCGTCGCCTCGCAGGGCGCCAAGTAGCCGTCGCGGACCGCCACCCGGGAAAACAGTGGGTGAACGGGGCCCGAACACCTGCTCCTGGCTCTGTGACATGTCTCGTTTTGGCCGCACGCTGCTGGGATGACGTTCACCGGATGCGTACGCTTTTCGCGTGAGCGTGGTTTCCGCGCTGCTGCTGACCGCAGTGGTGGCGTTACTCGCCCTGGCCCTCGGGGCCGGGGTAGGTGTCTTGCTGACGCCCCGGATCGTCGAGGCGAGGCAGCGCCGGGCCGTCGAGCAGGCCGGTATCACCGTCTCCCAGATGCTCGCGCACATCGTGTCGGCGTCGCCGACGGGGATCGTCGTGGTCGACACCTTCCGTGACGTCGTCTACTCCAACGAGCGGGCCATCGAGCTGGGCCTGGTCCGGGAGCGCCTGCTCGACGACCGGGCATGGGCCGCCGCCGAGCACACCCTGTCGACCGGCGAGGACGTCGACGTCGACCTGACCCCGCGCAAGCTGCAGCACCCCGGCCGGTCGGGCCTGTCGGTGCGCGGCCACGTGCGGCTGCTGACCCAGGTCGATCGCCGGTTCGCCGTCATCTACGTCGCCGACCAGTCCGAACACGCCCGCATGGAAGCCACCCGCCGGGACTTCGTGGCCAACGTGAGCCACGAGCTGAAGACCCCGGTCGGCGCGATGGGCGTGCTGGCCGAGGCGCTTCTCGCCTCGGCGGACGACCCCGACACCGTGCGGCACTTCTCCGAGAAGATGGTGGCCGAGGCGCACCGGTTGGCCGACATGGTCGGTGAGCTGATCGAACTGTCCCGGCTGCAGGGTGGCGAACGGCTGCCCGACCTGGAGGTCGTGGAGGTGGACAGCGTGGTCTCCGAGGCGCTGTCGCGGCACAAGGTGGCCGCCGACAACGCCGACATCGCGATCACCACCGACGCGCCCACCGGCTTCCGCGTGCACGGCGATCAGGCGCTGCTGGTCACGGCGCTGGCGAATCTGATCTCCAATGCGATCGCCTACTCACCACACGGATCGTCGGTGACGATCAGCAGGCGCCGGCGGGGCAACAACATCGAGATCGCGGTGACCGACCGCGGCATCGGCATCGCCAAGGCCGACCAGGAGCGGGTGTTCGAGCGCTTCTTCCGGGTCGACCAGGCGCGCTCGCGGGCGACCGGCGGCACGGGCCTCGGGCTCGCGATCGTCAAACACGTGGCAGCGAACCACAACGGATCGATCCGGCTGTGGAGTCAGCCGGGCACGGGGTCGACCTTCACGTTGTCGATCCCCGCCTACTTCGGTGTCGACGGCGACACCGCTCACCAGATGGATGAACGAGAGGACCCCGCCGGACCATGACCAGTGTGTTGATCGTGGAAGACGAAGAGTCGCTGGCCGATCCGCTGGCCTTCCTGTTGCGCAAGGAGGGCTTCGAGACGACGGTGGTGGTGGACGGCCCCTCGGCACTCGCCGAGTTCGACCGATCGGGGGCCGACATAGTGCTGCTCGATCTGATGTTGCCCGGCATGAGCGGCACCGATGTGTGCAAGCAACTGCGGTCACGGTCGAGTGTGCCGGTGATCATGGTGACGGCGCGGGACAGCGAGATCGACAAGGTGGTCGGCCTCGAACTCGGCGCCGACGACTACGTCACCAAGCCGTATTCGGCCCGCGAGCTGATCGCGCGCATCCGCGCGGTGCTGCGCCGCGGCACCGACGCCGACGACTCGGGCATCGCCGACGGCGTGTTGGAGGCGGGCCCGGTGCGGATGGATGTCGAGCGGCACGTCGTCAGTGTGAACGGCGAGCCGATCACGTTGCCGCTCAAGGAGTTCGACCTGCTCGAGTACCTGATGCGCAACAGTGGCCGGGTGCTCACCCGCGGTCAGCTCATCGACCGGGTGTGGGGTGCGGACTACGTCGGTGACACCAAGACGCTCGACGTCCACGTCAAGCGGCTCAGGTCGAAGATCGAGGCCGACCCCGCCAATCCCGTGCACCTGGTGACCGTCCGCGGTCTGGGATACAAGCTCGAGGGCTGAGTCCGCAGGCGACGGCGGTGGGCCCCTTGCGCGCAGGGGCCCACCGGTCGGTCGTCAGGCGGCGCTGTCGTTGCTGTCCGACGACTTGTCCTTCTTGGTGTCGGACTCGGACTTCTGCTCCGACTTGGTCTCGGTCTTGGTCTCGGTCCTGGTGTCCGACTTGTCGTCGGCCTTGGCGTCGGCCTCGGTGTCGTGCTTCTTGCCGAGTGAGCCCAGCTTCTTCAATGCCGCCCTGACCGGATTCTCCTTCTGTGCACGATGTTTCGGGCCGGTTGTCGCACCGCTGGACTCGGCGGGCGCGGTGGTGTTCGAGGCCGGTGTGGTCTCCGGTCCGGTCGGTGTTCCGGCGGCCGCGTCGTCGGCCGGCGTGGCGGCCGGCGCCTCGGTCGGTGCGGAGATCTGCAGCTTGACCGAGGTGAGTGCCGGGGTCGTCGGCTCGGTCACCTTCGTCAGGCCCGCGATGGGCGCCTGCGGGGCGATCGCATCGGCGACGGCGTCGCGGATGTCGAGCAGCGAGGCCACGACGCCGTTGGACCCGAGCAGTCCAGCGGCGAAGAACGACGACGGGTTCAGGCCGTTGAGGACCGTACCGGTGAGGTCTGGACCGAAGCTCAGCACGGCGTTCGCCACTGCCTCCGCATCGCCGGCCTCCAGGGCTGCCGCCAGCGCGTCGCCGGTGGCGCCGATGGTGCTGACGGTGTCGGTCAACAAGTTGACGGGTGACAGCAGCGGGCCGAGCAGTGTGGTGCCGATGTTCGCCGGGCTGGTGAGGTCGATGACGTTCAGCAGGTTCGCGATGGGCTGTCGCAAGGCGTTCTGGAAGTCGGCGTAGATGTCGGGCTGGAAGATCAGGATGTTGATGGCGCCGTCGAGAATCGGCCCGATGGCCACCTGCAACAGCGTGTTCAGTCCGCCGCTGATGTCGCCGGCGACGAGATCGTCGATCGCGGACTGGAGAAGCGCAGGCGTCTGGCTGATCGCCTCGATGAAGCTCGCCCCGAAGGTCTGCGCCAGCGCCGCGATCGCCTCTGCGCTGTGGCGTTGGTTGGCGATGATGTTGCTCAGGATCGGCGCGGGATCTTCGGCGAACCTCGCACCCAGCGCTCCCGCGTTCTCGGCGGCGGCCTCGAAGACGGCGGCGAACTCCTCGATCGGATTCACCAGAGCGTTGAGCTGGACGGCGGCCGTCGAGATCCTCGGCGCCTGGATGTCCGGCTGGAGCGGGGCGACGGGACTGGCGGCGAGGGCGCCGACCCCGAGCACGGCGACTCCCGCTGCCAGATACGAGCGCGCGGCAACTTGCATTGTGTCTCCCTTGAGAACAGTGATCTTGACGGCGCAGAACTTACCTATAGGTAAGTTTTGACAACGACGACTTCAGGAAACTTTTTTCGCGCCAGGATCAGGTCTCGACGGGCCGGCAAAGGGGCGGATCGAGTGCTGAAAATAGCTGTTCAGCGTGGGTTGATGGGCGATACGGCGGCAGCGGTGCGGGATCCGCAACGCTGTGCATCAGCACAGCACTTAGGCCGGCTACCAAGTGGCAATTCCAGTCAGCCCTTTGCCGATTCGGCGGTCCGTCGCCGCCGAGCTGACATTACTCAGCGGTAACGTAGCACCCCACGCTTTGCTGATCGGGCCAATTTGTCGAGCCGGTTGACACACACGCGGCGGGTGTCGAACTGAACGCGTCACACCGCCGACGGTGCAGGTCAGCGGCGCGGCCACTTCGCCACTCCCTTGTGATTGCAACTAATTGGCACCGTCCGCCACTTTGTGGGGTGCCGCATCGTCACGACATCGAGTGACCTGTCTCACTACGCGGTGCGGAGGCCGGTCCTGAACCGTCACCGCGATGGTTATGTGTCATCGATGTGCAATTTCAGCAACGTTCGCACAGTTAGCTATGCTCTGTTAGGCTCCGCATCGGAGTCACCCCTAGAGCGAAGGCCTCAATGTGTCGTGCCGCCTGTGTGCATCTGATCGGCTGATCAGCGTCCTGGACCTCGGCGCCACGCCGCCGTGTGAGAAGTTCCTGTCGGCCGCCGACCTCGAACTGCCGGAAACGACGTTTCCGCTGCACCTCCGCGTGTGCGCGGACTGCATGCTGCTGCAGATCCCGGCGCTGATCACCCCTGAGGACACCTTCACCGAGTACGCCTACTTCTCGTCGTTCTCTGACAGCTGGGTCGATCACGCGCGGCAGTTCGTCGGCGGTGCCGTCGAGCGGCTGAGCCTGACGGAGAAGTCATTTGTCATCGAAGTCGCCAGCAATGACGGATACCTCCTGCGACACGTTGTCGACGCGGGGGTGCGGTGCCTCGGCATCGAACCTTCGGTGAACGTGGGCGCCGCGGCCGTGGAGCGCGGCGTGCCGACCGTGACGGCGTTCCTCGACGAGGCGACGGCCCGCGACGTGCGGGCCGAGCACGGCGCCGCCGACCTCGTGGTCGCCAACAACGTCTACGCACACATCCCGGATCTACTGGGGTTCACCCGCGCGCTGCGCCTGCTGATGGCCGACGACGGCTGGCTGTCGATCGAGGTGCACCACGCACGCAACCTCGTCGAGCTCGCACAGTTCGACACGATCTATCACGAGCACTTCCAGTACTACACAGTGGCTTCGGCCGCGCGTGCGCTCGCGACGGCGGGGCTGGCCGTCGTCGACGTGGAGCTCATCCCCACCCACGGCGGGTCGATCCGGGTGTGGGCGCGGCCCGAGGCGGTCGCGGACACACCGACCGCACGGGTGGCCGAGGCACTGGCCGCCGAGGAGGAGGCCGGTCTGCACGACGTCGCCGGCTACGTCACGCTGCGGCCTCGCGTCGAACATGTCCGCCACGAACTGCTGCGCTACCTGCTCGACTGCCGCGAGGCGGGTAAGCGGGTGGTCGCTTACGGTGCGCCCGGCAAGGGAAACACCCTCCTCAACTACTGCGGCATCCGGTCGGACCTCATCGAGTACACCGTCGACCGCAACCCGTACAAGCACGGGAAATACACGCCCGGCACCCGCATCCCGATCCATTCGGTGGACCGGCTGGAGAAGGACCGGCCCGACGTCATCGTCGTCCTGCCGTGGAATCTGGCCACCGAGATCACCGAGCAGCTGGCCTACACCGCCGAATGGGGCGCCGAGCTGGCCATCCCGCTTCCGAGCCTGGAAATCGTCCGGCCCGGCACAACCACCACCACGAGGGGTTCCGAATGAAGGTAGTGCTGTTCTGCGGCGGATATGGCATGCGGATGCGCAACGGCGCGGAGGACGTGATCCCCAAGCCCATGCAGATGATCGGCCCGAGGCCGTTGATCTGGCACGTGATGCGCTACTACGCACACTTCGGGCACAAGGAGTTCATCCTCTGCCTCGGCTACGGCGCGAGCCACATCAAGGACTTCTTCCTGAACTACCAGGAGGCGATGTCGAACGACTTCGTCATCCGGGACGGCCAGGTCGATCTGCTGGACTCCGACATCGCCGACTGGACGATCACCTTCGTCGACACCGGGCCGGAGTCGCCGATCGGTGAGCGGCTGCGCCGGGTCCGGCACTTCGTCGAGGACGACGAGTACTTCCTGGCCAACTACGCCGACGTGCTCACCGACGCGCCGATGGACCAGATCGTGGACGAGGTGAAGGCGTCCGGGGCCGCCGCCTCGATGCTGATCGTGCCGCCGCAGTCGTCGTTCCACTGTGTCGACATCGCCGACGACGGCAACATCAGCGGCATCACCGCCGTGTCGCAGCTGCCGATCTGGGAGAACGGCGGCTTCTTCGTCCTCAAGACCGCCGACGTGCTGGGATTGCTCACCGAGAACTGCGACCTCGTCGAGGACGTCTGCGGCAAGCTGGCCGCCCAGGGAAAGCTCTACGGCCACAAGCACTTCGGCTTCTGGAAGCCGGCCGACACGTTCAAGGAGCGCGCCGAACTCGACGCCGGATACCAGCGCGGCGACCGGCCCTGGATGCTGTGGGAGCACTCGAAGGCAGCTCCGCAACTCGCGCCGGCGACGTGATCGATCTGCACGCAGGGGAGCTGCGAGAGATCGCCGTCCTCGGGGCGCACTGCGACGACATCGCCATCGGCATGGGCGGCACGTTGCTGGCACTCTCGCAGGCCAATCCCGGCCTGCGCGTGCACGCGCTGGTGCTCAGCGGTGCGGGCACCGAAAGGGAGGCCGAGGAGCGCGCCGCGCTCGACGCATTCTGCCCGGGCGCCACGGTGTCGGTGACGATCCTCGATGTGCCCGACGGCCGCGCGCCTGCGCACTGGGAGCGGGTCAAGGACGCACTGAAGGGATTTCGCGCGACATGCGAACCCGACGTGGTGTTCGCCACGCATCGCGGCGACGCTCACCAGGACCACCGGATGCTGGCCGAACTGGTGCCCACCGAGTTCCGCGACCACGTGATCCTGGGCTACGAGATCCTCAAGTGGGAGACTGACACCCCGGCCGTGACGGTGTTCCATCCCCTCGACACCGCGACGGCCGAGGAGAAGGTCCGGCTGCTGCACAAGCACTATCCATCCCAGACCGCCAGGGACTGGTTCGACGAGCTGTCGTTCCTCGGCCTGTCGCGGCTGCGCGGCGTGCAGTGCCGCAGCAGCCACGCCGAGGCATTCGTGGTCGACAAGGTGGTCGTCCGATTCGGGAAAGGCAACGCCGCATGACACAACGGGTTCTGGTCACCGGCCACCAGGGGTATCTCGGCACCGTGATGGTGCCGGTGCTGCAGGCCGCAGGCCACGACGTGGTGGGCCTGGACAACGGGTACTTCCGCGACTGCGTGCTCGGCGACGCGCCGCTGGACCCGCCCGGCCTCAGCAGTGACCTGCGCGACGTGACCGTCGACGAGCTGCGCGGCTTCGACGCCGTGGTGCACCTCGCTGCGCTGTCCAACGATCCGCTGGGGGCGCTGGAGCCGCAGATCACCTACGACATCAACCACTGGGCGTCGGTCCGGCTGGCGCGGCTGGCCAAGGAAGCGGGCGTGAAGCGGTTCCTCTACGCGTCGACCTGCTCGGTGTACGGCGCCGCGGGCGACGGCCTGGTCGGCGAGGACGCACCGCTGCGGCCGCTGACGCCGTATGCGATCAGCAAGGTCCGCGTCGAGGACGACGTGGCGGCGATGGCCGACGACGACTTCACCCCGGTCTTCCTGCGCAACGCAACGGCTTTCGGGTTCTCGCCGCGACTGCGTGCGGACATCGTGCTGAACAACCTGGTCGGGCACGCCGTGCTGAGCGGTGTGGTGCGGGTGATGTCGGACGGCACACCGTGGCGCCCGCTGGTGCACGCCCGCGACATCGCACAGGCGTTCGCGGTCTGCCTGTCGGCACCCGCGAACACCATCTCGTGCCGGGCGTTCAACGTCGGCGGCGAGGCGAACAACGTCACCGTGGCGCAGATCGCCGACGAGGTGGTCGGCGTCGTACCCGGTTCGACGGTCGCGATCACCGGTGAGAGCGGCGCCGACCCGCGCTCCTACCGGGTCGATTTCAGCCGCGCCCGCAGTGAACTCGGATTCGAGGCGGTGTGGTCGATCGCCGACGGTGCCGCGGAGCTGTACGCCGCCTACGTGGCACACGGTCTGCAGCGCGACGACTTCGAACGCAAATTCACCCGGTTGGCGCGACTGCAGGAGCTGCGTGGCAGCGGTGCGATCGACGAGACGATGCGACGTGTCAGCGCAATTGCATGAGCAGCGCGGCCCAGGTGCCCGCGGCGGCGTCGCGGTCGGAGATGCGCGTCACCGGCAGCGGCCACTCGATCGCCAGCTCGGGATCGGCGTGGTGGACCGCGACGTCCTCGGTGGGGTCGTGCGGACGGTCGATGCGGTAGCAGACGTCGGCGACCTCGGTGAGCGCCTGGAATCCGTGCAGGATGCCGGGCGGCACATACAGGTGCCGGAAGTCGTTGTCATCGAGCAGGAAAGACTGATGTCTGCCGAAGGTCGGCGACGACGGCCGGGCGTCGACGAGCACGTCGTGCACCGCGCCGTGCGCGCAGCGGACGAGTTTCGCCTCGCCGCGGCCGCGCCGTCCGTGCAGGCCGCGGAGCACACCCCGGGTCGACCGGGACTGCGAGTCCTGCCGGAATGTGGCAGCGGCGCCGGGCACGCCGAGGTGATCGTCGAAGATGTCCGCGTCGAAGGTGCGGGTGAACAACCCGCGATCGTCGCGGTGCGGTTGCGGGACGAGCACCACCACCCCGGCCAGCTCGGCCTGCTCGATGCGCACGAGGACATGCTGCCATGAGTTGTCGCGGATGCGGGGAGCCGGCGCTGCACCGGGTGCTGGATCTGGGCGCCGTGCCGGCTGCCGATCATTTCCCGCCTGCGTCGTCACCTGTGCGGCCGCAGGAGACGGCCCACCCGCTGGCGATGGCGCTGTGCCCCGACTGCGGGCTGGCCCAGCTGTCCGAGGACGACACGGTGACCGACGAACCGCGCGGGATCGAACCGCAGGCGCTGCGCGGTCAGGCCGCCGATGCGGTCGCCCGGGTCGCCGGACAGGGCTGGTTGACCGGGAGCACGGTCCGCGAGTTCGGCAGTCCGCACGGCGGCAGCTGGCTGCCACTGCTCGCCGACCGGGGCTTCGCGACCACAGAGGGTCCCGCCGACGTGGTGCTCGACTGCTTCGGCATCATGCACGAGCCCGACCAGAAGGCTGCGTTCGCGCAGCGGGCCGCCGCCACCCGGCCCGGTGGTGTGCTGCTGCTGCAATACCATTCGCTGTCCGCGATCGTGTCGCATGGGCAGTGGAATGCGTTGCGCCACGGTCACTTCGCCTACTACTCGATGCCCGCGCTGGCACGGCTGCTCGCCGGTGCTGGCATGCGGGCGGAGACGGTGTGGCATTTCGACCTCTACGGCGGAACGGTGCTGGTGGCCGCCGTGCACGGAGACGCGCCGCCGGGTGCGGACGCTGTGGCGCTGCTCGATGCGGATGCGGCGATGACCGACCCGCGGCACGTCGGCGCACTGCAGGTGGCCGCGGACACTCACGCGTCGCAACTGCATGGCTGGCTGGAGTCGGAACGGGCCGCGGGCAGGCGGGTGTACGCCTACGGCGCCGCGTCACGGGCGGTGGCGTTGTTCGCCCGTGCCGGTGTCGACCGGTCGCTGATCGGCGGCGTGGCCGACGCGTCGCCGGCCAAACAAGACCGCAGGATGCCGGGCACCGACGTGCCGATCATCTCGCCCGACGACCTGCAGGCCGCTGGACCCGACACCGTCCTGCTCACCGTGCCCGACCTGCTGCCCGAGGTGTCGGCGCGGATGCCCGGACTGGCGGGCAGGTGGGTGACCGACGAGAGGTTCGCCGTGCCGCAACAACCTTCGTTCGAGCGTTCGCGGGCGCTGCAGGAGCGGTTGCACGACCTGGTGCCCGGAGGTGCGCACACCTACGCCCGCGGGTCCGATCAGTACCCGGAGTTCATGACGCCGGTGTTGACGCGCGGGTCCGGCGCACGGGTGTGGGACGTCGACGGGAACTCCTACGTGGAGTACGGGATGGGGTTGCGCTCGGTGACCCTCGGCCACGGCTACCGGCCGGTGGTGGAGGCGGTGGGCCGGGCGATCGCCGACGGCGTCAACTTCAGCAGGCCGACCGCGATGGAGCTCGCCGCAGCCGAGGACTTCCTGTCGTTGGTGCCGGGCGCCGACATGGTGAAGTTCGCCAAGAACGGTTCCGACGTCACCACCGCGGCGGTGCGACTGGCCCGGGCGGTCACCGGGCGGGTGAAGGTGGCCGCGTGTGAGCAGCCGTTCTTCTCGACCGACGACTGGTTCATCGGGACGACCGCGATGAACGGCGGCATCCCGGACGCGCACGTCGCGACGACGGTGCGGTTCAGCTACAACGACCTGGACTCGGTGGCGGCGGCGCTGGCCGGTGACGACGTCGCTTGCGTGATCCTGGAGGCGGCCACCGCGACCGCCGAACCGGCGCCCGGATTCCTGGAGGGCGTGCGGGAGTTGTGCGACCGGCACGGCACGCTGCTGGTGTTCGACGAGATGATCACCGGCTTCCGCTGGGCGGCCGGCGGTGCGCAGGCCGTGTACGGCGTGCGGCCGGACCTGTCGTGCTGGGGCAAGGCGATGGCCAACGGGTTTCCGCTGTCCGCGCTGGCCGGTCGGCGGGAGTACATGGAACGGGGCGGCTTGCGCACCGACGAGGACCGGGTGTTTCTGCTGTCCACCACGCACGGTGCCGAAACAGCCTCGCTCGCAGCATTTTCGGCGGTGGTGCAGGCGTACCGTGAGGGCGACCCGGTGGGCCGGATGGAGCGCGCGGGCCGGATGCTGGCCGAGGGCGTGACCGCGGCGGTGGCCGAGCACGGCCTGGAACGCCAGGTCCGGGTGATCGGCCGGCCGTCATGCCTGGTGTTCGTCACCGGTGACGCGGAGGGTGTCCCGTCCCAGGCGTACCGGACGCTGTTCCTGCAGGAGTTGTTGCGCCGTGGGGTGCTCGGCCAGTCATTCGTCACCTCTGCCGCGCACACCGACGCCGACATCGAGCACACGATCGCCGCTGTGCGCGGCGCCCTGCCCGTCTACCGCCGCGCGATCGACGCCGGGTCCGTCGACGGGCTGCTGGAAGGCCGTCCCGTCGCCCCGGCCATCCGCCGCACGGCCGCACCACGATTCATCGACGCGCGGGTGTCCTGACGGGTTCGGTCAGAGCCCGGAAGTAGGTACGTTCCCCGGCTTACACTCCGGCCGTGTTCTCCGAGACGCGCTATGCGATGAACGGGGATCTGCGCGTCGCCTATCGCACCTCGTCTGAGGGGCCGCGTGACATCGTTTTCGTGCCGCCCTGGTTCACGTGCTGCGACCTTCTGCCGGAGCTGCCGTCGCTTCAAGGTTGGGTCGAGGCGATGACCTCACTCGGGCGGCTCATCCTCTTGGACCTGCCGGGCGTGGGCGCCTCCGATCCCGTGGCGGGTAGCGCGCTGCCGACTCTGGAGCACTGGGCCGACAGCATCACCGCAGTGCTGGACGACCTCGGGAGTAGCGAAGCGGTCCTCGTCGCGGTCGACGGTGCTTTTGCGGCTGCGGCGCTGTTCGCGGCGACACACCCGCTGCGCACCACCGCGCTGGTCGCACTCGAGGTCTACGCGGATCCGGTCGCACACGCGCAGCTGACTCCGGAGGATTTCTTCGATGGCATGGTCGCCGTCTGGGGAACGGGTGAGTACGAACGGATGCTCAATCCCGATATGCCGTGGAACGAGGAGATCCGGGCATCGTGGGCGCGGATGGAGCGACTCGCGGCGAGTCCCTCAACCGTCGCCCTCATGATGGCGCTGGTTTCCGAACTGGACGTGCGGGCGCTGCTTCCGGCGATCCGCGTGCCCACCCTGGTGGTTCAGCACGCCGACGACCCGACCGTCCTGGCTGCGGCCGGCAGGTACGTCGCCGATCACATCTCGGGCGCGAAGTACGTCGAGATCCCGGGGTGCAACCTCTACCACTTCGTCGAACCGTGGCGCGAGTCCTTCCGGGCGGTCGCGGAGTTCCTCACCGGTCATCAAGCAGAGGTGGCCGACGATCGAGTGCTGGCGACGGTGTTGTTCACCGACATCGTGGATTCGACGCACCGGGCCGCGGAGATCGGTGATCGTGAATGGCATGCCTTGCTCGATGCGCACGATGCCGTGGTGCGGGCGCAGCTCAGTCGGATTCGGGGCCGGGAGGTGAACACGTCGGGCGATGGCTTTCTGGCGATGTTCGACGGCCCGCAGCGGGCGATCCGCTGCGCGATGGGAATTCGTGATGCGGTGCGGGCGCTGAGCATCGAGATCCGGGCGGGTTTGCACACCGGTGAGGTCGAGGTGCGTGGCGACGACATCGGGGGGATTGGTGTGCACATCGGTGCGCGGGTGAGTGCACTGGCGGGGACGAACCAGGTGCTCGTGTCCCGGACGCTGCGTGATTTGGTGATCGGGTCCGGACTCGAGTTCGACGACCGTGGCGCGCATGAGCTCAAGGGCGTGCCGTGCCCTTGGCAGCTGTTCGCCGTGACGTCCTAGCGGCGCCTAGAAGGGCGGCGGCTTGTTGCGTTCCGCGACGTACTCCTCGTTGAGGCGTCGCTCCGCATCGATGCGGGCCGCCCGGTCCTGGGCCCGGGTGCGGGCCCGCCGCGGCATCATCACACCCGTCGCGGCGACCGTCTCTCCGCGAACGGTCACCGTGGCGGTGGGCCGGCACAGAGCCGGGAACTGCAGCCGGCTTCCGGGCTCGGTGGAATGCATCAGCCCGTCGGGACTCGTCCACACCACCGTGCCGTCGGGCAGTTGCCGATCTCGCCAGCCGTCGGCCCCACCCCAGAAAGTTTTCAAAAGGTGGTGATTTCGGCATAGGCACTTCAGGTTGGAAGCCTGCGTCGGGCCGGCCGGATAACTGATCGTGTGGTCGATGTCGCAGTCCCACGCCGGCACGTCGCAGCTCGGGTAACGGCATGTCATGTCGCGACACCGGACGAACTCGTCGAGCTTGGCCGATGGCCGGTACCCAGCCTCCGGCGGACTGTCGCCCGGGTGGACGATCCTGCGGACCAACGCCCGCGGCACCAGCGTCGCCAGCACCGGTGCCGGCAGGAGTGCGCCGCCGATCAGGACACCGGGCGTGGCATCGGCCGGCCCCGAGGGTGCCGGCTGCCAGAACGCCCCGGCGATCGTCTGCTCCCGTAGCGGCTTACCGGCGGTCGGACGCTCGGGCTCGGCGCCGTCCAGCTGGGCGACACCGGATTCGTCCAGACTGTCCTCGTCGGCCACCACGTGGATCACCGCGTTGCTCGGTGTCACTCCCGCTGCGGCACAGTCTGGTTCACCGCAACCACAGGCGAGCCGGTCGGCTCCGGCGGCGAGTGCACCCAGCGCATCGGCGCGGCGCTGGTCGAGATCGCGGCCGTCGGCGTCACACACCGCACGTGCCATCGCGTCGAGCCGCTTGTCCATCGCCACTGCGTCATGGGCGTACATCCGCGCCCACAGCGACCCCACGCCGCTGCCATCAGGAATGTGAATGTCAGCCTGGCGGTTGCGGGCGTGGATCTCGATGCGGCGCAACGCATAAGGGTCGTATCGGTCGACCCAGTAGTCGATCGCACTTTCGAGCTTGGCTGCAGACAGCGACCCCCAGCCGCTGATGTGCGCCGCCAGTTCGGCGTCGACCTTCGCCATCGCCTCTTCCTGCTTGATCAGCGCAGTGCGGAACACGATCGCATTGACGAGGCGGTAGGACACCGCGCCGGCGGCGAACACGTCGGCCACTCGCGGCAACCGGTCAGCCAGCGCCCTGGCGACCATCAGCTGATGGGACGCGGCCCCCAGCGTCACACCCATGGCGGCAGCCACCTCGGCGCTGACCGCAGCCCAGTTGTCGAGGCACCACTGCTCCCTCTCGGCGGCGCCCGAAGCGGCGAGACGCGCTTGCAGCACCGAAGCGACCGCGACCAATCGCCGCGCCGCGGCGGCGTTCTCCACCCGCGCCCACGCCGCCACGGCCGCGCCGCCGCGGACGTCATGGTCAGGCAATTCCAACGCTTCGAACATATGAGCGAATCTACGGCTCGTCACCGACGAAAATGTTGGCCCTGGCGACCGCCGGCATTCGGCTGTGGATGAAGTCGCGACTGTGGACAACCGCTTGACAGCCACCCGCAACTAGCCGGTGATGCCGCCCATGATCTCGAACACCTCGAACGAGTTGACCCCGGCGAGCACCGACGGGTCGCGGCGGCCGATCTCGAGCACCTCGGCCTGGTCCCGTGCGCGCAGCACACCCATTCCCCACACGCCCTCTGGGTCGGCGACCGGGCCGTAGACCACCACCCGGCCGTCGGCCAGCAACGTGCGCCAATAGTCCTGATGCCCGGCCATCGCCTGCTGCTCATCGGCCGTCATCGTCTGCGCGAAATCCGCCCGCGGCGGGATCAGCCGGAACAGGAAAAGCGTGTCAGCCATGGGCGTGTGACTCCGATGCGCGAGTGGCGGGGTGGACGGCGATCAGCCCTAAACCATTGCGACGCTTGCACATCGCCGCAAGCTCGGCGTAGGCCTTCTCGCCGAGCAGCTCGGTGAGCTCAGGGCCGTAGGACTCCCACACCTGCCGCGATCCCACGTGTGCGGCCGGGTCGCCCGTGCAGTACCAGTGCAGGTCCGCGCCGCCCTCCCCCCAGCCGCGGCGGTCGTACTCGGTGATCGTGGTCTTGAGTATCTCTGTGCCGTCGGGCCGGGTCACCCAGTCTTGGCTGCGCCGGATCGGCAACTGCCAGCACACATCCGGCTTCATCGTGAGCGGCTCGACACCCATCTTGAGTGCCTTGCTGTGCAGTGCGCAGCCGATACCGCCCTCGAAGCCGGGCCGGTTGAGGAAGATGCACGCGCCCTTGTACTTGCGGGTGCGCAGGTTGGGTTTGTCGTCGTACTCGTCCATCTCGAGGTAGCCCTTCTTGCCCAGGCCCTTCTCGCGGAACTGCCAGTCGTCGGCGGTGAGGTGCTTGACCGCGTCGTCGAGCCGGGCGCGGTCGTCGTCGTCGGACAGGAAGGCCCCGTGCGAGCAGCAGCCGTCGTCCGGCCTGCCCTCGACGGTGCCCTGACATGCCGGGGTGCCGAAGACACAGGTCCACCGCGACAACAGCCACGTCATGTCTGCCGCGATCATCTGTTCGGGGTCGTCCGGGTGATAGAACTCGACCCACTCGCGGGCGAAGTCCAGCTCGACCTCACCGGGATGTGAACTGTCCACGACGACACGCTACTCCCGGCGCCGGTCATCCGGCACCAGGAATGCGAGCGCGTCGCCGCGGTGTGAAGATCACATCGAGCATGCGTCGCAACACCTTCCGATCCAGGGTGGGGCACTCCCGCGACAGGTGGCCGGACGCACTTCGCGGGCATTGCCGGAGTCCTCCCGGATGTTCGCCCGGCACCCACTAGGTTGGGGGAGTGCGACTGGGCGTACTCGACGTGGGCAGCAACACGGTGCATCTGTTGGTGGTGGATGCCCGCCGTGGCGGCCACCCGACGCCGATGAGCTCGACGAAGGCGTCGCTGCGGCTGGCCGAGGCCATCGACTCGTCCGGCAAGCTGACCCGCAAGGGCGCCGACAAACTCGTCGACACGATCGACGAGTTCGCCAAGATCGCCGCGAGCTCCGGATGCGCCGAATTGATGGCGTTCGCCACCTCGGCCGTGCGCGACGCCACCAACTCCGAGGACCTGCTCGCCCGGGTGCTCGCCGAGACCGGCGTGTCACTGCAGGTGCTCAGCGGCGTCGACGAATCGCGGCTCACCTTCCTGGCCGTCCGCCGCTGGTACGGCTGGAGCGCCGGGCGGATCATCAACATCGACATCGGCGGGGGTTCGCTGGAACTCTCCAACGGGGTCGACGAGGAGCCCGAGGTCGCGCTGTCGTTGCCGCTGGGCGCAGGTCGGCTCACCCGCGAATGGCTCGAGGACGACCCGCCCGGCCGGCGCCGGGTGGGGATGCTGCGCGACTGGCTGGCCACCGAGCTGGCCGACTCGAGCGCCGAACTTCTCAAGGCCGGCAGCCCCGACCTCGCCGTCGCCACCTCGAAGACGTTCCGATCGCTGGCGCGGCTCACCGGCGCGGCGCCGTCGGGAGCCGGGCCCCGGGTGAAACGGACACTCACCGCCACCGGGTTGCGGCAGCTCATAGCTTTCATCTCTAGGATGACGACGGCCGACCGTGCCGAACTGGAAGGGGTGAGTGCCGAGCGGGCGCCACAGATCGTGGCCGGAGCTCTGGTAGCCGAGGCGAGCATGCGCGCACTTTCGATCGACTCCGTGGACATCTGTCCATGGGCATTGCGGGAAGGCCTGATTCTGCGGAAACTCGACAGTGAGGCCGACGGCACCGCCCTGGTGGAAACGTCCGTGCGCGATGCGCGACGAGAGGTTCTCAGGCCCAAAGGCAGCACACGATGACAGGACCAGAAGACAACGCCAGCGGCACCCGGCCCATTTCGGTCGCCGAGTTGCTGGCGAAGAACGGAACGATCGGCGCCCCGCCCGTCGGCGGCAGGCGCAGGCGTCGGCGCGGCAACAGCGACTCGGTGACGGTCGCGGAGCTGACCGGTGAGATACCGATCATCTCCGACCGCGACGTCGCGCACGACACCGCGCACGACGCCGCCGACGACGTGGCCGCCGATGACGTTCACCACGACGACCACACCTCCGTCGCGACCGACGGCGACAGTGACGTCACCGGGCGGCTTCCGGCCAACGGCACCGCGGAGCCGGCGCCGGTGGTGGAGGCCGAGCCCGAGACGCCCGCCGACGAGGCCGACCGTGACGAGGTCGACGATGCGGAGGCCGACTACACGGCCCACCTGGACAGCAGGAACGCCGACCCCGATCCGGTCGACTTCCAGCCGCCGCGCAAACCGCACTACGCCCACGCGCTGCGCCACCACCCGTCTCCGGCGGCCGCGGGCGCCGAGGACATGAGCCCGGACCCGGCCGTGCTCGACCTGGACGCCACCTACGGCGAGGCGTACGGCGACGACGCGCACGACTCACCGCTGGACCTCGCCGATCCGGCCGAGTCCGACTACGCCGGATACGACGGCGCCACGGACACCGACGACGACGAGCCGTCCTACATGCGCAGCTCCCAGAACCCGCTGTTCGGCGGTCAGACCGTCGCCGACGACATTGCCCGCGGCCGCGGCACGAGCGACGTCGAGGACCTCGACCTCGAGTTGCACGGCCCGGTCCGCGAGGAGCCGGACACGCCGATGGCGGCGTTCGTGCGCGGTGCCTGGATCGTCGGGCAGTGCATTCTCGCGGTCGTCTTCGGCGCCGGCCTCTTCGTCGCCTTCGACCAGCTGTGGAAGTGGAACAACATCGTCGCGCTGGTGCTGTCCGTGCTGGTCATCCTGGGCCTCGTCGTCGGCGTGCGGGTGGTGCGCAAGACCGAGGACATCGGCAGCACGCTGATCGCGGTCGCGGTCGGGGCGTTGGTCACGCTGGGGCCCCTGGCGCTGCTGCAGTCCGGCTAGCCCGCCCGTGCGCCCCGCCATCAAGGTCGGTCTGTCGACGGCCTCGGTCTATCCGCTGAGGACCGAGGCCGCGTTCGAGTACGCGGCCCGCCTCGGGTACGACGGTGTCGAGCTGATGGTGTGGGCGGAGGCGGTCAGCCAGGACATCGACGCGGTCGGCGAGCTGTCCGAGCGTTACGGCATCCCGGTGCTGTCCGTGCACACGCCGTGCCTGCTCATCTCCCAGCGGGTGTGGGGCGCTGACCCGGTCGCCAAACTCGAACGCAGTGTGCGGGCCGCCGAGCAGCTCGGCGCCCAGACCGTCGTCGTGCATCCGCCGTTCCGGTGGCAGCGTCGCTACGCGCAGGGATTCACCCAGCAGGTCGCCGATCTGGAGGCAGGCAGCGACGTCGTCGTCGCGGTGGAGAACATGTTCCCTTTCCGGGCCGACCGGTTCTTCGGCGCGGGCCCGACCTCGATCGAGCGGATGCGCAAGCGCGGCGGCAAGCCCGGACCGGGCATCTCGGCGTTCGCGCCCTCGTACGACCCGCTCGACGGCAACCACGCGCACTACACGCTCGACCTCAGCCACACCGCAACGGCGGGCACCGACGCCGTCGACATGGCGCAGCGGATGGGTGACGGACTTGTGCACCTGCATCTGTGCGACGGCAGCGGAGCGTCCGTCGACGAGCACCTGGTGCCCGGCCGCGGCACCCAGCCCACTGTCGAGGTGTGCGAGACGCTGGCCAACGGCGACTTCAGCGGACACGTGATCCTGGAGGTCACCACGTCCGGGGCGCGCAACGCCGCCGAACGCGAGGCGCTGCTGCGGGAGTCGCTGCAATTCGCCAGGACCCACCTGCTGCGCTGACCCGCGCCCGCACCCCGGACAATGTCACCGTGCCTGGATCCACGTCGTTCATCGATGCCATGACCCTGACCACCGTCGAACAGGACGGTCGCACCGGCGTGTACGACGGGGAGCTGAACGAGCACTGGACGATCGGCCCCAAGGTGCACGGCGGCGCGATGCTCGCGTTGTGCGCCAAGGCGGCGGGCATCGTGCACGGGTCCGGCGCCGAGAACAGCCTGCAGCCGATCGCCGTCTCCGCCAATTACCTGTGGGCGCCCGACCCCGGGCCGATGCGGGTGCACACCTCGGTACGCAAGCGCGGCCGCCGGGTCAGCCTCGTCGACGTCGAGCTCACCCAGGGGGATCGGACCGCGGTCACCGTCGCGGTGACCCTGGCCGATGCCGAGCATCACGTGCCCCCGCTGCTCAGCTTCAACCCGGTGATACCGCTGATGACGCCGGAACCGCCGCCCGGGCTGGAGCCGATCGGCCCCGGCCATCCGATGGCCGACATCGTGCACCTGGCGCACGGCTGCGACATCCGGCCCGCCCTGCACACCCTCGGGCCGCGGCCCGACGGCGGGCCGCCGGTGTTCGAGTACTGGGTGCGGCCGAAGGACAGTGCGCCCGACGTGCTGTTCGCCCTGCTGTGCGGCGACGTGTCGGCGCCGGTGACCTTCGCCGTCGACCGCAGCGGCTGGGCACCCACGGTGCAGCTGACGGCCTACCTGCGGGGCCTGCCGGCCGACGGCTGGCTGCGGGTCATGTGCACGGCCGTGCAGATCGGCCAGGACTGGTTCGACGAGGACCACATCGTCGTCGACCGGGAGGGCCGCATCATCGTGCAGACCCGCCAGCTGGCCATGGTGCCGCCTCCCGCCTGAGATCGTCCGGCATGGAATGCTGTGGCCCATGTCGAGGATCGCGATCATCGGTGGCGGGAGCATGGGCGAGGCGCTGCTGTCCGGGCTGCTGCGGGCGGGCCGTCACGTCAAGGACCTGGTGGTCGCCGAGAAGTACTCGGACAGGGCGAAATTCCTCGCCGACAAGTACTCGGTGTTCGTCACCTCCGTCGCCGATGCCGCGGAGAACGCGAACTACGTGATCGTCGCGGTCAAGCCCGCCGACGTCGAGAACGTCATCGACGACATCGCCCAGGCCGCCGCGCACGCCGAGACCGACACCGCAGAGCAGGTCTTCGTCACCGTGGCGGCCGGCGTCACGACGGGCTTCTACGAGAACCGGCTGCCCGCGGGTGCGCCGGTGGTGCGCGCGATGCCCAACGCCCCCGTCGTCGTCGGTGGCGGTGTCAGTGCGCTGGCGCCGGGCCGGTTCGCCACCCCGGCGCATCTGAAAGAGGTGTCGGCGATCTTCGACGCGGTCGGCGGCGTGCTCACCGTCCCGGAGAGCCAGCTCGACGCGGTGACCGCGGTCTCGGGTTCCGGTCCGGCGTACTTCTTCCTGATGGTCGAGGCCCTCGTCGATGCGGGGGTCGCGGCCGGCCTCAGCCGCTCGGTGGCCACCGATCTGGTGGTGCAGACGATGGCGGGTTCGGCGGCGATGCTGCTCGAGCGGCTCGACGAGGCCCAGCCGGTCGGCGAGGCGGCGATGGGCACCACCATGGACACCACCGCCGCGCAGCTGCGTGCCACGGTTACCTCGCCCGCGGGCACCACCGCCGCTGGGCTGCGGGAACTCGAACGCGGTGGTTTGCGGGCAGCGGTGGCCAACGCGGTCGAGGCCGCGAAAACACGCTCTGAGCAGCTAGGAATTACATCTTCGTAGTTCGACGAATTGAAATTGATTAGCCCACACCCGTCGCAGTAACCCCACCCGCCACGCTATTCTCCTCGTGTATGCACGGGTCGGTGCCAGCGGTGGGGAAGCCGCTGGAACTGCCCGGCCTGATGGATTGGGTTGCGATGACGTCTATGAACGGGCCATCGGCACGGGATTCGGCTGGCGGGAAGCGGGACGGCGGAGGTTCCGACGGCCAACCGCCACGGGCCCAATTCCTCACTGTCGCCGAAGTGGCGAGCCTGATGAGGGTGAGCAAGATGACGGTGTATCGGTTGGTGCACAACGGCGAGCTGCCCGCAGTGCGTGTGGGCCGGTCGTTCCGGGTGCATGCCAAGGCCGTTCACGACATGCTCGAGAGCTCGTACTTCGACGCAGGCTGATCGCCTCCTGGCGCGATTGCGCCGGCCTCAGACCGGGCGTTTTCCCTTCGCAAGGGCCGCCCGGGTAAAGTGTGCCGGTCGAGTCAACGCGGCTCGAGAAGACTTTAGGTAGCGGAGTACATGGGTTCAGTCATCAAGAAGCGCCGTAAGCGTATGTCGAAGAAGAAGCACCGCAAGCTGCTTCGTCGCACTCGGGTGCAGCGCAGAAAACTCGGCAAGTAGCTTTCAGCTTCCGCCTATAGGCTGGCCGGATGGAGAGTTCTGGCGACTCCGCCTCGGGCGATGCGGTGCACTACCCGAAGGTGGTCCTGGTCACCGGAGCGTGCCGGTTCCTCGGCGGTTATCTGACCGCCAGGCTGGCGCAGAATCCTCTGATCAACCACGTCATCGCGGTGGATGCGATCGCGCCGAGCAAGGACCTGCTGCGTCGGATGGGCCGCGCCGAGTTCGTGCGCGCCGACATCCGGAATCCGTTCATCGCGAAGGTGATCCGCAACGGCGACGTGGACACCGTGGTGCACGCCGCGGCTGCGTCCTACGCGCCCCGTTCGGGCGGGCGGGCGACGCTGAAGGAACTCAACGTGATGGGCGCGATCCAGTTGTTCGCCGCCTGCCAGAAGGCGCCGTCGGTGCGCCGCGTGGTGCTGAAGTCCACGTCGGAGGTCTACGGGTCGACGTCGCGAGATCCGGTGATGTTCACCGAGGACAGCAGCGCCCGCCGGCCGCCCGGCGAGGGCTTCGCCCGCGACAGCATGGACATCGAGGGCTATGCGCGTGGCCTGGCCCGTCGCAGATCCGACATCGCCGTCACCATCCTGCGGCTGGCCAACATGATCGGGCCCGCGATGGACACCGCGCTGTCGCGCTACCTCAGTGCGCCGGTGGTGCCGACGGTGGTCGGCCACGATCCGAGGCTGCAGCTGCTGCACGAGCAGGATGCGCTGGGGGTGCTCGAGCGGGCCACCATGGCCGGGCGGGCGGGCACGTTCAACGTGGGCGCCGACGGGATCATCATGATGAGTCAGGCGCTCCGCCGGGCCGGCCGGGTCCCGCTGCCGGTGCCGCGTTCGGCCCTCTGGGCAGTGGATTCGCTGCGCCGCGCGACTCGCTACACTGAGCTCGATCGTGAGCAGCTCGACTACCTGAGTTACGGCCGGGTGATGGACACCGGACGGATGCGCAAGGACCTCGGTTATCACCCAAAGTGGTCGACCGTGGAAGCTTTTGACGATTACGTCCGCGGTCGGGGTTTGACGCCGATCATCGACCCGCGGTGGGTACGCTCAATGGAGAGTCGCGCCGTGTCTGCGGCACAGCGCTGGGGACGATAGACACTCAAGAAATCGGGTGGGAAGAGGTACCGACGTGCCGGGCGAGCCAAAAGCCAAAGTCATTCCGTTGCATGGAAGTTCGGGTCGCGCCGCGGCCTCGAGGCGGGCCGCGCAACGCACCGAGAGTGCTCGCCGACATCCCTCTCTGATGGCCGATCCCGGTGGTCGGGCGTCGGCCGAGCAGATCGCCGCGGTGGTGCGCGAGATCGACCAGCGGCGCGGTGGTCCGACCGGCTCCGGCCCGGTCGAGGAGACCCCCACCGAACTCGCCAAGCGGATCGCCGCGGCCGCGGAGTTCGTCCGCAAGCGGATGTCGGGCGACTACGTCGTCGACGAGTTCGGGTTCGACAAACACCTCAACGACGCAATCTTTCTGCCTTTGCTACGAGGGCTCTTCAAGTCCTGGTTCCGGGTCGAGGTCAGCGGTATCGAGAACCTGCCGGAGACCGGCGCGGCGCTCGTGGTCGCCAACCACGCCGGCGTGCTGCCGTTCGACGGCCTGATGACGTCGGTGGCCGTGCACGACAAGCACCCGACACACCGGGACCTGCGGCTGCTGGCCGCCGACATGGTGTTCGACCTGCCGATGGTCGGTCAGGCCGCCCGCAAGGCCGGCCACACCATGGCCTGCACGTCCGACGCGCACCGGCTGCTGGCCGCGGGTGAGCTCACGGCCGTTTTCCCGGAGGGCTACAAGGGCCTGGGCAAACACTTCAAGGACCGGTACAAGCTGCAGCGCTTCGGCCGCGGCGGATTCGTGTCGGCGGCGCTGCGGACCAAAGCGCCGATCGTGCCCTGCTCGATCGTCGGGTCCGAGGAGATCTATCCGATGATCGCCGACGTCAAGCTGCTCGCGCGGTTGCTCGGGCTGCCGTACTTCCCGATCACGCCGCTGTTCCCGCTCGCCGGGCCGCTGGGTCTGGTGCCGCTGCCGTCGAAGTGGCACATCGAGTTCGGCGAACCGATCGAGACCGCCGACTACGACGAGTCGGCCGCCGACGACCCGATGGTCACCTTCGAGCTGACCGACCAGGTGCGCGAGACCATCCAGCAGACGCTCTACCAACTGCTGGCGGGCCGCAGGAACATGTTCCTGGGCTGATCCGGCCTACCGGCCTATCCGCCGGTGGATCTTTGCCCAGCAACCATTTTGGCGATGGCTTCGTCGCGCCGCGCCTTGATGGTCGCGGACACCTCGTCGGCCTCGCCCTCGTGGGCGGCCTCGCCGATCACGGTCACCACGCTGGTGAGCACAGGCTCGCCGCGCTCGTCGCTCACTTCGCCGCGAACCTCGGTGACGACGGTGCCGTGCGCCTCGATCACCGAGTCGAGGTAGGAGTCGAAGAACAGCTTGTCCCCGTCGACGATCGGGCGGTGATAGGTGATCTTCTGATCGCGGTGCAGCACGCGCTCCATGTTGATCGGCACGTCGAACTGGTTGAAGATCTCCGCCTGCACCTTGCGGCCGGCCACGGCGAGAAATGTCAGCGACGCGATGAGGCCGTCGTAGCCGCTCTCCTTGGCCGCGTCCTCGCTGTGATGGGCGGGGTGCTCGTCCTTGACCGCACGCGCGAATTCACGGATCTTCTCCCGGCTGACCTCGAAATAGTCCGGGTACCGGTAGTGCGTGCCGATGATGTCTTCAGCGATGGCCATGACTGCGCTTGCTCCCCACTAGACCGTCCTGCGGTGGCCTGTTCAGCGCGCGAGCCTATCAGCGCAGATGCCAGCGACTGTCCTGGCGGCGGGACACCACGGCGGCCAGCGCCCCGCCCAGCGCGCCGAGCGCGACGGCCGAGGGCACGCCCACCTTGGCGGCCTTGCGCGCGGTGCGGAAGTCGCGGATCTCCCAGCCGCGTTCCCGCGCGACGCTGCGCAGGGCGGCATCCGGATTGATCGCGACGGCCGTACCCACCAGCGACAACATCGGCACGTCGTTGAAGCTGTCCGAGTACGCGGTGCACCGCCGCAGGTTCAGGCCCTCCCGGATGGCCAGCGACCGCACCGCGTGCGCCTTGCCGCTGCCGTGCAGGATGTCGCCGACGAGGCGGCCGGTGAACACCCCGTCGACCGATTCGGCGACGGTGCCCAGCGCGCCGGTGAGGCCGAGCTTCCTGGCGATGGTGGCGGCCAGCTCGTAGGGCGTCGCGGTGACCAGCCACACCTGCTGTCCGGCGTCGAGGTGCATCTGGGTCAGCGCCCTGGTGCCGGGCCAGATCTTGTCGGCGATGATCTCGTCGTAGATCTCCTCGCCGACGGCCGTCAGCTCCGCGGTCGAACGGCCCTCGATGAACGACAGCGCCTTGGTCCGCCCGGCGGCGACGTCCTCACTGTTCTCCCGGCCGGTGAGCTGGAACTTGGCCTGCGCGTAGACGAAGCCCAGGACGTCGCCGTAGGTGAAGTACTTGCGGGCGGCCAGCCCGCGTGCGAAGTGCACCAGCGACGAGCCGTGCACGAGGGTGTTGTCGACGTCGAAGAATGCCGCGGCGGTCAGGTCCGGCGGCGGGGCGGGCGGCGCGGGTGCGGATTCCGCCTCGAGATGGGTGACGGCGGCCTCCGCGCTGGCGTCACCGGCGATCTGCTGGCGTGCGGCCTCCGCGGATTCGGACACGGATTCACCCTAGGTCACCGGCACCGCATACTTGCGGGGTGGACCGGCGGGGAGTGACGTTGCTGACACGTGAGGGCTGCCCGTTGTGCGCGCAGGCGGCGGGCCGGCTCGACGTGCTGGCCGGCGAGCTGGGATTCGTATTGTCGGTGGTGGACGTCGACGCCGCCGCGGCCGCGGGAGACGCCGCGCTGCGTGCCGAGTTCGGCGACCGGCTGCCGGTGGTGCTGCTCGACGGCATCGAGCACAGCTACGGCGAGGTCGACGAGGAACGGCTGGCCGACGATCTGCAGGAGTGTTGACCCCGTCACGAATTTGGTGACCTAACCATCTAGCGATTAACGTGGATATGTGGTGATGAGGCCATGAGTGTGCTGCTCTTCGGGGTTTCGCACCGCAGCGCGCCGGTGTCGGTGCTCGAGCAATTGAGCACCGATGAATCGGACCAGGCGAAGATCGTCGACCAGGTGCTCCAGTCGTCGCTCGTGACTGAGGCGATGGTGCTGTCCACCTGCAACCGCGTCGAGGTCTACGCCGTGGTCGAGGCGTTCCACGGTGGCCTTTCGGTGATCGGGCAGGTGTTGTCCGAGCACTGCGGCATGTCGCTCAACGATCTGACGAAGTACGCCTACGTGCGTTACGCCGAGGCCGCCGTCGAGCACCTGTTCGCGGTGGCCAGCGGCCTGGACTCGGCCGTGATCGGCGAGCAGCAGGTGCTCGGCCAGGTCCGGCGCGCCTACGCCTCCGCCGAAGCCAACCAGACCGTCGGCCGCACCCTGCACGAGCTGTCGCAGCGCGCGCTGGCCGTCGGTAAGCGGGTTCACTCCGAGACCGGGATCGACGCCGCCGGTGCATCGGTGGTGTCGGTGGCGCTGGGGATGGCCCAGAAGAAGCTCGGGACGCTGGCCGGCCGCACCGCGGTCGTGGTCGGCGCTGGTTCGATGGGCGCCCTGTCGGCCAAGCACCTGATCCGCGCCGGTGTGGGGCACGTGCACGTGGTCAACCGGTCGCTGCCGAGGGCCCGCCGGCTGGCGGAGGTGCTGAGCAAACACGGCTTCGCGGCCGACGCGGTGGCCCTCGACGACATCGCGACCGTGCTCGCCGACGCCGACGTGGTGATCACCTCGACCGGCGCGGTGCGCCCGGTGGTGTCGCTGGCCGACGCACACCGCGGGCTGACCGGCCGGCCGGAGCAGCGCCCGCTGGTGATCTGCGACCTCGGCATGCCCCGCGACGTCGACCCGGCGATCGCCGGCCTGCCCGGTGTCTACGTCATCGACATGGACCGCATCCAGCGCGAGCCGTCCGCACGCGCCGCGGCCTCCGACGCCGACGCAGCGCGCGCGATCGTCGCCGCGGAGGTGTCGGCCTACCTGACCGGTCAGCGGATGGCCGAGGTCACCCCGACCGTCACGGCGCTGCGGCAGCGTGCGGCCGACGTGGTCGAGGCCGAACTGCTGCGGCTGGACAACCGGCTGCCCGGCCTGGAGGCCGCACACCGCGACGAGGTGGCCAAGACCGTGCGGCGGGTGGTCGACAAGCTGCTGCACGCGCCGACGGTGCGGGTCAAGCAGTTGGCCAGTGCGCCGGGCGGCGACAGCTACGCCGAGGCGCTGCGGGAGTTGTTCGAGCTCGACCCGCAGGCGGTCGACGCCGTCGCGGCAGGCGAACTGCCGCTGGTGGCCGGGGGCGACGCGATGAGCGCCACGGCACTCGACTTCGACAAGTCCGAGTAGCGCTTGACGCCTTCAACGGACTCCGGGCCCATCCGGATCGGCACCCGAGGCAGCCTCCTGGCGACCACCCAAGCCGCCACCATCCGCGACGCCCTGGTACAGCGCGGGCATCGCGCCGAGCTGGTCATCATCTCCACCGAGGGCGACCGGTCGTCCGCACCGGTCGCGGAGATCGGCGTCGGCGTGTTCACCGCCGCGCTGCGCGACGCGATCGCCGACGGCCGCGTCGACATGGCCGTGCACTCGTACAAGGACTTGCCGACCGCGCAGGACGAGCGGTTCGTCATCGCGGCGACACCGAGGCGCGAGGACCCGAGGGATGCCCTGGTGGCCCGCGACGGGATGGTGCTCGGCGAGTTGCCCACCGGCTCCGTGATCGGCACGTCGAGCCCGCGGCGGGCGGCGCAGCTTAGAGCACTGGGTCTCGGTTTGGAAATCCGCCCCCTAAGAGGCAACCTAGATACCAGGTTGAACAGGGTTACAGGCGGTGATCTCGACGGCGTCGTCGTCGCCCGGGCGGGATTGGCTCGCATCGGACGATTGGGCGATGTCACCGAGACCCTCGAGCCGGTGCAGATGTTGCCGGCGCCGGCTCAGGGGGCGCTCGCGGTGGAATGTCGCGCAGCGGATTCCGGGCTGGCCGCGCTGTTGGCGGAGCTTGACGACGCCGACACGCGTGCTGCGGTCACCGCCGAACGGACCCTGCTCGCCGAACTGGAGGCGGGCTGTTCCGCACCGGTGGGCGCGATCGCGGAAGTGGTCGAGTCGATCGATGAGGAGGGCCACATCTTCGAAGAGCTGTCGCTGCGCGGTTGTGTGGCGACGCTGGACGGATCCGACGTGATCCGTGCGTCCGGCATCGGAACTCCGGGTCGGGCCAGGGACCTGGGCGTCTCCGTGGCCTCGGAGCTGTTCGAACTGGGCGCGCGCGAGCTCATGGCGGATCTCAACTGAAGCTGTAGAGCGGAGTGAGCGACAGATGACTCGGCAAGTGGGCGTACGAGGCCGTAAGACGAAGCCCGGCCGCATCACGTTCGTGGGCTCGGGCCCGGGTGACCCCGGCCTGTTGACCTCGCGTGCGCAGACCGTGCTCGCCAACGCCGCGCTGGTCTTCACCGACCCGGACGTGCCCGGTGCGGTGCTGGCGCTGGTCGGCTCCGCATTGCCGCCGCCGGCGGGACCGGCCCCGGCCGAGGCACCCAAGCCGGCCGACGCGGACGCCGCGGTGGACGCGGAAGCGTCTGCGGCGCAGGCGATCCCGGGTGGCCCCGAGGTGCGTCCGGCACTCGGTGACCCGGCCGAGGTGGCCAAGACACTGATCACCGAGGCGCGTCACGGCGCCGACGTGGTCCGGCTGGTCGCGGGCGATCCACTGTCGGTGGACTCCGTCATCACCGAGATCAACACCCTGGCCAAGAGCCACCTCGACTTCGAGGTCGTTCCAGGGCTGCCGGACACCACCGCAGTGCCCAGCTACGCCGGTCTGCCGCTCGGCTCCACCCACACCGTCGCCGACGTGCGCGGCGACGTGGACTGGGCCGCGCTGGCCGCCGCACCGGGTCCGCTGATCCTGCACGCCACCGCGTCGCACCTGCCGGATGCCGCCCGCACGCTGATCGAGTACGGCCTGGCCGACGCGACGCCCGCCGTCGTCACCGCCAACGGCACCACGTGCCAGCAGCGCTCGGTGGAGTCGACGCTGGGCGGCCTCACGGACAAGGCGGTGCTGACCGCACCCGACACCAGCGGCGCGCTGTCCCCGCTGACCGGGCCCCTGGTGGTGACCATCGGCAAGACCGTCGCGCACCGCGCCCGGCTGAACTGGTGGGAGAGCCGCGCGCTGTACGGCTGGACCGTGCTGGTGCCGCGCACCAAGGACCAGGCCGGCGAGATGAGCGACAAGCTGGTCGGCCACGGCGCCCTGCCGATCGAGGTGCCCACCATCGCGGTCGAGCCGCCACGCAGTCCCGCGCAGATGGAACGCGCGGTCAAGGGTCTGGTGGACGGCCGCTTCCAGTGGGTCGTCTTCACCTCCACCAACGCGGTGCGTGCGGTGTGGGAGAAATTCAACGAGTTCGGACTCGACGCCCGGGCGTTCTCCGGGGTGAAGATCGCCTGCGTCGGACAGGCCACCGCGGACAAGGTGCGCGCGTTCGGCATCAACCCGGAGCTGGTGCCGACCGGCGAGCAGTCCTCGCTCGGCCTGCTCGACGACTTCCCGCCGTACGACGAGATCTTCGACCCGGTGAACCGGGTGCTGCTGCCGCGCGCGGACATCGCGACCGAGACGCTGGCCGAGGGCCTGCGTGAGCGCGGCTGGGAGATCGAGGACGTCACCGCCTACCGGACTGTGCGCGCCGCGCCGCCGCCGGCATCGACCCGCGAGATGATCAAGACCGGCGGCTTCGACGCGGTCTGCTTCACGTCGAGCTCGACGGTGCGCAACCTGGTGGGCATCGCGGGCAAGCCGCACGCCCGGACCATCGTCGCGTGCATCGGGCCCAAGACCGCGGAGACCGCAGCGGAGTTCGGCCTGCGCGTGGACGTGCAGCCCGAGATCGCCGCGGTGGGACCCCTGGTCGACGCGCTCGCCGAGCATGCGGCGCGGCTGCGTGCCGAGGGCGCGCTGCCCCCGCCGCGTAAGAAGAGCCGCCGGCGGTAGCGGTGGCCTTCCCCCGGCACCGGCCGAGGAGGTTGCGCTCGTCGCCGGCCATGCGCCGGCTGGTGGCGCAGACGTCTCTGGAGCCGCGGCATCTGGTGTTGCCGATGTTCGTCGCCGACGGCATCGACGAGCCCCGCCCGATCTCGTCCATGCCGGGCGTCGTACAGCACACCCGGGAGTCGCTCCGGCGCGCGGCGGCCGACGCCGTGTCCGTCGGGGTGGGCGGCCTGATGCTGTTCGGCGTGCCCCGCGACGAGGACAAGGACCCGCTGGGATCTGCCGGATCGGCGCCCGATGGTGTCCTCAACGTCGCACTGCGGGACCTGGCCGCCGACCTCGGCGAGCAGACCGTGCTGATGGCGGACACCTGCCTGGACGAGTTCACCGACCACGGGCACTGCGGCGTGGTCGACGACCGCGGCCGGGTGGACAACGACCTCACCAATGATCGGTACGTCGAACTTGCTGTGGCACAGGCGGATTCAGGCGCTCACGTCGTCGGACCGAGCGGCATGATGGACGGTCAGGTGGCCGCCATCCGCGACGGGCTCGACGCGGCCGGGCACACCGACACGGCGATCCTGGCCTACGCCGCCAAGTTCGCATCCGGCTTCTACGGTCCGTTCCGCGAGGCGGTGGCGTCGAGCCTGCAGGGCGACCGGCGCACGTATCAGCAGGAGCCCGGCAACGCCCGGGAGGCGCTGCACGAGGTGCGACTCGACATCGACGAGGGCGCCGACATCGTGATGGTCAAGCCGGCGATGAGCTATCTCGACATCGTGCGGGCCGCCGCCGACATCTCGCCGGTTCCGGTGGCGGCCTACCAGGTGTCGGGTGAGTACGCGATGATCTGCGCCGCCGCGGCCAACGGCTGGATCGACGAGCGCACCGTCGCGCTGGAGACACTCACGAGCATCCGGCGCGCCGGCGCCGATCTGGTCCTCACCTACTGGGCGGCCGACGTGGCCGGCTGGCTGGCGTGACGGAGACGACCGAGCGGCCACCGGACGTCGACACCGGATTCTGGCTGTGGATCGTCGCGCTGCCATTGATGGTGGTCGGTTACGTGGTGGACACCGTGGTGACGCCGGTGGGCCCGGCGGTGCTGCGGTACGCCGTTGCGGGACTGGTTGCGGTGGTGCTGTCCGCGGTGGTCGTCACGTTCCTGATCCTGATGCGCTCCGGCTACCGCTGGGCGCGCACGCTGCTGACCGGTGGCGGCATGGCCTCTGTGGTGTACGCCGCGGCGAACCTGTTCACCACCGAACGCGAAACGCCGGCGGCGCTGCTCTACGCCGCCGCGACCATCGTCGGGTCGGTGCTGATCGGGGGCGGGGTCTTCCTGTTGCACCGCAAGGACGCCCACGGCTGGTTCACCCGGTGAACCGTTAGGCTGGCCCGGATGTCGGCACCGCAGCAGCCCCTGAGCAGACCACGCGTCGTCGACGTGGCGTTCTGGCTGCTCGTCGTCGGCGCGGTCGTCCTCATCGGCGGGGGGATGCTCGCGGCCACGGTCAGCTTCGACGCGGCCCGCGACGCGATCGACCCGGCCGTCTCCGACGAGCAGGTCCGCCAGTACCTTCTGCTCTACCGAGGGATGGGGATCGGGTCGGTGCTCAGTGGCGCCGCAATGGCCTTCCTGGCCGGCCGGACCCGTGGCGGCGATCCCCGGTTCCGGCGCGCCACCATCGGTCTCGGGCTGGCGATCACGCTGATCCTCGCGGTACTGGCCTTCGTGTTCGGCATCTCGCAACCCATCACGCTGGCGGGGGTCCTGCCGATCGTCGCCGGGGTGGTCCTGTTGACCCGCCCGGCTTCGTCGGCCTGGTTCACCGCGAAGGACCGGATATGAGCGACGACGCCGCGCCGGTACAGGTGCTGTTCCGCGAGCCCGGCGCGAGCTGGTGGTGGCTGCTGGCCGGGCCGGTGGCCGGGGTGGCGATGGCGCTGATCCAGCTGTCGGCGGGCTACGGTCTGCAACCGCTGGTGCCGGGGATGTTCCTCGTCCTGGTGACGGGCTTCCTTGCGATCCAGGTGAAGGCCGCGCGAATCCACACGTCGGTCGAGTTGACGCCGTTGACGCTGCGCCAAGGCGCCGAGACCATCCAGATCGTCGACATCGTGCGGATCTTCCCGCCCGCGGAGGGCCGGGAGATCCTGCCCTGGCAGTCCTCGCGCGCCCTCGGCGAACTCACGGGGGTGCCGCGGGGCCGCACCGGCATCGGCCTCAAGCTCTCCGGTGGCCGCCACGCGCAGGCGTGGGCGCGACGGCACGCCGCCCTGCGGGCGGCGCTGACCGGGCTGGTCGGCGAGCACGCGGCGTGAGGGCACGGTTGCGGGCGACGGTCGAGCTGGTGCTGGCCGGAATCGCCGCCGTCGGGTGCGTGCTGAGCTGGCTGTCGGCCCGGTCGACAGTGCTGGTCGCGCCCATCGTCGCGGGGGAGCCGGCGACCACCCAGCCGGTGTACTCGGCGCCGGCGCTGGTGCTCGCGCTGCTGCTGGCGACCGTCGCGGGTGTGCTCGCGGTGCTCGGCGTCGCCCGGCTGCGCCGCAACTGACCCTGACGCACTCCCCGAACATGTGTCGGTGAACCCCGTCACACCGATCTTGGTACAAAGTGCAGAATCTGTAACACTGTTCCCATGACCGAGCTGGCCGAGAACGACGCCGCAACCGACACCCCCGCAGACGCACTGCCGCTGGGGCCGCAGTCGCTGGTGTGGCGGTATTTCGGCGACAACCGGATGTACCTGATCGGGCCGCGGCCCGCGGTACTGCAGAACATGCTCGCCGAGCTCGGGCAGGGCGTGCTGGACCACTCGGTGTTCTTCGACGACACCGCCGCGCGGGTGAAGCGGTCACTGCCGCCGATCTTCATGACGGTGTACGGCTCGGAGGACGCCAACGAGGGCTTCAACGTGCGCGACTTCCACCACGACATCAAGGGCGAGATGCCTGACGGCAGCAGGTATCACGCGCTGGATCCCGAGACCTACTTCTGGGCGCACGCCACGTTCGTCGAGCAGGTGCTGTACTTCGCCGACACGTTCGTCAAGAGGCTCTCGCAGGCCGAGAAGGAACAGATCTACGCGGAGTCGAAGACCTGGTACCGCCGCTACGGCGTCAGTGACCGGCCGATGCCCGCCGACTACGCCGAGTTCGAGCGGTACTGGCAGCGGATGCTCGACCAGACGGTGGTCGCGCACAGGACGGCCAGGTACGGCGTCGGCTACGTCACCAAGGGCTTCCCCTGCCCCAAGGGCGTGCACCCGGCCGTGTGGCGGGTGGTGTCGACAGCGTTCGACCCGCTCGCAGCGTTCCTGACCACGGGCGGTCTGCCGCCGCAGGCGCGCCGGCTGCTCGATCTGCCGTGGACCGACCGCCAGGAACGCCGCTATCAGCGCTTCGCCGCACTGTGGCGGTCGCGGCCCGTCAACTGGCTCTGGGACCGGCTGCCGATGACGGTGCGCTACAACACGTACGCACAGCAGGGCTACGCGCGTGCCGGCGCCGGGGCCTGACCCGGCCACCGAGGCCATCCTCGACGCCGCAGTCGCCGAGTTCGAGCGGCACGGCTTCCGCCGGGTCGCGCTGGACGACGTGGCGCGCCGGGCCGGGGTCAGCCGGACCACCATCTACCGGCGCTTCGCCAATCGCGACGAACTGGTGGCCGCCGTCGTCGAGCGGGAGAACGTCGCCCTGTTCGCCGACATCGCCGCCGAACTCGCCCGGTCGGGACCGCAGGCGAACTACTACGTCGAGGCGTTCGTCCTGTCGATCCAGCGGTTCCGCACACACCGGGTGCTGCAGCGGATGATGGACGACGAGCCCGGCTTCGTGATGGCGCTGGCGCATCAGCACTGGGCCGCCGCGATCGAGCGGATGGCCGGGGCGCTGCGGGTGATCTTCCCCGCGGGGTTTGCCGACCGGATCGGCCCGCAGGCCGTCAACGAGCTGGCCGACACGATCCTGCGATACGCCGCGATGGTGCTGTTGCTGCCGAGCGCCGCGCCCCTGGACACCGACGACGACCTCCGCGCGTTCGCCACCCGGCACTTCCTGCCGAGCTTGCCCGCCGCGCTGCGCGCCGTCCCCGCCTGACCAGCTTCCTGTTTCCTGGGTCACAGT
The DNA here is from genome assembly GCF_040674075.1 of Mycobacterium sp. NPDC050551. Classification (NCBI taxonomy): domain Bacteria; kingdom Bacillati; phylum Actinomycetota; class Actinomycetes; order Mycobacteriales; family Mycobacteriaceae; genus Mycobacterium; species Mycobacterium sp. NPDC050551. The sequence continues at coordinate 1,275,993 of NZ_JBFARC010000001.1, read as the reverse complement.
TTCGGGCAGTCTGCTGCCATGGCTACCGAACAGCAGGAACACCAGGAACAGAGCGACTCGTCTCAGAACGACGGCGACCAGAACGACGGCGACCAGAACGACGGCAACCAGAACGACGGCGACCAGAACGTCGAGAAGACCGATGCGGGCCAGTTGACGGAGAAGCCCGAGGTCACCGACGAGCACAAAGAGAAGGCCAAGGAGATGCGGAAGGCCTACGAGGAGGATTTGGAGACGACCACGCTGCCGGGCAGCGACGGCACCGTCTCCGGGACCGCGGTCTCCGAATGGGTCGACGACAAGGACAAGGGCAACATCGAGACCTCCGCCGAGGAAGGCAAGGTCGAGTACCGAAACTCCGACGAGTTCAAGAAGCTCCAGGAGGGCTGACGTCCTAGAGTGGGCGCCGTGACGGACCTGGATCGCATCGCCCCCGAGTTCGTCGCCATGGCCCACGCGATCGTGTGGGCGTCGGTGGCCACGGTCGGTCCCGACGGCCGGCCCCGCACGCGCATCCTGCATCCGATCTGGGAGTGGGACGGCACCGATCTGGTCGGGTGGATCGCGACGTCGCCTACCCCGCTGAAGGAATCTCACCTCGCGGCGCATCCCGATGTCGCGGTGAGCTACTGGACCACCACCCACGACACCTGCAGTGCCGACTGCACAGTCGAGTGGATCCTCGACGACGACCGCCGCACCGGGGTCTGGCAGCTGTTCGAGAACGGACCCGAACCGGTCGGTTACGACCCGGCGATCATCGAGCCGTGGCGCGACGGACCCACGTCCCCGGCGTTCGCGGCCTGGCGGCTGACCCCGTACCGGCTGCGGGTGATGCCCGGCACCGTGATGACACAGGGTGAGCGACACCGACTGCTCACCTGGTCGGCGAGCGCTTGATCCTGCCCAGGCGTCGGCCCGCCGGGAGGTCCGTCATGGCCGGTCCAGGTAGACAGTGGCGCCGTCGGACCGTTCGCAGGTCAGCATGTGCTGGTCCGCCAGTCGGTCCTGCCAGTCGCCGGTCGCGGTGCAGTCCCAGTCCTCGAACTCCTTGAAGTAGCCGGCCGACCGGCCACCCGGCGCCGCGTCCCACTTCGCGATCACCCGGAGCGCCTCGGGGCAGTCGATGTTCGTGGTGCCCCGCATGACATGGATGGCCCGGCCCGGCCCCGGGTGGGACATCGGCGCGGGGCCGCAGTCCTGCAGGGCCGCGGTGATCGGTGGCGGCGGAGCGGTCGTCCCATCACCGTCGGTGACGTCGGTGCCGCAGCCGGTGAGTGCGGCCGCCGCGGACAGCAGCACGGCCGCACACCATTGCGGATGTCTCATGCCGACGATCAAACTCATCTCCATGGCCTACCTCAAGCCGCCGTGGTTCGTCGCGAAGGTCTTCAACCGCGTCGCGATGAAGACCGGTATGGGGCAGACGCTGACCGTCACCCGCAGGCGCAGCGGGACGGCCCAGCGGATCCCGGTGGTGGTGCCCGAGATCGACGGTGTCAGGTATCTGGTGTCGACCCGCGGGGACTCCGAGTGGGTGCGCAACGTGCGCGTCGACCCGAAGGTGGAGGTCGACGGCGCCCCCTACACGGCCACCGAGGTACCGGTGCAGGACCGGGCGCCGATCATCGCGGTGTTCCGGCCGCTGGCGGGCCGGGTGGTCGAGGCCTACTGGCGGAAACTGCCCGACGACGCCGACCATCCTGTGTTCGCCCTCACGCCCCGACGCTGACCACTACACCCTGTAGTTGACGCGCCCGGGGCGACTGGGACACTGGTGGACATGCATGCGTCGGCCGGGACCGAGATTTCGGCGAAACTCTTTGCCGAGGCGTCGGCGGTCATCCCCGGCGGGGTCAACTCCCCGGTCCGGGCGTTCAACGCGGTCGGCGGCACCCCGCGGTTCATCACCTCGGCCAACGGCTACTGGCTGACCGACGCCGACGGCAACCGGTACGTCGACCTGGTGTGTTCGTGGGGGCCGATGATCCTCGGCCACGCCCACCCCGCCGTCGTCGACGCTGTGCAGCGGGTGGTGGCCGACGGCCTGTCCTTCGGCGCCCCGACGCCGTCGGAGACCCAGCTCGCCGCGGAGATCGTCGACCGCGTCGCACCCGTCGAACGGTTGCGGATGGTCAACTCCGGCACCGAGGCCACGATGAGCGCGATCCGGTTGGCCCGCGGTTTCACCGGCCGCCCCAAGATCGTCAAGTTCTCCGGCTGCTACCACGGGCACAGCGACGCGCTGCTGGCCGACGCGGGTTCGGGGGTGGCCACGCTCGGCCTGCCGTCCTCACCGGGTGTCACCGGAGCGGCCGCCGCGGACACCATGGTGCTGCCGTACAACAACGTCGCCGCCGTCGAGGAGGTGTTCGCCCGCTTCGGTGAGGAGATCGCCTGCGTCATCACCGAGGCCAGTCCCGGCAACATGGGCGCGGTGCCGCCGCTGCCCGGGTACAACGCGGCGCTGCGCCGCCTCACCGCCGAGCACGGCGCGCTGCTGGTGATGGACGAGGTGATGACGGGCTTCCGGGTCAGCCGCTCGGGGTGGTACGGCATCGATCCCGTCGACGCCGACCTGTTCACGTTCGGCAAGGTGATGAGCGGCGGGCTGCCCGCGGCGGCGTTCGGTGGCCGCGCCGAGGTGATGGAGCGGCTGGCGCCCCTCGGCCCGGTGTATCAGGCGGGCACGCTGTCGGGTAACCCGGTGGCGATGGCCGCCGGGCTGGCCACGCTGCGCGCCGCCGACGACGGGGTGTACGCGGCACTGGATGCCAACGCCGACCGGCTGGCCGGCCTGCTCACCGGGGCGCTGTCGGATGCCGGTGTGGCACACCGGGTTCAGCGAGGCGGGAACATGCTGTCGGTGTTCTTCACCGACGAGGAGGTCGGCGACTTCTCCGCCGCGCGCGCCGCCGAAACCTGGCGCTTCCCACCGTTCTTCCACGCGCTGCTCGACGCGGGGATCTATCCGCCGCCGAGCGCGTTCGAGGCGTGGTTCGTCTCCGCCGTTCTCGACGACGACGCCTTCGACCGCATCGCCGCCGCCCTGCCCGGTGCCGCCCGCGCCGCCGCTGAAGCGACGCAGCCCGCATGACCGCCGAGAAGACGATCGTGCACGTGATGCGGCACGGCGAGGTGCACAACCCCGAGGGCGTCCTGTACGGCCGCCTGCCCGACTACCACCTGTCCGAGCGCGGTCGCGCGCAGGCACAGCGGGTGGCGGACTGGCTGGCCGAGCGCGACATCGTCTACGTGGTGGCGTCCCCGCTCGAACGCGCCCAGGAGACCGCCGGGCCGATCGCCGCGGCGCACGGCCTGTCCATCGACACCGACGACGAGCTGATCGAATCGCTCAACGTCTTCCAGGGTGAGCGGGTCTCACCGGGCGACGGCGCCCTGCGCGATCCCCGCAACTGGTGGCACCTGCGCAACCCGCGCGTGCCGTCCTGGGGTGAGCCGTACACCGAGATCGCCGCACGGATGACCGGTGCGCTGCACCGCGCCCGCGACAAGGGCAGGGGTCACGAGGCGGTGTGCGTCAGCCACCAGCTCCCCGTCGAGACGCTCCGGCGCGCCATCACCGGAAAACCGTTGCACCACTTCCCGACCCGCCGGTTGTGCAACCTCGCGTCCCTGACGTCCTTCTACTTCCATGGTGACGAGTACGTCGGCTGGGGTTACGCGGAGCTGGCCGGGCAGTGACACGGCTGGTGGTCCTGCTGGTGAGCGCGGTGATCGTGCTCGCCGGCTGTTCCACCGGTGACGACGCCGTCGCCCAGGGCGGCACCTTCGAGTTCGTCGCACCGGGCGGCAAGACCGACATCACCTACGACCCGCCGGACAGTCGCGGCCGCCCGGGGCCGCTGTCGGGTCCCGACCTCCTCGACCCGGACCGGACCATCTCCCTCGACGACTTCGCGGGCGACGTGGTGGTCATCAATGTGTGGGGTCAGTGGTGCGGCCCGTGCCGCACCGAGATCGGCCAGCTGCAGCAGGTCTACGACGCCACCCGGGCGCGGGATGTCGCGTTCCTCGGCATCGACGTGCGCGACAACAACCGGCAGGCCGCGGTCGACTTCGTCACCGACCGCAGGATCACGTTCCCGTCGATCTACGACCCGCCGATGCGCACCATGATCGCCTTCGGCGGGCGGTACCCGACGACGGTCATCCCGTCGACCGTGGTGCTGGACCGCGAGCACCGGGTGGCCGCGGTGTTCCTGCGCGAACTGCTGGCCGAGGACCTGATGCCGGTGGTCGAACGGCTGGCCGCGGAGAGCCCGAAGGCGTCGGGATCCCAGCCGTGACCGGCTTCGCCGAACTCGCCGCCGCAGGACCGGTCCTGCTGGCGCTGGGTGCGTGCGTGCTGGCCGGCCTGGTGTCGTTCGCGTCGCCCTGCGTGGTGCCGCTGGTGCCCGGCTACCTGTCCTACCTGGCGGCCGTCGTCGGGGTCGACGAGCCCGCCGGTGAGGCGGGCACGCAGGTGGCGGTGCGCACGGCGCGGCTGCGGGTGGCCGGCGCTGCGGCGCTGTTCGTCGCCGGGTTCACCGTCGTGTTCCTGCTCGGGACGGTGGCCGTGCTCGGCATGACCACCACACTCATCACCAATCAGCTTCTGCTGCAACGCCTCGGCGGGGTGGTGACGATCCTGATGGGGCTGGTGTTCATCGGCCTGGTGCCGGCGTTGCAACGCCAGGTGCGCTTCACCCCTCGCCAGCTGTCGACCGTCGCCGGTGCGCCGCTGCTCGGCGCGGTGTTCGCACTCGGCTGGACCCCCTGTCTGGGGCCGACGCTCACCGGTGTGATCACCGTGGCCTCGGCGACCGACGGCGCCAACGTCGCGCGTGGCGTGGTGCTCGTGCTGGCCTACTGCCTCGGGTTGGGAATCCCGTTCGTGCTGTTGGCCTTCGGCTCGGCGCGGGCGGTCTCCGGCCTGGGCTGGTTGCGCAGGCACACCCGCGCCATCCAGGTGTTCGGCGGCGTCCTGCTGGTGATCGTCGGCGCTGCGCTGGTGACCGGCTTGTGGAGCGACTTCGTCTCCTGGGTGCGCGACGCCTTCGTCAGCGACGTCAGGCTGCCGATATGAGGCGCGGCTGGGCGCTGATCCGCAACACCTGGCGGACGCTGACGTCGATGGGCACCGCGCTGGTGCTGCTGTTCCTGTTGGCGCTGGCCGCGATTCCCGGCGCGCTCCTGCCTCAGCGCAGCCTCAACGAGTCGAAGGTCGCCGAGTACATCGCCGACCGCCCCACGCTGGGCCCGCTGCTGGACCGGCTGCAGGCCTTCGACGTCTTCTCCAGCTTCTGGTTCACCGCGATCTACGCCCTGCTCTTCATCTCCCTCGTCGGCTGCCTGACACCGCGACTGTTCGAGCACATCCGCAGCCTGCGCGCGGTGCCGGTGCCCGCGCCACGCAACCTGAGCCGGCTGCCGAAGCACCACACCGGCGAGGTCCCGGGCGATCCGCAGGCGGTGGCTGCGGCCGTGTCGGGCCGGTTGCGCGGCTGGCGGCAGGTCACCCGCACCGAGGGCGCGTCGACCGAGATATCGGCCGAGAAGGGCTATCTGCGCGAATTCGGCAACATCGTCTTCCACTTCTCGCTGCTCGGCCTGCTGGTGGCGATCGCCGCGGGCAAGCTGTTCGGCTACGAGGGCAACGTGATCGTGATCGCCGACGGCGGACCCGGATTCTGCTCGGCCTCACCCGCGGCGTTCGACTCGTTCCGGGCGGGAAACACCGTCGACGGCACCTCGCTGCATCCGATCTGCTTGCGCGTCAACGAGTTCGACGCGGAGTACCTGCCCACCGGGCAGGCCACCTCGTTCGCCGCGGACATCGAGTACCAGGCCGGGCAGGACCTCGCCGACGACGTCTGGCAGCCCTACCGGTTGCGGGTCAACCACCCGCTGCGCGTCGGCGGGGACCGGGTGTACCTGCAGGGCCACGGCTACGCGCCGACCTTCACCGTCACGTTCCCCGACGGCCAGAGCCGAACCCAGACCGTGCAGTGGCGGCCCGACAACCAGATCACCTTCCTGTCCTCGGGGGTGATGCGCTTCGATCCGCCCGCGGGCACCTACCCGGACCCCGACCGGCGCCGCGAGCAGCAGATCGCGATCCAGGGCCTGTTCGCCCCGACCCAGCAGCTCGACGGCACGCTGCTGTCGTCGAGCTTCCCCGCGCTCAACGATCCTGGCGTGGCGATCGACGTCTACCGCGGCGACACCGGTCTGGACACCGGCCGGCCGCAGAATTTGTTCACCCTCGACGAGCGGCTCATCGGTCAGGGCCGGCTGAGCAGGGTGGCGCGCGTCAACCTGAGTGAGGGCGCCGAGACCCGCCTCGACGACGGCACCGTCGTCCGCTTCGACGGTGCGGTGCCCTTCGTCAACGTGCAGGTGTCGCACGATCCGGCGCAGGTGTGGGTGCTGGTGTTCGCCATGACGATGATGGCCGGGTTGTTGGTGTCGTTGGTCGTCCGCCGCAGGCGGATCTGGGTTCGGATCGAACCCGCTGCGCCGGGTACGGTGAGCGTCGAGCTGGGTGGGCTGGCCCGCACCGACAACTCCGGCTGGGGCGAGGAGTTCGAGCGGTTGGTGTCGCGGCTGCTGGCCGCTCACGCGAGTGACGAGGTGCGTGCCGATGCGGCCGCGCGCTCAGGAGAGAAGGTCACATGAACGGGCAGGTCGACATCGGGCTCGCGCGGTACTCCGATTGGGCGTTCACGTCGTCGGTGGTGGTGCTGGTGGTCGGGCTGTTGCTGCTCGCCGTCGAACTCGCGTACAGCCGCAGCCGCAAGGTCGAGCAACGCGAATTGGTCGGAGCCGCCCCGGCGGCGACATCCAACCGGCGAGCCGCCGTCGGCGCCGACAGCGCCACGCCCGGCGTCGTCGCCGACGTGCCGAAGCGCCCGGTCGACGAACGCATCGGCGCGGCAGGCCTGTCGCTGACCTATGTCGGCATCGCGCTGCTGCTGGCGTGCATCGTGCTGCGCGGGCTGTCCACCTCGCGGGTGCCGTGGGGCAACATGTACGAGTTCATCAACCTCACCTGCCTGTGCGGTCTGGTGGCCGCCGCAGTGGTGCTGCGTAAACCGCAGTACCGCGCGCTGTGGGTGTTCGTGCTCGTGCCCGTGCTGATCCTGCTCACGGTGTCGGGTCGCTGGCTGTACTCGCACGCCGCACCGGTGATGCCCGCCCTGCAGTCCTACTGGCTGCCGATCCACGTGTCGGTGGTCAGTCTGGGCTCCGGGGTGTTCCTCGTCGCCGGTGTGGCCAGCATCCTGTTCCTGGTCAAGATGTCGCGGCTGGGCACGCCCACCGCCGACGGCCCGTGGGCGCGCATCGTCAACCGGCTGCCGGACGCGCAGACCCTCGACCGGATCGCCTACCGCACCACGATCTTCGCGTTCCCGGTGTTCGGGTTCGGGGTGATCTTCGGGGCGATCTGGGCTGAGGAGGCGTGGGGCAGGTACTGGGGCTGGGACCCCAAGGAGACCGTGTCGTTCATCGCCTGGGTGATCTACGCCGCCTATCTGCATGCCCGTTCGACCGCGGGCTGGCGCGACCGCAAGGCCGCCTGGATCAACGTCGCCGGCTTCGTGGCGATGGTGTTCAACCTGTTCTTCATCAACCTCGTCACCGTCGGACTGCACTCCTACGCCGGGGTGGGCTGAGAGTGGCCGACCAATCGTCCGGTTTTCGCGCACAGCGGCGGTTCAGCGATCCGGCGGCCGGGGGTGCGTACACCGAGACACCACCGCCGGAGTGGACGGCGCCGACACCGCCGAACGGCCTGCCTGTCGCCGAGATCCGGGCGGCTGCCACGGAGGCTCCGCCGACCCCTGCGCCTGTGCTCCCGCCGCCCGTACAGACCCCGGCTCCGGTGATCCCGCCACCCGTCGCCGCGCCCGTCGCGGTTCCGCCGCCCCTGCCGCCGGTGCCCGCCGCAGCGCCCCTTCCGCCGCTGCCCCCCGACGCACCGCAGCCGCATCTGGACCTCTCGGCTGTCGCACTCCTGGGCCGGCCCAAGCGGGCGCCGTCGCACGGTTGGCGCAAATGGCTCTACCTGGCGTCGTTCAAGCTGATCAACGTGGGGGAGAGCCCCAAGGCCACGCACCGCGACAGCCTGCTCGCCCAGGTCCGGCAGCCGCTGCACGGGTGCTACCGCATCGCGCTGCTGTCGCTCAAGGGCGGCGTCGGCAAGACGACCATCACCGCCACCCTCGGCGCGACGTTCGCGTCCATCCGCGGTGACCGGGTGGTGGCGGTCGACGCCAACCCCGACCGCGGCACGCTGAGCGAGAAGGTGCCGCTGGAGACGCCGGCCACCGTCCGGCATCTGCTGCGCGATGCCGAGGGCATCGAGCGGTACAGCGACGTGCGCGCCTACACGTCGCAGGGTCCGAGTCGGCTGGAGGTGCTGGCGTCGGAGAGCGACCCGGCCGTCTCGGAGGCGTTCAGCTCCGACGACTACTCCCGCACGCTCGAGGTGCTCGAGCGGTTCTACAGCCTGGTGCTCACCGACTGCGGCACCGGCCTGATGCATTCGGCGATGTCGGCGGTGCTGTCCAAGGCCGACGTGCTGGTGGTCATCAGTTCGGGTTCGGTCGACGGCGCCCGCAGCGCGTCGGCGACCCTGGACTGGCTCGACGCCCACGGCCACGAGGACCTGGTGAAGAATTCGATCGCCGTCGTCAACGCGGTGCGGCCGCGCTCGGGCAAGGTGGACATGCAGAAGGTGGTCGATCACTTCGGGCGGCGCTGCCGCGCGGTGCGGCTGGTGCCGTTCGACCCGCATCTGGAAGAGGGCGCCGAGATCGACCTGGATCGGCTCAAGCCCGCGACGCGCGAGGCACTGATCGATCTGGCGGCGGTGGTGGCCGACGGGTTCCCCGGCGTATCGCGCACCGGCAACCCGGCCTGACCGCTACGGACGGGGGTTGTCGCCGTCCCGCAGCCGCCGCAGGAAATCCGGGTCGTCGTCCGGCCCGATCACACGTGGACGCGGCCGGCTCGCGCTCGCCCGGGTGAGCCGCCAACCGACGTAGACCAGGCCTGCCAGGACGAGCAACAGGATGAGATACGCCACCAAAACCTCCTGCTACCGAATATACGCGTCGTCGGTAGGCTCGTGACCGTGTCAGAAGACCGGCCCACAGCACGCCTCATGGTCGACGTGGCGCTCTACACAGTGGCGCGCCTGGTCCTGGTGGCGGTGCTCGCCGTGGCCATTTTCCTCACCGGCAGGCTGCTGGGGATCGAGCAGTTCCCCATCGTCGTGGCGATCCTCTTCGCGATCGTGATCGCACTGCCGCTGGGCATCTGGGTGTTGTCGCCGCTGCGCCGTCGTGCCACCGCGAGCATCGCCATCGTCGACGAACGCCGTCGCCGCGACCGCGAGCAGTTGCAGGCCCGGCTGCGGGGAGATGACCACACATCTGATCCGTCGTGACGTCCCGCGAGGCGTTCGGGGCCGAATTCCTCGGTGCCGAAGGGTTTCTCAACTCTCCGACCTACGGTCTGCCGCCGCGGTTCCTCGCCGACGCGCTCGATTCCTGTCTGCGGCAGTGGCAGGCCGGGACGATGGAGCCGGTCGCGTTCGACGACCCGGTGACCGCCGGGCGGGCCGGATACGCGGCGCTGGTCGGAGTGCCCGTCGAGTCGGTGGCGCTGGCCGGGTCGGCGTCCGCGGCGCTGGGCCTGGTGGCCGCCGCGATCCCCGACGGCGCCGCCGTCGCCACGCTGGCCGGTGAGTTCACCAGCACCACATTCCCGTTCGCCGCGCAGGCAGGCCGCGGCGTCACCGTCACCGAACTGTCACAACCTGAGCTGCTGGCCCGCGCCGCCGAATTCGACGTGGTGACCGTCAGCATCGTGCAGTCCGCCGACGGCGCCGTGCTCGACGCCGACGCACTGCGGTCGGCGGTCGCAGGCGCCTCGACGCTCACCGTCGTCGACGTCACCCAGGCCGCCGGCTGGAAGCGTCTCGATCTCGGCTGGGCCGACGTCACGGTCGCCGCGGTGTACAAGTGGCTGTTGGCGCCGCGCGGGACGGCGTGGATGTCGTTGAGTCACAGGATCGCCGGAGTCATGACCCCGCACGCCGCGAACTGGTACGCCGGCACACAGCCGTGGCAGTCGATCTACGGTCTGCCGCTGCGGCTCGCCGACGACGCACGGCGCTTCGACACCTCGCCCGCATGGTTCGGGGTGCTCGGTTCGGGGCTGACGCTGCCGTGGCTGGCATCGCTGGACCCGGTCGCGGTCGAGGCGCACACCGTCGGTCTGGCCTCCCGGCTGCGCACCGAACTCGGTCTGCCGGTGTCGGACTCGGCGATCGTGTCCATCCCGGTCGAAGGCCCGGTGACGTCGGCCACCGACCGGTTGCGGCACGCGGGCATCCGGGCATCCGTTCGCGCCGGCGCCGTGCGGGTCGGCTTCCATCTGTACAACACCGACGACGACCTCGATCGGCTGCTCGACGCGCTCGGTGTTTGACCTTTCCGGCTAGCGGTAATGCGCCCGCCGACGTGCTCTGCGACGCTGGCGTGATGAGGAGTTCGAGGGGGGTGTGCGGTGCGCTGCCTGATCGTCGACGACAGCGCTGACTTCCGCGGCGCCGCCCGCTCGATGCTCGAGCGCGGCGGTATCACCGTCGTGGCGTCGGCAGGCGACGGCGCGGAGGCGCTGCGGCTGTGCGGCGAGTTGCGGCCCGACCTCGCGCTGGTCGACGTTGACCTCGGTGGTGAGAGTGGCTTCGACGTCGCGGAGCAGTTGCGCGGCGCCGAGGTCGAACACCGCCCCGCGGTCATCCTCATCTCCACGTTCGCCGAGCAGGACCTCGCAGAACTCATCGCCGCCAGCCCGGCGGCCGGGTTCGTCTCGAAGATGGCGCTGTCGGCTGACGCGATCCGCGACGTGCTGGCCGGGGCAGGCCTCAGCGGGCCTCCAGGTAGGTGATCACCGCGCGGACGCGGCGGTGATCCTCGGGCGTCTCCTGCAGGTTCAGCTTCGTCAGGATGGCGCGGACGTGCTTCTCGACGGTGCCCTCGGTCACCCACAGCCGGCCCGCGATGCCGGAGTTGGAGCGGCCCTCGGCCATCAGCACCAGTACCTCGCGCTCGCGGGCACTCAGGGCGGCCAGTGGGTCGTCGCGCCTGCGCGCCGAGACGAGTTCCTGCACCAGCGCGGGGTCCACCACCGATGCGCCCCTGGCGACCCGTCCCACGGTGTCGACGAAGTCGTCGACATCGGTGATCCGGGTCTTCAGCAGGTAGCCGATCGCGTGGCCGCCGGCGAGCAGTTCGGTGGCGTGCTCCACCTCGACGTGTGCCGACAGCACCAGGATGCCGATGTCGGGCCACTCCTCGCGGATCACCCGGGCGGCGTCGAGACCCTCGGTGGTGTGGGTGGGTGGCATCCGGATGTCGACCACGACCAGGGCCGGTCGCGACTCCCGCACCATCGAGAGCAGTTCACCGGCGTCCCCGGCCCGGCCGACGACGTCGAACCCCGACCGGTCGAGCAGGCTGGCCAGTCCCTCTCTCAGCAGCACGTCGTCGTCGGCCACCACCACCCGAAGCGGGTCCATCGAAGTCCTCTCCTGGGTGCGCGGCGTCGCACCCGATGCATCATCTTGCCCCGCACACCGGTTTCTGGCCGCCATCGACCGGGCACCCGTAGGAACGCCGATCGACAACGACGCCCGACGAAGGAGTATCAGCGATGGCTGTTTGCGACACCTGCGGAAACGACTACGACAAGGCGTTCCAGGTCAGCTGGCCGGACGGCCGGACGGCGACCTTCGACAGCATCGAGTGCGCGGCCGTGCAGGTGGCGCCCGAGTGCCAACACTGCGGGTGCCGCATCCTCGGCCACGGTGTGGAAGCCGACGAGGGCATCTTCTGCTGCGCCCACTGTGCGCGGAAATCGAGCAACGCCGACATCAACGACCGGTACCCGGTGCCCGCGGGCGGCTGACCGGGCTACGGCGCGAGGGCCAGCGCGGCGGCCACCGTCACCGCCCACACCAGCATGGTCAGCCCGGTGTCGCGCAGCACCGGGATCAGGTCCCTGCCGTGCTGCCCGCCGCGCACCGGTCGCGCGGCGCGCAGCGCCAGCGGCGCCGCGAGCAGTCCGGCGGCGCACCACGGTGTCGCGGCGATCAGGGCCAGCGGGATCAGGAGTGCGACGGCGACGAGCGCTTGATACAGCACGCGGGTGCGCGCGTCGCCCAACCGCACCGCGAGCGTGATCTTGCCGGACTCGGAGTCGGTCGGGATGTCGCGCAGGTTGTTGGCGACCAGCACCGCCGACGACAGCGAGCCCATCGCCACCGCCAGCGCGACGCCGACCCAGTCGATGCGCAGCGCCTGGGTGTACTGCGTGCCCAGCACCGCCACCAGTCCGAAGAACACGAACACCGCGATCTCGCCGAGGCCGAGGTAGCCGTACGGTTTGCGGCCGCCCGTGTAGAGCCATGCCCCGGCGATGCACACCGCGCCGACGGCGATCAGCCACCAGGCACTCACCACCGCGAGCGCCAGTCCGGCGGCGGCGCCGACGGCGAGGCTGATCACCGCGGCGGTCAGCACCGCTCTGGGCGACGCCAGCTTCGCGCCGACCAGTCGCAGCGGTCCGGCCCGCACGTCGTCGGTGCCGCGGATGCCGTCGGAGTAGTCGTTGGCGTAGTTCACGCCGATGATCAGCGCCACCGCGACCAGGAGCGCCAGCAGCGCCCTCCACCACACCGCGGAGTCCAGCCAGGCGGCTGCGCCGGTGCCTGCGATCACCGGCGAGATCGCGTTGGGCAGGGTGCGCGGCCGGGCGCCCTCGATCCACTGCGCGATGCTGGCCACGCCCGTCAGTGTTTCACGCGACCCGCGAAGGGCTATGGAGCGGTGGTGAGCATCGGCGGCACCGCAGCGACAGTCATCGGCAACACCGTCTCGGCAGTGGCCGGCGGGTACGGCGGCCTGTTCGACGCCGACGCCCCGGTCCATCAGGCGCAGCTGAGCTTCGACGACGACGCGAAACTGCCCGGCGGCACCGAACTGCTGCGGCCGGGCCGGCGGGTCGACGCGCTGGTGCGCGTCGCGCCACAGAGCGACGACGAGGCGATCCGCACCGTATGCATCAAGCTGCCGGACGTCTACGGTCCCGGGCGCGATCAGGACTTCCTGCTCGCGTCGTCGATGGACGGGGTGCCGTTCCACCACGCCACGCTGCCCGCGGCCGGCGCCGGGGACCGCTTGTACTCGTCGCTGTGGCTCTACCTCGCGGGCCTGTCGCCGGTGCTGTTCGGTGCCCGGATGGACGGGGACTCGCCGGGGCAGCTGACGTTCCTGATGTGCGGGGTGCTCAGCCGGTTCCGGCGCGTCGGCACGCTGACGGTCAACGCCGGTGAGACCGCGGACGACGCGGACGCCGGATTCGCCGCCCGTAACAGTGGCGGCGGCATCCGCCCGCTTCCGCCGGTCCTCGCCTACCGGGGTTGACGCACAATGGGCCCATGCTCGGAGTGATCGGTGGCAGCGGCTTCTACTCGTTCTTCGGTTCCGATGCGCGCAGCATCAGCCTCGACACCCCCTACGGCGAACCATCCGCCCCGATCACGGTCGGCACGGTCGGCGACCACGAGGTGGCGTTTCTGCCGCGGCACGGCGTCAACCACGAGTTCTCCCCGCACACCGTGCCGTACCGGGCCAACATGTGGGCGTTGCGGGCACTCGGCGTGCGGCGCATCTTCGGTCCCTGTGCGGTTGGCAGCCTGACACCCGACCTGGGCCCCGGCGCGATGGTGGTGCCCGACCAGCTCGTCGACCGCACCAGCGGCCGTGCGGACACCTACTTCGACTCCGGCGGCATCCATGTCGAGTTCGCCGACCCGTACTGCCCTGAGCTGCGCGCGGCGGCCAAGGATCTGCCCGGGGTGGTCGACGGCGGCACCATGGTGGTGGTGCAGGGCCCGCGGTTCTCCACCAGGGCCGAGAGCCGGTGGTTCGCCGGTCAGGGCTTCACGCTGGTGAACATGACCGGCTACCCCGAGGCGGTGCTGGCCCGTGAACTCGAGATGTGTTACGCCGCAATTGCTCTGGTGACCGATCTGGACGCAGGCATCGAGACCGGTGCGGGAGTGAAGGCCGTCGACGTGTTCGCGGAGTTCGAACGGAACCTGGTGCCGTTCAAGAAGCTCGTCCACGAGGCGATCGACCAGGTCACCGTGGAGCGCACCTGCACCCACTGCCTGCCTCACGAGGGCGTCACCCTGCCGATCGAACTGCCGTGAAGGTGCTGCTGACCGGCGCCGCCGGCTTCATCGGCACCCGGGTGGCCGCCGCGCTGAGCGCCGCGGGCCACGAGGTCGTCGCTGTCGACGTGATGCTTCCGGCGGCCCACGGCTCGGGAGCCCGACCGCCCGCCGACTGCCGGGTGCTCGACATCCGCGACTCCGCTGCGCTGGCACCGCTGCTGCGCGGGGTGGACGTGGTGTGCCATCAGGCCGCCGTGGTCGGCGCCGGGGTGAACGCCGCCGACGCCCCGTCCTACGGCAGCCACAACGACTACGGCACCGCGGTGCTGCTGGCCGAGATGTTCGCCGCGGACTGTCAGCGGCTGGTGCTGGCGTCGTCGATGGTGGTCTACGGGCAGGGCCGCTTCGACTGCCCCGAACACGGCCCGGTCGATCCGTTGCCGCGCAGCCGCTCCGACCTCGACGCCGGGGTGTTCGAGCACCGCTGCCCGCTGGGCGGCGAGGAGTTGCAGTGGCGCCTGGTCGGTGAGGACGCGCCGCTGCGGCCACGCAGCCTGTACGCCGCCAGCAAGACCGCGCAGGAGCATTACGCACTGGCTTGGTCGGAGTCGACCGGCGGGGCCGTGGTGGCGCTGCGCTACCACAACGTCTACGGCCCCCACATGCCGCGCGACACACCGTATTCGGGGGTGGCGGCCATCTTCCGGTCCGGCCTCGAAGCGGGAGATGTGCCACGGGTTTTCGAAGACGGCGGTCAGATGCGCGACTTCATCCACGTCGATGACATCGCGGCCGCCAACCTCGCCGCCGTCGAGGGCGACGGGACGGGATTCGCGGCGTTCAACGTCTGCTCGGGCAAGCCGATCGCGATCCGCGAGGTTGCCGCGGAACTGTGCGAGGCCCGCGGCGCGCCGCCGCCGGTGGTCACCGGGCAGTACCGCAGCGGCGACGTCCGCCACATCGTCGCCGACCCGGCCCGCGCGGCCGAGGTGCTGGGCTTCCGGGCCGCGGTCGATCCGCGGGACGGCCTGCGCGAGTTCGCGTTCGCCCCGCTGCGGGACTGAGATGCGCTGGCTCCTGGTCGTCACGCTGGTGGTGTCAGGGGTCTCGGCGCTCGGCTGGTCCCAGCAACGCCGGCTGATCTACTTCCCGACGCCGGGCCCGGTGCCGTCGGCCGCGCTGGTGATGCCCGAGGGCCGCGATGTCGAGCTGGCCACGGCCGACGGAAAGACGCTCGGCGCCTGGTACTTTCCCGGCCGGATCGCAGGGCCCGCGGTGCTGGTGTGCAACGGAAACGGCGGTGACCGGTCCGGCCGCGCCGCCCTGGCGATAGCGCTGCACCGGATGGGTGTCGCGGTGCTGCTGTTCGACTATCGCGGCTACGGCGGCAACCCGGGACGGCCGACGGAGGCCGGCCTGGCCACCGATGCCCGGGCCGCGCTCGACTGGCTGGCGGGCCGCCCGGAGGTCGATCCGTCGCGCATCGCCTACTACGGCGAATCCCTCGGCGCCGCAGTGGCGCTCGGCCTCGCCGTCGAACGGCCACCGGCGGCGTTGATCCTGCGGTCGCCGTTCACGTCGCTGGCCGAGGCCGGTGCGGTGCACTACCCGTGGCTTCCGGTGCGGCGGTTGCTGATCGACTCCTACCCGTCGATCGACCGGATCGGCTCGCTGCGGGCGCCGCTGCTGATGGTCGCCGGTGACCGCGACGACGTCGTGCCGGAGACGATGAGCCAGCGGCTGTTCGACGCCGCGCCGGAGCCCAAGCGCTACCTCACCGTGCCCGGGGCGGGCCACAACGACATCGCCCTCCTCGACGGCGCGGTGATGACGGCCGCGATCGAGCAGTTCCTGACTTCCACGCCGGTGCTCGGGCGCTAAGCGGGTTCGGCGTCGTCGTCGCGTTCGGTGAGGTAGCGCCGGGGATGGTGGTAGTGATTGACGCGGGTTTGGCCGGTGTCGAGTGCTGCGGGTGGGATCCATTCAGTGCGGCCGGCCTTGCGGCGGGTGGTCCATTGGGTCTGTTCGATGAGGTTGTTGTCGGATGGGCAGGCCAGCGTCATGTCGGTGGTGTTCGTGAGTCCGCCGCGTTTCCAGTCCTGTCCGGCGTGGTGGACCTGGCAGTCGAACGCGTTGCGGGTGCAGCCAGGGCGGGTGCAGCCCTTGTCGCGGGCGAAAAGCGCCAACCGTTGCGCGGTGGAGGCGCAGCGCCTGGCGCGACCGAGGTGCAGCACCTCCTCGGTGTGGTCGTCGAAAACCGCCAGATAGTGCCGGGATCGGCCGGCCAGCCGAATGAGGTCTCTGATCGGCAGTCTGGTGCCGCCGGCGGTGTCGGCATATCCGGCCCCGGATTCGAGATCTTTGACGGTGGTGGTGGCCACGATGGTGGCCGGTAATCCGTTGACCTGACCCCCGGCTGCCGCGGCGTGCCGCAGCGCGGACTTCAGCGCGTCGTGGTGGCGTTGTTCCCGGGTGCGGGGATCGGGGTTGCCGGTGATGTCTTGTTCGATGACCTCGCCCGCACCCGGGTCCTCGGGGAGGTTCTGCCCGGGGGCGCCGTCCCGGGCGAGCACAACGTCGAGCATGGCGGCGGTTTCAGGGTCGAGTTCGCCGCGGATCGGGGTCATCCCGTCGCTGCGTTGCTTGCCCATCTTGAGAGTGCGCTTGGCCTGTTGCTTGTCGTGGTCGGGTTCGGCGCCGTCGGGATCGATGACCTCGACCAGGTGATCGGCGACCTTCTCGAGGTCCTCCGGGCACATGCGCTTGGCCCACTTCGCGAGGTCGCGGTCCGCCTCGGCACGGGCAGCGTCGTCCACCCAGCCGGGCAACTTACGGAAGAACTTCCTGATCACCTCGACATGGGAGAGGTCGATCGCCCCGGCGGCCAGCGCCGCTGCGGTGTGCTCCCACAGAGGAGCCTTCGGTTCGCCGGTGAACGACCACCGCGGGCCGAGCACCTCGGCGGCGTCGAGGCGTCTCTTTGTATCGGCGGTGTCGAGGTGCAACCGCTGGGCCAGAACGTCTTTCAGACTGGTCTTGCCGTACGCGTCGGGCTCGAAGCGTTCCCGCAGGTGAGCCAGGACCGTGTGATCGACGGCCGCATCCTGGCGGTGGGCGTACTGCCGACGCTCGTACACCGCCAGCAACTCCGTGGCGCTCAACACGTCGAGAGGTAGGGCGGCCAGGTTGGCACGCGCGGCATCCCACGCCTCCACCGCCGCCGCCATTTGCTCCCTGTCCATACTTCGAACACTAGTGCGAGGGTCTGACATATTCGCCCGTGATGTGACCTCGGGAACAGATGTGGCACAAGTGATTAGGGCTCTCCGGAGGCGGCCGCGAAGATCGCGAACGTGCATCGAGTGCGAGAATCCCGCCCGGAATTCGCCACCACCGCACGTTCGGCGCGACCGGGGGTCGATACTGGCCGGTGTGAAACTCGCGATCTGTGAACAGTTCGGCATCGACTTCCCGTTGTTCGCGTTCAGTCACTGCCGCGACGTCGTCGCCGCGGTCACCAACGCCGGCGGCTTCGGGGTGCTCGGCGCCACCGCGTACACCCCCGAACAACTCGATCGGGAACTCAGCTGGATCGACGACCACGTCGGCGGACGGCCCTACGGCGCCGACATCATCGTGCCCGCCAAGTTCGAGGGTAAGGGCGAGAACCTGTCGGCCGGCCAGCTGGCCGACCGGATTCCCGCCGAGACAAAGGATTTCGTCGCCCGGCTGCTCGCGGAGCACGACATCGAATCGGAGGAGCGGCCGCGGCTGGGCGGCTCGTCGCTGTCCGGCGACACCGGCCGCGACCTCCTCGACGTCGCGATGAGCCACCCGATCAAGTTGGTCGCCAACGCGCTCGGGGTGCCGCCGGATTACATGATCCAGGCGGCGGGGGAGCGCGGCATCCCGGTCGCGGCGCTGGTCGGGGCCCGCGAGCACGCGGTCAAGCAGGTGAACGCCGGCGTCGACCTGATCGTCGCTCAGGGCACCGAGGCGGGCGGACACTGCGGCGAGGTCTCGACGCTGGTGCTGGTGCCCGAGGTGCTCGAAGCCGTCGAGGCGACGGGCAAGCGGGTGCCGGTGCTCGCCGCGGGCGGCATCGTGACGGGCAGGCAGATGGCCGCCGCGGTCGCGATGGGCGCCGACGGGGCGTGGACCGGTTCGGTGTGGCTGACCACCGAGGAGGCCGAGACCGCGCCGCACACGCAGCAGAAGATGCTGGCCGCCTCGTCACGCGACACCGTCCGTTCGGCGGGCCGGACCGGAAAGCCGTCCCGCCAGTTGGTCTCCGACTGGACCGACGCGTGGCTGCCGCACGACGGCGGCGCAAGGCCGCTGCCGTTGCCGTTGCAGTCGATGCTCGTCGAGCCGGTGCTGCGGCGCATCGACGGGCTTGCCTCGCAGGGACATTCGGGCGCGCAGGCGTTGTCGACGTACTTCGTGGGGCAGGGCGTCGGCCTGATGAACAAGGTCAAGCCGGCCCGCGAAGTGGTGCGCGAATTCATCGAGGACTACCTGGCGGCGGCCGAACGACTCGGCGGCACCCTGCCCGACTGAGCTACTCGGCGAGCGGGAGCCGCACCTCGAACCGGGCACCGGTGTCGAGGTTGCGTGCCGACAGCGTGCCGCGGTGCGCCTGCACGAGGCCCGCGGCGATGGCCAGGCCGAGGCCGGAGCCACTGGGCAGCGACGAGTCCGCCCGTGGCACCCGGTCGTTGGAGCCGCGGTAGGCGACGTCGAACACCCGGGGCAGGTCGGCCTCGTCGATGCCGACGCCGGTGTCGTCGACGCGCGCCCACGCTCCGTTCTCGTCGGCACCCAGCGCCAGGTGCACGCGCCCACCCGCGGGGGTGTGCGCGATCGCGTTGGCCACCAGGTTCGACAGCACACGCACCAGTGCGCGGTCGCTGCCCAGCACCCGCACGGGCTGTTCGGGTAGCTCGGCCTGCAGCTGGACGCCTGCGCGTTCGGCGGCGATCCGGTGCGCCGCCAGCACGTCGTCGATCACCTCGTCGAGCGCCACCCGGTCGAGGGCGGGCTGCACGGCCCCTGCGTTGATCTTCGACATCTCGAACAGGTCGTCGACCATCTCGGAGAGCCGGATCGACTCCTGCTCGATCACCTTCGCGTGCGCCCGGATCTCGTCCTCGTCGACGAGGCCGTCGCCGATGGCCTCCGCCACTGCGCGGATGCCGGCCAGCGGGGTGCGCAGGTCGTGGCTGACGAAGGCGACCAGCCGGCGCCGGGAATGCTCGGCGGCCCGTTCGGACTCGCGGATCTCCTGTTCCCACACGGTGCGGCGAGCCTGATAGCGGGCCAGCATCACGGCGGCCGGAATGGTCACGATCGACACGATCACCAGCACCACGATCGTGCGTTCATACGACGGTGAATCCATCAGACCGCTGGCGCCCATGATGCCGGTGAACGTGGCCACCGTCGGCAGCAGGACGAGCGCCACCATGCTGGCGGCCAGCGACCACGACCGCGCCAGCCGGATGACCAGGGCGCCGACCAGGACAACCGGCAGCGAGCAGGCCAGCGCCCAGCCGGCGATCTCCCAGAGGTCAGGCGCCGGCATCGGCGCTCGGTTCACCGCTGCTCCACAGATAGCCGCGGCCCCACACGGTCTGCACGCGGTGCTGGTCGCCGAGCTTGGAGCGGAGCCGCTTGACGTGCACGGTGACGGTGGACAGGTCGCCGAAGTCCCAGTGCCACACCTGCTTCAGCAATTCTTCGCGGGTGAACACCGTGTCGGTGTGGGTGATGAAGAACAGCAGCAGGTCGAACTCGCGGTTGGTCAGACTCACCGGGATCCCGTTGACGGTGACCGACCGGGACGCAGCCGAGACCGTGAGGTCGCCCACCGTCAGGTCGACGGGAGACGCGCCAACCGGCGCAGGGGCGCGGCGCAGCACCGAGCGCACGCGCAGCGCGAGTTCCCGCGGGCTGAACGGTTTGGTCAGGTAGTCGTCGGCGCCCGCCTCGAGGCCGGCGATGCGGTCGTCCTCCTCGCCGAGGGCGGTCAGCAGGATCACCGGCACCGCGTGGTCGCCGCGCTGACGCAGCGTGCGGCACAACGTGAGACCGTCCGGGCCGGGCATCATCACGTCGAGCACCGCGACGTCGATGCGCTGTGTGCCGAGGAGCCGGAGCGCCTCGTTTCCGTCGTGGGCGATCGAGACGTCGAGGCCGTCCCGCTCCAGGTACCGGCGCACGACGTCGCGCACGACGTTGTCGTCGTCGGCGATCAGTACGCGCGTCATCTCTCCGAGGTTAGCCGTTCATGGCCGCTACCTGCGCTGATGTCATCGATTCGTCACCGATGCGCCGTTTGCCGACCGCGGGCTCTGGCTACTGTCGACAGCATGCCCGACTGTCCGGTGACCGTGGTGCTGCCGTGCCTGAACGAGGCGGCGTCGTTGCCCGGCGTGCTCTCGGCGCTGCCGTCCGGATACCGGGCCCTCGTCGTCGACAACAACTGCACCGACGGGACCGCCGACATCGCGCGCAGCCACGGGGCCGACGTGGTCGCCGAAGCCCGCGCCGGATACGGCGCCGCGGTGCACGCCGGGGTGGTGGCCGCGGGCACCCCGGTGGTCGCGGTGCTGGACGCCGACGGCTCGCTGGATCCGGGGGAACTGCCTGCTCTGGTCGCCGCGCTGGACCGCGGGGCCGACATGGTGATCGGCCGCCGCCGTCCGGTGCGCGGGCTGCGCTGGCCGTGGCACGCCCGCCTCGGCACGGCCGCGGTGTGCTGGCGGCTGCGTCAGCGGCACGGGCTGGCCGTCCACGACATCGCGCCCATGCGGGTCGCGCGGCGCGACGCCCTGCTGGGGCTGGGTGTCGTCGATCGGCGATCCGGGTATCCGGTGGAACTACTGGTCCGAGCTGCCGCTGCGGGCTGGCAAGTGACCGAGTGCGACGTTTCCTACGGGCCGCGCACCGGTGGCAAGTCCAAGGTCAGCGGCTCACTGCGCGGCAGTGTGGTCGCCGGGCTCGACTTCTGGAAGAGGATCTCGTGATCCCGGTGACGCTCCTGGTGATGGCCAAGGCCCCGGTGCCCGGCCTGGCCAAGACGCGGCTGGCGCGCACTGTGGGCAACGACGTCGCGGCGGTCGTCGCCGCCGCGGCACTGCTCGACACGTTCGACGCGGTGTGCGCGGCAGGCGTGCGGTCCCGGGTGATCGCGCTGACCGGAGACCTCGGCAGGGCCGCCTGCAGCGAAGAGATCCGGGCCCGGCTGGCGGACTTCACGGTCATCGAGCAGCGCGGTGACACGTTCGCCGACCGGCTCGCCAACGCCCACGCCGACGCGGCCGCCGCCACGGACGGTGCCCCGGTGCTGCAGATCGGCATGGACACCCCGCAGGTCACCGGCGAACTGCTGACGCGCTGCGCGGAACGGCTGCTCGACGCCGAGGCGCTGCTGGGGATGGCCGTCGACGGCGGCTGGTGGGTGCTCGGCGTGCGGTCCGCCGCGGCGGCCGACTGCCTGCGTCAGGTGCCGATGTCGCAATCCGATACCGGCACGCTCACCCGGCAGGCGCTGGAGCACAAGGGACTGGAGGTCACGATGGTCGACGAACTCGCCGACGTCGACACGGCGGCGGATGTCGACGCCGTCCGGCGACGATGTCCACCCGGCTCGAGGTTCCCGTTCGCGACGGCGGCGGCGGGACTGTAGCCGATGCTGGGAAACCTCTACGACCGCGCCCTGGACGGCGAAAGATGTTGGCTGCGCAGCGATGACGGTGACGTGCGCGCCCTGCCGGTGCGCAGCTGGCTCGGCGGAAGGCACGCCGACCAGGCGTTCGACGAGGCGATCGTCGACCTCTGCGAGGGGCCGACCATCGACTTGGGTTGCGGCCCCGGGCGTCTGGTGGTCGACCTGATCAAGCGCGGCATTCCTGCCCTCGGTGTGGACCAGTCGGCGACGGCGGTGGAACTGGCCCGCCGCAACGGCGCTCCCGCGCTGCGCCGCGATGTCTTCGCCGAACTGCCCGGTACCGGTCGGTGGCAGACGGCGCTGCTGGCCGACGGCAACGTCGGCCTCGGCGGCGATCCGCGACGGGTACTGCGCCGGGCGGCCGAACTGCTGCGCCCCGACGGCCGGTGCGTGGTCGAGTTCGATGCCGTGGCAACGGGTGTGCGTGCTCGCATGGTGCGCCTAGAGTCGTCCGAGACGATCGGGCCGTGGTTCCGGTGGGCGTCGGTGGGCATCGACTGTGCGGCGGCGCTGGCCGACGAGGTGGGCCTGGCGCTGACGTCGATCCATCCGGTCGGCCGCCGGGTGGTCGCTATTCTGGGGTCGCCGTAGGGGTTCGGCGTGCCGTCGCCAGCCGGACGGCGTAGACGACGGCGCTCGCGGTGAACATCGCGGCGGTGAGCAGCAGCCAGCGGCCGAGAAACGGTTCCTGGGTCTGTCCCGTGGCGGCCGTGTAGGCGGGCCCGCCCTGAGAGATGATGCCGGGCAGGAACATCAGCAGGGTCAGCCCGGCGCCGAGCGCGGGGATCCGCAGGTGGTTCAGCACCGGAACGGGCATCGGGATACGCAGCGTCAGCGTCAGTACGCGGTCGGCGAGCGCGTACAGCGGGAACAGCACCAGGTCGTGCAGGATCACCGCGGCGGCGAACCACACCGCGATGGACTGCCACCACACGTTCGTGTTCCACAGCGCACGCCAGCCGATCGTCGCGATCACCTCGCCGAGGAGCGCGAATCCGGCGATCAGTGTGAGCAGGTGCAGCGGGTGTGACCCGTACACCGCACGGAACCGGGCGACCATCTCAGCGCCCCACGAAGTCGATGCCGGACACCCACTTGGTGTTGTGCACGCCCGGCAGCGCCGGGACGATGATCCGTGCCGGGTAGCCGTGATCGAGTGAGAGTTCGGCGTCGTTGACCCGCAGGGCGAGCAGCGCGTCCGGATGCGTGACCTGATTTGCCTGCAGCGCAGCGCGATTGAAGGCGCCCCGGCGTTCCACCGAGAACACCCTCGCCGAGGCCGGAGCGGGGACGCCCGCCCGCTCCGCCAGGTCTCGCAGCCGCACACCGGTCCAGGTCTCGGTGGTCGACCAGCCCTCGACACACGCGATGGGCAGCCGCGCGGTGTGCTGGGGCATCGCCCGCAGCGTCGCGAGGTCCAGCACGACCGGTGTGGGCCCTCCGCGCAGCGTGAGCCGCCATCCCGCGCCGGTGTTCTCGGCCGTGATGCGCGCGGCGGCCGCGGTGCGGTTGACCTGGAAGTCGTTGGGCCCGTCGCCGCGGGTGCGGCCGCGGGGCAGCAACAGCGCCGCCTGCCTGGTGACGCCGCCGAGGGTCTGACCTGCCGTCAGCACGGCGACCAGCAGGGCTCCGCCGCCGACGAGGGCGAGCGCGCCGCGGCGGCTCATCGTCGCGGGGTCCGGGTCGACGGACACCAGCCCGTCGGCGTCGTAGCGCTCCGGCCGGGTGTCGGCGCGGTTGGTACGCAACACCTCGCGCATGGACATCGACCGCACGCCGGCCCACATCCGGGGCAGCTTGATCGCGACATGGACGACGAAGCCGGCGATGAACACCCAGGCGCCGAAGTAGTGGGCGGTGTAGAAGCTGAACCCGAAGATGTAGTCGTACTGGATGTTCAGCACGCCGGTGACGATCTCGAAGAGGATGCCGCCGACCAGCATCAGCAGCGAAACCCGTTCGAGCAGTTGGGCGATCGACCGGGCGGGCGGCCAGGCGAAGAGCTTGGGAATCACCGACCACAGCTTGGCCAGCACCACCGGCACGATGATCAGGCCGAGCCCGACGTGTAGACCCTGGTTGAGGCGGTACAGCCACGACGGGTCGGTGGGCCAGTCGAAGGTGGGCAGTTTCAGCCATCCGACGTCCGCGGGTGCGGCCTGGCCGAACTGCGGCCCGTACGCGATGTAGGACAGCAGGCCGGTCAGCGTGATGATCGGCAGCGCGATCAGCAGCACCGCGCCCAGCGTCGACGTCAGCCACAGCCCCCGCAACGGACTGCGCCAACGCGGCGGCTTCGGGCCACCCAACGGCCGCTTCGCCATCGGGTCATTGTCGCCCACTCAGCGGATTCCGGCTCCGACACGCGCAGTGTGTCACCGATCCGTCAGCCCCTCAGCGGTTGGTGGGAGCGGAGATCAGCCGGCTGCCGACGGCCTTCACCGTGTCCGGCAGCACCCGGCTGACCGTACCCATGATCTTCGACGACACCCCGCCGCCGACGACCTTCTGGTCGCCCCGCATCAGCGCCTCGAAGCCTTGGCGGGCGACCTGCGCGGGATCGTCCTTGCTCATCTTCCCGACCGGGGCGCCGTCGAGGTTGGCGCGGTGGAAGAAGTTGGTGTCGGTGGGGCCGGGCATCAGCGAGGTGATCGTGATCGAGCTGTCGCGGAACTCGTCGCGCAGCGCCTCGGCGAAGGACTGGACGAACGACTTCGACGCGTTGTACACGTTCTGGTAGGAGCCCGGCATCATCGATGCCACCGACGAGGTGAACAGCACCTTGCCCTCGCCGCGGTTCGCCATGTCCCGCAACACCAGTTTGGCGAGGTGAACGGTGGACCGGACGTTGAGGTCGATGATGCTCAGGTCGTCGGCGAGCTCGGTCTCGATGAACTTGCCGCCGCGGCCGATGCCTGCGTTGAGCGCCGCTGCCGACAGCACGCGGCCACCCTCGATCGCGCTGTGGTAGACGTGCTCGACGCCGTCGGCGGTGCGCAGGTCCGCCTGCACGGCCTGCACGGCGGTGCCGAATTCGGCGAGCCGGCCCGGTACGTCGTTGATGCCGTCGTCCTCGGCGGTGACGACCAGGTCGTAGCCGTGCTGTGCGAACTGCCTGGCCAGTTCGAATCCGATTCCGCTGGAGGCGCCGGTGATGAGAGCGGTTTTGGCTTCAGACATGTCGATCGGCTACCCGGCCGCGGTGCCGCCAAACTGCCTCGGGTGAATCACCAATTCGTGAATATCAGATGGTTCAGCACCAACGCGCCGAGCACGTTCAGGGCGAGCCAGTACCGCTGCGCGCGTGGCGGCAGCAGCGCCCCGGCCGCGGTCAGCCAGATCGTGAACGGCAGCCAGATCCGCTCGGTCTCGGCCTTACTCAGCATGCTCAGATCCGCGCAGACGATGCACAGCAGCGCGCCGATGAGGACGATGTGCAGCCCGCAGCGACGGCGGATCGCGGAGATGTCGAAGACCCGGCCGATGCCGGCCACGCTGCCGAGGCCGATCGCGCACACCACCGACGCGAAATTGGCCCAGCCCCAGTACTGGAACGGCCGCTCGACGGCGATGCCCTGCCAGTACCGCTCCTGCACGAGGTGGTAGCCGTCGAACCACCAGAAGCCGGCCAGGGCGAACGCGCCCACTACGGCGAGTGCAGCGAGAACGGCAGGCGCGAACGCGCGCAGGGCGCAACGCCAGTCGGCCGCGCAGATCAGCACCGCGACGGCGAGCAGCGCGATCAATCCGAGGCCGTAGTTGAGGAAGATGCCCCAGCCCAACAGCGCGCCCGCGGCGATGGCGGCCACCTCCGGCCACCGCACGGTGCGGCGGACGGCCAGCGCCAGCAGCGCGAGTCCCCAGGCAGCCACCCCGGCGAAGTAGCCGTCGGCGGACACCGCGATCCAGATCGCCGTCGGGGCGACGGCCACGAACGGCGCCGCCAGTCGCGCGGTGTGCTCGTCGGTGAGTGCGCGGACGGCAACGATGATCGCCGCCGCGGCACTCGAGCCGACCAGCAGGCACCACACCCCGGCCCAGCCGCCGCCGCCCAGGCCGATGCGGTCCAGCCACACGAAGGTCAGCAGCGCGCCCGGCGGATGCCCGGACACGTGGGTGATCCACGAGTCGGGCTGGAAGTCCAGGATCCGTCCGGCGAACGTGCGGACCATCTCCGGTGCGTCGGTGACATTCGGCACCTCGAGCAGGTATTCGTGGCGCGCGGTGAGCCGGCCGGCGAAGCCGCGCTGCCAGCCGTCGACCATGGCCAGTGCGAACGCCCACGCCGCGGACGTCGCCCATACGCCGAAAGTCAGGGCCCGCCAGGGCAGGCGCTGTGCGAGTGCCGGGCCCCACAGCACCGCGGCCAGCGCGATGAGGATCGCCGGTGCGGTGCCCCACCCGGTGTGTGCCTCCCACCAGCCGAACACCGGTGACGTGGCGGCAAAGCTGCGGAACCGTTCGGGCGTGGCGTTGAGCAGCGGGGTGACCACGTCGAGGTGCAGGTGCGGGACGACGAACGCGGCCACCAGCAGCAGCACGCCGATGGTGACCGAGATCGCCTCTCTGCGATACGCCCGCACGACCGCCAGCCTATGGGCTACCGCAGGGCGGCGGCCTGACCATTCGGTGACACCGGCGCGCTGGTCAGTAGAGCATCTTCCGCAGGTTGTCCTCGCTGTAGTACGCGTCCAGCTCGTCCTGACTCATGGTCGGCTTGAACGTCTTGGCGAGCTGCGCGACAGACGGCACGACGTCGGGGGTCCAGCTCTCCGGTTTCCACGCGTCCGACCGCATGAAAGCCTTGGAGCAGTGGAAGAACACCTCCTCGACGTCGATCTCCAGCGCGAGGATGGGCCGCTTGCCCTTGACGGCCAGCGCGTCGAAGTAGTCGGCGTCCGCGAGCACGCGGGCACTGCCGTTGACGCGAAGCGTGTCGCCGCGTCCGGGGATGACGAACACCGAGCCGACCCGCGGCCGCTCCAGCACGTTGAGGTAGCCGTCGACGCGCTTGTTGCCCGGCCGTTCGGGAATCGCGATCGTCGACTCGTCGATGATGTGCACGAAGCCTGCCGGGTCCCCCTTCGGCGACACGTCGACCCGGCCGTCGGCGTCGTAGGTGGCCACGAACCCGAGTCGTGCAGCGCTGAGCCAGTTCTGGTGCACCTCGGACAGCTGGGGGCTCACCTTGTTCGCGACGAACGAGTTGGGGTGTCCGACGATCGCGCGCAGCTCGTCGACGGTGGTCACTTCTCGGCGCATGCATTCATCATGCCCGAGCGTGCCAACCGATTGACGGCTCCCGGACGCGGGTAGCCGACCACCATGTCGCAACACGTAGAGGTCACCGACGACCTGTGGAACGAATTCCACCGCGTGGTCAACATGTCGTCCCGCGAGCTGCAGGACTGGCTGCGCACCAGGTCCGCCGACGAGGACAGCGAGGAACTACCCGACCACGCCGGTAGCCAGACGGGCAGGCAGGTGCTCGCGGTGCTGCAGAAGCGGCGGGTCGACCTGACCACCGAGGACGAGCACACGATGCGCAAGGTCGTCGACCGCATCCACGCCGAGCGAGGTGTCGACATGGAGCCCAAAGCCGGGCAGGAGAACTGGCGCCACCGGCTGATGACCATCGGGCACGATCCGCTCAAACCGGTGGACTGAACCGGGCGGCGAGCGCACGCCGGTCCACCTTGCCGATTCCACGGCGCGGCAGATCGTCGACGACGTGCACGTCACGCGGCGCGGCCGTGACGTCGAGTGTCTGCGCGACGTGCGCGCGCAGGTCGGCGACCGACGGGCGAGCCGCGCCGGGAGTGAGGACGAGCGCGGCCGCCACCCGCTGACCCAGCCGGTCGTCGGGGACGCCGAACACCGCGCTGTCCGCGACGGCGGCATGGGTCGCCAGGGCGGCCTCCACCAGTTGCGGCAGCACCGTGAGACCTCCTGTGCTGATCGCGTCGTCGACCCGGCCGAGCACGCGGAGCCGGCCCGAATCGTCCACCGCGCCGACGTCGTCGGTGCGGAACCAGCCGGGTTCGGCGAACGGGTCGGGCCGGACGGGGTTGCGGTAGCCCTTGGCCACCGTGGCGCCGCCCAGCACGATGCGTGAGTCGTCGAGTCGCAGCTGCACTCCCTCGAGCGGCAGGCCGTCGTACACGCAGCCGCCCGCGGTTTCACTCATGCCGTACGTCCGCACCACCGAAATGCCCGCCGCCGCAGCGCGTTCGGCAAGGCCGGCGGGCAACGGTCCGCCGCCGACCAGGACGGCGTCCAGCTCGGCCAGCGCCGCCGCGGCGACGGGCGAGCGCAGCGCCTTGTCCACCTGCACGGCCACCAGCGAGGCATAGCGCCTGCCGGAACCCATCGCCCGCACCGCGGCGGGCAGGTCGGCCGGGTCGACGTCCGCAGGCACCGCGACCGGATCGGAGCCCGCGACGATGCTGCGCACCAGCACCTGCAGGCCCGCCACGTGATAGGCCGGCAGCGCGAGCAGCCAGCGGCCGGGGCCGCCCAGCCGGGCGTGCGTCGCCTCAGCACTGGCCACCAGCGCCGCGGCGGTCAGCATCGCCCCCTTGGGCGTCCCCGTGGTGCCCGACGTCGCCATCACCACGGCGACGTCGTCGTCGATCGCCTCGCCGGCACGCAAAGCCGTTGTCAGGAGGGCGGTCTGGCGATCGTCGTGAGCGGGCACCGGCAGCAGTGCGGGGCCGCGGCCGGCCAGCACGTCCGCCACGTCGGGCAGGACCGAGGCGGCCGCACCGCCCTGGTGGACGGCCAGGGCGCGCAGGACGGCTATTCGTCCTCCCCGGCGTCGCGCGCATCGTCGAGTGGCCAACCCTGCTCGGCCAGCCGGGACCGGACCCGTTCGATGTCCTCGGGCACGGGCAGTTCGTCGGTGAACTGGGTGATGAGCACGCCGATGTCGAACTGGTCGAACTCGCCGCGATCGATCAGATCCTGGGTGAGGGTGCGGACCTCGTCGTCGGACAGCCGCCGGCGCAGCAGCGCCAGCAGGGGCACCCGGTCAGCCCCGGGGACGCCCTCGGGGTAACCCGCGGTGATCCACGCGGCGATCTTCGCCAGGAACTTGGTCACAGTGTCACTTCGGCTGTCACTTCCGACGACGTTCGGTTGCTTCGATGGTAGTGCCGGACCCGCAGATCGGGCGTCCGGACCCAAGCTGTGGGCTTGCTGTGCGTCCAACCGGGGGACGCTGAATGAACATCAGATGAACAGCTCACGGGATCTGGTAAAGCCGCTGCTCATTGGTCCGGATTCGGGCGCGAGTCGTTAGCGGATTTGGCTGAGAGTCCCTCAGAATCAACATCATGAGCTCCGAGCTGATCATCCTGGTGCTGCTGATTGCAACGGCACTGGCTTTCGACTTCACCAACGGGTTCCACGACACCGGGAACGCGATGGCGACCTCGATCGCGACCCGGGCTCTCAAGCCGAAGACGGCGGTGCTGCTGGCCGGGGTGCTCAACCTCGTCGGCGCCTTCCTGTCGGTCGAGGTGGCCCTCACGGTCACCACCTCGGTGCTGAAGATCCAGGACAGCAAGACCGGCACACTGCTGCCGAACATCGATGCGTCGATGGGCCTGACCATCATCTTCGCCGGCCTCATCGGCGGCATCCTGTGGAACCTGCTGACCTGGCTGTTCGGCATCCCGTCGAGTTCCTCGCACGCACTCTTCGGCGGCCTCATCGGCGCCGGCCTGGCCGCCGTCGGACTCGCGGGCATCAACTGGGCGGGTGTCACGCAGAAGGTGCTGATCCCCGCCGTCGCCGCCCCGGTGATCGCCGGCCTGGTCGCCGGCTGCGGAACGTGGCTGGTCTACCGGATCACCCGGCGGGTCTTCGCGAAGCGCCGCGAGGACGGCTTCCGCTGGGGCCAGATCGCCACCGCCTCGCTGGTGGCCCTGTCGCACGGCACCAACGACGCGCAGAAGACCATGGGTGTCATCGCGCTCGCACTCATCACCACCGGCCACCTCAGCGGCGACGTGAAGGAGAACGGCCTGCCGTTCTGGATCATCGCCTCCTGCGCGATCGCCATCGGCCTCGGCACCTACCTCGGCGGCTGGCGCGTCATCCGCACGCTGGGCAAGGGCCTCGTCGAGATCGAGTCGCCGCAGGGCTTCGCCGCCGAGGCGTCGTCGGCCGCGATCATCCTCAGCTCCAGCGCCGCGGGCATGGCGCTGTCCACCACCCACGTCGCCACCGGCTCGATCCTGGGCAGCGGCGTCGGCAAGCCGGGCGCCCAGGTGCGCTGGGCCGTCGCCGGCCGGATGGCACTGGCCTGGCTGGTCACGCTGCCCGCCGCCGGACTCGTTGGCGCCCTGTCGTTCTGGATCTCCCACACGGTCGCCGGCTTCACCACGCAGCTGGTGGGCGACGGCCTGATCTTCCTGATCCTGGTCGGGCTGTCCGGCTACATGTGGTGGCGTGCCCAGCAGCAGAAGGTCGACCACAACAACGTCAACGCCGACTGGGACGACAGCACGAACTCGGTGGTGCCCGCGGAACTGCGCGAGGCGACCGAGTCCACCAAGCCCGCCGCGACGGTCTGACGGCGAGAACAGGAATCCCGATGGTGTATCTGGAGAGCATCTTCAAGGTGCTGGTGATCGGCCTGGTCCTGGGCGCAGGCCTGCCCGCGATCTTCGCCTACGGCCTGGTGGCCTATTCGGCAGGCGCGGGCAACGTCGACGCCGACGGCACCACCCGCGCGCCCAACCCGGCGCTGAAGTTCCTCGGCC
Source organism: Mycobacterium sp. NPDC050551 (assembly GCF_040674075.1). Lineage (NCBI taxonomy): Bacteria > Bacillati > Actinomycetota > Actinomycetes > Mycobacteriales > Mycobacteriaceae > Mycobacterium > Mycobacterium sp. NPDC050551. Next base: position 1,245,236 of record NZ_JBFARC010000001.1, on the reverse strand, counting down.
TTGCGCTGTTCACCGTCGTCGCCGCGGTGATCGTCATCGCACTGCTGTGGATCACCCGGACCACGATCGAACACCACTTCGGATTCAATCCCGTCCCGTTCATCCCGGCTAAGTGAGGCGACAAGCGATGACAGAGAACCAGGGCGTTCTGGACAACGTGCTCGCCTGGCTGCACGACGGCTACCCGCAGGGCGTGCCGCAGAAGGACTACTTCCCGCTGCTCGCGCTGCTCAAGCGCTCACTGTCCGAGGACGAGGTGGTCAAGGCCGCCCAGTCGGTGCTCCGGTCGACCGAGTCGGACTCCGTCACCGAGGCCCAGATTCGCACCGCGGTGCAGGCCGTCATCGACAAGGAGCCCAATCCGGAGGAGATCCACCAGGTGGCTTCCCGGCTGGCGTCGGTGGGCTGGCCGCTGGCGGCACCCGCACGCTGACCCGATCGGCCGTCAGTTCCTGGTGTCGCGGCGCAGCGGATGGTCCTCGGGAACCTGCACGAAGATCAGGTTGACGCCGTCGGGGTCGGCGACGTGTAACTCGTGCAGGCCCCACGGCTCCTGGCGGGCCTCGCGGGCGATCGGGACGCCGCGGCCAGACAGTTCGGACTCCGTCGCATAGACGTCGCGAACTTGCAGCCAGATGGTCCCGCAGGCGTCCGGACCGCCGTGCGAGGCGAGCTCGATGAGTGACTGGCCGGCGTAGAACACCGTGCCTGCGCCGTAGTCACGGGCGATCGCCAAGCCGATCTCGTCGCGGTAGAACGCCAAGGACCGCTGATAGTCCGCCGGCCGCAGCAGCATCCGGCTGGCGAGGATCTCCATGCGTTGTGTCTACCACCCGGTGCCGGGGACGCTTAGCAACGCTTGATACTGCGGGTACGGCGGGTTAGGTTGCGAGCAGCGCCAACGCATAGGGAGGCGGCGTGGTGGCTTCAGCGATCCGACGGTGGTGGACGCAACCCGATCACTTCCATTGGATGACCGCGTTCCTGGCGGCACGTCGGGTGCACGTCGGGATGCGGTACGCCATGGCGGCGACACTGGGCGGTCTGGCCGTGCTGATCATCGCCACGATCGGCAGTCCGTCCGGGCCCCAGGGCACCGCGAGCCGCCTGGTCGCGGTGGCCGTGGCGATTCTTGCGGCGTTGCTTGCGGTCGGTTCATTGGTGGTGACCTGGCCGAGTCCGCGGCTTTCGGTCGTGTTCGCACTGTTGTCGTCTGCGGGCATCAGCGCGCTGTGCCTGGCCCAGAGCGCTCCGCTGGCCGGGCTGCTGGCGAGCACCGGCTTCGCGGTCCTCGGCGGCTACATCGGCTTCTTCCACACACCGCGTCTGATGGCGGTGAACCTCGTGGTCGCCGTGGGCACCACGCTCGTCCTCGCGACGCGGCTCGTCGCCGACGGTGATCCCGCCATGGCGATGACGGCGTTCGGCTTCCTGCTGATCGTGAACCTCGCCCTTCCGCTCGCCGCCCAGAGCCTGGTGCATCTGCTGGGCATCGACTCCCTCAACGCGGACATCGACCCGTTGACGGGGTTGCTGAACCGGCCCGCCTTCTACCGCGACGCAGCGACGTTCATCGCGACCCGCGACCGGGCCGACGACCGCCACTTCGTCCTGCTCTACGTGAGTCTTGATGCGCTGGACGAGCTGGCTGACACCCGGGGGGCCGCCGCCGCGAGCCGCGCACGGGTCGACGTCGCTCAGGTGTTGCGCGACACGACCCGCCATGACGCGGTCACCGGTCACCTGCCCGACGCCGACTTCCTCATCGCCGACTGCTTCGCCGCCCCCGACGCGACGCCACTGGTCGACCGGGTCCGTCACGCCATCGCGACGACGCCGGCGAAGAACGCCGCGAGCATCGGGGTGGTGAGTGCCCCGCTGCGAGGACTGGCCGAGTACCCGCCACAGAGCCTGCTCGACGAACTCATCGCCGAGGCCGCGACGGCCATGACTCTCGCCCGCCGCAACGGCGGTGACCAGGCCCGTCACGTGGTGTATCCGGACATCGCGGCTCAGGACTGATCCACTCCCGCCGGCGGTTCAGGAGTTCGGTTGCACCTGCTGGCGCTTCATGATCGCGTCGACGGCCGCGGGGGAGAAGCTGTTGACGGCGTGCGCGGTGACCGCCATGCGCGGCGCGATCCGGGTCGGCCGGGTGCGCGCGGCGGTGACCATCCAGTCCGCGGCCTCGGACGCACTCAGCGCGGGCAGCCCGTCGTAGGCGCGTGTCGGCGCGATCATCGGTGTCTTCACCAGCGGGTAGTACAGCGTGGTCGAGTGCACGCCGTCCTTGCCCCATTCGGTCTCGACGACCCGGCTCACCGCGCTCAGCGCCGCCTTGGAGGCGTTGTAGACGGCGAACAGCGGCGAGGATTCGCTCAGCACGCCCCACGTCGAGACGTTGATGATGTGGCCGTCGCCCCGCTCGATCATCCCGGGCGCGAGGCCGCGGATGAGCCGCAACGGCGAGTAGTAGTTGAGCGTCATCGTGCGCTCGACGTCGTGCCAGCGATCCAGCGACTCGGCCAGCGGCCGCCGAATCGACTTGCCCGCGTTGTTGATCAGGATGTCGATGCCGCCGAGCTCCCGCTCCACCTCGGCGACAAGCTCGTCGACGGCGTCCAGATCCGACAGGTCGCACGCCCGCGCCCGCGCATCCCCGCCTGCGGCCACGATCCGCTGCGCGACCGCGTCGAGCAGGTCCTGGCGGCGGGCCACCACGACGACGGTGGCGCCGCGCCGGGCGAGCTTCTCCGCCGCGGCCTCACCGATGCCGGACGACGCGCCGGTCAGCAGGATCCGCTTGCCCGCGAGGTCCACTACGGGGCGCCGCTGCATCAGCTGGTCGGTCAGCGGCGGTCGCATGCTGGCCAGCAGCAGGCTCTCGGACAGTCGGCGCAGCGAGCTTCTGATCACTGTCGAAGTCTAGGCGGCGCGCGGGAACCGCCTTCAGAAGTAGCGGGGGAACCCGCTCCAGTCGGGGTCGCGCTTCTCCAGGAACGCGTCGCGACCCTCGACCGCCTCGTCGGTCATGTACGCCAATCGCGTTGCCTCACCGGCGAACACCTGCTGGCCGACGAGTCCGTCGTCGATGAGGTTGAACGAGAACTTCAGCATCCGCACCGCCTGCGGCGACTTGCCGTTGATCTCGGCCGCCCACTGCAGCGCCTCGGATTCGAGTTCGGCGTGATCGACCACGGCGTTCACGGCGCCCATCGCGTGCATCTGCTCGGCGTCGTAGGCGCGGCCGAGGAAGAAGATCTCGCGCGCGAACTTCTGACCGGTCTGACGGGCCAGGTAGGCGCTGCCGAAGCCGCCGTCGAAACTGCCCACGTCGGCGTCGGTCTGCTTGAAGCGGGCGTGCTGGCGGCTGGCCAGCGTCAGGTCGCAGGTCACGTGCAGGCTGTGCCCGCCGCCTGCGGCCCAGCCGTTGACCAGGCAGATGACGACCTTCGGCATGAAGCGGATGAGCCGTTGCACCTCGAGGATGTGCAGCCGGCCGGCCCTGGCCGCGTCGACGGTGTCGGCCGTCTCGCCTGCGGCGTACTGGTAGCCGGTGCGGCCGCGGATGCGCTGGTCGCCGCCGGAGCAGAACGCCCAGCCGCCGTCCTTCTGGCTGGGCCCGTTGCCGGTCAGCAGGATCACGCCGACGTCGGGCGACATCCGGGCGTGGTCGAGCACGCGGTACAGCTCGTCGACGGTGTGCGGACGGAACGCGTTGCGCACCTCGGGCCGGTCGAACGCCACCCGCACGGTGGGCTGCGGCCTGCCGTCGACGACGTGGCGGTGGTAGGTGATGTCGGACAGCTCGAACCCGGGCACGGGCTGCCAGGCCGACGGGTCGAAGGGGTTGTCGCTCACAGCGAGAGACGCTACGTCACCGGGTCGAAGCGGAACACCGGGCAGCGCCCGGTCAGCGCCTCGAACTCGTCGGGGTGCGGCCCGGTGACCAGGCCGGCGTTCTTCATGAAACCGACCCCCGTGGGCACCAGCACCGGGAACTGCCGGAGCAGCGGCCGGGCCTCCTCGGCGGGCAGCTCGACCAAACGCACGGGTTCACGGGTCCTGCCGCGCAGCAGCACGGCGTCAGGATTCGCCTGGGCATTGCGCACCCAGTCCGAGCCGGGAAGACCGCCCACGACGTAGCGCCGGCCGTCCACCTCGAAGGGGGTGATGGGCGTCGACCGGGGTTGGCCGGACTTGCGGCCCGTCACCGTCAGCACCACCGGACCGTCCTTGAGCAGGCCGGTCTTGTTCACCGCGATCATCACCTTGTTCACGTACTTCAGCCACCACGGCGGCCGGATTCGCTCGCTGCCGGACATGGTCGCGACGCTACGCGCAGACCGGCAGGCCGTGCTCGGCCAGCGCGCGGCGCAGGCCGTCGGGCCGCTGCGCGGTGGGTAGCGGCTCGACGAGGACGAACTCGCAGCCCAGGGCGCGGGCTCCGCCGTCGGCCTCCTCGCTGTCGCCCACCATGACGGTGTGGGCGGCGTCGACGCCCAGCCGGGTGAGCGCCTCGGCGAAGATCGCGGGGTCGGGTTTGATGGCCCCCACTTCGAACGACAGCACGAACTCGTCGACGCCGGCGCCGATGGCCGCGAACGCTGGCCGGATGTCGAACGGGATGTTGGAGACCACCGCCGTCCTGACCCCACGGGCCCGCAGGGCGGCGAGCACGTCGACGGTGTCGGGGTACGGCGTCCAGCACGCGGGGTCGATCAGCCGGGCGTACAGCGCGTCGGCATGGTGGTCGGCGAGTCCCGACGCGCGCAGCACGTGAAGGTTGGCCTCGCGGTGCAGCGCCGGCTCCAGGTCTCGCTGCGTCCAGGCGTGGTGCGCGTCCGGCGTCAGCGGAACCGCCAGTTCGACCGGCTGCGTCAGCCGTCGCATGATCTCGGACTGCGCGTGGCGGTCGACGTGGCGGCCGTCGATCTCCATGCCGGCGAACCAGCTCTCGTCCTCCTCGAGCCGGAACAGCGTGCCGGAGAAGTCGAACAGAACGGCGTCCACATGCACCATGGTCGCCATCGTGCCAGGTGTGAAAAATGCCGCTACGGGATAATTAACAGCAGTGCCGGAGCTCGAGCAGATCGCGGTGGTCATCCCCGCCCACGACGAGGCGACGAATTTGCCGAAGAGCCTGCGCGCCCTGGCGACCGCGACACTGTGCTCACCGGTGCCCGTGCTGACCGTCGTGGTGCTCGACGCCTGCGGCGACGACAGCGCCGCATTGGCCGGGCGGTTCGGCCCGGACGTGCATTTCGTGGAGGTCGACGCGGGCAACGTCGGCGCCGCGCGTGCCGCGGGTTTCGATTACGCGCGCTCGACCTGCACCGGCGCCGACCCGGTCCGCACGTGGTACGCCACCTCGGATGCGGACAGCCTGGTCCCCGCCGACTGGCTGCTGCGGATGACATCGACGTATGCGGACATGGTGCTCGGTGTGGTCCGGGTGCCGGACTGGCGGAACTTCCCGGCCGAGGTGGCGCGGCGGTACCTGCGCGCCTACCAGGCGAAAGTGTCGCGAAACGGCAACGGGCACAACCATGTTCACGGTGCGAACATGGGCTTCAATGCGGCTGCCTACTGGAACGTCGGCGGCTTCCGCGCGTTGCCGACCGGTGAGGACGTCGAACTCGTCGAACGGTTCGAGGCGGCCGGCAGGCACATTCGCCGCGACGCGGCGCTGAGCGTGATCACCTCCGCGCGCCGCGATGCCCGCGCGCCCAGCGGATTCGCGTCGCATCTGCGTACCCTGTCGAAATCACGGCGCAGGACCGGCGAGCCGGCGTGATCCCGGCGCAACTGGCGCGGTGGCTGGCGGCGGGTGAGCTGAACCTGCCGTTACCGGGCCGCGGCGACACGGCGCAGCGCTGGCGCAGGCTCGCCGAGCTCACCGAATTGGACGTGGTGGCCGGGCGACTGGCCGAAGCGCACTGCGATGCCGCGGCGATTCTCGCCGATCTCGTCGGCCCTCAGGTACGGGCGGGTGAGCTGTGGGGTGTGTGGGCGGCCGAATCCCGTGACGCGGTGCTGCGCGCCCAGCCCGCCGGGGAGGGGATCGCACTGCACGGCACCAAGGTGTGGTGTTCGGGAGCCGGCCTGTGCACGCACGCGCTGGTGACGGCGCGCGTGGGCGACGACGGTACCCGGGGTTTGTTCGCCGTGGACCTGCGTCATCAGCGGGTGCGGCCGTTGCCGAGCAGTTGGCGCAACGCCGGCATGGCCGAATCCGACACGCGTTCCGTGCAATTCAGCGGCGCTCCGGCAACCCCGGTCGGGTCCCCGGGTGAGTACCTCAGCCGGCCGGGATTCTGGCACGGCGCGATCGGGGTCGCCGCGTGCTGGCTCGGAGGTGCCAGAGCGGTTGCCGCTCCGCTGTATTCGGCCGCCGCCCGCGAGGAACCACACACGCTGGCTCACCTCGGCGCGGTGGACGCCGCGCTCACCGCGGCCGCTGCGACACTCGCGCAGGCCGCGGCCGAGGTCGACGCCGACCCCGACGACCGGAACAGCACCGCCGAACTGTGCGCCCGGCGCTGCCGAGCGGTCGTGGAGACCGCGGTCGACGAGGTCCTCACCCGGACGGGCCGGGCGCTGGGGCCAGGACCGCTCAGTCAGGACGCCGCCCACGCCCGCCACGTCGCCGACCTGACCGTCTACGTCCGGCAGAGTCACGCCGAACGCGATCTCGAAGCGCTGGGGCGCCTGGCCGGTGAGCGGCGGTGAGCAATGCCGGCCGTTTCGCGGCCCGGCCGATCGCCGGAGGAGGCACTGCGGCGGATGTCTGGCGCGCAGCTGATCTCACCTTCCCCGAGCTGGAGTGGGAGCACTGCCCGGCCCTGGTGGTGGTGGCCCCGCATCCGGACGACGAGACGCTCGGCTTCGGTGGCGCCATCGCCGCGGCGGCCGAGCGCGGGATACCCGTGCGGGTGTTGTCGGTGAGCGACGGCGACGCCGCGCACCCGGAGGCGACGGCGGCGCAGCGCGGGGCACTGGCGCAGACCCGGCGCGACGAAGTGTGTTGCGCCGCGGCTGCACTCGGCATCGGTGCGCCGACGCGACTGGGCCTGCCCGACGGCGACGTCGCCGGTCACCAGGCCGGTCTCACCGACGCACTCGCCGAGGCGCTGACCGCCGAACCGGCCGGCGCCTGGTGCGCGGCCACCTGGCGCGGCGACGGCCACCCCGATCACGAGGCCGTCGGCCGGGCGGCGGCCGAGGCGACCGCCCGAACCGGTGCGGTGCTGCTGGAGTATCCGTTGTGGATGTGGCACTGGGCCGAACCGGGCGATGACACGGTGCCGTGGCACACGGCCCACCGATCGTCACTGACCGACTCCTCGATGAAGCGTAAAATCGATGCGGCACAGTGTTTCCGCAGTCAATTCGAGCCGGATGGGCTGGAAGCGGTGCTGCCGCCGTACGTGCTCGCTCGATTGCTGACGGTGGGGGAGGTGGTGTTCCGGTGACGTCCCGACTGCCCGACGACTACTTCGAGCGGATGTACGCCAAAGCCGCCGACCCGTGGCAGCTGCAGGGCAGGTGGTACGAGCGCCGCAAGTACGCGATCACGATGGCGTTGCTGCCCTACCCGCGGTACCGGCACGCCTATGAACCGGGGTGTTCGGTCGGTGTGCTCACCGAACAGCTCACCGCCCGGTGCGACCATGTGACGGCGACCGACATCGCCACCGGCGCCCTCGACGCCACCCACCGGCGGTTGCTCGCCGCTCAGCGCAGGCGTCAGGTGACGCTGCTGCGGCAGTCGATCGACGGCCCGTGGCCGCAGGCACGATTCGACCTCGTAGTGCTCTCGGAGGTCTGCTACTACCTGCAACCGGCCACCCTGCGGGCGGTGCTCGACCGGCAGGTGCCGCGGCTGTCGCCCGGCGCGACGGTGCTTGCCGCGCACTGGCGGCATCGTGTCGAGGACTACCCGATGAGCGGCGACCATGCCAACGACGTCATCGCCGCCACCGCCGGCCTGCACCACATCGGCGGCTACCGCGACACCGACGTCGTCATCGACGTGTTCGACACCGCATCGGCGGATTCGGTGGCCGCACGGACCGCGGTGCCGGGCGCCTAGCCCGATCGCGCCCGAGTCGCCTTGTCGGTCAACACGTCCCGCTCGCGCTCGTTGTCGGTCAGCGCTGCGGCGCGGTCGAACTCCTCTGCCGCCTCGTCGTGGCGGCCCAACCGCGCCAGCAATTCACCGCGCACGCTGGGCAGCAGATAGGAATCGTCGAGGCCGGTGATGCCGTCGACGATGGCCAGCGCCTCGGCGGGGCCGGAGGCCATCGCGACGGCCACCGCACGGTTGAGTTCGACGACCGGGGAGCGGGCCACCTGGATCAGCCCGTCGTACAGCGTGACGATGCGCGCCCAGTCGGTGTCTTCGGCGGTCGGCGCGACGGCGTGACATTCGGCCAGCGCCGCCTGCAATGCATAGGGACCCCAGCCGGTTCCCCTGCGCTGCACCGCTTCCGCCGCCTTCGCGAGTGCCGCTACGCCGCGCTGGATCTGCGCACGGTCCCACTTCGCCCGGTTCTGGTCCTCGAGCAGGATCGCCCGGCCGTCGGTGTCGGTGCGCGCCGCGAAGCGCGAGGACTGGAATTCCATCAGCGCGACGAGTCCGTGCACTTCGGGTTCGGAGGGCCGGTGGGCAGGAGCGCCGCGACCCGGGGATGTGTCCGTCAGGGCGGCGAGCACCCGGCCCAGTCGCAGTGCCTCGCTGCACAGTTCGTCGCGGATCCAGCGCTGCCCGAACGACGCGGAGTAGCCCTCGTTGTAGATCAGATAGATCACCGCGAGCACCGCCGAGAGTCGCTGCGGGTACTCGTCGCGCGGTGGCACCTCGAACGGCACCTCCGCGGCCGCCAGCGTCTTCTTGGCCCGGGTGATACGCGCCGCGATCGTCGCCTTCGACGTGAGAAACGCGCGGGCGATCTCCTCGGTGGTCAAACCGCCGATCACGCGCAACGTCAACACGATCTGGCTCTCCCGTGACAGCACGGGGTGAGCGGAGATGAACATCAACCGCAGCACGTCGTCGTCGATGCGGTCCGGATCCCACGCCGGTTCGTCGAGGTGGTTCTCCAGCTCACGCGCCAGTACGGCGTACTTGGCGTCCAGTGACTCCTGCCGTCGCCAGTGGTCGATGGCCTTGCGCTTGGCGACGGTGGTGAGCCAGGCGCCGGCGTTGCGCGGCACCCCGGCGTCGGGCCACTGGACGAGCGCCTCTATCAGGGCTTCCTGCGCCAGGTCTTCGGCCATTCCGACGTCGCCGACCACGCGGGTCAGCGTCGCGACGATCTTGGCCGCCTCCATCCTCCAGACGGCGTCGACGGTCTCGCGGAGGTCGGTGTCCGGCACTCCGCCACGCTAGCGCGGTCGGTCAGGAGTCGGCGGGGTCCTCGGCGTCGGCATGGAAGAAGAACATGCTGGCCACGAAGCTGGTCAGCGACAACAGGCCGGCGCCGAACGACAGGCCGATGCGGTCGAGGCCGAAGGCGCCGATGCTCATCGCGAACCCGACGATCGCGATCATGCTGAGGAAGAGCGCCCAGGTGCTGAGGGCCTCGGAGGTCGTGGAGGTGGGGGACGCGGCTGCGGCGGTGGTCGGGTCGGTCATCGCGGTGAGTGTCCTGTCTCGATGGTGTGTCGGCCACTCTTTACCCGCCCCGGGTATCGGTAAAACGCCGAAACGCAGCGGTTACCCGACGGCGCGGCCGGAGTCCGCCCAGAACTGGGCGCGCACCGCCTTCTTGTCCGGCTTGCCCAGCGCCGTCACCGGCACCGAGTCGACGACGATGACCTGCTTGGGCGATTGCACCGAGCCCTTGCGCTCCTTGACGGCGGCCTGGATCTCCGCGGTCATCGTCGCGACGGCGTCCTCGTCGGACGCGGCGTCGGGCCGCAACACCACCACCGCGGTCACCGCCTCGCCCCACTTCTCGTCGGGGGTTCCGATCACGCACACCTGGGCCACCGACGGGTGTTCGGCGACGACGTCCTCGACCTCGCGGGGGAACACGTTGAAGCCGCCGGTGACGATCATGTCCTTGGTGCGGTCGACGATGTACCAGAACCCGTCTTCGTCCTCGCGGGCCAGGTCGCCGGTGTGCATCCAGCCGTCGCGGAAGGTCTCCGCGGTGGCCTCGGGCAGCTTCCAGTAGCCGCCGGACAGCAGCGGCCCGGACACGCAGATCTCACCGACCTCGCCCTGCGGCACGGGCTGTCCGTCCTCGCCGAGCAGTGCCGTGCGGCAGAACACCGTCGGCCTGCCGCAGGACGTCAGCCGCTTCTCGTCGTGATCGCCCTTCGCGAGGTAGGTGATCACCATCGGCGCCTCAGACTGCCCGTAGTACTGGGCGAAGATCGGTCCGAACCGGCGGATCGCCTCCTTGAGCCGAACCGGGTTCATCGCCGAGGCGCCGTAGTAGACGGTCTCCAGCGACGACAGGTCACGGGTGTGCGAATCCGGATGATCCATCAGGGCGTAGATCATCGACGGCACCAGCATGGTGGCGGTGATCTTCTGCTCTTCGATCACCCGCAGCACCTCGGCCGGATCGAACTTCGTCAGCACGATCAGTTCGCCGCCCTTGACCACCGTGGGCACGAAGAAGGCCGCCCCGGCGTGCGACAGCGGGGTGCACATTAGGAACCGCGGACGCTCCGGCCACTCCCACTCGGCGAGCTGGATGGTCGTCATCGTGGTGATCGACTGCACGGTGCCCATCACGCCCTTGGGTTTTCCGGTGGTGCCGCCGGTGTAGGTCAGTCCGCCGATGTGGTCGGGCGGCAGGTCGGCGGCCACCAGCGGCCGCGGCTCGTACTTGGCCGCCTCGGCGCTGAGGTCCACCGCGACGTCCGCCAGCGCCTCGGGGACCGGACCGATGGTGAGGATCTTCTGCAGCGTCGGCACTTTTTCCAGCAGTCCCAGCGCGCGCTCGGTGAACATCGGGTTGGGGTCGATGATCAGGGCGGTGACCTCGGCATCGGACAGCACGTAGGCGTGATCCTCCAGCGACCCAAGGGGGTGTAGTGCCGTGCGGCGATAGCCCTGAGTTTGCCCCGCCCCGATGATCATCAGCACCTCGGGCCGATTCAGCGACAGCAGCCCGACGGCCGCGCCGGTGCCCGCGCCCAGCGCCTCGAACGCCTGGATGTACTGGCTGATGCGCTCGGCGAGTTGGCCGCCGGTCATCGTGGTGTCGCCGAGGAACAGCACCGGGCGGTCCCGATTGCGCTTGAGCGCGCCCACCGTGAGGTGCCCGGAGTGGATCGGATGGCGCAGCCGGTCGGCCGACGAGAGTTCGCGGGAGGAATCAGCAACCGAGGTCATGGCACTCAGACTAGAACGTGTTCCAGAAATGCAGAAGGCGATCCCCGTTGTTGCCGGCGGCCGCGTGTGGAGTGCTGCGCCGTCGCGGACGGAGTAGGCGACTACTCGCGTAATCAAGTGAGCAAATTCGTAACGTTCTGTTCGCTTCCGCAAGATCAGTCAAGCGGCGCACAATTCCCGACGTAGAGGCACTGACGAGGGTCATGCCCGTGAGATGAGGTCGAAATGTCAACGTTTCAAGCAAAGCGCGTAGCTCTCGCTCCGCTGGCCGCAGCGCTACTCGCCGCGGGCGGGGCGATCGCGCTGGCGCCCACGGCGGCGGCGCAACCCGACGCCTGTATCCCGGGCTTCGTCTGGCGCGAGGCGTTCGCAGGCGACCACGTCTGCGTCACGCCGGGCGTGCGGTCGCGCACCGCCGCGGAGAACGCCGCGGCCGCAGGGAACGCGGTGCCCGGCAGTCCGACATGCAAGTCGGGCTTCGTGTGGCGCGAGGCCAGCCCGGGGGACAAGGTGTGCGTCATCCCGTCGGTCCGCGACGAGGCGGCCACCGACAACGCCGCCGCGGCATCCCGGGTGGCCAAGGCCGCCCCGGCCCAGCCGAAGCCCGAGGAGAAGCCGGCGCCCAAGGCCGAGGCGCCGAAGCAGGGGCCGACGGTGAACTGGTCGCCGCGGGTGGGTGGGCTGACCGCGCACATCGCCGACCGCAGCGGTGTCGCCTCGCAGTGCACCTACGACTCCGACGGCTACTCGCGCAGTTTCCCGCTGCCCGCCAACGGTTCCTTCGACCTCGCGATCGTCCCCGCCATCCCGAAGTTCGCGAACTGGAACGTCTCCATCAAGTGCGACAACGGCACGGTCACCAACACGCAGACCTTCTTCTGATCGTCCGGTTCCCGGTGGTCATCGGCCACCGGGAATCATGGACGGCGTGAGTGACGCGTTACGGGCGCAGCTCGGGCGGATCGCCGAGGGCGCGACGCCGGCCGCGCGCGATGCCGGCACGGCCCTGGCCGACGGCCCGATGCCCGACCGGCTGCGGGCCGCGATCCGCGCCCTTGCGATGCATCGCGGCCCAACCAGCAGCACCTGTCCCTCCGACGCGGCCCGCGCCGTCGGCGGCGATCACTGGCGTGACCTGATGGACGACGCCCGCGCCGCGGCCCGCGAGATGGCCCGGGCGGGCGACGTCGAGATCACCCAGCGCGGTGAGGTTCTGGACCCCGATGCCGACTGGCGCGGACCCATCAGGATCCGCGCCAGATAGCCGGCGGAGTCGCTCAGCGGCTCGCGAACTTGTCGGCGTCGGCCCGTGCCTGCGCCGCGATCTTCTCGGCCAGGTCGGCCTTCCACTGGATCTCCTTCTGCACCCAGGGATTGTCCGCGGGGAACTCGTCGGTCTCCGAGACACGGCGCACCTCGAGCTTCACGCCCTTGCCCAGCGGCACCTTCCGCGCCCACTGCTTGGCTTCCTCCTTGGACGACACGTCGAGGATCCAGAAGCCGTTGAACAACTCCTTGGCCTCGGTGTAGGGGCCGTCGGTGACCACCGGCGGATCGGCGTTGAAGTCGACGACGAAACCTTCCTCCGGTCCGGTCAGCCCCTCGCCGGCCAGCAGCACGCCGGCCTTGATGAGCTCCTCGTTGAACCGGCCCATCGACTCGATGATCTCGTCGAAGTCGATCTCCAGCTCCGCCATCGCGGCCTCGGCCTCGGGGGTGGACCGCATGATCAGCATGTAACGCGCCATTTCTTCGTCTCCTTCTTCGGTGTGGAAGGGGCCCGCTCCATCGTGCCCTCGCACATACGTCGAGCGGCACCCCCCGAAAATCGACATGGCGGCGAAGAAATTTTTCAGCAAATTCTTGGTGACGGTTCAGCGGGAAGGTCACCGCAGGTCAACGCGTCGCAGCTACCATCACCCGGTGCCTGCAGCTGACCTTGTCATCACCGGAAATGTCCTCACCGTCAATCCCGCGCAGCCCACGGCCGAGGCGCTGGCCGTATCGGGAGGCCGCATCGCCGCCGTCGGGGACCGCGCCGAGATCGACGGGTGGATCGGCCCGGACACCGAGGTGGTCGACATCGGCTCGGGTTGCGTGATGCCCGGCCTCGTCGAGGCGCACGGTCATCCGCTCATGGAGGCGGTCGTGCTGTCCGATCGGATGGTCGACATCCGGCCGGTCACCGTCACCGACGCCGACCAGATCGTCGCCATGGTGCGCGCGGAGGTCGACAAGCGCGGCGACGCGGGCGCCTATCTCGTCGGCTGGGACGCCCTGCTGCAGCCCGGCCTGCCCGAGCCGTCGCTGGCGTGGCTCGACGGCATCGCGCCCAGCACGCCGCTGGTGATCATCCACAACTCCGGGCACAAGGCCTTCTTCAACTCGGTCGCCGGTCGCAACGCCGGGATCGACCGCGACACCCCGGATCCGAAGGGCGCCAAGTACGGCCGCGACGAAGCCGGCGAACTCGACGGCACCGCCGAGGAGACCGGCGCGGTGTTTCCACTGATGTCCGGAGCCACCACGGTGGCCGACTTCCCCCAGATGCTGCTCGCGGAGTGCGCCCGGCTGAACAAGGCCGGCCTGACCACCTGTTCGGAGATGGCCTTCGACCCGGTGTTCCGGCCGCTGGTGGACCAGATGCGCGACCACCTGACCGTCCGGTTGCGCACCTACGAGATCTCCAATCCCGAGATGAGCACGGCGGCCAGTCCGGGTGACGGCGACGACATCGTCCGTCAGGTGGGCATCAAGATCTGGGTCGACGGGTCGCCGTGGATCGGCAACATCGACCTGTCCTTCCCCTACCTCGACACCGAGGCGACCCGCACGATCGGGGTGGTGCCGGGGTCCTGCGGGCACGCCAACTACTCGCGCGAGCAGCTCACCGAGATCGTCGAGGCCTACTTCCCGCTCGGCTGGCCGATGGCGTGTCACGTGCAGGGCGACGCGGGCGTCGACACCATCCTGGACGTCTACGAGCACCTGCTGGCCAAGCATCCGCGCGATGATCACCGGCTGCGGCTCGAGCACGTCGGCGCGATCCGCGACGAGCAGTTGCAGCGTGCCCACGACCTCGGCGTCACCTGCAGCATCTTCGTCGACCAGATCCACTACTGGGGCGACGTCATCGTCGACGGGTTGTTCGGGCCCGAACACGGAAACCGTTGGATGCCTTGCGGTTCGGCGGTGAGGACGGGCATGCGGATCTCGCTGCACAACGATCCGCCCGTCACACCGGAGGAGCCGCTGCGCAACATCAGCGTCGCGGTCACCCGCACCGCGCCGAGTGGCCGGGTGCTGGGGCCGGAGGAGCGGTTGACCGTCGATCAGGCCATCCGCGCGCAGACCATCGACGCCGCGTGGCAGTTGTTCTCCGACGACGTGATCGGCTCGCTGGAGGTTGGCAAGTACGCCGACATGGTGGTGCTCTCGGCCGACCCGCGTTCGGTCCCGCCGGAGAAGATCGCCGACTTGGACGTCCGGGCAACGTATCTGGCGGGCCGTCCGGTACACACGGGATGACGTCGCCGGCTCCCGACGCGCAGCGCGACGATTCGCCGGCGACGGTGTCCGGCCTTGCGGCCACGATGACCGTCGTCGCGATGGGGCTGGGCTACAGCATCACCGCGGCCGATCCGACCATTCTGTCGGCCAACATCTCCGAGGTCCGTGCCGGACTGGAGATGTTGCCCAGCACGGCCAGTTTCGTGGCCAGCCTCGCCACCCTCACACTGGCGGCCGCGGTGCTCGGCGCCGGTGCGCTCGGCGACCTCTACGGCATGAAGCGGATGTTCACCGGCGGCCTGCTCGGGGCGATCGCCTTCGGCGTCCTCGCCGCGGCGGCGCCGACCGGTGCGGTGCTGATGGTCGCCCGCGCGGGGTCCGGTGTGGCGTTCGCCTTCCTGCTGGGCCTCTCGCTGGCGACCATCAACGCGGTGTTCCCGCCGCAACGGCGTGCGGCGGCGATCGGGCTGTACCTCGGCGCCGGATTCGCCCTCACCACACCGATGCCCGCGATCGGCAGCCTGCTGGCCGAACACCTGGGGTGGCGGACGGGATTCCTGGTAGCACCCGTCGCGGCCGTCGTCGCCCTGGTGATCCACCTGCGGTATGTGCCCGAGACGCCGCGGGCGCCCGGCCGCCTGGACGTACCGGGCCTGGCGCTCGTCGCGGCCGCGTTGCTCGCGCTCGTCTACGGGATCTCGCGGTTGCAGCGCGGACTGAACACCGATGCGGTCGTCGCCATCGTGGTTGGTGTCGTTGCGGGGGCGGCCTTTTGGCTCCGAGAGCGGTCGACTCCGGATCCGGCGCTCGATCTGCGCATCTTCCGGTCCGGACGGTTCAACGCCGCAATCACCGCTGGCGCCGCGTTCAACTTCATCACAGGCGGAACCACGATCCTGTTCGCCTACTATCTGGTGACGGTGCGCGGTGAGTCGCCGGCGCTGCTCGGGCTGCTGCTGGTGCCCGCCACGCTGATGCAGGCGCTCGCCGCGACGGGTTCGGGCCGGGCCGCGACGCGCTTCGGTGAGCGTGCGGTGCTGGTGACCGGACTGCTGCTGCTGCTCGCCGGTCTGCTGGTGCTGACGACGGTCGGCGAGAAGACGTCGATGTGGCTGCTGTTCGCCGCGGTGCTGCTCAACGCCGTGGGCGGTGCGGTGGTGCAGACGCCGCAGTCCACCATCATGATGTCGGCGGCACCCGTGGACCTCGGCGGATCGGTGTCGGCGGTGAAATCCGCTGTCGGACAAGCTGGATACTCCCTCGGTCCGGCGGTGTTCGCGCTCGTCGGCACCACCCTGTTCCTCCGTGACGGCATGGAGCGGCTGGCCGGTTCGGGCATCACGGAGCCGCAGGCCCGCGAGGCGCTGCAGATCGCGCACGGCACTTCGGTGTCCTCGGTCGGCGGTGGCAACGTACTCGACCCGCAGCGCGCGAGGGAGGTCGTCGAGGGCGCGACCGATGCCATGATCGACGCCATTCACACCCTGAGCCTGATGATGACCGCCGTCCCGGTGGCCGCGATCGTGCTCGCCCTCGTGCTGCTGCGCCCCCGCCCGCTGGACCACACCCGCCCCCGATGACAGGAGCTCCGATGCACTCGCTCGAGCACGCGCGGCACGCCGCACCTGACCCGCTCGCCACCATCCGCACGCCGAGATTCTGGCTGCAACCGATCATCGTCGTCCTGGTCGTGTTCTCAGCGCTGGCGGCGCTCTATCTCGGCGGGATCCTCAACCCGACCTCGAACCTGCACCACTTCCCGGTGGCCGTCGTCAACCAGGACCAGGGGCCCGACGGGAAGCAGATCGCCGACGGGCTGGTGTCCGGCCTCGATTCCCACGACTTCGACGTGCGGGTGCTCTCCGCCGAAGAAGCCGACCGGCAGCTGGACTCCGCGCAGGTGTACGGGGTGGTGCAGATTCCGGCCGACTTCTCGGCGGGTCTGCAGGCACTCGCGACCGGCGCCGCCCGGCCGGGGGAGGTGGTCCGGCCGGTGATCACCGTGTCGACCAATCCGCGGGCAGGCGAGCTCGGCGGCAGCATCGCCGGTCTCGCGCTCAGCAAGGCCGTGCAGGAGGCCAACACCACGATCGGCAAGAAGGTCACCGCCGAGGTCACCCAGGCCGGCGGTGGCACCGCCCTGCCCGCCGGTGTGGCGCTGACGCTGTCCAGCCCGGTCGACATCCAGGTCAACGACCACGATCCGCTGCCCAGCGGCACCGGCAACGGGTTGTCGGCGTTCTACTACGCGCTGCTGCTGCTGCTGGCCGGGTTCACCGGCAGCATCATCGTCAGCTCGCTGGTCGACTCGATGCTGGGCTACATCCCCGCGGAGCTGGGGCCGGTGTACCGGTTCGCCGAGAAGGTGAACATCTCGCGGTTCCGGACCCTGGTGATCAAGTGGGCGTTCATGGTGATCCTTGCGGTGCTCACCTCGGCCGCCTACATCGGCATCGCTGCGGCACTGGGGATGCCGATCCCGAATGTCCTGACCCTGTGGCTCTACGGGGTGTTCACGATCGCGGCGGTCGGGATCACCGCGACCTCCCTGGTGTCCGTGCTGGGTTCGATGGGTCTGATCGTCAACCTGTTCATCTTCGTGATGCTGGGCCTGCCCTCGAACGGCGCGACGATCCCGCTGGAGGCGGCGCCCAAGGTCTTCGGCTGGCTGGCGACGTTCGAGCCGATGCATCAGGTGTTCCTCGGCGCGCGGGCGCTGCTCTATCTGGACGGGCGCGCCGATGCCGGGCTCACCCACTCGCTGGTGATGACGAGCGTCGGTCTGGTGATCGGTCTGCTGATCGGGGCCGTGGTCACCCGCTACTACGACCGCAAGGGCCTGCGTCGCATCCACGACCCGGCGATCACCGCGCCCGAACCGGCCAAAGAGGATTGACAACCGCCGTTGTCATGGCACGCTTTGCGCATGCCTGAGCTGCCGCCTCCGCGCTTCCTCGATGACCGGCCCGCGCACTGGGCCGAGGTGAAACCCGACGAGGAGGCCTTCGTCTACCTGGACCGGTCCTGGACATGGGCACAGTGGAACGACCGGATCCGCCGGCTTGCCGGGGCGCTCGGCGGGTTCGGCGTCGGCCGCGGTGACGTCGTGGCGTTCCTCGACAAGAACCACCCGGCCGGTGTCGAACTGACGCTGGCCGCCGCGTCCCTCGGCGCCGCCAACGCGATCATCAACTTCCGGCTGGCCGGCGACGAACTGGACTTCGTCCTCAACGACTGCGGCGCCAAGGTGCTCGTCGTCGGCGCCGAACTGCGCCCGGCGATCGAGAAGATCCGCGACCGCCTCTCGCTCGAGCACATCGTCGAGGTCACGCCCGACGGCGCCGACGGCGACGAGTACGAGGCCCTGCTGGCCGCCGCCACCCCGACCGGACGCGCGGACGCCGTCGAACCCGACGACGTCTGCCTGGTGATGTACTCCTCGGGCACCACCGGCCGGCCCAAGGGTGTGATGCTGTCGCAGGCCAACGTCGTCGCGCACACGGTGAACGCGCACGACGGCTGGGGTTTCGACGAGGGCGACAAGAACATGGTGTCGATGCCGCTCTTCCACGTCGGTGGTTCGTCGTACGTGCAGTTCGGCATCCACGACGGCGTGCCCAGCGTGATGACCCGCGAGGTGGACGGCGCATCGCTGGCCGGCGCGATCCTCAAGGGCGCCAACCGGACCTTCCTGGTGCCCGCCGTGCTGGCCAAGGTGCTCGAGTCCGGCGAGGATGCCGTCAAGCTGTTCGGCGCGTTGAAGACGTACTGCTACGGCGCCTCGCCGATGCCCCTGCCGCTGCTGAGGGCCGCGCTCGAGGCCTGGCCCGGCACCGACTTCATCCAGGTCTACGGGCTGACCGAGGTGTGCGGGGTGATCAGTCACCTGATGCCCGAGGAACACCGCGACACCGAGCACCCGGAACGGCTGGTGAGTGCAGGCACGCTGATCCCGAACGCCGAACTGCGGGTGGTGAACCCGGACACCATGGAGGACGTTCCCGAAGGCGAGCAGGGTGAGCTGTGGTTCCGCACACCGCAGCTGATGAAGGGGTACCACAACCGCCCCGACGCCACCGCCGACGCCATCACCCCCGACGGCTTCTTCCGCACCGGCGACATCGGGCGCATCGACGCCGACGGCTACATCTTCGTCGAGGACCGGCTCAAGGACATGATCATCTCCGGTGGCGAGAACATCTACTCCATCGAGGTGGAGCGGGTGCTGGCCGAGCACCCGGCGGTCGTGGAGGTGGCCGTCATCGGCGTTCCCAGCGACAAGTGGGGAGAGGCCGTCAAAGCCGTTGTCTCGCTGGAGGGATCAGCGACCGAGGAGGAGCTGATCGCCTGGTGCCGCGAGCGGCTGGCCCGCTACAAGTGCCCGAGCAGTGTCGACATCACCGAGGAGCTGCCGCGCAACCCGACCGGCAAGATCATGAAGAAGGATCTGCGCAAGCCGTTCTGGGAGGGCCGCGACCGCACGACCGTCTGACCGACGGCTAGGGCGTGCGCGGCACCCGGCCGAGCTCACGCAACCAGCCCTTGCGTGCCGCGGGATACCAGCGCAGGGAGGCCGGCACGTACGGCCACGCCGTGCGGACGGCGGCCCTGACGGCCCGGTAGCGGCGTTCGTCCCCTCCGCTCCAACGGATCCCGAATCTTTCGCGGACCGCGGCGGGCAGCCCGCCGAAGATGACCAGCCGCATCGGCGGAGCGAGCGCGGTCCGCACCGGCATGCTCGGCAGCAGCGCATCGGTCAACGGCCGAAGGCGCGGATGCGTCGGGTAGAGGGGCGATGCGCTCATGTCGGGGATCGAACGCCGGTTGATGAACTCGATGAGGTAGTCGGACGCGGGGTTCGGCTCCAGGACGTCCCGGCAGTAGCGTTCGACCTCACGCTCGAAGGCCACCCGGTCCGACGGGACGACGCTGCCGCTCATGCCGTAGCGGCGGTACCACTCGCATCCCTCGGCATAGAGTCGCCGGCTCTCCTCGGCGGTCAGCCGGTGCCGGTCCCAGTGCGAGGCGAGGCGGTCGACCATGCGCTGGAACGTGGCGTGCGCCCACCAGAACGTCTCCGGCTGCAGGGCGTGGTAGCGGCCGCCACCGGGCAACGCGCCCTTGATGTCCCGATGGAAGTCGCGCACCCGTACGCCGGTCGCCTCCGCGGTCGGCCCCTCGTACACGGTGCCCAGGATCCCGGGCAGCGACCGGAACACCCGGTCGACGGGGTCGTCGAAGAAGTCGGAGTGGTCGATCAGTCCCTGTCCGATTGCCGGGTGCATCGTCTGCAGCAGTCCCGCGGTGCCACCCTCGAAGGCGATGCGCATGTCGCCCGCCCACCGCCACAACAGCGAGGTGGGGCCGAGCTCGCGCGCGGCGGCCGCGGCGTCACGCGGCGAGTTCGCCGACACCGTGCGGCTGCTCTCCGAAGTACCTGGCCAGCAGCCGGTCACTGCTGCGGGCACCCCACCGCTCCAGGTACGCGCGGCCGCGGCCGGTGCGGGCAAGAAGCTGGTAGCGGACGACGTTCTTGGCGATCACCGGCGCGACGGCCCACGGCAGCGCGCGGGGAAGTTCGAGGTCGCCCATGCCCTCGGTGCGCAGGAAGTAGCTCAGCATGCTCAACAACCGGGCGCGGTGATAGCGGCCCCGCATCCCGGCCAGGTTCGGGTAGTGCAGGAGTCGCTGCGCGTCGACGATCGCGTTGGCCAGCTGCGGCCCAGCTTCGCTCACCCCCGACTGCGTGATGAGCAGGTGATAGTTCAGCCGGTGCTGCGCAGCCTCGCTGTCGCACAACCAGTCCTCGTCGACACCGACCAGCCAGCCCACGTACTTCCACAGGTGCATGATCGCCCGCGACTCGGCACTGCTGACCCGGACGCCGAGCAGCCGCACCCCCAGCAGCAGCGCCCCGTTGAACAACCCCAGCGTCGCGGCCTGATCGGTCTGGTTGATGGGCAGGCCCCAGTGGGCGACGTCCCAGCGGCCGTTCGTCTCGAACTGGTGATTGACGAGCGCGTGCATCGCGCGGACGTGCACGGTGAGCTTGAAGCCCTCCCCGCATCGGCGCATCGCGTCGGGCTGCGACACCGCCACCGCCCACTTCTGCGTCTCGGCAAGGCGGCGGACGGTTTTGCGGCCCGTCAGCCCGCCCGTCTCGACGAGCAGGTCGGTGGGACCGCCGAAGCGGTAGCCGCCGATCAGGGACAACTGCAACATGACGTCCGCGGCGTTGGTCCCCAACCGGCGGTACGCCGCGGCCCCTTCGTTGACGAGGTCGAAGTCCACCCACGACGGGACGCGTTCGACGGTGGCGAAGAACTCGCGCAGCGGTCGTGGACAGTCCGCGACGGTGTCCGCGCCGAGGTCGAGGGCCTGGCGGAACTGTCCCATGGTGACCCGGTCAGGATCGTCGACATTCGTGATGTGCATCGCCGCAACCAGTCTCGCGCCCACCTCGTCGCGATGCATGAGCCGTTGCCCGATCCGGTCGATGAGCTGCTGATCGGGGCGCACGGTCTTGGTCAGAACCCGGAGCGGCCGACCGAGGCGGCGGTTGCGCCGGGGCGCCTCCATGAACCGGCGGGGGTGTGCGGCGGACACGTCGTGTGCGAGCATGGTCCCATGCTGACACGAGCGATCATTCGCGTTCAATTCGCATTCTGATGGCGCACACGTCGACTCCCGGGCCCCGGCGGATGCCCCGGCAGGACCGCTCCCGCGCGATGGTCGATCGCATCCTCGACGCCGGGCAGGACATGCTGATCGCCCACGGGTACGACGGCGCGTCCACCAACCGCATCGCCGCGGCCGCCGGGATCAGTCCCGGGTCGCTGTACCAGTACTTTCCGAACAAGGACGCCATCGCCGCGGCGGTCATCGACCGCTACAGCGACCAGCTGTCCGCCCGGGTGGCGGCCAGGGTCTCCGAGCGGCTGGACCAGCCCGCGCCGCACTACGTCCGGGAATCCATCGCCGCACTCCTCGACGCCCTGGACGTGCACCCCGACTTCCTGCGGGCGGTGATGGAACAGACGCCCCGGCTGGGCTCGGGCAGCAAATTGCTCGCGTTCGAGCAGCGGATCGGTGAGCTGACCGTGGCGTACCTGACGATCAACAAGGGCGTCGTCCGGTCCGACGCCACGTTCGAGACCGCGGCGTGGATGTTGGTGCGGATGGTCGAGCACCTGTGCGTGCGGTACATCCTCGATCAGCCGGCGATCGACCGGGACACGTTCATCGACGAGATCACCGTGATGGCGCTGAACTACCTGCGGCCGTGGCCCACGCCGCCGGAGGACTGCTTCCCGTAGCCGACGGCTGCTATTTCGCCCCGCTTACCGAAGTTAACGTGGATACTGAGCCGCAAAGCGTGTCCGGAATGGCCCCGACGCCAGTGCTCATCGCCGTCACTGCATGCGGCAGGCGGTCGACGTTGCGCAGTGTCGTTCTTTCCTGTGCCGCGCACGACGCCGGAAATCCGGCCGTCGGCCGCTGGTTATAGCTGATTTGCACGGGGATACGAGCCGCCGACCATACTCGGGGTATTTGCCTTCCCCGGTTGCTTCGGCGACCTCGGGCCCGTTCTCGGCGGCGCGTCAGCACGGCCGGTCGGCTCACAGTGCTGGTGCGCAGCTCATTATGTGAATGAATATTCGGCAAAGGCTTGACGCGGTGAGATCGCTGGTCTTAGCGTGGCGAGGCGGTGGCCGACGGTGCCGCCGCGAGGTCGGACGCCGGCGCACCCGGCCGGGGTCTCCTATTGGGGGAGGGACGTTGACACTGGCGCGCGGCGATCAGGCCGACGGCCTCGACGTGATCGAGGACTGGGCCGGCGGGTACGTCAGACGCCACCCGCTCGCGTCGCTGCACACGGTCGGCGAGCAGTTCGTCCTCGGCGTGCGCACCATCCAGAGCCTCGTCGTCGACGTGTTCACCGGGCGGTTCCGCTGGCAGGAGTTCATCCGCCAAGGCGCCTTCATGGCCGGAACGGCCGTGCTGCCAACGGTTCTCGTCGCACTGCCGATCGGCGTGACGTTGTCCATCCAGTTCGCCCTGCTGGCCGGACAGGTCGGTGCGACCTCGCTGGCGGGTGCGGCCAGCGGCCTTGCCGTGATCCGGCAGGCCGCGTCACTGGTGGCGGCCGTGCTGATGGCCGCGGCCGTCGGCTCGGCCATCACCGCCGACCTCGGCTCCCGCAAGATGCGCGAGGAGACCGACGCCATGGAGGTGATGGGTGTCTCGGTGATCCGCCGCCTGGTGGCGCCGCGGTTCGCGGCCGCGGTCATGATCGGCGTCGCGCTCACCGGGGTCGTCTGTTTCGTCGGATTCCTCGCCAGTTACCTGTTCAACGTCTACTTCCAGAACGGCGCACCGGGCAGCTTCGTGGCCACGTTCGCGTCGTTCGCGACGACCGGCGACATGATCCTCGCGCTCATCAAGGCGGTGCTGTTCGGCGCGATCGTCGCGATCGTGTCCTGCCAGAAGGGGCTCTCGACCGTTGGTGGACCGACGGGCGTCGCGAACTCCGTGAACGCCGCCGTCGTGGAATCGATCCTGGTGCTGATGATCGTCAACGTCGCCATCAGCCAGCTCTACGCGATGCTCGTGCCCAGGACCGGGCTGTGACCGCTTCGACGTACACCCCGCTGCTGGGTCCGCTGATCCGATGGTCCCGCCGAGTCGCCACACCGGTGCAGCGGCTCGGGCACATGCTGGTCTTCTTCGTCCGCGCGCTGCTGGCGATACCGCATGCGCTGCGGCTGTACCGCAAGGAGTTCGTCCGGCTGCTCTCCGACATCGCCTGGGGCAACGGCTCACTCGTCGTCGGCGGGGGAACCGCGGGCGTGGCCGTCGTGCTCGGCATCACCGTCGGCGCACTCGTCGGCATCGAGGGGTACAACTTCCTCAACCTGCTCGGCCTCGGACCCGCAACGGGCATCATCTCCTCACTGGTCAACACCCGCGAACTGGCCCCCATCGCCGCGGCGCTGGCCTTCGCGACGCAGGGCGGGTGCCGGTTCACCGCTCAGCTGGGATCGATGCGCATCGCCGAGGAGATCGACGCGCTGGACTCGCTGGCCATCCGCCCGATCCCGTACCTGGTGACCACCCGCCTATTGGCGTCGGTGGTGGCGGTCATCCCGCTCTACGTGCTGTGCCTGGCGGTCAGCTACCTCACCACGCAGGCGGTGGTGGAGGTGATCAGCGGCGGATCGACCGGCTCGTATCTGCACTACTTCTCACTGATGCTGGCCGGCCGTGACGTCGCCTTTTCTCTGCTCAAGACGATCATCTTCGTCTGGATCGCCTCGACCGTGCAGTGCTACTACGGCTATTACGCGAGCGGCGGCCCCGAAGGCGTGGGAGTCGCTGCAGGACATGGCATGCGGGCCAGCATCACCGTCGTGATCATGGTCAACATGCTGCTCACCATGGCGCTGTGGAGCGTCGACTCCGGCGCCAGGTTCGGTGGGTGAGGTGGCCAACTCCTTTGAACTCGACGGCCGCGGACCGTCGGACCGTCAACTGCTCGGCAGCGGTGTCGCCGTGCTGCTCGTCGCGGTACTGGTGACCGGCGCCCTGCTGGTCAAGTCGACCGGCCGGCTCGAGGATTACGTCCGGGTGGTGGCTGATCTCGTCAACGTCGGCGACGGGTTGCCGCAGCGGTCCGACGTCAAATACCACGGTGTGCTCGTCGGCTCGGTCGACGGCGTCGTCCCTGCCGCGGACGGTAGGCCGAACCACGTGCAGATCGCCCTGAATGCCGGTTATGCGCAGGCGATTCCAGCCACCGTCACCGCACGCGTGGTGCCGAGCAACGTGTTCGCCGTGTCGTCGGTGCAGCTCGTCGACCGCGGGCCGGCGGCCCCGATCCGCGAGGGTGCCCGCATTCCCGAGGACGTCGAGCTGCCGACGGTGCTGTTCCAGACCACCATCAGCAAGCTGCGTGACATCCTCGCCGCGACCGGCCGGGGCCGCGAGGACAAGACGGTCGGACTGCTGGCCGCCGTCGGCGCGGCCACCGACAACCGCCGCGTCGAGCTCCTCACCGGCGGTGCCCAACTGAGCCGGCTCATCGACGAGCTCGACGCGATCGTCACCACCGACGTCGACAGCCCGTCGACGGTCTCGGCACTGATCGATGCCACCCGCGGCCTGCAGGACACCGCGCCGGACCTGTTCGACGCGTTGCACCAGGCGGTGCGTCCGATGCAGGTGCTCGTCGAGCAGCGCGCCCAGCTCACCGATCTCATCGACGGCGGCACCCACACCATGGGCACCACCCACACCGCGTTGACCAATCACACCGACCGGCTGGTGCGCATCACCTCCGAGCTCACCCCGGTGATCGGCAACCTGGCGCAGACCTCACACCACTGGGTCCCGGCGTTCGTCAAGCTCGACGGCCTGTCGAAGAAGTTCTTCGACGAGGTGTGGATGCCACACCTCGACACCGGCAACATGCGGGTCAATCTGTCGTTCACCCCGAGCTACACCTACAGCCGTCCGGACTGCCCGCAGTACGGCGAGCTCAAGGGCCCGAGCTGCTACACCGCGCCGCTCGTGCCGACCCGGCCCGAACTGCCCGACACCCTGTTGCCGCAGAACTACCAGCCGCCGAAGGACCTGGCGCCCCCGCCCGGCACCGTCGTCGGCCCGTCCGGCAACCTGGTCGCGGTCGGGCCGCCGCTGATCAACCCCAATCCCAGTCTGGCCGACCCGAATCCGCCGCTACCGGCCTGGATGCCGCCGGCACCGCCGGTGCCGGGCACCGCCAACCCGGCGCTGTTGCCGCCCCCGCCACCCGGCCCACCGACGCCGGCCGCGCCGGTCGCGCCCCGCGCGCCGATCTGGCCCGAACCACCGGGTCCGCCGCCGCTACTTCCCGCGGAGGCCGCGCCGGCGTCCTTCGGCGGCAACGTCGGTCCCGTCGGCAGCCCGCAGGAACGGGAGCAGCTGAGCCTGGTGACCGGCAGGCCCGCTACGCCCGCCACCCAACTGCTGCTCGGGCCGATCGCCCGCGGGACCACGGTCTCGCCGGCAACACGCCAGGAGGGGAGCACCGGATGAAGTACCGCGGCGCATTGGTGGGCCTGTCGCTCTTCATGGTCGTGGCCGTCACGTTGACGTGGCTGGTGTACGTCACGTTGCGGCGCGACGTCGCGGGCACGACGGCGCCGTACGCGGCGATGTTCTCCGACGTGTACGGCCTGCGGGTGGGCGATGACGTCCGGATGGCCGGGGTGCGGGTCGGGCGCGTCGAGAACATCGAACTGCAGGGCGACAAGGCCAAGGTGTCCTTCGCCGTGCAGACCGACCAGCAGGTGCTCGGAACCACCGTCGCCTCGGTGACGTACCAGAACATCGTCGGCCAGCGCTATCTCGGGCTGACGCTGGGCAGCCTCGGCGAGCCCGGACCGCTGCCGGCCGGCAGCGTGATCCCCGTCGAGCGCACCGACCCGTCCTTCGACGTGGGCACGCTGCTCAACGGTTACGAACCACTGTTCAGCGTGCTCAACCCCCGCGACGCGGACAACCTCACCAAGGGTGTCCTGCAGTCGCTGCAGGGTGACGAGTCGGCCATCACCACCCTGGTCGACCAGACCTCACAGCTCACCGATGCCTTCGCCGGTCGGGATCAGGTGCTGGGCAACGTCATCGACAGTCTGAACCGGGTGTTCGGTACCCTCGCGGCGCAGAACTCCAACCTCGACCAGGTGCTGGCCCAGACTCAACGGGCGATCACCACCTTCGAGGACCGCAGGCCCGAACTCGTGGACTCCGTGGGGTCGATCTCCCGTGTCACGCAGCAACTCTCGACCGTCACCGACGAGGTGTACCCGGCGCTCAACGAACTGGTCATGCGCGAACCCGGCTTCGCGCAGCACATGGTCGGCATCGAACCACAGCTCGCGTTCACCGGGGCGAACCTGCCGCTGCTGCTCAAGGGATTCGGCCGGATCACCAACGAGGGCGCCTTCGCGAACGCCTATGCGTGCGACCTGAACGCCACCGGCTTCTTCCCCGGACTCAACGACGTGGTGCCGATCATCGTCAACGCGGCCACCCCGGGTAACCGGGCATGGCACACCCCGAGGTGCAGGAACATGGCCGATGGCTGAGACACGGAGAAGACGCGCGCTCGAGGACTACAGCAAGCCGTGGCTGGGAGCCATCGCGATCGCGGTGATCGCGGTGCTGGTCGGGTCCATGCTGCTGGTCAAACTGTCGGGCGCGGGCTACCGGACCTACACCGCACAGTTCCTGCAGGCCGCCGCGCTGCAGAAGGGCAACCCGATCACCATCGCCGGTATCCAGGTGGGCGAGGTGACCGGCATGGAACTGGTGGGCGACCGCGTCGAGGCCCGCCTGCGGGTGCGCGACAACGTGACGCTGGGGGAGGACACCCGGGCGATCATCAAGATCACCACGATCCTCGGATCACGCTATCTGGCACTGCAACCCGCCGGACCGGGTGAGGTGCCCGACCGCACCATCGACCTGGCGCACACCGAGGTGCCCTACGACCTGCAGGAGGCGCTGGCCGACGTCACCACCACCTACGAACAGGTCGACTCCGACCAGTTCGCCGAATCGCTCGGCGTGCTCGGCGCCCAGCTGCACACCCTGCCGCCCGTGGTCCCGCAGGCCGTGCAGAACATCCACACCCTGTCTTCGATCGTCGCCGAACGCCGGGACCAACTCGGGTCGCTGCTGAAGACCACCGAAACAGTCAGCAGCACCCTGGAGCGCCAGCACGCCAACATCGCCAACATGGTCCGTCAAGGTCAGGAGCTGATCGGCGAATTCGTGCTGCGGCGCGACAGCTTTCACGCCATGATGCAGGCGATCACCAACCTCGTCGAGACCCTCAGCGGCATCGTCATCGACGACCGGCCGGAGCTGGAGAACCTGCTGCGCAACGTACGGGCGCTCAGCGACATGCTCGGCCAGCACGACGACCTGCTGCGCAGCACACTGCAGGCAGGCCCGGTCGCCCTGAGAGGACTGGCCAACGCCACCGGAACCGGCAACGCGGTGGACCTCAACGCCGCCAACGGCCTCGTCGTCGACTCGTGGATGTGCGCCATCAGCGGCCGGGCCAAGCAGTTCGGCATGATCGAGTACTTCAAGGACTGCAAGTGAGCCGCAGGACGAAACTGCTCAGCGTCGGCGTCACCGGCCTGGTGCTGGCGCTGCTCGTCGCCGCGGTCGGCGTCACCTACCTGAAGGACCGCAGCGACGCGATCACCGTGACCGCCCAGTTCGACAGCGCCGCAGGGCTCTACGTCAACAACTCCATCGCCGTGCTCGGGATGCCGGTGGGCACGGTCACCGAGATCACGCCGAAGGGCGGATACGTCGAGGTGAAGTTCACCGTCGACGGTGACGTCAAGGTGCCCGCGGATGCGATGGCCGTCACCGTGTCCAACTCGATCCTCACCGACCGCCAGATCGAGCTCACCCCGCCCTACCGGGACGGCCCGACGCTGCAGGACCACGACACCATCGGCCTGAACCGGACCAAGACGCCGGTCGAATTCGCGCGGGTGCTCGACGTCCTCGACAAGCTGTCCACCTCGCTGCGCGGCGACGGCCGGGGCGGCGGCCCCGTCGCCGACGTGGTCGATGCCAGCGCCGCGATCGCCGAC
This sequence comes from Mycobacterium sp. NPDC050551, assembly GCF_040674075.1. NCBI lineage: Bacteria > Bacillati > Actinomycetota > Actinomycetes > Mycobacteriales > Mycobacteriaceae > Mycobacterium > Mycobacterium sp. NPDC050551. Next base: position 1,216,712 of record NZ_JBFARC010000001.1, on the reverse strand, counting down.
GGCAACGGCCAGGACATGAAGACCGCGCTCGACGAGTTGTCGAAGGCGTTGCGGCTCAGCGCCGACGGCGGCGAGCAGACCCGGGACCAGCTCACCACGATCGTGCGCAACGTCAGTTCGCTGCTCGACGCCGCCGCGCGCAACGACGCCACCCTGCGCGACTTCGGCAGCACCATCGGGCAGCTGAGCCAGATCCTCGCCGACGAGAACCTCGGCACCGGCACCACCGGCCGTCAGCTCAACGAGGTGCTGAAACAGACGGGCGAGGTGCTCGACACCCACCGGGACGAGATCAAGCAGATCGTCCGCAACGGGAACACGACGGTGACGACCGCCGTCGAACACCAGCGAGACCTCGCCGAGTTCCTCGACGTGGCGCCGATGACGCTGGACAACCTCTACAACACCGTCGACCAGGTCAACGGCTCGGTCCGCGTCCGGGTGATGACCGACCGGGTGCTGTTCGAGAGCGCGGCGATCAAAGAGGTGTGCAACATGATGGGGCTGCGCCAACTTGGTTGCAGCACAGGGACACTGCAGGACTTCGGTCCCGACTTCGGGCTGACCTATGTGCTCGACGGTCTGGCCGCGATGGGGCAGAAGTGACCACTGGCCGCCGCAGACTCATGGCGCCGCTGGCGCTGGCGCTGTGCCTGAGCACGTCGGCGTGCGCGACCGAGGGCCTGGCCAGCCTGCCGCTGCCGGCCCCCGGCGTGACCTCGGGCGGCTGGACATTGACCGCGGTGTTCACCAACGCGCTCAACCTGCCGGCCAACGCGAAGGTCAAGCTGGCCGGCGCCGACGTGGGCCAGCTCGAGTCGATGGTCGCGCGCAACTACACCGCGGTGGCCACGATGCGCATCATGGACGGCGTGCGGCTGCCGGTCGGCAGCACCGCCGAACTGCGTTCCGCCACGCCGCTGGGTGACGTGTTCGTCGCGGTGAAACCGCCCGGCGGGACAGGCGCCGGCGTGCCGTTGCTGAAGGACGGCGACACCATCGGCTTGGACGCCACCACTGCGGCCGCCACGGTCGAGTCGGTGCTGAGTTCGGCCGCGATACTGGTCAACGGCGGCGCGGTGCGAAACTTCACCAACATCATCAACGGTCTCGGCAAGGCCACCGGCGACCAGGGTCAGGCGTTCGGCGATCTCATTCACCGGACCAACGGCGTCCTCGCCAAGCTCAATTCACGATCCGAACAGCTCTCCACCGCGATGACCGATCTGTCGGCGCTGGCCGACCAGCTCGACGCGAAGAACCAGACGATCACCGATGTGATGGCGGCGGCGGGTCCGGCGACCGAGACGCTCGCCGCGCACACCACGCAGGTGGCCGACCTGGTGGCGCAGGTCGGTGACACCACCGAGCAGCTCAGGAAGTTCCCGTCGATCGCCGGCACCGACACCAGCGGACGCAGCGTCATCGGCGACGCCAACACCATCGCCGCGGCGTGGAACGACGTGGTGCTGACGCCGGACGCCACCCTGCACTCGCTGAACCGGCTGATGCCGCCCCTGGTGAAATCCACCTCCAGCAATGCGATCTCGACCCGCGTCAGCATCGACCGGCTGGTGCTGGGTTCCATCCCCGACATCGGCTTCAAGGGCGACGTCGGCCTGCACGGTCCGAAGCGGTACAACTGGCATCAGCTCGTCGGGACGTTCCAGTACACGCTGTGGCGGCTGCAGGAGCGCATCGTGGGCAAGGGCCCGGGGGTGCCGCAGGTGCCGGTGATGCCCAGCCCGACCGAACCCGGCGTGGTCGTGACGGTGCCGCCACCGCCGCCGCCCGCCGGCCCGGAGCCGCCGCGATGATCGGCGCGATCGCCGACCTCGTCGTCCGGGTGGTCCGCGCCGGCCACCGCCGCCGCGCCTGGCTGTCCGCGGTGGCGCTCACGCTCACGCTGGTGGTCGCCACCGGTTATCTGCTGATCGGTGCGTTGCGGATCGACCCGCTCGCGTCGACGTACCGGCTCACCATCGAACTGCCGGAGTCCGGCGGCCTGCTGCCCGATCAGGACGTCACCCTTCGCGGCGTGCCGATCGGCCGGGTGGAACGGCTCGACATCACGCCGTCGGGCGTCAACGCCATCGTCGCCGTGACGTCGACGGTGGACATCCCCGCGTCGAGCGACGTCCGGGTGTCGGGACTCTCACCCGCGGGGGAGCAGTACATCGACTTCGCCGCGAACAGTGACCGCGGCCCGTACCTGCGTGACGGCGGCGTCATCGCCCAGGGCAGGGCCACCGTCCCGGTCCCGCTAGCCCAGCTGCTCGCCGACGCCGACGGCATGCTCGCGCAGGTGGACCCCGGCAAGCTGGAGCTGATCCGCCGCGAGCTGAGCCTGAGCGACGAGGGTCCGCGCAAGCTCACCGACATCATCGACGGCGGCACGTTCCTGCTGTCGACGCTGGACTCGGTGCTGCCCGAGACCACCAGCATGCTGCGCAGCAGCCGGGTGGTGCTGACGCTGGCCGCCGACAAGAACGCCGGAATCGCCGTCGCCAACCAGAATCTCGCCAGCACGCTCGCAGGGGTGGACCGGATGCGGGAGGGCTACCGGCGGCTCACCGAGCAGGCGCCTGAAGCGTTGCACAGTGTCGACAACCTGTTCGCCGACAACTCCGACACCATGGTCCAGCTGCTGGGCAATCTGACCACCACGTCGCAGCTGTTGTATCTGCGGGTGCCCGCGCTCAACGCGCTGTTTCCCCCTCACCGCGGATCGGTGCTCGACGCACTCGGCAGCGTCATGCACGACAACGGCATCTGGGCCACCGGCGATGCCTATCCCCGCTACGCCTGCGACTACGGCACGCCGCGCCGGCCACCGTCGGCGGCCGACTATCCCGAGCCGTTCATGTACACCTACTGCCGCGACGACCATCCCGGCGTGCTCGTCCGCGGCGCCAAGAACGCGCCGCGCCCGGCGGGCGACGACACCGCCGGTCCACCGCCGGGTGCCGACCTCGGCAGGACCACCGACCCGACACCCAAAGGCCGGTTCACGATTCCCACCCCGTACGGCGGTCCCGTGCTGCCCATCGAGCCGCCCCGATAGCCCGACGAAGAAGGAGGTCGACGTGACCGTGACGTCCGACAGTGAAGCCGACGAGGACATTGAAACCTCCGCCGAGGAGGAGAAGGAGGAGGACGCCGCCGACGTCCCACCCGAACGGCGTGGGCGCAGGCGGCTACTCGCCGGCACCGTCGCGGCGGTGGTCGTCGCGTCGCTCGCCGGCTGCGGATACCTCGGCTGGACCGTGTGGCAGGACCGGGCGGCCACCCGGGCGGGCGAGCAGGCCCGCGAGGCCGCCGTGGCCTACGCGCAGGTGCTCACCAGCATCGACGCGAACAAGGTGGACGAGAACTTCGACCAGGTCCTCGACGGCGCCACCGGCGAGTTCAAGGACATGTACTCGCAGTCGAGCATGCAGCTGCGCCAGCTCCTCATCGACAACAAGGCGACGGCACACGGCGTCGTCCTGGAATCGGCCGTGCAATCGCAGTCGAAGGACCGGGTGGTGGTGCTGCTCTTCGTCGACCAGTCGGTGACGAACACCAGCATGCCCGATCCGCGAATCGACCGGAGCCGCATCAAGATGACGATGGAGCACGTCGACGGACACTGGCGCACAAGCAAAGTCGAACTCCCCTGACGGCCGTGAGGTTCGGCGCACTCCTCTCGGCGGCCGTCGCGGTGACGACGGCGCTCGTGACGGCGCCGGGCGCCGCGGCATCGGCCGCCACCTTCTGCGGCGAGCTCGACGGCGCGTGGGACGGTCGGTACTGCCGGATGTCGGTGCTGTCGGAACGCAAGGCAACCCGCGACATCAAGGTGGCCATCCCGGAGGAATTGGTGGCCGATCCCGTCGCGGGCCCGGTCATCCGCGACTACCTGACCACGCTGGTCGACAATTGGCGGCGCGCCGGCGAGCACATGGTTGCCGACAGCTTCGGCGAGGGCAACTACCAGATCATGCGGAGCGGCGGCACGGTGTCGGTGGTGTTCCGCGAGACCTATCACGCCGACGGTCCCGACTTCAACAACGCCTACCGCACCTTCACCTTCGACAATGGTCGCCGCCTGCAGCTCGCGGATCTGGTGCGGCCGGGTGTCGACCCGCTCATCGCGATTCCGCCACTGGCGCAACCGTTCGTCGGACAGGCACTCGCGGTCGCCCCACCGCCGCACCAACCCGCCACGTACCCGTTCGTTCCCGACCGCTGGACACCCGACAAGGTCTACTCGGGGGCGTATAAGGCGTGGGCGCTCAGCGGCGGTGAACTGATCCTGTACATGCCCGATTACCCGGTCGCCCACGACACTCCACTGAACTTCTCGCCGGGCCTGCCGCAGTGGGCGATGGACGGCGGCACGGTGCAGGCCCACATCCCGCTCACCGCACTGGCGCCGATCCTGCGCCCCGAATTCGGCGGGGCCTGAGGCGGCGCGGTGGCCCTGAGGGCACTATGGGGACGTGCCCGACCTGGCTGACGTCCTGGACCGCCTGCACGTCGTCGCGCTGCCGATGCGGGTGCGGTTCCGCGGCATCACGGTGCGGGAGGTGGCGCTGATCGACGGCCCGGCGGGCTGGGGCGAGTTCGGCGCCTTCCCGGAATACGCTCCGCCGGAAGCCGCGGCCTGGCTCTCGGCAGCGCTCGAGGCCGCCTGGGGTGAGCGGCCGGTGCTGCGGCGATCGTCCATCCCGATCAATGCGACGGTGCCCGCGGTCGATGCGGCGCAGGTGCCCGAGGTGCTCGCCCGGTTCCCCGGTGCACGCACCGCGAAGGTGAAAGTGGCCGAGCCGGGCCAGATCCTGGCTGACGACGTCGCACGGGTGAACGCGGTGCGGGCGGCGGTGCCGACGGTGCGCGTCGACGCCAACGGCGGGTGGACCGTGGACGAAGCTGTTGCCGCCGCGGCGGCGCTCACCGCCGACGGTCCGCTGGAGTACCTCGAACAGCCCTGTGCCACAGTGCCCGAACTCGCCGAACTGCGGCGACGGATCGACGTCCTCGTCGCGGCCGACGAGAGTATCCGAAAGGCCGAGGACCCGCTGCGGGTGGTACGCGCCGACGCCGCGGACATCGCCGTGGTCAAGGTGGCCCCGCTGGGCGGCGTGCGCCGACTGCTCGACATCGCCGGGCAGGTCGGGATTCCGGTGGTGGTGTCCAGCGCACTGGACTCGGCGGTGGGCATCTCCCGCGGTCTGCTCGCGGCGGCGGCGCTGCCGACACTCACGCACGCCTGCGGGCTGGGCACCGGCGGCCTGTTCGTCGACGACGTGGCCGAATCGCTGTTGCCGGTCGACGGGCAGCTGCCCGCCCGTCCCGTCGACCCCGACCCCGCCCGGTTGACGGCGCTGGCCGCAACGCCCGAGCGGCGGGACTGGTGGATCCGCCGGATCACCGAGTGCCTCCCGCTCACCCGGTGACATCCGTGATGTTAACGACTGTTCGACAACGCTGCGACGGATCAATACCGGTGAAGTGTGATTCTCGCGGCACTAAACTGATGACTGTTCTGCCGATGACGTCCGGCGGATAGGGTGACGTCATGCCTCCCGCCGCAGGAGTCCGCGCGGACCGCCGCAAGCGACCCAAGGACCGGAAGCAGCAGATCGCCGGTGTGTCGGCAGAGGCCTTCAGTGAGCTCGGCTACCACGGGGTCAGCATGGAGGACATCGCCGGCCGGGTCGGCGTCACCGCGGCCTCGCTCTACCGGCACTACTCCCGCAAGTACGACCTGTTCCGCGCCGCGGTCCTGGGTCTCGGCGAGCAACTGGACGAGTGCACCGCGTTCCTCGACTCCGAGATCACGGCACCGGAGCGCACCTGGGACCGCGCCGTGGACGCCCTGGTCGACGCGACACTGAAGAACCGGACCAGCGGTGGCCTCTACCGCTGGGAGGGCCGCTACCTCGAACCCGACGACCAGCTGACGCTCAACGGCCAGATCAAACTCGTGAACCGCCGCCTGCAGCAACCGCTTTCGATACTGCGGCCGGACCTGGACTCACGTCAGCGCTGGATACTGTCCTCCGCGGTGCTCAGCGTCATCGGCAGCATCACCGACCACCGTGCGCGACTGCCGAACGAACGCGTGCGCGCGACGCTGGCCGCGATCACCCGCGCGGTGCGCGACGCGGAGTTGCCCTCCGAAGTCCCAGACCCGGCGACGCCGCCGGTCAGGACGGTGGGCGCCGCCGCAGGGGAGTACGAGCAGATCCTGCACGCGGCGATGCTGCTGTTCAACGACCGCGGCTACCGCGACACCGGCATGGACGACATCGCCGAGGCGACAGGGCTGGCGACGTCGGCCATCTACCGGTTCTTCACCGGCAAGAGCGCAATCCTGGCCGCGGCCTACCGCCGCGCGGCCGACCGGGTCTCCGGCGACGTGTCCGCGATCCTCGCCGCGGCGGCCGACTGCCATGAGGCGGTCCACGGCCTGGCGGACGCCTATGTGCGCCGGTCGTTCGCGAGTCCCGAGGTGGCCTACGTCTATTACGCCGAACGGGTGAACGTGCCTGCGCCCGACCGGGTGGCGCTGCACAACATGCAGCGCGCGACCGTGGAGGCCTGGGTCCGCCAGGTGACCGCCGCGCGGCCGGACCTCGTCGAGGGCGAGGCGCGATTCGCAGTGCACGCGGCGTTCGCACTGGTGGTGGATCTCGGCCGTCTCGTGCAGTATGTCGAGTCCGAGTCGTCACAGGCGGTGGTGCGGGAACTCGTGCTCACCACGCTGCTCGGAGCTGCCGACCGCCGCCGGTAATCCCGCCGGAACGCATGTTCACATGTAGGATTCGACGTATGGTCGGGTGGATCGAACTTGCGTTGTGCCGGTGTCATTCTCGAATACTTGACCGCTCGGGCTGGTGTGGTAGCAGACCAAAATGGTGATGGACATATCGGTCACCACCATCGGCATCGGGCAACTGCGCAGCGACACCCGTGGCTACCTCGAGCGCGCCGAGTCCGGCGAGGTCTTCGAGGTGCTCAGGCGCGGCAGGCCTGCCGCCCGGCTGTGCGGCGTCGACCGCCCGCAAGTGCACGGCGTCGGGGTGACGCTGGCGGACCTTCGCGCCTGCGCCGGCCGCATTCTCGGCCGGGTGGCGGCGGGCGAGACCGTCGCGATCGAACTCGACGGCCGCGCCGTAGCCGCCCTGCAACCGTGCGACGTGCCGGTCCGCGTCAAGCCGAGCCGAATCAGGACCGCCTATCGGCACACCGCCGTGTCCTGAAGTGTGGGATGCATGGCGTAGACGCCACGGCCTGGCTACCTGACACTGAGGAGCATGCGGCGGTCGGTGGTGCTCCTCGGGTTCCCCGGAGTGCAGGCGCTCGACCTGGTGGGGCCCTTCGAGGTGTTCACCGGCGCGACGCTGGCCCTGGCCGCCGACGGCCGGGACGAGGACGGCTACGACGTCGTCGTCGCCTCGGTGGACGGCGAAGCGGTGACGACGGGTGCCGGGCTGGCCTTCGTCGCGCAACCACTGCCCGATGCGCGCCTCCCGGTCGACACCGTCGTGCTGCCCGGCGGGTGGGGGGTCGAGGCGTTGAAGCGCGACAGCGCCGCCGTCGCCTGGGTCCGCGCCTCGGCCGCACACGCGCGGCGCGTCGTCAGCGTCTGCACCGGCGCGTTCATCGCCGCGGAGGCCGGACTGCTCGACGGCTGCCCGGCCACCACGCACTGGGCGTTCGCGGCGCAGCTGGCACGCGAATATCCCTTCGTCGCAGTGGATCCGGAGCCGATCTTCGTGCGCAGCTCCGAGCAGGTGTGGACCGCCGCCGGGGTGACGGCGGGTATCGACCTGGCGCTGTCGCTGGTCGAGGACGATTACGGCACCGACATCGCGCAGACGGTGGCCCGCTGGCTGGTGCTCTACCTGCGCAGGCCCGGCGGGCAGACGCAGTTCGCCGCGCCGGTGTGGTTGCCGCGGGCCAGGCGTACACCCATCCGCGAGGTGCAGGACTCGATCGACGCCGAACCCGGTGCCGCACACAGCATCGCGGACCTGGCGCGCCGGGCGGCGATGAGTCCCCGGCATTTCACCCGGGTCTTCACCGACGAGGTCGGCGTGCCGCCCAGCGCGTACGTCGAGCGGATCCGGACCGACGCGGCCCGCCGCCAACTCGAGGAGACCGACGACACCGTCACCGCCATCGCGGCCCGATGCGGCTTCGGCACCGCGGAGACCATGCGCCGCAACTTCGTCCGGCGCCTCGGCGTCTCGCCCGACCACTACCGCAGAACATTTGCCTGAGCAGAAGGAATCACCATGCCGCAGATCGCGATCGTCGTCTATCCCGGTTTCACCGCGCTGGACTTCATCGGACCCTACGAGGTGTTGCGCAGCCTTCCCGACGCCGAGGTGCGCTTCGTCTGGCACCAGCCCGGGCCGATCACCGCCGACAGCGGCGTGCTCGTGGTGGGCGCCACCCACTCGTTCGACGAGACACCGTCGCCGGACATCCTGCTGGTTCCCGGCGGCATGACGTCGGTGGAGCACGCCAGGGACGAGAAGCTGCTCGACTGGATCCGCCGCGCCCACACGACGACGGCCTGGACCACCTCGGTGTGCTCGGGTTCGCTCATCCTGGCCGCAGCCGGTGTGCTGGAAGGCCTTCGGGCGACCTCACACTGGGCGATCGTGCCGATGCTCAAGACCTTCGGTGCCATCCCGGTCACCGACGAGCGCGTCGTCCGCGAGGGCAAGGTGGTCACCGCGGCCGGCGTTTCCGCGGGCATCGACCTGGCGATGTGGCTGGCCGGAGAGATCGCCGGTGAGGCGCACGCCAAGGTCACCCAGCTGATCATCGAGTACGACCCCCAGCCGCCGTTCGACAGCGGCCACATGTCCAAGGCGTCGGCGTCGACCAAGGCCGCCGCGGCGGCGGCGCTGGCCAAGGACACCGTGTTCACCCACCGCCAGCTCGGCCAGTCGACGATGCTGCTGTGGGACCGCGCCCTGGCCGCCGTCCGATCGCGCCGCTCCAAGACGGCGACTTCGGCGCGCTGACCGTCGCTGGGCGAACGAGACCGCGCCGAAATCACCGCCGCGCGCGCACCCGCGCCGGGATCGGGCCGTCGGCCACGGTGGTGAACGGCACGGCGAGCGGGAAGTCGTCGTCGCCGGAGGTGATCTCGACGTCGCGCAGCACGGTCGCGACCGAGAGCACGAGCTCGAGCATGGCGAAGTGGTCGCCGATGCACGTCCGCGTCCCGCCGCCGAACGGGATGTACTGCCAGCGGTCGAGCTTCCCGAAGTTCTGCGCGCTGAACCGGTCCGGGTCGAATCGCAGGGGGTCCTCCCACAGCGCCGGGTCGCGCTGCATGCCGTAGATGCCGACCAGCACCATGCTGCCCGCCTCGACCCGGCAGCCGGCGACCTCGATGTCGCGCATGGCGGTTCGGCCGGCCACCGACACCGGCGGGCACAGCCGCAGCGCCTCGTGCACCACCTGCGTGGTGTACGGCAGCCGGCTGACGTCGTCGGCGGTCAGGGTGCGGTCACCGAGTGCGGCGGCCTCGGCGGCCACCCGGTCGGCGATGTCGCGGTGGTGGCCCAGCGCCCACAACGCGTAGGCGATGGTGGTGGCCGTGGTGTCGTGGCCGGCGACGATGAACGCGATCAGGTCGTTGCAGATGTCGTCGTCGGACAGTGTCTGCCCGGTCTCCGGGTCGGTTGCGCCGATCAGCGCGTGCACCAGGGGCGCGTCGATGCCGGGGTCGGCGCGGCACGACGCGAGGATGTCCTCGGCGAGGCGGTGCATCGAGGTGTAGGCGGCCACCGCGCGCCGCCGGGACGGAAGCGGCAGCCAGCGTGGCGGATTGACCGGCCGCATCCCGCGATCGGCGATGTGCGACAGCGCGATGTTGAGCGGTTCGGCCAACGCATACGAACGTTCGTCGAGGTCGATGCCGAGCACCGAACGGCCCAGCGCCCGCATGGTGAGCCGGCGGCTGTCGGCGTCGAGATCGACGTCGACGCCGTCCCCACCCGCTTCGGCCAGCCAGCCGTCGGCGACCATCGCGGCGGCCTGGGCCATGTGGTCGCCGAAGCGGCGCACGTACTGCTTGGTGAACAACGGCTGCAGCGTGCGCTTGCGGGGCAGCCACGGCGCGTTCGGCAGATCGGCGAGGTTGTCGCCCATCAGCATCCGCATCTCGTGGTGCACCGCGGTCCGGTCACACGCATCGTCCTTGCGGCTCAACACGTCTCGTGCGCCGGCGGGCGACATCACCCACACGATCGGCGGCGCGAACCACTTCGGGCCCAGCGTCACCCGGGTGACCTGGCCGCCCGCCTCACGGAACGTCACCTGGCAGGTGTGGGTCTTGCGCACCTCGTCGAGGCGCTGCTTCAGCGGCAGTGGATTCGCCGGCACCAGTGGCAGCGCGGTGACGTCGTTCTCATTGGTGGTGACCATTTCCCCTCCGGCCCGCGGCGCAACGCCTCGAAGCGTAGTTCGGTGCGGCCGCTTCTCGCCTACGATGCCCCGGTGGGTATTCCCGAGGTCGACCCGACGGCAGGTTCGCCGATGCTGCGCATCGGCGCGCGGCTGACCAGTCCCAAGCCCGTGCGCTGGACGCTCAAGCACGTCGCGCACCGCATCGACCGGCCGCTGCTTCGGCTGTCCAAGGGGCGGCTGTCATCGGCGATGGTGACGCCGGAGGTGCTGCTGATCCACACCGGTGCGAGGACGGGCAAGCGGCGGACCACGCCGCTGACCTACTTCACCGACGGCGGCCGGGTCATCGTCATCGCGTCGAACTACGGCGGCTCCCGTCACCCGGCCTGGTACTTCAACGTCACGGCCCATCCGCGGGTGACGCTGTCGGCCGGCGGCCACACCGGCGACTACGTCGCCGAGGAGGTCACCGGTGACGAGCGCGCCCGGCTGTGGCGGCTGGCATGCGAGTTCATCCCCAGCTACGCCGGCTACGAGCAGCTCGCAGGCGACCGCACGATCCCGGTGATCGCCTTCACCCCGGCCCCCTAGCGATTTGTGGAGTCTCAGCCGCGCACACCGCGGCTGATGTTCCACAGATCGCCAGGCGGTAGCGTCGTCGGCGTGAATCTGGCTTACGACGATCGTGGCAAAGGGCAGCCGGTGCTGTTCATCGCCGGTCACGGCGGCGCCGGACGGACCTGGCATCTGCACCAGGTGCCGGCATTCGCCCGGGCCGGTTACCGGACCATCACCTTCGACAACCGCGGCATCGGTGCGACCGCGAACGCCGACGGCTTCGGCACCGAGCAGATGGTCGCCGACACCGCGGCCCTGATCGAGAAGCTCGACCTCGCGCCGGTGCGCCTGGTCGGTGTGTCGATGGGCTCCTACATCGCCCAGGAGCTGATGCTGGCCCGCCCGGAGCTGGTGGACAGCGCGGTGCTGATGGCCACCCGTGGCCGTCACGACAAGGCCCGCGAGCTGTTCCGCCGCGCCGAACTGGAACTGGAGACCTCAGGCGTCACGCTGCCCGCCGCCTACGACGCCAAGATCCGGCTGCTCGAGAACTTCTCGCCGAAGACGCTGAACAACGACCGCGTGGTGCAGGACTGGTTCGAGATGTTCACCATGTGGCCGACCCAGTCGACGCCCGGGACGCGCAGCCAGTTCAACGCCTCCCCGACGACCAACCGGTTGCCGGCATACGGCGCGATCCGGCACCGCACGCTGGTGATCGGCTTCGCCGACGACGTCCTGCTGCCCGCCCACCTCAGCCGCGAGGTCGCCGACGCGCTGCCCAACGGCCGCTACCTGGAGATTCCGGACACCGGCCACCTCGGGTTCCTCGAGCACCCCGACGCCGTCAACAAAGCGGCGCTCGATTTCTTCGCCGATAAGCTGTAGCGATGAACCCCTCGACGACGCAGGCCCGTGTCGTCGTCGACGAACTGATTCGCGGCGGCGTCCGTGACGTCGTGCTGTGCCCGGGGTCGCGCAACGCGCCGCTGGCCTTCGCGCTGCACGACGCCGACCGCGCGGGACGGCTGCGCCTGCACGTGCGGATCGACGAGCGCACGGCCGGCTTCCTGGCGATCGGCCTCGCCGTCGCCGAGCGCGCGCCGGTGTGCGTGGCGATGACGTCGGGCACCGCGGTCGCCAACCTCGGCCCCGCCGTCGTCGAGGCCAACTACGCCCGGGTGCCACTGATCGTGCTGAGCGCCAACCGGCCCTACGAGCTGCTGGGCACCGGCGCCAACCAGACCTTCGAGCAGCTGGGCTACTTCGGCACCCAGGTGCGGGAGATGATCAGCCTCGGCCTCGCCGAGGACAATCCGGAACGGATGAGCTCGCTCAACGCCCAGTGGCGGTCGGCGACGTGCCGCGTGTTGGTGGCGGCCACCGGCGCACGCAGCGCCAACGCCGGTCCGGTGCAGTTCGACATCCCGCTGCGCGAGCCGCTGGTGCCCGATGCCCACGACGGCGGACCGGTGCCGCAGGGGCGCCCGGACGGCAAGCCGTGGACACACACGCCGCGGGTGTCGTTCGATCAGCCGGTCGACATCGACCTCACCCCCGACACCGTGGTCATCGCCGGCCACGGCGCAGGCGTGCAGGAGAACCTCGCGGGCCTGCCGACCGTCGCCGAACCCACCGCGCCGCCCGCGGCCAACCCGCTGCACCCGCTCGCCCTTCGGCTGCTGCGGCCCAAGCAGGTCATCATGCTCGGGCGGCCGACGCTGCACCGGCCGGTGTCGGCGCTGCTGGCCGACCCGTCGGTGCCGGTGTACGCGCTGACCACCGGGCCGCGCTGGCCCGACGTCTCGGGCAACTCCCAGGCCACCGGCACCAGGGCGGTCCTATCCGGCGCACCGGACCCGGCCTGGCTGCGGCGGTGCGCCGACGCGCACCGGCATGCGGTCGACGCGGTCCGCGAACAGCTTGCGGCCCACCCCCTGACCACAGGCCTGCACGTGGCCGCCGCGGTGACCGACGCGCTGCGGGCGGGCGACCAGCTGGTGCTCGGCGCGTCGAACCCGGTGCGCGACGCCGCCCTGGTCGGGCTGACCCCGCGCGGAGTGACGGTGCGGTCCAACCGCGGGGTGGCAGGCATCGACGGCACGGTGTCGACCGCCATCGGCGCCGCACTGGCGCACGAGCAGACCGGCAGCGGCGACGAGGTGCCGCGGACCATCGCGCTGCTCGGTGACCTGACGTTCGTGCACGACAGTTCCGGCCTGCTGATCGGTCCGACCGAGCCCACGCCGCGGGACCTGACCATCGTGGTGTCCAACGACAACGGCGGCGGCATCTTCGAACTTCTCGAGCAGGGCGACCCGCGGTTCTCCGACGTGTCGGCACGCGTCTTCGGCACCCCGCACGACGTGGACGTCGGCGCGCTCTGCCGGGCCTATCACGTGGACAGCCGCCAGATCGAGGTCGACGACCTGGCTGACGTGCTCGACGAACCGCACGACGGCATGCGGGTGCTGGAGGTGAAGGCCGACCGGTCGTCGTTGCGGGCGCTGCACGCGTCGATCAGGGCCGCCCTGTGACGCTGCCCGCGGCGTTGCACCGGCTCGTCGATCGGCTGAAGGTGTTGTGGCGCATCGCGATTCCACATCTCTACGGCGACGGCACCGAGACCCGCGCCGAGCGGGTGATCCGCCGGGTCCGCATCGGCGTGGTGATCGCCGCCTGCCTGGTCACCCTGCAGTCTTCGCTGATGGTGCTCGGCGCATGGCGCAACGACCGGCAGATCGAGCGGAACATGGGTGTCGCCGAGGCGAACGTCCTCAGCGCAGGCCCGCGCCGGTCGACGATCGAGTTCGTCACACCGGACCGGGTGACCTACCGGCCCGAACTCGGTGTGCTGTACCCGTCGGAGCTGGAGGCGGGCATGCGGATCTACGTCGAGTACGACGTGAACAACCCGGACCTTGTTCGGGTACAGGACCGCAACGCGTCGCTGGCGATCATCCCCGCCGGTTCGATCGCGGTCGTCGGCTGGCTGGTCGCCGGGGCGGCGCTGATGGGGCTGGCGTACCTGCAGAAGCGGCTGCACGTCGAGCCGGCCGACGAGGCCCGCCCCGACGTCGCGGATCAGCCCCTCGTCGGCTGACCGCGGCGCCGCGAGCGGACGATAGCGCCGGCGATCAGCGCGACGACCACGGTGATCCCGTTGACGGCCACCAGCGCGACCAGCACGAGCCCGGTGATGTCGCCGCGGTCGCGGTACCGGTAGATCACCTCCTGGAACGGGGTGTCGGCCGACGCCTGGACGAATACGTAGTCGCCGTCGATCGCGGACGGGTCGTCGATGGTGTTCTTCCATCGCGTCAGGAACGCCGCCTCGCCGGCGTATTCGGCGAGCGCAGGCGGCATCGCCTCGATCCGCCCGGCGAAGGTGAGCGACGGATCATTGCCTGCCACCGGGATCTGCGACGGGTCCATCCGGTGATCGGCCAGCACGGTCAGGTCGACGGTCTGCGGCGTCGTCGCCGACTGCGACAGCCGCATCGGGTAGACCACCTCGTCGGAGCGGAACGACAGGCGCAGCGGCTGCAGGCCACCGGTCAGCGACTCGCCCGCGGCGCCGGGGACCAGCTGGACCGCCACGATCTCCCAGCCGTTCTGTACGTAGGGCGCGAGGTTGCGATCCAGCCCCGGTGGGTGCGGAAAGCCCCGGCCCGCAAGCCAATCGGCGAGCTCGGCCGGATCACCCGCGGTCAGCCGCGTCACGTCGAACGGACCGATGCGCTGCCGGGCGAGCACGTTGACACCGGTCGGGGCCGGCGCACGGGCGGTGTCGGGCGCTTCGCTCGCGAAGCCCTTCATCCAGTCGAAGGTGGGCCACCACGAGTCGCGGTACTCGATGCGCGGCGCGGTGAGCCGGTCGATCTCGTCGAACACCTCCGGCTCGCCGAGGGTGACCCGCGCCGCCGACGGCACCGGCATCACCCAGGCCGCGGACGCCGAACTGCCCCGCACGTCGAAGGACATCAACACGTCCTCGCCGGCGCCGTCCCAGGCGACCAGCGCCCGCTCTTCGGTGACGGCAGGACCCTCCTGCGCGGGGATGTAGGCGCCGCAGCCGCACGCCTGCGCCGGCGCGACCACGCCGGCTGACAGTGCGAGCATGCAGGTCGCGAGCACCACGGCGGCTGACCGCATCATGCGCGTCATCGTATTGCCCGCATGCCGTTTGGCTGCTCCCTTCGCGGGTATCGCGACCCGTCGACGGCATCGGAAGGGAACGGGCGATGAGTGCTCTGGACACCGCGAAGAAGCAGGCGGCCGAGGTGGCCGGGAAGCTGGCCGACCAGCTGCCGCAACGCACGGCCACCCAGTCGGTGACGATCAGCGTTCCGCTCGAGCGCGTCCGGCAGTTCTGGCGCAACCCCGACGAGCTCTCGGTGGTGCTCGGCGACGTCGGCGAGGTTGAGGTCACCGGCCCCGACCGCTACCGGTGGCGGCTGCAGGCCGGTCCGGTGAAGACGACGTGGGAGTCGCGACTGCAGGAGGACATCTCCGGCGTCCGCTTCGCCGGCATCGACGACGACCGCAACGAGATCGTCGTCACCTACCGCGAAGCCCCGCGTGACCTCGGCACCGAGGTGACGGTGCACGCGAAGAGCCCCGCGCCCGGCCTGCTGACGGGTGCGCTCGCGTTCAAGGTGCTCTACCGGGTGCGGGCGCTCCTGCAGACCGGCGAGGTGCCGACCATCCGATCCAATCCGAGCGCGCGCGACTCCGCGCGCTGACGAAAGGCCATTCATGCGCGCGCTGTGTTGGAACGGTGTCAACGACCTGTCGGTCGAGACCGTCGACGACCCCGAACTGCTCAACCCCCACGACGTGATCCTCGCGGTGAAGCTGTCCACCACCTGCGGGTCGGACCTGCACTTCGTCGACGGCTACCTGCCCGGCATGCGCGAAGGCGACGTGTTCGGCCACGAGTTCATGGGCGAGGTCGTCGAGACCGGTCGCGAGGTCAGCCAGATCAAGGTCGGCGACCGGGTGGTGGTGCCGTCGTTCATCGCCTGCGACCGGTGCTGGTACTGCGAGCACGAGCTGTACTCCTGCTGCGACACCACCAATCCGAACGCCGAACTGCAGCAGCCGCTGCTGGGCTATCCGTCCGGCGGGATCTACGGCTACACCCACGAATTCGGCGGTTATGCCGGATCGCACGCCCAGTTCATCCGGGTGCCGTTCGGCGACACCAACTGTTTCCCGATACCGGGTGACATCACCGACGAGCAGGCGCTGTTCCTCTCCGACGCGGTCCCGACCGGATTCATGGGCGCCGACTTCTGCGACATCTCCGGCGGCGACACCGTCGCGGTGTGGGGTGCGGGCGGCGTCGGGCTGATGGCGGCCCGCAGCGCGCTGCTGCTGGGCGCCGACCGGGCGATCGTGATCGACCGCATTCCCGAGCGACTGGCGCTGGCGCGCGACGGCTTCGGGCTGGAGACCATCGACTACACCGCGGTCGACAGCGTGCAGGAGATGCTGCGCGAGATGACCGGTGGGCGTGGGCCCGACTCGTGCATCGATGCCGTCGGCATGGAGGGTCACAGCACCGGTGTGCAGCAGGTCTACGACCGCGCCAAGCAGCTGCTGCGGTTGGAGACCGACCGGGCGAGCGCGCTGCGGCAGGCGATCCTGGCCTGCCGCAAAGGTGGCGTCGTATCGGTGCTCGGCGTCTACGGCCTCACCGACAAGTTCCCGATGGGTGTGGTGACCAACAAGGGCCTGACGCTGAAATCGGCTCAGCAGCACGGGCAGCGCTACATGAAGCGGCTGTTCGACTACGTCGAGCAGGGCGACCTCGACCCCGCCAAGCTGATCACCCACGACCTGCCGCTCGAGGAGGGCGTGCGGGCCTACGACATGTTCAAGAACAAGCAGGACAACTGCATCCGGGTCGCGCTGCGGCCGTGACCCTCACACCGAGGACAGCAGCTTCGCCAGCCAGTTGTCGTCGTAGATGTCGAGCTTCTCGTCGTTGACGAGGTCGTATACGGTCGGTGTGCCCGCGTCGAGCGGGTTGACCTCCCAGAGGAATTCGGTGTTCAGCGCCGTCATCTCCGCGGTGTCCACGCCCTTCGTGCCCGCGGAGATCTCCTCGGCCTTCGCGTCGCCGACACCACTGTCGGTCGCGAGCTTCGCCAGGTCGGCATTCGATGGCGCCTTCGGTGAATCCTGTTGTGCCCACAGTTGTTCGACGAAGTTCTGGAAGTCGGGCGCCGACGTGCCCGGGCCTGCGGCCAGGAACATCGCGTTGCTCACCCGGGCGGAGTGGTCGTTGCCGTCCTGGTCGAAGAACGTCAGCGGGCGGTAGGTCACCGCGAGCTGTCCCAGGTCGATGTAGCGCTCGAAGTCGGCGCCGAAGTCGGTCTGCAGGTCCGCACAGTGTGGGCACTGCGGCTCGGTGAACACCTCGATACGCGCGGGCGCCTCGGGGAAGCCGATCACGATGCCGTAGCCGTCCTCGGTGACGGCGGTGCCCGGCTCGACCGGATCACGCTGGGCGGCGCCGTCGATGCCGCGACTGCACGCGGCCGTGAAGAGCAGCAGCACCATCAGCCAGAGCGCCACTGATTTCCTGCTCGCGGTCATGGAGGCGACGGTACCGCGCGCTCGCCGCCATGCGATCCCGGGTTTTCGTGTCGCGTATGCCTGCACGCAACCTCTGGGAAAGCGCACGCTGAGACGATCACGGCGTGCGAGTTGCCATCGTCGCCGAGTCCTTCCTGCCCAACGTCAACGGTGTCACCAACTCCGTGCTCCGGGTGGTCGAGCACCTCCGCCGCACCGGTCACGAGGTGCTGATCATCGCCCCCGACACCCCCCGCGGCGAACCACCCGCCGACCGGGTGCACGACGGCGTCCGGGTGCACCGGGTGCCGTCGCGGATGTTCCCGAAGATCAACTCGCTGCCGCTGGGGATGCCGCGGCCCCGGATCGTCCAGGTGCTGCGCGGCTTCGATCCCGACGTGGTGCACCTGGCGTCGCCGGCGCTGCTCGGGTGGGGCGGCGTGCATGCGGCCCGCTATCTCGGGGTCCCGACCGTCGCGGTGTTCCAGACCGACGTGGCCGGCTTCGCCGAGAGCTACGGCGTCGGCGTGCTGTCGCGCGCGTCGTGGGCGTGGACCCGCAGGCTGCACAGCAAGGCCGACCGCACGCTGGCGCCGTCGACCTCGGCGATGGAGAACCTGGCCGCACATCGGATCCCGCGGGTGCACCGCTGGGCCCGCGGCGTCGACATCACCGGTTTCGCGCCGTCGGCCCGCGACAACGGCCTGCGGCAGCAGTGGTCCCCGGATGGCAGGCCGATCGTCGGCTTCGTGGGCCGGCTGGCGCCGGAGAAGCACGTCGAACGCCTGGCCGTGCTGGCCGGCCGCGACGATCTGCAACTGGTGGTCGTCGGCGACGGCGTCGACCGCGCGAAACTGCAGGCCGTGTTGCCGTCGGCGGTGTTCACCGGGGCGCTGCACGGCGTGGAACTGGCCACCGCCTACGCGAGCATGGACGTGTTCGTCCATCCCGGCGAGCACGAGACGTTCTGCCAGGCGGTGCAGGAGGCGATGGCCTCGGGTGTGCCGGTCATCGCGCCCGATGCGGGCGGTCCGCGCGACCTGGTCGCGCCCTACCGCACCGGCCTGCTGCTGCCCGTCGCCGAGTTCGAGAACAAGCTCGCCGACTCGGTGGACCACCTGATCGACGAACGGCATCGCTACTCGGTGGCCGCTCGCCGCAGCGTGCTGGGCCGCACCTGGCCCGCCATCTGCGACGAGCTGATCGGGCACTACGAAGCGGTGCAGGGCCTGCGCCGCCTCAAAGCCGCCTAGTACCGCGAGCCTCAGCCGCCTGCCTCGACGGATACGGGCTGCCACTCCTCCCACGTCGCGAGGCGGCTCTCGTAGTCGGCGCGGGCCAGCTGCAGCGGGAGCTCACCGAAGAACACCCGCAGCGGCGGCTTCTCCGCGTCGACGATCTTGAGCACCGCGGCGGCCGACGCCTTCGGGTCGCCGGACTTCGCCGTGCGCTTGCTGCGGGCGGCGTCGGCTTGGGCGTGCGCCTGCTCGTAGGCGGGCAGCGGGGTCGCGCGCTTGGCCGACGAACCGGCCCAATCGGTGTCGAAGCCGCCCGGTTCGATGAGGGTCACGTGAATGCCGAACGACTCGACCTCCTGCGCCAGCGCCTGGGAGAACCCCTCCAGCGCCCACTTCGACGCGTGGTAGATGCCGACGTTCTGGAACGCCGTGATGCCGCCGATCGACGACACCTGGAGGATGTGGCCGCTGCGCTGGGCCCGCAGATAGGGGAGCGCCGCCTGGGTGATCCACAGTGCGCCGAAGACGTTCGTTTCGATCTGGTCGCGCGCTTCCTGCTCGGAGAGCTCCTCGACGAAGCCGAACTGGCCGTAGCCCGCGTTGTTGACCACGATGTCGAGCCGCCCGAAGTGGTCGTGGGCCTGCTTGACCGCGGCGAAGCCGGCGTCGCGGTCGGTGACGTCGAGGCGGATCGGCAGCAGGGCGTCGCCGTACTTCTCGACCAGGTCGTCGAGCGTCGAGGTGTCGCGGGCGGTGGCGGCCACCCGGTCGCCGCGGTCGAGGGCGGCGATCGTCCACTCGCGCCCGAACCCGCGCGACGTGCCGGTGATGAACCAGACTTTTGCACTCATGTCGCCGTATAAGCACCGCCGCGGCGTCACCATTCCCGGCGGCCGTGGATTCACAGGTAGCGTCGGCATCGTGAGCCGGGCGTCGTTGGAGAAGAATCCGCACGAGGTGGCGTCGATGTTCGACGGCGTCGCCCGCCGCTACGACCTGACCAACACCGTGCTCTCGCTGGGACAGGACCGCTTCTGGCGACGGGCCACCCGCGCGGCGCTGCAGATCGGCGCCGGCGACAAGGTGCTCGACCTCGCCGCGGGCACGGCCGTCTCGACCGTCGAGCTGGCGGCGTCCGGCGCCTGGTGTGTGGCGGCGGACTTCTCGGTGGGCATGCTGGCCGCGGGCGCTCGCCGCGACGTCCCCAAGGTGGCCGGTGACGCCACCCGGCTGCCGTTCGACGACGGCGTGTTCGACGCGGTCACCATCAGCTTCGGGCTGCGCAACGTCGTCGACCACGCGGCGGGGCTCCGCGAGATGGCTCGGGTGACGCGGCCCGGTGGGCGACTGGTGGTGTGCGAGTTCTCCACTCCGACGTTCGGGCCGTTCTCGACGCTGTACAAGGAGTACCTGATGCAGGCTCTGCCGAGGATGGCGCGGGCGGTGTCGTCGAACCCGGACGCCTACGTCTATCTGGCCGAGTCGATCCGGGCCTGGCCGGAGCAGCCGGATCTGGCCCGGCGGATCGAGGACAACGGGTGGTCGCAGGTGCGGTGGCGCAACCTCAGCGGCGGCATCGTCGCCCTGCACGCCGCCGTCAAACCCGGTACTTAGCCGGGCTTCTCAGCCGAGCGGGCCGCCGCTGCCCTGCGGCAGGATCGGCGCGTCGGGATGACCCTGGCGCGGCGGGGTGGTGTCGCGCTCGCTGATCGGTTCGCACTTGCCGACGTAGGTGACGTCCCCGCACGGACCCATCGGTTTCGCGGTGACCGGGGCGCTGAGGCCGAGCGCCATCACGGCTGATGCTGCGGCCACCCAGAGCAGCCGGGCCGGCCTGTGCGATGCGATCATTCGCGGATCTCCTCGCTGTCACAGTGAACAACCCGCGTGGACTCCAGAGTAGTCCCGTTGCGGGCCCGGCGGGATAGCATTCACGCGTCCACTCGGGCGACGAGGAGATCGGCGAATGCAGACGTTCTGGCGGTACGTCAAGATCCAGCTCGTGGTGTTCGTGTTCGGCATCGTCGGACCGATTTTCTTGATTCTCTTCTTCACCACACGGCCCGATCCGACGATGAAGTGGGCCTACTGGACCGGCCTGATCATCGTGTTCGTCGAGGTGTTGATCGCCCTGGGGTTGACCAAGCAGAGCCTGACCGAGCAGAAGCCGAAGTTGTCGACCGCCGAACTCATCGAGCAGGCCAGCGCGCGACGAAGGAAGAATCCGCGCGCTGTCGACGAGGAGCTCAGCCCGTCGGAGTGACCGTCACTCGCAGAAGAAGCAGCGGGCGGTCACGGCGGGCAGCGCCGTGTGGCAGACGGGGCAGACCTCGACGCGCCGTTCCTCGGGCGTACGGGTCCTCCTCGGCGGCGCATCATCGATCGATGACGGAGGCTTCGGCAGCTCGTGGTCGACAACGGCCATGCGGTCGACCGTAACCGGCCGAGCTGAATGGCAGACGACGGCTGGGCGACGAAAAGGTAGCCTTCGCAAACATTTTCGGCGGATATTCAGCTGAACGGCTTGCGCGCGTCCAGCTTTCGCGAGGCCAGCCCGCCGACCCGCCACACCCGCGCGATCCGGTCCTCGTCCTCGTCGGTCACCAGATTGCCCATCACCCGCACCGCGATCCGCATCAGCGTCGTCGACCGCATCGCCACCGGGCCGGTCAGCGGCAGGAAGCGAGGCAGCGTCAGCAGCAGCGCCAGCCGCCGCGCCACCGAGAACCCGCGCGCGTAGTGCTCCTGCAGCACCGCGGGCCACACCGTCGACAGGTCCGCCGCGCCGAGCAGCTCGGCGGCCAGCCGGCCGGTCTCCAGGCCGTAGTCGATGCCCTCGCCGTTGAGCGGATTGACGCAGGCGGCGGCGTCGCCGATCAGCATCCAGTTGCGTCCCGCGACTCCCGAGACGGCCCCGCCCATCGGCAGCAGCGCCGACAGCGGCGCGCGCGGTTCGCCGTCGAAGCCCCACTCCTCGCGGCGCAGCGAGGTGTAGTACGACATCAGCGGCCGCAACGCCGCGTCCGAGGGGCGCTTTGCGGTGGCCAGCGCGCCGACGCCGATGTTCACCTCGCCGTTGCCGAGCGGGAAGATCCACCCGTAGCCCGGCAGCACCTTGCCCTCCGGTGACCGCAGTTCCAGGTGCGAGGTGATCCACGGTTCGTGGCTGCGCGGGCTTGCGAGATACCCCCGCACGGCGACGCCGTAGACCGTCTCCTGATGCCATTCCCGGCCCAGCACGCGGCCGAGGGTGGAGCGGGCGCCGTCGGCGACGATCAGGGTGCCCACGCCGACCTCGTCGCCGTTGTCGAGCACCACCGCCTCGACGGCACCCGACGAGTCATGGCGCACCGCAACGGCTTTGACGCCGAGCAGCATCTTCGCGCCGTCGTCGGCGGCGACCGACCTGATGCGGTCGTCGAGCTCGGTGCGCGCCACGGCGCTGCCGGTGGGCGGGAACGACGGCCCCGGCCAGGGCACCTCGACGTCGGCGCCGAAGCCGGCCATCCGCAGCCCGCGGTGCCGGATCCGGCCGTCCAGCCACGGCCCGAGCCCCAGCCGCTCCAGCTCGGCGACCGCCCGCGGGGTGAGGCCGTCACCGCAGGCCTTGTCGCGGGGGAACTGCGCGGAATCGATCACCAGCACGTCGCGGCCGTCGCGGGCGGCCCACGCCGCGGCCGCGGACCCCGCGGGTCCGGCGCCCACCACAACCACGTCTGCCCTGGTTCTCATCGTCCCCAGTATGTTGGAGAGGTGAGGACACCGGCGACCGTGGTGGCAGGCGTGGATTTCGGCGACGCGGCGTTCGCGTCCGACGTCCGCGACGGCGTGGCCCGCATCGAGGAGCTGATGTCCTCTGAGCTGGGCAGAGCCGACGAGTTGATGGCCGAGGCCGTGCAGCATCTCTTCCAGGCGGGCGGCAAGCGGTTCCGCCCGCTGTTCACGGTGCTCTCCGCGCAGCTGGGGCCCGAACCCGACGGCTGGCAGGTCTCGGTGGCGGGCGCCGTCATCGAGCTGGTGCACCTGGCGACGCTGTACCACGACGACGTGATGGACGAGGCGCAGATGCGCCGCGGTGCCCCGTCGGCCAACGCCCGGTGGGGCAACAACATCGCGATCCTGGCGGGCGACTACCTGTTCGCGACGGCGTCGCGGCTGGTCTCGCGGCTCGGTCCGGACGCCGTCCGGGTGATCGCGGACACCTTCGCCCAGCTGGTCACGGGTCAGATGCGCGAGACGCGCGGCGCCGCCGAGGGCGTCGACGAGATCGAGCACTACCTCAAGGTGGTCTACGAGAAGACGGCCTGCCTGATCGCCGCGTCCGGCCGTTTCGGTGCGACGTTCTCCGGCGCTGACGAGGAGCAGGTCGAGCGGCTGAGCCGCCTCGGCGGCATCGTGGGCACGGCGTTCCAGATCTCCGACGACATCATCGACATCGACAGCGACCCCGACGAGTCGGGCAAGGTGCCAGGCACCGACCTGCGTGAAGGCGTCCACACCCTGCCGGTGCTCTACGCCCTGCGGGAAACCGGCGCCGACGCCGACCGGCTGCGGGAACTGCTCGCCGCCCCGATCGACAACGACCACGATCTGGCTGAGGCGCTGCGGCTTTTGCGGCGCTCACCAGGGATGACGGCGGCGAAGGAGACCGTGGCGCGCTACGCCGCGCAGGCCCGCGAGGAGCTCGATCAGCTGCCCGACGGGCCCGGTCGGTATGCGATGGCGTCGCTGGTCGACTACACCGTGAACCGGCACGGCTGAGTTCACGGAACCCGGACGGCGGTCCGGAGCGTTCAACCGGCGAAGACCTCTTCAGATTCACGACAGGAGGAAGCCCCGCGATGAGCTGGAACCCGCACGCCAACAGATTCAAGACGTTCCTGTTGCTGGTGTGCATGTCCGCGCTGATCGTGTTCGTCGGCGCGCTGTTCGGCCGGTCGATCATGTTCCTGGCGGTGCTGTTCGCCGTCGGCATGAACATCTACGTCTACTTCAACAGCGACAAGCTCGCGCTGCGGGCGATGCACGCCCAGCCGGTCAACGAGATGCAGGCGCCGGCGATGTATCGCATCGTGCGCGAGCTCGCGACCGCGGCCCGGCAGCCGATGCCGCGGCTCTACATCTCCGACACCGCCAACCCGAACGCGTTCGCGACGGGGCGCAACCCGCGCAACGCCGCGGTGTGCTGCACCACCGGGATCCTGCAGATCCTCAACGAGCGGGAGTTGCGCGCGGTGCTCGGCCACGAGCTGTCGCACGTCTACAACCGCGACATCCTGATCTCGTGTGTGGCGGGGGCGATGGCGTCGGTGATCACCGCGCTGGCCAACATCGCGATGTTCGCGTCGATGTTCGGCGGTAACCGCGAGGGTGGAGCCAATCCCTTTGCTCTGCTGCTGGTTTCGCTGCTGGGGCCGATCGCGGCGACGGTGGTTCGGCTCGCGGTGTCCCGGTCGCGGGAGTACCAGGCCGACCAGTCCGGCGCCGAGCTGACCGGCGACCCGCTGGCGCTGGCGTCGGCGCTGCGCAAGATCGCCGGCGGGGTGGAGGCGGCCCCGCTGCCGCCCCAGCCGCAACTGGCCGACCAGGCGCACCTGATGATCGCCAGCCCGTTCCGGGCCGGCGAGAAGATGGGCAAGCTGTTCTCGACGCACCCGCCGATCGAGGAGCGGATCCGCCGGCTCGAGGACATGGCAGGCCGCGGCCCCGGCCGGTACTGAGGCCATCGGTGCCCGCCGTCGGCGCAACCGCGTTAGGGTGAGCGCGTGCTGACCAGAATGCTGATCGGCGCGGCCAGTGCCGTGGGGGCGGTCTTCGTCGGAATGCCGGGGGTCGCGGCAGCCCAACCACCTGCGCCGCCGCCGCCACCGCCGCTGCCCAACGTCAACGCCTGGGCACCGGCCAAGCTGCCGGACTACGCCGTGACGGACGGCTCCTGGTACGCCTTCGCCACCCCTCAGGGCATCACCTGTGTGCTGCAGCGCAACGGTGGCTACGGCTGCAGCGGCGCACTGCCGGGTGCGCCCGGCGGCGCCAACCTGGTCAGCGGCGGCCCCGGGGCGCCGGGATTCTCCAGCACCTCGGCGCCGCTGTACGCGGGGACGGAAGCGCCCAAGCCGCTGCCACCGAACAGCCGGCTCAGCTTCCAGACGGTCAGCTGCGGCACCGACGGCACCATCACGTCGTGCGTCGACACCCGGACCCAGAACGGCTTCGTCATCAGCCCCACGGCCAGCTGGGTCGTCAGCAGCAACCCGCTGATCGACCGACCCGAGGGCACCAGCCCCTACTTCAACTGAGGTCAGAACCCCTGGCCGTGCACCTCGTGGCCGGGCTTCTCGGCGGCCAGTCCGCGATAAGCCTGCTCGACGGACGAGCCGTGGTTGATCACGCCGTCCACCTCGCGGGCGATCGGCATGTTGAGGCCGTACTCGTCGGCGAACTCCATGATCACCTTCGAGGCCTTCACGCCCTCAGCGACCTGGTTCATCGACGCGATGATCTCGTCGATCGACTTGCCTGAGCCGAGTTGCTCGCCGACGTGGCGGTTGCGGCTGCGCTGGCTGGTGCAGGTGACGATGAGGTCGCCCATGCCTGCCAGCCCCGCGAAGGTGTCGCGGTGCCCGCCGAGGGCCTCGCCCATCTTCGACATCTCGCGCACCGCGCGGGCGATCACCATCGCGCGGGTGTTCTCGCCGATGCCCAGCGAGTAGCCCATGCCCACGGCGATCGCGTAGACGTTCTTCAGCGCCCCCGCCATCTCCACTCCCACCACGTCGTCGGTGGTGTACGTGCGAAAACGCTTGGTACGGAACAATTCCGCGAGACGTGCCGCCAGGTGCTGGTCGGGCATGGCGAGCACCGCGGCGGCCGCGTAACCGTCGGCGACCTCACGGGCGATGTTCGGCCCGGCCAGGATTCCGGCCGGGTGGCCGGGCAGGACCTCGCCGACGATCTGGCTCATCCGCATGTTGGTGCCCTGCTCGAGGCCCTTGACCAGCGACACCACCGGAACCCACGGCCGTAGCTCGCCTGCCAGTTCCTCCAGCACGCCGCGGAATCCGTGCGACGGCACACCCATCACGACGACGTCGGCCTGATTGGCGGCCTCGGCGAAATCGGTGGTGGCGCGCAGCGTCTCGGTCAGGGCGACTTCGTCGCCGAGGTACTTGGTGTTGCGGTGATTCTCGTTGATGTCCTTGGCCGTCGACTCCGACCGCACCCACTGCAGCGTCGGTCCGCGCCTGGCGCAGATGGACGCGACGGTGGTGCCCCAGGAGCCTCCGCCGAGGACGACGACATTGGGTTCGCGCTTAGCGGGTGCCATCCGATCAGGGTAGGGCCGGGCAACCGGATGGGAGGGCGATTCGGTGCCGAAAGCACCGCCGGCGGAACCGCCGCCTGCACCGCAGCGGCGGCTTTGGGTGTACGGTCGAACGAGTTGGGCAACCAGCCAGTCCGGGAAGGGTCGGCCGTCTCACCGCCGATCGCCCGAGCAATCGCTCACGCCGGACAACCCGGTGGCAACCGCAAAGCCGGGATCACCTTGACCGTTTCGTCCTTTCTCCGACCGTCGTCTTTCGACTGTGCAGCGCAGCCGTTCCCGCGCCCCAGCGTCGGAATTCTCAGTACCTACCCGCCGACCAGATGTGGCTTGGCCACCTTCAGCGCGGCCCTTGCCGACGGCTTGACGTCACACGGCTCCGACATCAACGTCGTGCGGGTCGCCGGCGACTCGCCCACCCCGGCTTCCTGTGTCATCGGCGAGGTCGTCAACGGCTCGGCGTCTTCGGTGCGCGCCGGAGCCGGACTGCTGAACCAGAGCGACGTGGCTGTCATCCAGCACGAGTACGGTCTCTACGGCGGCGCCGACGGCGACGAAGTCGTCGACATCGTCGGCGAACTGCGGATCCCGTCGATCGTGGTGGTGCACACGGTGCTCAAAAGGCCTACGCCGCATCAACGTTGGATCCTGGAGCGGCTCGCGACGCTGTCCGATCGGATAGTCGTGATGTCGGATGCCGCCAAGGTCCGGCTGTGCCAGGGCTTCGACGTGGACAGTCGTAAGGTCACCACGATCCCGCACGGCGCGCGGATCCCCACGCAGGTGCCGACCAAGCGTTCCGGAAGACCCACGTTGCTGACCTGGGGCCTGATCGGGCCCGGCAAGGGCATCGAGCGGGTGATCGAGGCCATGCGGTCGCTGCAC
This sequence comes from Mycobacterium sp. NPDC050551, assembly GCF_040674075.1. Taxonomy (NCBI): domain Bacteria; kingdom Bacillati; phylum Actinomycetota; class Actinomycetes; order Mycobacteriales; family Mycobacteriaceae; genus Mycobacterium; species Mycobacterium sp. NPDC050551. The sequence goes on along the minus strand of NZ_JBFARC010000001.1, from coordinate 1,189,700 downwards.
GGCCTCACAGGCCAACCGCGATATCTGGTTGCCGGCGGAACCCACCCCAAGGTGCTGGCCAACGACGGTGAGGCGTATCGCGACGCTCGCCGTGAGCAGGCCAGGCGCCACGGTCTGGCGGGTTCGGTGATGTTCGACGACGACTACAGGGGCGCGGCATCGCTGACCTCTCTGGTGCAGTCGTCCGCGGCGGTGGTGCTGCCCTACGACTCCACCGATCAGGTGACCTCCGGGGTCCTGGTCGACGCCATTGCACACGGTCGTCCGGTCGTGGCCACCGCATTCCCGCACGCCGTCGAACTCCTGGGCACCGGGGCGGGAATCATCGTCGACCATGGTGACCCGGACGCGATGACGTCCGCCCTGCGGCGGGTGCTGACCGAACCGAGGCTTGCGGGAGCCATGGCCGCCGAGGCGCGCAGGCTGGCACCGACGATGTCGTGGTCCATCGTCGCGGATGCGTATCTCGTTCTGGCTCAACGCGTACTCCACGAACGGATGGCAGCTGCATGAACACACCCGTCCCGCTCTTCGACCATCTGCGACGGATGACGGACAGTCGCGGCACCTTCGAGCACGCCTGCCTCGACGCGCCCCGGCCCGAACACGGCTACTGCACCGATGACATGGCGCGGGTCATCGTCGTGGTCGTCCGGCAACCCGAGGTGGACCGCACTCTGAATGGTCTGGCCGGGCTCGCGCTGCGCTTCCTCGGCGACGCGCAGACCCTGACTGGGCCCTGCCGCAACCGGATGGACAGCAGCGGCAACTGGACCGACGAGCCGGGCCTCGACGACCCGTGGGGCCGCTGCGTGTGGGCCACGGGAACGGCGGCGGCACACAGTCCGGTCGCATGGGCGAAGCAGACCGCCCTCATGCAGTTCGAGCGTGCCGTTCAGGCACGGTCGACATCACCTCGGGCGATGGCGTTCGCGGCCCTGGGGGCGGCCGAACTGCTCAGCGCCCAATCCGATCACGCGGGGGCACGCAGACTGCTCACCGACTACCGCGACTCTCTACCCGCACCGACCGGCGACCCGTCCTGGCCGTGGCCGGAGGCGCGCCTCGCCTACGCCAATGCCGTTCTCGCCGAGGCGATGATCGCGACCGGCGACGCTCTCGACGACTCCGAACTTCGCCGGCGCGGACTCGATCTGCTGGCCTGGTTGGTCGACTACGAAACGGTGGACGGTCATTTCTCACCCACGCCGGTGGGCGGCCGGGACAGCAGCGATGCGCGGCCCGGCTTCGATCAGCAACCCATCGAGGTGGCCACACTCGCCGACGCGTGCGCACGCGCCGCTGCCGTCGATCCCGACCAGGCATGGCCCGACGGCGTGCGCCGGGCGGCGGCCTGGTTCGAGGGCGACAACGACTCGGCGCAGGTGATGTGGGACCCCGAGACCGGTGGCGGGTATGACGGCCTGCACGCCGACGGGGTGAACCTCAACAGAGGCGCCGAGTCGACGCTGGCGGTGCTCTCGACGTTCCAACACGCTCGCCGGCTCGCTACCGTGCCCCGATGACCTCGGTGGCGAGTCCGCTCGCCACTCGGAGTCCGGTGCGAGTCACGCCGGACAGGTCACGGGTGATCACCCAGTTGTTCGTGCCGGGCCAGGAGGGGTTCGAACACCAGGAATCCCGAGCGGGAGTGGTGCTGCGCCGCATCCTCGCGCTGGACGAGGACACCGTCCGGTCGACCCTCGACGATGTGCTGGCCCGCTTCCAGGGACGGCACCGCGACGTGCTCGGGACGTTCCGCAGGCACGCCCGGGAACTCGCTGACCGCCTCGATCGCGACGTGGAACTCACCCCGGAGCGGACGCTGCTCGTCGGCGCGGCGTTCACCAGTGAGTACGCCATCGAAGGGGCGGCGCTGTGCAACCCCAGCATGGTCGCGCACCCCGACCAGACCGATGTGCCCGCGGGCAGCCTGCGGTTCGTGATGAGTGTCCGCGGCATCGGTGAGGGGCACCGCTCCACGATCGGGTTCCGCACCGGGACCGTCGACGCCGAGGGTGGGGTTCTTCTCGACGCCCCGCCCGCCTTTGCCTCCGTCGGCTTGACTGACGCCACCCTGCTCGAGGCCGCCGTGTTCCGCAGCGAGTTGACCCGGCTCGACGCGGCCGGTGAGGCCGCCGACTACGTCCTCGATCCGCTCGGTGACAGCTTCACCCGTACCGATCTGAGCGAGCGTCTGGATCGGCTGAACACGCACCGGAGCACCCGCGGGCGCGCACACAAGACGATCACGGCCATCCGGGCCGTCGGCGAACGCACCTACGGCATCCGGTTCCCCGACGAGGTGCCTCTCAGCGAGCGGGTGCTCGTCCCGGCGATGGGCGCCGAGGCGGCCGGTATGGAGGACGCGCGGTTCCTGCGCTTCGTCGACGACGATGGCGCCGTCACCTACTACGCCTCCTACACGGCCTACAGCGGCTCGTTGATCAGCCAACAGTTGCTCGCGACAACGGATTTCCGCACCTTCACCTCTACGCCGATGGTCGGTGCCGCCGCGGCCAACAAGGGCCTTGGATTGTTTCCCCGCCGGATCGCGGGCCGCTACGCGGCGATGTCGCGCTCGGACCGGGAGACCAACTCCGTCGGCTTCTCCCACCATCGGTGCGTGTGGACCGATGCGTCCCCGTGCCAGCAGCCCGAAGAGCCGTGGGAAGTGCTGCAACTCGGCAATTGCGGCCCGCCGATCGAGACGTCCGAGGGGTGGCTGGTGCTCACCCATGGCGTCGGTCCGATGCGCACGTACCGTATCGGCGCGCTGCTGCTCGATCTGGACGATCCGACCCGGATCGTCGGCCGACTCCGCCGACCGTTGCTGAGCCCGGGCGCTGACGAGCAGGACGGCTACGTGCCGAACGTCGTCTACTCGTGTGGCGCGCTCCTGCACGGCGAGACCTTGGTCATCCCGTACGGGATCGGCGATTCGGCCATCGGATTCGCCGCTGTGTCGCTTGCCGCGCTCCTCGACGCCCTGCGAGAGTCGGCGCCGCCACCCGGATAATCGACGGCGTGACGATGCGAACTCTGCTCGTGGGCTTGGCGTCGACGGCGCTGCTGGCGGGGTGCCAGGCACCGGAGGCGGAGCAGGAGGCCACGGGGCCGATCCTGGCGTTCCGGGCGGCCAACGAGATCGGGCTGGCGCAGGGGGGCACGCTAGTCGCGACCGAACCCGGCGAGTTCGCCGCCACCGGCGAGCCGATCCTCACCGAGGACGGCCGGTTCGTGTTCGCCCGAAGCGAGGGCCGCCTGGCCGTGCTCGACACCGAGAGCAGGTATCCGCGGACCATCGAGGTGCCGGTCGGTCCGTGGCTGGGCACCGGCGGCGGCAGCACCGTCGTGTGGGTCGAGGAGCCGGACCGGCTGATGCAACTCGACCTCGCTGTGGCGGACCCGGCCCCGACACTGCGCCGCACACTCGACCTCCCGAAGACGCCCGTCCCGTCCGGCCCGCCGCTGCTGGTCGCGTCGCGCGGGGACACCGCGGTGGTGGCGCGGGCCGAGGCGCAGCCGCTGCCGTCCAACGGTCCGCACATCCTGTATTCGGTCCGGGCCGACGAGCCGCCGAAGCCACTGGGGAACACGAACGCGAACACCCCGGTCGAGCGGGCGGTGATCAGCCCAGACGGCGAAAGCCTCGCCTACGCGGTGTTCCGCGAGTCGGGCGCCGACTGCGGGTCGGCGTCGCTGACCATCGTGTCGCTGGATGGTGCGGCGCCGCGCACCGTCACTGTGGGTTCACGCGACCCCGCGATGGGCGACCGGGTGCTGTACCTGTGGTGGACGGGCATCACGCCGGAACTCAGCTTCGACGAGTGGAAGTGCGCCGACCCATGGATCCGGAAGGCACCGACGGTGTCGGAGGTGCGCGGGCTGAGCCTGTACCCGACGCTCCAGGGCGCCGCGCTGCAGATCATCGACGTGGGGCCGGGCATCACCGCGAGGCTGGAGCCGTCGGCGTTCGAGGCCCGGGAGCCCGTCGGCCTGCTCATCCTCGACGACAAGGGCGAGAAGACACCGGTGCACACCGACGTGAGCGCCGTCGCACCGGTCAGCTGAGCAGTTCGACGAGCGTCTGCGCGGCGCTTCGGCACTGCTCGGCATCGACGTCCAGGTGGGTGACGGCGCGGACCGTCCTCGGCCCGAACGCGTTGAGCAGCACACCGTGGTCGCGGGCCCGGCTGACGAGTGCGGCGGCGTCCAGAGCCGTCTCGACCGGCAGATGGAACACGACGATGTTGGTCTGCACGGTTGCGAGGTCGATCGGGATGACGCCGGCCAGGGTCTCGGCGAGGATGCGGGCGTTCGCGTGGTCCTCAATGAGCCGGTCGAGATGGTGGTCGAGGCCGTGCAGCGCTGCGGCGGCGAAGATGCCGTTCTGCCGCATCGCCCCGCCCATCCGGCGGCGGTGGCGGTCGGCCTGGGCGATGAGGTCGGCGCTTCCCGCGAGCAGTGACCCGCCGGGTGCGCCGAGGCCCTTGGAGAACGCGACGGACACCAGGTCGAAGGGCGCCGCCAGTTCACCGGGCGTGCTGCCGGTGGCGACGGCGGCGTTCCACAGCCGGGCGCCATCGAGGAACGTGGCGAGGCCTCGCTCGCGGGCCAGCGTGCACAGGTCGACCATGTCGGGCTGCGGGAACACGACGCCCCCGGCGCGGTTGTGGGTGTTCTCGATCTGCAGCAGCGTGGTGACCGGGAAGACCGGAAGCCCGGAGGGCTTGATCGCGGCCAGCATCTCGTCGGAGTTGAAGGTGCCGCGGCTGCCGATCTCGACGATCTGCACGCCCGCGTTGAGCGCGGCGCCGCCGGCCTCGTGCCACGCGGCGTGCGACTCGGCGGCGGCGATCACCTCGTCGCCGGGGCGCGTGAGCACCCGCAGCGCGACCTGGTTGGCCATCGTGCCGGTCGGCAGCCACAGCGCCGCCTCTTTGCCGAGCAGCTCGGCGAGCCTGGCCTGCAGCCGGTTGGTGGTCGGGTCCTCGCCGTACTGGTCGTCGCCGACCTCGGCGTCGGCCATCGCGGCCCGCATCGCCGCGGTGGGCCGGGTGACGGTGTCGGAGCGCAGGTCGATGGGCACGCCCCGGGCGTCAGCGGTAGTTGACGAACTGCAGCGCGACGTCGAGGTCGGCGCCCTTGAGCAGCGCCTGAACGGCCTGCAGGTCGTCGCGCTTCTTCGAGCTCACCCGGATCTCGTCGCCCTGGATCTGCGCCTTGACGCCCTTGGGGCCCTCGTCGCGGATGAGCTTGGTGATCTTCTTGGCCTGCTCGCTGGTGATGCCCTCTTTGATCGAGCCGGACACCTTGTAGGTCTTGCCGCTGGCCTGCGGTTCACCCGCGTCGAAGGCCTTCATCGAGATGTCGCGGCGGATGAGCTTCTCTTTGAAGACGTCGACGGCGGCCTTCACGCGCTCCTCGGTGGAGCTGACGATCTCGACGGCCTCCTCGCCCTTCCAAGCGATCGTGGTGTCGGTGCCGCGGAAGTCGAAGCGGGTGGACAGCTCCTTGGCGGCCTGGTTGAGCGCATTGTCGGCCTCCTGGCGGTCGACCTTGCTGACGATGTCGAAGCTGGAATCCGCCATGGACTCGCTCCCTCCCTGAAGTGTTCGGCCCGTTTTCGTTCTTGGCCCATCCTCGTTGTACCCTGCTACTCGCACCAAATTCCAGGGTGCGACCATCCCGGCAGGTTGCCCGAGCGGCCAATGGGAGCGGACTGTAAATCCGTCGGCTTACGCCTACGCAGGTTCGAATCCTGCACCTGCCACGCTGTGCAAGCCCCCTCTTCGAGGGGGCTTGTTGCGTTTCGGGCCCGACTCCGGATGCGTAACCACCCTGTTACACTTCCGGTCGTGGACGAGATCGCAGCGGCCGTCGCGGACCCCGTTCGCCGCGACATCCTCGTACGCCTGCGTGACCGGCCGATGCCGGCCGGCGAGCTGAGCGCGCTGTTCCCGATCAGCCGCCCGGCGGTGAGTCGTCACCTGCGAGTACTGCGGGAGAGCGGCCTCGTAAAGGCTGAAGTGGTTGGCAGACAGCGCATTTACGCCCTCAACCCGGACTCCCTGACGCCCCTGATGACGTGGCTGGCCGGCCTCGTGGCTCCGCTCGGGTGGGAAGCGCACCTCGACGCGCTCGACACGGAGGTCCACCGCACCCGCCGCGAGCGGCGCGGAGACCCGACGACACAGGAGGCCACCGCATGAAACCGCCCTCACCGACAGCCCGGCTCTTCACCACGCCCGCGGGGTACGACCTCACCTTCACCCGGACGTTTCGCGCATCCGCCGACGACGTGTGGGCGAGCGTGACCGAACCCGATCGGAGCGCCCGATGGTTCGGTACCTGGAAGGGCGAAGGCGCGCCGGGTTCGACCATCGAAGTCCAGTTGGGCTTCGAAGAAGGCGCGCCGTGGTGTGACATGCGGATCGAGGCATGTGACCCGCCGCGCCATCTCGCCCTCACGATGATCGACGAATCGGGCTCGTGGCACCTCGCGTTGTTCCTCGAGGAGTCGGGCGGAACAACCGAACTGCGGCTGATCCAGCGCCTGGAGAACCGTCGCGGGATCGGGGACGTCGGACCCGGCTGGGAGTACTACCTCGACAACCTGGTGGCAGCCAGGGAGCAGTCGCCACTGCCGGACTTCGATGCCTATTACCCGTCGATGAAACCGTACTTCGAGGCGCTCGAGCCAGTCCAATGACGTGGCGCTATCCGCGCTTCGTCAGGGTGAACGTTCCCGGCTTGTTGGGTCCCTGCGGTACGCCTTCGCAGTTCACCGGTGCGGTGGTGTTCGTGCCTCCGGTCAGTGTGGTGTTGTCCCAGGTGTAGGTCGTGGTGCCGGGCAGCCGGCGTTCGTCGGGGCAGATGACGGCGTCCGGCCTGTTGATCGTCATCGACCACTGGTTGCCGGTCAGCCGGGCGTTGCCGCTGTACGGCACGAGGATCTCGACGGCCGCCGCGACGTCGGCGCATCCGGGCCCGCATGCAGTGGCCGTCCAGGTTCCGGTGAGGACCTGCCCGGAGGCCCGGGTGTACCGCAGGTCGTAGACGCCCTGGAACGGCTCACCGCCCGCCGCAGTCGGGTTCGGCGGAACCGGGACAACCTGTGTGGGCCCGCCGGCCCAGCCGGTGCCCGCCGATCCGACAGCCACGCCGGCGGCGATGATGAGGGCTGCAGGCAGCCCGCGAGTGATGGTCATAATGCTTCTCCCTTGAAGTCGTTCTCCTGGCACGGGTGGGCCCGCTGCCGCATGTCACTTCGTCGATGCCGCGACGGACGCATAGACCTCCTCGTAGCCGGCGACCATGCCCTCGCTGTCGAAGAATTCCTGGACGTGCGCGCGACACGCGTCCGGATCGATGTCGCCGACAGCCTCGAGTGCGGCGCCGAGAGACGGCGGTTCGTCGCAGACGTATCCGGTCTTGCCGTCGACGACGACCTCACTCACCGACCCTGCCCGCAGCGCCACGACGGGGGTGCCCGTCACCATCGCCTCGATCATCACCAGCCCGAACGGCTCCTCCCATCTGATGGGGAACAACAGGCACCGGGCCGCCGCGATGAGTTCACGCTTCGCCGGTCCGCCGACAGGCCCGATCACCTTGTCGCCATCCGTCAGTCGGGGCACGACCTGCTGCGCGAAATAGCCGTGGTCGCTCGGTTCGACGCACCCGCCGGCGAGGACCAGCGGGACGCCCGCGGAGTGAGCGGCATCCAACGCCAGGTGCGCTCCCTTCTCCGGGCAGAACCGACCGAGGAACAGCGCGAAGTCATCCTTGGTCGCGCGGAAGGGCCAGTCGGAGACCCGCAGACCATGGTGAACGGTCCCCACCCAGTTGAGCTCCGGCGATGAGCGTCGTTGACGATGGCTGACGGCTACCAGCCCGAGGTCTCGATCGAGAGCCGAGTAGTAGCGGCGCATGTCGGCGTCGATCATGGCGTGCACGGTGGACACCGTCGTGATGCCGAGGCTGTCGTAGCTCGATGCGTTGAGGGCGCCGGACATGGTGTGATCGTGAAGAATGTCCACGCCGTCCCGGTGCGCCAGCCGCGTGACCGCCCGGCGTACCTCTATGGCGTGCACGATCTCGGGACGAACCTGACCCAGTCGCTCGGGAACCGCCTCCGGTGAGATCGCGACGAAGCGCGCGTCGGTCCTGGAATGCCCTGCGCCCAAGAGGAACACGGTGTGTCCGTGCGCGACGAGGCCATCGGCCAGGTCTGCGATGACGGCCTCGGTTCCGCCGTAGTCCTTCGGCGGAACCTCGAAATACGGCGGCGCGACGAGAACCACTCTGAGGTGCTCGGACGTCACATCGTCAGCTCTTCGGCATGAGAGTCGGACCGGGCGATGTCACCGTTCATCGAGTCGAGCAGCGTCCTCCAGGGTTCGGTCGGGAACAACGACTCGACGGCGCGCCGGTTTCGCTTCAGGGTGGCGGTCAGGTCGGCATCCTGGCCGGCGAATGCGGACAGTGCATCAACGAATGTCAGTGCAGCTGCGGCCATGCCGGTTCCGTCGGTCTCGAACGTGGTGCATTCGAGACCCGCGGCACCGTAGACCTCGTCGAAGGCGTTGTATCGCGTCGACACGGCGGGAACCTCTGCGACAGCTGCCAATCCGGCGCCCAGGCCGATCGTCTCGAAATCGCTGACGCTGGGTGTGAAGACGACGCCGCCGTGGGTCGCTCGCGCCAGCCGCAGGAGGTCCACTTCGTTCATCCGCCAGTTCCCGTCGGCTTCTTGCACCGTTTCGAGAGGTACGCCGCCGAGGAATCGGACGTACTCCTGCGTGGCGAGTCCGTCGCGGAGTGCGACGAGTTCGTCGCCGTAGTCGGGATCTTCGGCGAGGTCTCCGAAGACGAGCAGGTAGGGCGGTGGGAGTGAACGGCGGAGACACTCACGCACGACTTCTGCGTGGAAGCGCAGCGACTGATCCACGCCCTTCACCCGGTAGATCCGTACCGGGCTCACCAGTATCGGCCGTTCCAGGCTCAACCCGAGCTGTCGCGCGAACTCGTGATGGCGTTCGTCGATTCCCGGTGGGATCACCGGTAGCAGGTTGGCGATGACCTTCGGCCGCGCTGCGGTGCCGTAGCTTTCGGCCTCTCTCGCGAGCCCCTGAGATACCACGACCCAGTTGACGTGTGCCGCCTCGGCGGGCAGCGGTGTCATGCAATTGGGAACGGACGGATAGAACCGTCGATCGATGGCGATGTCCCAGCGCCCGTTCGAGCCGCACAGATCGTGGTCCCAGATCACGAGCCCGCCCCGGCGCGCGCGGTAATGGCGGTCGGCGGCCATGTACAGCGCGGACGTCACGCTGACGGCATGCGGGAGAGTGAGATTCACTGCGAAGACCCAATCCGGATCGTGGCGCTGCAGCCATGTCGTGAAGTGGTCGAAGTACACCTGCCGCAGGGCTTCGATCCGGTCGACGAGCGACCGCCGCTCGGCCTCTTCCAACCGATCGAAGGCGGCGACGCGTCGACGGATGTCCTCGAGCTCTGCCGACAGCTCGGCTCGGTCCAGCCCCGCGATCGAGTCGTTGATCGTCGGCCTGAGCCACGGCGGATAGGGGTGGGATTCCGGGCCGTTCGGGAAGAACCGCGTCTTATCCGACCGCCAGGAGTAGCCGAGATCGGCGACGACCGTGTCGTCGAAGACGCCCATCGACCGTCCGAGGTGGAACACGTTGCGGAACACCGTCAACAGTCCCGAGACCGGGAGGCCGTCGCCACAGATCAGGCCGATCTTCACGTCACCAGCGGCCGGTAGTCGCTGGCCGAGAAGTACTCCTCACACTCTCCGATGCGGCGCACATCCCAGGTGGCGCAGTGCAGCGATCCGCCGAACTCGAACACATTCCGGAACGGAATGGTGAACACCTCGAAGCCGAGCCCGGACAGCAGATCCTGCAGCGGTCGCTCCCGTTCCTCACAGATGACCTTGGTCGGCGAGATGCTCAGGACGTTCATGGACAACCACTTCGACGACTGGCAGTAGTCAGGCATCTCGGAGTTGCTCGATGTGGGTCGCGGAGCCGACACGAATTCCCAGTCATCGGTCAGAAAGAGTTTCTCCTCGCCGGCACGCATTGGCCGGTCGGGATTGGTGAGTATCAGCCCGGGGCGGAGGGGGACGAATGTGCAATCGATGTGCGACGGAAAGAAGTCGAGCGGAAAGTGCACGGGGTGCACGCGGAAGCCCTTGGGTTCGAGATGCCTTTTCAGCCACGTGATGCCCGCCCGATTGGACGTCATCGACTCCTGGACGACGAGGTCTCGGCCGAACCTGCTGATGTCGGCCGCGTCGAAGACCACCTCGTCCTGCGACACGCAGAACTCGAAGGCGTGCATCTCGGCATGCCGCTTCTCATCGGACCAGTCCCAGAAGCCCTCGCGGTACATGCCGTCGGCCATCGACGGCTTCGGCGCGCTCGTCCAGACGACGCGTGGGTCGGCCTTCCAGTACTCGTAGACGAGGTCGCGATAGGCGGTGAACTCGAAGTATCGCGACCGGCGTGACATCGGTGCTTCGATGATCTCGCTTCCGATCGTGATCATCACGTCGCGCGGGCATACCGCGCAGTACTGGTTCGCCACCGAGAAGTGCGGCGTGGCGACACTTCTGCTGAAGTCGTGCGGTGTCGGTCGGCGAACCTTGACTCCGTGCGACTCGAGGAGGGCCTGAAGCCCGGCCAACTCCTCATTCGCACGTTCGATGGCGCCAGGTGGCTTCGGTCCCTCGGGAAAAGGCGTGCCGCGGGGCGCATTACGGATCTGCGGACGACTGCCGGGCTCGGTGGGCTCGAAACACGCGCCGTCCGCGGAGCCGACGACGACCTCCTCGAGTGGATCCCACTCGTTCCAGGAGTTCACCACCGTCGACAAGGTACTCATGGCGAACAGCCTTCCGGACCGATGATTCCGCCTTCCGGAAATCCCGCCCTGGTGCCGTCGGAGAGGATTTGATCTTCATCGTTCATGCCCGTGCATTGCCGGTCCAAGATGTAGCACACAAAGAAGCGGAGGAGGGCCACATTGACGGCAGCGCAAAAGGGCCGCGCCGTGCGCCACCCGGCCTACTCGCCGGGCCGGAAGCGGTCCTGCATCGTGTAGGTGTAGTCGCCGATCCGCAGGTACGGCGTCATGACATACGCCAGCCCGATCGCCCCGATACTCAGGATCGACACCGCCGCCACCACGTTGGGCCAGAGCGGCGCCGCCATGCCGAGGGCGAACAGCGGGATGGCCACCGCCCAGCCGCCCCAGTAGACGCGACGGCCGAGTTCCGGCTTGTGGGTCAGCGCACGGCCGGCGATGAAGGCGACGACCATGGCCAGGAACGCGCCGATGATCAGCGCGGTCGAGATCTCGTCGGACATCACCCCAGCTTAGGTGTGGCTGCCGCGCGTCAGATCGCGCGCAGCCGTCGCACCCGGTCGGCGATCGCACGACGCGAGGCGTCCGCGTCGGGGACGACCATCTCGAAACCGTGCGGGCAGCCGGGGTGGACGTGCAGCTCGGCGGGCACGCCGGCGGCGGCGAGCCGGTACGCGAAGTCGACGATCTCCGCCCGGAAGATGTCCAAATCGCCGGTGTCCAGGTAGGTGGGCGGCAACCCAGCGAGGTTCTGCTCGCGGGCGGGTGCCGCGTAGACGGGCACGTCGGCCCCGCCGGCGCCGTCGCCGAGCAGAGCGCCCCAGCCGGTGCGGTTGTCGTCGTAACTCCACACCATGCCTTCGGTGGGGATGTGCGGGTCGGGTGTGGTGTTGCGGTCGTCGAGCATCGGGTAGATCAGCAGCTGCAGCGCGAGCGCGGGTCCGCCGCGGTCGCGGGCCAGCAGTGCCACGCCCGCGGAGAGCCCACCGCCGCCGCTGTCACCCATCACCGCCAGCCGCCCGGGATCCACCCCGAGTTCGCCTGCGTGTTCTGCCAGCCACTGCAGCGCGGCGTAACAGTCCTCCACCGGAGTGGGGTGTGGGTGCTCGGGTGCGGCGCGGTAGTCCACCACCAGCAAGGGCACCCCGGACTCGGCGACGTAGCGCCGCACGATCGCGTCGTAGCCGCGGCCCGTCTGCTCGAGGGTCATGAGCATCCCACCGCCGTGCAGATACAGTGCGGCACTGCCGTTCTCGGGCGCGTCGACCGGCCGGTACCAGGACAGTGGCAGCTCGGCGCTGTCTGCGGTGGTGAGCACGTGGTGGTCGACTTCGATGCCACCGACGGCCGGGATCATCTCGGCGATCAGGTCGAAGGTCGCCGTGGTGTTGCGCCTGCGGGTGGCGACGTCGCCCACCGGCGGCGGCGTCGGGTCGGGCGGCTGGGGGGCGGCGAGTAGCGCGGCGAGGATCTCCGGATCGAATGGCAGCGGCACGCCCCGAGCGTATCCGGTGTTCGCGTAACGGCATCGTGGCGGCGGGGCGCCGTACAGTCGGCCGTCACCGTCAGGACAACACGGTCGCCGACACTGCGCTGTGTCCCAACTCAGCCGCCGGGCGTTGCTGCGGGGATCGGTCGCGCTCGGGGTGTTGCCGCTCGCGGGCTGCGCCGTCGCGCGCAGCACCAACCTGGTGCCCGCCGACCCGTTCACCCTCGGAGTGGCGTCCGGCGATCCGGCGCCCGACGGTGCGGTGATCTGGACGCGTCTGGCTCCGGATCCGTTGATGGACGACGGTTTCGGCGGCATGCCGGCCCGGCCGGTGGACGTGGAGTGGGAGGTCGCGGCCGACGAGCGGTTCGCGCGCGTCGAGCAACGCGGTACCGCCACGGCGACGCCGGATACCGCTCACAGCGTGCACGTGGAGCTGCAGGGATTGCGGCCGGGCGCACAGTACTTCTACCGGTTCCGCACCGCGGGCTACCTGTCGCCGACCGGCAGGACACTCACCGCGCCGGCGCCCGACGCCCTCGCGACGGCGCTGACGATGTGTGTGGCGTCGTGCTCGCACTACGAGCAGGGCTGGTTCACCGCATACCGGCGGCTGGCCGAGGAGCAGCCCGATCTCGTTGTACACCTTGGTGATTACCAATACGAGTATGAGGCGAGACCCGGTGGGGTGCGCAGCCACGTCGGTCCGGAGACCGTCACGCTGGCCGACTACCGGCGGCGGTACGCGCAGTACAAGACCGACCCCGACCTGCAGACCGCCCATGCCGTCGCGCCGTGGCTTGCCGTCTACGACGACCACGAACTGGACAACAACTGGGCCGACGAGACGCCGGAGACGCCGCAGCCCGACTTCCTCGCCCGGCGGGCGGCGGCGATGCAGGCGTACTACGAGAACATGCCACTGCGACGATCTGCGGAACCGCGCGGCGTCGACATGCAGCTGTACCGGCGAATCGGCTGGGGCGGATTGGCCACCTTCCACCTGCTCGACACCCGGCAGTACCGCACCGACCAGCCGTGCCGCGACGAGTACCGCACCGACTGTGCCGAGCGGTTCAACCCGTTCGCGACGCTCACCGGTGATGAGCAGGAACGCTGGCTGCTCGACGGTCTCCAGCGGTCGCAGGCCCGCTGGGACGTGTTGGGGCAGCAGGTCTTCTTCTCACAGGTGGAGCTGACGCCGGGACCGGCGCGCGGCGTGAACCCCGACGCGTGGGACGGCTACGCCGCCAATCGCGACCGCATCGTCGCGGGACTGAAGGGTCCGGCGGTGCGCAACGCGGTGGTGCTGACCGGGGACGTGCACAGCCACTGGGCGGCCGAGGTGCACGAGCGCCCCGGCGACGTGGCGTCACCGGTGGTGGCGACCGAACTGGTGACGACGTCGATCAGTTCGGGCGGCGACGGATCGGACACCAGGGCCGATGTCGACGCGGTGCTGCCGGAGAACCCGCACATCCGGTACTTCAGCAATCGGCGCGGCTATGTCCGTGCCCGTCTGACCCCCGACGAGATGCGGGCGGACTTCCGGGTGCTGCCGTATGTGTCGCGTCCTGGCGCACCGGTGCGGACCGGCGCATCGTTCGTGGTGCCGGACCGGGCGGCGGCGCTGAACCGGCTGTGAAGGGGTGCCGTCAGCCGGCCGTCAACATATGTTGACGGCCGCGGACGATTGGTGTGCTTACGGCGCCGGAACGCTGGCGCACGGCAGCCCCGGGATGCACCCCGACGCGCCCTGCGGTCCTGCTGTACCGACGGGCCCGCCCGGGATGCCGCCGGTTGCGCCCTGCGGGCCGGCCGCGCCCGCGGGTCCGCCCGGGATCGCGCCGGACGCGCCCTGCGGTCCGGCGGTACCCGCGGGACCACCCGGGATCGCGCCGGTGGCGCCCTGCGGTCCCGCCGCGCCGGCCGGTCCGCCGGGGACGGTGCCCGCGGCGCCCTGCGGCCCCGCGACTCCGGCGGGTCCACCGGGGATGGTGCCCGCGGCACCCTGCGGCCCCGCGACTCCGGCAGGAGCCGGAGCCGGTGCCACTGCGCACCCCGTGCCTGCCGGGTCATAGCACCCGGGCGGACCGCCGGCAGGAAACATCGAGGTCGCGGAGGCGACCGGAGCGATGGCGATCGCGGCGCCCGCCACGATCACCGGGAGACTCATTTTCAGCTGCGTCAACATGGCGGCGCTGTACCACCTCTGACCGGGTTCAAACCCGCAGAGCAGAAGTTCTACGGCCGTTCGAAGTGCTGGTAGTCCTTGTGGCGCTGCCAGTACCCACCCCAGGCCCAGCCGAGGTCGGTGAACGCGCGTACCGCCGGGTCGCCGCCGTGCAGCACGCCCGGGTCGGTGCGGCCGCGATCCGTGTAGGGCCCCGCGTTCGCCGGTTCGAATGCGCCATCGCGGCGGACGTAGGGGTTGAACAGCGGATTGATGTCGACGGCGCGTCCGTAGGCGTGCGGTGACCAGCGTCTGGTGCCGGGGATGTCACGGCAGTTGAACGCCGAGGAGTTGTTGTCGGCCATCGACAGCTGATCGTCGGCGCCGGGGTAGCGGGCGGCGGACTGCATCCGGGCGATCGGGTAGCGCAGTTGCTCGAGCTGTTCGAAGACCGCGATGACGTCGGGCACGACGTCCTGATGGACCACCAGGTCGCCGCTGTGCGTGCGGTCGTCGAGGCCGACGAATTCGAGCTCGACCCGCCGCAACACCTCCGGCCCCACGGGACACCCCGGCCGCCACGTCGCGCCGAGTTCGGCAGCGGTGACCGGATGCACGGTGGCCGCCACGGCCGGCGGCGCAACGACCATCGACAACGCCACGATCACCGCCGCGGCCAGTGCGGCACAACGGGTGCGACGGTGATCGGCGATCGGACCTGCCCTCCTGATCGGTGGCGTCGACGCTACCCGCGCACCTCCTTGAGGCGTTGCGGGGAACGCGGCGATGGACGAAAATTGACGATCAGTTTCGCCTCTACGACGCACAGGCTCGACATTTGAGGGGGGATCAGTAGGCATGGCACCGTTGAGAACCGGCGACGGACTGCCCGACGTCGTCGTCACCGCGATCGCTTCCACGACGGCGCTCGCCGCCGACGCGGAGGAGACCTGGAAACTGCTGCAGCAGGGCGGCAGCGGCATCCGCGCCCTGGACAGCTGGTTCGTCGACGAGCTCGACTCGCCGGTCCGTATCGGCGGGCAACTCGTCGAGGACTTCGACGAGCACCTCAATCGCGTCGAACTGCGCCGGCTGTCCTTCATGCAGAAGATGTCGACGGTGCTGGGTCGCAGGCTGTGGCAGACCGCCGGATCACCCGAGGTCGATACGCGGCGGCTGCTGGTCTCGGTCGGGCTGGCGCTCGGCTCGACCGAGGAGATCCTGAAGGCCTACGAAGAGTGGCAGCTCAAGGGCATGCGGGCGGTGTCGCCGCTGGCCGTTCAGATGTTCATGCCCAACGCCCCGGCGGCGGCCGTCGGACTCGACCACAAGGCGAAGGCCGGGATCATCTCGCCGCTGATGGCCGACGCGTCGGGCGCCGGGGCCATCGCCCAGGCCTGGCGGCACATCATCCTCGGCGAAGCCGACATCGCGATCTGCGGTGGAGTGGAGACGAAGATCGAAGCCGTCCCCGTCGCGGCGTTCGCGTCGGCGGGCATGCTGTCGACCGACAACGACGACCCGGCCGCGGCGTGCCGGCCGTTCGCGAAGAACCGCAACGGCACGGTGCTCGCCGAGGGCGGCGCGCTGATGCTCATCGAGACCGAGCAGCACGCCAGGGCCAGGGGCGTCACACCGCTGGCCCGGCTGATGGGCGTCGCGATGACGGCGGACAGCTTCGATCCCATCCAGCACGACCCGACCGGCGAGATCGCTGGTGACGCGATGGCCCGTGCCATCGACCTCGCGGGCCTGGCGCCGTCGGACATCGACCACGTCAACGCCCATGCCTGCGGGACGATCGACGGTGACCTCGCGGAGGCGTGTGCCATCCGTCACGCGCTGGGTGGCCATGTCCCTGCGGTCTACGCACCCAAGGCCGCGCTGGGCCACTCGCTGGGCGCGGCGGGAGCCGTCGAGGCGGTGCTGACCGTCCAGGCGCTGCGCGACGGGGTCATCCCGCCCACCCGCAACCACGAGCAGGTCGACGACGAGATCGGGCTCGACGTCGTCACCGGCGTACCGCGCGAGGGCGACTACCGCTACGCGGTGAGCAACTCGTTCGGTTTCGGCGGCTTCAACACGGCACTGGTGTTCGGCGCGATCTGAGCCGCCGATTCGGGTAACCCCGATGACATGGTGATCACATGACCGATGAGAAGAGCAGTCCTGTCGTCGTCGTCACCGGCGCAAACGGATTCGTCGGCGCGCGCACGTGCGCGGCCCTCGCGGAACGCGGCGCGGCCGTGCGTGCGGTGGTCCGCCGGGCCGGCGCCGCGCCCGCGATCGACGGGGTCGAGGAACGGGTCGGGGACTTCGGTGACCCGGGCTTCGCGGCCGAGGTGGTCGCCGGCGCGGATGCCGTCGTCACCACCGTGCACCCGATGGGCACCGATCGCGAGACCCAGCGCCGGGTCGGCGTCGAGGGGACACCGGTGATCGCCCGCGCGGCGCGGGACGCGGGTGTCGGCCGCCTCGTGCACATGTCGACCGCAGGCGTCTACGACCGGTCGCCGGGCGTCGGCGACGTCGACGAGTCCGCGGCACTGGTCGGTGACGACATGGGTGACTACCCGGTCACCAAGCGGGACACCGATGCCGCGCTGGCCGAGGTCGACGGCATCACCCGCGTGCTGGTGCGGCCACCGGCCATCCTCGGGCCCGGCGAGAGTTCCATCTGGAACACGCTGCGCCCGAACGACATCGCGAAGGACGAGTCCGCACGTCGCACCGTCGCGGACAAGACCTTCGCGTGGGTGCACGTCGACGACCTCGCCGACCTGCTGGCCGACCTCGCCACCGGCCGCATCGCCGCCGCCGACGACCCCGAACGCGGGCCGGTGGACGGCGGGTGCACGGCGGTCAACGTCGCCGGCGGGCCGGCCACCCAGCGCGACTACTTCGGAACGGTCACCGAGGCACTGGGCATCGAACCGGCGTGGCAGGACGAACCCGCGTGGACCGGCCAGATCGTCACCGACCGGGCCCGCCGCTGGGGGTGGACCCCGCGGGTCACGCTCGCGCAGGCCCTCGACGAACTCCGGCACGGACTCGAGGCCGCACCGCCGACTACTTGACCAGCGTGAACTGCCCGACGTAGCTGACGTTGCGGTTGAAGAAGTCCGAGCATCCGATCAGGTACTTCATGTAGCGGTCGTAGACCTCCTCGGAGGTCACCGCGATCGCCTCGTCCCGGTTGGCCTCCAAAGCCTTGGCCCAGGTGTCGAGGGTGCGCACGTAGTCGGGCGTCAGGTCGTCGCGCTTCTCCACGGAAAAGCCTGCGGCGCCTGAGTATTCGACGACGTCCTCGTCGCACGGCACCGACCCGCCGGGGAAGATCTCCTTGGCGATGAACTTCATGAACCGCAGGTCGCTCATGGTGATCGGGATGCCCATCTCCGGCCACCGCTTGAGCGGGTGCCCCATGATCGTCTGCAGCACCATCCGGCCGTCGGCGGGCATGCTGCGGTAGCACAGGTCGAAGAAGGCCTTGTAGCGCTCCTTCGGGAACGCCTCGAACGCCTCGATGCTGACGATGCGGTCGACGGGCGCGTCGAACTCCTCCCAGCCGCGCAGCAGCACCCGCCGCGACCGGTCGGTGTCGATCTCGTCGAGGATCTGCTGGCTGAGCGCGCGCTGGTTGTGGCTCAGCGTCAGTCCGATGACGTTGACGTCGTACTTCTCCACGGCGCGCTTCATCATGGCGCCCCAGCCGCTGCCCACGTCGAGCAGGGTCATGCCGGGTTCCAGGCCGAGCTTGCCCAACGCGAGGTCGATCTTGGCCAGCTGGGCTTCCTCGAGCGTCATGTCCTCACGCTCGAAGTAGGCCGAACTGTACGTCCGTGTGGGGTCCTGCCACAGCCCGAAGAATTCGTTCGAGATGTCGTAGTGCGCCTGGACGTCCTCGTACGCGACCTTCATGTTCGAGCCCCCCGACCCGCTGTCCGTCACTCCGCAGTCCTCCGTTCCCAAGATCATGACCTGTGTATAGCCCAACTTGCCTAGTTCTGCTAAGCGGGTGCCTTCTCCAGGGTGAACTGTGCGACGTCGGTGTAGCCCTCGCGGAACAGGTCGGCACATCCGTCGAGGTACTTGAGGAACCGCTCGTAGATCTCCTCGTTGGTGATGGCGATGGCCTCGTCCTTCTTGGACTCGAGGTTGCGCGCCCAGGTGTCGAGGGTCTTCACGTAGTGCGGCTGCAGGTGCTGCTCACGGGTGACGGTGTAGCCGGCCTTGACCGCGTGCTGCTTGACCATCGACGCCAGCGGCAGACGGCCACCGGGATAGATGTAGTCCATGATGAATTTGATGAACCGCACGCGGGACATCGTCAGCGGCAGGCCCTTGGCCTTGATCTCCTCATCCTCCGGGATGATGATCGTGTGCAGCATCTGCACGCCGTCGTCGGGCAGCCAGTCGTAGGTCTTCTTGAAGTAGTCGTCGTACTTGTTGAAGCCGAAGTGCTCGAACGCGCCGATCGACACGATCCGGTCCACCGAGCCGCTGAAGTCCTCCCACGGCTGCAGGCGGACCTCCATGTTGCGCTTGCTGGTGGAGTTCGCGAACCAGTGGTTCTCGATGTGCTCCTTCTGGTTCTCCGAGAGCGTCAGGCCGATGACGTTGACGTCGTACTTCTCGACCGCGCGCATGATCGTCGCGCCCCAGCCGCAGCCGATGTCGAGCAGCGTCATGCCGGGCTGAAGACCCAGCTTGCCCAGAGACAGGTCGATCTTGGCCATCTGGGCCTGCTCGAGGTTGTAGTCGTCCTTCTCGAAGTAGGCGCAGCTGTAGACCTGATTCGGGTCCTGCCAGAGCTTGAAGAACTCGTTCGAGATGTCGTAGTGGAACTGCACTTCCTTCTTGTCCGAACCGCGGGTCTGCGACGCGGACTTGGCGAGCCACTTCGATTCGGCCTTGGGCGATGCGCTGGTGGTGTCTGCCACGGGGGCGTCCTCTCGGTACTGGTGATCGGTACTCATGGTCGCGATGTCCTCTGCTTCCACACTTGGGTGCGACGATACGCCAGCGGGGAGCGCTCGGTTACGCCCGTCACCAGCGCAGCAGCGCACCCTACGGGGTTGACGCACGGAACAATTGGGCCTCGGAACACAATTCGCGCGGCGACGGGACCGCAGTCCGGCAAGGCCGTCGGGCGTGTCATGGCAGTCGCCCAGCACGGGGTGTGCGCGGGCCGTTTCCCTTGATATTGACTCTCCGGCTCAACTCACTGGCAAACGTGCGGTAGGTTCGGTCGACACACCGATTGGACGCTGGGGAGTTGACCGGTGGAAGCGAGACCATTCGGGCACTACCAGCTGCAGAAGCTGATCGGCCGCGGCGGGATGGGCGAGGTCTATCAGGCCTTCGACACCAGGACCGATCGCATCGTCGCGGTCAAGGTCCTGCCGCCGCATCTGGCCGAGGACGTCACCTTCCAGCAGCGCTTCCGCCGCGAGTCGCAGGCCGCGGCCGGGGTGAACGACCCGCACGTCGTGCCGATCCACGGATTCGGCGAGATCGACGGCCGGCTGTACCTGGACATGCGGCTGATCGACGGCCGCAACCTGGGCACGATGCTCAGCGAGAGCGACAAACCGCTGGACCCGACGTTCGTGGTGACGGTCGTCGAGCAGGTGGCCTGTGCGCTCGACGCCGCGCACGCCTCGGACCTCATCCACCGCGACGTGAAGCCGTCGAACATCTTGATCACCGACCGCGACTTCGTGTACCTGATCGACTTCGGACTGGCACGGTCGGCGGGCGAGTCGGGCATGACGACCGCGGGCAGCACGCTGGGCACGCTGGCGTACATGGCGCCGGAGCGGTTCGAGGGCGGCAAGATCGACTGGCGCGTCGACGTGTACGCCCTGGCGTGCGTGCTCTACGAGTGCCTGACGGGCTCGCGGCCCTATCCCGCGGACAGCCTGGAGCAGCAGATCGCAGGCCACATGGTGTCGCCGGTGCCCAGGCCGTCGGCGATCGACCCGCGGCTGGCGGCGTTCGACGAGGTGATCGCCAAGGGGATGGCGAAGAAGCCCGCCAAGCGGTTCCAGTCGGCGGGTGAGCTGGCCGCGGCGGCACGCACGGCGCTGAGCGTGCCGGTGCGCACCACGCGGTCGGGCAGGCATGCGGCGCGGCGTCCCGTGACGACGCGACGGACGATCGTGCCGCGGCGCAGCGTGTCCAAGCGGGTGTTGGCGGTGACGAGTGCGCTGGTGCTGGTGGCGGCCGCAGGCACGTTCGGGGTGTGGCAGTGGCGGGGGTCGTCGAATGAGGCGCGGCCGGCAAGCGTCGCCGAGCCGACGGTGCCGCCCGGACCGCAGCTCGGGGCAGTGCCGGAGATCGCGGCGACGGTGCCCGACGACATCCGGTCGACGGGCCGGCTGGTGATCGGCGTCAACACCCCGTACGCGCCGATGGAGTTCAAGAACGCCGACGGGCAGATCGTCGGCTTCGACGTCGACCTGATGAACGCGGTCGCCCGGGTGCTCGGCCTGGTGCCGGACTACCGGGACACCGCCTTCGAGAGCATCCTCCCGTCGGTGCAGGGCGGCAGCTTCAACGTCGGCATGTCGGCGCTCACCGACACGTCGGACCGCGAGAAGATGGTCGACTTCGTGACCTACCTGCAGGCAGGCACGCTGTGGGCGCAGCGGCCGCAGTCGTTCCTCGACCCGAGCTCCGCGTGTGGGCTGCGGGTCGCGGTGGCGTTCGGGACGCTGCAGGAGACCAAGGAGATCCCGAACAAGAGCGACGAGTGCGTGGCGGCGGGGCTGCCCGCGATCGAGAAGGTCGTCTACACCAGCCAGGACGAGGTGACGGCGGCGCTGGTGAAGGGCGAGGTCGACGCGATGTCGGCCGACTCACCGGTGACGGGCTTCGCGATCAAACTCAGCCGAGGCGAGCTGGAGGCGGCCGGTGACGTGTTCGACTCGGCGCCCTACGGCTGGCCGGTCGCGAAGGACTCGAAACTCGGCGAGTCGCTGCGGGCGGCGCTCGAGCACCTGATCGGCACCGGCGAATACCGGGCCATCGCGACGATCTGGGGTGTCGAGCGGGGAATGATCACCGAGCCGGTGGTCAACGGCGCGAGCGGCTGACCACCGCCGGGCGGGAAACGCTCTGCGTCAGCGCTTCTTGTTGTCGAACAGCGCTTCGGCCGAGGAGGCTGCGCGTGCCGCCTTGTCGTGCTTGGCCGCGCGTTTCTCCTTGAGCGACTTCCCGGATTTCTTGGTCATGGCTTGTCGGGGTGACTTGTCAGACATGGTCGGCCCTTTGTTCTGGGGGGCCTGAGTGGTCCCGATGATTTGACCGTACCCCCAGGAACGCGCTGATGGGGCCGCGGACACCACGTCGGTTTCAGCGGCGGACACCGCACCCGCGCGCGTCAACAAATGTTGACGCGCTCACCGTCGCAGCGGCGCCGCCGCCTCGAACGCCGCCGCCCTACCGGAGGACTGCCACTCCAGCCAGCGCTCCCAGCGCCGCAGATTCCACCGCTGCCACCGCCGATCCAGCGCGGGTGAGACGCGGCGCGCGATCTCGAGGGCGGCGATGAGCGGAAAACGCAGCAGTAGCAGCAGGATTCCGGGCAGCGCCGACGGCAGCCGATAGCGCGACCGGTTCCACGGCAACATGTACAGCCCGAGGTAGCCGGCCTGCACGCGGTAATGGTACTGCGCCCGAATGCGTTGCAGTCCAGTGTGACTCGGCTTCGGAGCGAATGCCGGGACGAAGGACTCGACGAGTTCGGTTCCGTTGTCGGCACTGTCGTAGCTGCGGGCGGCGTCGGCCATGAACAGGATCCGCCAGGCGTCGGCGACGGTCTCGGGGAACCAGCCGTCGCAGCGCACACCGACCAGATGCCCGCAGTACCGGTTGAAGTGCAGCACGGCCCGCATCTCGCGGGGGCTGGTGAGGTGGCCGAGCAGGAACAGCCCGAACGCGGGCGCGATGCTTCCGCCCAGCAGGGTCAGCAGCATCGCCGACTGGCTGATCGGCAGGCCCCAGCGTTCGGCGTCCCACTCCGGGTGCTTGCGGACCCGGTCGCGCACGCTGACATGCATGATGCGCACGTGCAGAGAGATGTTGCGGCCCAACGATCCCGGGGTCAGGATGGCGCCGGGCCGGCAGACCTCGATCCACCACCGCGACGTCTCCAGGTAGCGGTGCAGCGCGCGGTCACCGGCGTAGCCGCCCGACAGCGACAGCGGCACCGCCAACCAGCCCTCGGTGTAGGTGTCGTTGGTGCCGGCGTTGCCGAGCGCGCCGAGTGCGTAGGCCCAGCGGCGCCACACCGCCGCGCCTTCCTCGACGAGTTCCGGGTCGACCCAGTCCGGGAGCTGCTCGAATTCGTCGAACAGTGCGCGCAACGACGCGGGCGCCTCGGGCACCTGGTCGATGCCGACGCGCTGGGCCTGCTCGACGAGGTCGCGGGCCTTCCTGGCGCCGAGTTCCCCGTGATAGGTCTCGGCGACGAAGCGCTCGGCGACGGGGTCGCCGTCGTTCAGGCCGGCGATGAACCCGTCCGCCGTCGCATCGGAGGGCAGCAGGTCGAAGCCGGTGAGCCGCCGCACGCGGTTCCGCAGCCGGAGCCGTCCGCCGTCGGCGGGCGGGTAGCGGAACGCGCTCGGTCCGGTCACGATGTGCGGCGGCCCTGACCTTCGAACGGGTTCCACGACTCGCTGTTTCGCGTCACCTGAAGGTAGTAGGCGAAATTCGCGGTGGTCATGGCGATGGCGGGCACGACGAAGTTGATGGCCCGGTCCACGAACTCGGGCAGCTCGACGCCGTAGGCGAGCACCCCCAGCGCCACCCCGATGCCCAGCAGCGTCAGCCCCTTGCGCCAGATGCCCTTGACGAAGAAGTAGATCGGTCCGAACAGGAACGCCAGGAAGTTGGTGCCGATGCGCATCTTGGCGCCGAACGGCAACGCGCGGTATGCCTCGCGCCCCTGCGGTGTGGACGTCGGCCCGTAGGCGTGGAAGAACTCGAAGCGTGGTTGCCAGGCGCGCGGCAGGTCGGCGAAGTCGGGCGGGGTGGCCATGGCTGGCAAGTCTAGGGCCGCGCCTCGGGTGTCCTGCGCAGCTTTACTGCTGCGGGGGGATGAGCACCGTGAAGAGGTCGGTGATGACGCCGTCGTTGACCAGGGCGGCGTCGAATCCTGCCATCGCGACGTTGCCGTCGGCAGTGACCAGTTGCCATGCGAGGTGGCCGAAGCCGGGGAGCGCGTGCACCGGGCCTGCGGCGACGAACTGGAGTTCTCCGAGATTGCTCTGCAGCGCAACGCATTTGGCTTCGAGCGCTTCGCGGCCGGTGCTGACGCCGTCCTCGTCGGTCCAGCGGACGTCGGCGGCGTAGGTGCGCTCGATCGCCGCCTGCCGGGTCGTCGCGTCGCGTTCGTTGAAGACCTCGATCAGGTTGGCGACCATCAGCTCGTCGACGGATGAGGGCATGGGGTATCTCCTTCGGGGTCGGGCGGGGTGAGGCTCAGAGGTCGCCGATGTGGTCGGGGACGTCGACGGCGTGCTGCTGCAGGATGTCCAGCGCCACCAGCGCGAGCGTCGACTCGTGGGTCGCGGCCAGCACCACGGGCGCTGCGCAGCCGTCCTGATGGGCCAGCATCCAGTTGCGTGCGGTGACGCACCAGCGGTCACCGGGACTGAGACCGGGGAACCGAAATTCCGGCCTCGGCGTCGACAGGTCGTTGCCGATGGACATCTGGTGGTCGAGGAACTCCCGGCTCATCACCGCGCAGATGGTGTGCACGCCGACATCTTCGGGTCCGGTGCTGCAGCAGCCGTCCCGGAAGAATCCGGTCATCGGGTCGGTGCTGCATTCCTGCAGCGGGCCGCCGAGCACGTTGCGATCGGTCACGTCAGCGGGCCGGCGTCAGCCGGATGACGGCGATGCCGAGGCGTTGCGCGGCTTCGGTGAAGTCCTGCAGCGACGGGACTTCGTCGCCGGGGAACTTCAGGCCCATGGTGCGCTGCGCCTTCTTGGCGCCGTACGACTTGGCGGCGCGGTGCACCAGGTCCGCGACGGCGGCGGTGTCGGTGATCAGCTGGCCCTGCATGGCCGTCGTCTTCCCGGCGTAGGAGACGTCGGCGGGGGCGCCGTCGCGGAAGTTGTGCTTCCAGCCGGCCTCGAGGATCACGTAGAGGTCGCCGTCGATGTGGTGGGCGCTGACCGGGACCGAGAAGCGCCTGCCGGTCTTTCGGCCGTTGAACCCGACGAGCATGAACTCCTTGAGTGCGGCGCCGAGCGGGGAGCGCAGCGCCAGCCGCAGCCCACGGTTGACGACGTTGAGGACGGCTTGCGGCGGGTGGGCGACGTCGATCGCTTCGGGCATGGAATCACGGTACGACCGATCCGCGCCGGCGGCGATTGTTCGGACGACTCAGCTCGACCGCACCGGGTGCGGATACTCCTTCTCGCGGTCCTGGAAGGCCAGGATCGCGGGATTCTGCACGACGCCGTCGCGGATCTCGACGGCGCGGCGGATCGTCGCGCTCTCGGCCCAGGCGTCGGGTCCGGCGAGCACCGTGTCCAGGTGCGGCAGCAGGGCCTCGCTGATCTCCCAGGTCGCCGAGTTCCACAGGTAGGACGGGCTGTGGTCGACGGCGTAGTAGAGCAGCCGGTCGCCCATCTGCAGGATCGGATCGGCGAACGAGGTGGGCCGTGCCCAGGAGAACCCCATCCCCGCGTCGCAGGAGACGTCGATGATCAGGCTGCCGGGCGCGAACGACGGCAGGTCGTCCTCGGTGACGAACACCAGTGGCTTCTCGGGGTTCTGCAGCACGCAGTTGACGACGATGTCGTTGTCGGCGAGGAACCGGGCGACCGGGATCTCGCCGTGCTCGGGGGTGTCGGCCCAGGTGCGGCCTGGGTCGTCCTCGTCCTGGCCCATCTGGACGATCTGGGTGCCGGGAATGGGGGAACCGACGGCGGCGACCTCGCGGGTGGTGAGGACGCGGACGCCGTCGACGCCATGGGCGTTGAGCGCGGTGACCGCACCGCGGGCGGTGGCGCCGAAGCCGATGACGGTGGCCTGCAACCGCCTGCCGTAGGTGCCGGTGACACCGGCGAGCGCCATGGCGTGCAGCACCGAGCAGTAGCCGGCGAGTTCGTTGTTCTTGTGGAAGACGTGCAACCCGAAGCCGCCGTCGGCCTGCCAGTGGTTCATCGCCTCGAAGGCGATCAGCGTCTGCTTGCGGTCGATGGCGATCTGGGTGAGCGCGGCGTCCTGCACACAGTGCGGCCAGCCGAGGACGATGGCGCCGTCGCCGAACTCCGCGAGGTCCTCGGCCTGCACCTTGGGCAGCAGGATGATGTCGCTGCCGGCGATGATCTCCTCGCGGCTCTTGACGCCGGCGACCAGTTCGGTGAGTTCGGCCTCGGTGGCGCCGAACTCCTCGCCGTAGCCACGCTCGAGCAGGATGCGCGCTCTGAGTTCGGGTTCGATCCGGCTCAGGTGCGCCGGGTGAAGGGGTAACCGACGCTCGTCGGGCTTGCGGGAATGGGCCAGCACGCCGAGTGAAAGTTGTTGTTGGCCCATGCCGTTACCCTACCCCCGGCAGGAAACAGGCGTACCGTCGTGCTATCGGGCAGCTCGATCTCGAGCGAATCCGCCCGGCTACGAGAGAAGTCCGATGACTTCGCCCACCGTGTGTCGTGCGTCCTGACTCGCCGACGACACGATTCTGAGACTCCGCGCAAACCGGCTGTTGGGTTGTGCGCGTGTGTGATCGATCCATTCTCGCCCGGACGGCCCGTACGCCGCCGGCTGATCCGGAGGTGTACCCCATGACCGTGAAAGTGACGCTGCCAGACGGCGCTACCGACAAATACATGCGCTTCGGCGACGCGTACGTCAAGCATCACGACGGTACGCTGGACGTCTGCCGAACGGGGGCGAAACCGATGTCGTATGCCGCCGGGGACTGGGCCGACGTGGAAGGCGACGAGCGGACGAGGAAGGTGCGCCGGTTCTGGCGCTCCTAGCTCAGTCCTTGGTGTCGACGGCCGACGTCTTGGTGCGTCCGGCCAGCGCACGCTGCGCGCACTCCGCGCGGGCGTTGCGGACGACCTCTTCGGCGGTCCGGCATGCCGAGGTGTCGGCGTGGCCGTACTCGATCGGCAGTGACGCGGCGTGCCGCAGCACCATCACGGCCAGCGCTCGGGTGGTCCTCGACGGGACGACCAGCAGATTCGCCCGGCCCTGCTTGCCGGTGATGGAGATGACCCGCTGCTGACGGATCCGCGCACCGGGCAGCGGCACCTTCCCGCCGAAGGGCATCGGATTCAGGT
Source organism: Mycobacterium sp. NPDC050551 (assembly GCF_040674075.1). NCBI lineage: Bacteria > Bacillati > Actinomycetota > Actinomycetes > Mycobacteriales > Mycobacteriaceae > Mycobacterium > Mycobacterium sp. NPDC050551. Next base: position 1,162,830 of record NZ_JBFARC010000001.1, on the reverse strand, counting down.
CCGGGGCGCCCTGCAGCGACGACCAGTTGACGTCGAGGTCGACGATGTCGCCCAGCCGGGTGCTCACGGCCTCGATGAGGTCGGGCAGTTCGCGGGCGATCGACGCGGTGTAGGGCCACCAGGCGCCGTCGAGGTAGTTGCCGAGCTCCGAGGCGAGAGTGAGCCGGATGGGGTTGTTGGACCCCCGCCGGTCAGTCGCGCTCACAACGACGAGTTCAGTTGGCGGACAATGCTTTCGTGTGCGTACACCATGGCCGGTGTCCTCGCTTCCAGATCGATCCGGCGCGCGAGAATTACGGGCGTCGAGATGCGAATCGGTTCGGACGGCGTCACAAACCGTTCACATTCAACGGTACACGGCGGAGTAGTCGCGCGTAACCAGCACGCGGCCGAATTGCCGGGCACACACGAATTTCGTTGATTCGCAGAAAAAGACGATGATCGCGTCGCGGCTCAGGCGTGCTACCCTTGCGCTGGGTGTGTTCTGCATCCGTTCAATGAGAGAATGTGAAAAGCGTATGGCACAGGGAACTGTGAAATGGTTCAACGGCGACAAGGGCTTCGGTTTCATCGCCCCGGACGGTGGCGCGGCTGACGTGTTCGTCCACTACTCGGAGATCAGCGGAAGCGGATTCCGGTCGCTCGAAGAGAACCAGCGCGTCCAGTTCGAGATCGAACAGGGCGCCAAGGGACCTCAGGCTGTCGGAGTGACGGCGGTCTAAACGAGCTTCAAGTACGTCGTGGGCTGGTAGGGAGACCTACCAGCCCACTTCTCTTTTTCTGGGGTGGTCCCCGGATGTTCAGAAGCCCCCGATGTGGGAATCAATGACCCCATGAATTGGGAGTGCGCTGTCGTCGGGGGTGGTGCGGCCGGGTTGAGCGCCGCCCTGGTGCTGGGCCGGGCCCGCAGGCGGACGATCGTCGTGGACGGCCAGGACCAGAGCAACCGCGCCTCCCCGGGCATCGGTGGCCTGCTGGGATTCGATCAACGGCCGCCCGACGAGCTCTACGCGACCGGACGCCGGGAGCTGTCCGCCTACCCCAGCGTCGAGTACCACCGGGGCGAGGTGCGCAGCGGCCGCCGTGTCGACGGCGGCTTCGAGCTCGAGTGCGACGGCGGCGCGACGATCCAGGCCAAACGGGTGCTGCTGGCCACCGGGATGTCGTACTGCCCGCCGCAGCTGCCCGGAGTCGCCGAGTTGTGGGGGACGTCGGTGTTCCAGTGCCCGTTCTGCCACGGCTGGGAGATGCGGGATAAGAAGCTGGCGGCGCTCGCCGCAGGCGAGCAGGGCATGCACACGGCGCTGATGCTGCGGGGCTGGACCGACGACGTCGTGCTGCTCACCGACGGACGCTCGGAACTCAAGCCCGACGACGAACGCGTGCTGCGTGACGCCGGGGTGACCCTCGACGACCGGCGGGTGGTCGAGCTGATCGGCACCGATGGCTGCCTGACCGAGATCGCGTTCGCCGACGGTTCGACGCTGGCGCGCGACGGCCTGCTGGTGGAGGCGCCGGTGCGGCAGAGGACGCCGCTGGCCGAGCAACTCGGCGCCGCGTGCACCCCGGGCCCGCTGGGCACGGAGCCGCTCGGCGTCGACGAGATCTACCGCACGAGTGCGGGCGGAGTGTTCGCGGCCGGCGACGCATGCACCGAACAGCCGCATCTGGCCGGCGCGATCGCGTCAGGCGCGCAGGCGGCGATGATCATCGTGCAGAGCCTGCTGGCCGACGAGTTCGGCCTGCCGTACCCGCCCGCCTAGTCCTGCACGGCCTTCGCCAGGGTGACGAGCCTGGTCAGGGCGGTGTTGTCATGCAACGACCGGGCCGCTTCGCGGACGACGCGGACGATCACCCAGGCGCGGGCGCGGTCCTCGTCCAGACCGGCGGTGTCGATCAGGGTGTAGAAGCGGCGCTGCACGCCGAAGCGCGGGTTTCCGGTGAGCTCGTCCCAGCGGTGCCACAGCATCGGCGCGATCTCGTAGGCCGGGTCGCCGTTCACCGGGTCGGGTGAGATGGCGAGCCAGGGTTCACGGTCGGCGGCGAGGACGTTGCCGTAGTGCAGGTTGCCGTGCAGGACGTGGTCGGCGGGGTGGGTGGCGAGCTCGCGGCACAGTGTTGCCGCCTGCTCGACCAGCCGGTGCGGGATGGGCGCGCTGCGGGGGAGGGCAGCGAATTCGTCGGCCCAGTCGTCGAGAAGATCTGTCAGCGAGCGTAATTGAGGCATCGCCGGTACGTGAAGGCGACGGTAGAGGCGGGCGACGGCCTCGCAGGCTGCGGTGTCGTCGAGGCTGACGAGCGACTGCGCGTGTAGCCGCTCGAGGAGGACGGCGCGACGGTGCGGGTCGGCGCGCAGCAGGCGGGCGGCGCCGTCGCCGTTCCAGCGGCGCAGGACGAGATGGGCGTGCTCGGCGCCGCCGGTCTTGAGCACGGCGGGCGCACCGGAGGCGCGCACGGGCAGCACGGCGGTATCGAGCGCGCGGATGGCGTCGCCGTCGGGGCGCAGGCGCCATTCGTCGACCAGGTCGTCGAGGTCGGTCACGTCACCAGGATGGCACCGCAGGAATTGTTATCGACTGACAGAAGTTAGCTGAAGCCGCTTCAGGGGTATACGCTCATATGTTGTCCGACGGCGAAGTGAAGGTAGCGGTTCACGGCGTCCGGCGCTCTCGACGCCTGATGGGAGTTGGCTGGTGTCGATGCGCACCTGGCCATGGTGTCGTCGGCAGAGGCGATTGGGCGGTTCGCTAGGGGTTCGTCCGGGTCGCGGAGGTGGCAGCGAGCGTGAGGGGTGCTCGCTGCCCTTCCATGCGCGCATCGTTCTAGCCTGGCGGTGTGCTGACCGAACTCGTCGACCTGCCGGGCGGTGCGTTCCGCATGGGGTCGGTCGATTTCTATCCGGAGGAGGCTCCGGTGCACACCGTCTCGGTCGGACCGTTCGCGATCGAGCGCCATCCGGTCACCAACGCCCAGTTCGCCGCGTTCGTCGCCGACACCGGCTACATCACCGTCGCCGAACGCGAGCTGGACCCGGCCGACTTCCCAGGCGTCCCAGCGGCCGATCTCGTTCCCGGTGCGCTGGTGTTCCGGTCGACGAGCGGACCGGTCGACCTGCGCGACTGGCGTCAGTGGTGGACATGGGGGCCCGGCGCCTCGTGGCGGCACCCGCTCGGGCCCGAGTCGTCCGTCGAGGACCGCCTCGACCACCCGGTGGTGCAGGTCGCCTACCCCGACGCCGCGGCGTACGCGGCGTGGGCCGGGCGCCGGCTGCCGAGCGAGGCGCAGTGGGAGTACGCGGCCCGGGCCGGCTCGACGGCCGCGTACGCATGGGGCGACGACGCGCAGCCCGACGGCAGGCTGATGGCCAACACCTGGCAGGGCAGATTCCCCTACCGCAACGACGGTGCCCTCGGCTGGGCAGGCACGTCGCCGGTCGGCACGTTCCCGCCCAACGGGTTCGGCCTGGTGGACATGATCGGCAACGTCTGGGAGTGGACCACCACGCCGTATGCCCGGCAGCACCGCATCGACGAGCCCGCCGAGGGCTGCTGTCCGACGCCGTCCCCGTCAGGTGATCCGACGCTCAACCAGGCGCTCAAGGGCGGGTCTCACCTGTGTGCGCCGGAGTACTGCCACCGCTACCGGCCCGCCGCGCGGTCGTCGCAATCGCAGGACAGCGCCACCACCCACATCGGTTTCCGCTGCATCGCCTGACGGGCGCTGACCAGGCTCGAAGGGCGTCTCGGGGTGCGTGCCCGCGCGCCGCTGACGGGTCAGCTGTAGATTGGGGGTAGGCCGTCCTCGTCCCTGCGCTGCCGTCCCGGCAAGCGTGGCACTTTCTAGAGACGATCAGCCTGCGATTCGAATCTCGCTCGCTTTCGGCCCGACGTACGGACGCAACGTCCGCTTTCGAAGGATTGATACATGGATTCCTCAGGATTGTTTTCACATCCCGACCGGCAAGAGGCCGCACAGACACAGACGCCCGAACCGGTGAAGTCACCCGCATTCTCCGACAACGGCTCCTCGGCGCCTGATTCGCATTCCTCGTGAACGGCCTGAGCGGGTCGCGGCGATTGGCGCGGCCCGTCAGGTTGGCCCTGGCCAGCCGCTCCGGCGGCCACATCGACGGTGCGTGGTGGCCGCACACGGGGTCGGTCGCCCACGAACTGCCGGGGCTGATCGAGTGCCTGCACAAGCCGCTCGGTGAGATCCTCGACATCGCCATCAACTGGTCGGTCTCCGAGGGACCGCTCGACCTCGACACCATCGTCAACGGCACCCGGTCGGTGGAGTCGGCGAAGTTCCGGCGACCCCGCCTGATGGTCGTCGACGGCCGCGACGGCTGCCTGAAACTCCTGGTGATCCCGCACATGACGTCGCCGGCCTTGGGTTCCATCGTGATGCGCTGTGCGGCGGCCAAACCGTTCCGCGAGGAGGACCGGGGTGGCAAGCAGGCCGAGACCGCCGAGCTGGTGATGCAGACCGCGGAGGTCGAGAGCGCTAAGTGGACCGCGCTCATGCGCGACGAGAAGGCGGCAGCGAAAAAGACTGCGCGCAAGGCGAAGACGCCGGCCTAGTCCTCCAGCGCCCGACCGACGATCAGCGGGTCGGGCTCGCCGACGACGTCGGTGTCCTTGTCGTCGTAGTCGAACTTCGACAGCAGGAACCGCATCGCATTGAGGCGGCCGCGCTTCTTGTCGTTGCTCTTGACGACGATCCACGGCGCGTAATCGGTGTCGGTGGCGACGAACATCTGCTCCTTGGCGCGGGTGTAGTCGTCCCAGCGCTTCACCGACTCCAGGTCCATGTCGGAGAACTTCCAGTGCCGCAACGGGTCCACGAGTCGGATCGCGAACCGGGTGCGCTGCTCGAGCGGTGACACCGAGAACCAGAACTTGGTCAGGTTGATGCCCTCATTGACGATCATCTGCTCGAACAGCGGTGCCTGACGCATGAATTCGCCCTGCTGTGCCTGGGTGGCGAAGCCCATCACCTTCTCGACACCGGCGCGGTTGTACCAGGACCGGTCGAACAGCACCATCTCACCGGCGGTGGGGAAGTGCCGCACGTAGCGCTGGAAGTACCACTGCGACTTCTCCTCCTCGGTGGGCTTCTCCAGCGCGACGGTGCGGGCGCCGCGCGGGTTGAGGTGCTCCATGAAGCGCTGGATGGTGCCGCCCTTGCCCGCGGCGTCGCGGCCCTCGAAGACGATGACGTGCCGCGCGCCGGTGCGCTTGCTCCACTTCTGCAGCTTCAACAGCTCGATCTGCAGGTTGCGCTTGCACTGCTCGTACTCGCGGCGCGGCATGCGCTCGTCATACGGGTAGTGCTCGCGCCAGGTCTCGATGGGATTGCCGTCGCGGTCGAGCAGGACGGGGTCGTCGTCGTCCTCGTCGTTCACGGTGTAGCCGTGGTCGGTCGTCGACAGGGCTTCAAGATCGATGTCGGTCTCGCTCATGCCACCCACATTTAGCAGATCGCCGCGGCCTTATGTTCAGGGCGTATCGTCGCCGATATCGGGCAGCTCTTTCGAGCGAACATGCCTGACTATGAAGGACACTCTCATGGCGTCGCCGACCACATTCCGCAGTCCCTACGACGTCCGCGTGGAGCTCGTGAAGGACACGATCACCGCTCACTCGAAGCTCAAGGACGATGTCGCCGGCGAACTCGCCGTACACGTGCTGCATGCGCTGAGCTCGATCCCCGAACGGGTCCGCTGACGCATTCGGTGCCTTACTCGCCACGAACGGCAAGGATGACCACCCGACTCAGTCCGGCCGACGCGATGGCGTTGTGTGCCCAGACCCCCACCACGCCCGCCGACACGCTGTCGCTGGTCATTCTCTCGGGAGCGGAAGACCTCAGTCACGAGTTGCTGTGCCGGCAGATCGCTGCTGCCGTCCCTCAGCTGCCGCGTTTCCGAAGTCGGTTGCTGGACAAGCCGTTCGGCATGGGCCAGCCGGTGTGGGCAGAGATCGAGCACTACGACGCCGCACGTTACGTTCACCGGGCGACGGTGCCGGCGCCAGGCGGCGTGCACGAGGTCGCCGACCTGGTGACACGGCTGAGTGGTACCTCGCAGCATCTGCGCCGACCGCTGTGGGAGGCGTGGACGATTGACGGTCTCGCCGGCGGCCGATGGGCGATCGCCATTCGCATGTCGCCGGTGCTGGCGGAGAGAGGCCTGGGCGTCACGGCGCTGTGGGACACGATGCTGAGTGACACGCCGACACCTGAGGTCCTCGCGGCAGAGGTCGGACCTGGCTCGGCGCCGACGACAGGTGCGCTGGTCGCCGACATGCTCAGCGAGATGATGGAGAACCAAGTCACCGGTAGCTGGATGGTGGCGGATGCTGTTGCCGCTGCGCTGCATTCGGTAGGTGACCGGCTGCAGGAGGCACACACGAGGGTGCTCCTCGGCCCTGCCGTCGCATCGATGCGTGGCCCGGTGCCGACGACGGTCTTCAATGCGCCCCTGACGAAACGGCGGTCGATCGCGTTCGCGACCGCGCTGCGCACCGACGTGGAACTCGTCAGCGACGCATTCGGCGGGAGTGCCGCCAACGTCCTGCTGGCCGCATGCACGCTGTCGCTACGGGCGTGGCTGCAGCGCCACCACGTCGTTCCCGACGAGCCGCTCGTGATGGCGGTCGCGGAGGGCGATGTGCGGGTGCCAGTTCAACTCGACGACCCGGTGCAGGTGCTCGTCAACATGCACACCGCGACGGAGAGAGCGATCAGCGCCGACACTGAATCTGACGAAACTGACCGTGGTGGAAATGATTTCACGACGGCGATGTCGATGGTGTGGCCGCGGGCGGCTCATGCCGGCATGCAGCTGTACAGCGAACTCGGGCTGGCACGGCGTGGCGGGCCGACGTGCCACGGAAGCATCTCGTTCCTCGGCGAGAGCACCGGAACGCTCTACTGCGCCGGTGCCGAGGTGGTCGGGATGTACACCGCCGAACCACTGGTCGACGGCTGCGGGCTGAACATCACCGTGACGTCGCACGCCGACTCGCTGGACGTGTGTGTGAGCGCGTGCCCGGACAACGTCGCCGACGTCGACGACATCGCACGCGGTGTCGCGGAGGCGGTCGACGTCCTGGTGGCGGCGGCCCATCGGTCGCCGCGCGGACAGGGCCGGTCCGTCGTCACGCAGATGGCGTCGCACAGCAGGCGGGGCTGACACCGTTAGATTCGTACGGTGACGGGCTCAAAGTGGACGGTGGACGGCTCACACGGCGAGCTCGTGGTGACGACCGGCGTCACCGGCCCGGCGGCGAAGATGGGCCACCGGCTGACGATCGCTTTCACGTCCTGGACGGCCTCGGTGGAATGGGACTCCGATGAGCCCGTCGCGGTGGAGGTGACGGTCGACGTCGACTCACTCGAGGTGCTGCGCGGCGAGGGCGGCGTGAAGGGACTGTCGGGTCCGGAGAAGATGCTGGCGCGCTCGAATGCGCTGGGCGTGTTCGACGCCAAGAAGTTCCCGACGATCACGTTCCGGGCCGACGACGTCGCTCCGATCGACGACGGCTACCGGCTCACCGGCACGTTGGAGATCCATGGCGTCGCCCGTGAGCAGGCGGTCGACGTGCAGGTGGCGGGCACCGGCGACTCGTGGCAGCTGTCATGTGACACCGAGATCCTGCACTCCGACTTCACGATGAAGCCCTACTCGATGGTGATGGGCGCGATGAAGGTCGAGGACGCGGTGGCCGTGTCGTTCAGCGCGGAGCGTCCGAAGGACTGATGTGATCCCGGATGAAGTGCAGCACCTCATCGGCGGTGGCGAAGCCGCCGAGGTGGCTCTCCTCCGGCCGCAACACCAGGGTGGCGTCGGGCAGCATGTCGATGGCCTTCTGTGCGTCGGCCAGCGGGACGATGTGGTCGGAGTCGCCGTGCCACCAGCGCACGGGCGCCTGCACGTCAGCCAGCTTGAAGCCCCAGTCGCGGCCGAAGAGCCGGGCGTCGTCGACGATCGCCTGGAAGCCGCCCTTGGAGAGCAGCACCAGGTCGTCGATGAACATCCCCTCCATCTCGGGGTCGTGCAGAACCTTCTGGTCGCCTTCGGGCGTGGTCCGGGCGTAGGCCAGGCAGCCGAAGTGCGCGATCGGCAGGACGGGCGTCAGCAGCGCGGACATCGTCGCGGCCAGCGGCCGGCGCAGGCTCTGCAGCACCGGGGCCAACTTGCGGGCGAGCTCGACGGCGCCGGTGGCCAGCGCGTCGGGGCCGACCGACGGGACGACGCCGCCGAGGACCGCGACCGCCTGGACGCGGCTCGCCAGGGGCGGGACGGCGGCGCAGGCCAGCGCGTAGGGGCCGCCACCGGACAGGCCGACCACGGAGATCTGCTCGGCGCCGAGGATGTCGACGACGTGGTTGACGTCCGCGACCCAATCGGCGATGGCCTCATAGGCGTACGGGTCGGACAGGCCGGAGCCGGGCCTGCCCAGGACGATGACCCGCAGGCCGAGTTCGACGGCGGCGCGGCGGCCGCAGAGCGGGAACTGGCGGCGGCCACCGGGGGTGCCGTGGAACCACAGCACGGTGTCGCCGTTGGGGTCGCCGAACTCGGCGAAGCCGATGCGGCGGCCGTCGGGGAGGGTGAACCGGCCTTCGGCGCGCGGGTCGTCGACGCGCGGGACGCGGTAGGGGTGGCGGATCAAGTCGTTGAAAGATGTCATCTCGGGAACTGAATGTAACGGTGCCGTTGCCTCAAAGGCGAACTTTGGTCAGGCGCAGCCCACGGTATACAGGCGCCGCGCGCACAATCGCGGGATGGCTGACTCCCGTCCTCGCCGATCCAGGCGGCTCCTGGACTCCATCCGCAAGGAGATCCCGGAGGCACTGGCCGAGGGGCAGGACCACGACGACGCGCAGGTCGCGGCCATGCTGCGGGAACTGGGCATCGCGCTGATCGAGTGTGAGCAGCCCGCGCAGATGGTCCAGGCGCGGCTGCTGACGATCGCCGCCCAGTACACCGACGAGACCGTCCGGATCGTCGCGCTGCCGACCGCGCTGGTGGTGCAGGTCGGCAACATCGCCTACGAGGTGGAGACGGTGGTCAGGCCGACGACGCAACTCGACCTGGCGGGCCGCGTCGACGCGATCGCCGAGCTGGCCGAGGTCGGCGCGATCACGCCGGCGGACGCCGCGCGCGAGGCCGCTCTCGCCCGGTCGATGCCACCGCGGTTCGGCCCGCTCACCACGGTTGTCGGCTACACGATCACCACGCTGGGCTTCGGCATGGTGATCAACCCGACGTGGGCGTCGCTGTGGGGCTACGTGTTCCTCGGCTTCGTGGTCGGCGTGATCCTGATGCTCGGGCGGCCGTTCCCGACGCTGAGCGCGGTGCTGCCGACGCTGGCGGCCGCGGTGGTGACGATGCTGGCGACGTGGTTCGTCGCCGACGCGGCCAACGACGGGTTGCTGCGGGTGATCAGCCCGCCGCTGGTGGCGCTGCTGCCCGGCCTGGCGCTGACGATCGCGGCGATGGAACTGGCCAGCGCGCAGGTGATCTCGGGCGCCACCCGGCTCATCTACGGCGTCACGCAGCTGGCGCTGCTGGTGTTCGGGGTGGGGCTGGGAATCCACGTCGCGGGTCAGCTGCCGCCGCAAGCGCCGTCCCCGCAGATGGGTCCGTGGTCGCTGTACGTCGCGATCGTGGTGATCGCCGTCGGGATCTACTTCTACCTGTCGGCGCCGAAGGGATCGCTGCTGTGGCTGGTGGCCGCAGTCGGCGTGGCGCTGGTCGGCCAGCAGGTGGGTGGGCTGTTTCTGTCGCCGACGCACGCCGGTGCGGTCGGGGCGTTCGTGGTGGTGCCGTTCGCGATGCTGGGGGCGCGGGTGAAGACGTCGCCGCCGGCGATCGTGATGATGCTGACGGCATTCTGGTCGTTGGTGCCCGGCGCGCTGAGCTTCGAGTCGCTGGGTGCGGCGGTGACGGGCGGGGGCGACGACCTGTCGACGCTGGGAACGACTGTCGCCGCGATCTTCTCGATCGCGCTGGGGACGCTGATCGGGTGGAGCGTGTTCATGACGATCCGCGGGCGGAGGCGGTGAGGGCGGGGCATCAGCCCGCCGCCAGCTTCACCAGTTGCCCGAATCCGTTGCCGTCGAGCACATAGACGTTGCCCGCGGCGTCCACCGTCACGTCCCGCGGACCGCTCAGGCCGCTCACCGGCAGCACCGACTGCTCGCCGGAGCCGGCGGCGAGCGTCACAATCTGGCGGTTGTTCGTGTCGACGACGTAGACCTCGCCGCCGGTGCCGATGGCCAGTCCGTCCGGTTCGACGTTCTCGGACAGCGGCATCGCCGTCTGGTCCTTGCTGTTGAACTCCAGCTTCACCACGCGGTGGTGCGCGCCGTCGTTGGCGTAGACGCTGCCGTCCTTGTCTACGGCGATCGCGCGGATCCACGCCAGGTCGGTGAACGGCAACACCGCCTGGAGCTCGAGGGCGGTGGCATAGCCGACCACCCGCTGCCCGTCGGCGACGTACACGTTGCCCATGTCGTCGACGGCGAGGTGCTGCGGGTTCTCCAGGCCGGTGAAGGGGAGTGCGGTCTGCTCGCCGGTGGCGGCGGTCCACTTGAGGACCTTCTTGTCGTTGGTGACGTAGACGTTGCCGTCGGTGTCGACGGCGATCCCGCCGAGCTGGGTGAGCCCGGTGAACGGTATCTCGGACTGGTCGTTCGAGCCGGCTTCGATCTTCAGCACCTTGTTCTGGTCGGCGATGAAGACGTCACCTTTCGGGCTGGTGGCGAGCCCGAATGGGAACGTGACGCCCTGCAGCGGCACGACCGACTGCCGCGGGTCGGGTGCGGGCGTCGACGAGGGTGCCTTGGTCACGGTGAACGGCAGGTTGGCCTTGCCGATCTCGTTGAGCGGATCCATCGTCACCGCTGAGACTTCCAGGCCGCCCTTGCCGTCGGTCATCGACGCGTCGAGGGCGACGCGGTACTTCACCGACACCTTTTTGCCCTTGGGCAGATCCTGCTCGTCGGTGTAACCGCCGAGGTAGTCCATGCCGGTGCCCATGGCGGGGTGGTCGAGCGCGATCCAGTTCTGCGTGGCCTCGTCGAAGCGCTCGATGGTGCCCTCGGGGATGGTCAGCGGATTCGGCGCGCAACTGCAGTGCTCGAGGGCCAGCACGATACCGAACTTCGGGTAGGCGACCGGCGAGTTGTTGCACACCGTCACGTCCACCTCGACCGGCGCCGCACCGGGCTGCAGCGTCCCGGAGGGAATGCCGTTGACCGACACCGACACTCGGGCGTCGGCCGGCACCGCCTCGTAGGGCTCGGCGGTCGGAACGGGCGCGCTCGCCGGATTGACAGCGCAGTCGGAAGTGTTGGCCGCGGGAGTCGTCGCCGTGGTCGCCGTGCCGGTGTCGGTGGTCGACGAGCAGGCGGCGAGGGCGAGGCTGACCGCCGCGAGCGCGGCGAGACGCCGGAGGTGCTGTGTCATGGGGTGTGTCCAATCAGGCGAGGAGGGAGGGGATTTGGGTCCGGGGTACGTCGACGAGCGGGAGTAGCGCGGGAAGAAGGCCACGGTGTCGTCGGTGAATGCCGCCATCGCCGTCCCTTGCCTCAGGCCGCCATCGGTCGACGGCGGGTCGTGGAGGTATTCGATGACGTAGCGGTTGCTACCGAACCCAAGTTCGGTGATTCAGCGCGCCGGTCAGCTGGGCGGGTGCTCGTGCGCGGTCGTCGGTGGGGCGTCGTCGTCGGGCGGCGGTGTGAATGCCTGCGTCGGCGGCTCGGGGCGCTTGATGCGCAGCGCGGTGGTCGGCGCGGCGATCTGTTCGGTCGGTGGCGCGGGGATCACCGTCGTCGAATCCTGCGGCCGCCGGACGATTCTCGGCAGCGGCGGCGGGACGACGGTGGTCGCCGGCTCCGGCTCAGGCAGGGGTGCGGGCGGTGGCGTCGCGGCGGCGGTCTCGCGTCGGCGCGCCAGGAGCCCGGCCAGCGGGCCGGTGAACAGCATGGCGACCAGCACGGTGAGGCTCAGCAGGCAGACGACGACGTCGAAGGTGCTGGTGATCTGCTGGGCGAGGTTGTTGCCGTAGACCGCGTCGGGTGAGGGTTCGGCGTAGCGCGGCGCCAGTGCAAGGCCGATGGCCAGGTTCGCGACGGTGAAGGCAGTCAGTACCGCGCTGAACGCCGCGATGACGGTCGCGGTGGTGTCGCCGCGGCCGAGCTGGCGGTGCAGCCACCGCGCGATGATGCCGGTGATCAGGTTGAACACCGTCATTGCGACGGTGTCGTACAGCGCGCGCGTCAGGTCGAGCGACTGGGCGATGAGGTAGTCGACGACGCGGCATGCTGCCGCCGCGAACGCCCAGAACGCGATGAGCGTCAGGCACTTCTGCGCGGCCGAGCGGTAGGCGCCCAGCGTCGGCGGCTGGATCTGGAAGACGGCGTAGAGGGTGGTCGGGGCGACGATCGCCGCGGCCGCCGCCCAGAACAGGTAGCCCTCGTAGCCGATGGCCGCGGTCGACGTGTTCTGCGCGACCCCGTGAAAGGCGTCGATGTCGCGACCGACGGGCAGCACCCACACCAGCGTCGCGGCCAGCGCCGCCGAACCGCCCAGCGCGGTGGTAGCCAGCCGGGCGGCGGCGGACCTCTCGAGCAGCCAGCGCGACGCGATGATGACCGCGATCAGCGCGACGGCGCCGTAGAGCAGCGTGGTGACGATGACGGCGACGTCCTGGCCGCCGAAGTCGACGTTGGTGACGAACAGGTAGCGCAGCCGCCAGTAGAGGTTCCAGGCCACCGCCAGCGTCGCCAGTCCGATCGACACCGCGCCCAGCATCCGCGCCACCGAATACCACCGACGGAAACGGTTCTCCTCGATGGTGACGCTGGTGATCGGTGGCTGCGCGGCCAGCAGCGCGCCGCCGAGCCCGACGATCAGGCCGGGGCCGATGCCGGGCGGCACCAGCCCGGTGCCGCCGTCGCGCAACGTCTCCAGCAGGTGGTAGCCGACGAAGCCGATTGCGACCAGGACATACGGCAGGCAGACGAGCAGCCGGACGCGGCTGAGCAGGCGGGCGTCGAGGTCGGGATTGGTGAGCCGCAGCGGGCCGACGCGGGTGTCGACGGTGGCGCTGACGGCGAGCAGCGTCACGGCGATCACGAGCACCCACAGCGACGTCCTGCCGCCGAAGGCGCCGAGGCCGAAGTCGAGGTTCCACGGCAGCAGAAGGCCGAGGACGAGCAGGACGACGGCTTTGACGTCGCGGACCAGGTTGGGGCGGGTGGGCACGTAGCCGGCGCGGGGCGATCGGCCGAGGCCGGGCGGGGTGGTGCCGGCCGCCGCGACGGTGGGAGGCGCGTCGTAACGCTGGTCGCTCACCTGACGATCCTCTCAGTGATGACACCTTGCGGTGTTGGCACCTCAGCGTGCTCATTTTCGCCCCTGTCTACAAGGGGGGACTCGGGTAGCTTCGAGGCGGTTCGACGAGTGAGTGAAGGAGTTGGCCGGTGGACGTAGTCCTCGGGGTGGCGGTCACCGGGCGCGTTGCTCGCTTGGCGATGGTCGGCTCGGCGGCCTCGGGTGGCCAGGTGTTCGACCAGTACGCCCTTGACCTGCCCGACGGCGGGATGACCGACCTGGCCGAGACCATCGTCGGCACGTACCGCGAGGTGGCCGAGTCGGGCAACCGGGTGGCCGCGATCCGGCTGGTGGTGCCGGACCCGTCGCAGGCGGAGACGCTGCGGCAGTCGGTGGTGGGCGCGGGCGTGCCGAACGTCGACGTGGTGGCCGAGACCGAGGCGGCCGCGGCGCTGGCGCGCAGTGTGGGTGCCGACGCGGCGCTGTTGCTGTCCGACGATGACACGGTGTCGCTGACGAGGGTCGGCGAGGACGAGGACTCGACGTCGGTGCTGGCGTCGCTGCCGATCGGTCTGTCCGGTGCGGCCGTCGCGAGTGCGGCGGTGCTGCAGTCGGTGCCCAGCGGGGAGACCGTGCGGATCGTGCTGGTGGGTCAGCGGCTGGATCTCGAGTCGATCGCCGCTGAGCTGAATACGACGGTGCCGGTGGAGGTGCCGCAGGATGCGGGGTATGCGATCGCGCGGGGCGCGGCGCAGACGGCGTCCGACTCGGGACTGCCGGCGGGTGCGGCGACGATGATGGCGCCGGCGGCTGTCGAGGCCACGCAGATGGCGCCCGCGGTGGGCGACGCGACGCAGATGGCGCCCGTAGCGGGTGACGCGACGCAGATGGCGCCGGCCGCTGGTGCGGCGACGCAGATGGCGCCGGCCACGGATTCCGCGGCGGTGGGGCCGCTGCTGGCGTACTCGGAAGAGGGGCCGGCCGAATACGAGGTGCCGTTCGAGCAGATGGAGGAGTTCGTCCCGGAGTTGGAGGACGAGCAGGCGTACACGGCGATGATCGCGCCGCCGCCGCCGAAGACGGTGTTGATGGGCAGTGCGTTCGCGTTCGTGGTGGTGGCGTTCGCGACGCTAGCGGCGTCGGTGGCGATCACGATCCGGCCGGTGGCTGATGTGCAGGCGCAGCCGGCGCCGCCGTTGCAGCCGCAGACGGTGCCGGGGCGGTTTTTGCCGGAGGTGCCGCATCAGCCGGACCCGGTGGCGCTGCCGATCGCGGTAGTGTCGCCCGCGCCGTCGGCTCCGGCCGTGCGGGTGCCGGTGAATCGCGGACCGAATCCAGTGGTGCCTGCGCCGGTGCAGATTCCGGGTCCCGTACCGGTGCCGGGCGCACCGATCGTGCCTGCGGTGCCGGTGCCGGGCGTGCCGATCGTGCCGTTCAACCCCTTCAACCCGTACCCGACGATTCCGACGTGGACGACGACGGTGACGACGTCGGTGACGCCGACCACGACGTCTCCGACTACTACTAGCCCCACGACGACAAGCCCGACGACGACTACGGAGACGACGACCGAGACGACGTCGGAGGAGACGAGCACGCCGACGACGGTTCCGACGGTGCCGCCGGAGCCGGAACCGGAGCCTGAGTCGCCGCCGTCGCAGGCGCCGGCGTACTCGCCCCCGCCGGAGGAGCCGGCGTACTCACCGCCGGCCGTCGCGCTGGAGCCCGCCGCGCCTGAGCCCGTCGCACCGGAACCGGTCGCGCCGGAGCCGGTGGTTCCGGTGGAGCCGGAGCTCCCGTCGAGTGGGAGTGGCGGCTCGTATGACGGGCCGACGCTGACGTTCCCGGAATCGCCGTAGGCTGCCGGTTTACCCTTGACATGCCGCATCGTGGGCTGGCAGTCACCAATCGCTTATCGGATCCCGAGACCTTGCCGCCGGCAACCCGGCGTTCTCGGTGCGTCGCCGCGTAAACGAGCTCCGTTTTAGGGATAGCCCCGCCGCCACTGTAGGCAACCGATGGAAACTTGAAGACGCATGCCGTAAATTCGCGCGTTACGCCATTCGGCGATCGAGCGTTCACGCGACCTCACTAGACAATTGAGGGCCTGGCTATACATTTATGTTCTACGCGGCAGTCCACCTTGCTCGAGTACGTGCAAGACTGCACGCGCGCACGCCTTGGCAGCAACTTGCTGCCGTTCGTCTTTGTCCTTACCTTTGTTGTGAGCGTAATCGCACACAGCTTTGACGACGAGCCACTCAACGTTCTCTCGGCTGCCGGTGGACAGGATTCCACTTCCCTCCATTTCTCCACCGATCGCCTCTGGATACCTCGATTTCAATTCGTCTCGGAATTCGCGATTGTCAAGTAATTTTTCTCCTGACAAAATTAGCCCCGTCTTCACCTCGATACCGATGTCTTCGAGCCTTGAATCGCGGAACCGCGAGAGTAGTCGCGTAGCGCCGTACGCTTCGCTACCGCGGTTGACGACGATCTTCTGACCCGATTCCGCTGTGCCGATCTTGGATAGTTCGTACGTGGCCAATCGCTCCGAAATCAGGACCTGGCCTATTGGTTGCTTCTCGTCCATAGCGAATGCCACACCAATCGAGATAAGCGCGCCAGCGTTTACATCCTCTACGGCATCTCTCGCGGTTAATCCGGAACCGCCCGGGCCTCCAGAACCCATACTGCTGCGCAGCAGCGCCACCGTTGCATTTCCGACAGGACCGTAGAGCCAGTATACGTTAGTGCGTCCGTTATGAATTTGGCCTGTTAGCCCTCTTGACTCGAGCGCTGAACGGATCGCCGCAGTCTCTATGTCGTTCACGGTCATCAAGACAACATCAGCTCTTGTCATACTGAAATCACTTCGTGCCATCTCTAGCTTAATCCCAACATCCTTGTTTAGTTCAGTTATCGATTGCGCAAGCCAATCTAATCGAGCTTCGGCACTCTGCCACCTCTGCTCCAAATTATCCACAGGTGAAGATGGCGCCACTGCCCCTCGCCGCATTGCTCGGAGTAAAGTGTCTCGGATCTCGACCCTGTGGTTGAAGAGTGTTCCGAAATCAGAATGCGGCACAACCGGACGAAACGCGCGCAGAATCCACCGCACTTTCGCAGGGACCATGGTCGAGCATGAAGCCTGCCTGAAACCGAGCCAGTGAACCCACGCGTCAAAGTCAGTGTCCTGGCGGTCGACTACGTCAGACAAGCTGCAGTAGTCGAGAAGCATTCCAAGAAGCTGAACATCGTAGATAGGAAAGGTTCTCGACATATTGTCAAAATGCCCAAGCTGAGTTATGCCGGTTACAATGTCGCCGTTAAGTTCATCAAGGTAACCCGAGGTGAAACTCCGACTAATCTGGCGTCGAATGTTGGCCGCCACTTGAACGGAGCTCTTATTATCACGAATATATGGTTCAAATAGACTGAAAGTGATGGCACGCCCATCGCGCTGATTGAGCCCTGCCTTAATTGGCTCAGCAGCGGCGAAGCGAGGGATTATTATCGAAGACGACTGCACGCCAGAAGAATTTGAGTCAGCCCACGACCATAAACTAGTAGACAGCGGCCCGGTACTACCCGATTTGCGCTGGTATGTTGGAACCGCCCATTGGATGGATCTGTCTTCTTCGAAGTAGCGAGGGTATCGATGCGCATCGTGTGCGTACGCTACTCGGCGGTGTTCAAGAAACTCGGATTGCGTGGCATCTGAACTTATTGTAGTCAATCTATCGAAAAGCATGAGCGCCTCAAGTTCGTCGAGTGCCCAGGTTGGTAGCGAATCGTTTTCCCACAAAGCGGAAAGTCCGCAATACAGCACATCGTCTGTCAGGAGCGCAAGCGTTCGCAGGACCTTAATGGCGTCTTCGGCCGGCAGGCGACCTGCTGCAGCGCCCCACAGCTCGCGATCCAGAAAGTGCAGATAAACTGCCATAGGCTTCTAATCGGTCAGAGCAACTCGTTGAGTTCGTCGAGTCTACCGAGGGCGCGAACTACGTCGTCCGTTCGGTCCGCAAGGAGGTAAGAGAGTAGTACGGACTGATCCAAGCCCGAATGGCTGGAAACTTCCTTTTCGAACGCAAGTCGCGTCGGGTCGACTGAACGAATTAAGTCGGCCGATGTATCGATCGAAAAATAGCGAACCGGTTTTCCTAGTCGCTTGGCTTGGGAAATTTCAATGAGCACTCCATCTGCGAGGTCTTCGCCGAAGACCCAAGCCTCATCGCTCACTTCGAGAAGTCGGCGATTGCCCTCTCGTATGAGAGATCGCGGGACACGATCACTAAGAAAGTAGTCAAATACTCGGAACGGATTCAACGGAACGTAGCCGCTCCGAAAAACGAACTCGCAGACAGCATCTCGGCAATAAAAGAAGTGCTTCGATTGGGCTGTGTAGATCATCTTTCGCGGATTCACGAAAATTCCGTTCGTGCAATGGCGAGACCTGCCACATATCCACTGAGCAGAGCCGCCGTGAGTCCGCGAAAAGTGCCCGCGGCATCCCCCGCGACCCACACGTGGGGTGCGTGCTCAACCGCGAGTGAGTCAGTGTGTCTAGGGTAAAACACAACGCCCTCCAAGGCAGGTCCGATAGCCGTAGCATCCGCCAGTACACTCGAACCGAAGTGTCCCACAAGTCTTCCGATCCCGTGTCGGAGACTCTCCGTCAGCTCATCCCCGAACACATCGGCCAGCGGTCCTCGACCGGTCATAGCAAACTCGGCGAGCGGTTGCTGAGCCAGCTCCCCCGCTGATTCGATTCTCTGCCGCAACGAAAGCCATAAAGGCTCGGCCGCAGTCGGGTCTGTGATCCGCACGTTGAACCCTACGTTCGAATACTCGGTGAAAGGCGCGTCAGCCCGACCAGACGCGGTGGTAAGGCCGCCAATGGCGGTCTTGATCACCCTTCCCGACCGACAGCAACAGAAGGTGCGCCACTCAGTGCCACTCAGGTCATCGCGAAATATGAACTTTGGGTCAGTTTGATTGACTGCATCCAGAAAGAAGGCGTTGTTGTGCTGCTCAATTCGGATCCCGACTTCAAGCCTGAGCGCACGCCAAGCGTCTCGCGGAAGCCAGTCAGACATGAATGCCGGACCGAACCTCCCGGTCGCGATCAGAATCCTATCGGCGTAGATTACTCGCTGGTCTTTGAATGTTAGTTTCCAAGCTCGGTCCGCCCAGCAGACGCTGTCCACTCGGGAACCCAGACTGAAGTTCGGTACTTCACCAGCCAGCGAACCGATGATCTTCTCTCGTTTGACCTGACTCACGTATTTCGAATCATACTTCTTCACTAAGCGGTAATCGGGAATATCAAGGGCGGTCGGCAAATCGGGCGCATCGGTGCCGACATCGCCCAGAACGCGTCGCAGCCATTCATAGGCGACATGAAGATAGTCGCTACGGAGCTTCCAAAGTCCGGTGGCCGACGGCCAGAATGAGAACTTCCCGTCGGAATACAGCCCAGCGCCACCAACTCCCGACACGACGGTTTGTGGGTCGTCCTTAACTCGGTCTGAGAGCGCGGGGCCAGCATCGACTACTATCGGCTTCATCTTGGCAGCTGATACGGCTGCGGCAAGTCCGGCTGGTCCGCCGCCGATGATCGCCAAAGGATAGGTGAAACTGTCAATCGACATTAAGGCGCCGCCGTATGAGACAGAGGGTGCTCCACCGATCATTCAGAGCCGATGTCGGGATTGAGGCCTCTCGTGAATTTGCTCGGGCCTTGCCCGGTCCGGACTGAAACTTTCTGGGCCATGAATAGTAGTCGATTACTGCTTCGGTGTCACAAACTTGCAGGCAGGGCTGGCGTTCATCGGCGCACACTGCTCGATGAATGGCAGGCAGGAGGCATCTGAAGATCACGCCGGCTCGAATCCTGACTGATCAAATTTCAAAGTCTTTGCGTTTTCAGATACGGTCCGAATTTTGCTTTCGTCGAAGCCGGTTGAGTCGACAGCTTCAATCTCGATTTTTACGACGAGATTAATGCCCTGCTCGCGCAGGTTGGCAATCACCTCATCGGCAATCTTCTTGAAATCCATCGCGATCTTATCGGAGCTGAGTGTTTTCACTCCGTAGAATCGGGTAAAGGCGATGTCGATCGGGCCGATCCCAGTTCCGGTTGAAGTCCCGGTTCGGAATCCAGTGTCAGTCCTAGCGCTCATGCCGGTGTCAGCGCTGGTGTCGGAACTCGCATCTGTTGATTGTTCGTGGCGTCGTTGATTGGTCGCGACGTCGGGACGCACCAACAGCAACGAGTCCGCTGGATTGGGTGCTGAGTTGGTGTCTCCGGGGATCCAAAGTCCGACAATCCGTCTTGTGGCAGTGTCGATGCCTGTTGCCAGGGCAAACGCGTCTGTCTCCCAGATCATCGGAAGGTCCAGGACACCCTCCTCTAGAACGCGCCGATCCCGCAGGCGCGGCATGTACGGGTACCGGCAGTACAGCCCCCACAGCTCGCCGAGGGTGACGTGGCCCTCCTTCCAAATCTGTGGCACCTTGTTGATGGCCAGACGAATGGTCACTGCGGCTTGGCGAACGGATAGATCACCGTCGTTTCCGAGCCGGCGGGAGACGCGCTCAGCCAACGACTCCGACTGGCCTTCGACCTTCGTTTCACGCACGACGAAAGGAGCACTTGCATCGGGTTGTGACGGGACCAATGCCCATGTGAACGATTGTAATAGCCGCGACTTCACCGTCTGGTCAGCCTGCGACTGGCGGGTGGTTGCCTGATTCTTCTGGTTTTGGGTCAGATCCAGATCGGCCTCGTTGGCCAGTACATGCGTCCAGCCGAGGTAGTCCCGCGTGGCTGCACCGAGTTCCTCGAGCCGCGCTTCGTCGGCCGCGAGAAACACCAGCATGTTCCGATTGGTCCGGTTGGCGGTGCCGCGGTGCTCGGTTGCCTCCTGGGTGAACGCTCTAGCAGGTGAGTCCAATCCCCGCTTGTGCGCAACCTTGGGATGCAGGATCACTAATCGGGCTTCATCGGTGTCTGGGATATCGGCGTTTGATTCGGGGCAGACGTGCACACCGGCGAAGTCGCCGCGGGACTTGGCCTGTGCTTGCAAACGGCGGACGATCTCCGCCCAGACATCCTCCTTATGCAGCTGCTCAGCCTGGTCCTTGGCGGTGCGAGTGATGTTGGCCTGCAGGTCGTACCAGTACTTGCCCGACCCGGAGTAGAAGTAGGTAGCCCGGTCACCAAGCTGCGTCAGGGCCGAGTGAAAATTCCCGGTGACGTCACCGGGTACCGCTGTCCCGAGGAACACCCGCTGGGTTTCCAAGCCCTTGTGTGCCGAACCGATGGTCGGGGCGGCACCGAAGAACACCGTGCGCGCGAGCCGTTTCGTAAGCGACCGCTGTCCGAAGAGCGGCTTCTCTTTGTCGATACGGGCCGGTTCCGACCCCGGCCCGTCGACATCGGCGTCGATGATCGCCTTCCACGAATCCTGAAGGTACTGGGTCAGTTCGGCGTTCACGTTCGCCGTAGCTAGGGGGATCGAGCCAGGCATGATCAACGGTGAGGCGTCCTCACCTGTCCACAGCGCGTGGATCACGGTGCTCATCAACCGGAGGACACCGCGGGTGCGTTGGAAGCGCTCCAGCGAGGACCATTCTTCGTAGAGACGGTCGAACAGCTCGGGGTGGATTGGGTAGGTCCGCTTGATGCGGTCTTCGTATGCGGTGTCGCGGGATTCGCGTGGAAAGTCGTCGGTGTACTTGCGATACATGTTGACGTAGGCGCGCGCGGTGGCGCCGATCGAGGCGAGTGCAGCACCATCGGGCTGAATGAACAGGCGTTGTCGGACGATCTGGTAAGCCTCGGCAGAGGACGCTGGCCGCCATTGCTCGGCGACGCGGCGCACGACGTTCTGCAACCGTTTCAGCGCTTCGAGGCCGTGCGCGCCACCCACTTCCTCGGCGTTGCCGACGACGGCGTTGCTGGCGTCGCCACCGGTTTCCGATGCGGGAATCGAAATGACTAACAGGACGCCGGGAGTGCCCTTCGCGGCCTCGGTGAGCGATTGTGCAAAGGTGAATTGGTCATCGAAGGTGCCCCCGGCGAGGTCGTCGCGGCCAACAAGGGAGCGGGCGTAGGCAACCCATTCGTCGATAAGGATGACGGCGGGCGTGTACTTGGCGAGTAAGTCGTGCAGGGCTTCGCCCGGTGTGGTGCGGTCTGCGTCGGCCTTGGCGACCAAGGCGTAGGCCTCGGAGCCCCCGAGTTGCCAGGCCAGTTCGCCCCAGATGGTATTGACGTGGGTGCCGTCGTCCTTGGTCGTTCCCGACGGGCTGAAGTGGTTGCCGACAATGGCGACACGGCTGACCTTGGCGCAGGTGTAGCCGTTCGTGGTGAGTAACTCCTGGGTTTCCTGGGGGAACTCTCCGACGGGAAGCCCGGCTGCGACGTGCCACAGTGCGAGCATCGAGTGTGTCTTGCCGCCGCCGAAGTTGGTCTGCAGGTTGATGACCGGTGGCGCGTTGTCGTCCCGCGACAGTCGACGCACGGCTCGGCCGACTAGGTCGGTTAGGCCTTCGGTGAGGTAGGTGCGGCGGAAGAACTGAACCGGATCGGCATAACCAGAATCCTGTTCACCGCCGAAGGCGACCTTGTAGAGGTCCGCGGCGAATTCGGACGCGGCGAAATTGCCGGTGGCGACGTCGTGGTGGGGAGGCAGCACGTCGCGCCAAGGCTTCAACCCGGCCGCTCCGGGGTTGTCGACGGCGGCCTTGAGTGTCTTTTTATCGTCCTTATCCGCGGTCACGCGGCGCAGATTGAGTCGAATCGCGTGAACCTCGTCGGCCTCCGTCGCGGCACCGATCAATTTGAGTAGTCGCTCGCCGGTGTCTAGCGCCCGGTATGCGTCGTCGTCGCTGAAGGTGCCGTTGTGGGCCCACGTGTTGCGGACTTCACGGAGTTCGATGGCGAAGGACTCTCCGGCTTTGCCCAACGTCTTGCTGAACGGGTACCAACCCGGCTTGAACCCGTTGGTGATGCTCGTTTCGGTCAGCATTCGAAACTGCACCTGAGGGTCGAGCGGATTGTAAGTCTTGTCTGACGGCGCGCCCTTCTTCCCGTCTCTGAGCTGGACGAGTTTCGTCCAAGCCGCTCCGAGTGCTGGATCACCCTGGCCGATGACGGAGGCAATGAAATCGTCCAGAGCCGGGGCCACCGTCTGAAACATCCGGTCGATGCGGTCACGGTTGCTCAACGCCATGTCATTTCAACTCCTTTTCTTCGTCCAGTCGCCTCACCGGCGACCTTTGTTCGGGCTTTCACGACCTGTGGCCTCACGATTCCTCGCTTTCGAAATCGAAGCCGGCTTGCGTGCTGCTCGATTCGGCGCCTGCTCTGGCTGCATCCAAGATCTCGGGCCAGCTGGTGACCAAACTGTTGAAACTGAGTGCATCCTTGGTCCAGCCATCGGCTTCGGCGATACGGAACAGCAAGTGCGCGAGCTCTTTCACCAGGTCAGAATCAGCCCCTTCTGGGCGGCTGAGGGCGGCGCGCAAGAAGTCTCCGGCTGGGCCGATGCCATCGCCATCTAGCCTCTTAATGAGGTGGTGCAGGACTTCCCAGTCGCTCGTGTAGGGATCGGCGAGGATGTCGTAGTCCGAGCTCAGGTCGGACGGTCTGATTAGCTGGACCTTTCCAGCTCGGCTGGTGAGGATACCGCCGCGGTCCATCGATTCCACGGTAGTGTTACGGGCATTGGCGAGGTTGTTTGCGTCACCGAAAGTGCCGACGCCGTAGCCGTGTTGGCGGTACCATGCGATCGCGAACCGGCTCGTCGGATCGAAGTCACCTTCCTGCTCATTTAGTACCTGGTCGAGGATCTCATTGATGCGGGCCAGCGCGGAGCGCACCGACATATGCGAGCCGTCGGGTTCCAACACTGCTGCATAGCGGGAAAATACCGCCATGCCCGGACCAATTGCCGCTTGGGGTAGGTCAACTGGTGCAATCGCGCCCTGCTGCAGTTCCTTGAGCGCCGAGGGGAGTTCAGCTTTAAGGGCCTCGACTAATTGTCGACGATCAGTGCTGAGAGCCTCCGGTGGTCGTGGGCGCAGTGCTAGAACAATGGATGAAGCAAGGGCGTTCGTCCCCGATCCAATCATGCGGCTGCTTAGTTCACTACGTACTGGCCATGTAGCGGTTACTGCCCATCCGGAGCCGATCATCCCTTCTAGCAGTGTCTCCCAGCCCGATGAGGATTCTCCGTTCTCGGTCGTGTCGGACTGTTTGAATGCGTAGTAGACGGTCATTGGGAAATCAGGAAGCGCCGATTCGCGTGCCCGCCGGAAGACCTGTCGGAACCCCTCCTCAAAGAACTCATGAGCACCGACTTTGCCTCCGTGGCGATACGGATTGGCAACGAGCTCCTCGGCTTTAGGCACCAACATCGTGCCTAGCAGCCCTGGGTGAATCGTTCGCAATGAGCTGCGTAGCCACACGTAGAAGAAGTCTGACAAGTCGGAGTAGCCAATGTTGTCGTAGTAAGGAGGGTCGGTTGATATGAGCATGCCGGTATAGGGCCGATTGGCCGCATCCGCTTGAGTGGCATGTCCTGCGTGGCGTCCGGCCAGCGCATTCAGGACTTCCACTTCGGATTGGACGACTGCGGTCAAGCCGCCGCCACTTCCGGTCAACGGGTTGGCTTCGGCGAAGTCCCATGTCATCGGGATCGCCTGGCGCTGAAATGATCCTCGCAGCCTATCCATTCCGGATTCCCAACCACACATTGTATTGTTGCGTGCTAGCGCCTTCGACACTGAGAATCCGAGGTATGTGGCAACGGCGTCGGCGTACGCCACAGCCTCATTCCCGCCGTCTTCAAGGCGATCGCCTTCGGGCATGCCTGCTGCGACGGCGTCGAAAAGCACCTTTTCGCGAGCTTCAGTCACCAAGTTGCAAAAAGTAGTGAGCGCGGTAAGCTGTCTTGGCGTGAAGAGGTCAGCGAATGTTGTCATACCGAATGCGGGCGTTGAAAACCAGCGAGGATTTATTGCAACATCACCGTTCGGTGTGTCAGACGGCACCTCGACCTTTGCTGCCGCTTCGTCTACCTGGGTAGGACTGAGGTAGACACGAGTTCGATCGCCTTGAGCGACAGTGGCGATAAGCGTTGCGCCCATTCGTCCACTTCGGCCTTCACTGCGAATGTAGTCGAGTTCAACATTAGCTCCGCAACCCGCACATGTTGCACTGGTGCGGCCTACGGTTCCGTCTTTCTCCTTCGCGGGCGCATCGGTCGGGTCGTGTCCAACAGAGAACTGGATTGCACCGTCGGTGAGCGTCGGAACGACGTAGGCCTCCCGTCCTTTCTTCTTGCCCAGCCACCAGGAGCGCACCAGGGGCATCACAATGCCACAGGCGGGGTTGGGGCAAGTGACAGTACGTGCCCAAATCCAGGCAATCACCAGCGCTTGGGACCCATCCGGTAATAGTGCCTTTGGATAAAGGTGCCCAACGCGTCTCTCGGCTTCCTCGCGTATCCATCCGCCATAGCGGCGTACGTCTTCGGCAAGTCCGGTTGCACCGGGCCAGGGATGAACCAGTTCATCTCTCGCGACGTCCGGTGACACTGGTGGATATCCGCCGAACTTCGGTGGAATCTCAATAAGCGCCTTATTAATCAGCACCGCAACCGGATTCAAGTCCGATGCGTGTGCGTCGAGTCCAAGTCGCTGAGCCTCGAGCGGAATGGTTCCGCCACCAGCGAAGGGGTCGAGGATCGGCGGGGGATTGGCACCGGTTGACTTCAGAATCTCGGCGTGTGCTTCGGCGAAGAGCTTCGCATCTTGCGAATTATCCCATAGGACGAGCCTTTCAATTAGCCTGTGCAGCCGTTCGCGCTCCTTACGCTGCAACTCCTCGGTGGGGAACTCGTCGGGATTGGAGGACGGGTCGTCGACGAGTTGAGCGAACAACACAGCGCGGGCTGCGGCGAGTGGCCGGCGTGCCCACCACAGATGCAGGGTGGAGGGGTGACCGTGCCGGATCGACTTCTCTCGCGCGGATTCCCGGTTGATGGCTTCCAGTGGCAGCGCGACCTCGATCAGCTTGCGCTTCGGCGTGTGGTTTTCAGACGTCATTAGAAGGGTTCAGTTCCTTTGTGCCACATTTTGTTCCAGTCGCCGCGGACGCCGGTGGCGTCGAAATCACCGAGATCGGTCGATGCAAATGGGTTGTCGAGATAGCGCACGTCGTCGCGGTCTGGGCCTCGCGGGTCAACCTTGACCAAAGCCAGTCGGTAGCGCGGCGCCGCATTCTTGCCGACCATTACCTCGTTGTGCGTGACGAAGAAGTCGGCCGCGCCGTCCAGTCGGGCCTTGACCTCGATGCGGTAGGTGTCGCCGCTTGCCTCCGAAGAAAGAATGTCGAAACCCTTGTTGTTGTACACCTGCTCGACCGGCGTACGGCCAAGCGCTCGTTCCGTCGCGATCACTAGATCGACACCTCGGCGCTCGACCTCTTTGGTCTCCTTCGCATGGATCGGCGCCGACGCTGGCAGCTCGCCATCGACCATGGCTGCGGGCAAGATCAGGGCTGCCGTAACGATGCGCGGCGGCTTTGTCGACATCAGCGCCTGCTTGTCGAGCAGTTCGAGACGGTCGCGTAGCCGCGCGTCAAGCTCGACCGCCTTGCGGTTGAGGCTTTCAGCCGATTCCTTCGGCTTCTCGCCGGCCTGCTCCTTCTCTGCAGCCACGGCGGCGTCGAGGAGCATCCGATCGCGTTCTCCCTCAAGCCGTTTGACAACCAGATCGCGGCATTTCGCCAGCTCGGCAGCCCGCCGCGGTTGCACTTCGGCCAGGTACTCGGGGAGTTGGGTCGTGATGATCCAGCTATTGGCGCGGTCTTCGGCGTCGGCCAGCCAGGGGAGTTGGCGCGCTGTGGCGATGGCTGGTGTGTCGGGTGCGGCGACGCAATCGAGATAGGGTGCCGGACCTGCAGGCGTCACGGTGCCGCGGCTGTCGACATAGGCGTAGCCGAATCGTCGGGACAAGGCAGCACCTGTTGCGTCGGCGACCTCTTCGACGACCCCAACAAGCAGGTGAGGCTGTTCCAGCGTTGCGGATACCAGCACGGTGCCGCTGTTGAGGGTGCCACCGAGATGTCGTATTGCTTCGACCATGACCGCGTCGTGCAGCGGATGTCCCGGTGCGAGCAAGTCGGCGCGCGCCAGTTCATCGGTGTGCACGTGTTCAAGGTCGAAGGCGACGCGGTCGTACTTGCTCGCGATCGGTTGGTACTTGCTGGCCCTGATTTGCGCTGGAACATTGGCGATTTCGTAGCGGCCGCGTTCGCGCTTGGCGATACGGCCACCGAGTCGGGTGAACGCAGCCTTGAATGCCAGTTCGATGTAGTGCGGTTGGAGTCGACGGGCGCGGGCTTCGTCCATGGTGGCGCGAAGTTTGACGAGGTCGGCGTCGGCGAGGTGGTCCGAGGCCAGTGCTCGTTCGTCGAGTAGGTCCTTGAGCCCGTCGGACACTTTGTGGTCGATGACTTCGTGCATCTTGGCACGTATCTCGGGCAGTTCGCCGTAGCGGATGGCGTCCAGAAGCAGTTCCCGAAGGGGAGTGTCCGTGAATGCTTCGCCGAGGACATCGAAGACCTTGCCACCATAGGCTTTCCGTTGCTCTTCGATCTTGGCGAGCAGCCGGACGAAGACGTCACCTTCGCGGGTGTTGCTGGCCACGATGTTCCAGAGGCGGCAGACCTCTTCCTGGCCGATGCGGTGTATACGGCCGAAGCGCTGCTCGATCCGGTTGGGGTTCCATGGCAGGTCGTAGTTGACCATCAGGTGCGCGGCTTGCAGGTTGAGGCCTTCGCCCGCGGCATCGGTGGCCAGCAGAATCTGGCAGTCCCTGTTCTTGGTGAACTCCTCAGTTATGATGCGCCGCTCTCTGCGCCGCACACCGCCATGGATCGCCTGCACGGCATTGGGCTTGCCGATCAGGGTCCGGATGCGCCCGGCCAGGTAGTCGAGCGTGTCGCGGTGCTCAGTGAAGATGATGAGCTTGCGCGGCCATCCCTTCGCATCGACGGTCAGCGCCTCGTCCTGGAGGATCCGGCTCAACTCGGTCCACTTGCGGTCGGTACCGGAGTCACGAACCTGTTTGGCGACCGCCGTCAGCTCTGCCAGCTCGAGCAGTTCGGCGTCGAGCTCGTCGACCGTCTGCGCGGCGGTGGCGGCGTCGAGCAGCTCCTCCTCGAGTTCCTCGACCTGCTCGGAGTTGTAGTCGTCGGCGTCGAGTCCTTCGACGTCGATGGTGGGGTCTTTGTCGGTGTAGGTGCCCTTGAGGATTTCCTGCTTCTTGCGCTCGAGCCGCTCCGTGCGGCGTACGAGGCTCTTGTAGATGGCTTCCGGGCTGGAAGCGAGGCGGCGCTGCAACACGGTCAGGGCGAAGCCGACGGTGTTCCTCCGCTTGCCACCCACACGGTCAGCGCGGTTCATGCCCTCACGGACGTAATCAGTTACCTGCTTGTAAAGCGCATACTCCAGCTCGGTGAGCTCGTAGGGCACGGTCTCGGCGCGGCGCTCGGGAAAAAGCTTCTTCCCCTCGAAGGTCAACAGATCCTCTTTGACCATGCGCCGCATGACGCCGTCGGTGTTGGCGGTCTTGGTGTGCTTGCCTTCGAAGCGGTCGCGGTCGAGCAGGGTGAGGAAGAGTTGGAAGTCTTCCTCCTTGCCGGAGTGTGGCGTGGCGGTCATCAGCAACAGGTGCCGGGTGATGCGGCCGAGCATCTCACCGAGCAGGAAGCGTTTCGTCTTTTCCAGCTTGCCGCCGAAGTAGTGGGCGCCCATGCGGTGTGCCTCGTCGACGATGATGAGGTCCCACTCGGTTTCCTTAAGCTGGGCCTGCAGCTCCTCGTTTCGCGACAGCTGGTCCATCCGTGCGATCAGCAGTGGGTTGCTTTCGAAGACGTTGAGGTTGACGTTGGCGTCGATGAGCTGGTTGGTCAGCAGGTCGAAACGCAGCCCGAACTTGAAGAATAGTTCGTCCTGCCACTGTTCGACAAGCCCGCCGGGGGCGACGATCAGGCATTGACGCACGTCGTCGCGCAGCAGCAGCTCCTTGATGTAGAGGCCGGCCATGATGGTCTTGCCAGCGCCTGGGTCGTCGGCGAGCAGGAATCTCAGAGGGGTGCGGGGGAGAAGCTCGCCGTAGACTGCACGGATCTGATGAGGGAGCGGGCGGACATCGCTGGTGGCCACGGCCAACATCGGGTCGAACAATCCGGCCAGGGTGATCCGCTGGGCCTCGGCGACCATCTTGAAGTCGGTGGCGTTGGCGTCGAAGGCCCGGCTGCCGATCTGGGCGACGGTGAGGTTGTCTTGGTCCTTGCGGAACACCACCTGCTGGCCGAGTGCGCCGTCGTTGGTCTTGTAGGTGAGTTCCAAAGCGTCGGTGCCGTGCCATTGGGCAAAGATCACCGTGATCACCTGGGCTGGGATCAAGCCGTCGATGCGCAGGCCAGGCTTCAACTCTTCAAGCAGCACTATTCGTCCTCCCCTGTAGACAGCTGACCCAAGCTAGTCGACCCGCCCGACAATATTCGACGATCGGTCGTGATCTTGATAGGTCCGCTAATCTTCCTGCGCAACGTATCGAATATCCGGGGGCCATGGGTAGCGACGAGAAGCCGTCAGTTTCGGCGGTTGGTGATGAGTTGCGAGAGTGGGTTGACGCCGCCAAAGCGTTGACAACTGCGCCTCACGCGATTGCTAGCGCGTCCGCCAAGCAGTCGACAGAACTGCGAGCCCGCACTGCTAAGGCGCGACGAAACAACCGCTACCTATGGCACTTCGTCCCGCTGCGGCCCGACGACGGTGCACTCGTGCAGGCGATCGCGAGGGCTGCGTGCCTCCCGGCCATTCACCCTGACGTTCAACGTGAACTCGACCGGCTGACCACCGAGGTTGCGGCTGCCGCTGAGGACATGCGGAAAGGCACAGGGTTCGGCCGCCTACTGCTGTTCGGCGGAACGCGCGAGAAGGCCAATATGGCCGCACAGTTCCTCACCGATTATCGCCGCTGGTTCCTTACCAGCGGTATCACCCAGGCAATCTCGCAGGCCAGGCCGGTCGACGATCCACGCATCCGCGCCCTAACTGTGCGCGACGCGCTGGCGGACTGGGTGGGATTCAAACAGCAGCTACCGAGCCACGGCCAAACCGCCACGCTTGAAGACTCGACGACCTTCGCGATCCTCCCGAACGCCACCGCCGTCATCCGGCGCGCAGCCGCCGAAGAGTCCAAGCTACGAAAGTCGGCCGTTGACGCCGGCAACAACGTTCGAAACAAAGAGACCGATCGCATGCTGGCCGACATGTCCGTCGACCGACTCCGCGAAGCCACCCGTGACAAGATTCGCGTCGGTGCTCTCGCGGACAATGGCATCACTACTGTCCTCGGCATCCTGGCTGCCGAAACTTATGCCACGCGGCCGCGGCGGCTACAGCCCAACGGCGGAGGCCCTACTCAGGCGAGCGATACCCCGTCGGCAAGTTCTCCTCGAGGGGAGCTAGAGATGTACCCCGTCTTCTCGAAGCAGCTACAGCCAATCGAGAGCACCACACCTGCCCATTTGGTGAGTTGCATCGTTGAGATCGTGGCGATAGAGGGGCCGATCACCGGATGGCGAATACACGAATTGTTCGAGTCGCATTCGACTGCTCAAGAGTCGAGCGGGGTTCTTTCGCGTGCCGTCAATCGAGCGATCTCGTCCGCGGAGCGCGACCGACTGATCGTGTCGGAGAACCCCTTCAACCAGACTGGGAATAAGCCGAGGACATTCCGGCTGCCGGGTCAGCCACGGGCGGTCGGAAGGCAGCTTGGCCCTCGAACAATCGAAGTCGTGCCTCCTGCGGAGGTGGCCGCATATCGAGGCGCGGTGCTGGCTGACCTACCGGCGACTGAGGACGATATAGTGAAAAGCGTTGCACGCCTCCTGGGATTCAATCGGGTCAGTTCTGAATTGCGTAACGCTGTCCTGGCGGCGAAGCGACTGTGACCAGCGCGACCGGGCGGACTGCAAATTAGACGCAGACACGGATTCGTCGACTAATGACGCGTTCAGGTGCTTAACCGTCCTGCGAATCGGTGGCGGTGATACCGCAGGTGCTCACGGCTGACGGGATGCTCCGCTGTGAGACGCAATCGACCAATCACTGTGTTTTGCAGGGCATCGTGCACGAAGTAGTCATCGTCGACGTAGACGGAGCCGGAGGTGAACCGAATTGCATCATTCGGACACAGACAGAGGAGGTTCTCCATTGTGTGCGGCCCGGAGTGCGGTGGCTCCGTCGCTCTTACGTGTCGTACCTGAGCGTGCGGGCCTGCGGGAGTTTCTAGTCGTAACGCGCAAATTTGGCAGCGATGATCGTGGATATCACGGACAATCTGCACCGGTTGTAGATACTCGGCGGTGGCGCGTCTGGCTCGCTTCGGCGGTTCCCGCTTGGTTGCTCGACTCGCAAGATCAGGAATCGGGAGCTCGGTTGCTTCGGCCTCGAGGCTCTCAAGCCTGAACCGCCATATCCTGAACCCGTCCTTGCCTACTTCTTGCCAGAAGTTGGTGACCTTATACAAACCGTCGTAACGATATCCAACGGGCGGTGAAACCCAAGGTTCCCCTTGGTGACCACGAACGACTCTAACGGGAATCTCGTTCAAGTAACTGCGCGCTAATCCCAGATTGCCGCCTAGTAATTCCTGGTCTGCGATCTGAAGTCCTGTGGCTGTATCGCGACCGCCGTGGCCGGTGTAAATGATTTCGTGGCCGTAGTCGAGGTCATCAACATATCCGCCCGAGACGACGACAGACTCGGCTCCATCCGCGCCTCCGCAGATGCCCCCTTGCAGCGGACGGTGAACCCCAGCTTCTGACGCCTCCCGCCGGCTGGCAAACGTTGTTCCAGCCGGATGGCCGGGAATATGTCCGAAGGTGCGAATGGCCATAAACGGAACACTTTATCTCGACTCCGACGGTTTCAGCCGCCGGGCAGGCCGTAGCCGCAGAGCGTCCGATGGCGTTCGTCCGGGTTCAGCTGGGCTCCTTCGTGCGCACACGCAACCTCGAACCGCCTGCTCGTGCGCAAGTAGTGACAAACCATTCAGTCCAGCTGGCAGTCGCCCACCGATGTCACTAGGCCGTCACCGATCAGCACTCACCATCGGCGGTGCTGCCCACCATGGGTGCCCAGACCCGACCGGCGACGCGGCAACCTCCCGACGTCGAGACCTTCGACCCCCAGCTCGATGCGAACTTGCCGTCGCTCTCGGCACTGGCGGGTCGCGACCGTTTACAGCCACGTTGCAGGTGCCAAACGCGGCGAAACGGTTTGACTTCCTCCCCAGAAAAGGGCATCGACGGTGACCGGGCAGGACGCACTCGGCCGACTCGTGCTTTCATGTGCTGGCTGACTGGCCCTGCGCAGCGGAGGGCGGTTGCGGCACCGGACACGGGGGCGTTCTCGTCCGAGGTGACACCGTGGGGCAGGAAGTACTGACAGGGGAGCGATCTTGGCGCGCGTTATCTCGACGATCAACCTCAAAGGAGGCGTCGGCAAGACTACGACCACCGTGGGGCTGGCAGAGTTCCTCTCGGCGGAGTTCGGCAAGAAAGTCCTGGTGATCGATCTCGATCCCCAGACGAACGCCACCATCGTCCTCATCGGCGAGGAACGGTGGAAGGAACTCAACGTCTCGGGCAGAACGCTGGTATCTCTCTTCAACGACGCGCTTCGCCCTGACGGCACGGCTGCCCGCTTCGACCTCGGCGCGGCGATCCAGCGTGGGGTCAGCCCCGTTGCTCAGGTGAAGTCGGTCGACCTCCTGCCGTCGTCGCTCGACTTGATCGATGTGCAGGACCGGCTCGCGGCAATGCCGCCGGGCAAGTTCTTCGCCAACAACCCGACGGACCTGCTCCGGCCGGCGATCAAGCCGATACTGGACGACTACGACTACGTCCTCATCGACTGCCCGCCCAACCTCGGGATCGTCACGTTGAACGGCCTGCGCGTCAGTGACGGGTACATCATCCCGACGATCCCCGACCTGCTGAGCACCTACGGCATCCCACAGATCCAGACCCGAGCGAAATCATTCGCGGACAGCATCGGCGAGAACATCCGCGAGCTCGGCATCGTGGTCACCAAGTACCGCAGTGCCTCGACCGTCCACACCAACACGGTCAAGCGACTGGTGGCCGATCCCAACCTGCCGCGGGTGTTCAACACCAAGATCGCCGAAGGGAACGCCATCGCCGCGTCGGCGGAGTTCGCGCCCACATCGACTTTGAAACAGAAGTACGGCTACGACGGGGGCGCCGAAACCATGCGCGCCCTGGCTTTGGAGTTCATGACGGCGGCGGAGGGCATCAAGTGACGGAGTCCCCGGCGCCTGTCGCAGCCGCCGCTGACGCACTGACGAAGCTGCGGGTGGCACGGCCGGCGCTGGCGGATGTCCTTGCCCAGGTGGTCGGGGCGGTGGCCGACGAGGCCACTCGCTCTCCACGATTCGCTAAAACCCTCACCGATGCATTGGTCTCGACACCCCCTGCTGCTCCGGCTGCCGACGTGACGAATACCGCTGCGCCGGCCAAGCGTTCGAAGCGGCGCCCGTCTGGTCTCTTCGATCCGTTCGCCGTCTACCGCGAAAGCGGAGAAGACGGCTTGCGGAGCAGGCTCAGCGAGCTGAATCCCGATCAGCTGAAGGACATCATCGCCGAGCACGGCATGGACCACGATCGGCTGGCGATGCGGTGGAAGACGCCGAAGAAGCTCATCGACCGCATCGTCGAGAAGGTCACTGCCGCCGTTGCCAAGGGTTCAGCCTTCCGTTAGCGGCCCGACCGCTCATGCGGACAGCACATAATGCTCCGGCTGGATCTCGTCTTCGCCGTCCCAGCGGTACGCGACGAGATTCCCTGTCTTGACCGCACTGAAGTCGACGCACGCGGAACGCCTCGTGTAGTCGCTGCCGGCCTCGGGTGAGCCGCTGCGCCAGTAGTGCCCGTAGAAGACGGGGACGTCACCGCGGTACGTGTAGGAGCTCTCTGCCGGATCGACCGTGACGTCGGGCAGCTCGGGATACGGCTCGCCACTGGCAGTTCGGAAGTTGCCGTCCAACACCGCGAGCTGACGCAGTGTGGTCGCGTTCTCCCGCCACCACGCCACTCGGGCGCGGCTGCGGGGGTGGCCGTCTTTGTCGTAGTAGGGCTCGAGTCCGTGTCGCGCCAGGTCGATCTCCGGGCCCTTCAGCAGGACCTCGATCGCGTCATACAACGGGTCGCTCTTGTCCGACGCGCGGACGAACTGCTCGCGCGTGCTGAACCGGTTCGAGCCGAGCGCCTCCTCGACCACCCTCACCGACGGCTCGTGCCAGCAGGCGTGCACCACCCGGATGCCGCCGAGATCCAGCCACAGCGGCATCGCCGCGAACCACTCCAAGTAGCCGGCGCGCGCCTCTCCGTCGACCTGGTCGAGGAACGCCTGGTGCTGATTCTTGTTCTTGTCGGACCGCGGCCGGAGGTATTCGCCGGGCCGGTCGGGATGCTCGGTGTCGTAGGCGACGGCGTTGAACTCGTGGTTGCCCATGACGATCTGAGCGCTGCCGCTGTCGACCATCCGCTTGACCGTCTCCAGCACCTGCAACTGTTCGCCGCCGCGGTCGACGAGATCTCCGACGAACACGGCTTGCCGGCCTGGCTGCTCGTACGCTCCCGACGCGCCCACCTGGTACCCGAGGCGCTCCAGTAGGTCCTTCAACAGCGATGCGCAGCCGTGGACGTCGCCGATGATGTCATAGCCCTTCATGCACTATCTCCCTTCAGTATTCGGTGAACAGGACGTGGTAGGTGTCGTCTGCGTCGACACAGTTGATACTTCGTTGGCCGTCCCGTTCCGTCAGCGTCACTCCGTACTGCTTCTCGGCTTCGCGGAAGATCTGGATCAACAGTTCGCCCGTGACCACCGCGTCGATGTCGGTGATGTCGTACCGCGCATCCACCCTGCCGGCCTCGATGAGATCGAGCACCACCCACGCCACATACGATGCGTGGCTGACCATCCCGCCGTGTTGGCCGAGCGATCGTCCTCCCGACAGATTCTTGATCCACAGGTCGGAAGTCGTCATTTGGCCCCTCCCATCAGCGGCGTGCCGAATCGACCCGCAGGTCACGTGGGGGAGAAGGGGTGGGCGACTCTGCGAGCGAGCAGGTGGCTTCGAGCTCTGCGAACTGCCTCGATCAACTTCCACCTGCAATGTACCGCGAGGGTCCGACACGAATCTTCAGTCGCCGACCGCCTTCATGGGCCCCTGCGGACTGGGATAGTCAGGCGGAAGCTCGCCCCAGTGGTCCAGCCCGCACGCACCGTAGAACCACTCATAGCTGAAGTCGGGATGGCGCCGCTTCATCCGATCGGCCTGGCGTCGCGCCAGTGCGGCCATCCGCTCGCGCGCGTCTTCATCGAGGTCGAGATCCGTGATCCGGCGGCGGAACGCGGCCGCGATGATGAACGGCGTCTTCCGAACCACGGCCTCTCTCTTTCTCGATGGAAGCCGCATCGTGCCAGCCGCCACCGACACGCAAGTGGTTACGCATCCGAGAGCCGCTGCGCCACCTCGCCGTACCGCTCGAACCGCTTCGGATCCGCCGCCGCGTTGTACAACACGATCCGCGACGCCACACCGCCGTACTTGGCCTGCAACGCGTCGGCCAGGCCGTCCCACATCGCCTCCGTCGCGAACGTCGCGATGTGCTCGTCCGTGATGCATGCCGCCATGCCCGCGTAGTCGCCGGCCTTCTGCTTCTCCCGGATCCGGGCCGTCGTCCCCTCGAAGCCGGCTTCGTCCCAGATGAAC
This sequence comes from Mycobacterium sp. NPDC050551, assembly GCF_040674075.1. Taxonomy (NCBI): domain Bacteria; kingdom Bacillati; phylum Actinomycetota; class Actinomycetes; order Mycobacteriales; family Mycobacteriaceae; genus Mycobacterium; species Mycobacterium sp. NPDC050551. Next base: position 1,127,585 of record NZ_JBFARC010000001.1, on the reverse strand, counting down.
GCGTAGTTCGGCGTGCTGCCGTAGAAGCTCATGCTCGCCCGCACCAGTTCACGCTCGAGGTGCCGCTCCTCCTCTGTGTCGCCGACGATCGTCATCACCGGCACGATCAGCGCGACGTCATCTGCCGATCGTCCCGACTTCGCCGTGCCCTCTGCCACTTTTGGCACCACATGTCGTGCGATGTAGCCGGGCTCGCCGAGCGGATGCACGTGCACGCCGTCGGCCACCTCGCCGGCCATCCGCAGCATCCACGGGTTCACCGCCGCGATGTCGACCTTCGGATCCGGCGCGTCGATCGGCCCGGCACTCCACTGCGGCGTGATGAAGTCCAGGTCGTAGAACTCGCCGTGATGATCCAGCGTGCCCGTCCGGAACGCCGAGAAGCACGCCTTCACCGCCCGCACGTAGTCCCGCAGCCGCGGTCCCGGATGCTCGAACTCCGCCCCGTACCGCCGCACCACATGCGTCCGCACCTGCGTGCCCAGGCCCAGCCGGAACCGGCCGCCCGACGCCTCCTGCAGCTCCCACGCCGTCGCCGCCGTCACGAAGGGGCTGCGGGGGAACGCCACCGCCACCCCCGTCGACAAGTCCAGCCCAGGCGCCGCCTGCGACGCCACCGCCGCGCTGAGATAGGCCGTCCGGCCCGTCTCGGTGAACAGCAGGCCCGAGAAGCCCGCCGCCTGCGTGCGCCGCGCCAGGTCCGAGATCTGAGGCAGCGGCTGCGGGGTCGTCATCACGTCGACGTGCACGGCTCGCACCCTACGCCGGTGTCACGCCACCCGGCTCACATGCGCGGCCGACTCGCCGATCGTCGCTTCCTCGTCGCCGATCATGATGCGCAGCAACGCCTTCTGCTCCCGGTCGCCCCGCTGCGCCGCCCGGTCGAGGCCGCCGCGCCGCGTCAACGCCGACGCACTCCGCACCAGGTTCACCGGCAACCGCATCATCGGGTACCACGGCGGCACATACGCCGGCAGACCCAGCGATCGCATCGCCCGCGGGCCCAGGTACGCGCTCGTGACCGACAGGTGCTGTGTGCGCGCCAGCCGTCGACGCACCTGCGCCAGCAGCGCGTAGTTCCACTGCAGCGGGTCCTCGGCCATCGGCATCGCCAATTGCTTCGTCGACTCGTCGGGCTCCGATAGCGCCGCCACCGTGTGGTACAGCACGCGGATCCCGTCGCGGAAATCACGCGGCAACCACGCGTCGTCCACGCCGAGCAGCCACCCGACATACCGGGTCAGGTGCGCGATCGCGTCATATTCTCTGGGCGACAGCACAAGTCCCATCGCCGACCCACCCGCCGACGGCGCGATCAGCGCGCCGACCAGCGTCGCAGCCATGTCCGTCTGGTTGACCGGCAGGCCCCACTCGTCGGCCCGCCAGTCCGGCATCGCGGAGACGTGACGGCGCACGAACGCATGGATCAGCCGCACCCGCAGCGTCGACCGGAAGCCGACGCCCTGCGGGGCCAGGCCGCCCTCGACGAAGGTGTCCATCGCCCACTGCATGGTCTCGGCGAACCGCTTGTTCGACCCCTTCTCCAGCGCGCCCGTCCGGATCAGCGTCTTGTTGAACCCGGAGAACTGGTACCCGCCCAGCAGCGACACGTCTCGCGCGATGTACATCCCGTCGGCCCCGCCGCGGCGCATCGCCCGCTGACCGATGCGCAGCAGCTCCCAGTCGACCCAGTCAGGAGCCGTCTCGACCTCGGTGAAGAACGCGCGCAACGGTTCCGGTGCTTCGGGGACGGTGGCTATGCCCGACGTCAACGCACGGTCGAACAGTGGGCGCACCTGCTCCATCCCTGTGGCCGCCATCCATTCGACCAGGCGGTCCATCGGCTCGTCGCCGACGGTGAGGTGTGCGCCGAGCTTCTGCCAGCGCTCGGTCGACGGAGGCCCGACGCCGAGCAGAGTCGCGAACACCCGTACGCCCGCCGGCACGGGACCGGGCGTCGACGGATGACGGGCAGGGACGGGCTGTTCCATCGGGACGCTCCTCGGACATTTCTGATAACGACCGTAGTCCAAAGTAAAGTCGCAGGTAATGTCGTGTCAATGAAGCGCGCGGAGGTGGTGCGTGACTACGGCGGCGTGAGCGCGGACGACCGCCGCAGCGAACGACGGCAGAAGCTGATCGCCGCCGCGCGTCAGATCTGGGGCACGTCCGGCGTCGCCGACGTGACGGTGCGCGGCGTGTGCAGCGCCGCGGGCCTGACCACGCGCTACTTCTACGAGCAGTTCCCGAACCGCGAGGCGATCGTGTTCGCGGTCATCGACGAGGTGCGGGCCGAAATGCTCGCAACGCTGGTCGAGGCCGGCGTCGGCGATCCGGGCACCCTCACCGACAAGTTGACCTCGGCGCTGACGGCGTTCCTGGAGATCATCGCCGCGGACCCGCACGTCCACCGCATCGCCACCGGCGACGTCAGTGCCGTGCCGGGTCTGCCCGAACACCGGGCCGGCATCCTCGACCAGATCGCCTCTCTGATCGTCGAACTCGCTCCCGAAGTCCTCGGCGCCGAGACACCGAGTCCCGACGCGTTGCGCCGTGGGGCGCTGTTCATGGTCGGCGGCGCCAACCAACTCATCGAGGCGTGGCTCCGTGACCCGAAGGAGACCCCTTCCGAGCTCGCCGCGGTCGCCGCGAAGCTGTGCGTCGCTGTGGTCGACGGCATGGGCACCGCGTAGGCGGGTGCGGCCCGTTCACAGGAAACCGCAAAAACGCACAGCCGCCCGGCAGCATGTTGCCATGAGAAAACCCTGGTATTGCCAGGGTCATGACAGGCATTCTTCGCTCATCGCGGGCCCTACGGCGCTGTAGCACTGCGACACGCCGACCCGACTTCAGCGGTCCGCGCCACTGCTCGAGCACCAACTAGGAGTTCCCATGAAGATGCACGCTCTCCGCGCCACAGGCGCTCTCGCGCTCCTCGTCCCCGCCGCGATCGGACTGGCCGGGCCTGCGGGAGCCGACGAGCCGACGTTCGTCATGCCGTCGGTCGAGAAGATGAGCCTCGCGAAAGCCGACAAAACCATCGAGAAGCTCGACCCCAACACGAAATTCGTCATCAAGTCCCACAACATCGACGGCCCGACACAGCAGAAGCAGATCGACTTGATGTACTGGGAGGTCTGCTCCCAATCACCGGCCGCCGGAGCGGAATTCACCCCGAGCGAGGACATCGAGATGTCGGTGTCTCGCTTCTTCGACGGCTGCGACGGCTAGACACCCGGGGCGGGGCCGTCAGCGGGTAGAGAGCCAGGCGAAGAAGTCGTCGGCGCAGAACACCGGCTTGCCGTACTCCCGCGCCTTGCGCGCCTTGCCTGACTGCGTGCCCACCTCAGCGGTCACCAGCACGTCGCAGCGGGTCTTCGACACCGTCTTGACCGGCGTCAGCCCCGCCTCGGCCGCCAGCCGCTCCATCTCCGGGCGCTCGACGATCCGGCCGGCGCTGTCCTGCGCGGTGCCGGTGAAACAGACGCGCATCCCCGGGGTGAGCGTCGCCGCGATGTCGTCGACGCCGGCGCACAGCGCGTCCGTGTCGATGTCGACGCCGAGCAGCCGTGACGCCTCCTCGAGGCGGGCCGCCACCTCCTTCGGCAGCTGCACCCGCGCCGCCGCCGCGCGCAACTGATCGGCCACCGACTGCCGTGCCGCCGCATCCGCCGGCGCGTCGAGGTCTCGGGGTACCGACGCGCCCAGCAGTACCGCACTGACGTCGCGGCTGATCCGCAGCAGCGCCGACAGGCCGGGCAGGTGGTCGGCGACCGGTGTGGGTGCGTCGGGGTCACGGCTCACCAGCAGACCGGAGCTCTCGACGGCATCGGGTTCCTCGAACGGTGACGAGCCGTCCTCGGCGGGCATGCCGCCGTGGGCGCTCAACGCCGAGCGGGCTCGCTCCAGTGCGGTGCGCCCCGAGATCCGCGTGCCGCGCAGTTCGACGCCCAGCGGCATCGCCGTCACGAAGCCCAGGCGTTTGAGTTCGAAGTCGATCAGCCCGAGCTGGTCATCAACGTCCACCCCGACGGGCGTGCAGCCGGCCAGCATGGGAGCGATCACCGCCCACGCCTCGCGCAGCGTCGGCGCCAGCAGCACATCGGACACGGTGATGCCGAATGTCGTTCGCGCGTCGGCGAGGTCGCGCTGCGGGTTGATCAGCGTCGAGAGTGCGGTGCCGTCGTCGAACGCCACCGCGAGCTCGACCGGCCGGGGCCGCGACATTCGGCCCTCGTCGCCGACGGTCAGCATGCCGATCGCGCAGTACCGCCGCGCGCCCGTGCCGCCGCTCGCGGTACGCAGGAAGCGGGCGATGCGCCGGTCGGTCTTCAAATCCTTCGGCAGCACAGGGCGTTTCAGCACCAGCCCGGCCAACGACGTGCAGCGGCTCAGCGCGACGTACAGCTGACCCGTCGAGAACATGCCGCCGGTGAGGTCGACGATCACCCGGTCGAGCGTCTGGCCCTGGCTCTTGTGAATCGTGATCGCCCACGCCAGCTTGAACGGCAGCTGGGTGTAGGAGCCGATGACCTCGCGGCCCAGCGACGAGCCGGACACCACCGGCCGGGTGGCCTCCCACGTGTACGGCGCGACGTCGGCGACGTAGCCGTCGGGGAACTCCACCTCGACGACGGCGCCGTAGCGGTCGTAGCCGACGCCGACGACGCGGCCGATGCTGCCGTTGACCCAGCGGTCGCTCTGGTCGTTGTTGAGCATCATCACCTGCGCGCCGACCTTGAACCGCAGCGTCTCCTCGACCGGCGGATCGAACAGCGACAGGTCACCGGATGCGCGTGCCTGGTGGACCAGCTCGTCGCCGGGCAGCCGTTCGAGGTGCTGACTATTGCGTGCGGTGACGAGCCGGTTGGTCGGGGCCAAGGTGAGCCAGAACTCGCCGTCGGGCGGGACGAAGTCGGCGTCGGCCCGGGCGTTGAGCTGCTCCTGCGCGTGGCCGAGCAGCACGCCCTCGCGAATCTCGTTGAGGATGGCTGTCATCCGGTCGTCGCCGAGCTGCCGGAACACCGTCGTCAGCGAGATGGTGGGGAAGTCGTCGCGGTCGAAACTGCGGGCGGAGAAGAAATACGGCGTGTCATAGGTGGTGGTGAAGAAGCCGGCCTCGTGCTCGCTGACCACGGGCGGCAGTTGGTAGAGGTCGCCGACGAGGACGATCTGCACGCCGCCGAAGGGTGCGCCGGGAGCGGGGCCGAACCGCTCGAGCGCCGCGGCCACCATGTCGAAGACGTCGGCGCGCACCATCGAGGCCTCGTCGATGATCAGCGTCTGCAGCGATGCCAGGGTCTTGGTGAACCGTCCGGGTCGGTACGCGCCGTTGCGGATGTCGTCGAGCGTCGTGGTGGTGCGGAAACCGAAGAGCCGGTGGATGGTGTAGCCGTCGACGTTGAGCGCGGCGATCCCGGTGGGCGCGACGACCACGACGTTGCGGTCGGTGTCGACGGTGAACAGCCGGACGAGCGTGGACTTGCCGGTGCCCGCCTTGCCGGTCAGGAAGAGGTGGCGGCCACCGGCCAACAGGTCCAGCGCTCGACGGAACTCGTCGGTGAGGACGATGCCGGCCATGGCCGCACTGTAGTCGGGCGATGTCACCGCTCGGGAGTAGCTTCCGCGCCATGGCTGATCACACAATCGTCGTGTTGTACCAGGCCGAGGGAGAAGCCCTGTCGCTCATGCGTGCTGACGGCGTGATCCGTTGGCTGCGAGGGACCCGCGACCCCGCGAGCCTCCAGATTGGCGCACGCCTGACCGAGGGGTCGACAGTCTTCACCGTTTCTGGTCACAGCGTCATCGTCGAGAGCTGGCTCGCCGAACGGTGCAAGGACAGATGGGCCGGCCCCGGCAGCAGGATGGTGCTCGATGACAACGCGGTCCTGGTCGTCAAACGCTGTGTCATCGCCCCGCAGCCACCGCAGGCGCGCCAGACTGAAGCCCGCGCATCAAGCTCGGAGTCCGATGACTTCGGTTGGATGATGGACGTGGTCAACAAGATGGCGGCCCTGTCCATCAACGCCTCGTAGGCGGACACGGCCTCACTTCCTGTCGTGCACCGCCAGGTAGTGCTCGGACACCGCTGGGCCGTCGATGTACCGCTCGACTGCCTCCTCGATCAGCCGGTCCTGGCCGGTGAGGCGGACGTAGTGCTGATGCATGTGCTCGCCCCACGACCGCACGATGAACGTCTCCACGAACGTCGCCTCGTGCTCGACGCTCCGGAAGAGGCGCCACTCCGCTGCCCCGGTGCGCTGCCGGGACCGACCCAGCACGGCCATCGCCGCCAGGAAACCCTCCTCGTCGTCGGCTGCGACCCGATACGCCGTCGTCACCATGACCGGCCCATCCAACGGTTCGGGCTCGAAGGTGAGCGTCGGTTCGGGCCAGTGCGCGGACGGCGTCAGGTCGAGGTTGCCGGTGCCGGCGTGCAGCGGCCACCACAGCGACGACAGCCCGCACACCAATAACAGCGCCGCGCTCACCAGCAGGCTGATCGAACTCGTCGTGGACCCCGCGAGCACTCCCCACACCACCGAACCCAGCGCCTGCCCGCCCATGAAGATCAGCTGATACACCGACAATCCGCGGGCCCGCACCCATGCCGGCAGGTTCAACTGCATCGACGCATTCAGCGTCGACAACGACAACAGCCACGACGCGCCGCCGACGACCAGCGCCAGGAACACCACCGCGAAGATCGGCACCAACGCCAGCACCGCGGTGGCCAGCGCGAAGCCCGCCGCGCCCACCGTCAGCAGCGTGTTCTGGCCGAACCGCGCACGCAGCCGCGACAACAGGAACGCGCCGAGCACCGCGCCCGCGCCGAGCGCCCCCAGCAGCAATCCGTACCCCGCGGACGACAACCCCAGCCGGTCCTTCGCGATCACCGGCAGCAGACCCCAGATGGCGCTACCCGGTGCGATGAACAACGCCGCCCGCAACAGGATTCGTCGCACGATGGGGGAGCTGCGGATGAACCGCCCGCCCGCGCTCAGCGCCGCCAGCGCCCGCTCCGGGGGATAGCCGCTCTCGACGGCGGGGCGCCGCCACGCGATGAGGACGAACACGATCCCCACGAACGAGACGGCATTGAGCGCGAACACCAGGGTCGGTCCGGACAGCGACACCAGGACGCCGGCAATGGCAGGTCCGATCGCCCGCGCGCCGTTGATGCTCATGCTGCCCAACGCGGCCGCCGCCGGAATCTGCTCGGCGGGAACTAGATCAGGCTGGATCGCCTGCCACGCCGGTGCGGTCAGTGCCTGCCCACAGCCGATGACGAACAACAGCATCAGCAGCACCGCCGGTGTGGTCAACCCGAAGCCGGTCAGCGTGGCGAGCAGACCCACCCCTGCCGCCATCGCACCCTGGGTGGCGATCAGGAGCCGCCGTCGGTCGATCAGATCCGCGAGGACACCCGACGGCAGTGCCAGCAGCATCACCGGCAGCGTGGTGGCGGTCTGCACCAGCGGAACCAGGACAGCCGCCCGCGGATCGCCGACGAGCATCCACTGCGCACCGACGGTCTGCATCCAGGTGCCGAGGTTGGAGACGAGCTGCGCGATCCACAGCGAGCGGTAGACCGGCGAGCGCAGCGGCGCCCACGTCGACGTCGCCGCCGTCACTGCCCTCGCCGCTGTCATTCCGCCCCCTGTCTGGACCTCTGGTCACTGTAGGGGTGGGTGCCCGCTCCCGCGTGGTTCAGTCGGCGCGCGTCAGAACAGCGACAGCTGGCGGGTGTCCTCGTCGCCGAATTTCTGCGGCACCGGGCGCTGGCGCACCTTCACCGGCCACCAGAACCACCGCCCGAGCAGCGCGGCGATCGACGGCGTCATGAACGACCGCACGATCAACGTGTCGAACATCAGCCCGAGCGCGATCGTCGTCCCGATCTGGCCGAGCACCGTCAGGTCGCTGAAGATGAACGACGCCATCGTGAATGCGAACACCAGGCCCGCGGCCGTCACCACCGAGCCGCTACCGGCCATCGACCGGATGATGCCCGTGTTGATGCCGGCGTGAATCTCCTCCTTGAACCGCGACACCAACAGCAGGTTGTAGTCCGACCCCACCGCGAGCAACAGGATCACCGCCAACGGCAGGATCACCCAGTACATCTGGATGCCGAAGATGTGCTGCCACACCAACACCGACACCCCGAACGACGCTCCCAGCGACAGCGCGACCGTGCCCACGATCACCAGCGCAGCGACGATGCTGCGGGTGATGAACATCATGATCAGCAGGATCAGGGTCAGTGACGCGATGCCGGCGATGATCAGGTCGTAGTGCGCCATCTCCTGAATGTCCTGGTACGTGGACGCCGTCCCGCCGATGTAGATGCTCGACCCCGCCAGCGGCGTGCCCTTGACCGCCGCCTTTGCGGCGTCGCGCATCTCGTTGATGTGCGAGATGCCCTCGGGTGTCGCAGGATCGCCCTCGTGCGTCACGATCATCCGCGCCGCCTTGCCGTCCGGAGACAGGAACAGCTTCAGCCCCCGGATGAACTCGGAGTTGCTGAAGACCTCCGGCGGCAGATAGAACGAGTCGTCGGTCTTCGACGCGTCGTACGCCTTACCCAGCGCCGTCGAGTTCTCCAGCGCCTTCTGGGTCTGGTCGTAGATGCCGGACGTCGTCGCGTAATTCGTCATCGTCAGGTCGCGGTTGGTCTCCTGCACCGCGATCTGCGGCGGGATCAGCGCCAGCAACTTCGGCTGCAGCTCATCGAGTTTGGCGATGCTCCCCGACACGCTGGCCAGCTGATCGGTCAGCTCACCGATACCGTCCAGCGCGTCGAACAACGATCGGAACGCCCAGCAGATCGGGATGTCGTAGCAGTGCGGTTCCCAGTAGAAGTAGTTGCGGATCGGCCGGAAGAAGTCGTCGAAGTTGGCGATCTTGTCCCGCAGCTCCGCGGCGATCGCCACGGTGTTCTGGAACGCCTCGCTCTGCTCGTGGGTGATCTCGCCGGACTGCTGCTGCAGCGCATACTGCTGCCGCAGGGTGTCGATCGAGGTGTTGATCTCACTGACCTGCTTGAGCAGATCCTGCGCCCGGGCCTGTTGATATGGCAGGTTGTTGATCTGCGCCGCGCTGTTGGCGCTGATCTGGAACGGGATCGACGTGTGGTCCAGCGGCGTGCCCAGCGGCCGCGTGATCGACTGCACCTGCGCGATGCCCTCGGTGTGGAAGACAGCCTTGGCCACCCGCTCCAGCAGGATCATGTCCGTCGGGTTGCGCAGGTCGTGATCGGTCTCGATCATCAGCAGTTCGGGATTGAGCCGCGCCTTCGAGAAGTGCCGCTCCGCCGCCGCATACCCGACGTTCGACGGCGCATCGTCGGGCATGTACGCGCTGACGTCGTAGCTCACCTTGTACCCGCCCAGCGCGCCGATGCCGACGAGTGCCAGCGCCATCGTCGCGATCAGGATCGGCCCGGGCCACCGCACGATCGCCGTGCCGATCCGCCGCCAACCACGTTTGGCCGTCTTGCGCTTCGGGTCGAAGCGGCCGAGCTTGCTGCCGATCACCAGGACGGCCGGCGCCAGCGTCAGTGACGCGACCAGCGCGACGAGCACGCCGATCGCCGCCGGGATGCCGAGGCTCTGGAAGTACGGCAGACGGGTGAAGTGCAGGCACGCCACGGCGCCGGCGATGGTCAGCCCCGACCCGAGGACGACATGCGCGGTCCCGCGGTACGCGTCGTAGAAGGCGGCCTCGCGGTCCATGCCCTCGTTGCGCCGCTCCTGATAGCGGCCGAGCCAGAAGATCATGTAGTCCGTGCCGGCAGCGATCACCAGCAACGTGAGGATGTTCGTCGAATACGTGGACAGGCCGATGAGTCCGGAATCGGCCAGGAACGAGACGATTCCGCGGGCCGCCGACATCATGATGAGCACGGTGACGAGCGCGAGGATCATCGTCACCGGCGAGCGGTAGACGATCAGCAGCATCACCGCGATCACGCCGACGGTCAGCAGCGTGACGAGCACCGTGCTCTCGTTGCCGACCTCGAACTGATCCGCGATCTGCGCCGCGGAGCCGGCGACATAGGCGTGGATGCCCTGCGGCGCAGGCGTATCGGCGATGATCTTTCGCAGCGCGTCGACTGATTCCAGCGACAGCGCTTCGCCCTGGTTGCCGGCGAGGAACACCTGCACGTAGGCGGCCTTGCCGTCGGGGCTCTGCGAGCCGGCGGCGGTCAGGGGGTCGCCCCAGAAGTCCTGGACGTGCTGGACGTGCGTGGTGTCGGCCTCGAACCGCTTGACGAGTTCGTCGTAGTAGGTGTGCGCTTCGGCGCCGAGGGGTTGATCGCCCTCCAGCACCATCATCGCCGCGCTGTCGGAGTCGAACTCCTCGAACTTCTCGCCGATGCGCTGAAACGCCTGCAGCGAGGGCGAATCCGGTGAACTCAACGCCACGTTCTGTGCTTCGCCGACCACTTCGAGCTGGGGCACCAGCACGTTCGTCAGGGCGGCGATGGCCACCCACGCCAGCACGATCGGGACGGCCAGCCTGCGGATCCACCGGGCGACACGGTCGGTCTTCGCCGGGCGCTCGGCGAGGTGCTGGCTCATCCGGACTTGTCCAGGCAGAAGGTGAAGGCGTTCAACTGGGTGACCGTTCTCTCGTCCTTGACGACGTCGTCGATCGTGATCCGGCAGCCGATGGAGTCGCTGTCACCCTGGGCGGAGACGTTGACGAAGACCGCGGGCTGGGTGGTCGTGGTGTCGTACGTCCACGGCAGGGTCGCGCCGTCGACGCGCTGCGGCTGGGCGTCGATGTCGGTGTAGGTGATGGTCGCGACGGTGCCCGGCGGGCCGTACACCTCCATGAGGACGCGCTTCGGGTCGAACGGGACGATCTCGTTGGCGGCGCCGCTGGGGGTCGAGGTGACGTCCTTGGATCCGAAGATGCCGTTCAGCCGGTACACCGCGAAGCCCGCGACGGCGATGACGACGATCGCCACCAGGATCATCCACTGCCGCAGCAGGCGGCCACCGAGCGAAATCCGCTGCATACGTGAGCCTTTCGACGGGCGGCGGCATTTTGACATGCCTCGGCGACCGGCGACCCGCCGGCTCGAGTCATATCAACTTGATTGACAGTACGGTACGGGACCGTACTGCTCAACCCTTTGCTCGCGACAAGATCATCGGATGTTGTGACGGGTGAGACTGGGGATGAGCACGTTGTCCACGAGGTCGGTGACGGTGCGCCGGGACGGGTTCCGTCCGTTCAGCAGGGTGCGGAAGATGAGGTAGCCGGGCAGCACGTCCCAGAGGTCATCGGTGACGGCGGTCGACGTGATCTCGCCGCGGTCGACGGCCCGCGCGAGGACATGAGACATCAACGCTTTCCGCTGGTCCAGGAACCGCTCCTGCATCGTGGTGGCGAGATCCGAGCTCCGGGAGATCTCCACGAGCACCGCGCGAATGGTGCCCGCGTGGGTGTTGACGTGGGCGCGGATCTGCTCGCCGAGCTCGAGCAGGTCGCCGCGCAGCGTGCCGGTGTCCGGGTCGACGGCGACGTGCCGGGTGCCCTCGACAAAGGCCGCCAGCACGAGTTCGGCCTTGGTCGGCCACCGCTTGTACAGCGTTGCCTTGCTCGCGCGCGCGGTGGTGGCGACGGCGTCGACGGACAGCCGGTCGTACCCGTGCTCCTGGAGCAATTCCAGGGTGACCGCCAGCAGCTCGCACTCCCGCGGCGACCACGGGGTGTCCACGTCTTCGACGCTTCGGGTCACGCGACTCCAATCGGCATGTGCGAACGAGTATCCGGCATTGTGCTCCACCGCGGACAAGATCGCACCCGTGTGGCCGAGGTGGGTGGCGCGCTGCTCGAGAACAGTGACGGCCTGCTCCCGTCAACAAATGCTGACGGGAGCGGGTCATTGGCACTGGCTCAGAAAGCCGCAGCCAACGCCGGGCGCATGACAAATAAGGGGCGCGGGGAAAAACGCCGAAAAAGAGAGACCGAAAGCCGCAACCTCTGTGGTCTCTCGGGATGTCCGCACACGTGCGGGATCCGCGCCAGACTCAAACTAGCCGCGCGCCGCGGCGACCCGCAAGGTCACCGCGCATTGCGCAGCGCGACCAGCGACACCAGGCCCATCTCGCGATACAGCACCTCGGGCGGAAGCTGCCTGAACCCGCGGACACCCGGGATACCCGTGGCAGTCTGCGCGATCTTGCGGGCGATCCGGTAGTCCACGTCCTTGAGCGAGCCGCGGTCGGTCACCGCGTCGAGCAGCGCGGACAGCCCGGCCACCGCGAACGGGCTCGTCGTGTCCAGCATGACGTTGGTCGCGGCGACGAGGTGGCGGGCACGCTCACGCGCCGTCATCTCCGACAGTGTCGGCGCGGCGCCATCGATCCGCGCTGCGATGCGGGCGACGAAGCGGCGCAACCGATGCGGGCCCAGCGTGACGGTGCCTGCCGACGTCACCGACATGCCGAGGCAGTCGATCCGGTCCCTTCCGCCGTAAGCCGGGTCGACCGTGCACGGCTGGCCGTTCCCGCTCAGGGCGGTGCGGATCTCCTTGCTCAGCTTCCGTTTCACCCCCAGCTCCGCGACGAGCGTGTCTATGCGGGCGTCCGCCTCGTGGATCACCGCGAGATCGGGGTGGGCGATCATGAAGTCGTCGTTGTAGCGGGCATAGAACACGCCGTCGAGTCCGCTGATCGCGCGGTCCATCGGCACCACGGCCAGATTCCCCAACAGGGGGACCAGGGGCGTGCCCATCGCGACACCGTTGAGCCGGGTGAACTCGGAGCCGTCCTCGTCGCGCACCACGGGCCGCACCAGTGTGGTGACCAGATCCCAGGCGGCACTGCCGATCTCACCACCGGCGCTGCCCAGCGACGCGACCTCCCGCAGGGTGTGCCACAGTGCGGCGTCCGGTCCGACCGGCAGGTTGTCGCCGTACTTCTCGAAGTCGGACTGGAGCACGTACAGCGGCTCGCCCCTCGGACCGACACGCTCGCGGTGGGCGCGGATGAACGCGGCGAACGCCCGCATCGCGCCGACGTTCGTCAGGCCCGGCAGGTAGGACCAGACACCGGGCAGCCCGTAGCAGCGGGCGTTGTGCGACAACACCTTGAACAGCGCCGAGCCGACCACATGATCGACGAAGCCGGCCAGGTGGGCGGTGCGGCGCTTGCCCCCGGTCTCGAGGAACCACAGGTCGACGGGCTGGGGCCGGTAGGTACCGTCGGCGATGCTGCCGGCGATAGCGCGGGACAGCTTCTTGCGGTCCGTCGCCGCGTCGAAATAGCTGACGCCAGAAGACACCTCGTTGAAACCGAGCCCCTGCTCGTTGCGCTTGGCGTAGATGCGCAGAATCGTGGACTCGTACGTCGCGGGATCGACCAGGCAGCGGTCGATGTCGATGGGTTCAAGCGCCACGGCCGGTGCCCTCCCACTGGCCGAGTCGCCACGCCCGCAAAGTCCGCAGCCAGCGCTGGAACCGCGCCGGCTCGGGGTCAGGCGGCAGCAAGAAGATCATCCGCACTTTGTTCTCGTGGAAGATCGGCGACAGCCAGCGGCCCGCCACCGACACCACCAGTGCGTCGTCGTCCAGGCTCTTCATGGCCGTGGTCAGGATCGCCGGCACCAAGTCCTCGTCGAGTGTTCGCATCACCCGGGCGCCCGCGCGGGTGTCCAGATCGGCGACCGTGCCGTCGGGAAAGATGTCGAGGAATTCCGGCCCGAGGTGGTCGGGGCTCTGCGGCGCTCTGGGCACTCCCGCAATGGGTTTGATCCACTGCGCGGTGACGATGCGGTCGAGGGCGGCACGGCCGTCAGCCGCCGGCTCTCGCCAGTAGCGGCCTCGGTTGGCGGCGCCACCCGTGACGGTCTGCACCTCGAGGTGCGGTTGCCGGTCCTGGTCGATGTCCGACTCACGCTCGTAGAAGACCAGGGACGTCGCGGAATAGAACGCCAGCCAGCCGCTGCCCGCCAACGTCTTTCGCATCGTGTCGATGGCCGCCGCCCGCTGCCGTTGCGGGATCCACTCCGGAACGGTGATCGTCCCGGCGCGCACCGGTCCCGGTTCTGCGGCCAGCGCCCGGATCCAGTCGCCGAGCGGCAGCTGGGTGGCCGGCGGGGGGCTGCGGTCCTCGAGGTGCTGCACGTTGATGTGCACGATCAGCAGGACGATCATCGCCGCCGTGAGCTCGAGCAGGTCGGAGGCGGGATTGACGTCGATCCACACGAGCACGAACAGCAGTCCGGTGAACGCGATGGTCAGGTTGAGCGCGGGGAACCGGCCCTCGGCGAACAGCCGGATCTGATAGGTGCCGATGAAGCTGCGCACGACGAACAGCGGCAGCAGCGCCAGCAGGAACCCGAACGGGATGCCGGGCAGCACGAACAGTCCCAGCGCCACGGCCAGCGCCCAGAAGTACAGCGTGACCACCGGCGTGACGAGGAGCAGCCGGTGGAAGAACCACAACCGGTACTCGCGGAGGGCCGGAATGCGACGCAGCCGAACGAAATCGAAGTAGAACACGGCTGTCGCCTCATAGGCACCGCGGAACAGCGGGAGCACCAGGTAGAAGAACTGAAAGGCATCGATGTCGCGCCACGCCTCGAACCCGGCGGTCAGGTCGAACGAGCGGGTGCTGGTGCCGTAGATGCCGGCGATCGCGAGCACGGCGATCGCATCGAGCCGCAGGCCGAGGCCCGCGAGCGTGGTGTCCACCCCCTGCCGGAACGGGATCGAGGGCAGGCGAGCACGCAGCGGCTGCGCCGCCCGGTGATTCGGCGAGACGCCGTTGAGCCGGTAGAGGCGCAGGGTGAAGTGGATGGTGATCCAGATCGAAAGCGCGTTGGACGCGATGATCGCGACGATCACGGCGGCGGTCGGATAGAACATCGCCCCGGCGCCGATCACCGCGATCTGCACGACCGTCGGGGCGAACAGCGTCCACAGCGGCCGCCAGATCCGCCGGGTGGCGTACATGCCGGAATGCAGCACCCGCACCGGCATTCGCAGTGCGAGCTCGATGACGACGAGGAACGCGTAGAGCAGACCCATGGGATCGCCGTCGGAGGGCAGCAGGGACAGCACCACCGCCGCGCCGGCGACGGCCACGGTGGTCGCCGCGATCACCGACAGCACCAGCCAACTGCCGATCTCACGTTCGACGGCGTCGCGGTCGCGGGTCAGGGAGAACGCGCGCAGACGTTCGCGCATCACCTCCAGCAGTCCCCACCAGGCGCCGCTGACGATGAGGCTGCCGACGCGCAGGATCATCACCGTGAACGCCGCCAGCCCGCCGAGGGCGGTGAGGATGATCAGGAACTCGGCGACGTGGACGACGAACGCGATGCCGTCCACGAGCAGCGCGTAGCGCAGGCGGTAGCGAAAGTACTCGAACATCCTGCCGGTCAACAGGCAGCCGTACAGCGAGACCGTGCGCTGCCTGCGGCGGCCGGTGCGTTCGAACCACCGGTCGATGTCGTTCACCGGGGCTTCCTCCGCGACGGCGACACGTCCGCGCACCTTTCGTCGACGATCGCGCAACGCCGAGGCGTTGCCGTGGGAGGCTGGAGCCCGGGATTGACCTGCTTTTCCCTGCCTAGAAGGGTGCGCCATGCGGCGAGGCGACGCAGCCGTATTGTCGATTTCCGCGGCGCTGGCCGCGGTCGTCGTCGCTGCCGTCACCTATAGCGTGACCGTACTCGACCGGACGCCGAATCCGTCGGCGCTGGTGTCCGACGACACCGCCGCGAGTTGGCTGGTGCTCACCTGGGCGCCGAGCTTCTGCACCGTCGAACCGCAGAACGAGGCGTGCGAGACCGGCGAGGTCGACGCGGTGGGCCGGACGCTGGTTCTGCACGGCCTGTGGCCGCAGCCGCGCGACCGCCAGTACTGCGGTCTCCCAGAGCAGTTGCGGGACAAAGAGTCTGAGCTGCCACCCGTGGAGTTGTCGGGCGAGACCCAGGACCGGCTGCGGTCGACGACGGTCGACACGGCGGCGCTGGTGCACCATGAGTGGTACACCCACGGCACCTGTGCGGGGGTCTCGCCGGACAGCTATTTCGGCGATGCGACGACGCTGACCGACGAGGTGCGCGAGGTCCTCGACCCGGTGCTGCGCGATGCCCCGGGTGGGCGGCTGACGCTGGCCGCGGTCCGTTCACGCATCGACGACGCCTTCGGCGCCGGGGCGGGCGAGCGGGTCGGGCTGGGCTGCCGGAACACGGCCGGGGCGGGCGCCGTCGTCGTCGACGTGCGGCTGTCCCTGCCGCCGGTGGTCGCGCTGCGGGACTCCGACGGAACCGTGTCGCTGGCGGACTCGCTGCGCGAGGGCCCGCCGATGCCCGCGCAGTGCAGGCACGGCAGCGTGTTGTGAGACTGCATGCGTCAACATATGTTGACGCGCGCGGGATGTTTGTGTCCCGAGATCTGCTCAGCGACCGGCGGACTCGTCGACCGGGGGTGCCGGCGCGCGTCGGCGGGTGAGTGCGACACCGGCCAACGCCAGCGCGCCGCCGACGAGTGCCAGCGCGGTGGGGATCTCCCGGAGGAACACCCACGAGACGGCGATCGCCACCGCCGGGACCGCCAGCGTCGTCGCGGCCATCGCGCCAGCGTTCGTGCGGCTCAGAGCGAAGGCCCACGTCGTGAATGCCACCGCGGTCGGCCCGATGCCGAGATACACCGCACCAAGGACGGCGCCCGCGGAGGCCGCCCGCAACTCGTCGATCGCCTGCGGGGCGAAGGGGAGTGTCGCCACCATGCCCACGACGCAGCCCAGCCAGGTCGCGGTCATCGCGTCGACCGTGCGAAGTGTGACCTTCTGCAGCAGCACGCCCGCCGCGTACAGCACCGCGGCGAGGAGTCCGAGAACCACGCCCAGCCAGTCGTTCTCGGCGCCTCCCGAGCTGGACACCGCGATCAGCGCGACGCCGAGGAACGCGATGACGATTCCCGCGACGAGTTGCCGTGGGAATCCCTCGCCGAGGAACAATCCCGCGAACACCGCGACGATGACGGGGGCGAAGTTGACGAGCAGGGCGGCGGTTCCGGCGTCGAGATGCTGTTCGGCCCAGTTCAGGACGGCCGTATAACCGGCGAACCACAGCAGTCCGTAGCCCGCAATCAGGGCCAGCGCTCGTCCGCGCGGAATGGACACGCGGCGGTAGGCGAGCGCGATGCCCACCAGCAGGACGGCGCCGACGACAAGGCGCACGAACGCGAGCGGCCCCGGCGACAGCTCCGTGCCGACTGCCCGGATGACGACGAAGGCCGATCCCCACAGCAGGACCGTGACAATGGCGGCGGCGATCGCGAGCCGGTCGGTGGTGTCGGGGCGCACGGCCAACTCCACCACGGCGGGTGAGGACCCGACAAACGATTTTGTGCGCGCTGGCATGCGTCAAGCGAGCCGTGCCACCATCGAGGTATGGCCGACGACGACATGCAGTCCGAGCGCGAGTTCAACCGACAGAACATCGAGGAGTTCCGCAACAACGGCGGCAAGGTGGGCGGCCAGTTCGAAGGCTTCCCGCTCATCATCATGACCTCCACCGGCGCCAAGTCCGGCGCCGAGCGGGAGAACCTCATCGCCTACTTCGACATCGACGACACGCTCTACGTCGTCGGCTCCGCCGCCGGCCGCGACGCCAGCCCGGCCTGGGTGTTCAATCTGCGGGC
Source organism: Mycobacterium sp. NPDC050551 (assembly GCF_040674075.1). Classification (NCBI taxonomy): domain Bacteria; kingdom Bacillati; phylum Actinomycetota; class Actinomycetes; order Mycobacteriales; family Mycobacteriaceae; genus Mycobacterium; species Mycobacterium sp. NPDC050551. The sequence continues at coordinate 1,109,911 of NZ_JBFARC010000001.1, read as the reverse complement.
GAACCCCGCCGTCACCGTCGAGATCGGCGACCACCCGCGCAGGCCCTACACCGCCCACGAGCTGGCGCGTGACGAGCGCGACCGTGTGTGGGAGATCGTTAAGGAGCGCGCGCCCGGCTTCACCGAGTACGAGAAGCGCACCGATCGCGTCATCCCGATCTTCGAGCTCGCGCCCGTCGCCTGACGCCCAGCCCGTCGAGGAAGAGCTCGACCATTCGGTGGACGTGTCCGGTGCTGCCGTCGGGTCCGGGCAGGGTCAAATTGCCGACGGCGTAGAGCAATTCGAGCGCTGTGACGTCCTCCCGCACCTCGCCCGCGGCGATGGCTGACGTCAACAACGTCTCCAGCGCCGGCCGTAGCCGCTCGTCGAAATAACCGGGCAGCGCGTCGAACGCGGGATCGCCCGAGTGCAACGCCGCGGCCAATCCCTGCTTGGTCGCGATGAACGAGCTGTAGCGCCGCAGCCATTGCTTCAGTGCCTCGGCGGGGCCGTACTCGGCCGCCAAGGCGGGTGCCGCGTCTGCGCAGGCGTCGACCTCATGGCGGAAGACCGCCACCACCAGATCCGAGCGCTGCGGGAAGTGCCGGTACAGCGTGCCGACTCCGACGCCGGCGCGGGCGGCGATGTCACGCACGGGCGCGTCGACCCCAGACTCGGCGAACACCGCCGTGGCCGCCTCGACGACGGCCGACAGGTTGCGCTGCGCGTCGGCGCGGACCCGGCGAACCCCACCCGGCACCGCATCGTCGCCCGTCACCGCCACTCCCTTGCCTAAACGGAACTCGGTTCCGTATAGTTCTGGATCGTTGTTCCGTTTACCTATCGTAGGGCACGCGCCCAGTTCTGGAGACACCCATGTCCCACAAGCAGCATCCCCTCGGCTCCGGCTTCACCGCCGCATCGACCGCCGACGACGTCCTCGCCGGCATCGACCTCACCGGGGTCAAGATCGTCATCACCGGCGGCCACGTCGGCCTCGGGCTGGAAGCGACCCGTGCGCTGAGCAGGGCGGGCGCCGCCATCACCGTTGGCGCCCGCAGTCCGGAACGGGCTGCCCCGTCGCTGGCCGGGCTCGAGCACGTCGACGTCGCACCACTCGACCTGCTCGACCCGCCGTCCATCGACGCGTTCGCCGCCGCCTACGTGAACTCAGGGCGTCCGCTGCACGTGCTGATCAACTGCGCTGGCATCATGGGCGGCGACCTGGTGCGCGACGCCCGCGGCTACGAGGCGCAGTTCGCCACCAATCACCTCGGCCACTTCCAGTTGACGCTGGGGCTGCTTCCCGCGCTGCGCATTGCACACGGCGCCCGGGTGGTCAACGTGTCCTCCGGCGGCCACATGCTCTCCGACATTCGCTGGGATGACCCGCATTTCACCACGGGGTATGACGGCATGCTCGGCTACGGCCAGTCCAAGACGGCGAACGTCCTGTTCGCGGTCGAACTCGACCGGCGCTGGGCCGCCGACGGGATCCGCGGCTACGCGCTGCACCCGGGTATCGCATTTGGGACCAACCTCGGCCCGTCGATCACCACCGAGGAACTCCAGGCGATGGGCGTCCTCGACGACAGCGGACAGCCGATCATCGACCCCGACCGGGAACTGAAGACGCCGCAGCAGGGCGCCAGCACCATCGTGTTCGCCGCGACCAGTCCACTGCTCGACGGCATCGGCGGCGTTTACCTCAAGGACAACGACGTCGCGCCGCTCACCGAAGCACGCATCGACGACGCGTGGGGCAAAGAGCCGCTCATCATGCCCGGCGTTGCGTCCCACGCCGTCGATCCCGAGTCTGCGCAACGGCTCTGGACGTTGAGCGAGGAACTGATCGCACGCGGCGCTAGCTGATGCCGATGAACGGGCTGATCGCGTCGCGCGCGAACTGGAAGACATTGGTCTGCGGGCTGCCGTCCGGGTAGCTCACGGTGGCGAGCACGTTCCCGCCGGCGTCGATGAAGTTCGTGTCCGCACGATCCTGATGCGTCGACGACGTCACCAAGATGATTCCCGTCGCTCCGGCTTCCTTGGCCAGAGGCACCGAGAACCGGGCATTCTGCACCGTGCTGTTCGCGCGGTCCTCCACGATGATCCGGTTCGGTGGCAGCCCGAGCATCGTCAGCATCTGCCGCATCTGCGCGGCCTCGGTCACGCCGTTGCGCGGGTTGCCGCCGGTCACGATCACCGGCGACTGCGGAAAGAACTGCGCCACCGTCAGACCCGTGAGCACCCGTCGCCGCAGGATCGTGCGCATCGACCCGTCCGGGTTCAACCCGTAGCCGAGGATGACGATCGCCGGCTTCCGAAAGTCCTTCGTCGCGGCCGCAGGCTGGGCTTGCGCCACTGGCGCCGACACGTCACCCATCAGCGCGGCAGCCGCCAGTGCGACCGCACCCACGGCGGCCTTCCACCCCTTGCGCACCCGACCTCCCCGACACGCCGACCAATGATCTTGACAGTTACTGATGGTGTGATCGTGCCTGCAGTGGCGGCTGTTACACAGGAATGAGATCGGCGCCACAGCGGTTGGCACGGGCATGGCGAAGATGACGAGCGAGGAACGCGAAACCTACCTGGCGGAAGTGCACGTCGGGGTGATCGGCGTCGAGCGGCCTGACCGCGCGCCACTGGTCGTGCCCATCTGGTACTGGTACGAGCCGGGCGGCGAGGTAGTGCTCTGGACCGAGTCGAACTCCGTCAAGCTCAAACTGATTCGCGACGCCGGCCGCTTCGCCATCACTGCGCAGGACGAGCAGCCGCCGTATCGCTACGTCACCGCAGAGGGCGATCTGACCGGCATCGAGCCCGCGACCGACGACGCCGTGCGCAAGATCGCCATCCGCTACCTCGGCGAAGAAGAGGGCAACCAGTTCACCGACCAGAACCTCACCGACACATCGGTGCTCATCCGGATGCGGCCGACGCGCTGGCTCAGCACTGACTACACCAAGGAGGGGTGAGCCTCACTCTTGCCGGATGATGTTCGAGTCGGTGACGCTGCCGATCTTCGGCGACCCCGACTTGTAGATGATCGTGTTGTCGAATCCCGAGGCGCCGATCTCCGCCGAGGAGTCGACCGTGATCTCGTTGTTGACGCCCGACGCCGACACGAGCGCGCATTCGCCCGTGATCGTCACGACGTTCGCCACGCCGCTGATGTTGACGATGCCGTCGTCGCAGTTGACCGTCGTGACGGTCTGGATCCCCGACACGCTCACCGTTTCCCCCGGGCCCGCCTCGAGCGTCTGGGTGCTTCCCGGCAGCCCCGGTAGCCCGGTCGGGATCCCGCTCGGCAGCACCGGCATCGACGGGATCTGTGGCATTTGCGGGATCTGCGGCTCGTCGAGCAGGCCGCCGCCACCGGCGACCGTGGGGTTGCCGGCCACCGGTCCGTCGGCGTCTCGCCCCATCGCGTACCAGATCAGGACGCCGGCGCCCGCGGCCGCCATCAGGAGCACGATCGCGACGAACGCGAGGACGCCCGTCTTCTTCGCCGCTGCCGGCGGGCCCATGCCGTAAGGCGTCGGGTAGCCGGGCGGGGGAGGAGGAGGCGGGTAGTACTGCTGCGCGGTGTACGGCTCGGTCGGGTATGGCGTCGAGTAGGACTGTGTGCCCAGCTCAGAGTTGTAGGCCCGGTCGGCCAACGGACGCTCGAGGTCGCGAATCCGGGCTTCCGGGTCGTCGTTCGGGTCCATAACCGCAGATGTTCCCACATCTAGATCAGCGGCGGGGCTGAAGCGGTTGCCGGACTGTTCATTCCGGCGGCAACATCCTTAGATGATCTAGTTGTGATCCGCGTCACGAACACGTTTAATTGTGTTCGCCACCACAACGGAAAGGCCGCTGATGGACGCCCTGAACCCCGGGTCACTCTCCTCGCACTCAGTTGCTGCGCACGACCGCGCCCCGCTGGATCCGCGCTGGGTGTTCGGCTTCGTCCTCGCGATCATCGGCGTCGTCGCCGCGATCTCCGGCGTGGTGCTGGCCGTCATGATGGGGCAGACCACCGTCGCCATCATCATCGGCATCGTGGCCGGCGCGTTCTTCGCCCGCATCGCGGTTTAGCCACGCTCGCCTGCACTGCGGGCAACTCTGCGTAGCATCGGCGCGGTGGACACCGCGCACCTGCACATCGACAAGCAGACCCCAGACGCCTACAAAGCGCTGATCGGCGTCGCGACCAGCGTCACCTCAGCGGCCAAGGACGCCGGCATGTCGCGCGGCCTCATCGAACTCATCAACGTGCGGGTGTCACAGATCAACGGTTGCCCGTCCTGCCTCGAGGTGCACGTCCGCCGCGCGAGCGGCGCCGGCGTCACCGTCAAACAGCTTGCGACACTGTCGGTCTGGTGCGACACCGAGCTGTTCGACGACCGCGAGCAGGCCGCGCTCCGCCTCGCCGAGCTCACCACCACCCTGCCCGACCACGACACCGCCGAGCGCGAATATGCCCGCGCGCGAGAGGTACTCAGTGATGACGAGCTGTCCGCCGTCATCTGGGTCGCCACCGCCATGAACGCATTCAACCGGGTGTCGATCCTCAGCCGGCACCCCGTCAAGCCCGACTAGGGTCCATGACCACGAGCTACTTCGCGCGTCATCCCGATGCGCTCCCGTGGGCGTACGTGGTGACAGCGCCGCTGCTGTGGCCGGCGATCTTCCTCGGCGCTGTGTCGCTGACCCGTGGCGGTGGGGACTCGTGCGACCGGGTCTATGACGGTGACTGGGCGTCTCGCGATGCAGAGTTCCGCGCCATGCAGATGATGCAGGTAATCGGATCGGGGGTGATGATCGCGATCGGCTGTGCGTTGATCGCAGTCCTCATCGCCCGTCGCCGGCGGATCAGTCGGATCCGGCTCACGCTCGCCATTGTGGCAACCGCCGTGATGATCCTCGCGTACCTCGGCATGATCGCCGTGTCCGGCTACAGCACCGACTGCCTGGTGTGACTAGTCCGCCGCGCTCACCACGAAGCTGATCGTCGTCGCCGTGCTGCCGCCGAAGTTGAGCGTGCCGAACGTCCGGGCACCCTCGACCTGATAGTCGCCGGCCGTCCCGCTCACCTGCTTGGCGGCGTCGACCAGCATCCGCACTCCGGTCGCGCCGACGGGATGGCCGCCACCGATCAGCCCGCCGCCCGGGTTGATCGGCAGCCGCCCGCCCAGCGCGATGTCGCCGTTCTCGATCGCCTTCCACGATTCGCCCGGGCCCGTCAGGCCGATGTGGTCGATCGCCATGTACTCACTCGGCGTGAAGCAGTCGTGCACCTCGAAGCCGTCGACGTCGTCGAGATCCACCTGCGCCCGGCCGAACGCATCCTGCACCGTCGCGTGCACGTGCGGCATCACGTACGGCGACTCCGGATTCCGGCCCAGCTTCTGCGCCAGGCCCAGCCCGACCGTGCGGTGACCCCAGCCCTTGATCCGCGCGAGAGGCCGCACCGCCGGATTCGCCCGCAGATAGCCATCGGTCACCAGCACCACACCCGCACCGCCGTCGGTCAACTGCGTGCAGTCCGAACGCCGCAGCCGGCCCTCCACCCGGGGATTCGCCTCGTCGTCGTCCCCGTCGACCGTCAGGTCCGGCAGTGACCACGACCGTGTCTGCGCGTTCGGATTGCGCTTGGCGGCCTCGAAGTTCGTCGATGCGATCGCATGCAGATGCGTGTGGTCGAGTCCCCACCGCCGGTCGTACTCGTCGGCCACCCGGGAGAACACATACGCCCACATGTTGTCCGCGTCGACGTTTTCGTGTCCCGTCCACGCCGCCGCTCCGAGGTACTCCGCGCCGACCCGGCCGGGCACCGTCTTCTCCAGCTCCAATCCGACGACGAGCGCCACCTCGTGAAACCCCGCCCGCAACTCCGCGACCGCGCCGAGCACCGCCGCGCTGCCCGACGCGCACGCCGCCTCGTGCCGCGACGCGGGCACGCCCCACAACTCGTCGTTCACCGTCGCCGGCATCGCCCCGAGATGGCCCTGTGCGCTGAACATCTCGCCGAACGCATTGCCGACGTGCACCGTCCCCATGTCGCGGCCACTCAGGCCCGACGACGCCAGCGTCCCGTCGACCACCTCGCGCGCCAGGTCGGCGAAGTCGCGGCCCTCGCGCGTCAGGTTGCGGGCGAAATCGCTCTGGTGCGCCCCGACGATCCAGATGTCCTCAGCCATGCCCCTATGGTTCAGTTGACAGAGTGACTCTGTCAACCATAGTTTGAGGCGATGCGGGTCGAACTGCTCAACACCTACGCCTCGACGCTGCCTGCGGACGACGCCCACCGCTACCGCACCGGGCCGTGGCGCCCCCAGCTCAACGAGTGGCGCGCCGACGACCTCGACGTCGTCCAGGGCGAGATCCCCGCCGACCTCGACGGGGTCTACCTGCGCAACACCGAGAACCCGCTGCACCCGCCGATCGAGAACTACCACCCCTTCGACGGTGACGGCATGATCCACGTCGTCGAGTTCCACAACGGAACGGCCAACTACCGCAACAGGTTCGTCCGCACCGACGGCTTCGTCGCCGAACAGGACGCAGGCGAATCGCTGTGGGCCGGCTTCCTCGAGATGCCGGGATCGGCCAAGCGTGACGACGGCTGGGGCGCCCGCACCCGGATGAAGGACGCCTCGAGCACCGACATCGTCGTGCACCGCGGCATGGCGCTGTCGAGCTTCTACATGTGCGGCGACCTCTACCGCGTCGACCCCTTCACCGCCGACACCGCGGGTAAGGAGGACTGGGTGCCCGAGTGGGGTGTCTCGGCGCACCCGAAGGTCGACCCCGTCACCGGCGAGTTGCTGTTCTTCAGCTACAGCAAGGAGGAGCCGTACCTGCGCTACGGCGCCGTCGACAAGGACGGCAACCTGCTGCACACCACCGACGTTCCGCTCCCCGGCCCCCGCATGCCGCACGACATGGCCTACACCGAGAACTACGTCATCCTCAACGACTTCCCGCTTTTCTGGTCACCCGAACTGCTCAAGCACGACGTGCACGCCCCGGCCTGGCATCCCGACCTGCCATCGCGCTTCGCCGTCGTCCCGCGCCGCGGCGACCAATCGAAGGTCATGTGGTTCGAGACCGACCCGACCTACGTGCTGCACTTCACCAACGCCTACGAGGACGGCGACGAGATCGTCCTCGACGGCTTCTTCCAGGGCAATCCGTCGCCGTCGACCAAGGGCGCGAAATCCCTGGAGGACGCCGCCTACCGCTACCTCGCGCTCGACGCCTTCGAGTCCCGGCTGCACCGCTGGCGATTCAACCTGACGACCGGTGCGGCCACCGAGGAACGCCTCGGCGACCACCTCACCGAGTTCGGCATGATCAACGGCGAGTATCAGACCCGCGACTACCGCTACGTCTACGCCGCCACCGGCAAGCCCGGCTGGTTCCTGTTCGACGGCCTGGTCAAGCACGACCTGCGGGCGGGCTCCGAGGAGCGGATCACGTTCGGCGACGGGGTGTTCGGCAGTGAGACCGCGATGGCGCCGCGGGTCGGCTCCACCGGCGAGGACGACGGCTACCTGGTCACCCTGACCATGGACATGAACGACGACGCCTCCTACTGCGCGGTCTACGACGCCGCCCGCATCGGCGACGGCCCCGTCTGCACGCTTCGGCTGCCCGAACGTGTCTGCAGCGGAACGCACTCCACCTGGGTGGCCGGCGCCGAGCTGCGGCAGTGGCACACCATGCGATGAGCTCGCTCTTCGAGCTGCAGGCCGGCGACACCAACGCCATCGGGCGTGCGCTCGCCCTGCTCGGTGACGAGTGGACCCTGCTGCTGGTGCGCGAATCGCTGATGGGCGCAACCCGTTTCAGCGACTTCGCGGTGCTGCCGATCTCCAACGCGGTGCTCACCGGCCGGCTGCAGGCCATGGTCCGCGACGGGCTGCTGCAGCGGGAGATCTACCAGCAGCAGCCGCTGCGCGCCGGGTACGTCGCCACGCCGGAAGGCCGCGCGCTGTGGCCGATGCTCGTCGCCATCTGGCAGTGGGAACGCACGTGGTCCGAGCACCGCACCGATGCCCTGCCCGACATGCACCACCGCGACTGCCGCCACGACTTCTCTCCGGTGCTGCACTGTGCGCACTGCGGGCAGACCGTCGAGTCGCAGGACATCACCGGGCGGTGGGGGCCGAGCGGCGGCTGGCAGCGCTCGGTGCCGCGGGCGGTCACCCGCCGGCGGACGGGCAGCGATCCCGCGGGCCTGTTCCCCGACACCATGGCCATCGTCGGCAACCGGTGGTCCTCGGCGGTGATCGGCGCCGCGTTCCTCGGCACCCGCCGGTTCACCGACTTCCAGAACCGGCTCGAGGCGCCCGGCGCGCTGATCGCCGACCGGCTGCGGGTGTTCTGCGACATCGGGGTACTGCAGGCCGCCGCCCATCCGAAGCGCGCCGACTGGTCGGAGTACCACCTGACCCCGAAGGGACGGGCGTTCTTCCCCGTCGTCGCGACGGCCATCCACTGGGCGCAGGCGCACTACTCGTCACCGGAGGGGCCGGCGCTGCTGCTCACCCACGACGGTCACAAGTTCGCACCGCAGCTGGCGTGCGACCAGTGTTCGGCGGCGCTGACGGGCAACAGCATTCAGGTGCGGCCGGTGGACGGCGACGCGGTCGACCTCGGCTCCGCCTGACACCGCGGGATGAATCCGCGCACGGCCATCCGTTCTGGCGGTCGAGAAGGACGCCACAGCGGAAGGAACGCCATCATGAAGATCGTCGTCATCGGGGGAACCGGCCTGATCGGCCGCAAGGTCGTGCAGGACCTGACCGAGCACGGCCACGACGCCATCTCCGCCTCGCCCAGCAGCGGCGTGAACACCGTGACCGGTGAGGGCCTCGCCGACGTCTTCACCGGCGCCGACGTCGTGGTCGACGTCTCCAACTCGCCGACCCTCGACGACGCGGCGATGGACTTCTTCACCGCCGCGACCACCAACGTGCTGGCCGCCGAGACCGCGGCCGGCGTGAAGCACCACGTCGCGCTGTCGGTGGTGGGCACCGACCGGCTGGCCCCGCAGAGCGGCTACTTCAAGGCCAAGCTCGCCCAGGAGAAGCTGATCGCCTCCGGCGCAACGCCGTACACGATCGTGCACGCAACTCAGTTCTTCGAGTTCGTGGGCACCATCGCCGACTCGGCGACCGAGGGCGACACGGTTCGGCTGCCGAACGCCAAGTGGCAGCCGATGGCGTCGGTCGACGTCGCCGAGGCCGTCGCGATCGCCGCCGCGAGCGAACCGCAGAACCGCATCGTCGAGATCGGCGGGCCCGAGCGGTTCGGCCTCGACGAACTCGTCCGCATCGCGTTGGCCGCCAAGGGCGACGCCCGCACCGTCGTCACCGATCCGGCCGCTCAATACTGGGGTGTCGACATCGACGACGACACCCTGGTGCCCGGCGCCGGCGCGACCCTGTTCGACACCCGCTTCGCCGACTGGGTCCGCGAGACGGTCTCCGCCCGGTAGCCGTCAGTCGGCGACGTCGAACGCCGCGATCACCTTCGTCGGGGTGATCCGGACGACGAGCTCACCGGGCACGCCGTTGCGGGCCCCGTACTGCGGGCCGAGTTCCTCGCCCATGTAGCGCGTCGCGATCCGCGTCGCGATGTCGAGGATGTCGGGATCGTCGTCGGTGAGCGCCGCGATCCCCTGGACCTGGACGAAAGAGAACGGCGGCCGCTCGTCGTCGACGACCAGCACCACCCGCGGATCACGTTGCAGCGCGCGCCCCTTCGCGGTGTTCTTCCCGGTGTTGATCACCAGCTGTCCGCCTTCGACGAGGAACCAGACGGGTGCGATGAGGGGCCGGCCGCCCGCCGCGACATAGCCGAGTTTGCCGGTGCGGGTGCCTTCGGACAGGAACGCGATGACCTCGTCACTCAGCGAATCGGATGCCATCCGACCATGATGCACGCTCCCCGCTATCGCTATCCGCGAAACGAAACCTACGATGGCGCGGATGGCGAAGACGGGTCGAGGACTGCGCGGGCGTGACGGCGAATGCGGCGAGCTTCGCCGTGTGCTGTCGAGCGCGCGATCGGGCGACGGCCAGGTGTTGGTACTGCGTGGCGAGGCCGGCGCGGGCAAGACCGCGCTGCTCGACCACCTGATCACGCAGGCCCGCGGCTTCAGCGTCACGCATGTCGCTGGCGTCGAGTCGGACATGGAACTCGCCTTCGCCGGCCTCCACCAACTCTGTGCCCCGCTGATGTCGCACATCGAGAGGCTGCCCGAACCGCAGCGCGACGCGCTCGCCGTGGCGTTCGGCCGCGGCGTCGGACCGGTTCCCGACCGCTTCCTCGTCGGCCTAGCGGTGCTCAGCCTGCTGGCGGCGGCCGCTGAACAGCAACCGCAGCTGTGCGTCATCGACGACGCGCAGTGGCTCGACCAGGTGTCGACGCAGGTGCTCGGATTCGTCGCGCGGCGGCTGCTCGCCGAACCGGTGGCGCTGGTGTTCGCCGCGCGCGAGCGCGGCGCCGAGGTACTGCGCGGATTGCCCGAACTCGCCGTCGGCGGCCTCTCCGACAGCGACGCCCGCGAACTGCTCGACAGCGTCGTGCTCGGGCGGATCGACGAGCGGGTGCGCGACCGCATCATCGCCGAGACCCGTGGCATTCCGCTGGCCCTGCTCGAGGTGCCGCGCAACGTCTCCTCGGCCGAACTCGTCGGTGGCTTCGGCGCATCGTCCACTCGCCCGTCCGCGGGTCACGTCGAGGAGAGCTTCGTGCGCCGCATCGCGTCGCTTCCTCGCGACACCCGGCTGCTGGTGCTCGCCGCGGCCGCGGAACCCGTCGGCGACGCCGGGTTGCTCCTGCGTGCCGCCGCGGCCCTGAACATCTCGGTCGACGCGCTGGCGCCTGCCGAGGCGGCAGGCGTCATCGAGTTCGGTCCGCGCATCCGGTTCCGCCACCCGCTGGTGCGGTCCGCTGCCTACCGCGCGGCCGACCTGGCCGACCGCAGGGCGGTACACCGGGCACTCGCCGACGTCACAGATCCGCAGCTCGACCCGGACCGGCGGGCATGGCACGCGGCCAACGCCGCCGCGGGCCCGGACGATGAGATCGCCGCCGAGCTCGAGGCGTCCGCCGGCCGGGCGCACACCCGCGGCGGGATCGCCGCCGCCGCAACCTTCCTCGAGCGTGCCGTCGCCCTCAGCGCCGACCCACGTCTGCGCGGTGCCAGGGCGCTCGTCGCGGCCAGGGCGAAACGCGACGCGGCGGCCTATGAAGCGGCATACGATCTGCTCGCGATCGCCGAACTCAGCCCGCTCAGCGAGTCGCAGCGCGCCGAGATGGCCTGGCTGCGGGCACAAATGGAGTTCGCTCGCGGCCGTGGCGGCGAGCCCGGGGCGCCGCAGATCGCCACGGCCGCCGCGCAACTCCTCGACGCTGCACGGCGGTTAGAGCCGATCGACGACCAGTCGGCGCGCGAGGCGCACCTCGAGGCGCTGGCGGCGGCGATGTACGCGTCGCAGTGTGCGCCGCCGGGTGCGCTCGTCGCGGCTGCCGAGTCGGTCCGGCACGCGGTCAACCGGGTGGCCGATCCACACCGCCCCGCCGACCTCATGCTCAGCGGCATGGCCGACCTGATCACCGGCGGCCTCACCGAAGGCGCCGACCGTCTGCGCACCGCACTCGAGCACTGGTGCAGTCATGCGCAGCGCGACGACGGCGAGGCGCTGCGATGGCTGTCGCTGGCGTTTCCCATCGTCCAGGAATCCGCGACGGGCGAACTGTGGGACGACGAGGTCATGCACCGCCTCGCGACGGCCATGGTCTGCAACGCGCGCGACGCCGGGGCGCTCGCCACGCTGCCGTCCGCCCTCGCGTTCCGCGCCGGAGTGCACGTGCTGGCCGGCGAATTCGACCACGCGGCAACGTTGTTGGAGGAAGCCGAGGAAATCTCCGCGGCGACGAATCACAAGCCGGTCAAATATCACCGGTTGCACCTGTCGGCGTGGCGTGGGAATTCCGACGAGACCACGGCGCTGATCGAGGTCGCCACCGACATGGCGACCGCCAAGGGAGAGGGCCGGCTGCTCGGACTCACCGGCTACACCGCCGCCATCCTGCACAACGGTCTCGGCCAGTACGAGGAAGCGTTCGCCGGCGCTCGCCGGACTTGCGCGAGTGACGATCTCGGCTTCTCCGGCTGGTGCCTGCTCGAGCTGACCGAGGCCGCCACGCACCTCGGCGAACAGGATGCCGCCGAGGAGGCGGTCCAGCGGCTCGAACGACGCGCAGGCGACAGCGGCACCGACTGGGGGCTCGGCGCGCTGGCCGGCGCCCAAGCCCTGCTCGCCGACAACGAGGAGGCCGACGCGCTGTTCACCGAGGCCATCGAACGCCTGGAGCGCACGCGGGTGGTGACCCAGCTCGCGCGCACGCAGCTGCGCTACGGCGAATGGCTGCGCCGCAGCCACCAGACGACCGAGGCGCGACAGCATCTCGGCCGTGCGCACGAGACGTTCAACCGGATGGGAGCGCAGGCGTTCGCGGAGCGTGCCCGCCGTGAACTGATGGCCGCAGGAGAGAAGGTGCGTAAGCAACCGATGCGCTCGGGCGACGAGCTCACGGCTCAGGAATCGCAGATCGCCCGGCTGGCCGCAGACGGTCTCACCAACCAGGAGATCGGCGCGCAGCTGTTCCTCAGCACGCACACGGTGGAATGGCATCTGCGGAAGGTGTTCGTCAAGCTCGGCATCAGCTCGCGCCGACAGCTGCGCACGATGACGTAGCCTCTGCGCTTCCCGGTAGGGTCGTCGCCACGGTGGACGCGATGGCAGGCAGAGCTCGAGGGCAGCGGTTGCGCGGACGCGCCGGCGAGTCCGAGGCGCTGCGCGCACTGCTGGCGAGCGTCCGGTCCGGCAGCGGCCAGACCCTGGTGCTGCGCGGGGAGGCCGGAGTCGGCAAGACCGCCCTGCTCGAGCATCTCGTCGACACCGCCGCCGGATTCCGCATCGCCCGGGTCGCCGGCGTGGAGTCCGACATGGAACTCGCCTTCGCGGGACTGCAGCAGCTGTGCGCGCCCCTGCTCGGCCACCTCGGCTCGCTTCCCGAACCCCAGCGCGAGGCGCTCGACGTCGCCTTCGGCCGCGGCGTCGGCCCGACCCCCGACCGGTTCCTGGTCGGGCTGGCCGTGCTGAGCCTGATGGCTGCCGCCGCCGACGACCAGCCCCTGCTGTGCGTCGTCGACGACGCCCAGTGGCTCGACCAGGTGTCGGTGCAGACGCTGGCGTTCGTCGCGCGCCGGCTGCTGGCCGAGCCGGTCGCCATCGTGTGCGCCGCGCGCGTCGAGGGCGCCGAGGCGCTGGCCGGTCTGCCGGAACTCGCGGTCGGCGGCCTGTCCGACAGCGACGCCCGCGATCTGCTCGACTCGGTGATGGTGGGCCGCATCGACCCCCGGGTGCGCGACCGTGTGGTCGCCGAGACCCGCGGCAACCCGCTGGCCCTGTTGGAAGTGCCGCGCAACAACCCGGCGTCCGAACTCGGCGGCGGCTACTTCAACGTCGGCGTCGGCCGCTCGGCGGGCCAGATCGAAGAAGGCTTCATCCGCCGCATCGAGTCGCTGCCGCCCGAGACCCGCACGGTCCTGCTCCTCGCGGCCGCAGAGCCCGTCGGCGACGCCGCTGTGTTCCTCGGCGCCGCAAGCTATCTCGGGGTTCCGGTGGAGGCGCTCGGCCCCGCCGAGGCCGAAGGGCTGATCGAGTTCGGCGGCCGCATCCGGTTCCGCCACCCGCTGGTGCGCTCGGCCGTCTACCGCGCGGCCGATCTCACCGAACGCCGCGCCGTGCACCAGGCATTGGCCGTCGCCACCGACCCGGAACTCGACCCCGACCGCCGCGCCTGGCACGCCGCCACCGCGGCCACCGGACCCGACGACGCCGTCGCCGCCGAACTGGAAGCCTCCGCCGATCGGGCGCAGAGCCGCGGCGGCATCGCGGCCGCGGCGAAGTTCCTCGAGCGCGCCGCCACCCTGACCGCCGACCCCGCGCACCGCAGCGCCAGGGCGCTGGCCGCCGCCCGCGCCAAACGCGACGCCGCGGCGCCTGCCGCCGCGCACGAACTGCTGTCCATCGCCCAGCTCGGACCACTGACGGATCTGCAGCAAGCCCAGGTCGCTCGGCTGCGCGCGCAGATGGAGTTCGTCCGCGCCCGCGGCGGGGACACCGGCGCCAAGCGGCTGGCCGACACCGCACCCGCGCTTCTCGACGCCGCCGAACAATTGGTGGGTGTCGACGACTTCTCCTCTCGCGAAAGCTATCTCGAGACCATCGCCGCAATCATGTTCGCCGGGCGGCTCGGTGATCCCCGCGCCCTCGCCGCGGCCGCCGCGGCCGCCCGCGTCGCGATCGGCGACGCCGAGGAGTTCCCGCGGGCGGTCGACTATCTCCTTCGGGGGTGGGCGGTCCGCATCACCGACGGCGTGCAGGCGGGCTGCCCGGCGCTGCGCATCGCACTGGACCACATGTGCGTTCAGGCCCGCGCCGACGACGTGCACGTGCTGCGCTGGCTGGTGCCCGCGTTCCCCGTGCTGCAGGAGTCCGCGGCCCTCGAGCTGTGGGACGAGGCGCTGCTCGACGAACTGTCCGCCACCGCGGTGCGGCGGGCGCGCGAGGCCGGGGCGCTGGCCGGTCTGCCGCAGACACTGGGATACCGGGCCGGCTTCCACCTGCTGACCGGCGAATTCATCACGGCCGCAACACTCATCGAGGAGGCGCAGTCGATCATCAGGTCGACCGGCTATTACTCGCCGATCACCCACCAGTCCATGCTGCTCGCCGCATCGAGGGGGGTGGCGGCCGATGCCGTCGACATGTTCGAGGCCACCACCGCCGAAGCCGGCGCCCGCGGCGAAGGCCGGCTGCTCGGTGTCGTTGGCCACGCGGCGGCGGTGCTGTACAACGGCCTCGGCCGCTACGAGGAGGCGTACGCCGCGGTCAGCGACGCCGCCGCCCACGAGGACCTCGGAACCCACGGCTGGGCGTTGTTCGAACTGGTCGAGGCGGCCGTGCACACCGGTGAGCGGGCGGCCGCCGCCAGGGCGCTGGCCGCGCTCGAGGAGCGCACCCTCGCCGCGGGCACCGACTGGGGACTCGGGGTGCTGGCCAGCACGCGGGCCCTGCTGACCGACTCCGCGGACGAAGCCGCCGTCGACGCCCTGCACACCGAAGCCGTCGAACGGCTCATGCGCACCAAGGTCGTCGTCCACGTCGCGCGGGCCCAGCTGCGCTACGGGGAGTGGCTGCGCCGCGTGAACCGTCGCATCGACGCGCGCAGGCAGCTCAACGCCGCGCACGAACTGTTCAGCCGGATGGGCGCCCAGGCGTTCGCCGAGCGCTCCCGGCGCGAACTCCTCGCCACCGGTGAGAAGGTGCGCAAACAGCCAGTCGCCTCCGGTGACCAGCTGACCGCGCAGGAGGCGCAGATCGCCAAGCTCGCCGGCGAGGGCCTGACCAACCAGGAGATCGGCGCGCAGCTGTTCATCAGCACCCACACCGTCGAGTGGCACCTGCGCAAGGTGTTCGTCAAACTCGGCGTCACGTCGCGCAGGCAGCTGCGCACCGTCTCGTGGGCCGGCTGAACCCTGACCCCGTGGTATCCACCACGGACCACTGACCACGGACCACGGGTTTCCAAGGGTCCCCCCGGGCTCTGCGGCCGCGAGTCTGAGTAGGACATCTCATCCACTCACTCGGAGGTTCACCGTGAAGGTCGTAGCGCCCGGCACCACCGCGACGGTCCGGCCCGACGCCGAGCTCGCCGCCCACTTCTCCCAGGGCGTGGAGCCGCTCCACGACGTGCTGCTTCGCGGCGCACGCAGATTGACGCACAACGACGCCGACGCCGAGGACCTGCTGCAGGACACCCTGCTGCACGCCTTCGCGGGATTCCACAACTTCCGGCCCGGAACCAACCTGCGGGCGTGGCTGTTCCGGATCCAGTACAACCGCTGGGTCAGCACGTACCGCAGCAAGCAGTCGCGGGTCACCGAGACCGCCTTCGACGAGATCCACGACTGGGACCTGGCCGCCAGCGCGTCGCACGAATCGCTCGGCCTGCGGTCGGCCGAGGACGAGGTGCTGGATCGGCTGCCCGACAACGACATTTGGATCGCGCTCCGGAGCCTGCCCGAGGGGTTCCGCGCCGCGGTGTACTACGCCGACATCGAGGGCCACACCTACGCCGAGACCGCCGTGCTGATGGGCGTCCCGATCGGCACCGTCATGTCGCGGATCTACCGCGGCCGCGAACGGCTGCGCGTCGCGCTGGCCCACCGCGGCCCGCGCGTGGACGCCGCAACCGACCAGCAGACCGCCGCCTGAGGAAGCGAGAGAACCGATGCCACAGAACAAGGACTACGACGACGCCTGGCACAGCGCCCTCACGGTGCTGCAGGAGGTGCAGCCACCGGTGATTCCGGCCGGCGCCCACGCGATGACGGTGCACATCGAGTACCCACCGGCCAACCGCGGCACCCCGCCGCACCGGCACCCCGGCGGCCCCGCCTTCGGCTACGTGCTCGAGGGCGAGATGCTCTTCGAATTGGAGGGGGAGGCGCCCCGCGTCGTGCGGGCGGGCGAGGCGTTCTGGGAGCCCGGCGGTGACGTCATCCATTACCAGGACGGCAACAACCGCGACGACATGTTGGTCCGCTTCACGGTCACCATGCTGTGCGTGCCGGGGCAGCCGATGCTCGAGCTGGTCGGCGAGGAGGAGCTGGCGCAGCGTCGGCATCTCCGGGTGGCGGCAGACCGCTAGATCATCTCCTTGCGCGTCAGCCAGCGCAGGATCGGCCAGCCCAGGAACACCGGCAGCCAGCAGGTCAGCACCCGGTAGAGCAGCACCGAGGGAACCGCCACCGCGGCCGGTACGCCGAACGCGGCCAGGCCGCCGATCAGGGCCGCCTCGACGGCTCCGACACCACCGGGGGTGGGCGCAGCCGACGCCAGCGTGCCGCCCACCATCGTCACCACCGTGACGGTGACGAGCGACACGTCGCCACCGAACGCGGAGATGCTGGCCCACAGCGCGAACGCCGCGCCGAGTGTGGTTGCCGCACAACCCAGGACGATCAACGCCAGCCGCCACGGCTCACGCGCCAGGGCCGCCAGGTCGCCCAGTAGTTCCTGCAGCCGCGGCCGTACCGCCGTCGCCAGCCAGCGCCGCAGCTTCGGCACGAACAGGAACGTGCCGAGCAGGCCGAGCGCCACCCCGCCGATCAGGTACAGCAGTGTCGCCGACGGCACGAACTTCGACAGGTCCGCCGACGCGCCCGCCACCGCGCTGAAGAGGATCAGCAGCGAGACATGGGTGATCACCTGCACGGACTGCTGCAGCGCCACCGCGGTGGTAGCCCGCAACGCGCCCAGTCCGCCCTTCTGCAGAAACCGCGTCGACAGCGCAAGGCCGCCAACCCCTGCGGGCGTCGTCGTCGCGGCAAACGTGTTGGCCACCTGCATGATCGTCAGGTACCGGAAGCTGATCAGGCCGTCCGAGCACGCCCACAGTGCCGCTGCCGCGCCGAGGTACTTCAGCGCCGACACCACCAGCCCGAGCAGCGCCCACCACCAGTTCGCGGTGCGCAGTTCGGCGGCGAACGTCGGCACGGTCGCGAGGAACGGGTACGCGACATAGACCAGCGCCCCGAGCAGCACCAGCTGGATGATCTGCCTGCGGGTGAACCGGGTGATGTTCTCCGCCTGGATCTTGTCGGCCCCGGTCTGGCGCATCACCTCTTCGCGCGCGGAGCCGATGATCGCCTTGCCGTCGGGCACTGCTAGCCGGATGCGATGCGGGACAGCCGATTTGGTCAACCGACGGGACGCCGTCAGCACCTCGTCCTCGCCGAACACCTCGATCGCCGCCTCGACGGCCGACTTCGGGTCGTAGACCGCCGCCGTCGTGGTCAGCAACTGGGCGATGTCGGATTGCAGTTGGGCGTCGGTGGCGCCGTACTCGGCGTAGCCGAACCCGCCGAACAGCACGGTGCCCTCGTCGACGGTGATCTCGTTGACGCGCAGGTCGCCGTGCGCGATCTGGTGCTCGTGCAGCACCCGCAGCGCGCCCCACACGTTCGACAGCGGGGTGCCGGCATCGAGCGGCAGGCCGCGCACGGGTGAATGGGTGTACAGCGTCCAACCGCGCTCGAGCGTGGCGATCGCCACCGTGGCGGTGTTCGCGACGTCGAGGTCTCCGATCGCGATCGCCATCAATGCTCGGTGCTCGACCGTGCGGTGCATCGACGCGTGCAGCGGAGCGGTCTCACTCGACCGCAGCCGCAGCTTGCGCCAGATCTGACGCAACGCGCCGCCGCTGCGCTGGTTCGGTCCGTACATCTCGACGGTCAGCCGGGCGCCGGACTCGGCGGTCGCCTCCAGCAGCAGCGGCCCCCGCCCCGCCGGGCGCATCACCGTCAGTGCGGTCACCACGAAACCGCGCCGCGCCATCCTGCGCAGCGCGCTGTCGAGCGGCACCTCCAGCGCCGGCGTGCCGACCACGAGCACCACCAGCGCGCCGACGAACCAGCCCGCAGCGAGCCCGAGCACCGACCGGGCAGGCACGACGGCCGAGACGACCAGGTGGATCGGCACGAACGCCAGCAGCAGGGTCCACCACCAGCGCCGCCACTTCGCAGGCAGCCACGGCCCCGACACGGTGAGCACCGCCGCCAGCATCGCGATCCAGCGCGGATCGTCGAGGAACTGTGAGAGCTGGGTGTCGAGCCGGTCGTTCAGGTCGAAATGCCAACGCGGAGCGGCGATCCCGTTGCCGGTGATGGACAGTGCCAAGCCGGCGATGAACGCCGCGGCGGCGTAGGCGCCGAGCAGCCGCCACTGCCTGGCGACGAGCAGCCCGAACAGGATCATGAACGGCAACGCCAGGATCGCCAGGCCGTAGACCAGGTAGACCAGATTCGACTGGGTGGGGGTGAGGAAGCTGACGATCTCCGAGATCGACCGTTCGAGGGCGTCCCACTCGTAGCGGGTGATCAGGGAACTCGTCACCACCACCGCCAGCACCACGGTGGCGATGGCCAGGCGCAGGATGTCGTTGGTCCGTCGGGTCAACGGCTGAAGGAGGCTGCCCGATACGGTGATTTCCCGCCCGTCGACCCGCATGATGCACCGATCTTCTCAGATCGACCTGGCTGGATCGTGACGCACGGGCACCGATGTGCTCGTCAAATGCGTCGACGTGGAGGAGGCTGGACGAATGACCTCCCCAACAGCACGACTCCCGGGCCGCCCAGCCCGGCGACCGTCGGCCTGACGTGGCGGTCAACGAGGAGCTGCGAGCCGCGGTGGACGGCAGGCGGGGTGCGGCGGCCGCCGACCGGCTGTGCGAGGCGTGCGTGACGCTGCTCGACATCGACGCCGCGGCGATCTCCCTGATCTTCGACGGCGCCAACAGCGCGACGATGGGGTGTAGCGGTGAATCGGCGAGGCAGTACGACGAACTGCAGTTCACCCTTGGCGAGGGGCCCTGCCTGGAGTCCATCGCCCGCCGGGCCCCGGTGCTGGTGGTCGACCTGGCACACCCCGACGAGGTGCGCTGGCCGGCCTACGGGCCCGCCCTGCTGGCCCTCGACATCCGCGGCGTGTTCGCCATGCCCGTCGTGGTCGCCGGTGAGTACGTCGGGGCACTCGACCTGTTCAGCGCGCAGGCCGGGCCGTTGAAGGCCGAGCAGCTCTCCGGTGCCTTCGTCGCCGCCGAGGTGGCAGGCATCCCGCTGCTGGACCTGCTCGACGGGGATCTGCAGGCCGCCGCCACCGATCCCCGCAGCGACGCGTGGACCCAACTCCACCACCTGTCGCGCGCCGAGGTCAGCCAGGCCACCGGCATGCTCGTCGCGCAACTCGACGTGGATCCCACCGAAGCCCTGGTGCGGCTGCGGGCGCACGCCTACGCCACCGGCCGCAGCGCCACCGACGTGGCCCGCGACATCCTCGACCGCCGCCTCAGGCTGGACCGCGACTGACCAGCCGGCCCGGCGAAGCCGACAGAAAGGAGGCCACATGACCGACACGCCCCGGGAAACCCGCGTCCTGGACGCGGTGGTGAAACTGGTGGACAGCCTGCTCGACGACTTCGACGTGGTCGACCTCCTCACCGAGCTCACCGAGCAGTGCGCCGAGCTGCTCGACGTCGCCGCCGCCGGCTTCCTGCTCGCCGACCCCCTCGACCAGCTCCGGTTGATGGCCGCGACGTCCGAGCAGGCCCGCGAACTCGAGTTGTTCCAACTGCAGGCCGACGAAGGCCCGTGCGTGGACTGCTACGCCGCCGGTGCGGCCGTCTCCATCGCCGACCTGGGCACCGAGACCGCCCGCTGGCCGCACTTCGTGCCCGCGGCGGTCGACGCCGGTTTCGTCTCCGTGCACGCCGTTCCCATGCGCGCAGCCGGCATCGTCCTCGGCGCGCTCGGATTGTTCGGCACCAGCCGTGGCGAACTGAGCGAGGCCGACCGGCTGGTGGCGCAGACCCTCGCGCACATCGCGTGCGTGGCGATCCTGCAGGAGCATGCGGCCACCCCGTCGACAGTGTTCAGCAAGCTGCGGACCGCGCTGACCAGCCGGGTGGTCGTCGAGCAGGCCAAGGGCTTCCTGCGGGAGACGCTCGACGTGTCCGTGGACGAGGCGTTCACGCTGCTGCGGACCTACGCCCGGGCCAACCACCAGCACCTCACCGACGTCGCGCGGCGCCTGATGACCCAGCGCGCGGAACGTCCGGCACTGCTCTCGGGCATCGCCGCCCTGCGGGTGACCCCGACGGGCTGATCAGCCCCGGATCCGGGCGCGGGCCCGCCGGGCGGCCTCCTCGACCAGCCGCTCGGCGACATCGCGCAGCTTGGCGTTCTCGGTCTGGCTGATCCGGATCAACCGGTCGAACGCTTCCTCCGCGGTGGCACCGGTCCGGCTGCGCAGGATGCCGATCGCCTGGTCGATCACCGCGCGGCTCTCCAGTGCCCGGCGCAGTTGCTCGGTGCGCTTCTGCGCCTTGGCCAGCAGCCGCGCGTTGTACACCGACACCGCCGCGGGCCCGGCGAACTGCGCGCCCAACTGCACAGCGTGCTCGGCAAAAGCGTCGCGGGCGTACGCATAACCGTTGATGGCGCCGATCACCTCGTCACCCACCATCAGCGGCAGTGACAGCGCCGAATGCACGCCCATCCGGGCGACATGCCCGCCGAAGTGCGGCCACCGCGGATCGCAGCCGAGCGACCCGCTGACCACGGGACAACGCGACCGCATGCTGCTGATGCACGGCCCCTCGCCGGTGGTCTCGTACTGCACGGTGTCGATTTCACGGACGAAGTCCGCCGTGACGGCCCAGCTCTCGACGCGTGGGGTGTCGCCGACAACGTCGATCACGGTCAGCCCCGCACCCTGCATGCCGGGAATCGCCTGGACGGCGAACTCGGCGACCTCCTGCATCAGGTCATTGACCGGCTTCGCGCCGGCCACGATGCCCGCAACGCCGGTGAGCCCGGCGGACAGGTCCGCCTCGTGCTCATCGAGTTCGGCGCGCGACAACTCAGGCTCGGGTGGGACCACCCGGCCGGGCTGGCATTCGTACTCGCGCATCCTGGGCGATGAATCTACCGAACGCGGTCCACCGGCGTAGCCGGACGGTCAGGTGACCAGGGTCAGGGCGTGTGCGCGCCGCAGCTTGCCCGACGGCGTCTTCGGGATCGTCCCCGGCTCGAGGACCACCACGTTGCGGGGACGGGCGTTGACCTCGGCGACCACCTCGTGCGCCACCTGGCGCTCGATGCGGCGCACCTCGTCGGGGTCCTGGTAGTTCTTGGACTCCACGGCGACGGCGAACGTCTCCCTCGACCGACCGGCGTCCAGCCGCACCGCAACGGCGCAACCGGGTCGAACCCCGTCGACGCGCGCTGCGGCGCGTTCGATGTCGGTCGGATAGATGTTGCGGCCGGCCATGATGATGACGTCCTTGATACGACCGCAGACCACCACGTCTCCGGCCTCGGTCAGGTAGCCGAGGTCGCCGGTGTCGTACCAGCCCCGCTCGTCCTGCGCGGCGATGAACCCGCCGACCGTCATGTAGCCCTTGGTCACCGGGGTGCCGCGGGTCTCGATGACGCCGACGGCCCTGGGCCGCATCTCGGCGCCGTCCTCGTCGACGACGCGCACCTCGAGGCCCTTGAGCGGCTGACCGAGGGACACCAGCCGCCGGGTGTGGCCCTTGTTCGACGGCACCGCGCGGTGCAGGACGGACAGCAGGTCGGCGTCGACCTCGTCGACGACCATGCCGCCGCCGCACTCGGAGAACGACACGGCCACCGTGGTCTCAGCCATGCCGTAGGCCGGGATGATCGCCTCGCGGCGCAGTCCGAACGGCGCGCCGGCATCGCAGAGATCCTCGACGTCGGCGGGGTCGACCTGCTCGGCGCCGGACAGTGCCCAGCGCAGCGACGACAGATCGAAGTCACCCGGCTTGGCCTGCGAGCGCAGCCGCTTGGCGAACAGGTTGTAGGCGAAGTTCGGGGCGGCCGTCATGGTGCCCTTGTACTTGTCGATGAGCTTGGCCCACAGCAAGGTGTCGCGCAGGAAGTCGATCGGCGTGACCTTGACCAGTTCCGCGCCGAAGTACATCGGCACGGTCAGGTAGCCGGTCATGCCCATGTCGTGGAAGCACGGCAGCCAGCTCACGATCACGTCGGTGTCGATGTCGAAGTCGCAGCCGACGATCATCGCCTCGGCGTTGGCCACGATGTTGGCGTGGGTGATCAGCACCGCCTTGGGCGATCCCGTGGAGCCCGACGTCAGCTGCATGAGCGCCACATCGTCGTCGTCGGTGTCGATCGGGTCGATCGGATCGCTCTTCAGCAGGTTCTCGATGGTCAGCACCGTGATCCCGATGCCTTCCAGCACCGGCGCGGCAGCCATGAACGGATCGGATACGACCACGGCCTTGGCCTCGATCATCTCGATGACCGCGGTGGTCTCCTCGGCCCAGCGCACCAGGTCGGTCCGCGGGGTGGGCTGATGCAGCATGGTCACGCTGGCGCCGCGCATCCAGGCGCCCTGCGCGGTCGGCGCGATCTCCACCGGAGCGCCGGCCAGCACCGCGACGGCGTCGCCGTGGCCGATACCGGCCGCGGCCAGACCACCGGCCACCTGGCGGGCGCGCTGATGCACCTCTGCCCAGGTCTGCCGGATCGGCGCGTGCGGCTCGCCCGTGTTGAGCCCCTTCAGGCTCCACTGGGCGTTGCGGTACATGGTCTCGGTGAATCTGCTCACGTGAGTCCCTCCGGTAGGTGCGCCGCAGGCGGCATCGGTGACATCCCGCCATGAGCAGGGCGAAGGCGCCCGTTCGGCTCAGGTGGGTGATGTTGTGGGTGGTGACGGAAACTCGTCGGTGGGTGAACCCTTCGCGTTCACCTCGGTGGGTCCGTCGCCCCGGGAGAGGCACGGTGCTATGCGTGTCAGACGGTCTGACTTTACGGAGTCAAGCGCCATCGAACGAGCACCCTCGCGTGTCGTCGTGATAACGATTGAACCCCCTGGCACGAGACTCCCCAGCCCCTCGGGCACCGTAATACGGCCGCGGTCACGTCGTGAGGACCCCCGCGGCGGGGAGCGATTCTCTCGCTCGCCACCGTGACGTTCCGCTTGGCTGGGTTGTCAACCGGGTCCGACGGTACAGCGAGGACCCCCGGAATGGAATTCGAACCGCGGAACCGGCGTTTGCCGGGCTCGTCCCCGGAGGCCGGCTCAGCCCTGCAGCCGCTGGCGCAGACCCGACGCCCGCACCACCCGCCGGCCGATCGCGGCGCGCACCGCCCGCTCCGAACCGACCACCCGCACCCGCTGCCTGGCCCGCGTCACCGCGGTGTAGAACAGCTCGCGCGTCAGCAGCCGAGACTCCTCCGGCGGCAGCAGCACCGTGACCTCCTCGGCCTGGCTGCCCTGGCTCTTGTGGATGGTCATCGCGTACATGGTGTCGACCTCGGAGAGCCGGCTCGCCGCGAACGTCTGCGTTCCGACGGCCACGCTCAGGCCGTCGCCGTCGCTGTCGGCGATCGCCACACCGGTGTCGCCGTTGTAGAGGCCGAGGCCGTAGTCGTTGGCCGTCACCAGCACCGGCCGCCCGGCATACCAATCCGTCCAGATGGCCTCACCCGTCGCGTCGGTCAGCCACCGCTGCACCTGGCGGTTCCAGTGCTGCACGCCGTACGGGCCGCGGCGGTGTGCGCACAGCAACCGGTGTTCGTCGAGCGTCTGCAGTGCGACGGCCGCGTTGCCCAGGATCGCCGCCTCGCGCAGTCGAAGTGCTTGCGGCAGAAGCACAGTGCGCAGCCGCTCGCCGGGTTCGTCGGTGTCGAGCCAGGCGATGTGGTCACCGCCGGCGCGCAGCACCTCGACCACCCGGTCGGCGTCGCCGTCGCGGATGGCGGTGGCCAGCCCGCCGATGGTCTCGCCGAAGCGCCACGACGTGACCAGTGTCGCGATCCGTGCGTCGTCGCGCGCACCCAGCCCGTCGACCAGGTCCGCGAGCACGGCGCCCGCCTCGACCGATGCCAGCTGGTCGGGGTCACCCACGAGCAGCAGCCTGCTGTCGGGTCGCACCGCCTCCAGCAGCCGGGCCATCAGGGTCAGCGACACCATCGAGGTCTCGTCGACGACGATGACGTCGTGCGGCAGCCGGTTCTCGCGGTGGTGGCGGAACCGCGACGAGTTGTCCGGCCGCGACCGCAGCAGCCGGT
Source organism: Mycobacterium sp. NPDC050551 (assembly GCF_040674075.1). Taxonomy (NCBI): domain Bacteria; kingdom Bacillati; phylum Actinomycetota; class Actinomycetes; order Mycobacteriales; family Mycobacteriaceae; genus Mycobacterium; species Mycobacterium sp. NPDC050551. The sequence goes on along the minus strand of NZ_JBFARC010000001.1, from coordinate 1,085,168 downwards.
GCAGCGTGGACGCCGTGAGTGTGGGCAGCCGGTCGCGGTCGGCGGGGTCGAGCCTGCAGACCTCGAGGAGCACCGCCTCGAGCAGTCGTGCGGCCGCCTTGCCGGTCGGCGCGGCCAGCGCGATCCGCAGCGGCGGCCTGCCCGCCAGGGCCGCCTGTTCGGCCAGCAACGCCAGCAGGCGCGCGACCGTCGTCGTCTTGCCGGTGCCAGGACCGCCGGTGAGCACGGTCAGCGGCTGCGTGAGCGCCACGTGCGCGGCGCGGCGCTGCTCCTCGGAATCGGGGAACAGTCGCGTCAGATCGGGCAGTGGCGTGGACGCCGACGGCGCCAGCAGTGCCAGCACGTCATCGCGGACCTGCTCCTCCTCGCGCCAGTACCGGTCCAGGTACAGCAGGTCGGCGGCGGCGTCGCAGTGCAGGCGCAGCACCGGCGGGTCGGCGACCAGCGGGCTCGCGCGCACCGCGGCCAGCCAGGCGTCGGGCGCAGGCCATGGCAGCTCGGGCAGGCCGACCTGGGCGGGCACCGACCGCAGATCCACGCACACCGATCCGCCGCGCAACGCCCGCACCGCGAATGCGACGGCCAGCGCCACCGACTCGTCGGACTCCTTGGCCAGCGCCGTCAGGCGCCGCGCCACGTGGACGTCGGCGGCCTCGAACACCCCCGCATCGGTGAATTCGACGAGCCGGCCGGCCGCGGCGACCGTCACACCGGACCGCCACGGGTCTTCAACCGCACCATCCGGGCAGTGGAGCTCTCGTCGAGTTCGACGAGATCGGTTCGCGACCGCAGGAAATCACTGAACGACTTGAAGCCGAGCGACTTCTCGCTGAACGACGGGTCCATCCGCTTCATCTGCGCCTTGACCGCCGAGTTGTGCAGCCAGTCGACGTCGTCCTTCTCCAGACCGATCTGCAGCGCACGGGTGAGCAGCGCGGTGGCGCCGGCCTGCGGATCGGGTTCGTCGTTATCGGCCTTGCGGGTGCTTCTACGGCGCCGTGGCGCGGCGGCTTCGGCGGGCTCGGGGTCGGGCTCGAACACCGGCACACCGGGCAGCGCGTCGTAGGTGACGAACTCGTCGCACGCCGCGGCGAGGGAACGGGCCGACGAGCCGGCCACGCCGATGCCGACGACGTAGCGGCCGAGGCGTTTGCAGCGTTGCGCAAGAGCGATGTAGTCCGAGTCGCCGCCGACGATGATCACGTGCGTCAGGTCCGGCAGCCGGAACATGTCCTCGACCGCGTCGACGGCGAGGCGGATGTCGGCGCCGTTCTTGCCGTATGCCGCGGCGGGAAACAGCTGCACCAGGTCGACGGCGCGGCCGACGAGCTGATCGCGGTAGTTGGCGTTGACGTCCGAGGACCAGTCCGCGTAGGCGCGGGTGAGCACCAGCGTGCCGAACGACGAGGCGAAGTCGATGACCGCGCCGACGTCGACCTTGGCCCGCTGCAGCTTGTCCGCGAACTCGCCGGCGTCCTTGGTCTTGTCGCGCTGATAGGAGTTGCGTCCGTTGACCTGGTCGTAGCGGGAGATGACGATGTTGTCGAAGTCGAGGTAGACCGCAACGCGCGGGTTTGCCGGTTCCGTCATCCGATCAGTGTGGTCCATCGGCCGCGCGCCGAGCCGCGATCGCGGCAACTGCGGCGGCGCGTCACACCGTTTCGACGGCCATCCTCGGGTGCTCGTTGCAGATCTGCAGCACCCTCGTCACCATCGGGTTGGCCAGCAGCGTCCACTCGATGCCCGCCTGCGCGCACCAGCCGTCGATCGCGGCGATCGCGTTGATGCCGGCGGTGCTGAAGAACGCGAGTCCGCGCAGATCGAGGACCAGGCGGCGGCATTCGGCGGTGCGTCGCCACACGTACTCGGCGAACTGGTCGTGGTTCGAGGCGTCCAGGTCACCGGCGACGGCGATCCTGACCGCCTCGGGGTTGAGCTCCTCGGTGGTCAGTGACAGGCGTCCGACGGGTGGTTCGACGGCCGAGAACGAGGCGACGGGCTCGGCGATCGACGAGGTGATGACGGTCGCGGAGAATATTCGGTGCCGGATGGGGGCGGTGGAAGCGGTGATGGGAAATCAACTCCGAAAGTCGCTGCGCAGTTCTGCGTATGGTGTGTAACGGCTTGGCGTCGGACGCACATCGCACACGGAACTTTCAGGCTCCGGATTCTGCGACGGATTGCGGCTGGGATTTCAACCGATGTTGAGCTTACCTCGAACACGCGTCCGAATCGACGGCCCGTCTCTCTTTTCGGCGAATTCGTCGATTCCCGCCACGCGAAATTGACGTCGTGTTAAGAGCCGAGCAGGTCGGACACCGCGAGGATGAGGGCCGCAGGTGGCTGCCAGCTGAACACCCCTGCCGGATGGCCGTTCTCGATCGGGGTGTCGGCGCCGCACATTCCGCGCAGGAACAGGTACAGCACACCACCAAGATGTTGCTGCGGGTCGTAGCCGGGCTGACGCCAGCGCAGGAAGCGATGCAACACAACGCAGTACAGCAGCGCCTGCAGCGGATAGTCCGAGTGCAGCATCGCCTCGACCATCCGCGCCCTGGTGTAGTCGGCGGACGTCAGTGGCCGGTCGGGTTCGCCGAGCCAGTTCGTCTTGTAGTCGACCACCAGGTAACGGTGACCCTGGCCGTCGGGAATGCGCAGCACCGCGTCCACCGATCCGGTCAGATAACCCTTGAGCGGCTGCGCGGCCAGCGTGCCGCTGGACAACCGCGCCGCGTAGGAGGCGAGCGCGTCGTCGGCCGGGACGTGCGCGGCGAACAGCGCACCGACGTCGGCCAGCGTGATCGTGGGATTTCGGCGCGCCGACGTTCGCTCGGCGAACGAAAGCGCGCCGAAATCACCGAGGCCCGCGCGGATGTCGCCGCCGGCGAGCGGGAATTCGAAATCCAACTCGCGCAACCGGTCCGGCAGACCGATCTGGCGCAGCGTGACGCCGGGGGCGAGCGGGCCCAGCGGGGTGTCGTGCAGGGGCAGCAGCGCGGCGGCCAGATCACCGGGTGCGGCGTCGACCGGCCACCACACGGAGTGCTCGCGGATCTGCTGCTCCAGTTCGGCGGCGAGGTCGGCCGCGAACGGATCGGCGGTCTCGAGCACCGCGTGCACCAGCGTGCCGAACTTCGCGCCCATCGGGAGATCGGCCATCGGCGACGCGACCGCGGGCAGCGGTGGGCCTGCAGTGACGGGATCGTGGACCGGGATGTCGGCGGCCTCGTCGTCGAGCTCCACGACCTCCGGTTCCGACGAGACGCCGATGGCGTTCTCGGCGGACCGCAGCAAGCCCGAGTACGACGTGCGCCGCCACGACGCGTCGATGCGGCGATGGAAGTGCCTGACCGCGAGATCCGATGGCGGCGGCGGCAGCTCGACCTCCGCACCGATCGTCACCACCGACTCCTCGAGCACCGGACCACCGATGTCCGACCAGGCCCGCAGCGCCGCCATCGCGTCGGCGTCGTCGATGACCGCGGGGTCGCAGCGGTCCGGCACGGTGTTGTCGCCGGGCCTGCGGCCGCGCAGCAGCCGGGACAACCCGCCGTTGGGCTCATCCCACGACGGCGCCCACCAGGCCACCACCTGCGACTGCGCGCGGGTGAGCGCGACGTAGGTGCGCCGGACGTCGTCAGAGGCCGCCTCCGCGCGCCCGCGCCGCGTGACCTCGGCGCAGTCCGGGCTGGTGGAACCGCCGACGTGCAGACAGCGCTGTGCGCCGTCGTGGAACAGCACCGCTTCGTCGGTCTGGATGTTGCGGGTGAACGCGAAGGGCAGGTACACCACCGGGTACTGCAGACCCTTGGCGGCGAACACCGTCATGATCTGCACGGCGGCGGCATCGCTGTCGAGGCGCCGGTTGCGTTCGCTTGCGCCGCTTCGTTCTTCGCGCTGGGTGCGGAGCCAGTCGCGCAGGGCGGGCAGGCTGAAGTGTTCGCGGTGGGCCGTGTCGTGCAGGATCTGCGTGACGTGCGCGAGGTCCGTCATGCGCCGCTCGCCGTCGGTCCACGACAGCACCCGGCGGCCCATCCCGGCGAGTTGGGCGGCCTCGAACACCGCCGCCACCCCGCGCTCCCGGACGTGGTCTGCCCACTCGCGGACCTTGCCTGCGACGCGGTCGGTCAGGGCATCGCCCTGTGTCGCAAGGTCCTCGGCGGTGTAGCCGAAGAACATCGTGGTGGCCGCGGACCGGACCAGCCCGCTTCGGTGCGGCTGGTCGAACGCCTCGAGCAGGCACAGCCAGTCGTCGGCGGCGTCGGAGCGGAAGACATCGGAGTCGCCGGTGTAGACCGCGGGGACACCCGCGGCGGTGAGCGCGTCGAAGCACCGCCGCCCGTCCTTGTGGAGCTCGACGATGACCGCGACGTCGCCGGGCTGGACGGGACGGCCGTCGTAGGTGGCGCCGCTGGTGAGGAGGCGGCTGACGTCGGCGGCCAGATCTGCCGGAATGTGCTCGCGCAGTTGGTCGATCGAGATGGTCCTGTCCTGTCGCGTGCGGAACGCGTCGCGGGCGACGACCCGCAACCGGAACGGGTCGTTGCACGGGGCGCCCGCCAGCCGGTGGCCCTGGTGGTACGCCGCGACCGGGCGCACGACGATGTCGCTGTCACCGAGTTCTGCGTCGCGCAACACGGCCTGCAGCGCATCGACGAGCACGGCGTCGCTGCGCCAGTTGGTACCCAGCGTCTGGCGTTCTCCCGCGGTCGATGCGGCGTGCAGGTAGGTGTTGATGTCGCCGCCGCGGAACGCGTAGATGGCCTGTTTCGGGTCCCCGATGAGAATCACCGTGGAGCGTCCGCTGAAGGCCCGGTCGATCACCTGCCACTGCACCGGGTCCGTGTCCTGGAACTCGTCGACCATCACGATGGACCAGCGTCGGTGCATCCGGGCGCGGGCGGCAGAGTCGTCGGATTCCAGCGCGGCGGCCAGCCTGCTCAGCAGGTCGTCGTAGCCCAGGACGCCGCGCCTGCGTTTCCGTCGCTCCAGTTCAGCGCACACCGCCCGCGCGAAGCCCACCCGGATGGCCGGCTCGAACCCTGCGGGCGGATCGACCGGGCGCAGTTCGGCGCTCGGATTGGCGACGACGGCGCGGGCGAGTTTGAGTGCGTCGCCGCGGGACATCGGCGGGTCGTCACGGTCCTGCCCGAAGTGGGCGAGATAGAGATCGTCGACGATTTCGGTGACGAGGTCGTCGAGGCTCTCGGCCAGCGTCACGCCGGCATCGGTGTCACCGGCCACGCCAAGCGATTTGAGGACGAGGTGGCAGAACTGATGGGTGGTCGCGATGGTCGCGGCGTCGAAACCGGCCAGCGCGTCGCGCAGCCGTTGCTCGCGGTCGCGCAGTTCCTCGTCGGTGCCGTCGAGCAGGTGGGCGACCAACTGGTTGTCGCCGACAGTCGACGGATCGACGAACGCGAGCACGGCGGCCAGGATCTGCCCGCGGACCCGCTCCCGCAGCTCCTGGCTGGCCGACTTGCTGAAGGTGATGAGCAGCATCTGGTCGAGTGTCGCCACGTCCTCGGCGATGTAGCGCGTCACCAGACCCGCGAGCGCGAACGTCTTGCCCGTGCCCGCGCTGGCCTCGAGCACCGTGGTGGTGTTCTTCTGCGGCAGTGGTCCCAGCAGGTCGAAGGTCCTCATGAGCCGGGGATCTCCGCCTGCAGCATCGGCGACCACAGCCGGGCGGCGTAGGCGCCCAGCCGGGTGGTCTCGCCATCGTGTTCCTCGCCGGGACGCACCGGCTGCAGCAGCACACCGAGTTTCGAGTACCCCCACACGCGCAGGTGTGCGGGTTCCTCGTTCTCCCCGGGGAACTGGCTGGTATTCCACTTGAAGCCGGCCTGGCGTTCGGGTTGGCCGCGGGTGTGCCGGGCCTCGGCCCACGCGTAGGACGTCTTCAGCGGCAACGGGATCGGCTCCCGACGGCCCGCGTCGTAGATGGCCACCAGGTCCTTGACTACGTCGACCGCAGGCACCTGGGGCGCCCCGAGGATCCGCTCCCGCGGTGGGCCGCTGCGCTTGGGTCGGCCGATGCACACGGCCGACCACTCCCGGTCCGGGTGGCGGGCGACCAACGCCACCAACTGGATCCACGACGCCAGCAGATGGCGGCCGTCGAGCTTCGAATAGGTCACCGAGACCAACCGCTCGCCGTACACGTGCGGCACGGTCCCGGTGACCCGCCGGCCACCACCCACGTCGATGTCGACGTCGTACGCCTGCGTCGGCTGCCGGCGGTGCTGATGCGCGGCGATCGCCAGTGCCGCCGCCTGATCGCGGATCTCCTGAGCCTTGCGCCAGCCCAGGCGGCCCGGTGGCAGCGACCCGCGCCGCCACTCGGCCTGCTGGGCGAGTTCCGGCCGCATACCCCGCGCCATGTCGTCGAGCATCCGCGCGCCGATCTTCCACTCCTGCAACGCATCGATCTCGACGGGCATCGCGTCGTCGATGGCGTCGACCTCCCAGGGCAGCGTGAAGTCGAGGGCGCGGAAGAAGCCCTTCACCGGGTCACGGAAGAATCCGATCAGGTCGTCGAGGGCGATGTCATCGGGGGGCGGGGCGGGCAGCGGTCTGCCGAGCAGGGTCGGCCGTTCCTCGCGTTCGCACGCGGCGACCTCGGCAGCGGTCAGCGCGGTCTGATCGAACGTGAACGGCTCGCCCGGCGGCATGTTGAGCCGGCCGGGCGTGACGTTGCGGACGTCGAACGGCTGCAACGGGTGCTCGGTCAGCACCTGGCTGCGGGCCGGCGCCGGGGTGGTGAGGTCGAGGGTGTCGAGCAACTCCATCAACGGCACCGCGGGCGGTCGACGCCGGCCGGAGAACTCGTTGGAGCCGGTGTAGGTGATGACGAGTGTCTCGGTGGCCGCGCCGATGGCGTCGAGCAGCAATTGCCGGTCCTCGGAACGGATGTCGCGTTCACCCGTCATCGGATCGCGGGCCAGCGCGTCGTCACCGTCGACCACGCCGAGCCGCGGGAACACCCCGTCGTCCAGCCCGATCAAACACACCACCCGGTGCGGCACCGAACGCATCGGCACCATCGTGCAGACCGTCAGAGTGCCGGTCCGGAAGTTCGCCCGCGTCGGTCGGCCTGCGAGGTGCCGGTCCAGCAGCGCCCGGACGTCGGACAGGCGCAACACGGTACCGCTGTGGTCACCCGCGTCGGCGAGTATCCCCGCGAACTCGCGCTCCACCTGAATGCTCTGCCAGGCGTCGTCATCGGGCACCGCGGTGAGGTCACCGATTCCGTCGGTGAGTGCCTGCAGCCACCGGTCGAGGGGTCGTGCACCGCTCAGTGATGCGACGGTGGCGCTGAGCCGGTCGACGAAGTCGGCGAGCCGGCCTGCCAGTTCGACGCGATTGCTGCCGACGTCGTCGAGCGGCAGCGTGTTCTCCAGCCAGGCATGCGAGTCGTCTGACATCGCCACCCCGGCCAGCACCCGGTCGACGCCGAAACGCCAGGTGTTCTGGATAAATTCGACGCCGTAGGGCCTGCGGTGCGCCGAGTCGAAACCCCAGCGGATGTTGGCCTCGCGCACCCAGTTCCCGATGGCGTCGATGTCGTCGTCGGTGAACCCGAACCGCTGCCGCACCGGTGCGGCCTCGGCGAGGTTGAGTACCTCGCTGGCGGTGGCCCGATTACCGGCCAACGCCAGCAGTTGAGCCGCCACGCCGAGCAGTGCGTTCGTCTGGATGAGGGCGCGGTCGGCGAGCCTGACCCGCAGCCGATGCGCGGGATGGGCACCGTGGACGACGTCACCGAGGCCGAAGCCCGCGACGATCAGCGGGGCGTAGGCCTCGATGTCGGGGCACATCACCAGGATGTCGCGCGGTTCCAGCTTCGGATCGTCGGCGAGCAGCCCCAGCAGCACCTCGCGCAGCACGTCGATCTGCCGGGCCGGGCCGTGGCTGCTGTGCACCTGGACGGACCGGTCGTCGGGGTGCAGGCGCCGGCCGCCGGGACGGACCGCGTTCGCGGCGATGTCGGATTGCAGCCAGCCGAGCAGCGTGTCGGGATGCGTCGCCCCGCCGAGATGCTCGTCGGTCTGCGGGTCCGCGGGCAGGCTGCGCTGCAGTTCGCGGAGGTCGCGGCCCAGGGTCGCCAGCAGCGGGTGGTCGACGACGCGGTGGCTGGTGTCCTGCCTGCGGGGGATGGCGCCGTGGCGCGGGGTCAGCGCCGTCCACAGTTCGTCGCTGGGGTGCGGCAACCACAGATGCAGATCGTGGTGAGTGGACAGGGCGTCGAGCAGTTCGATCTCGGTGCCGGGCAGCCGGGTGTGGCCGAACAACGACAGCCTCGGCGGCAGATCGGTCGCCGATTCCCGCAGTCGGGCAACGGTTGTCGCATGCCGGACGTGGGGCGGATCGGCATCGACACGGTCGAGCAGGGCGCGCCACAGGGCGGGCTGCCACCGTAGATCGTCGTCGACGTTGTCGGTGACGCCGTCGAGCCAGTCGACGAGCAGCTGCGGGCGTTGCCTGGCGTAGGAGGCGAACAGACCCGCCAGGCGTCGGGCCACCGCGTATCTGCGGCCCTGCCGCAGTTCCTTCTCGTCGCCCTCCTCGAAGTGGCCGAGGTGCGTGGCCAGCGTGCGGCACCACGGCTCGTCGAGGGAGCTGTCGATGGCGTCGAGCAGCGGCCACACCATCGCGTCGGGTGCCCACGGATCGGTGTGGCGGGTGCCGGCGATCTCGGCGATCAGCGAGCCCGGATTGCGGAAGGAGACGCCCGCGCAGATGCCGTCCTGACCGGTGCCGCGGCCCAGGATGTGCGACAACCGCTGGCTCAGCCACCGTTCGACACCCTTGGCGGGGACGATGACCAGTTCTTCGGCAAACGGGTCGGCCTGCGGGGTGGCGAGCAGGGCGCCGAGACCTCCGGCCAGCAGGTCGGTGCGCTCAGCGCGGTGGAGATGGAGGGCCATCGACTGCCACCCTAGGTCGTGGGTGTGACAGGCAGGTGGTTTCTCCCGGGGACACGTTTGTCCGCCCCGCATCGGTGTCATACGTGTGGCGGACCGAAAAGAGGACGTGATGCCGGAAGAGACGACGACACCGAAGCTGACGACGAAGTTCGATGAGGCGCTCCGATACGCGAGCGAGCTGCACCGCAGGCAGGTCCGCAAGGGCGGGGACGTGCCGTACGTCGGCCATCTGCTCTCCGCCGCGGGCCTGGTGATCGAGGCGGGCGGCACCGAGACCGAGGCCATCGCCGCGCTGTTGCACGACGCCGCCGAGGATCAGGGCGGCGAGGCCACCCTGGCCGACATCCGCGACCGGTTCGGCACCGACGTGGCCGACATCGTCGAGGAGTGCAGCGACGCCATGGTCGAGCCGAAACCGCCCTGGCGGCAGCGCAAAGAGGACTACATCGCCCACCTCGGCGCGGCGAAGGACTCGACCGTCCTGGTGTCGGTCGCCGACAAACTCGAGAACGCCCGGGCCATCCTGCGCGACCTCCGCAGGCACGGTCCGGCACTGTGGAACCGGTTCAGCACCGCCGATCCGCAGGACCACCTCTGGTACTACCGCTCGCTGCTCGAGGTCTACCGCAAGCGCAGCGACAGCTGGCTGGTCGACGAGCTCGGTCGGGTGGTGCACGACCTCGGCGAGGAGATCGGCCCGCCCGTCGCGGCGACGGTCTGAGATCAGAGTCCGGGCAGCGGCCCGCTCAAGGCCTTCGGCCGGCACAGCAGCGCGACGACCGCGGTCACCACGGCGGCGACGGCGAACGCCACGTAGACGTTCGTGCCGTCGGCGGTCCCGCCGAGCAGCGCCGCGGCCAGCGGACGTGAGCCGATGAACCCGACGAGCCAGAGCGCCATGATCCGGCCGCGGAGTTCCTCGGGGGCGCGTTCCTGCACCACTGTGCTCAAACCCGTCATCGCGCACCCGAAGCCGATTCCGGCGATCGTGAATCCGGCCAGGGCGAGGGCCGTGTTGGCCTCGACCGCGAGCATGGCGGTGCCCGCGGCCATCAGCCAGAGACCGAGCGACGACACGGGCGCCGACGCGACGCGGTTCTGCAGGATGGCCAGCGCCGCCATCCCGACCGCGGCGCCGACGCCGAAGGCCGCCGACAGCAGCCCGACGAGTTGCGTGCCGCCGTCGAGTTCGGCGGCCAGCGACGGCGTGAGCGTGATGGACGGATCTGCGGCGAATCCGACGGCTGCGACGGCCACCAGTGCGAGGAACAGTGGGCGGTCCCGCCACACGTACTTCACTGCCGCGCGCACCCGGTAGTCGGTGCCGGCCAGCCGCTTCGGCGGTGCCGGGAAGTGCACCACGAGCAGGAACAGGGCGAAGACGAAGTGCAGTCCCGCGCTGACCGCGAAGCCCGTCGCCGCGCCGAGATGCGCCGCCAGATACGCGCCGAAGACCGGCCCGAACACCCGGCCCACCGTCATCGGGAAACTGTTCAGCGCCATCGCGGTGGACAGTTCGCCCTCGCGGATGAGCCTCGGCACGATCGACTGCATGGCGGGCCCGCCGATCACGAATCCGATGCCCACCAGCAGGGTGCCCGCCAGGATCGGCACCGCGGCGGCGGTACCCGTCAGCTCGGGATCCAGGGCGTACCAGAGCGCCGTCGACCCGGAACCGAGCACACACAGCACCCGGCCCCACAGGATCTGCTTGGCCGGATCACCGAGGTCGGCCCACTTGCCGCTGGTCGGGCTCAGGATGAGCTGCGGGCCGAACTGCACGACGCCGACCAGGCCGACCATCAGTGCCGATCCGGTCGCCTGGTAGATGACGATCGCCGACACCATCCCGTGGATGTACACGGCGACGACGGCGAACATCTTGCCCCAGAACAGCGTCCCGAACGTCGGGTCGAACATCAGCCGCAGGGCACGGCGTGGCTGCGGGGGAGCGGCGGCGGTGGCTTCGGCCGTCATCGGCGCACCCGGCCCTCGAAGTCGACCGCGAGCCGGTCCAGGAGCTGCACCAGCGCGTCGACGTCGTCGTCGGGCCAGTGCGCGATGACGTCGGTGACCAACTCGCGCCTGCGGTCGGTGACCTGTGCCAGGGCCTTACGGCCGACGTCGGTCAGCGCCAGTGACGTGCGTCGTTGGTCCTCGGCTGCAACGGCTTTGGTCAGCAGGCCGGCGGCGACGACGGATGCGACGGTGCGACTGGCGGTGGAGTGCTCGACGGCCAGGTAGTCGGCGATGTCGCCGATCGAGGCGGGCTGGCCCGCCAGGTCGCGCTGTTCGACGGCACGCAGCACCCGCAGGCTCGACACCGACACCGGGTCGGCGTCGCTGAGCAGCAGGCGGCGCCATTCCGGCCGCTGGCGAACCACGTGGATGCGCGTCAACAGCTCGTCGAGGAGGTCGTATCGCGACTGAGCCATTAAATATGCATAGCACATACATACTTATCGGGATCGGGTGGGGCGACGCCTGCAGGGTCACGGCACCTGCGGTGCGACCTCTTCGATCAGCCACCGGCAGTAGTCCAGGTACGCGTCGACCGAGCCCACGTCCGGCACGCTCACGCCGGCCAGCGTGACGCCCTGCTCGTGCAGATGGCCGAACTGGTCGACGAGCTGCGCGGCGGTCATCCCCGGCCGGCCGCCGGGATCGTCGACGACCTCATGGCCCTCGCCGATCAGCGACGTTCCGACCCCGTAGGCCACCTCGAACGGCCTGCCGTCGTAGGTGGGCTGCGACTTGATCAGGTCGATCCGCGCGGGGAAGTCCGCCGGCTGGGTGAGGAACGGTAGCCAGCCCGAGGCGAAGCGGGCCGCCCGCTTCAGCGCGGCATCGGCGTCGCCGCCGATCCAGACCGGCGGGTGCGGGCGCTGAATCGGTTTCGGCTCGAACGCGACGTCGTCGAAGGACACGTAGCGGCCCGAGAAGGAGGGCGACTCCTGCGTCCACAGTTCGATGATCGCCGCGAGGTACTCGTCTGCCATCTGTCCGCGCTCGTGGAACGGCACCCCCAGCAGGTCGAACTCCTCCTTCAGCCAGCCGACACCGAAGGTCACCGACATCCTGCCGCCGCTGAGCCAGTCCGCCGTCGCGATGGCTTTGGCCATGACCGCCGGATGCTGCAGCGGCAGCAGGGTGGCGGCCGAGTTGAGCCGGATCGTGGTGGTCGCGCCTGCGAAGAACGCCTGCGCCACGGTCGAGTGCAGGTAGTGCGCGCCCGACAGCTCGACGTGCGCGCGGGGGATCAGGAAGTGCTCCGGGACGGAGATCATGTCGAAGCCCAGCTCCTCGGCGCAGCGTGCCATGCGCGCCTGGTCGGCGCCGGTGACCGCGAACTCCCACGGCTGTGTGAGCGCCAGCAGCTCCATCGCGTGCGGCATGGCGAACATCATCTTCATCGCGCCAGTGTCGTCCCGGGTCCACGCGCTGTCGTGAGTAGTCGGCTACCCGAACCCCGGCGGCCGCGGACCGAATAATGACGATCGCGGAACTCGGTGCGTAGCAAAGCGCGGCGCGTGGTACTCCGGCAGGGTGGGGGCATCAGGGTTGATCGCCGTCGGCAGTGGTCCGGCCGGACTGAACGCCGCCTCGGCCTTCCGCGCCCGCCATCCCCGCGTTCCCGTCACGATCCTCGCCGCCGACCCGGCAATGCCCTACGAGAAGCCGCCACTGAGCAAGGAGTTCCTCTGCGGACGCCGCTCGGACGTCGACCTGCGGTCGGCCGACTGGTTCGCCCGCCACGATCTGGACCTGGTGCTCGGCATCTCCGTAGAGCGTCTCGACGTCGCCAACCGCGAGGTGATCACCCGCGGTGGCCGGCGCTATCCCTATTGGCACTGCGTGCTCGCCTGCGGCTCGAAGCCGGTGCCGCTCGCCGTGCCCGGTGCCCGCTTCGCCCTGCATCTGCGGTCGTTCGCCGACGCCGTGGCGCTGCGGATGGCGGCACTGAGCGCGACATCGGCGGTGGTGATCGGCGGTGGGCTGATCGGATGCGAGGCCGCGGCTTGCCTGGCGAGCGACGGCATCGCCACCACGCTCGTCGCCGGTGAGCCGGTGCCGCTGTTGCGTCGGTTCGGCCTGGACGCCGGCGAACGCGTCGCGAAGATCCTGTCCGACAACGGCGTTCGCTTCATTGGCTCCGCCGAGGTGGCCGAGATCGACGACCGCGGCGTCACGCTGGAGACCGGTGAGGCCGTCGACGGCGACGTCGTGGTCGCGGCCACCGGGGTGCGCCCCGACATCACCCTTGCCGTCGACGCGGGCCTGCGCACCGAGTCCGGCCGGATCGTCACCGACGAGCACATGCACACCTCGGCGTCGGGCGTGTACGCCGCAGGCGACGTCGCGCTCGCCTACAACGTCGACGCCCGCAGGCACGTCGCCGCCGAGCACTGGCGAGACGCCGCCAGGCAGGGTGTGATCGCCGGCGAGACCGCCGCCGGTCACCCCCGCTCGTGGCGCGATGTACCCGAATTCTCCTGCACCATCGGTGGTTCCACGCTGAAGTACCGCGGGTGGGGGACTGGTTTCGAGCACAGCCGGCTGATCGACCACCGTGACGGGTTCACCGTCTGGTACGAGTCCGGCGGCGAGGCGGTCGGCGTGCTCAGCCTCAACGCCGACGACGACTTCAGGCAGGCCGCCGGGCTGGTCCGTGCCCACGCCCACATCGACGGGTAGTGGACTACAACCAGTCCCGCCGTTTGAACATCAGGTACAGCAGGCCCACCAGCAGCACGATGGACGCCGAACTGACGATGAATCCCTGCACCGTCTCGATGCCCGGATAGTGCACGTTCTGCCCGTAGAAGCCGGTGATGGCGGTCGGCACCGCGATGATCGCCGCCCAGCCGGTCAGCTTCTTCATCACCGTGTTGAGGCGGGCGTCCTGCAGGGACAGGTTCGTCTCGAACACCGTGGTGACCATGTCGCGCAACGACTCCGTCCATTCCGACACCCGCAGCACGTGGTCGTAGAGGTCGGCGTAGAGCGGGTCGAGTTCGGGGCTGGTCTTCGCGTCGAGCCTGCGATGCTGGATCGAGTTGACGACCTCGCGCATGGGCAGCACGACGCGGCGCAACTCCACCAGGTCCTTGCGCAGCCGGAACGACCGCCGCTGCAGTCCGCGGCGCGGCCCGTCCTCGTCGAACAGCTCGTCCTCGAGGGATTCGATGCCGTCGTCGAGCGACTGCACCGCGGCGAAGTGCCCGTCGACGACGACGTCGAGCAGTCCGTGCACCAGCGCGCCGACGCCGTGCTGCTGCCCGCCGAGCTCGTCGAACCGCTGTGAGACGGCGTCGATGTCGATCTCGGGGGACAGCCGAACGGTGATCATCGCGCGCGGCAGCACGAAACCCGAGATGCGATGGGTCTGCAGTGTCGAGGCGCTCTCGTCGGCCGGCTCGGTGCACGACACCGCGTACACCGTGAAGAAGGTGTGGCTGGGGTAGACGTTGGCCTTGGTGCGCTCGGCTTCGGCGACGGCGTCCTCCACCGCCCAGGTGTTGAGTCCGAGCTCGGTGGCCAGATTGGTGAGGTCGTCGTGGTCGGGATCGTAGATGTCCGCCCACACCAACGTGTCCTCGTCGGCGAGGTAGTCCGAGAGGCTGGAGAACTCGAAACCGTCCTGCGGTTTCCCCTCCCGCCACAACCGGCCGCGGATGTCGGTCACGGGTTCATCATGTCAGCCGGTCCGATGGTCAGCGCGCGCCGCGGGCATCCGGCTCCACCGAATACGGGTGTAACCTGGATCACACCTCTGGAAGGGAGATGCGATGAAAAATGCGCATCAGGATCCTGCGGATCATTCCCGTACCTGTCAGCCCCATGCCGGCGAATCCATGATCGACACCCTCTGGTTCCCCGGACTGGTGCTCATCGCTTTCGGCGTCGTCGGCCTGGCGGCGATCGTGGCGTCGGCCGCCTACGGCAACACCCAGTGGGTGCTGCCGCTCGCGCTCGTCACGGGGGCGGTGGTGACGGCGGGTGGTGGACTCATCGCGCTCGAGCACCGCCGGGTGCTGCGCGTCGAGCGGCACTGGCTGTCGAACCACGCCGACGCCGACCACCGGCACGCCGCCTGACCGAGCGCGAAACTGCGCGTAGGGCTGTGAAGCCGCGCGTCCGACGACCCTGTGCGCAGTATCGACGGCAGGGAAGCCGCACACGGCGCACCTACGATGGCCGCCATGGCCTCACACCTCGACCGCCTCGGCGCGGAGAAGTTCGTCTCGCTGACGACGTTCAAGCGCAACGGCGACGTGGTGGCGACACCGCTGTGGCTCGTTTCCGACGGCGGGGCGCTGGTTTTCTGGACCCCGGCCGACTCGTGGAAGGTCAAGCGGGTCAGCCGCGACGCCCGCGTCACCATGGCGGCCTGCAGCCGTAGCGGCAAGGTCGATCCGGGCGAGCAGGCCGTCGCCGGACGCGGTGAGGTGGTCGAGGACGCCGGCGAGGTTCGGCGCGTCGAAGGGCTGTTCCGTCGCAAGTACGGGCTCGGGTACCGCGTGGTGACAGCGATCGAGCGGCTGATCCGGCGCGGTCACACCCGGCGGGTGCTCATCCGGGTGAACCTCGACGGCTGACGCCCCGGTCACGTCGCGAAGCCCGCCAGCAGGGAGCGCACCCCGAGCCGCCACCGCCGTTCGATCGACGGTGCCGGGCCGAGCCACCGGCCGGCCTCCTGGACGGCGAGACCCTGCGCGAGGGCGAGCAGGATGTGCGCGATGTCGGTCGGGTCGCCGGCGAGCAGACCGGCGTCGACCGCCCGCTGGATCCGGCCGATGAACTCGTGGCGCACCGACGCACCCGCGGCGAGTTCGTCGGGCCCGGGTTCGAAGTCGGCGATCGGCCGGGAGAACATCACCTGCGCCAGCCGCGGATAGGCCCGGCAGAACAACCGGAACACCGGCACCAGCCGCTCGATGTCGGCCAGTGGTTCGACGCTCGACGGGACCTTCGCCAGTTCGGCGCCCAGCACTCGGAAGCCCTCGAAGAACATTGCCCGGACGAGTCCCGCCTTGTCCGTGAAGAGCTCGTACACCGCGGGCACCGACGTGCCTGCGCGTTCGGCGACGCGGCGGGTGGTGAACCGCGTGAAGCCCTCCTCGTTCAGGGTCGCGACGGCGACCGCCAGCAGGTGCTCACGCAGTTCGGGCGTGCGCTGCTTCGCCCTCGGCACGGCTCACCCGCCGAACTCGGCGGCCAACCCGTCGATACCGGCCCGGACCGCGGCGAGCGCGTCCTCGCGGGCCTTGAGCTTGCTGGCCAGGTGGGCCTTGAGGTGCAGCGTCGCCGCCGCCTCGGTCGCGACCTCCCGCGCGCGGGGCAACACGTCGTCCTGTTCGACGATCTCGTCGAGCCAGCCGCCCGCGATCGCCGCGTCGCCTGCGAAGGTCGCGGCCATCGAGATGCCACGCTGGAAGGCCGCGCGGGTCAGCCGCAGCCGCATCAGTTCGATCGCGGCGATCGGCAAGACCATGCCGATCGCCACCTCGTTGGCCTGGCACCGCGTGCGTGGCGATCCGATCCGGTGGTCGCCGGACAGCAGCAGGAACGAGCCCATCGCGATGGCTGGCCCGGTCGCCGCCATGATCACCGGCTTGGGGAAGGTGAGGCAGCGCAGCGCCAGTTCGAAGCCACCGGCCAGCATGTCCAGCGCCGCCTGCGCGTCGCCGGAGGCGAAGACGGCGAGGTCGAAGCCGCCGCTGAACAGCTTCTGGTTGCCTGCGAGCACGACGGCCTTCGAGTCGTCCTGCTCGGCGCGGTCGAATGCCTCGTTCAGGTTGTGCTGCATCGCGGGAGACAGCACGTTCGCCTTGCCGTCGTCCATGACGATCGTCGACACCGAATCGCTGAGGTCGTAGTTCACGGTAGTCATCGGAAGCATGTTACGTAACGATGTTACGAAACGCGAGAGCGGCCCTTCCCGCGGTGGGGTAGCTCGTTACGCGTGAGCGGTCGGCGCTCGCGGTCATAGCGTCCGAGCATGCGAACACACCGGAAGCGCAGTCAGGCCGAGCCGACCGAGCGCGAGACGACCAAGCGCCGCAATCCACGCAATCGGCGCGGAGTGCCCGCGCTGAGCCTGTGGGAAGTCGGCATCGGCGCCGTCTGGAAGTAGCCGGCTCAACCGCCGTTGCGGTGGTGGCGACCGGCCGCATCACGCGCGGGCACCATCACGCCGTCGTGCGCCGGTGTCCCGTCGTGTTGTGCCGCGTCGTTCACATGGGCCCGGTCGATCCACGGGAAGTCCAGCACCGTGGTCTCGTCGAGTTGCTTGTTGCGCCACCGGTCCTGGTTCTCCTGCGCGGCGCCGTTGACGCGCTCGATCTCGGCGCGCAGCACGTCGGCCCGGGTCTCCTTCGACGCGTAGTGCAGGTAGTTGAGCACGCTGCGCAGCAGTTCGAGCTTCTGCCGTTCCTGGCGGGCCAGGTCGTGCGTCGTCATCAGTTCCAGCCGCGGCACCGGCTGCAGCGTCGCCCAGTCCAGCACCACCCGGTTCTGGAATTCGCGCCTGCGGCGCCAGGCGCGGCCCTTGTCGGAGCCCTCCGGCCGTGCGCGGTCGTGGTAGGTGACCACACCGTCGAAACGGGAGCGGATCGAGCCGCCGAACTCCGCCCGGTCGCGCGCCGAGTCCCACACCGTTCGCCATTCCTGGCCTGGTGCGAGAACCGTCAGTTCGCTGGGCAGCTGGAGTTCGACGATTTCCGGCAGCGATTCGTCGTAGCGTTCCTCGTACTTGGCGACGGTCGGCGGGTGGGTGAAGGAGAACCGGACGTCGTGCGCGGCGGTCTGACCGAAGTTGCGCACCACGAGCTCGATGATGTGCCAGTCCGCGGGGTGCTGTTCCATGAACACCGCGACATGGGGCCTGACCTGGTCGGCCTTGCGCTGATGGAATTGCCGGAGCTGGCGGTGCAGGTAGATCAGCGCGGCGACGCCGAGCACCAGTGCGGCCCACGCGGCGATCGTCAGCCAGCCCGCGGACCCGAGACCGGTGAGGTCCCGCCAGCGGTTCTCAATCCATTCCACCGTGCCCCCAGGTGTTCGTCATCGACGCCCCGGACCCTACCGCTTCGCTGCCGCGAACACAGCAACCGGTCAGACCGTTGCTGGATGACGTCCGAAAGTCATGATCACGTTACCCCGGTGCACGCCAGGATGTGAGGTTCGGCGAGCCGGCGGCCGTCGCCTGGTTCGGCTCAGGCGGTGAGGAGTTCGGCGTCGACCGGCTGCGACGCCGTGGCCTCCGCCGGTGTGGCGGCCGCCGGTGTTGCCGGTGCCGCCGGCGGCACGAGTCGTTCGCCGCGCGCCAGCCACTCGCGGTCGGCCCAGCCGAAGCGTGCGGGCAGGCGGCGCCAGTACTGCGGATGCGACCGCAGGTAGACCTCGACGCTTGCGTGCACGGCCGCGTCGAGCGGCACCCGCCGCAGCGAGAGCATGTGGGCGCTGCCCGCAAGGGGATCGGCGACGCATGGTGCAGGCACCCGGTTTCGCCCGCCGTCCCGGACCGCCAGTCCGGCGTGCACGGCGCCGTCGAGCACCCAGTCGAGCGCGATGTCGGCCAGCGGCCAGCAGGCGCCCTGCACGCCCGCGACGTCGCAGTGCGCGCCGCGGAACCACACCTCGTCCACCGTGGGGGAGTCGACGCGCTCGCCGAACGGCCCGCCGTCGATCGCGACGGCGTGCCTGCCCTCGGCCACGTTGGCCAGCGGGCCGGTCGTCGTCGCCACCCCGGGCACCCGGACCATGTCGAAGAGTCCGACGAACCGCACCGGCACCGCGATCTCCGACCCGCCGGCGAGCCCGGCGGCCAGCGCGCCCACCCGCTGCCAGTCCTCACCGGTGCGCCGGGTGCGCGGCAACGCGAAGGCGGCCAGCAGGTAGTCGAGCAGATCATCGTGGTGGTCGGCGGGCAGACCGAGCACGCCCAGCAGCCGGACCAGTTCGCGGGCGCACGATGCGCCGCGACCCGCGCCGAAGAGGTAGATGTCGTCGCCCGGCTCGTAGGTGCCCGCCAGGAATTCGTAGGCCTCCACGACGGTTGCCCGGGCCTGCTCGGCGATGTGGCGGCGCCGCTGCCGGGGGCTGATCCGTTCGCCGATGCGCGCCGGCGCGGCGACGGTGCCCGGGTGGTACCAGTTGAGCTGCCCGCTCGTCGCGTCGAGCAGCCGGAACAGCGCCCGGGCGTTGCTGGCGTCACGCAGTTGGAGCTGCTCCTGAGCGTGGTCGAAGCACAGCACGATGTTCTTCACGTCGATCCCCCGGACCTAGCGTCTTCATTGCTGACGACAAGTTTGCCCCGATCGAGCACGCCGTGTCACGTGTATTGCACTACTTCTTCGATTTCGTCTGCGGATTCTTGAGAAGGCAAGTCTCGTGACCACGGTATCGACGTCAAATCACGGAAATATTCACGAAATCGGCGCTGATCTCCCGAGAAAGCGGCCGTCGGCACCGAACATTTGCGAGCGCTCCACATAGTTCGCTGCCGAATCGTGGAGGGCACCGCTGCGGTGCGCCCGGGCAGAGGCCGTCAGCCGCCCATCAGCATGTGCCACTGGTCCAGGTCGCTCGCCCGGTAGACGTAGTTGCTCCGCTTGACGTCCGACAGCGGCGCGCTGGCCTCCGCGGAGTACCAGTGGCCGGGGAACACCACCGGGTCGCCGGACAGCCCGGCCAGCGCCTGCAGGCTGCGGAACATGTCGTCGACGTTGCCTCCGGGGAAGTCGGTGCGACCGCAGCCGTCGAGGAACAGCGTGTCACCGGCCACCAGGCGGCCGTCGAGCAGGAAGCACTGGCTGCCCGGTGTGTGACCCGGGGTGTGCAGCAGTTCGATCTCGATGGCCCCGACGCCGACCTTGTCCCCGTGCTCGTGTGCGGTCAGGTCCGACATCGGGATACCGGTGACGCGCGAGACCCAGTCCGCTTCGTGGGTGTTGACGTGCACCGGCACGCTGACCCGCTCCATCAGTTCGGCAAGGCCCTTGAGCGTGAAGCCCATCATCGTGCCGCCGACATGGTCGGGGTGGTGGTGGGTGACCAGCACCCCGGACAGGTGCATGCCGTCGGCCTCCAGCGCGTCGACGAGGTCGCCGGCGGCATACGCGGGGTCGACGACCACGCAGTCGCCGGTCTCCCGGTCGCCGATCAGGTAGGCGAAGTTGCGCATCTGCGTCGCGATCATGTCGCCCTCGGCGAAGTCACGCCCGGACAGCAGCTGGCGGAAGTAGAGCCGGTCGGATCCCATCGCTCAAGATTAGGGTGGTCGGGAAGCCGACCTTCCGACGGGCGGTGACCAGCGGTTTGGCGGCGACAGGGGCCAGACTGTACTCTCTTTAAGGCCCGCGGCACGACGCTGTTCACTGCCGGGGACAGGCCCCCTTAGCTCAGTCGGTAGAGCGTTTCCATGGTAAGGAAAAGGTCAACGGTTCGATTCCGTTAGGGGGCTCGGTGGACACCGGGCGAGCCAAACAGTCGACCGGTTCGCCGGATGGCGGTGTAGCTCAGCTGGTTAGAGCGCACGACTCATAATCGTGAGGTCGGGGGATCGAGCCCCCCCACCGCTACAAGCAAGTACGAGAAGACGAAGGACAACGGACGTGGCCTCAAGTACCGACGTACGGCCCAAGATCACCTTGGCCTGCGAGGTGTGCAAGCACCGCAACTACATCACCAAGAAGAACCGCCGCAACGATCCCGATCGGCTGGAGATCAAGAAGTTCTGCCCGAACTGTGGCACGCACCGTGCACACAAGGAATCGCGCTGACCGACTCACCAATTCGTCATTGGTGAGGCGCAGTAGGTAGGTTCAATACTCGTGTCTTTCTTGGACGACTACGTCGGGACCCATTTCCGGTACCCCGACAGCTACGTCGTCGGTCGGGAGAAGATCCGCGAGTACGCCGTCGCGGTCAAGAACGAGGACCCCGCCTTCTTCGACGAGAAGGCCGCCGCGGACCTCGGCCACGACACCCTGCCCGCGCCGCTGACGTTCATCTCGGTGTTCGGGTACCAGGCGCAGTCGGCCATGTTCGCCGCCGCGGGGATCGGGATCACCGACGCCCAGATCGTCCAGGTCGACCAGGTGCTCAAGTTCGTCAGGCCCATCATGGCCGGCGACACGCTGTTCTGCGACGTCTACATCGACTCGATCCGCAAGGCGCACGGCACCGACATCATCACCACCAGGAACATCATCACCAACGACAACGGTGACATCGTTCAGGAGAGCTACACCACCCTGGCGGGGCGTAGCGAAGAAGACGGAGAGAGTGGCTTCAGCAATGGCACTGCGTGAGTTCAGTTCGGTCAGCGTCGGGGACCAACTTCCGGAGAAGGTGATCCCGCTGACCCGCGGAGACCTGGTCAACTACGCGGGCGTGTCCGGTGACCTGAACCCGATCCACTGGGACGACGACATCGCCAAGCAGGTCGGCCTGGACGTCGCGATCGCGCACGGCATGCTGACGATGGGCCTCGGCGGCGGCTACGTCACCTCCTGGGTCGGCGACCCCGCCGCCGTCAAGGAGTACAACGTCCGCTTCACCGCCGTGGTGCCGGTGCCGAACGACGGCAAGGGCGCCGAGATCACCTTCAGCGGTCGGGTGAAATCCGTTGAGCCCGAGTCGAAATCGGTGACGATCGCACTCTCGGCCACCTCCGGCGGCAAGAAGATCTTCGGCCGCGCCATCGCCACGGCGACGCTGGCGTAGGGGCACGACATGGCGCTCAAGATGGACATCCGCGGAGTGATCTGGGAGTACCCGGACACCTTCGTGGTCGGCCGCGAACAGATCCGGCAGTACGCAGGCGCCGTGAAGGCCGACGATCCGGCCTCCCTCGATGAGGCCGCGGCCGCCGAACTCGGCCACGATGCGCTCATCGCGCCGCCGACCTTCATGTCGATCTTCGCGGTGATGATCCAGCGGCACTTCTTCCAGAACAACGACCTCGGCATGGAGACCATGCAGATCGTCCAGGTGGACCAGAAATTCCTGTTCCACCGGCCGATCGTGGCCGGCGACGCGCTGCGCGGCAAGCTGTACGTCGTGTCGGTGGACGAGCGGTTCGGCGCCGACATCGTCACGACCCGCAACGTGCTGACCGATCCCACCGGCGCCGTGGTGCAGGAGTCGTTCACCACGCTGATGGGCCACGAGGGCGACAACTCGATCTCGGTGAAGTGGGATCCGGAGACCGGCCAGGTGGTTCGCACCGCCGATGCGGTCGACTCCGGCGGCCCGGCGGATTAGTCAGTGCGACCGGCGGCACGCTACACTCGGACTTCGGGGTTTTCCCAGTCCAGCGCGCTGTCCGTCGGTATCAGATCGACCGAACGGGGAGCGCGCAAATTGTGTGAGCCCCGCAGGTCAGGACGGTGATGACGACGTCAACCCTGTCGTCGCCTGAAGGGGCGTAGCTCAACTGGCAGAGCAGCGGTCTCCAAAACCGCAGGTTGCAGGTTCAAGTCCTGTCGCCCCTGCTCAACTGAATACTCGACAAGTGTGGACACTGGTAGGTGTGCACCCCGATGACAACCCGGACAAGAGGAGCGAGCGGTGAGCGACGAGCGCGACAGTGCCGGCTCCCCTGACGACGGCGCGGACGCCGGCACCGGCGACGGGAAGAGCGCAGACACCCGCGGCCAGACGGCGGTGGCCACCCGGCCGCTGCGGCCCACCGGGAAGCGTTCACGGCGCGTGGTCGGCGACACCGACGGCGCCGACACCGACACTGCTCCGGAGACCGACGCCGGCGACAGCAAGGACGGCAACGGCCCCGGCAAGAAGACCGTCAAGAAGAAGAAGGAACCGGGCGGCTCACGCAACCCGTTCCTGTATGTCCTGAACTACCTGAAGCAGGTCGTCGCCGAGCTGCGCAAGGTCATCTGGCCCAACCGCAAGCAGATGGTCAGCTACACCTCGGTGGTGCTGGTCTTCCTGGTGTTCATGGTCGCGCTGATCTCCGGCGCGGACTACGGCCTCGGCCGGCTGATCGGACTGGTGTTCGGCGCCAACTGACCCGGCCGCGCGCCGGCACGAAGAACTGAAGTACGAGAGAGGAATGACAACCGTGACGAGCTTCGAAGGCGATACGCCCTCGGCTGTGTCCGAGGCGCGCGTCGAAGCTGCGGACCCGGCGACCGTGATCGCAGACGAGGCCGCCGAGTCTCTCGAGCAGACCACCGCCGCCGAGGCTGTAGAGGACACGACCGTCGAAGAGGTCCCCGCCGCCGAAGAGGCTCCCGCCGCGGAGCCCGAGGAGGACGAGGACCCCGCCGTCGCGCTGAAGAAGGAACTTCGGCTGCAGCCGGGCGACTGGTACGTCATCCACTCCTACGCCGGCTACGAGAACAAGGTGAAGGCCAACCTCGAGACGCGCGTGCAGAACCTCGACGTCGGCGACTACATCTTCCAGGTCGAGGTGCCCACCGAAGAGGTCACCGAGATCAAGAACGGCCAGCGCAAGCAGGTCAACCGCAAGGTGCTGCCGGGCTACATCCTGGTGCGCATGGAGCTCAACGACGAGTCGTGGGGCGCGGTGCGCAACACCCCCGGCGTCACCGGCTTCGTCGGCGCCACCTCGCGGCCCTCGCCGCTGTCGCTCAACGACGTGGTGAAGTTCCTGCTGCCGCCCGCCGCGGCCAAGAAGCCCGGCAAGGCCACCGCAGGTGCGGGTGCGTCCTCGTCGGAGGCCTCGATGGAGCGGCCCGAGATCCTGGTCGACTTCGAGGTCGGCGAATCGGTCACCGTGATGGACGGCCCGTTCGCGACGCTGCCCGCGTCGATCAGCGAGGTCAACGCCGAACAGCAGAAGCTCAAGGTGCTGGTGTCCATCTTCGGCCGCGAGACACCCGTCGAACTGACCTTCACCCAGGTCGCCAAGATCTAAGAACCACACAGTAGAAGAAGAAAAGGACAGCACAGTCATGCCCCCGAAGAAGAAGGTCACCGGGCTGATCAAGCTGCAGATCCAGGCCGGGCAGGCCAACCCCGCCCCGCCCGTCGGTCCTGCGCTCGGCCAGCACGGCGTCAACATCATGGAGTTCTGCAAGGCGTACAACGCCGCGACGGAGAGCCAGCGCGGCAACGTCATCCCCGTGGAGATCACCGTCTACGAGGACCGCAGCTTCACGTTCGCGCTGAAGACCCCGCCCGCCGCCAAGCTGCTGCTCAAGGCCGCCGGCGTGCAGAAGGGCTCGGCCGAGCCGCACAAGACCAAGGTCGCCAAGGTGACCTGGGATCAGGTGCGCGAGATCGCCGAGACGAAGAAGGCCGACCTCAACGCCAACGACGTCGACCAGGCCGCCAAGATCATCGCCGGCACCGCCCGGTCGATGGGAATCACCGTCGAATAATCGACGTTGTGCAACACCGTGGGAGAGCTGGCATCGGCTCGTGAACCACGACCTCTGATACAAGGAGACCCCAATGAGCAAGAACAGCAAGGCATACCGCGAAGCCGCCGAGAAGATCGACCGCGACAAGCTGTATTCGCCGATCGAGGCCGCGAAGCTGGCCAAGGAGACGTCGTCGAAGAAGCAGGACGCCACCGTCGAGGTGGCCATCCGCTTGGGCGTCGACCCGCGTAAGGCCGACCAGATGGTGCGCGGCACCGTCAACCTGCCGCACGGCACCGGCAAGACCGCCCGCGTCGCGGTGTTCGCGGTCGGCGAGAAGGCCGAGCAGGCCATCGCCGCCGGCGCCGACGTGGTGGGCAGTGACGACCTGATCGAGAAGATCCAGGGCGGCTTCCTCGACTTCGACGCGGCGATCGCCACCCCCGACCAGATGGCCAAGGTCGGCCGCATCGCCCGCGTGCTCGGCCCGCGTGGTCTGATGCCCAACCCCAAGACCGGCACCGTGACCCCCGACGTCACCAAGGCCGTGCAGGACATCAAGGGCGGCAAGATCAACTTCCGCGTCGACAAGCAGGCCAACCTGCACTTCGTCATCGGCAAGGCGTCCTTCGACGAGAAGTCGCTGGCCGAGAACTACGGCGCCGCGCTCGACGAGATCCTGCGCGCCAAGCCGTCGGCGTCCAAGGGCCGCTACCTGAAGAAGATCGTCGTCTCGACGACGACCGGACCCGGCATCCTGGTCGACCCGGGCGTCACCCGCAATTTCGCGGAGGCGTAGGCACAACCCCTAGCTCGCGACAAGACGCAAATTGCCCCGCACGCACGGCGTGTCGGGGCAATTTGCGTCTGTTCGGCGGAGAACTGATCAGTCGCGCTCGGCGAGCCCGCGCAGCAGCGGCCCGTAGGTCGGGTGCGCGAGCGCGGAGGCGAACTGGGCCACCAGATAGTCACCCGGATTGCCGGTGTCATACCAGCTGCCCTGGATGACCTGCCCGTAGACCGCGCGGTCCTTGGCGTAGGCGTTGATCGCGTCGGTCAGGTACACCTCGCCGGTGCGGTGCTCGTACCAGCGTTTGGTCTGCTGGCGCAGTTCGTCGATGACGCCGGGGGTGATGACGTACCCGCCGATGGCCGCGTACTCCGACGGCGCATCCTCGGGCTTGGGCTTCTCGACCAGGCCGGTGATCCGCAGCAGACCGTCGTCGAGGTCCTCCTTGACGATCGGGACGCCGTAGCGCTGGGAATCCTCGGCGGCCATCGGCAGCAACGCTAGCACCGGACACGACGTCTGGGCGTAGGCCCGCATGAGCTGCTGGGCGCGCGGCACCTCGGCGACGAACACGTCGTCGGGCCACAGCACCAGGATCGGCTCGTCGCCGAACGCACGCGCGGCGTTGAGCACCGGGGTGCCGTTGCCGTAGGGCCCGTGCTGGTCGAGGTAGGTGATGTGGCCTGCGGCGGACAGCTGGCCGACCTCTTCGACCGCGTCGGCGTAGGCCGTCTTTCCGTCGTTGCGCAACTGCTCCACCAGCGCCGGGTTGGGCCGGAAGTGGTCCTGGATCAACGACTTTCCACCTGACACCACGATCGTGATGTCGGTGATGCCGGAACTGACGAGCTCGCGGACCGTGTGCTCGATGACCGGCTTGTCGCCGACCGGCAGCATCTCCTTGGGGATCGCCTTGGTCAGCGGAAGCAGCCGGGATCCGAGCCCGGCGGCGGGGATCACCGCCTTGCGGATGGTGCTGCCCATGTGTCTCCTTCTCGACGAGTACGCCCTCATACCGTCCGTCACCCCGGCGTGCTGGTCAAGCCGAGCGTGTCAGCCGCCGCACTCGGCGACCCGGCGGCGCAGGAATGCCCGCGCCGGCTCGGAGCCGTTCGCGGCGAGTGCGGCGCGATACCAGTGCAGCGCCTCGTCGGTCCGCCCGCACCGGCGCAGCAGGTCGGCGCGGATCACGGCGTGGGTGTTCGACCGGGCCCACCGGGGATCGGCGGCCACCGCGTCGAGCTCGGCGAGGCCCGCGGCGAAGCCGTCGCGGAAGCCGACGGCCAGCGCACGGTTGGCCCGCACCACCGGCGAGTCGCCGATCGACAGCAACCGGTCGTACGCGGCGCAGATCGTCACCCAGTCGGTCTGCTCCCATGTCGGCGCCGTCGCGTGCAGGCCCGCGATCACCGCCTGCGGCAGATACTGCCCATCCGAACCCGCCGCCCGGCGCAGCCGCTCCAGACCCGCCGCGATCTGGCCGCGGTCCCATCGGCTGCGATCCTGCTCCTCGAGCGGCACCACCGCGCCCGCGGCGTCCACCCGGGTGCGGCGGCGCGAATCGTGCAGCAGTGTCAGCGCGGCGAGCGCCTGGGCCTCGCGCTCGGCGGGCATCAGGTCGCACAGCTCAATGGCCAGGCGGACCCCCTCATTGCACAGTTCGTCCCTGATCGCCGACGGCCCCGCCGTGGACCAGTAGCCCTCGGTGAACACCGAGTAGATGCAGCTCAGCACGTGGGGCGTGCGCTCGGCCAGCAGTTCGGCCGGCGGCACCCGCAGCGGGATGTTCGCACTGCGAATCTTGTTCTTGGCGCGCGTGATTCGCTGACCGACGGCGGCCTCGGACTGCAGCAGCGCACGCGCGATCTCGGCGACCGTGAGGCCCGAGATGAGCCGCAGCGTCAGCGCCAGTTGTGACAGCCGGTCCAGCGCCGGATGCGCGCAGGTGAACATCATCCGCAGTTCGTCGTCGCGCACCCGGTGCGGGAGCGCGTCCGTCCGGGCGTTCATCTCGTCGACCACCGCGGCGAACTCCTTCCCGGAACGGGCCGATTCGCGGCGGAGCCGGTCGAGCACCCGGTTGCGGGCCACGGTCGTCAGCCACGCCCCGGCGTTGTCGGGCGCGCCGTCGCGCGGCCACGTGCGCAGTGCCTCGGCGCACGCCTCCTGGACGGCGTCCTCGGCGATGCCGAGGTCGCCCGACCACCGCGCGAGTGCGGCGACGGCCGGACCCCATTCCCGCCGGAAGACGCCGTCCAGTTCGGTCATGCAGCGTGGTCAGAGGCCGGAGACGCCGACCAGGCGGTGCAGATGGACGGTGGTGGCGGGGATCATCGAGGCGATCTTGACGGCCTCGTCGCGGTCGGTGGCCCGCAGCAGGTAGAACCCGCTGGCCACCTCGGCGCCCTCGGCGAACGGGCCATCGGTGAGCAACACCTCGCCGTTGCGCACGCGCACCGTGGTCGCCGTGCTCGGCGGGTGCAGCGGCGCTCCGCCGAGGATGTGCTCACCGGCGGCCCGGCCGAACTCCGCGTGCTTGCATTCGCCGCTCTCCCATTCGTCGGTGCCGGGCGTGCACGGCTGGTCGGCGGGTTCGAGCAGCAGGGCGAACCAGTCGTCGCCGATCTGCTCGGTGGGCGCCTCCCACCCGACCATCGGCCACACCTCGACGGCTCCTTCCTGGCAGGCCGGTATCCGGCGGGCGATGCCCAGCGCGTCGTCGAGGTTGTCGGCCTCGAACACGTAGTAGCCGCCGGCGACCTCGGCGCCCTCGGCGAACGGGCCGTCGGTGATCACCGGGTGGTCGGGGCCGCCGGTGATGCCGACCGCGGTGGCCGACCCGGCGAGCGCGTCGCCCGCCCTGATCGCCGCGCCGGCGCTCGTGTGGAACTCCGTGTACGCGGTCATGATGGCGGCCTGGGTCTCGGCGTCGGGTTCCTCGGTGGCCTCTGGTCCCAGCAGCAGGGCGAAGTAATGCATCGGTGACGACCTTCCCGGTAGCGAGTGCAACCCCTTCTGGTTCCACTCTCTACTGTGTCGACGAACGCCGGCGCCGGGATCCGACACAAGACGCAGAAATCCCCCGACTCTCGTCGGGGGATTTCGCGGTGACGGGCCTGACTAGGCCGCGGCGCCGGGCTTGAGGTAGGTGACCAGGCTGACGTCGATGCTCTCGTCGACGAAGTAGTACTGCGCGCCGCGCAGGTACTTCATGTAACGGTGGTAGTTCTCTTCGTCGGTCGCGGCGATCGCCTCGTCCTTGTGCTGCTCCAGCTTGGCGGCCCAGATGCCGAGCGTCTTGATGTAGTGGTTGCGCAGCGACAACGTCTCGGGCACGACGAAGCCGGCCTTCTCGCCGCGCTCGACCATCATCGGGGTGCTGGGGAGCCGGCCGCCCGGGAAGATCTCGGTGAGGATGAACTTCACGTACCGGGCCAACTCGAACGTCAGCTTCTTGCCGCGCGCCTGCAGGTCGTCGGGGTGGTACCCGACGCTGCTCTGGATCGTCATCCGGCCGTCGTCGGGCAGGATGTCGAAACACGTCTTGAAGAAGTCGTCATAGCGCTCGAAGCCGAAGTGCTCGAAGGCCTCGATCGACACGATGCGGTCGACGGGGCTGTGGAACTGCTCCCAGCCCTGCAGGCGGACGTCGTAGGTGCGGCTGGTGTCGAGCTTGCTCAGCAGCTGGTCGCAGTAGACCTGCTGGTTCTTGCTCAGCGTCAGGCCGATGACGTTGACGTCGTACTTCTCCATCGCCCGCTGCAGCGTCAGGCCCCAGCCGCAGCCCACCTCGAGCAGGGTCATCCCCGGCTTGAGGTCCAGCCGGTCCAGGTGCTGGTCGACGTTGGCGATCTGCGCCTCGGACAGCGACACCTCAGGACCCGTGAAGTACGCACAGCTGTACTTGCGTGTGGGGTCCTGGAAGACGCCGAAGAAGTCGTCGGACAGGTCGTAGTGGGCCTGGATGTCCTCGAAGTGCGGCCGCAACTCGGTTTCGGTATTCGTTTTCTCAGGCATGTTCGTGGGTGGCCTTCCTCGCGACAGGTCGTCTGCAGTGCTCCCGCGTCGGTCGTGTTGTGACCGCACGCTACCCCCGTTTCTGGGCGTCGACCTGCGAACCTACAGCGTGTCGCACACCCGGCGACGACCCGGTGTCTTGAGTCGTCGACCAGCTAGTAATCGGGAGTTTGCTGGTTGTTGAAGATCACTTCTCCAGCGTGAACTGGCAAACGTCGACGTAACCCTTCCGGAACGCGTCCGCGCAGCCGGTCAGATAGTGCATGTAGCGGTCGTAGACCTCTTCGGACTGGATGGCGATCGCCTCGTCCCGGCGGGCCTCGAGCGCGTCGGCCCAGCAGTCCAGCGTCTTGGCGTAGTGCGGCTGCAACGACTGGGTGCGGGTGAGGTTGAAGCCGGCCTTCGCGCCGTGCTCGCCGACGAGTTCGATGGTCGGCAGGTAACCGCCCGGGAAGATCTCGGTGATGATGAACTTGATGAACCGCGCGACCGAGAACGTCAGCGGGATCTTGCGTTCCACCATCTGCGGAATGGTCAGCGCGGTGATCGTGTGCAGCAGCAGCACGCCGTCGTCGGGCAGCGCCCGGTAAGCCATGGTGAAGAAGTCGTTCCAGCGGTCCTTGCCGAAGTGCTCGAACGCGCCGATCGACACGATGCGGTCCACCGGCTGGTCGAACTCCTCCCAGCCCTGCAGCAGCACGGTTTTCGACCGTGAGCTGTCGGACTCGGCGAACACCCGCTCGACGTGTGCGTGCTGGTTCTTGCTCAGGGTGAGGCCGATGACGTTGACGTCGTACTTCTCGACCGCGCGCATCATCGTCGCGCCCCAGCCGCAGCCGACGTCGAGCAGCGTCATCCCGGGCTGCAGGCCCAGCTTGCCCAGTGCCAGATCGACTTTGGCCCGCTGGGCCTCCTCGAGCGTCATGTCGTCACGCTCGAAGTACGCGCAGCTGTAGGTCTGCGACGGGTCGAGGAAAAGCCGGAAGAAGTCGTCGGACAGGTCGTAGTGTGCCTGGACGTCCTCGAAGTGCGGCTTCAGTTTGCCCGAAGGGGCCATGGTCATGCCTTTCTGGCCGTTCTGGGCTTCGCCGGCGTCTTCGATGACGCTGCAGCAAGCCCCTGCGCTCGACAGCGGATCGTATCCGATTCGCCCGTCGCGGGCCGAATCGAGAAGTGCCGCCGCTGCTCAGGCACGCTCGGCGAAGGTGGTCTTCAACTCGCCGACCACGTCGTCCCAGAGTTCTTTGGGGAGCTCGTGTCCCATTCCGTCGAACAGCACCAGACGCGCCCCCGGAATGGTCCGCGCGATGATCCGTCCGCCGGAGGGGCGCATCAATTTGTCGGCCTTACCGTGCATGACCACTGTCGGCGCGGTGATCTGCCGGTCGTAGTGGCGCAGGCTGCCGCTTCCGGTGATCGCATTGAACTGCCGGGCGATGCCCTGCGGATAGAACGCGCGATCGTAGAACGCGACGGCGTCGGCGCGCAGATCCTCGTCGGAGGAGCGGTAGCCGGGGCTGCCTATGATCTTGCTCACCCGGATCGAGTTCTCGATGATGACGTCGCGCGGAGAGTTCGGCGACGGGCCCGTGATCACCGCGAGCAGCTGCCGCGGACCCGGTGGCGGCAGGCACGCTTGGTTGTTGCTGGAGAAGATGACGGCCAACGTCTTGGTGCGCTCCGCGTGGCGGGCGGCGAAGATCTGCGCGATCATGCCGCCCATCGAGGCGCCCACGATGTGTGCCCGGTCGATGCCCAGGTGGTCCAAAAGCGCGGCGGCGTCATCGGCCATGTCCTCGAGCGTGTAGACCGACGGGCTGCGGAGCCCCAGGAAGGACCGCACCAGGTTGCCGACCTGCGAACCCTTGGTCCGCCGGCCGTCGAGGTGGGTGGACAGCCCGACGTCGCGGTTGTCGAACCGGATCACCCGGAGGCCCTGGTCGACGAGCTTCTGGCAGAAACCCTCGCGCCAGAAGGTCAGCTGCGCGCCCAGGCCCATGACCAGCAGGACTGCCGGATCGTTCGGGTCGCCCATGTCCTCGTAGAAGATCTCGACCTCACCTGGGCTGATTCCCGAGTCACTGCGTTCCTGCCCGCCGACCGCAGCTTTACCGGATCGGATCTCCATCACGCCTCGACCTCTTCTGTTGTCTGCTCCTCGCGCGAGCGCTCAACGGCCGTCTTCTCTTTGTGCTCACGGCTGATGTCCACCATGAAGTTGGCGAAATACCCGG
This sequence comes from Mycobacterium sp. NPDC050551, assembly GCF_040674075.1. Taxonomy (NCBI): domain Bacteria; kingdom Bacillati; phylum Actinomycetota; class Actinomycetes; order Mycobacteriales; family Mycobacteriaceae; genus Mycobacterium; species Mycobacterium sp. NPDC050551. Next base: position 1,053,838 of record NZ_JBFARC010000001.1, on the reverse strand, counting down.
TCAGCTGCGGATCGCTCATCATCTGCCACTTCGGTGCGAGCAGCTTCATGTAGCGCTCGACGTAGAGGAACTGCTTGCCGATCAGCACCAGCTCACGGGGCAGCTTGACGTCGTAGGCGTCGGCGAGGGTGGAGAGCTGCTTGCCGATCTCGGCATAGCTCATGTCGCCGAGTGACTTCATCGTCAGCGGCGTGGCGAACTTCTCCAGGTCCTTGGCGGCCTCGGCCTCCGGCTTCATGGTGCCGACGGCGCCCATCAGCACGACGATCTTGCCCGCCGCGGCGTGGTCCTTCGTGACCAGCAGCGCGTAGACGAGCTCGCGCAGCAGCCAGCGGGTCCGCGGGTCGATGCGGCCCATGATGCCGAAGTCGAGGAACACGATCTTGCCGTCGTCGTCGACGAAGAGATTGCCTGCGTGCAGGTCGCCGTGGAACAGCCCGTGCTTGAGGCCGCCCTCGAAGACGCTGAACAGCAGGGCCTTGACCAGCTCCGTGCCGTCGAAGCCCTGCTTGCGGATCGCGGCGGCGTCGTCGATGCGCACGCCCGTCACGCGCTCCATGGTGAGCACCCGCTCGCTGGTCAGGTCCCAGTACACCTGCGGCACCCGGATGTTCTCGCCGAGCGGGGAGGTGTGCATGTGCGACACCCACGCGTCCATCGACTGCGCCTCGAGCCGGAAGTCGAGCTCCTCGGCGAGGTTGTCGGCGAAGTCGGCGACCACGTCCTGGGCGCTGAGTCGTTGGCCGAGCTTGGCGAACTCGACCAGGCGGGCGCCGCGCTTGAGGATCTGCAGATCGGCGGCGACGCGGCGGCGGATTCCGGGCCGCTGCACCTTCACCACGACCTCCTCGCCGGTGTGCAGCGTCGCGTAGTGCACCTGAGCGATCGATGCGGAGGCGAAGGGCGTGGTGTCGAAGGACTTGAACAGCGTGGCCGGATCGCCGCCGAGTTCCTCGCGCAGCAGCTTGGCCACCTCGTCGGCGTTCGCCGGAGGCACCCGGTCGAGCAGGCTGCGGAACTCCCGCGACAGCGGTTCGCCGAAGGCGCCGGGGCTCGACGCGATGATCTGGCCGAACTTGACGTAGGTGGGCCCGAGGTCGGCGAACGTCTGGGGGATCTGCTTGACGACCTTCTCCTGCAGGGATCCGCGGCCCGCCAGCTTGCTGACGACGCGTGCCCCGGTGCGGGTGATCTGCCAACCGGTGACGCCGACGCGGGCGGCCTCCATGGGCAGCGGCACCCGGTCCAGCTTGGCGACCTCGCGGTGCTGGGTCTTTCGCGTGACACTCATAACCGCCAGTGTCTCAAAATCGGCGAGCAGGCGAAAAAGCGTGTGCAGCGGGTCACAGGGCTGACAAGTAGCCGCCCCTCGTGCGCGGAACTGCATTCCCGGCGCTCAAGGGTCGACCTTGAGCGCCGGGAATGCAGTTCCGGCGGAACTCGGGGAGCTCAGGCGAAGGTGCGCTCGACCTCGGCTCGGCTGCGCTGCGGGTCGCTGCCCGGCACGTAGGCCGGCTCGGTGTGCGGCGCCAGCGAGGGGTCAACGCCGCCGGCGACCCGCGCCTTGGCCTGCTCGAATTCCGGCGCCGGACCGGCGGCGGTGTGCAGGCCGTTGATCGCCGTCCACACCATCGCGCGCCGCGCGGCCCGTTCGACGGGGTGGGGGTTGCGGTGCTGGATCAGCTCTTTCCCCCAGCGCGGCATGGTGTCGCGCACCGCCCAGTTCAGCGCGCTCTGCGGCATCGGCAGGTTCGGGCCGGTGGCCAGTGCCGCGCCGTGGGTGACCGCGAGCCGGGGCAGATAGGACTTCAGGCACTCGAGTGTGTCGGCCTTCGTCGACGGCAGGTCGGTGCCGCCGAGTGCGTGCCCGACGCGGACGAACTCGCCGTAGTAGCGGTCGATCTCTGTGCCGCGCAACGGGTTCGGATGGTAGAGCTGGTGTGCGGTGGCGATGCCCCAGACCACCGTCGCGTAGTTCCAGCGCAGCCAGTCGGGGTCGTCGGCGTCGTAGCGGAGACCGTCGGGCCGCACGCCTTTGATGGTGTGGTGCATGGACCGCACCGTGGTGGCCAGCCGTTCTGCGGTGTCGGTGGAGCCGTAGGCGGTGCCGATGAAGAAGGCCACCGAGTGGCCGAGCCGCACCGAGGCGCCCTTCGGGTCGATCTCGGGCCGCGCCACCCCGTCGGCGTCGCGCTTCACCAGACGGGAATGGTGCATCCCCATCCAGTAGATCGACGGGTCGAGCCGCTCCATGTAGGCCGCGCACTGCAGACCGAAGATCATCGCCTCGAGGTGGGAGTGCACGTGCCACACGGCGCTGCCGGGCCCGAACCAGCCGGGATCGCCCGCAGGCCCCGCGAATTCCATCCCGCGGAAGAAGTGCCTGCGGACATCCTGGTTGAACTGGCGCTTGAGCCGGTTCTCGACGATCTGTTGGGGCAGCAGGTCCATGGTCGGCCCTCCGGGTCTGGTTACGTGTGTGACCAGATTAACGTCTGGGCACGGTTGTGACCAGATTTGCCCGATCGGCCGTAGGCTGGTCCGATGTCGAGCCCCACCCGCTGGGCCGGTGTGCCGCTCACCGACCGGCGCGTCGAGCGCCGCGGCCTGCTGGTCGACGCGGCGTTCCGGCTGTTCGGCGACGGCGGTGAAACGGCTGTGTCGGTGCGGTCGGTGTGCCGGGAGTGCGGGCTGAACACCCGCTACTTCTACGAGAGCTTCGCCGACGTCGACGACCTGCTCGGTGCCGTCTACGACAAGGTGAGTGAACAGCTCACCGCTGACGTCGAAGCCGCGATGGCGCGCGCCGGTGACTCGCTGCGCGACCGCACCCGCGCCGGCATCGCCGCGGTGCTGGGTTTCGGTTCGGCCGACCCGCGCCGGGGCCGGGTGCTGTTCACCGATGCGCGGGCCAATCCGGTACTGGCCGCCCGACGGGAGGCGGCCGTCGACCTGCTCCTCGAACTCGTGCTGACCGAGGGTTGGCGGCTGCAGCCCGGCACCGACCCGGTGGCCGCGCGCGTCGGTGCGGCGATGTACACCGGGGCGATGGCCGAGCTCGCCCAGCAGTGGCTGACCGGCCGCCTCGGCGACGACCTCGACGCCGTGGTGGACCAGGCGTTGCGCCTGGTCCTCGACCGGTAGGGGTCAGGCCACCGTCGGCGGGCGCCACCGCGGCGCCCAGTCGGTCTCCGGCCACTCTTCGCGAGCGGCCATCAACTCGTACATCGTTGCGCCGTCTACAGATTCACGGATGATGTCGGCGTGGCCCGCGTGCCGGGCGAGTTCCTCGATGAGGTGCATCGCCACCCAGCGCACCGACCAGTGATCGATGTCCTGCGGGAACCACGGGACATTGCGCGGTACGGGCACGAGGGCGTCGAGGTCCATCTCCCCGAACACCCGCAGGATCTCGGCGTTCTGCGCCTTCAACTCCTCGAGAAGTTCCTCCAGTGTCTCGTCCTCACGCATCACGTACTGATCCTGGTAATCGGCCATCTGCTCCTCCATCGGCCGCGGGTCGGGCGGCGGGAAATCGGGAGCATGGGTGGCGCGCTCGGTCCAGCCCTTCTGCACCCCGGCGGCGTGTTTGACCAGCCCGCCGATCGACAGCGCACTGACCGACGGCGTGGCGCGGGCCTGCTCGTCGGTCAGGCCGTACGCCGCGGACAGGAAGGCGTTCTGCTGGAACGCAAGGAATTCGATCAGAGCCTGACGTTCGTCGGCAACGGGCGGTGGCATTCCGGGCATCGGGTCAGGCCTCTTTCGTGTGGGTGGAGTGTGCGTAAAGGTCGCGGATGCAGGCGATTTCGGCGCCGTGGTGGATAACCTCCCGGTTGATGTGCAACACCAATTCCGCCATCGAGCGTTCAGCGTAGGGCCCTTCGGCGGGACCGCACGGCCGGTCGAGGCCATCTTCGCCGAGTGTGCGCACCCCGTCGATCCAATTCCGGTAGGCCTCGTCGAGTTGCCGCAGCGCCGTGGCGGCATCTGTGGCGTAGGTCCACGATGCGTAGTCGGCGGGCGGACCGCCGAAGTGATTGTGGTTGCGCACGGCGAACACACCGACGATGACGTGGGCCAGCCGCCAGGCGATCGTGGTGAACGGCTCCGGCTGCGGGGGCGGATAGCTGAAGTCGATGCCGCCGTCGCGGTGCACCGTCCAGCAGCCGGGTACCGGCTCCCAGAAGTACTCGTCGTCGGTGAGTCCGTCCAGGCGCGGGCGCAGTGCAGTGGTCCAGTGGTATTCGAGCTGATCGGTCAGGACCGAGTTCAGGCTGGTTCGGGTATCCATGGCATCAGCCTCGCAGCGTTATAGGACTGTTTCGGTCCTAAGAGTGCGGCACGATGGTGAACATGGCGGAAACGACGAGCCGTGTGCTCCAACTCCTGGGCCTGCTGCAGGGCCGGCGGGTGTGGACCGGCGACGAGCTCGCCGACCGGCTGGGGGTGACCGCCCGGTGCGTGCGCCGCGACATCGACCGGCTGCGTGAGCTCGGCTACCCGGTGCACGCCAGCAAGGGCCACGGCGGCGGATACCAACTGGGCGCCGGGGCGGCGTTGCCGCCGCTGCTGCTCGATCCCGAAGAAGCCGTCGCGATGGCGGTCTGCCTGCGATTGGCCGCGGGCGGCAGTGTCGCCGGTGTCGGCGAGTCGGCGCTGCGCGCGCTGAGCAAGCTGGATCAGGTGATGCCGGCGCGGCTGCGCTCACAGGTGTCGGCGGTGCACGAGACGACGGTGACGCTGACGTCGGGAACCTCGGACACCCCGGTCGAACCCGACGTGCTGATGACGCTCGCGCGGGCCTGCCGGGACCGCGAGCACGTCACCGCCGGCTACGTCGACCGGGCGGGCACCGCCACCTCCCGCAGGCTCGAGCCGTACCAACTGGTCACCACCGGGCGGCGCTGGTACCTGCTCGCCTTCGACCGCGACCGGCAGGACTGGCGCAGCCTGCGGCTGGACCGGATGGCCGACGTCCGCGCGCTCGGCAGCACGTTCGCTGCGCGTGATGCGCCCGACGCCGCCGACTACGTGCGACGGGCGATCAGCTCATCGCCCTACCGCTACGTCGCCCGGATCCGCTTCGCGGCATCCGAAGCAACTCTGCGGCAACACTTCTCGGATGTATCAGCGGTCGTCGAGGCCGACGGGCCGGACGCCTGCATCGTCACGGCCGGCGCCGACGACCCCGCGCGCATGGCGGTGTACTTCGCGATGGTGGGCGTCGACTTCGAGGTGCTGGATCCGCCGGAGGTGGCCGAGGCGGCGGCGGTGGTCGCCGACCGGTTGCGCCGCGCCGCCGGAGGAGTCAGATGAGGTCCAGCCGCTCGATCAGATACAGGAACGAGGCGGCGAACGGGCTGTCGGCGGTGTCGGCGCGCACGCGGTCCCAGTCGACCTGTTCGCGGACCGCACGCACCGCGGGCAGCAACGCCGCGAAGTCGCAGCGGTGTTCGTTGAGCGAGTTGAGTTTCTCGGTCAGCACATGCGTGGGTGGCAGCACGCGCATCCTGATCGCGAGCACGTCGAGTTCCTCTCCGGCCTCGACGGTGTGGTGCTTGATCGGGACGCCGTTGAGCGCGTGCAACACGTCGATGACGAAGTCGCTGCCGACGCAGGCCTTGAACAACCAGTCCTCGGGCGTGCGTTCGATCCGGAATCCGGCCTTCTCCAGTGTGGACGCCGCGGCCTCGGTGTCCGGTTCGGCGACCACGAAGTCCACATCGTGGACGGGTTCGGGCCCGCCGTACGCCCAGAGCGCATAGCTGCCTGCCAGCGCGAAGTCGGGTCCGTCCGCCCGCAGCGCGGACGCGGCGCGCCGGAGCGCGTCGCGTAGGTCGTCGTTTCGTGCAGCCAAGGATCTACTTTCGGGTGTCTGCGGTCAGGCCGGTGCGGGTAACAAGTACCCATGCGGATGGCCACCTTCAACATTCTGCACGGACGCAGTTTGCGTCACGGCGACGTCGACCTTGGACGGCTGGCCGATGCCGTGCGGGAACTCGACCCCGACATCCTCGCGCTGCAGGAGGTGGATTTCGACCAGCCGCGGTCGGGCAAGGCCGACCTGACCGCCGTCGCCGCCGAGGCGATGCGTGCGGTCAGCCACCGGTTCGTCGCCGCCATCGCCGGTACCCCCGGCGCGACCTGGATGGCGGCCACCGGCCGCGAACAGCCCGGCACGGCCGCCTACGGCATCGCGCTGCTGTCCCGGTTTCCGGCCGAGACGTGGCAGGTGGTCCGGCTGCCGCGGATCCCGGTGCGGTTCCCGATGTACCTGCCCGGCCCCAACCGCGTGCAGATCGTCAACGAGGAACCGCGCGCGGCGATGATCGGCAGGCTCGACACGCCGCTCGGACCGCTCACCGTCGCCAACACCCACCTGTCGTTCGTGCCGGGCTGGAACCGGGCGCAGATGCGGCGGCTGGTGCGCGACCTGCGCGGGTTCGACGGGCCGCGGGTGCTGATGGGCGACCTCAACATGACCCCGCCCACGCCGAGCCGCTGGTCGGGATTCCGGCCGCTCGGCTCGGCGCTGACATTCCCGGTGGACCAGCCCGACCGCCAGCTCGACCACATCCTGACCGACGACCACACACTGCGCGTCGACCGCGCCTTCGATGTCGCACTGCCGATATCGGACCACCGCGCGCTCGTCGTCGACATTTCCCGAGGGTGACGCCGTAGGGTGCGGTGGTGCACGTCACCTCCGCGGAGTCGACGGAGCTGTTCGTCGGGCCGCCCGGCGCGCCGCTGCAGATCGTCCGTGTGAGCTACACCGGCGGCGGCGCCGGACTGATCGCCGTCGAGGGCGACCGGTTGGCCGGCGAGGTGCACGTCGCGTCCACCGACGGCACCGCCGAGGTACCGGTCGCGGTCGAGGATCCGGTGCCCGGCGAGCAGCGTGCCGCGAAGGCGGGGGACACCGAATTCGTCTTCACCGTCGCCGAACCCGGCTGGACGATGTACATGATCAGCCACTTCCACTACGACCCGGTGTGGTGGAACACCCAGGCCGCCTACACCAGTCAGTGGACCGAGGACCCGCCGGGGCGATGCAGGCAGACGCACAGTTTCGATCTGGTGGCCGCCCACCTGGAGGTGGCGCGTCGTGAACCGGAGTACAAGTTCGTGCTCGCGGAGGTCGACTACCTCAAGCCGTACTGGGACACCCACCCCGAGGACCGCGCCGACCTTCGCGCCATGATCGCCGACGGCCGCGTCGAGGTGATGGGCGGCACGTACAACGAGCCGAACACCAATCTCACCAGCGCCGAGACGACAATCCGTAACTTCGTGTGCGGTAACGGTTTCCAGCGCGATGTGGTCGGTGCCGGCCCCGCGACCGCATGGCAGCTCGACGCGTTCGGCCATGACCCGCAGTTCCCCGGCATGGCCGCCGACGCCGGCCTGACGTCGAGTTCCTGGGCGCGCGGCCCGCACCACCAGTGGGGTCCGATGGCCGACGACGGCGATCCCGAACGCATGCAGTTCAGCAGTGAGTTCGAATGGATCGCGCCGTCCGGGCGGGGACTCCTCACGCACTACATGCCGGCCCACTACGCGGCGGGCTGGTGGATGGACTCCGCTCCGTCGCTGGCCGAGGCGGAGGCCGCCACCCTCGACCTGTTCACGAAGCTGAAACGGGTCGCGTTGACCCGCAACGTGTTACTGCCCGTCGGCACCGACTACACCCCACCCAACAAGTGGGTCACCCAGATCCACCGCGACTGGGCGGCCCGCTACTGCTGGCCGCGGTTCGTCTGCGCCCTGCCCAGCGAGTTCTTCGCCGCCGTCCGTGCCGAACTGAGCGATCGCGGGGTCGAACCGTCGCCGCAGACCCGCGACATGAATCCGATCTACACCGGCAAGGACGTGTCGTACATCGACACGAAGCAGGCCAACCGCGCCGCCGAGGACGCCGTGCTCGACGCCGAACGCTTCGCGGTGTTCGCCGGCCTGGTGGGCGGCGCCACCTATCCCGAGGCGGCGCTGGCCAAGGCCTGGGTGCAGCTGGCGTACGGCGCCCACCACGACGCCATCACCGGCTCGGAATCCGACCAGGTCTACCTCGACCTGCTGACGGGCTGGCGCGATGCGTGGCAACTCGGTACCACTGTGCGTGACAACGCGCTGATGCTGCTCTCGCGAGCCGTGAGCGACCACACCGGACCGGACGGCCGGTCGGTCGTGGTGTGGAACACGTTGACCCACAACCGGGATGACGTGGTCACGGTGCGACTTGCGGAGCCGGTCGGTGCGGGTGTGCGCGTGCTGGACACCGACGGCGCCGACGTGCAGGCACTCGTCGAGGACGGCGGCCACACCGTCAGCTGGCTCGCCCGGGACATGCCGTCACTGGGATGGCGGTCCTACCGGCTGGCGGATGCGGCACACACCGCGGCGTGGGAACGGCTGCTGGGCAACATCATCAGCAACGAGCACTACCGGTTGCGGGTCGACCCCGCGCGCGGCGGAGGGGTGAACTCCCTCGTCGAGGCGGAATCGGGGCGGGAACTGATCGCGGCGGGCGCGGTCGGCAACGAACTCGCCGTCTACGACGAGTATCCCGCGCATCCGAAGTCGGGTGAGGGACCGTGGCATCTGCTGCCCAGTGGAGCGGTGGCCGGGTCGTCGGCGGCGGCCGCCGAGGTGACAGCGCTGCGCAGCGCCCTGGGTGAGCGGATCGTGGTGCGCGGCAACGTGGCCGGTATTCTCCGCTACACCCAGACGCTGACCCTGTGGCGCGGTGTCGACCGGCTGGACTGCCGCACGACGATCGACGAGTTCACCGGTGCCGACAAGCTGCTGCGGTTGCGCTGGCCGTGCCCGGTGCCCGGAGCGCTGCCGGTCAGCGAGGTGGCCGACGCGGTGATCGGGCGCGGCTTCGGACTGATGCACGACCGCGGTGCCGACACCGCCGTCGACTCCGCACAGCATCCGTGGACGCTGGACAACCCGGCATACGGCTGGTTCGGCCTGTCGTCGGCGGTAAGGGTGCGGATCGGTGCACAGGTGTGCCCGGTCGGGGTCGCAGAAGTGGTCACCCCGGCCGAGTCCGTCAGCGGCCGGACCGCCCGCGACCTGATCGTCGCGCTCGCCCGCGCCGGTGTGACCGCGACCTGCAGCAGCGCCGACAAACCCCGCTACGGCGACCTCGCCGTCGACTCGAATCTGCCCGACACCCGGATCGCACTCGGTGGCCCGGACGACAATGCCTTCACTGCAACGGTTCTCAACGCCGCCGACCCCTCCTACAGCGAGGAGTTCGAGCGACAGCTGCGGGCGACGGGCGCGGCGCGCGTGTGGGTGCCCGCCGCCGAACCGCTGACGACCGCCTGGGTGCCCGGCGCCGACCTGCGCGCCGTGCAGGCGCTACCGGTGCTGGTCGTCGCAGGCCCGGGCGCCGTCGCCGCACTGGTCGACGACCTGTTCGACGCCGAGATCACCGTCGACCAACAGGCCGCCGTCACCGCGGCGCCCTTCGAGTCGCACACCGTGGCGGTGCTCAATCGCGGTGTTCCCGGCTTCGCCGTCGACCCCGACGGCACCCTGCACACCTCACTGATGCGGTCGTGCACCGGCTGGCCGTCGGGCACCTGGATCGACCCGCCGCGGCGCACCGCGCCCGACGGCTCGAACTTCCAACTGCAGCACTGGACGCACACATTCGACTACGCCTTTGTATCCGGACCCGGCGACTGGCGTGATGCCGGCATACCCGCGCGCAGCGCCGCGTTCTCGCACCCGCTGCTCGCCGTCGCCGGTCACGGCGAGCCCGACGGCGGACTGCCGCCTTGGGGGTCGCTGCTGACGGTCGAACCCGCAGCCTCGGTGACGCTCGGGGCGGTCAAGGCGGCGGGCAACCCGCTTGCCGCAGGCAGCGTGCGGCCGGCCGACCCGTCGACGGGTGTGGTGCTCCGGCTCGTCGAAACACGCGGCGGCACCGCAGATGTGGTGTTGCACTCCGGGCTGCGCACGGTGTCGGACCCCGCCCGCGTCGACCTGCTCGAAGAGCCCCTCGGCCCGTCGACCGACAGCGACCGGCTGCGGCTGCACGGATTCGAGATCGCGACGGTCTCGACGCGGCTCAACCTGCCGCGGGTGCTGGACGGCGAGCCGACGGCGCTGGTGTCGGAAGCCGAGGCCGCCCAGCCGCTGTTCGCCAGGTACTGGTTGCACAACCGCGGGCCCGCCCCGCTCGGCGGGCTGCCCGCCGTCGCCCACCTGCACCCCGACCGCGCCACCGGCGAACCGGGCGCCGCGGTGCGGCTACGGCTCACCGCCGCCAGCGACTGCACCGACGCAGCTCTGCACGGCCACGTCCGGCTCGTCATGCCCACCGGCTGGACGGCCGAACCCGCCGAGCTGCCGTTCGTGCTCCCGCCGGGCGAGCACCTGGCCGCCGACGTCGTCGTGCGTGTGCCCACCGATGCCGGGCCCGGTCTGTACCCGGTGCGCGCCGAGCTGGCCGTCACCGGTGCGGACGTCGGTCACATCCCCGAATCATGGCGCCAGACAGTCGAAGACGTCTGCATCATCGAAATCGGCCCGGCCTCGGACACCGGTCTGCTGCGGCTGGTCGTCGAACCCTCGCCGGTCGACATCGTCGCGGGGGAGTCGGCGACGTTGTCGGCGACCGTGGCGTCGAATGCGCTCGCCGGGCTGTCCGTCGAGGCGCACCTGATCAGTCCGTGGGGGACGTGGGAGTGGATGGGGCCCGCCGCGCTGGGCGCCGACGTGCCGGCGTCGGGCTCGGCGGAGCTGTCCTTCGACGTGCAACCTCCGGTCTGGGTCGACCCGGGCGAGTGGTGGGCACTGATCCGCGTCGCGGGTGCAGGCCGGCTGCTCTACACACCCGCGGTGAAGGTGGTGGTCCGATGAGCGTCGCCGCGACCGTCGGTGGCAGCACCGTGCGCACCGAGGAGATCGACGAGCGCGAATCTCTGCTGCGCGGCCGCACGCCCGCGTCGGCCCTGCCGAGGCCCGGCACGAGTGAAGGCCGCCAGCTGCGCCGCTGGCTCACCCAGCTGCTGGTGACCGAGCGGGTGGTGGCGGCCGAGGCGCAGGCGCGCGGGCTGACCGCAGACCGTGCCCCCGGTGAGGCGGATGTGTTGCCGGACAACGCGGCTCGCCTCGACATCGGTAGCGTGGCCGCGGCCGTGCTTGCCGACCCGCTGGCGCGGGCGGTGTTCGCCGACGTCACCGCCGCAATCGTCGTCTCGCCCGCGGAGGTGGCTGAGTACCACGCGCGCAACCCGATGCGCTTCGCGGACTCCGCAGGCGGGCCCGGCTGGCGTTCCCGTCCCGCGGCGGCGCCGGCGCTGTCCGCGGTCAGGCCGGCGATCGAGGCCCATCTGCTGGCCGCCGCCCGGCGCAGGGCGTTCCGGCACTGGCTCGACGCCCGGCGCGCCGAACTCGTCCGGCTCGCACCGGGATACGAGCACCCCGGTGATCCCCGCCAACCCGACAACACCCACCGCCACTGATGGCTTCGACATCCCCCGGTCGCGTCGCTCCTGCCCGCCGGCTCACGATGGCGCTCGACATCGGCGGCACGAAAATCGCCGCGGGCCTGGTCGACGACGAGGGGACGCTGGTGCACCAGGCGAAGCTGCCGACGCCACGCACCGACGCCGAGGCGATCTGGAACGTGGTGGACGAACTGATCGACGGCGCACTCGCCGCGGCGGGCGGCGGTGTCCGCGGCGTGGGCGTCGCCTCGGCCGGTCCCATCGACCTGCCTGCCGGCACCGTCAGCCCCATCAACATCACTCTGTGGCAACGCTTTCCGATCGTCGAGCGGGTCGCCGCCGTCACCGGCGCCCCGGTGCGTCTCGGAGGGGACGGCCTCTGCATGGCGATGGGGGAACGGTGGCGCGGCGCGGGCCAGGGCGCACAATTCCTGCTCGGCATGGTGGTGTCGACCGGGGTGGGCGGCGGGCTCGTACTGGACGGGGCGCCCTACGACGGTCGCAGCGGCAACGCCGGGCACGTCGGACACGTGGTCGTCGACCCTGAGGGCGCGCTGTGCTCGTGCGGGGGACACGGCTGCGTGGAGACCGTCGCCGCCGGTCCGCGGATGGCCAGGTGGGCCCGCGAACACGGCTGGGATGCGCCGGCCGAAGCCGACGCGAAGGAACTCGCCGACGCCGTCGTCGCGGGCGATCCCGTGGCCCAACGGGCCTTCCGACGCGGCGCGACCGCCGTCGCGGCGATGATCGCGTCGGTGGCCGCGGTGTGCGATCTCGACCTCGTCGTCATCGGCGGCGGCGTCGCCAAGTCTGGTCCGCTGCTCTTCGACCCGGTCCGCGAGGCGCTGACCCACTACGCCGGCCTGGACTTCCTGCGCGCAGTCCGCGTGCTGCCCGCGCAGCTGGGCGGCGACGCGGGGCTGGTCGGCGCGGCCGCACTGTTGCGGGACGCCTGAAATGCCTGCCACCCCGGCCTCGCACGGAATAGTGCCGCGCCCGCGGGTGTCATAGAGGCGGCGGCGAAAGGGCTCACATGCGTGTCGGAGTGGTGTTTCCCCAGACGGAACTGGGCGGGGACGTCGGCGCGGTGCGCGCCTACGGGCAGGCGGTCGAGGAACTCGGGTACAGACACCTACTGGTGTACGACCACGTGGTCGGCGCCGATCCCGCCGTGCACACCGACTGGAACGGCCCGTACGACATCGACACCACGTTCCACGAACCCTTCGTGATGTTCGGGTTCCTGGCCGGCGTCGCGCCCGCTCTGGAACTCGTCACCGGCGTGATCATCGTTCCGCAGCGACAGACCGCGCTCGTCGCCAAGCAGGCCGCCGAGGTCGACCTCCTGACGCAGGGGAAGTTCCGGCTCGGCGTCGGCATCGGCTGGAACGCCGTCGAGTACGAGGCCCTCGGCGAGGACTTCGGCAACCGCGGCAAGCGTTCCGAGGAGCAGATCGAGCTGATGCGCCGGCTGTGGACCGAACGCAGCGTCACCTTCGACGGCCGACACCACCGGGTGACGGGCGCCGGGCTGGCGCCGCTGCCGGTGCAGCAACCGATCCCGGTGTGGATCGGAACGGCGTCCGAGCGCGGCTACGAACGGGCCGGCCGCATCGCCGACGGCTGGTTCCCGATGGTCGCGCCGGGGCCGCGGCTCGACGAGGCGCGCGGCATCGTCGTCGACGCCGCCATCGCGGCAGGCCGCGACCCCTCGACGATCGGGATGGAGGGACGGGTCAACTGGACCGGCGACGCCGACCGGGCCGGCGCGCAGTTGGCGGCATGGGCCGAGGCGGGCGCCAGCCATCTGTCGGTGAACACCATGGGCGCCGGTCTGCGCACCGTCGACGACCACCTGGCGGTGCTGGCCGAGTTCGCGACGCTGCACGCCCCGGCCTGAGGCACGCGCCACTCGTCCGGGGCCCTCGCCGGGGAGCGGAGACGGCGTTTTGGCTGATCGGCGGGCGGCGCGCTATTCTTGGCGGCGTTCCACCGAAGACCGTCGGTCACCGAGCAATCGGTTGAAGGTCCGGAGGGATCTGTTGGCCTCGCGCAAGCGGTTCATCAGACCCCCGGCGGCCCACGCAGGAGGACGAGGCACCAGTACTTTCTGCGCCCCGACCTGTCTGCGTCGGGGCGTTCGTCGTTTCCGGCCCTCCGGCGGTATGCGGGTGAACACCCGACACCCACCACAAGGAGGCATGCATGGCCAAGGCTGAGAAGGCCACGGCGGTTGCCGACATCGCCGAGCAGTTCAAGGAGGCGACGGCCACCGTCGTCACCGAGTACCGCGGCCTCACGGTGGCCCACCTCGCCGAGCTGCGTCGCTCGCTCGGGGAGTCCGCCACCTACACCGTCGCGAAGAACACCCTGGTCAAGCGCGCCGCGAGCGAAGCCGGTGTCGCCGGTCTCGACGAGCTGTTCGCCGGGCCGACGGCGATCGCGTTCGTCAAGGGCGAACCGGTCGATGCCGCCAAGGCGATCAAGAACTTCGCCAAGGATCACAAGGCGTTGGTCATCAAGGGCGGCTACATGGAAGGCCGCGCGCTTTCCGTCGACGAGGTCAACCGCATCGCGGACCTCGAGTCGCGCGAGGTGCTGCTGGCCAAGCTGGCCGGCGCGATGAAGGGCAACCTCGCCAAGGCCGCCGGCCTGTTCAATGCGCCCGCATCGCAGGTCGCCCGGCTCGCCGCAGCACTACAAGAGAAGAAAGCGGCCGAAGAGTCCGCCGCCTGACCACCAACCCCACCAGCCAGTAAAGAAATCAGGAAGGAACCACCATGGCCAAGCTCTCCACCGACGAGTTGCTCGACGCGTTCAAGGAAATGACGCTGCTGGAGCTCTCGGAGTTCGTCAAGCAGTTCGAAGAGACCTTCGAGGTCACCGCGGCCGCCCCGGTCGCCGTCGCCGCCGCGGGTGGCGCTGCCGCGCCGGCCGAGGCCGCCGAGGAGCAGTCGGAGTTCGACGTCATCCTCGAGGGTGCCGGCGAGAAGAAGATCGGCGTCATCAAGGTCGTCCGCGAGATCGTGTCCGGCCTTGGCCTCAAGGAGGCCAAGGATCTGGTCGACAGCGCTCCCAAGCCGCTGCTCGAGAAGGTCACCAAGGAGGCCGCCGAGGAAGCCAAGGGCAAGCTCGAGGCCGCCGGCGCTTCGGTCACCGTCAAGTAAGACCGTTTCGTCTGTGGGGCCGTCCCGATTTTCGGGGCGGCCCCGCAGTCGTTTCCACGGCCGGTCGACCCGCCGGTGCGAACTCCGCGAATGTCGCTGGGAGGGCGTTGTCGGTGCCGGTAACTGTGCGGATACAAACGCGGTAGGCTGCTCCGGCGTGCGCTACAGTGACTCAAGCCACAGGCGGGGAGCGCGTGGCGATGACTAGGTCTGGCGGAAGGATCGCAGGTGGGCATTGGCATTCAGGTTGAGGGACTGACGAAGTCCTTCGGGCCCCAGCGAATCTGGGAGGACGTCACGTTCGACCTCCCGCCCGGTGAGGTGAGCGTGCTGCTCGGCCCGTCGGGTACCGGTAAGTCGGTGTTCCTGAAGTCGCTGATCGGGCTGCTGCGGCCCGAGCGCGGCAGGATCATCGTCGACGGCACGAACATCATCGAGTGCACCTCCAAGGAGCTCTACGAGATCCGCACGCTGTTCGGCGTGATGTTCCAGGACGGCGCGCTCTTCGGCTCGATGAGCCTCTACGACAACACCGCTTTCCCGCTTCGTGAGCACACGAAGAAGAAGGAGAGCGAGATCCGCAACATCGTCATGGAGAAGCTGGAGCTGGTCGGTCTGGCCGGTGACGAGACCAAGTTCCCCGGCGAGATCTCCGGTGGTATGCGCAAGCGCGCCGGGCTGGCCCGCTCGCTGGTGCTCGACCCGCAGATCATCCTGTGCGACGAGCCGGACTCCGGTCTGGACCCGGTGCGTACGGCCTACCTGAGCCAGTTGCTGATCGACATCAACGCCCAGATCGACTGCACGATCCTGATCGTGACGCACAACATCAACATCGCCCGCACGGTGCCCGACAACATCGGCATGCTGTTCCGCCGCAAGCTGGTCATGTTCGGCCCGCGTGAGGTGCTGCTGACCAGTGACGAGCCGGTGGTGCGGCAGTTCCTCAACGGTCGTCGCCTCGGCCCGATCGGCATGTCGGAGGAGAAGGACGAGTCGACGATGGCCGAGGAGCAGGCCATGGTCGATGCCGGTCACCACGACGGTGGTGTCGAGGAGATCGTCGGCGTCCCGCCGCAGGTGTCCGCGACTCCGGGTATGCCCGAGCGCAAGGCCGTCGGCCGGCGTCAGGCACGGGTGCGCGAGATCATGGGGTCGCTGCCCGAGGCCGCGCAGGAGGCCATCCGCGAGGATCTCGAGGGCACGAACCAGGGCCGGAGCGAGTTCGGCGACGAACCGACGTCGCGCCATCATCGCAGCCACGAGGACGACGCCCCGACCGCCTCCATCCCGGTCGCCCGGGAGCGCTAGAACCTGTTTCACGCAGTCGCCGCGCGGTCCGTCGGACCGCGCGGCGATTGCATTGTGTGAACCCCGTCGCCGGACCCCGCGCTCGGATACCGTTGCCGCGTTCGCCCGGGAGAGGGGGAGCCGATGAGGCTCGATCGCTGCGCGGCCTGGCTGGGCGCCGGAGCGCTGAGCGTGGGACTCCTGCTGGGCACCACCGCCGTGGCCGCCGCGAACCCGGGATCCGGCTCGACGACGTCCTCGGAGTCATCGAAGTCGTCTGAGGCAGAAGCGGATTCGACACCCAGCGCGGACAAGAAAAAGAAGACAGCCGGCGTACGGGACCGGCGGCGTGGCATCCCTAGGGCGAAGGTATCGGAAACCGCCGCAGGCACCGCCCGCGACGACGACGCCGACCGTCCGGCGCGTGACGACGACGACGCCGACCGTCCGGCGCGTGACGACGAGGCCGACGGGGGTGTCGATGGGGAGGCGTCGCCGGACCCATCGGACGAAGCGACGCCGCCGCCCGACGAGCCCGACAAGCAGCCCGCCGACGAGCAGCCCGTCGTCGAGCAGACACCTGCGGGCCTGACCGGACACACCCGACGCGATGCGGCCGGTGCCACGGCGGTCGGGGACGCCGGCCCGCCGCCCACCCGCATCAGTGCGGTCCGCGGCGTCGCCCCGCCCCTCGAGGCGCAGACGGCGGTCGGCACCGCACCGGTCATCACGGCGGCCCTCGTCGCGCCGTCGACGATCGACGACGCCGTGGCGCCGGCTGTCGTCGACGAGGTGCCGGTCGTCGAGGACGCTCCGGCCGTCGGGACCGCCGAGCTGGCCGTCGCCGTCACCGCCGCGCCGTCGACGCACAGGATGATCTCGCCGATCGAGGCGATCGGGACGTTCCTCTTCAACCTGGTCGCCTTCGTCGGCCAGGCCCTGATCCCGGCGCCGTCCATCCCGGCAGGAAGCAGCGTCACTATGGGTCGCTCGACGCTGGAGATGCCGTGCGGCTGCGGTCAGACCGTCGACGCGACGTGGTACTTCCCGCACGACCCCGAGAATCCTGAACCGGGCGCCGAGCCACCCCGTGGCGTCATCTATCTGCAGCACGGCTTCTTCCGCAACGACCGGGCGGTGTCCGCGCTCGCGATCGCGCTCGCCGAGCAGACCAACAGTGTGGTGGTGACGCCCACGATCACCTCCAACTTCTTCGCCGGTGACGGCTGCTGGATCAACGGGGAACCGATGCAGCACGCGGTCGCCGACCTGTTCGCCGACCGCACCGCGCTGACCGCCAGCGCCCAGGCGGCGGGCTGGGTCGGCGCGCTGCCCGAGCAGTACATCCTGGCCGGGCATTCGGCGGGCGGCGGCCTCGCTGTCGCGGCGGCGGGCTACGCCAGAGATGACGAGAACCTCGCCGGCGTCATCCTGTTCGACGGCGTCTCGGCGGGCGACGACATGACCCGCGCACTGGCCGCCCTGGCGGGCACCGACGTCCAGGTGCTCCAGATCGCCTCGCCCGACGGAGTGTGGAACAACTTCGGCGCCAGTACCGCGGACCTGGTAGCCGCCCGGCCCGGTGAGTTCGTCGGGGTCCGCATCGCCGGCGGATCGCACATCGACGCCGAGGGCCGCAGTTCCGACCTGCTCGCACGGCTGCTGATCGGCGTCCCGCGCCCCGAGAACGTGCGGGCGGTGCAGGTCATCGCCGCCGAATGGGCGAACACGCTCTACGGGCCCGCTCCGGTCGTCGGGGTGTCCGGCCCCGTCGGCGGTGCCAGGGTCGTCGTGCTCGGGTCAGGCGCGGCGGTCGAGGCCTGACCCGCCGGGTCGTCGGCCGCCGGTTCGCTGCTCACCACCGGATTCGTCGCAGGAAACGGCGTGTGAACCCTTGACGGAACGGCCCCGACGGGCCAATGTGTTGGGCAGCATGTTGTACGGGTCGAGGACGCCAGCCAGCGCCCAGCCAGCCCCAGCGTGCGACGGATATGGGCCTGTTGAGGAATGCGCCGTCCTGCGCTATTGTTGGACGTTGCGCTGGCTGCATCCTGCCCACCTCACCTGCACCTGACACCCGCCTGGCCTGAGCCCCGTTTAGCTCAGTGATCTAGTCGCGTGCCCTGCGTCGGAGAGTGCCCTTCAGGGGCACGGACAGGCTGAAGTCAGCCGGACCAACGCAGATATCGCGGCCAACAGAACCGGCACACCGGCTCTCGGGCGTCGCATGAGGTGCTGGAAGGAATGCATCTTGGCAGTCTCTAGCCAGAGCAAGTCAGCAGAAGCTATCACCAATAACTCCGTTCCCGGAGCCCCAAACCGCATTTCCTTCGCCAAGCTCCGCGAGCCTCTCGAGGTTCCGGGGCTGCTCGACGTGCAGACGGACTCCTTCGAATGGCTTATCGGGTCCGACCGGTGGCGGGAGACCGCCAAGGCGCGTGGCGACGCCAATCCGTCCGGCGGCCTCGAAGAGGTGCTGACCGAACTCTCACCGATCGAGGACTTCTCCGGCTCCATGTCGCTGTCGTTCTCCGACCCGCGCTTCGACGAGGTCAAGGCGCCGGTCGACGAGTGCAAAGACAAGGACATGACGTACGCGGCCCCGCTGTTCGTCACGGCCGAGTTCATCAACAACAACACCGGCGAGATCAAGAGCCAGACGGTGTTCATGGGTGACTTCCCGATGATGACGGAGAAGGGCACCTTCATCATCAACGGCACCGAGCGTGTCGTGGTGAGCCAGCTGGTCCGCTCGCCGGGTGTCTACTTCGACGACACCATCGACAAGTCCACCGAGAAGACGCTGCACAGCGTCAAGGTGATCCCCGGCCGCGGCGCGTGGCTGGAGTTCGACGTCGACAAGCGCGACACCGTCGGCGTCCGCATCGACCGCAAGCGCCGTCAGCCCGTCACCGTGCTGCTCAAGGCACTGGGCTGGACCAACGAGCAGATCACCGAGCGGTTCGGCTTCAGCGAGATCATGATGAGCACGCTGGAGAAGGACAACACCGCAGGCACCGACGAGGCGCTGCTCGACATCTACCGGAAGCTGCGCCCGGGCGAGCCGCCCACCAAGGAGTCCGCGCAGACCCTGCTGGAGAACCTGTTCTTCAAGGAGAAGCGCTACGACCTGGCCCGCGTCGGCCGCTACAAGGTCAACAAGAAGCTCGGGATCACGGCGAATCCGAGTGCGCCGTCGTCGACGACGCTGACCGAAGAAGACGTCGTCGCCACCATCGAGTACCTGGTCCGGCTGCACGAGGGCCAGACCACGATGACGGTGCCCGGTGGCGTCGAGGTGCCCGTCGAGGTCGACGACATCGACCACTTCGGCAACCGCAGGCTGCGCACCGTGGGCGAGCTGATCCAGAACCAGATCCGGGTCGGCCTGTCCCGCATGGAGCGTGTCGTCCGCGAGCGGATGACCACGCAGGACGTCGAGGCGATCACGCCGCAGACCCTGATCAACATCCGCCCGGTCGTGGCGGCGATCAAGGAGTTCTTCGGAACGTCGCAGCTGTCGCAGTTCATGGACCAGAACAACCCGCTGTCGGGTCTGACCCACAAGCGCCGCCTCTCGGCGCTGGGCCCGGGTGGTCTGTCCCGTGAGCGCGCCGGCCTCGAGGTCCGCGACGTGCACTCCAGCCACTACGGCCGGATGTGCCCGATCGAGACTCCTGAGGGTCCGAACATCGGCCTGATCGGTTCGCTGTCGGTGTACGCGCGGGTCAACCCGTTCGGCTTCATCGAGACGCCGTACCGCAAGGTCTCCGACGGTGTGGTCACCGACCAGATCGACTACCTGACCGCCGACGAGGAGGACCGCCACGTCGTGGCGCAGGCCAACTCGCCGACCGACGACGGCGGCCGCTTCACCGAGGAGCGCGTCCTGGTCCGCCGTAAGGGCGGCGAGGTCGAGTTCGTCTCGGCGACCGAGGTCGACTACATGGACGTCTCGCCGCGCCAGATGGTGTCGGTGGCCACGGCCATGATCCCGTTCCTCGAGCACGACGACGCCAACCGTGCCCTGATGGGTGCCAACATGCAGCGCCAGGCGGTTCCGCTGGTGCGCAGCGAGGCACCGCTGGTGGGCACCGGTATGGAGTTGCGTGCCGCCATCGATGCCGGCGACGTGGTCGTCAGCGAGAAGGCGGGCGTGGTCGAGGAGGTGTCGGCCGACTACATCACCGTGATGGCGGACGACGGCAGCCGCAAGACCTACCGGATGCGCAAGTTCGCGCGGTCCAACCACGGCACGTGCGCCAACCAGCGTCCGATCGTGGACGCCGGGCAGCGGGTCGAGTCCGGCCAGGTGGTCGCCGACGGTCCCTGCACCCAGAACGGTGAGATGGCGCTGGGCAAGAACCTGCTCGTCGCCGTCATGCCGTGGGAGGGCCACAACTACGAGGACGCGATCATCCTCTCGAACCGTCTGGTCGAAGAGGACGTGCTCACCTCGATTCACATCGAAGAGCACGAGATCGACGCCCGCGACACCAAGCTGGGCGCCGAGGAGATCACCCGGGACATCCCGAACGTCTCCGACGAGGTGCTGGCCGATCTCGACGAGCGCGGCATCGTCCGCATCGGCGCCGAGGTCCGTGACGGCGACATCCTGGTCGGCAAGGTCACGCCGAAGGGCGAGACCGAGCTGACCCCGGAGGAGCGGCTGCTCCGCGCGATCTTCGGTGAGAAGGCGCGCGAGGTCCGCGACACGTCGCTCAAGGTGCCGCACGGCGAGTCCGGCAAGGTCATCGGTATCCGCGTGTTCTCGCGCGAGGACGATGACGAGCTGCCCGCCGGCGTCAACGAGCTGGTCCGCGTCTACGTGGCCCAGAAGCGCAAGATCTCCGACGGCGACAAGCTCGCCGGACGCCACGGCAACAAGGGCGTCATCGGCAAGATCCTGCCGATCGAGGACATGCCGTTCCTCCCGGACGGCACGCCGGTCGACATCATCCTGAACACGCACGGTGTGCCGCGACGGATGAACATCGGCCAGATCCTCGAGACGCACCTTGGCTGGGTCGCCAAGGCGGGCTGGAACATCCAGGTCGCCGACGGCTCCGGCGGCACGGTGCCGGACTGGGCGAGCAAGTTGCCCGAGGAGCTGCACTCGGCTCCCGCGGACAGCATCGTCGCCACCCCGGTGTTCGACGGTGCCCGCGAGAACGAGCTCGAGGGTCTGCTGGCCTCGACGCTGCCCAACCGGGACGGCGACGTGATGGTCGACGGACAGGGCAAGGCCGTGCTGTACGACGGCCGCAGCGGCGAGCCGTTCCCGTATCCGGTCACGGTCGGCTACATGTACATCCTCAAGCTGCACCACCTCGTGGACGACAAGATCCACGCACGTTCCACCGGTCCGTACTCGATGATCACCCAGCAGCCGCTGGGTGGTAAGGCGCAGTTCGGTGGGCAGCGGTTCGGCGAGATGGAGTGCTGGGCCATGCAGGCCTACGGCGCGGCGTACACGCTGCAGGAGCTCTTGACCATCAAGTCCGACGACACCGTCGGCCGGGTCAAGGTCTACGAGGCGATCGTCAAGGGCGAGAACATCCCCGAGCCGGGCATTCCGGAGTCGTTCAAGGTGCTTCTCAAGGAACTGCAGTCGCTGTGCCTCAACGTCGAGGTGCTCTCCAGCGAGGGCACTGCGATCGAGATGCGCGACAGCGACGACGAGGATCTGGAACGCGCTGCGGCGAATCTGGGAATCAACCTGTCGCGCAACGAATCCGCCTCCGTCGAGGATCTCGCTTAACAGCTGGTCATTTTTTCTAGTCCCGAAAGGGGAAAGGGAGTTACGTGCTAGACGTCAACTTCTTCGATGAGCTCCGCATCGGCCTTGCCACCGCCGACGACATCCGTCAGTGGTCCTACGGCGAGGTCAAGAAGCCGGAGACCATCAACTACCGCACGCTGAAGCCTGAGAAGGACGGCCTGTTCTGCGAGAAGATCTTCGGACCTACTCGCGACTGGGAGTGCTACTGCGGTAAGTACAAGCGCGTCCGCTTCAAGGGCATCATCTGTGAGCGGTGCGGTGTCGAGGTGACCCGTGCCAAGGTGCGCCGTGAGCGGATGGGCCACATCGAGCTGGCCGCACCGGTCACGCACATCTGGTACTTCAAGGGCGTTCCGTCGCGCTTGGGCTACCTGCTGGACCTGGCCCCGAAGGATCTCGAGAAGATCATCTACTTCGCGGCCTACGTCATCACCGCGGTGGACACCGAGATGCGCCACAACGAGCTCTCGACGCTCGAGGCCGAGATGGTCGTCGAGAAGAAGTCCGTCGAGGATCAGCGTGACGCCGACCTGGAGGCCCGGGCGCAGAAGCTCGAAGCCGACCTGGCCGAGCTGGAGAAGGAAGGTGCCAAGTCCGACGTGCGCCGCAAGGTGCGCGACGGCGGCGAGCGCGAGATGCGTCAGCTGCGCGACCGGGCCCAGCGTGAGCTGGACCGGCTCGACGAGATCTGGACCACCTTCACCAAGCTGGCGCCCAAGCAGCTGATCGTCGACGAGAACCTCTACCGCGAGATCGTCGACCGCTACGGCGAGTACTTCCAGGGCGCCATGGGTGCGGAGTCGATCAAGAAGCTCATCGAGAACTTCGACATCGACGCCGAGGCCGACTCGCTGCGCGACACCATCAAGAACGGCAAGGGGCAGAAGAAGCTCCGCGCCCTCAAGCGGCTCAAGGTGGTGGCGGCGTTCCAGTCCAACCGGAACTCGCCGCTGGGCATGGTGCTCGACGCCGTCCCGGTGATCCCGCCGGAGCTGCGCCCGATGGTGCAGCTCGACGGTGGCCGCTTCGCCACCTCGGACCTCAACGACCTGTACCGCCGCGTGATCAACCGCAACAACCGGTTGAAGCGACTGATCGACCTCGGCGCCCCCGAGATCATCGTCAACAACGAGAAGCGGATGCTCCAGGAGTCGGTGGACGCGCTGTTCGACAACGGTCGGCGTGGCCGTCCGGTCACCGGGCCGGGCAACCGTCCGCTCAAGTCGCTGTCCGATCTGCTCAAGGGCAAGCAGGGCCGGTTCCGTCAGAACCTGCTCGGCAAGCGCGTCGACTACTCGGGCCGTTCGGTCATCGTGGTCGGCCCGCAGCTCAAGCTGCACCAGTGCGGTCTGCCGAAGCTGATGGCACTCGAGCTGTTCAAGCCGTTCGTGATGAAGCGTCTGGTCGACCTGAACCACGCGCAGAACATCAAGAGCGCCAAGCGCATGGTCGAGCGTCAGCGTCCCCAGGTGTGGGATGTCCTCGAAGAGGTCATCGGAGAGCACCCGGTGCTGCTGAACCGCGCACCGACGCTGCACCGCCTCGGTATCCAGGCCTTCGAGCCGCAGCTGGTGGAGGGCAAGGCCATCCAGCTGCACCCGCTGGTCTGTGAGGCGTTCAACGCCGACTTCGACGGCGACCAGATGGCCGTGCACCTTCCGCTGTCGGCGGAGGCGCAGGCCGAGGCCCGCATCCTGATGCTGTCCTCGAACAACATCCTGTCGCCTGCGTCGGGACGGCCGCTGGCCATGCCGCGTCTGGACATGGTGACCGGTCTGTACTTCCTGACCACCGAGATCCCCGGCGACACCGGCGAATACGTCGCGGCCGCCAAGGATCAGCCGGAGTTCGGTGTGTACAGCTCGCCGGCCGAGGCCATCATGGCGCTCGACCGTGGTGCGCTGAGCGTGCGGGCCAAGATCCGCGTCCGGCTGACGCAGCAGCGTCCGGCGGCCGAGGTCGAGGCCGAGCTGTTCGGCGACGCCGGGTGGAAGCCCGGTGACGCCTGGACGGCCGAGACCACGCTGGGCCGGGTGCTGTTCAACGAGCTGCTGCCGCTTGGCTATCCGTTCGTCAACGAGCAGATGCACAAGAAGGTCCAGGCCCGCATCGTCAACGATCTGGCCGAGCGCTACCCGATGATCGTGGTCGCGCAGACCGTCGACAAGCTCAAGGACGCCGGCTTCTACTGGGCCACCCGTTCGGGTGTCACCGTGTCGATGGCCGACGTGCTGGTCCCGCCGCAGAAGGCCGAGATCCTCGACCGGTACGAGAAGGAAGCCGACGGGATCGAGAAGAAGTACCAGCGCGGCGCGCTCAACCCCGAGGAGCGGCGCGAATCGCTGGTGCGCATCTGGCAGGAGGCCACCGATGAGGTGGGTAAGGCGCTGGAGGAGCACTATCCAGACGACAACCCCATCACGCTGCTGCCCAAGTCGGGTGCCACCGGCAACATGACGCAGGTGCGCAACCTGGCCGGCATGAAGGGTCTGGTGACCAACCCGAAGGGTGAGTTCATCCCGCGTCCGATCAAGTCCTCGTTCCGCGAGGGCCTGACGGTGCTGGAGTACTTCATCAACACCCACGGCGCCCGTAAGGGTCTGGCGGACACCGCTCTTCGTACCGCTGACTCGGGTTACCTGACCCGTCGTCTGGTGGACGTGAGCCAGGACGTCATCGTGCGTGAGGAGGACTGCGGCACGGAGCGTGGCATCAACGTCACGATCGCCGAGCGGCTGGCCGACGGCTCGCTGGTGCGCGACGCGCACGTCGAGACCAGTGCCTTCGCACGGACGCTGGCGACCGACGCGGTCGACGAGAACGGCAACGTGGTCGTCGAGCGTGGGCACGATCTGGGCGATCCGGCGATCGACGCGCTGCTCGCGGCGGGCATCACCGACGTCAAGGTCCGCTCCGTGCTGACCTGTGGCACCGGCACCGGTGTGTGTGCGACCTGCTACGGCCGCTCCATGGCCACCGGCAAGCTGGTGGACATCGGCGAGGCCGTCGGCATCGTGGCCGCGCAATCCATCGGTGAGCCCGGCACGCAGCTGACGATGCGCACGTTCCACCAGGGTGGTGTCGGTGGCGACATCACCGGTGGTCTGCCGCGTGTCCAGGAGCTGTTCGAGGCCCGCGTGCCGCGCAACAAGGCGCCGATCGCGGACGTCACCGGCCGGGTGCAGCTCGAGGAGACCGACAAGTTCTACAAGATCACGGTCGTGCCGGACGACGGCAGCGAGGAAGTGGTCTACGAGAAGTTGCCGCGTCGCCAGCGCCTGCGGGTGTTCAAGCACGAGGACGGCTCCGAGCGTCCGCTGTCCGACGGCGACCACGTCGAGGTCGGCCAGCAGCTGATGGAGGGTTCGGCCGATCCGCACGAGGTGCTTCGTGTCGAAGGCCCGCGTGCGGTGCAGGTCCACCTCGTCAACGAGGTGCAGGAGGTGTACCGCGCACAGGGTGTGTCGATCCACGACAAGCACATCGAGGTGATCGTGCGCCAGATGCTGCGTCGCGTGACCATCATCGACTCGGGAGCCACGGAGTTCCTGCCCGGTTCGCTCACCGAGCGTGCCGAGTTCGAGTCGGCGAACCGTCGGGTGGTGGCCGAGGGCGCTGAGCCCGCGGCGGGCCGTCCGGTGCTGATGGGTATCACGAAGGCATCGCTGGCCACGGACTCGTGGCTGTCGGCGGCGTCGTTCCAGGAGACCACCCGCGTGCTGACCGATGCGGCGATCAACTGCCGCAGCGACAAGCTGCAGGGTCTGAAGGAGAACGTGATCATCGGCAAGCTGATCCCGGCGGGTACCGGCATCAACCGGTACCGCAACATCCAGGTTCAGCCGACCGAGGAGGCGCGGGCTGCCGCGTACACGATCCCGTCCTACGAGGATCAGTACTACAGCCCGGACTTCGGCCAGGCCACCGGCGCCGCGGTGCCGCTGGACGATTACGGATACAGCGACTACCGGTAGGACTACCGCTAGTTCCACACGGAGAAGCCCCCGCCATCGGCGGGGGCTTTTTCGTGTGCGTGTCCGGCCCCGGATCGGCGGCGACGCGGTGACACTCGACGGTATGCGGACCACGTCGCGCGGATTCGGGATCCACTACACGGTGACCGGCGACGGGCCGCCGATGATGCTCGTGGCGGGGACGATGATGGCGGCCCGGCACTGGGCGGACACCGGTTACGTGGACGCGGTGGCAGGCAGCCGGCGGGTGATCAACGTCGACCCGCTCGGACACGGCGGCAGCGACCGGCCACACGATCCTGACGCCTACCGAGCGGACGGCGTGACGGCGGATCTGGTCGCGGTGCTGGACGCCGAAGGCATCGAGCGGGCCACGGTCTGGGGGTATTCGCGCGGCGGCTGGCTGGCCTGCAGCATGGCGAGCCGCCATCCCCAACGGGTGGAGCAGCTGGTGGTCGGCGGATTCGCGATGCACGCCTACCGGGACGAGGTCGCCCGCACGCTGACCCCGCTGGCGCAGAACCTGCGCGTGGGCGACTGGGCCGCGGTGTGGCAGGCCTTCGGGGTGTCCGACACCGCCTTCGCGGCGATGATGGAGGCGGACAACGACCCGCAGGCGGTCGCGGCGGCGGTCACGGGATCGATGGCGCCTACCCGCTACGTCGACCCTGCGTCGGTCACCTGTCCGGCGATCTATTACGTAGGGTCGCGGGATTGGATCGTGCCGAACGTGCGCGCCGACGTCGACGCGCTGGGCGCGACGCTCGACGAGATCCCGGGGCAGACGCACCTGAGCGCGTTCTACGGCGCGGCGGAGCAGGTGCTGTCGGCGGTGACGGCACGGCTCGGCTAGGGCGCGGGGCGGCCGTCGACGGCGACGCCGGCCTCCTCCTCGTACGGCTTGACCACGGTGGTGAAATCGGAATCCGGTCCTTGCTGTGACAGCACCGTTTCCCACACCGCGCGCACGGCGCCGGCGATGGGTGTCGCAATGCTGAGCGCCTCGGCCTCGTCGAGGTACAGCCGGATGTCCTTGACCATGAGCCCCGTCGCGAACCCGTAGTCGAAGGTCCGGGGCAGTACCGCGCGCGGGAACTTGTCGCGGCTGGCATGGGTGCCGCCGGAGCCGGCGTTCAACACGTCGATCATCACGTGGGGATCCAGCCCGGCCTTCACCCCCATCACCATCACCTCCGCAGTGGCGGCCAGCGTCGTCGCCGCCATGAGGTTGTTGACCAGCTTCATGGTCTGAGCTGCGCCGGGCGTGGCTCCGACGAAGATGGGCCGGCCGAACGATTCCAACACCGGAGCCACGATGTCGAACTGGTCGCGCGGCCCCGACACCATGACGGCCAGCGCTCCTCTCTCGGCACCGGCCACACCACCACTGACCGGACCGTCGAGAGCAGCGATGTTCTTCTGCGCGAGCAGGTCGTGGTTGACCTCGGCGACCTCGCTTCCGACGGTCGACAGGTCCACGAAGCGGCGGACCCGTGCGCCGTCGACCACGCGAGCCGCCACTTCCCGGGAGACGGCCGGGGTCGGCAGGCTGGCCAGCATCGTTTCGGCGCGATCGGCGACATCGGTGACCGACGTGGCCGCGACGGCACCGATGGCGACCGCCCGGTCGACGGCGTCGACTCGTGTGTCGTAAGCGATCACCCGGTGGCCCGCGCCGAGGATGCGGGCACAGATCGGAAAGCCCATGTTGCCCAAGCCGACGAATCCGACGTCCACGGTCGGCTATGCGCTTTCGGCGTCGAGTTCGGCGAACGCCTCACGGGCGATCCGGAAGCTGTCCATCGCGGCCGGGACGCCCGCGTAGATGCCCACCTGCATGAGCACCTCGCGGATCTCTTCGCGGGTGACGCCGTTGGTGAGCGCGCCCTTCACGTGGGTGCGCAACTCCTGAGGCCGGTTGAGCACGGAGATCATCGCGATGTTCAGCATGCTGCGCGTCTTGGGCGACAGACCGTCGCGACCCCATACCGCGCCCCAGCAGTACTCGGTGACGAGATCTTGCATGGGCTTGCTGAATTCGTCGGCGCCGGCCGTGGCTTTCTGCACGTAGGCCTCACCGAGCACGGCCGTGCGGATCTCCAGTCCACGGTCATAGGTCTGCTGGTCCATGTCTCCTCCATCGCGTCGCCTCATCGGACGGTATCCCGGCGCCGCGGCGGCGTCGGACCCCGCGCCTAGACTGGCCACCGTGCTTATCGGTTCCCATGTCCACGGTGACGATCCCCTCGCAGACGCTCAGGCCGACGGCGCCGACGCGGTGCAGTTCTTTCTCGGCAACCCGCAGAGCTGGAAGAAGCCGAAGCCGCGCGAGGACGCCGACGTGCTCAAGGCGTCCAGCATTCCGCTGTACGTGCACGCGCCGTACCTGATCAACGTGGCATCGGCGAACAATCGGGTGCGAATCCCGTCGCGCAAGATCCTGCAGGACACCTGCGACGCGGCCGCCGAGATCAACGCGACTGCGGTCATCGTGCACGGTGGCCACGCCGACGACAACGACATGGAGGCCGGCTTCGAGCGCTGGGCCAAGGCGCTGGACTACCTCGAGACCGACGTCGCGGTGTACCTGGAGAACACCGCGGGCGGCGATCACGCGATGGCCCGCCACTTCGACACCATCGCCCGGCTGTGGGACCGGATCGGCGACAAGGGCATCGGCTTCTGTCTCGACACCTGCCACGCCTGGGCCGCCGGCGAGGCCCTGATCGACGCCGTCGACCGGATCAAGGCCATCACCGGCCACATCGACCTGGTGCACTGCAACGACTCGCGCGACGCCGCGGGCTCGGGTGCCGACCGGCACGCCAATTTCGGCACCGGCCAGATCGACCCGCAACTGCTGGCCGCGGTGGTCAAGGCCGCTGACGCACCGGTGATCTGCGAAACCTCCGACGAGGGCCGCAAGGACGACATCGCGTTCCTGCGCGAACACGTCGGCTGAATCACACTTCGGTGAGCGAACCCGTCTCGAACGCCGGGTGGCGCGAAGGTTAACTAGGCTGTCGCCGGGAATCCGACCGGCGTCAGAAAGGCCTATGTGACCGCGACCGACCAGTCGTCGATTGCGCTGACGCACGTCGACGACGACTCCGCCGACACGCGCGTGCGGCGACTCCGGTTCCTGCGGTGGACCGCGATCGCCGCATGGGCCGCCGTCGTGGTGTACCGCACGGTCACCGACGGACTGGCGTTCAACCGGGAACTGCTGCTGCTCTACATCGCCACCGGTCTGCTCGCGGCGAGCATCGGCCAGGGCAGAAAGATGCTCTACGTCCTGCGCGACTGGCTGCCGTTCGCGCTGCTGTTGCTCGCCTACGACCTCAGCCGCGGCGCGGCCACCCTGATCGGTCGCCCCACACTCTGGCACTGGCAGGCCGATATGGACCGCTGGCTGTTCTTCGGGACGATGCCGACGGTGTGGCTGCAGGAGCGGCTCAAACTGCCGCAGCCGCCCTGGTGGGAGGTGGTCATCAGCAGCGTCTACATGTCGTTCTTCATCCTGCCGTACGTCGTGGCAGGGGCCCTGTGGCTGCGCAACCGCGACGAGTGGAAGGGCTTCGTCCGGCTGTTCGTCGGACTCAACGTGGCGGCGCTGGTCATCTACGCGCTGCTTCCAGCCGCACCACCGTGGGCGGCCGCCAGGTGCACGGCGACCGATGTGGAAGGCGGCCCGTCCGGCCCGCGGTGCATGTTCCGGTCCGCCCGCGGTGTGCCCGACGGCGGCGTCCTCGGTGCGATGCAGGACAGCCAGGACGGCGCCAACCAGTGGGTCGAACGCATCGTCGGACGCGGCTGGGGGAAGCTGAATCTGCATTCGGCCACCGCGCTTCTCGACCAGGGACAGGCCAGCGTCAACCTGGTGGCGGCGATCCCGTCACTGCACGCCGGCATGTCCGCGGCGCTGGCCTACTTCCTGTGGCGTCGCGTTCACCGCGCGTGGCGGCCCGTGCTGGTGGCCTATCCGCTCATCATGGCGTTCACGCTGGTGTACACCGCCGAGCACTACGTGGTGGACATCCTGCTCGGCTGGCTGTTCGCGGCGCTGATCGTCGTCGGCCTGAACCGGTATGACGCGCGGCGGGCCGCACGCGAGATGAATTCGTCGCCGAAGGGGTAGCCGACTACCCGCGATCATCTGCCGCGCCGAAAATACGCTCCCTGCATACCGTTCGACACCACAGGGGGAGCACATCATGACCATCACGGCGACAGTTCTACGCATCGGCGACCGGGGCGAGGACGTCCGGCAGATGCAGGCGCGATTCAACCGCGATTACCCGGCGTATTCGAAACTCTCCACGGACGGCGACTTCGGCCCGAAGACCGAAGCCGTGGTGCGCGAGTTCGAGCGCCGGTCCGGGCTGGACGACGACGGCGTCGCCGGCCCCGAGGTGCTGATCCGGCTGGGCCTCACGCTGCGCAACGGCGAGGACAAGACGTGCGGCGACGGGCTGTTCGTCAGCCCGAGCACCTCGTGTGAGTTCGCCGCCAACGTGCGGGCGGCGTGGTTCAGTGCGCCGTTCGTCGAAGGCGAGATCCAGGCCTTCAGTCCGGCGACGCACCAGACGTACACCATGGCGTGCGTGCAGTCCCGCGACGGCGTCATCACCTGCCGCGGCGGAAACAACGCCGTCGTCTCGTTCCTGCCGTGACGCGATGACCGCTATCTCGACTCTGCCGATCCCGGCGCCGGACATCGCGGTGCTGCGGCCGGTTGGCGGCCCGGTCCGGGTCAGCTGGCGGGAGGGCACGCTGACCAGGGCCTACGAACTCGAGACGCTGTGCGATTGGATGATGCTGAACTCCGCGGGGCCGGTCGAAGGACTGCTCGCCGAGGCCATCAAGTGTCATCTGCGCGCGGCGCGCGACGCCGCGGAGGGCAAACCGCCCGACGACGGCAAGCGGTGGCGGCCGCGTCGCAACGGACCCTTGCTCGAGCGGGCGATGAGCAACCTCGACGCGGCGGAGGCGCAGTTGCTCAACCTCGCGCCGGCGAGCTACGTCGCCGGCCAGATGCCGTCGCTGCTGCGGCACGTGCAACGCCATCTCCGGTCGACCGACCCGGGCCGTCGGGAGGTCGAGCGGATCGCCGAGCAGTTGAGCGCCTCCCGTGCCGACGGCGGGAAGGACCGGCCCGAGCCGTTCAGCGAGGACCGCAACAAGATCGTCACCACGGTCCGGGCGGCCAGTTCCGAGGCGCTGCGAGAAGATCTGCGGCTGCGCAGTTTCCGCAACATCGTGGTCGTCACGACGGTGCTGCTGACGCTGCTGGCGATCGGGGTCGCCGTCATCGGGGTCTTCGCCCAGAACCTGATCCCGCTGTGCTTCTCGCCCGAGGAGACCAACGAGGTCACGGTGGTGTGTCCCACCAATCAGTCGCCACCGTTCACCGCGCAGAAGCCGGGTGTGCCCGACGGCGAGGACATCGACGTCATGGTGGCGAGAACCACCACCCGCTGGGACCTGATCGTCGTCGAACTCATCGGTCTGACGGCCGCCGCGATCGCGTCCGCGGCCGCGATCAGCCGGGTGAAGGGCTCGTCCGAGCGGTACGGCATCCCGGTGGCGCTGGCGGCGCTCAAGCTGCCGACCGGCGCGCTCACCGCGTTCCTCGGCCTGCTGCTGATGCGGGGGCAGTTCGTCCCGGGGCTCAACGCACTCGACACGTCCGCGCAGATCCTGGCGTGGGGGTTGGTGTTCGGGTACGCGCAGCAGATCTTCACCCGGCTCATCGACCAGCAGGGCCAGTCGGTGCTCAACAGTGTGCGGTCGGCCGACCAGCCCGCGAAGGCGCAGGGCCGCGGCACGTGAGTCTGTTACGGCTATTGTGCGACTGTCGTGAAACTGTAATATCGAGCCATGGCAGACACACACGTCGTCACCAACCAGGTGCCGCCCCTGCTCGACCACAATCCCGCCGATGCGCCGGTGCTCCAGGAGGCGCTGATCCGCGAGGGCGGCGAGTGGGGTGTCGACGAGGTGACCGAACTCGGCGCGCTCTCGGGCAGCGTCCGGGCGCAGCGCTGGGGTGAGCTGGCCGACCGCCACCGCCCGGTGCTGCACACTCACGACCGCCACGGCCACCGGGTCGACGAGGTCGAGTACGACCCGGCCTACCACGAGCTGATGACCGTCGCGGTCGGCCACGGGCTGCACGCCGCGCCCTGGGCCGACGACCGCCCCGGTGCACACGTGGTGCGCGCGGCGAAGACCTCGGTGTGGACGCCCGAACCCGGCCACATCTGCCCGATCTCGATGACCTACGCCGTGGTGCCCGCCCTGCGGTTCAATCAGGAGCTGGCCGCGGTCTACGAGCCGCTGCTGACCAGCCGGGTCTACGACCCCGAGCTCACACTGCCGACCGCCAAGGCCGGCATCACCGCGGGCATGTCGATGACCGAGAAGCAGGGCGGCTCCGACGTGCGTGCCGGCACCACCGAGGCGACGCCCAACGGTGACGGCACGTACGCGCTGCGCGGCCACAAGTGGTTCACCTCGGCGCCGATGTGCGACGTCTTCCTGGTGCTGGCCCAGGCCCCTGGCGGGTTGTCCTGCTTCTTCCTGCCGCGGATCCTGCCCGACGGCTCCCGCAACCGGATGTTCCTGCAACGGCTCAAGGACAAGCTCGGCAACCACGCCAACGCCTCGAGCGAGGTCGAGTACGACGGTGCGACCGCCTGGCTGGTGGGCGAGGAGGGCCGCGGCGTGCCCACCATCATCGAGATGGTGAACCTGACGCGGCTCGACTGCACGCTGGGCAGCGCCACCAGCATGCGCACCGGCCTGACCCGCGCCATCCACCACGCCCAGCACCGGAAGGCGTTCGGCGCGTACCTGATCGACCAGCCACTGATGCGCAACGTGCTCGCCGACCTGGCTGTCGAGGCCGAGGCCGCGACCATGCTGGCCATGCGGATGGCCGGGGCCACCGATCACGCGGTGCGTGGCGATCAGCGCGAGACGCTGCTGCGGCGTATCGGTCTGGCCGCCGCGAAGTACTGGGTGTGCAAGCGCGCGACCCCGCACGCCGCGGAGGCGATGGAGTGCCTCGGCGGCAACGGCTACGTCGAGGAATCCGGTATGCCGCGGCTCTACCGCGAGGCGCCGCTGATGGGCATCTGGGAGGGCTCGGGCAACGTCAGCGCACTGGACACGTTGCGCGCCATGGCGACCCGGCCCGAGAGCGTCGAGGTGCTGTTCGACGAACTCGCCCGCACCGCAGGTCACGACCCGCGTCTGGACCGGCACGTCGCCGCGGTGCAGCAGGACCTCGGTGATCTCGAGAGCATCCAGTACCGCGGCCGCAAGGTCACCGAGGACATCGCGCTGGCGCTCCAGGGCGCGCTGCTGGTCCGGCACGGCCATCCCGCGGTGGCCGAGGCGTTCCTCGCCAGCAGACTCGGCGGACAGTGGGGCGGCGCCTTCGGCACCCTGCCCACCGGACTGGATCTCGCGCCGATCCTCGAGCGTGCGATGGTCAAGTCCGCATGACGCACGCGATCAGACCCGTCGACTTCGACAACCTGAAGACGATGACCTACGAGGTGACCGGACGGGTCGCCCGCATCACCTTCAACCGTCCCGAGAAGGGCAACGCGATCGTCGCGGACACCCCGCTCGAACTCTCCGCACTCGTCGAGCGGGCCGACCTCGACCCCGCCGTGCACGTGATCCTGGTGTCCGGTCGGGGCGAAGGCTTCTGCGCCGGTTTCGATCTCAGCGCGTACGCCGAGGGGTCGTCGTCGGCCGGTGGCGGCAGCCCGTACCGCGACACGGTGCTCTCGGGCAAGACGCAGGCCGTCAACCACCTGCCGGACCAGCCCTGGGACCCGATGGTCGACTACCAGATGATGAGCCGTTTCGTCCGCGGGTTCGCCAGCCTGCTGCACTGCGACAAGCCGACCGTGGTGAAGATCCACGGCTACTGCGTGGCGGGCGGCACCGACATCGCGCTGCACGCCGACCAGGTGATCACCGCGTCCGACGCCAAGATCGGCTACCCGCCCACCCGGGTGTGGGGCGTCCCGGCCGCCGGCATGTGGGCGCACCGCCTCGGCGATCAGCGCGCCAAACGCCTTCTGCTGACCGGGGACTGCATCACCGGCGCCCAGGCCGCCGAGTGGGGCCTCGCCGTCGAGGCGCCCGATCCGCAGGATCTCGACGAGCGCACCGAACGGCTCGTCGAGCGGATCGCCGCGGTCCCGGTCAACCAACTCATCATGGTCAAGCTCGCGATGAACAGCGCACTGCTGCAACAGGGGATCGCCACCAGCAGGATGGTCAGCACGGTGTTCGACGGCATCGCCCGGCACACCCCTGAGGGTCACGCTTTCGTCGCCGATGCCCGCGACAACGGATTTCGCGAGGCGGTCCGCCACCGCGACGAACCGTTCGGCGACCACGGACGCAAGGCCTCCGGGGTGTGACCGTGCCGGACGGCCTGTCCCGGATGACGGCCCGGTCGGTGGTGCTCAGCGTGCTGCTGGGCGCCCACCCGGCCTGGGCCACCGCGGCCGAACTCGTCCGGCTCACTGCCGATTTCGACATCCGCGAAGCCACGGTGCGGGTCGCGCTCACCCGGATGGTGACGGCGGGCGACCTGGTGCGCTCAGAGGACGGCTACCGGCTGTCGGACCGGCTGCTGGCCCGGCAGCGCCGCCAGGACGCCGCGATCGACCCGCGGTTGCGAGCGTGGGACGGCGCATGGACCACACTGGTGGTGACGAGTGTCGGCACCGACGCCCGCACCCGCGCCGCGTTGCGGAACACGCTGCACGACAATCGGTTCGGCGAGCTACGCGAAGGCGTTTGGCTCCGTCCCGCCAACCTCGACGCCGACCTGCCCGCCGAGGTCCGGGACCGCACCCGCGTGCTGCATGCCCGTGACGACGACTCCGGTGGCCTTGCGGCGCTGCTGTGGGACCTGCCCGCCTGGTCGGCGACTGGGCGGCGGCTGGTCGACGAGATCGATTCGGCGGTCGACGTGCCCGCCCGGTTCGTGGCGGCCGCAGCGATCGTGCGGCATCTGCTCACCGATCCGGTGCTGCCCGAGGAACTGCTGCCCGCGGGCTGGCCAGGCCCCTCGCTGAGGGCGGCCTACCGGGAATTCGCCGCCGAACTCGCCGCGCGGCGTGACGACGCCGGGGTGACGTCGCAATGAACGAAGCAACGCCGAACTGACGGAGGAACCATGACAGCACCGGTACGGGTCGAACGCAACGGCCCGGTCACCACTGTGATCATCGACCGGCCGAAGGCGCGCAATGCCGTCAACCGGCCCACTGCCGAGGCGCTGTTCGCGGCCTTCGACGAATTCGATCGCGACGACTCCGCCGCGGTCGCGGTGCTCTGCGGCGACAACGGAACATTCTGTGCGGGCGCCGATCTCAAGGCCTTCGGCACTCCGGACGCCAATCCCGTGCACCGCACCGGACCGGGGCCGATGGGGCCGACCCGGATGGAGCTGAGCAAGCCGGTGATCGCGGCGGTCAGCGGTCACGCCGTCGCGGGCGGCCTCGAACTCGCGCTGTGGTGCGACCTGCGGGTGGTCGAACAGGATGCCGTGATGGGCGTGTTCTGCCGGCGCTGGGGAGTGCCGCTGATCGACGGCGGCACCGTCCGGCTGCCCCGGCTGATCGGCCACAGCCGGGCGATGGACCTCATCCTCACGGGGCGTGCCGTCGACGCCGACGAGGCGTACGCGATCGGACTCGCCAACCGGGTGGTGCCGACCGGCGAGGGGCGCAGGACGGCCGAGGAACTGGCGGCCGAACTCGCGGCGCTGCCACAGCAGTGCATGCGCTCGGATCGGCTCTCGGCGCTGCACCAGTGGGGCGTATCAGAGCCCGCTGCAATCGATTTCGAGTTCGCCAGCATCTCCCGGGTGAAACACGAGGCGCTGGAGGGCGCCAGCCGGTTCGCCGCGGGCGCCGGGCGCCACGGCGCGGGCGCCTGAGCAGCCGCGAGGAGACCGGACCCGGGGTCAGCCCTTGTCGATCTTGTTGTTCGATCCGGTGTCGTTGATCTTCGGATCGCCGTCTTTGTAGGTGATCGTGTTGTTCAGCCCGACGACGCTGAGCTCCTTGTCGACCCGGTCGAAGTTGATCGTGTTGTCGGTGCCGCCGATGTTGACGTTCGAGCAGTTGCCCTTCACCGTCAGGGTGTTGTTCGACCCGCCGACGTTGAGCGATTTCCCGTCCGCACAGTCGACGTCGGCGGTGGTGCCGATCGAGCCGTAGTTGATGGTGTTGCCGATCTCGACCTGTGCGCCCGAACTGCCCGCCGTCGCCGTCGGGGTGGTGGTGTCCGAGCTCTCCGAACCGCAGCCGGCCAGTCCGAGTGCCGCCGCAACGGCGACGGTGGCCAGCGTCGGCCCGGTGAGATACGCGCGCATGAGTCCTCGCTTCATCCGTCGAAGGTGATGGAGAGTGTCAGGCAGGCACGCGGCTGAGGCGGTTGGTCATCCCCAGTTCCCGCCCGCGGTCCCAGAGCACCGGCTCCCCGTTCTTGAAGAACACCGTCTGGTCCCAGCCGTAGACGGTGATGTCGTTGACGACGTTGTCGGCGACCACGATGTTGCCCGAACCCTGCACGGTCACCGCCCAGCAGGTGCCCAGCGCGGTGATCTTGTGGCCGAAGCCCATCACGTGCAGCGTCGAGTCGTTGCAGTCCAGTGTCCGCTCGACGCCTATCCCGTTGATGTGGGTGTCGCCGTTCTTGGCCTGTGCGACGCCGCCTCCGGCCGCCACCGCGAGCGGGATCACGACCAGGCATGACGCCAGAACCCGGCCCACCGCGACTGCTCCCACGCCCGTCCCCTTCGCTCGACACCACCGCTGTCCGAACCCCCGATTGGGGAAGCGTACGTCGCACCCCGTGGTTCGCGGCAGTGCTTCGCCGCTTCGGTGCGACCGGGCGGCCGCGGCAGGAGTCGCGTGCGGCGTCTGCGCTGGGTAGCGTGTTGGTGCGATGCGACGGCGTGTCAATCCTGTTGTGGCGGCGACGGCTGCGGCGGTCACCGCGATGACGGTTGCCGCCGGGTGCGCCCAGACCGTCTCGGGCTCTGCCGAGCGGGCCCAGCCCGGCGTGCCAGACCCCGACCGCAGCTACGGCTACGTCGAGGACCGGTGCGGACTGCTGCTGGACACGTCCATCCAGGAGACCCTCGGCGCCGAGAACGTGTCGCGGCCCTACAGCGGCGCGGTGTGCCAGTACGTGCTGTCCCGCGGCTCGGCGATGGTGGACGTCACCTACTCGTGGTTCGAGACCGGCACGCTGGACCGCGAGCGGCAGGTGGCCGAGCAGCGCGACGCGGAGATCACCGACGTGCTGGTGGAACGGCACCAGGCGTTCCTGGCGCGCCGCGACATCACCGGTGCGGCGTGCTCCGCGACCGCGGCCGCGGGCACCGGTGTCCTGAGCTGGTGGGTGCAGTTGCGCGACCAGACCGATGGCGACCCCTGCGGGGATGCACAGAAACTCCTGACGGCCACGCTGTCGTCGGACATGTGAGACGGCCATGAAACCGATCTCCGAGCTGTGGGCGGTACCGGCGGTCATCGCGGTGCTCAGCGCAGCCGTGCTGACCGGCTGCGGGGCGGAGGAGCAGGCCGAGCCGCCCGCAGCGCCCCCGACGTCGGTCGACGGCGGCTTTCGCGGCGGTGCGTGCAACGGCGTCACCGACGCCGACGTGACCGAGGCCACCGGGGCGTCGCTGTTCACCAAGGTGGTCGAGGGCGATGCCGGCTGCTTCTGGCAGGAGAACTCGCTGATCGGCACGTTCGGCGCCGGCATGGGCATCTCCACCTGGTGGTACCGAGGCAGCGACATGGACATCGAGCGCACCCTCGAACAGCGCGCCGGCCGCACCCTGACCGAACTGACACTCGACGGCAACAAGGGCTTCCGGGCCGCGGACGACAACGCCTGCAGCATCTACGTCGCCAAGGGCAGGGACGTCATCACGTGGTCGATCCAGACCATGAACCCGGCCACGCTGCCCGATCTGTGCGAGATCACCGAGCGACTCGCCGAGCTCAGCCAGCAGCGGGTCAACTGACCAGTCGAAACTAGAGGTGTTAGTTTCGCGCTGCCCCCTTTTGCGGGGCCGCACGCGAGCCGGAGGGAATTCCGCAGATGGCAGGTCGGCCGGAACCGCAATCGGCGGGCGGCCGATCGCGCCCGCCGGCCCGCACCGCGCGGCTGAGCCGCGACGCGATCGTCAACGCGGCGCTGACGTTCCTCGACCGTGACGGCTGGGACTCGCTGACCATCAACGCGCTCGCCACCCAGCTCGGCACCAAGGGCCCGTCGCTGTACAACCACGTGCACAGCCTCGACGACCTGCGGCGCACGGTCCGGATGCGGGTCGTCGGCGACATCATCGACATGCTCAACACCGTCGGTCAGGGCCGCACGCGCGACGACGCCGTGATGGCGATGGCGAGTTCCTACCGGAGCTACGCCCATCACCATCCCGGCCGGTACTCGGCGTTCACCCGGATGCCGCTCGGCGGCGACGACCCGGAGTTCACCGAGGCGACCAGGGCGGCGGCCGCTCCGGTGATCGAGGTGCTGGCGTCCTACGGCCTCGAAGGCGAGGACGCGTTCTACGCCGCACTGGAGTTCTGGTCGGCGATGCACGGGTTCGTACTGTTGGAGATGACGGGCGTCATGCGCGGCATCGACACCGACACCGTGTTCACCGACATGGTGCTGCGGCTGGCCTCCGGAATGGAGCTCCGCTCCGGGGTGGGCGCTGACCTGCGGTAAGGCCGCGGCGTTCGCGCAGATCCGGCTCTCGCGGGGGCTCCGGACACGTTTTGGTTCGGCGCGGGCCACCCTGGTATCGTGGGAGACCGTGCCTGGCCCATAGAGGCGCATGCGGTGTCCGCATGCCCGCACGCCGGGCCAATTCGCATGTCTAACACGCATCGGAATCCCACCGGTGCGAGCGCGTGCGACACGCCCGGTCGCGGGGTGGGCGGACGCGGCGAAACTGCAGTACAGAGACTTGAAACCGAAGTATCGAGAACGAACCGAGAACGAACACAGGAAGCCGGTACATGCCAACCATCAACCAGCTGGTCCGCAAGGGTCGCCGCGACAAGATCGCCAAGGTCAAGACCGCGGCCCTCAAGGGCAGCCCGCAGCGCCGCGGCGTGTGCACCCGCGTGTACACGACCACCCCGAAGAAGCCGAACTCGGCGCTTCGGAAGGTCGCGCGCGTCAAGCTGACCAGCGCGGTCGAGGTCACCGCCTATATCCCGGGCGAGGGCCACAACCTGCAGGAGCACTCGATGGTGCTGGTGCGCGGCGGTCGTGTGAAGGACCTGCCCGGTGTGCGTTACAAGATCATCCGCGGCTCGCTCGACACCCAGGGCGTGAAGAACCGCAAGCAGGCCCGCAGCCGTTACGGCGCCAAGAAGGAGAAGAGCTGATGCCACGCAAGGGACCCGCGCCCAAGCGTCCGTTGGTCAACGACCCGGTCTACGGGTCGCAGCTGGTCACCCAGCTGGTCAACAAGGTGCTGCTGGACGGGAAGAAATCGCTGGCAGAACGCATTGTTTATGGTGCGCTCGAACAGGCCCGCGACAAGACCGGCACCGACCCCGTGGTCACCCTCAAGCGGGCGATGGACAACGTCAAGCCCGCACTCGAGGTCCGCAGCCGTCGCGTCGGTGGCGCCACCTACCAGGTGCCCGTCGAGGTCCGGCCGGAGCGGTCCGTCACCCTCGCGCTGCGCTGGCTGGTCAGCTTCTCGAAGCAGCGTCGTGAGAAGACCATGGTCGAGCGCCTGGCGAACGAGATCCTCGACGCCAGCAACGGCCTGGGTGCCGCCGTCAAGCGGCGGGAAGACACCCACAAGATGGCCGAGGCGAACCGGGCCTTCGCGCACTACCGCTGGTGACCTAACGCGCCGGCGGCACACCGGAGCCGCCCCCGGGCGGCAGCGTTGCGGTCCGGCGCACTGAACAGACACCCACCACGCAAGCGAAAGAGATGACTTCTGTGGCACAGAAGGACGTGTTGACCGACCTGACCAAGGTCCGCAACATCGGCATCATGGCGCACATCGACGCCGGTAAGACGACGACGACCGAGCGCATCCTCTACTACACCGGTATCAGCTACAAGATCGGTGAGGTGCACGACGGCGCCGCCACCATGGACTGGATGGAGCAGGAACAGGAGCGGGGGATCACGATCACCTCCGCGGCCACCACCTGCTTCTGGAAAGACAACCAGATCAACATCATCGACACCCCCGGGCACGTCGACTTCACCGTCGAGGTGGAGCGCAGCCTGCGCGTGCTCGACGGTGCCGTGGCCGTGTTCGACGGCAAGGAGGGCGTCGAGCCCCAGTCCGAGCAGGTCTGGCGGCAGGCCGACAAGTACGACGTCCCCCGCATCTGCTTCGTCAACAAGATGGACAAGATCGGCGCGGACTTCTACTTCTCGGTCAAGACCATGGAGGACCGTCTCGGCGCCAACGTGATCCCGATCCAGATCCCGATCGGCTCCGAGGGCGAGTTCGAGGGCGTCGTCGACCTGGTCGAGATGAACGCGAAGGTCTGGCGGGGCGAGACCAAGCTCGGTGAGACCTACGAGACCATTGACATCCCCGCCGATCTCCAGGAGCGGGCCGACGAGTACCGCACCAAGCTGCTCGAGGCCGTCGCCGAGACCGACGAGGCGCTGCTCGAGAAGTACTTCGGTGGCGAGGAACTGTCCATCGAGGAGGTCAAGGGTGCGCTGCGCAAGCTGACCATCAGCTCGCAGGCCTACCTGGTGCTGTGCGGCAGCGCGTTCAAGAACAAGGGCGTGCAGCCCATGCTCGACGCGGTCATCGACTACCTGCCGTCGCCGCTCGACGTCCCGCCTGCCGTCGGCCATGCGCCCGGCAAGGAGGACGAGGAGATCGTCCGCAAGCCGTCCACCGAGGAGCCGTTCTCCGGGCTGGCCTTCAAGGTCGCCACGCACCCGTTCTTCGGCAAGCTGACCTACGTCCGGGTGTACTCGGGCAAGGTCGACTCCGGCTCGCAGGTCATCAACGCGACCAAGGGCAAGAAGGAGCGGCTGGGCAAGCTGTTCCAGATGCACTCCAACAAGGAGAACCCGGTCGAGACGGCGTCCGCGGGGCACATCTACGCGGTGATCGGCCTCAAGGACACCACCACCGGTGACACCCTGAGCGACTCGAATCACCAGGTCGTGCTCGAGTCGATGACCTTCCCCGATCCCGTGATCGAGGTGGCCATCGAGCCCAAGACCAAGAGCGACCAGGAGAAGCTGGGCACCGCGATCCAGAAGCTGGCCGAAGAGGATCCGACCTTCAAGGTGCACCTGGACCAGGAGACCGGCCAGACCGTCATCGGCGGCATGGGCGAGCTCCACCTCGACATCCTGGTCGACCGGATGAAGCGCGAGTTCAAGGTCGAGGCCAACGTCGGCAAGCCGCAGGTGGCCTACAAGGAGACCATCAAGCGCGCGGTCGACAAGGTCGAGTTCACCCACAAGAAGCAGACGGGTGGCTCCGGTCAGTTCGCGAAGGTGCTCATCTCCATCGAGCCGTTCACCGGCGAGGACGGTGCCACCTACGAGTTCGAGAACAAGGTCACCGGTGGCCGCATCCCCCGCGAGTACATCCCCTCGGTGGACGCGGGTGCGCAGGACGCCATGCAGTACGGCGTGCTCGCCGGCTATCCGCTGGTCAACCTCAAGGTGACGCTGCTCGACGGCGCCTACCATGAGGTGGACTCGTCGGAAATGGCCTTCAAGGTCGCCGGTTCGCAGGTGCTCAAGAAGGCCGCGCAGGCCGCGCAGCCTACGATTCTCGAGCCGATCATGGCGGTCGAGGTCACCACGCCCGAGGACTACATGGGTGAGGTGATCGGCGACTTGAACTCCCGCCGTGGTCAGATCCAGGCCATGGAGGAGCGGTCCGGTGCCCGCGTCGTGAAGGCGCAGGTGCCTCTGTCGGAGATGTTCGGCTATGTCGGCGACCTGCGGTCGAAGACCCAGGGCCGGGCGAACTACTCCATGGTGTTCGACTCGTACGCCGAGGTTCCGGCGAACGTGTCGAAGGAGATCATCGCGAAGGCGACGGGTCAGTAACCCCCGTTTTCTTCTCGGACCACAACTGAAGAAACCAACCTGCTTTAACCAAAGCACCAACAAGTCCAGGAGGACACAGAAGTGGCGAAGGCGAAGTTCGAGCGGACGAAGCCGCACGTCAACATCGGGACCATCGGTCACGTTGACCACGGCAAGACGACGCTTACTGCAGCAATCACCAAGGTTCTGCACGACAAGTATCCCGATTTGAACGAGTCGCGCGCATTCGACCAGATCGACAATGCGCCTGAAGAGCGGCAGCGCGGTATCACGATCAACATCTCCCACGTGGAGTACCAGACCGAGAAGCGCCACTACGCGCACGTGGACGCACCCGGCCACGCGGACTACATCAAGAACATGATCACCGGTGCCGCCCAGATGGACGGCGCGATCCTGGTGGTCGCCGCGACCGACGGTCCGATGCCGCAGACGCGTGAGCACGTGCTGCTGGCCCGCCAGGTCGGCGTGCCCTACATCCTGGTCGCCCTGAACAAGGCCGACGCCGTCGACGACGAGGAGCTCATCGAGCTCGTCGAGATGGAGGTCCGCGAGCTGCTGGCCGCGCAGGACTTCGACGAGGACGCTCCGGTGGTCCGCGTCTCGGCGCTCAAGGCGCTCGAGGGCGACGAGAAGTGGGTCGAGTCGATCGTCGAGCTGATGGCGGCCGTCGACGAGTCCATCCCGGACCCGGTCCGCGAGACCGAGAAGCCGTTCCTGATGCCCGTCGAGGACGTCTTCACGATCACCGGCCGCGGCACCGTGGTCACCGGTCGTGTGGAGCGCGGCGTGGTCAACGTGAACGAGGAAGTGGAGATCGTCGGCATCAAGACGACCACCACCAAGACCACGGTCACCGGTGTGGAGATGTTCCGCAAGCTGCTCGACCAGGGTCAGGCCGGTGACAACGTCGGTCTGCTGCTGCGCGGCATCAAGCGTGAGGACGTCGAGCGCGGCCAGGTCGTCGTGAAGCCCGGCACCACCACGCCGCACACCGACTTCGAGGGCCAGGTCTACATCCTGTCCAAGGACGAGGGTGGCCGGCACACGCCGTTCTTCAACAACTACCGTCCGCAGTTCTACTTCCGGACCACGGACGTGACCGGTGTGGTGACCCTTCCCGAGGGCACCGAGATGGTGATGCCCGGTGACAACACCGACATCAGCGTCAAGCTGATCCAGCCGGTCGCCATGGACGACGGTCTGCGCTTCGCGATCCGTGAGGGTGGCCGCACCGTCGGCGCCGGCCGGGTCACCAAGATCATCAAGTAGGTCCGCCTACCGACGATCTGAAGCCTCTGAGCGGCGCTCACCCGAAAGGGTGGGCGCCGCTTTGCTTTCGCCCCACCTGTAACACGCCCGCGCGTCCGGCGATATACCTCGCAGTGGCCGCCGCGACGGCCGGGAAGGGTCGGGGTTTCGTGTTTCGTCGTTC
Organism: Mycobacterium sp. NPDC050551; assembly: GCF_040674075.1. Classification (NCBI taxonomy): domain Bacteria; kingdom Bacillati; phylum Actinomycetota; class Actinomycetes; order Mycobacteriales; family Mycobacteriaceae; genus Mycobacterium; species Mycobacterium sp. NPDC050551. The sequence goes on along the minus strand of NZ_JBFARC010000001.1, from coordinate 1,010,579 downwards.
AGCTTCAGTGATCTGTGCCGCCGCTCTGGCAGGCGCCGCCGCCATCGGGTTGGCCGGTACCGTCCAGGCGCAACTGGCATGCCCGGATGTGCACTGGATGGGTGCCGCCGGCTCCGGTGAGCGCGGCGCCGAGGTCGGCATGAACGAAGGCATGGGGCGGGTGGTGTACCGGTCGATGCTCGACCTGAACCGCCGGCTGCAGCAGGACGGTCGCACCATGACCGCCGAGGCCGTCGTGTATCCGGCGACCGAGGTCCCCGAGGACGGCGGGATCCTGGACTGGTCCGGCTTCATCGACAGCGTGGACGACGGCTCCGCAGCGCTCGGCAGCCAGTACGAGGCGTTCGTTCAGCAGTGCCCGACCACCAAGGTGGTGCTCGCCGGCTACTCGCAGGGCGCGATGGTGGTGCACCGCAACCTGCACGCGCTGGCCGCGAGCCCGAACCTCGCCGCGGCGCTGCTGATCGCCGACGGGGACCGGCTGCCCGCCGACCCGACGCTTAACCTCGGCTCGGTGTCGTCGGTGTCCGGCGCAGGCAAGGGTGTCGCGCAGGACTGGCCGATCCTGGCGCACGCCCCCGCGCCTCTCCCGCCCGCCGTCGGCAGCCGGACGATCAGCGTGTGCGACCTCGGTGACGCCGTGTGCGACTACGACCCCGACGCGGAGGACACCATGAACCCGCTCGCGGTGGCCGTGCACACCAGCTACGCCAGCACGACGACCGGGGACTACGCCTGGACCTCACCGCTCTACCAGCTGTTGCCGTCGTCGGCACCGGTGCCGGCCAACCCCGTCCAGGGTGTCTCGCTGCCCTCCTGACGCGCCCGCGCGGAGGCCGGACGGCACCTGGAAAGACACCACTCGAAAAGCGCCCGGTGGGCGTTACGCTGACACGCGACGTGTCGGACGAGGGGTGTGGCAGATGTTGTGGCGGTACATCAAAGCTCAGGTGATGGTCCTGCTGTGCGGCGGCCTGGTCGGTCCGATCTTCCTCGTTGTGTACTTCGCGATGGGCCGAAGCGCGCTCATCGCATGGATGTTCTGGGTCGGCCTGCTGATCACCGTCGTGGACGTGCTGGCCGCGCTGGCATTGGCGTCCTGGAACGCCCAGCGTGCGGCGAAGACACAGGCGCTCGAGGCGGGCGGTGTGCTCGCGCTGGCCCAGGTCACCGGTATCCACGACACCAACACCCGGATCAACGAGCAGCCGCTGGTCAAGCTCGACCTGCAGATCTCGGGACCGGGACTGACGCCGTTCGCGAGCCAGGACCGGGTGGTGGCGTCGATCGGCCGGTTGCCGATGATCACCAACCGCAAGCTGGCCGTGCTGGTCGACCCGGCCACCAACGAGTACCAGATCGACTGGGACAGAAGCAGTCTGATCGGTGGGCTGATGCCGGCGACGTTCACCGTGGCCGAGGACAACCGCACCTATGACCTCACCGGTCAGGCAGCACCGCTGATGGAGATCCTGCAGATCCTCAAGGCGCACAACATCGGCATGAACAACATGATCGACCTGCGCTCGAATCCGGCCGCCCGCCAACAGGTGCAGGACATCGTCCGGCGGGCCGCCGGCCAGGCGCCCGCGGCGGCTCCGCCGCACACGCCGGCCACCATGTCCGCCGCGCCCACACCGTCGGCATCCGCGTCGCCGGCAGCGGCGGTGGCCCCTCCGCAGCAGTCGACGGCCGCTCGCCTGCAGGAACTCGAGACGCTGCGCGCCATGGGGTCGATCTCCGAGCAGGAGTACGCCGCCAAGCGCCAGGCGATCATCGCCGACCTCTGAGTCCGGCGGTACCTAGAACACGTTCCAGTTCGGCTGTTAGCCTGAGCGCGTATTCGCGAAAGGAGCAGCGGTGACTGCATCGGGTGGACCCCTGGACGGGCGAGTGGCCTTCATCACCGGAGCCGCCCGGGGACAGGGCCGGGCGCACGCGGTCCGGCTGGCCGCCGACGGCGCCGACATCATCGCGATCGACATCTGCGCCCCGGTCTCGGACACGATCACCTACGCGGCGGCCACCTCCGAGGAACTCGCGGAGACCGTACGCGCGGTCGAGTCCACCGGCCGCAAGGTGCTCGCCCGCGAGGTCGACATCCGTGATCTGTCCGCCCTGCAGCAGGTGGTGGCCGACGGTGTCGAACAGTTCGGCCGGCTCGACATCCTGGTGGCCAACGCCGGTGTGCTCAGCTGGGGGCGGCTGTGGGAGATGTCGGAAGAGCAGTGGCACACCGTCATCGACGTCAACCTCAACGGCACCTGGAAGACCATCCGGGCGGCGCTGCCCGCGATGATCGAGGCGGGCAACGGCGGGTCGGTCATCATCGTCAGCTCGTCGGCCGGTCTGAAGGCGACGCCCGGCAACGGCCACTACTCCGCGTCCAAGCACGGACTCACCGCGCTGACCAACGGCCTCGCGCTCGAGGCGGGCGAGTTCGGCATCCGGGTCAACTCGATCCACCCCTACTCCATCGACACGCCGATGGTCGAGCGCGACGCGATGATGGAGGTGTTCGGGAAGCATCCGAGCTTCCTGCACAGCTTCGCCCCGATGCCGCTGCACCCGGTCAAACACGAGGGCAAGAAGGGGCTGCAGGAATTCATGTCGCCCGACGAGGTCGCCGACGTGGTGGCCTGGCTCGCAGGCGACGGATCGGCGACGTTGTCGGGCAGTCAGATCGCCGTCGACCGCGGCGTGATGAAGTACTGACTCACCGGCTGCCGAGGTGAGGTAGCCGGGTACGCGCGCCGGCGGCGGCGGGCGGCCCTACGGTTCGGTCATGACCCCAGCGGTGCCCGCCCCGATCGTCGATGTCAAGACCATCCAGGACGTCGTGGACGCGATCGACTCGGTGATCCTCTGGGCGAGAGGAGCCGAGAGTCGCCTCGGTTACTTCGCGGCGCTGTACAAGCGGATCACCATCGCCGTGCAGACCGCGCTCGCGGACGGTGCGTTCGAGGACCCCGATCGAATGGAACGATTCGACGTGGCGTTCGCGCAGCGCTACTTCGACGCACTCAACGGGCATTTCCACCCCGACCGCCATCGGGGGCCGACCCGCTCGTGGCAGCTGACCTTCGACGCGGCGCAACGTGAAGACCCGATCATTCTGGCGCACATGTTCGGTGGGGTGAACGCGCACATCGACCTCGACCTCGGCATCGTCGTCCAGCAGATCACCGGCGGGCAGGTGGCCGATCTCGGCGCCGACTACCAGACGATCAACGCGGTACTCGCCAGCCAGATCGCGGGCACCATCGAACGGCTCAACGAACTCTCACCGGCGCTGGCCGACGTGTACGCGGTGCTGAGGGATCACGAGGTCTTCGTCGTCAACGAGGTGATCCGCGGCTACCGCGACAGCGCGTGGCGCTTCGCCACCCGGCTCGCGTGGCAGCCGAACATCGTCCGGCCGATCAGCGTCCGGCTCCGGGATCACAAGGTGGCCGGCCAGGGCGCGGCGATCTACGACCCGCCGAGTCTCACCGGAGTCCTGGCCTCGGCGGTGCGGGCCGTCGCCGCCCGCGAGAGCCGGGACGTCGCGCACAACATCGAGGTGCTCGACCGCATCGCGTCGTCCGCGATGCCGATCGCCACGGTGCTCTGACGTCCCCGGGTCAGCTCGTCAGCACCGCCGCGAACTGGTCGACCGCCCAATGGATCTCGTCGGCCGTGATCACCAGCGGGGGAGCGAATCGCAGCGTCGAGCCGTGCGTGTCCTTGACCAGCACGCCGCGCTGCGCGAGCCGCAGGCTGATCTGCTTGCCGGTGCCCACAGCCGGATCGACGTCGACGCCTGCCCACAGGCCGAGCCCGCGCACCTCGACGACGCCGTAACCGATGAGCCCACGCAGCCGCTCGTGCAGCACCCGGCCGAGTTGCGTCGAGCGTTCCTGGTACTCGCCGCGCTCGAGCATCGCCACCACGGTGCTGCCGATCGCGGCGGCCAGCGGATTGCCGCCGAACGTGGAACCGTGCTCGCCGGGATGCAGCACGCCGAGCACGTCGCGGTCGGCGACCACCGCCGACAGCGGCACCACGCCACCGCCGAGCGCCTTGCCGAGCAGGTAGACGTCGGGCCGCACATCCCAGTGATCACAGGCGAACGTGCGGCCGGTGCGGGCCAGCCCGGACTGGATCTCGTCGGCGATCAGCAGCACACCGCGGTCGGTGCAGATCCGCCGGACCCGCGGCAGGTAGTCCGCAGGCGGGACGACGATGCCGGCCTCACCCTGGATCGGCTCGAGCAGCACCGCGACGGTGTGCTCGTCGACCGCCGCGGCCAGCGCGTCGGCGTCACCGAACGGCACCGAACGGAATCCCGGTGTGTACGGGCCGAATCCGCGGCGGGCGGTCTCGTCGTCGGAGAAGCTGATGATCGTCGTGGTGCGGCCGTGGAAATTGTTGGCGGCCACCACGATGTTGCCCATGCCTGCGGGGACGCCCTTGACGTCGGTGCCCCACTTGCGGGCCACCTTGATCGCACTCTCGACGGCCTCGGCGCCGCTGTTCATCGGCAGCACCATGTCCTTGCCGCACATCGCGGCCAGCGCGGCGCAGAACGGACCGAGCCGGTCGGAGTGGAACGCCCGGCTCACCAGGGTCACCGCGTCGAGCTGCGCGTGCGCGGTGGCGATCACCTCCGGGTGGCGGTGCCCGAAGTTCACCGCCGAGTAGGCCGCCAGGCAGTCGAGGTGGCGACGGCCTTCGACGTCGGTGATCCAGGCGCCCTCCGCGTGTGCGGCGACCACCGGTAGCGGCGAGTAGTTGTGGGTGACATGGCGGTCGTCGAGGGCGATGGCGCGCTCGGTCTCCGTCTCGAAGTCCACGATCGTCACGGGTGTACCTCCAATGTGCAGCATTTGACCGAGCCGCCGCCCTTGAGCAGTTCGGAGAGGTCGACGCCGACCGGTCGGAAGCCGGTGTCGAGGAGCTGTGCGGCGAAGCCGGTGGCGGCGGCGGGCAGCACCACGTTGAGTCCGTCGGACACGGCGTTGAGGCCGAGGGCGAAGGCGTCCGCGGTGGCGACCTCGATCGCGTCGGGGAAGACCTCGAGCAGGCGGGCCCGCGACGCGTCGGCGAACGCCGGCGGATAGAACGCCACCGTCGCGTCGTCGAGCACCGCGAGTGCGGTGTCGAGATGGTAGAACCGCGGATCGACGAGTTCGAGGCTCAGGACCGGCACGTCGAGGATCGCCGCGATCTCGTCGTGCGCCCGCCGGTCGGTGCGAAACCCGTATCCTGCCAACATCATCGGGCCCACCATCAGCACGTCGCCCTGGCCCTCGTTGACGTGGCGGGTGTGCACCGGTGCGAAGCCGCGTTGCCGCAGCCAGTCGGCGTAGGCGCCGGACTCGGCGGCGCGCTGCGGGTAGGCGAACCGGGCCACGACTGCGTTGTCACCGATCACCACCGCGCCGTTGGCGGCGTACACCATGTCGGGAAGGCCGGGCCGGGCGTCGACGAGATCGACGGTGTGACCGAGGCTTTCGTAGGTCCGGCGCAGGGTGTCCCACTGGGCGACGGCGACAGCGGTGTCGACCGGAACCGTCGTGTCCATCCAGGGGTTGATGGCGTACTCGACGGCGAAGTGCGTGGGCGCCGTCATGGCGTAGTGGCGGGTTCTGGCGATTCGTGCCGCGGCGGGCGCGGTGACCGGGGCGTCGGCGGCGGACAACGTCATGAATCGACGATATAAGCCCGCTATGATGCAAGCAATCGCTGACCCTTGCTTGTATACCGACGATCTGTTGCGCTGGAGCTAGCATGACGGCAATTCATTGCGTGGAGGTGATCATGGAACGTCTGGACAGCACCGACGAGCGGATCCTGGCCGAGCTGGCCGAGCACGCCAGGGCGACGTTCGCCGAGATCGGGCAGCGGGTCAGCCTGTCGGCGCCCGCGGTGAAGCGGCGGGTCGACCGGATGATCGACGACGGGGTGATCCGCGGGTTCACCACCGTCGTGGACCGCAGTGCGCTCGGCTGGAACACCGAAGCGTTCGTACAGGTGTTCTGCCACGGCACAATTGCGCCCGATGAACTGCGGGCCGCGTGGGTCGACATCCCCGAGGTGGTCAGCGCGGCCACCGTCACGGGCACCGCCGACGCCATCCTGCACGTGCTCGCGCGCGACATGCGGCACCTGGAACAGGCGCTGGAACGCATCCGCGCCAGTGCGGACATCGAACGCAGCGAGAGCATCGTGGTGCTGTCGAACCTGATCGACCGCGCCGCTCCGGAGGTGTCCGACGGCACAGGGTGACGTGCATGTGGCGGGCGTCATCGTGTAGAACTCCCACGTGAGCACTTCAGGGGGCATCGTCATCGTCGGCGGCGGCCTGGCGGCCGCGCGCACCGCCGAGCAGCTACGGCGTTCGCAGTTCAGCGGGGCGGTGACCATCGTCAGCGACGAGGACCATCTGCCGTACGACCGGCCACCGCTGTCGAAGGAAGTACTGCGCAGCGAGACCGACGACGTCACGCTCAAGCCGGCCGAGTTCTACGACGAGAACGACATCACCATGCTGCTCGGCGCAGGGGCGAAATCCGTCGACACCGCCGCCAGGACGCTGACGCTGACCGACGGGCGCGAGATCGGCTACGACGAGCTGGTGATCGCGACCGGTCTGGTGCCCAAGCGCATCCCGTCATTCCCCGATCTCGCGGGCATCCACGTGCTGCGCAACTTCAACGAGAGCCTCGCCCTGCGCGAAGAGGCCGGATCGGCGCGGCGCGCGGTGGTGGTCGGCGCCGGCTTCATCGGCTGCGAGGTCGCGGCCAGCCTGCGGAGCCTCGGTGTCGAGGTGACGCTGGTCGAGCCGCAGCCCGCGCCACTGGCCAACGTGCTCGGCGAGCAGATCGGCGAGCTGGTCGCCCGCGTGCACCGCGCCGAGGGCGTCGACGTGCGGTGCGGTGTCGGGGTGTCGGAGGTCGTCGGCACCGACAAGGTCGAGAAGGTGGTGCTCGCCGACGGCACCGAGGTCGAGGCCGACCTGGTGGTGGTCGGCATCGGCTCCACCCCGGCCGTCGGCTGGCTCGAGGGCAGCGGCATCGAACTGGACAACGGCGTCGTCTGCGACTCGCAGGGTCGCAGCAGCGCCCCGAACGTGTGGGCCATCGGTGACGTGGCGTCCTGGCGAGACACCGTGGGTCAGCAAGTGCGCGTCGAACATTGGAGCAACGTGGCCGACCAGGCCCGGGTGCTCGTGCCCGCGATGCTCGGGCAGGACGTGCCCCAGGTGGTCAGCGTCCCGTACTTCTGGAGCGACCAGTACGACGTGAAGATCCAATGCCTCGGCGAGCCCGAGGCCGACGACATCGTGCACGTCGTCGAGGACGACGGCCGCAAGTTCCTGGCGTTCTACGAGCGCGACGGCGTGGTGGCGGGTGTGGTCGGCGGCGGGATGCCCGGCAAGGTGATGAAGACCAGGTCCAAGATCGCCAACGGCGCCCCGATCGCCGACGTCCTGCCCAAGTCTTGAGCGATTTCGGCGCGGAAACCGTCGCTCAGCGAACGTTTCCGCGCCGAAATCGCTAGAACTCGCCGAGGTAGAAGCGGCCGCCCTGGTCGTCGGCGCACTGCGCGGTGACGCCGTAGGGCTGCCGGGCCGGTTGCTCGATCACGGTGCCGCCGGCCTCGGTGACCCGCTGCACGGCGGCGTCGATGTCCGCGACCGTCCACATCGGCACGGTGGTCGCGGTGCTGTTCCCGCCGGCCATCCCCGACATCGGGTGCGCCCCCGTGACGCCCCAGCCGTCGGCGACGCGGCCCCGCTCGAAGGTCCAGAACAGCACCCGGCTGTAGAACGACTTGAACGCCGCCGAATCCTCCACCTCGTAGGTGATGTACGAGAGTTCGCCCGGCCCAACGCCGTTGAGCTCCGGCCGGGGATCGCCCGGCGCAGGCTGGTACACCGCGAACTCCATACCCGAGGCGTCGGTGGCGCCGAGCACCTCGCCGAAGTCGAACTGCTGCACCTCGTCGACGCTTCCGCCGCCGTCGAGGATCGACTGCCGCGCTCCCGCCAGGTCGGTGACGGCGTAGCAGCAGAACAGCGTGTTGCGGTCGCCGACGGAGAAGATGCCGATGCGCTGGCCGGTGTTGGTGACCCGGCGGGTCGCCGGGTCGTAGGCCCAGCCCAGCACGTGGCCGTAGAAGGCGGCGGCGCGGTCGGCGTCCGGGGTCCACACCGAGACGAATCCGACGTCGCCGTGCCGGATCGGCGTGGCGCCACCGGTCAGCGGCCCGGACAACATCCACCGGTGGCCGAACGGGTCGACGATCGCCGCCCCGCGGGCGCCGTGGTCCTCGTAGACCTCCTGCTGCACCTGCGCGCCGCGGCTGCGGGCCCGCTCGAGTGCGGCGTCGGTGTCGGTCACCTGCAGCATCAGGCTCACCGAGACCGATTGCGGCGCAGGCGCTCTGAGCCCCAGCTCCGGATACTCGTCGGCGAGGTAGAGCACACCCCCCGCGAGGGCGAGCTCGGCATGGCCGATGCGGCCGTCGTCCATCACGATCGGCTCGCCGACCACGGTCGCGCCCAGCGCGTCGACGTACCAGTCGATGGCCGCGCGCGCGTCGGCCACGGCGAGGTAGGGCAGGGCCGCAGGCCGGGGCGATGCCGCGGCGGCCGCCGGTGCGGCGCTGGTTTCGCTGAGTTCGGCGATTGCGGTGTCGGTTCCACTCATGACAACTCCTTCGGTTCGGTCGGGTTGAGCCGCGAACAGCGAGGCCGCCGATTCCAGGCGGGCGCGCAGCCGGGCCGCGAATTCCGGATCGGGGGCCACGGGAACGTCGTCGCCGCGCAGCGCGGACAACGGATCGTGATCGTTGTTCATCACGGCGTCCCTCCTTCCCGATCCGGATATTGCGTGCGGAACGCCCTGCGGGCCCGCACCAGAAGCGCCTCGGTGGCGTGCACCGTGCGGCCGATCAGCTCGGCACACTCGGGTACCGAGCAGTCGTCGAGGTAGCGCAGCGCCAGCACGGTCCGATGGTGTTCGGGCAGCCTGGCGAGCACACTCTCGGCGACGATCCGGTCGAGTTCGGCATCCCAGTCGTCTCTCGCGTCGACGACTTCCGGCAGCTCGGCGACCGGCACGCTGAGCCGGTCATGCCGGCGGCGGTAGTGATCGGCGAGCTTGTGCCGCGCCACCCCGATCAACCACGGCACCGAGATCGCCGGTGGAACATCCTTGCGGGCCGCGTCCATGGCGGCCAGAAAGGTCTCCGACGTCAGGTCCTCGGCGGTGCCGCGGTCGGCGCAGCGCCGGACGAAGTAGCCGTACACGGCCGGCAACGCTTCGTCGTACAGCGCCAGCAGGCGCTGCGGCGCTGGAGCGGGATCTGCCCGCTCGGATGAGGCGCTCACACCCTCAACGTCGCCATCGGCGCCCGGACTCCGACGCCCCGATCACGATTTTCTCCTCGCCGGCCTTCCGGCATCGCGGTCGAGGGCCCGCAGGCCGTCGCTGACCGTGTCGAATGCGGCGTCGAGCGCGTCGGCCAGTGACACCGACTCGTCGGCCAGCCAGTGCTCGTACGCCGACAGCGCGGTGCCCAGCATCGTCCACGCCACGGTCTGCGGGATGAGGTCGGCGGTCTTCACCCCGAGCCTGCGGGCCACGAAATCGGCCACCACCGCCCGCCAGCCGCCGTACATCGTCATCGAATGTGCCTGCAGCGCATCGGTCTGCAGGATGACGCGCATGCGCTGCCGGTGCCGCGGCGTCTCCGCCTCGTCGAACCGGTTGAAGGCCAGCAGCGCCGCGCGCAGCGAGTCGCCGATCGGCACCTGCGGGTCGGCGGCGTCCAGCAGGGCGCGCATCCGGTCCAGGTGCGCGCCGAAGTCGCCCCACGGGATGGCGTTCTTGGACGGGTAGTAGCGGAACAGGGTGCGCCGGGCGATGCCTGCCGCCGCGGCGACGTCGTCGACGCTGACCTCGTCGAAGCCGCGGGCGGCGAAGAGATCGAGCGCGACGTCGGTGATGTGGTCACCCGTGGTGGAGCGGCGCCTGCCCACGCCGCGCTTGACGTCGCCGGCCTGGGGGAGGGGCGCCGAACGGTCCCGCATCCGACCCACCCTTCCATTTCGGCACTCGATGCCATATTCTTGCGATCTCGGTCACACCTGTCGAGAACCAGTCCACACGAAAGGCGGCGGTAATGGAACCGAATCAGAACGTCGAAGCCGACACCGAGCTCGTCACCGAGACCCTCGTCGAAGAGGTCTCCATCGACGGGATGTGCGGGGTCTACTGATCATGACGACGGCTGCGGGTCCCCGCACGGGCACGGGCTCCGGTCCGAGGCCCGACCCGGGGTTCGATCCGGACGTGGCGTGGCGGCTGCACCACCAGGTGGCGGTGCGGCCGGAGTCGTTCGGGGCGCTGCTGTACCACTTCGGCACCCGCAAGCTGTCGTTCCTCAAGAATCGGACCATCGTCGAGGTGGTCACGTCGCTCGACGACCACCCCGACATCCGATCCGCCTGCCGCGCAGCGGGAGTCGACGATGCGCAGCAGGCGCCCTACCTGCACGCACTTGGCGTGCTGGCCCAGTCCAAGATGCTCGTGACCCGGGAGGGCCAGACACCGTGACATCCACAGTTCCCGTTCCGCGTCTCATCGAGCAGTTCGAGCACGGCCTGGACGCGCCGATCTGCCTGACCTGGGAGCTCACCTACGCGTGCAACCTCTCGTGCGTGCACTGCCTGTCGTCGTCGGGCAAGCGCGATCCGCGCGAGCTGTCGACCCGGCAGTGCATGGACATCATCGACGAACTCGAACGCATGCAGGTGTTCTACGTCAACATCGGCGGCGGCGAACCGACTGTGCGACCGGACTTCTGGGAGCTGGTCGACTACGCGACCGCCCACCACGTCGGGGTGAAGTTCTCCACCAACGGGGTGCGCATCACCCCGGAGGTGGCCGCCAAGCTGGCCGCCAGCGACTACGTCGACGTGCAGATCTCGCTCGACGGCGCCACCGCGGAGGTCAACGACGCGGTGCGCGGCAAGGGCTCCTTCGCGATGGCGGTGCGCGCGCTGGAGAACCTCGCGGCCGCCGGCTTCTCCGACGCCAAGATCTCGGTGGTGGTGACCCGCCACAACGTCGACCAGCTCGACGACTTCAAGGCGCTGGCCGACCGCTACGGCGCCACCCTGCGCATCACCCGCCTGCGACCGTCCGGTCGCGGGGCCGACGTCTGGGACGAGCTCCACCCCACCGCCGAGCAGCAGGTACAGCTCTACGACTGGCTGGTCGCCAAGGGCGAGCGGGTGCTCACCGGTGATTCCTTCTTCCACCTGTCCGGGCTCGGTGAGCCGGGCGCGCTGGCAGGGCTCAACCTGTGCGGCGCGGGCCGGGTGGTGTGCCTGATCGATCCGATCGGCGACGTCTACGCGTGCCCGTTCGCGATCCACGACAAGTTCCTGGCCGGAAACATCCTGTCCGACGGCGGATTCGACAGCGTCTGGAAGAATGCGCCGCTGTTTCGCGAACTGCGCGAGCCGCAGTCGGCGGGCGCCTGCTCGGGCTGCGCGCACTACGACGGCTGCCGTGGCGGCTGCATGGCCGCCAAGTTCTTCACCGGCCTTCCGCTCGACGGCCCCGACCCGGAGTGTGTTCAGGGCTTCGGTGCGCCCGCGCTGGCCCAGGAGCGGGTCAAGCCGCGGCCCAGCGGCGACCACTCCCGAGGCACCCCTCAGGTGTCCGGTCAGGGCCCGATACCGCTCAAACTGCTGACCAAGCCGCCCGCCCGGCTGTGTAACGAAAGTCCGGTGTAACCCATGGCCCGCGACACCTGGTTCGAAACGGTCGCCATCGCCCAGCAGCGCGCGAAGAAGCGCCTGCCGAAGTCCGCGTATTCGTCGCTGATCTCCGCGAGCGAGAAGGGCGTGTCGGTCTCCGACAACGTCGAGGCCTTCTCCGAGCTCGGCTTCGCTCCGCACGTCATCGGCGCCACCGAGAAGCGTGACATGGCGACAACGGTGATGGGACAAGACATCTCGATGCCGGTCGTCATCTCGCCGACCGGCGTCCAGGCGATCGACCCGGACGGCGAGGTCGCCGTGGCGCGCGCCGCCGCGGCGCGGGGCACGGCGATGGGGTTGTCGTCCTTCGCCAGCAAGCCGATGGAAGAGGTCGTCGCGGTCAACGACAAGATCTTCTTCCAGATCTACTGGCTGGGCAGCCGGGACGAGATCGCCGAGCGGGTGCAGCGCGCCAAGGACGCCGGCGCGGTCGGATTGATCGCCACCACGGATTGGAGCTTCTCGCACGGCCGCGACTGGGGCAGCCCGAAGATCCCGGAGCGGATGGACCTGCGGACCATGCTGCGGATGTCACCCGAGGTGATCACCAAGCCGCGGTGGCTGTGGAGTTTCGGCAAGGGCCTGCGGCCCCCGGACCTGCGGGTACCCAATCAGGGCAGGCGCGGCGAGGCCGGACCCACGTTCTTCGAGGCCTACGGGCAGTGGATGGGTACACCACCTCCCACCTGGGACGACATCGCCTGGCTGCGTGAGCAGTGGGGTGGCCCGTTCCTGCTCAAGGGCATGGTGCGCGTCGACGACGCCAAACGCGCGGTGGATGCGGGTGTTTCGGCGATCACGGTGTCCAACCACGGCGGCAACAACCTCGACGGCACGCCCGCGGCGATCCGGTGCCTGCCTGCCATCGCCGACGCCGTCGGCGATCAGGTCGAGGTTTTGCTGGACGGCGGGATCCGGCGTGGGAGTGACGTGGTGAAGGCCGTCGCTCTCGGGGCCAGGGCCGTGATGATCGGCCGGGCCTATCTGTGGGGTCTGGCGGCCAACGGCCAGGCGGGTGTGGAGAACGTGCTCGACATCCTGCGCGGGGGGGTCGACTCGGCGTTGATGGCGCTGGGCAAATCCTCGATCCACGATCTGACACCCGAGGACATCCTGATCCCGGACGGCTTCACCCGGGCTCTCGGCGTCTCCGCTGGTAACGACGCCTGACGCCGCCCCGCCCCCGACCTCTGCGCCGCTGTGACAGGGGTGGCCTGAGAGGCTCCCGGGGTGGGCACATCGGCGCCGTGCAAAATGATTGTGAAATCAATTGCTGCGCATACGCCAACAATCGGCGCACACCAGGTTAATTCGGCCTACCATCGGCGGGTGGCTTTCCCCAGCGAGCTTGGGAACTCAACGTCGAGGCGGCTGCAGCACACGTCCCCGGCGTTGATCGTCCCGATCGGTTCCATTGAGCAGCACGGACCCCATTTGCCGCTGGACACCGACACCCGGATCGCCACCGCGGTGGCCGCAGGCGTGGCCGAGCAACTCCGGACGGCCGTGGGGGAGCAATGGCTGCAGGCGCCATCCCTCGGATACGGGGCGAGCGGGGAGCACGAGGGGTTTGCCGGCACGGTGTCGATCGGCACGTCGGCGCTGCGGCTCCTGCTGGTGGAGTTCGGCCGGTCGGCGGCGAGATGGGCGTCGCGTCTCGTGTTCGTCAACGGGCACGGCGGTAACACGGAGGCGCTGTCGGCCGCGGTCGCTCTGCTCCGCTACGAGGGTCGCGACGTCGCCTGGTGCCCGTGCAGCGCCGAGGGCGCCGATGCTCACGCCGGCCACACCGAAACGTCGGTACTACTCCATCTTTCGCCGAGTGACGTGCGCGTCGACGAGCTCGTCCCCGGCAACACCGCGCCGCTCGCGGAGTTGCTGCCCGCCATGCGCAACGGCGGGATGGCGGCCGTCAGCGAGGTCGGGGTGCTCGGCGACCCCACGACGGCCACGGCGACCGAGGGCGCCAGGATCTTCGCCGAGATGATCGACGGCTGCGCCGAACGGGTGCTGCGGTGGCAGCCCGACCGGGACGGGCGGCTGAGGTGACCGGTCCGCGGCTTCCCGACGGCTTCGCGGTCCAGGTGGACCGGCGCGTCAAGGTGCTCGGCGAGGGCTCCGCACTGCTCGGCGGCTCGCCCACCAGGCTGCTGCGGCTGGCCCCGACGGCGCAGACGATGCTCACCGGCGGCCGCCTCGAGGTGCACGACGCGATCAGCGCACAGCTGGCCCGCACCCTCCTCGACGCGACCGTCGCACATCCGCGGCCGGCCAGCGGACCGTCGCATCGCGACGTCACCGTGGTCGTCCCGGTGCGTGACAACCCATCTGGGTTGCACAGGTTGGTGGCCGCCCTGCGCGGCATGCGGGTCGTCGTCGTCGACGACGGTTCTGCCGTGCCGGTGCAGCAGTCCGACTTCGCCGGTATGCACTCAGACGTGCAGGTCATCCGGCATCCCGAATGCCGGGGGCCGTCGGCCGCACGCAACACCGGCCTGGTGGCCAGCGGCACCGACTTCGTGGCGTTCCTCGACTCCGACGTGGTCCCGCGCCGCGGATGGCTGGAGGCGCTGCTCGGCCACTTCTGCGATCCGGCGGTGGCCCTCGTCGCTCCCCGCATCGTCGGCCTGCGCCAGCCCGACAACGTGGTCGCCCGGTACGAGGCGGTGCGTTCGTCGCTCGACCTGGGCCTGCGCGAGGCGCCGGTGGTGCCCTACGGGGCGGTGTCCTACGTTCCCAGTGCCGCCATCATCTGCCGCCGGGCGGTGCTGACGGAGCTCGGCGGCTTCGACGAGACGATGCGCTCGGGCGAGGACGTCGACCTGTGCTGGCGGATGGTCGAGGCCGGCGCCCGCCTGCGCTACGAGCCGATCGCGCTGGTGGGCCACGATCATCGCACGCACATTCGGGACTGGTTCTCCCGCAAGGCTTTCTACGGCGAGTCCGCGGCGCCGCTTTCGGTGCGCCATCCCGGCAAGACCGCTCCGCTGGTGATCTCCGGCTGGAGTCTGGCGGCCTGGCTGCTGCTGGCGATGGGCTCCTACGCCGGCTTCCTGGCGTCGCTGTTGGTCGCGGGTGTCACCGGCCGCCGGGTCGCGAACTCACTACGCCCCGTACACACCGAACCGGGGGAGGTCGCCGCGGTCGCCGCGCACGGGCTGTGGGCCGCCGCCCTGCAACTGGCCTCGGCGATCTGCCGGCACTACTGGCCGGTGGCGCTGGTCGCGGCGCTGCTGTCGCAGCGGTGCCGACAGGCGGTGCTGGTGGCGGCGGTGGTGGACGGTGTTGCGGACTGGCTGGCCCGCAAGGGCAACGCCGACGACGACACCAGACCGGTCGGGTTGCTGACGTACCTGCTGCTCAAGCGGCTCGACGACATCGCCTACGGGCTGGGGTTGTGGACAGGTGTGTTCCGCGAGCGGCACGCCGGCGCGCTGAAGCCGCAGATCCGGACCTGACCGCCACCTTGCACAGCGACGTCCTGATCGTCGGCGCCGGCAGCGCCGGATCCGTTCTCGCCGAGCGTCTTTCCAGCGACCCCCAATGCCGGGTCACGGTGGTGGAGGCCGGACCGGGCCCCACCGACCCGCGGGTGCGGGCCCAGATCAGCGACGGACTGCGGCTGCCGATCGGTGCGGCGAGTTCGGTGGTGCGGCACTTCTCGACCACGCTCACCGACCGGCCGCCACGGCCGGCGTCGATCATGCGCGGCGCGGTGGTCGGCGGGTCCGGTGCGGTGAACGGTGGCTACTTCTGCCGGGGGCTGCCTGGCGACTTCGCCGATTGGGCACAGCCGGGCTGGACCTGGAACGACGTCCTCCCGCACTTCGTCGCGATCGAGAACGACATCGACGAGGCCGGTCCGCTGCACGGGTCTTCGGGTCCGATCGTGGTACGCCGGGTCCGCGAATTCGACGGCTGCACGGCGTCATTCGTGAATGCCGCCCTCGACGCCGGCTACACCTGGGTCGACGATCTGAACGGTGCGACACCGCATGCGCCGTCGCCGCGGGGGGTGGGGGCCGTGCCACTCAACATCCACGGCGGCACCCGGGTGGGACCGGGCGGCGCCTTCCTGCAACCCGCTCTCGGCCGGGGCAACCTCACGCTGCTGGCCGACACCCGGGCGCTGCGTCTCGATCTCGCGGCGGGACGGGTGGCCGGCGTGCGGTGCCGCGGAGCGGCCGGTGACGAACTGCTCACCGCCGACCGGGTGGTGCTGTGCACGGGCGCCATCGGCACCGCGCAGCTGCTGATGCTCTCCGGCGTGGGCCCGCCGGAGGTGCTCGAGCCATTGGGCATCCCCGTGGTCGCCGGCCTGCCCGTCGGCGTCGCGACGGCCGACCACCCGGAATGGGTGCTCCCGGTGGACTGGACGCCGACCCACGACCTTCCCCCGCTGGAGGCCGTGCTCACCACCGAGGACGTCGAGATCCGGCCCTATACAGCCGGATTCGCCGCCATGGTGCACGGCCCCGGTGACGACCCGACCGACCGGCCGCACCTCGGCATAGCGCTGATGAAGCCGCGGTCGCGTGGGCGGATCAGAGTGGCCTCCGCCGACCCGTCGGTGGCCCCGGTGATCGAGCACCGCTATGACAGCGAACCGGCCGACGTCTCCGCACTCGCGGCCGGAGCCGAGCTCGCCGCCGATATCATCGGTGGCGCGAGGAGCTCGACGGCTGCCGTGTGGTCGACCTCGCAACACCTGTGCGGATCGGCCAGGATGGGGTCCGACGAGGACGCGGCGGCGGTCGTGGACCCGCAGTGCCGGGTGCGCGGCTTCGAGAATCTGTGGGTGGCCGACGGGTCGATCATGCCGGTGATCACCGGCCGCGGCCCGCACGCCACGATCGCGATGATCGGGCACCGGGCGGCGGAGTTCGTCAAGGGGTGACCAGCGGGACGATCGCCTCGGCCAACAGGGTGGCCGCGGCGACGCCGTCCACGACCGGGACTCCGAGGCGATGCCGCAGCGGTTCGGCGAAGCGGGCCATCGCCGCGCAGCCCAGCACGATGGACCGGCTGCCGTCGCCGGCGAGCGCGGCCGCGCACAGGTCACCGATCGGTCCGATCGTCGACGGATCGGAATCGATGCGCAGCACCGGAATGTCGCACGCGTGCACGCCCGAACACGCGGACGGGGTGTAGGCCTTCGCCAATTGCCATGCCCTCGGCACGGTGGCCGACATCGACGTCACCACCGAGAAGCTGCCTGCCGCAAGGGCTGCCGCGTGCATCGCGGCCTGGGCGATGCCCAGCACCGGGGCGGCGAGCATCCGGCGGGCCTCGTCCAGGCCGGGATCGCCGAAGCAGGCCACCACGTACGCGTCCGGCCGGTCTCCGGCGGATCGGCGCTCTGCCTCGCGAAACAAGTCGAGAAGGCCCGGCACGCAACGACGTTCGTCGTCGTCGTTCTCTATGCTGGCAGGGCCGGCCTGCGGGTTGACCGCCTCGACGACGGTGCCCGGTCGCGCGACCGCAGCGGCGCCCGCGGCGATGGCGCGGGTCATCGACGCAGTGGTGTTCGGATTGACGAGCAGCAGGCGCACGCCGCCAGATTAGTCGCGCCGGGCCGGCGGCACAGCGCGCAGGCGTGCGATGCGGCGGGCGCGCGGCACCGACGCGAGCCGGCGCAGGTACCGCGACTGCCTGCCGTCGCGCCCGGGCGACCAGACCGCCACGAACACCGCCGCGACGGTCACTGCCACCGCAAGCACTAGCAGTGAGCCGTCCATCGCCTGCAGGAAGGCGCGGTTGGCTTCGGCGGCGAGCTGGGCGCCCTGCGGTCCCATGCGTTCGGCGACCTCGAGCGCCTGGGCCAGCGAGTCGAGCGCGGGCCCACGGACGGCCTCGGGTAGCGCGGCGACGGCGGGGGCGAGCACATTGCTGTACTGCGCGGCGAGCACCGAGCCTGCCGCGGCGATGCCGAGGGCCGCGCCGACCTCGCGGGTGGTGTCGTTGACCGCTGACGCCACCCCTTGTTTCTCGTCGGGCGCCGCGCCCATGATCGCCGACGTCGTCGGCGCCGTGCACAGCCCGATGCCGGCGCTGACGATCATCAACGGCCAGGCCAGATCCCAGTAGGACGACTCGACGTCGAGGATGCTCATGCACGCCAAGCCCGCCGCGAGGAGGAGCAGGCCCACGGTCACCGAGAGCCGCAAGCCGATGCGGGGCAGGTACACCGGTGTCAGCGCGCTGAGGATCAGCACCGGGACCGCCAGTGGCGTCAGAGCGAAGGCGGTCTGCAAAGGGTTGTACCCGAGTACCAGCTGCATGTACTGCATCACCAGGAAGAAGAAGCCGAAGTTCGCGAAGAACAGGAAGGTGACACCGAGTGAGCCGGTGGCGAAATCCGGTCGCCGGAACAGCCGTACGTCCAGGAGCGGATGCGTCAGCCGGAGCTGGAGTGCGGTGAACGCCGCGGTGAGCGCCAGGCCGGCGCCGACACATCCCCACACCACCGGACTGGACCAGCCACGGGCGGGCGCCTCGATGACACCGAAGACGAAGACCGCGACCGCCGCGGCGACGAGCACTCCGCCTGCCCAGTCGACGGGCGCACCCGACTCGTCACGCGAGGACGTAATGGTCAGCGTCAGCCCGAAGAGGACGACGGCCACGAGCGCGAAGGCCCAGAAGATGGACTGCCACGAGAAGAAGTGCAGCAGGCCGCCGGTGCCGAGGAACCCGATGATGGCGCCGGACCCGCAGACACCGGCCCAGATGCCGACGGCCTTGTTGCGCTCGGCTTTCGGGAAGCCCGCGGTCAGCAGCGAAAGCGTCGCGGGCATGATCAGAGCGGCTCCCGCTCCCGCGACCGCCCGCGCGATGATGATCTGCAGCGGGGCGTCGAAGAACACCGGCGCCACCGAGGCGAAAGCGAACACCGCCAGCCCGGCCAGCAGGGCACCCCGGCGGCCGTAACGGTCCCCGACGGCGCCCGCGGGCAGCAGCAGGCAGGCCAGCACCAGGGTGTAGCCGTCGACCACCCAGGTGAGCTGGGTCTGACTCGCGGCGGTGTTGACGGCGATGTCGGGCATGGCCGCGTTGAGCGCGACCATCGACGAGATCACCAGCAGCACGTCCAGGCACGCCACCGCGAGCAACCATGTCCTGGTGCGCGCCGACACGTCGCCCAGTCGCGCATCGGTAGGCTGACCGGGCCGGGCGAGAGTGTCGACCATGGACCTCTCCTTCCGGAAGAGTGACTTTTGAGACTAACGGTCTTGGAGCGAGACCGACAGTCTTGTACCCACGCGGAAGGTGGTGTAAACGGTGGCAGGCGGTAGTACCGATCCGCGACCGGCGCGTTCCCGAGCCGCACTGCTGGAGGCCGCGACCACGCTGCTGC
Source organism: Mycobacterium sp. NPDC050551 (assembly GCF_040674075.1). Classification (NCBI taxonomy): domain Bacteria; kingdom Bacillati; phylum Actinomycetota; class Actinomycetes; order Mycobacteriales; family Mycobacteriaceae; genus Mycobacterium; species Mycobacterium sp. NPDC050551. The sequence continues at coordinate 991,401 of NZ_JBFARC010000001.1, read as the reverse complement.
GCTCGGGTGGTCCGAGTGCGGTGACCATCGACGCGGTCACCCGCACCGCCAACGTCGCGCGCGCCACCCTCTACCGCCACTTCTCCAGTGCCAACGACCTTCTCGCCGCGGCCTTCGTGAGCCTGCTGCAGCCCGCGCCGATGCCGCCCGCCGAGGGCGAACTGCGCGACAAGCTGATGGCCGTGGTCGTCGGCTGGGCAGACGCGATCGCCGAGGTGCCCACGACGCTGGCCGCGATGACGTGGCTGGCGTCGGGTCCCGACCTCGGGCCGTGGGCCGAGGTGCGCGAATCAGGTGCGGTCGACAGCGACGGAACGGCCGTCGCCACGCTGCGCGAGCGCATCATGGCGCTGTACACGTTGCCGTTCGACGCGATCTTCGACAGCCCGCAGGCGCGCGAAGAACTGGTGGAGGTCGACCGGATCGGGGCCATCGCCCTGCTCATCGGGCCCCTGATTCTCGGCCGGCTGAGCACACTGGCCGACTTCGACTTCCGCGGCTGCGCCGAGGCGGCCGTCGACGGCTTCCTGGCCACCCACGCCAGGACGGCCGACGGGGGAGTCAGCGCAGCGCGTACCGGATCGGCAGGTGCTTGAGGCCGCCGACGAAAGTGGTGGCCGTCAGTTCCGCGGGGCCGGCCGACTCGATCGACTCGAGTCGCGGGATCAGTTCGGTGAACAGACTGTTCATCTCCATCCGGGCCAGCGCGGCGCCGAGACAGAAGTGCACACCGTAGCCGAACGCCAGATGCTTGTTGGGCTCGCGGCCGACGTCGAACCGGAACGGCTCGTCGAAGATCTCCTCGTCCCGGTTGCCGGAAACGTATGCGAGATAGACTGATTCGCCCTTGGCGATCGACACGCCGCGTACCTCGGTGTCCTCGGCGGCGGTGCGCATGAACTCCTTGACCGGCGTCGACCAGCGGATCATCTCCTCGACCGCGGTCGGCATCAACTCCGGGTTCCGGCGCAACCGGTCCAGCTCGCCGGGATTCTCGATCAACGCGTGCAGCCCGCCGGAGATGGCGTCCTTGGTGGTGTCGTGTCCCGCGCTGGCGACGATGACGTAGTAGGAGGCGGTGTCCATGTCGCCCAGCGGCTCACCGTCGATGCGGCCGTTGGCGATCGCGGAGGCGAGATCGGCCGTCGGGGCGGCTCGTCGCGATGCGGTCAGCGTCGAGAAGTAGTTGAAGAAGTCAGCCAGCACCGCCAGCATGTCCTCGGGGCTCTTGCCCCGCTGGAACTCCTCGTCGTCGCCGCCGAACATCTCCTGGGTGAGCATGTGCATGCGGCCGTAGTCCTCCTCGGGCAGGCCGAGCAGCGACATGATCACGTACAGCGGGAACTGCACGGCGATGTCGGTGACGAAGTCGCACTCCGGCCCGATGTCGCGCATCTGGTCGACGTAGCGCTTGGCGAGTTGGTCGACGCGGATCTTCAGGGCGCGCATCGCCTTCGGGCGGAACCAGTCGGCGCCGATCGACCGGACCTTGCGGTGGTGCGGATCGTCCATGTGGATCAGGGTGCGCAGGCCGATGCCGGCCTCCATCTGCGCCTTGAACATGTCGTCGGCTTCCGCGGTGGCCAGCAGTGGCCGCGGCTCGGACAGGAACAGGTCGTTGGCCCGTTCGATCGCCATGATGTCGGCGTGCTTGGTGATCGCCCAGAACGGCCGGTACGGCGGGTTGTCCACCCATGCCACCGGGTTGTTCGCCCGCAGGTCGGCCAGCGCCGCATGAAGCCGGGCATCGTCCGCGTACGCGGACGGATCGGCCAGCACCTTCGCGGCGTCATCCATCGTCGGCGTGCTCATCCGCGCTCCTCTTCGTCTTGACGGGTGTCCATAACTCAGCTTATGTGACGCGGGCCACGCTGGGAAGCAATGCGCCACGGGTCGATGCGCGGGGGTCTTCTGCCGTCCCTCGGTAGGCTCCGCAATCGTGCCCCCATCGCTTCGCCTGTCGCGGCGGGCGCTGGTGCGGGCCGCCTGCCTCGCCCTGGTGCCGGTCCTGACGCTCGCGGGCTGCGGCAGTGCGGACGACCGGACTGACCCGTCGCCGCCGGCCGCGGCGACCCAGGGCGACCCCGCGGAGGTCCAGACGCTCACCGGACGGGTCCGCGGCGAGGTGGCCGCCGGCCACCGGGAGTTCTCCGGGATCCCGTATGCCGCGCCGCCGACCGGCCGGCTCCGCTTCCGACCGCCTGCGCCGCCCGAGCCGTGGGCCGACGTGCGCGACGCCACCCACCCGGGTCCCCGCTGCATCCAGAACCCCAGCGCCGACCTGGAATTCGGCAGGCAGACCGACGAGGACTGCCTGACGCTGAACGTCTGGACGCCGCCGGTGTCGGCCGAGCCCAAGCCGGTGATGGTGTGGATCCACGGCGGCGCCTTCGTCAACGGCAGCGGCAGTGTCTACAACGGCAGCTGGGTGGCCTCGCGCGGTGACATCGTGGTGGTGACGGTGAACTACCGGCTCGGCACCCTGGGCTTCCTGGCCCACCCCGCGCTGGGGCCGGTAGGCGACGTCGGCAACTACGGGCTCGCCGACCAGCAGGCCGCGCTGCGATGGGTGCGCGACAACATCAGCCGATTCGGCGGCGACCCCGGCAGGGTCACCGTGGCCGGCGAGTCCGCGGGCGGCATGTCGGTCTGTGACCATCTCGTCGCCCCCGGCTCGGCGGACCTGTTCCGGGCGGCGATCGTGATGAGCGCCCCGTGTCAGGTGCAGGCCGACCTGCCCACCGCCGAGCGCGCCAGCCTCGACTACGCGGCGGGCGCCGGCTGCCCCGACCCGGGCGCCGCTGCCCGGTGCCTTCGCGACCTGCCGGTCGACGAACTCCGCGAACCGGTCTGGTACGCCGGCATCGGGGAGGACCGGCTGACCGGGCCGGTCACCGGGACGCGGACGCTGCCGGTGGACCCCGTGCCGACGATCACCGACGGCCGTGCGCTCGAGGTGCCGGTGCTGATCGGCACCACCCGCGACGAGTTCACCCTGTTCGTCGCGCTGCAATATCTGCGGGGCGTCCGCTATCCCGACACCGAATACCCTGCGCTGCTGCGGGATACGTTCGGCGAAGACGCCGCCGCGGTGGCCGCGCGGTATCCGCTCGCCGACTATCCCGACGCGGCACTGGCGTACTCGGCGGCCGTCACCGACGGGGCGTTCGCCTGCGTGGCCGACCGGATGGCCGACGGCCTGACCCGCAGCGGACCCGTGTACGGCTACGAGTTCAACGACCGCGACGCGCCTGCGCCCGAGCCGCTGCGGACGCTGCCGTTCAAGGTCGGCGCCAGCCATTCCCTGGAGCTGCGCTACCTGTTCGACGTCGGCGGTGCGCCCCCGCTGTCGGCCGACCAGCGCCGGCTGTCCGACCAGATGATCGATTACTGGAGCCGCTTCGTGACCACCGGCGAACCCGACGCGGTGGGCCAGCCCGACTGGCCCGCCCTCGACGGGATCGCCGACCCGGCACGGATGTCGTTGCAGCCCGGAGGCAGCCAGATGGTCGACACCTTCGACGCCGAACACCAGTGCCCGTTCTGGGCCGGCATCGAGTAGCGCGCGAGGCGGATCAGGCCGGCGTCACCCAGGTGGTGATCTCGGCGTGCACCACCTCGGTGCCGTGGCGGTCGGTGACCGTGACCGGCACGACGAGATCGGCGCCCTCGCCGATGGACGTGAAGTCCGGCGGGTCGAGCCGGGCCGTCGCCCGCAGCGACGTCGTCGCCTTCTGCAGGTACTGCACCGTCATCGCCTTCGGGATCCACCGGTGCGTCGTCGGCACGGTGGCCTCCATCAACATGCCCATCGCCATCTCGGCGGCATTGCACGACGCGATCGCGTGAACGGTGTGCAGGTGGTTGTGCACGAAGAACCACTTCGGCACCGCGACCTCGGCCAGGCCCGGCTCCATCCGCACCACGTGCGGCGCGATCGAGGCGAAGTAGGGCACCCGGGCGGTCGCCGCCGCCGAGAACAGGCGGCTGCCCGCAGGCACGCCGGCCAGTCGCTGCCAGGCCCGGTACGTGCTGGTCGTAGTGCTCATGGACGCTACCTTACTCGTGAGTAAGTTGACCGGCCGCCGACCGTGGTGATCAGGTGGGTGACGAGCCCGTTTACCGCGTGCACGGGCCGCGTCCGGCGAGGTGCCGGGCGGTCGGCCAGCAATTTGGATGACGCCCGCTCTTGAGGCATACTGTTCGGGTTGCCTTGAGCCGGGTTCGCACCTGGCCGGGCATGCGACTGGCACCCGAAGGGGTGCATCCGGTCCCAACTCTCGATCGTGGCGGTTTTCCGGCGCGGGCGAGTGTGCGCGAGGGCGACACACCCGAGCGCGGGGGTCGGTGAACCAGAGACAGATACACAGCGGCGGCAACAGCCAGCGCGATGCCTGCGGGCGGAGCGCAGCAACACCAGGTCCGATTGGGTCCCCCAGTCGGAACACAAGCAGGAGTGAGGTAGGAAAAGCGTGGCGGGACAAAAGATCCGCATCAGGCTCAAGGCCTACGACCACGAGGCGATCGACGCCTCGGCGCGCAAGATCGTGGAGACGGTCACCCGTACCGGTGCCAGCGTGGTGGGCCCAGTGCCGCTGCCGACCGAGAAGAACGTGTACTGCGTCATCCGGTCCCCGCACAAGTACAAGGACTCGCGGGAGCACTTCGAGATGCGTACACACAAGCGGCTGATCGACATCCTCGACCCGACGCCGAAGACCGTTGACGCTCTCATGCGCATCGATCTGCCGGCCAGCGTCGACGTCAACATCCAGTAGGAGACCCAAGAGAAATGGCTAGAAAGAGCATTCTGGGCACCAAGCTGGGCATGACGCAGGTGTTCGACGAGAACAACAAGGTCGTGCCGGTGACGGTCGTCAAGGCCGGCCCGAACGTCGTCACGATGATCCGTACCCCGGAGCGCGACGGCTACAGCGCGGTGCAGCTCGCCTACGGCGAGATCAGCCCCCGCAAGGTGAACAAGCCGGTGTCCGGTCAGTACGCCGCGGCCGGGGTGAACCCGCGCCGCCACATCGCCGAGTTCCGGCTCGACGACGAGACGGCCGCCGCCGAGTACGAGGTCGGCCAGGAGCTGACGGCGGAGATCTTCGCCGACGGCGCCTTCGTCGACGTGACGGGCACCAGCAAGGGCAAGGGCTTCGCCGGCACCATGAAGCGGCACGGGTTCAAGGGTCAGGGCGCCGCGCACGGCGCCCAGGCCGTGCACCGCCGCCCCGGTTCGATCGGTGGCTGCGCCACCCCCGGCCGGGTGTTCAAGGGCACGCGGATGTCGGGCCGGATGGGCCACGACCGCATCACCACCCAGAACCTCAAGGTGCACAAGGTCGATGCCGAGAACGGCGTGATCCTGATCAAGGGCGCCATCCCCGGCCGCAACGGTGGCCTGGTGATGGTCCGCAGCGCAATCAAGCGAGGCGAGAAGTAATGGCCGACAAGACGCAGACATTGACGATCGACGTCCTCACCCCGGGCGGCACGAAGGACGGCTCCGTGGAGCTGCCCGCCGAGCTGTTCGACGTGGAGCCGAACATCGCGCTCATGCATCAGGTGGTGAATGCGCAGCTGGCCGCCAAGCGGCAGGGCACGCACTCCACCAAGACGCGTGGCGAGGTGCGCGGCGGTGGCAAGAAGCCGTACCGGCAGAAGGGCACCGGTCGTGCCCGTCAGGGTTCGACGCGCGCGCCGCAGTTCACCGGCGGTGGCGTGGTGCACGGCCCGCAGCCGCGCGACTACAGCCAGCGCACCCCGAAGAAGATGATCGCCGCCGCACTGCGCGGGGCGCTCTCGGACCGGGCCCGCAACGGCCGCATCCACGCCGTCACCGAGTTCGTCGAGGGCCAGACCCCGTCGACCAAGGGCGCCAGGACGTTCCTGGCCACGCTGACCGATCGCCCGCAGGTGCTGCTGGTCGTCGGCCGGACCGACGTGACCGGCACGCTCAGCGTGCGGAACCTGCCGGGCGTGCACGTGATCTCGCCCGACCAGCTCAACACCTACGACGTGTTGAAGGCCGACGACGTGATCTTCAGCGTCGAGGCGCTGAACACCTACATCACCACGGCCACCCGCAGTGCGGCGGCCAACGACGAGGAGGTGTCGGCCTGATGGCGACCGTGACTGACCCCCGCGACATCATCCTGGCTCCGGTCATCTCCGAGAAGAGCTACGGGCTGATCGAGGACAACGTGTACACGTTCGTGGTGCACCCGGATTCGAACAAGACCCAGATCAAGATCGCGATCGAGAAGATCTTCAAGGTCAAGGTCGACTCGGTGAACACCGCCAACCGGCAGGGCAAGCGCAAGCGCACCCGTGCGGGCTATGGCCAGCGCAAGAGCACCAAGCGCGCCATCGTCACACTGGCTGCGGGCAGCAAGCCGATCGATCTGTTCGGAGCGCCGGCCTAGCCGGGGCAGGGACTGAGAGACTAGAGAGAGCTTTGTAGACATGGCTATTCGCAAGTACAAGCCGACGACCCCCGGTCGTCGCGGTGCCAGCGTCTCCGACTTCGCCGAGATCACCCGCTCGACCCCGGAGAAGTCGCTGATCCGTCCGCTGCACGGCAAGGGTGGTCGTAACGCGCACGGCCGCATCACCACCCGGCACAAGGGCGGCGGCCACAAGCGGGCCTATCGCCTCATCGACTTCCGTCGCCACGACAAGGACGGCGTCGACGCCAAGGTCGCGCACATCGAGTACGACCCGAACCGCACCGCGAACATCGCACTGCTGCACTACCTGGACGGCGAGAAGCGCTACATCATCGCGCCGCAGGGACTCAAGCAGGGTGCGATCGTCGAGGCGGGCGCCAACGCCGACATCAAGCCCGGCAACAACCTGCCGCTGCGCAACATCCCGTCCGGCACCGTGATCCACGCCGTCGAGCTGCGTCCGGGCGGCGGCGCCAAGCTGGGCCGTTCGGCCGGTGTGAGCATCCAGTTGCTCGGCAAGGAGGGTCCCTACGCGACCCTGCGTATGCCGTCCGGTGAGATCCGCCGCGTCGACGTGCGCTGCCGCGCCACGGTCGGCGAGGTGGGCAACGCCGAGCAGGCCAACATCAACTGGGGCAAGGCCGGCCGGATGCGCTGGAAGGGCAAGCGCCCGACCGTCCGTGGTGTCGTGATGAACCCGGTCGACCACCCGCACGGTGGTGGCGAGGGCAAGACCTCCGGTGGTCGTCACCCGGTGAGCCCGTGGGGCAAGCCGGAAGGCCGCACCCGCAAGAACAAGCCGAGCGACAAGCTCATCGTCCGACGCCGGCGCACCGGCAAGAACAAGCGCTAGGCCGGGAAGGATCCAACGATGCCACGCAGCCTGAAGAAGGGCCCGTTCGTCGACGACCATCTGCTCAAGAAGGTCGACGTCCAGAACGACAAGAACACCAAGCAGGTCATCAAGACCTGGTCGCGCCGGTCCACCATCATCCCGGACTTCATCGGTCACACGTTCGCGGTGCACGACGGCCGCAAGCATGTGCCGGTGTTCGTCACCGAGTCGATGGTCGGGCACAAGCTGGGCGAGTTCGCCCCCACCCGCACGTTCAAGGGTCACATCAAGGATGACCGGAAGGCGAAGCGCCGGTAATGAGTACTCCATCCGCTACAGTCACCGAATATCCGTCCGCCGTCGCGAAGGCGCGCTTCGTGCGCGTCTCGGCGAGCAAGGCGCGCCGGGTCATCGACCTGGTGCGCGGCAAGTCGGTCGCCGAGGCGCTCGACATCCTGCGGTGGGCACCGCAGGACGCCAGCGAGCCGGTCGCCAAGGTGATCGCCAGTGCCGCGGCCAACGCGCAGAACAACGACGGCCTGGACCCGTCCACCCTCGTGGTGGCCACGATCCACGCCGACGAGGGCCCGACCGCCAAGCGCATCCGCCCGCGCGCCCAGGGGCGTGCGTTCCGGATCCGCAAGCGCACCAGCCACATCACGGTGATCGTCGAGAGCCGGCCGCGTCGCGACAGCGGCCGTGGCGGCAAGGCCGCAGGCGAGGCCTCGGCGAACACCCGCTCGCGGCGCGCGCAGGGCAGCAAGGCCGCCGCCGCCAAGACGCCTGCCAAGGCAACTGCTGAGAAGGCGCCGGCCAAGAAGGCTGCCGCGAAGAAGACAGAAGCTTCTGACGAAGCGAAGGAGGGCTCAGAGTAGTGGGCCAGAAGATCAATCCCCACGGCTTCCGGCTCGGTATCACCACCGACTGGAAGTCCCGGTGGTATGCCGACAAGCAGTACAAGGACTACGTGAAGGAAGACGTCGCGATCCGGCGTCTGCTCGCCACGGGCCTCGAGCGTGCCGGCATCGCCGACGTGGAGATCGAACGCACCCGTGACCGGGTACGCGTCGACATCCACACCGCCCGTCCCGGCATCGTGATCGGGCGCCGCGGCACGGAGGCCGACCGCATCCGCACCGACCTGGAGAAGCTGACCAAGAAGCAGGTCCAGCTCAACATCCTCGAGGTGAAGAACCCCGAGTCGGTGGCCCAGCTGGTGGCACAGGGTGTCGCCGAGCAGCTGTCCAACCGCGTGGCGTTCCGCCGGGCGATGCGCAAGGCCATCCAGTCGGCCATGCGTCAGCCCAACGTCAAGGGCATCCGCGTGCAGTGCTCCGGTCGCCTCGGCGGTGCGGAGATGAGCCGCTCGGAGTTCTACCGCGAGGGTCGGGTGCCGCTGCACACGCTGCGCGCCGACATCGACTACGGCCTCTACGAGGCCAAGACCACCTTCGGCCGGATCGGCGTGAAGGTGTGGATCTACAAGGGCGACATCGTCGGTGGCAAGCGTGAGCTGGCCGCCGCCGCACCGGCCGCCGACCGGCCGCGCCGCGAGCGTCCGTCGGGCACCCGCCCGCGTCGCAGCGGGGCGTCGGGCACCACCGCCACGAGCACCGACGCGGGTCGTGCGGCGACGGGCACCGAAGAGGCTCCGGCTGCGGCCGAGGCTGCAGTGGGCACCGAAGCCGCTGCCGGCGCCGCCGCCGAGACGACCCAGAATACGGAGAGCTGACATGCTTATCCCGCGCAAGGTCAAGCACCGCAAGCAGCACCACCCCCGCCAGCGCGGCGTCGCCAGTGGCGGCACCTCGGTGAGCTTCGGCGACTACGGCATCCAGGCACTCGAGCACGCCTACATCACCAACCGGCAGATCGAGTCCGCCCGTATCGCCATCAACCGGCACATCAAGCGTGGCGGCAAGGTCTGGATCAACATCTTCCCGGACCGCCCGCTGACCAAGAAGCCCGCCGAGACCCGCATGGGTTCCGGTAAGGGTTCGCCGGAGTGGTGGATCGCCAACGTCAAGCCGGGCCGCGTGCTGTTCGAGCTGAGCTACCCGGACGAGAAGATCGCGCGCGACGCGCTGACCCGTGCGATCCACAAGTTGCCGATCAAGGCGCGCATCGTGACCAGAGAGGAGAACTTCTGATGGCCGTTGGAGTTTCCACTGGTGAGCTGCGTGAGCTGACCGACGACGAGCTGACCGACCGGCTGCGTGAGTCCAAGGAAGAGCTGTTCAACCTGCGCTTCCAGATGGCCACCGGCCAGCTCGCCAACAACCGCCGGCTGCGTGTCGTGCGGCAGGAGATTGCGCGCGTGTACACCGTGCTGCGCGAACGTGAACTGGGCCTGGCTTCCGGGCCCGCAGGTGAGGAATCGTAATGGCAGACGCAAAATCTGACGCCACCGAAAAGGGTGCGGCGCGCACCCCGCGCACCGAGAAGCCGCGCGGACGTCGCAAGACGGCCATCGGCTACGTGGTGAGCGACAAGATGCAGAAGACCATCGTGGTCGAGCTGGAATCGCGTAAGAGCCACCCGCTCTACGGCAAGATCATCCGGACCACCACGAAGGTCAAGGCGCACGACGAGAACGGCGATGCCGGCGTCGGCGACCGGGTGTCCCTGATGGAGACCCGTCCGCTGTCGGCCACCAAGCGGTGGCGCCTCGTCGACGTGCTCGAGAAGGCCAAGTAGGCCGACCCGCAAGACGACGGCGAAAGCCCCGCACGCAATGCGTGCGGGGCTTTTCCATGCCCGACGTGCGAGTGCCATTGGCTACCGGCATCTTTGGTGAAATCAACGATTACGGGTTTGCCTGACGGCCGAATTGTCTACGCTCGGGCTTGTGAGGGTTGGTATCTGGCCTGCATTTCGGGCGAATTTGGCCGTCGGCGCAAGTCTTGTCTTGTTAACCATGCCGACGGCCTTCGCTTTTCCAGCGACGGCTGCGCCGGGAGACGGTGGTCAGGTCGCCGATGCACCGACCCTGCGCCTGGCCGAAGTCGGCGCCGATCCCGTGGTCGCGTTCTATGGCACCCAGGGCATCTCCTCGCTCACCATCCCGGTGCCGCCCGGTCTGGTGCCCGCGTCGATCGACGCCACGGTGGAGGTCCCGGTCAATGTCGCCGCCGGAACGCTGACGGCCACCCAGGAGGACCGGACGCTGTCGCGGACCGGGTTGCCGATCGTCGACCGGGCGCCGATCTCGATCCCGCTCGCGGGCGCCGCCATCGTCGACAACGCCGTGACGGTCACCCTGCGGAGCTACCTGACCCCCGCCGGTGACTACTGCCTCGACCCCTCCAATCCGCTGCGCCTGGTCGACGCGGCGGTCCGGTACGAGGGCATCGAGGCACCGCCGCGCACGGTGGCCGACTTCCTGCCGCCGATCCTGCGCCGAATCGACCTGTTCGTACCGGCGGCGCCCTCGCGCGTCGAGTCCGACGCCGCGATCCGGTTCGCGACCGCGGTGGTCGCCCGGTACGGGAAACAGGACACCGAGGTGTCGGTCACCGCGCTGGCCGACGGCCAGGACGCGCCACCGGGACCATCGCAGCCGATGCAGCGCCAGGTCGTGATCCGGGAGGGCGACGACGCGGGGGTGTCGTTGCTGGGCACCGTCGGGGTGCCGTCACTGCTCATCAGCGGCCGCGACGGGGAGCTGACCAATCAGGCCCGGCTGCTGTCCAGCGACGTCAACCGCCTGGCGTTGAGCTCGAAAGCCGTTGTCGGACCGGTGCAGTCGAGTCCTGTCCTGGCGTCGGACAGCACCACGCTGCGCCGCCTCGGGCAGCCGGGTGTCAACGCCACCGGACTGTCGCCGCAGGTGTCCATCGGCCTCGACCAGACCCGGCTCGGCCGTTCCGCCCGCAACGTCCGCGTTCACCTGCAGGGCTCCTACACGCCACTGCCGTCGCAGATCGGCGGCCAGCTGGTCGTCGCGATCGGCGCGGAGACACTGGACAGCTGGCCGGCCGAGAGCTCGGGCCGCATCGACCGGTGGATCGACGTGCCCGATCAGTTGCTCGAGCGCTACACGAACCTGGGTGTGGCGCTCGACATCAGCGGCAACGTCGGCCGCTGCGGCGAGTTCCAGCCGATCACGCTGACCATCGACGGCGACAGCGAGATCCGCAGCGAGCGCGCACAGCCACCGCTGCCGGGCGGTTTCCAGGCGCTGCCCCAGGCGCTGATGCCACGCGTCGAGGTCGGCATCGGCGAGGACTTCGCCGACACCCGGCGCGCGGTCGCGATCCTGGTGGGGCTGCAGCGGCTGAGTGGGCTGCCCGTCGACACCGCGGTGACCTCGGTGGCCGAGGCCGCCGCTTCGCCCAATCCGGCGGTGCTGATCGACGCGAACGAGTGGACCGACGACCGGATCACCCTGCCGGTCACCGCGAATGCCGACGGTGAGCTGACCGTCGAGAATGCCCGCGGCACCGGGGAAGCCGGCACGCTGACCATCACACCCGCGCCGGCCTTCGGTTCACTGCAGACGACCTATGACGGCAACCGCACGGTCCTGGTGGCGACGTCGGACAACGCGCCGGGCGAGCTCGACCGGCTGCTGGAATGGTTGTCTGCCGATGTGGACCGCTGGTCGCGGCTGACCGGCGACGCGGTGATCGCGGTGCCCGGTGAGCCGCCGGCGGCGGTGTCGTCCGGCGCCGGTGGGCAGGACGTCGCGGCCGCACCGGCCGACACGGGCGGGTCCGGGTCGCGCTGGGTGCTCGTCGCCGCGGGGGTGGCGGTAGCCGTGCTCGCCGTCGGCCTGATCCTGCTGCTGCGCAGTCGGTCCCGCCGGCGTCCATGACCGCGACGACACCTGTCGACACCGAGACCGGCCCGCACGGGCCGGCGGCGCTGCTCGCCAGGTACGAGGAGATCAATCCGGTCTACCGGCTGATCATCCGGTGGGTCTTCATCGCGGCGCTGACCGGCGTGGCGTTCTGGGACAGCCTCGCGAGCCTGGCCCAGACCAGCCGGGCCGGCGGCATCGGCGCCTACGTGTGGACGGTGCCCGCGGCGGCGGTCCTGGTGGCGATCGGAGTCGCCCGCCGCAACCGCACCGAACTGCCGATCCACGACCGGCAGACCGACATCATCGTCGGGACGATGGGGCTGGTGCTCGCGTTGCTGCTGCAGGGTGTGCTGCTGCAGCGGTACGCCCTGTTCTTCCACCTGCTGCGGCTCGACTTCGTGGCGATGTGGCTGTTCATCGTCAGCTGCTGCATCGTGCTGTTCGGACTGCGTCCGGTGATCCGGTTCGCCTGGGTCTGGTTCATGCTGCTGCTCGGCTTCTCGCTGCCGTACTACCTCGCGGTGATCCTTTTCGGCGGTGGAAAATTCGCGGCAGGAGCGGTGACGCTGCTGATCGCGGGCCTCGGCACCGGCATCGCCACCGGACGCACCCGAAGGCGCGGTGCGATCGGTTCCGTCGCGGCGTGGGTCGTCGGATTCGGTGTGCTGCTCGTGGTCGGCGTCTTCTTCGAGGACGCGCCCATCCAGGTCTACCAGCAGGTGCCTGCGCTGACGGCGATCTGTGTGGTCGGCACGGTGATGTATCTGCGGTCCCGCCGCGGCGCGCCCAAACGGATACTCGAACGCTCTGTCGAACCGCTTGCCGCCAAGCAGGTGTGGTCCGGTGTGCCGCTGGTGATCGTCGTCGCGCTGGTGCTGTCGACCTTCCACCTGCCCGCCGTGACCACCACCGCCCCGATCAGCAGGTCCACTCCCGGCTTCCTGGAGCCGGGTCAGCCGCTGGCTGCGCCGACAGGGTGGTCGACCACCGCCGTGCAGACCTACGAGCAGGTGGAGCGCCTGTACGGTGACGACGCGGTGCTGGTGCGCCAGACCATGACCGCCGATGTGGGAAACATCCGGTGGGACAAAGCGTCCCGGCCCCGCACGGTGGTGGTGGACAGCATCGTCAGCGAGCGGCCGTTCTCGTTCGGGGTGTATCCGGGCCGGGTGCTGTACGGGTTGACCGCGGCACGGCTGAGCACCCTGCGTCCCGTCGACCTGGGAATGGGGATCACCGGTCAGCTGCTCTCCGTCGTCGACGACGACCTGCTGGTGACGTGGAACTCCCTGCAGTTCGCCTGGGGCAACGCCGAGATCGCGCAGCGGGTGACGATCTTCGCGGTGGACAACCACGAGCCGGACGCACCGTTCCCGGTGCCGTCGGGGAATCTGTTCCCGACCCTGCGGACCCTGCTGACGCTCCTGTTCCGCGGCAACGCGGTGCTCGACCAGCGCACGCCGACGTTCAAGGACGGCGAACTGCTCACCGTCTTCGGGCGGGCACTGGTGGGCGCCCAGTTCACGGCGACGGGCACGCAGCGATGACAACGTTCGCGGACCGTCCGTCACCGGAGTCGGCCACCGAGGCGGAGCAGCAGTACGCACTGCACCGGGCCATCGACGGCCTGCGCGAGGGCGATCCGCTGCGGTCGGCCTCGATCTCCGTCCTGCCCTGGCAGAAGGCGGTGGTGTGGGCGCTGCTGGGGCTGCTGGCGGTGTGCGCGGTCTGGCAGCCCATGCCGACGGCGGTGGCCCTGATCGGAGTGTGCACGCTGGGCTACCTGCTCACGATGGCCGACCGGTTGCTCATCTTCCGGCAGGGCCTGGCGTCGCGGGCGATCGTCGTCTCCGACGAGGAGGCGCGCGCCATTCCCGACGCCGACCTCCCGCCTTACACGATCCTGGTGCCCGCCTACAACGAGCCGGAGGTGGTGGGCGACCTGATCGGCGCGATGGCGGCGCTGGAGTACCCGTCCGACAAGCTGCAGGTGCTGCTGCTGCTGGAGGCCGACGACGACGTCACCATCGCCGCGGCCCGCGACTGCGCCGAGTCCGACGCCATCACCATCGTGCTGGTGCCGCCGGCGGATCCCCGTACGAAACCGAAGGCGTGCAACTACGGTCTGTACTTCGCGACTGGTGACATCGTGACGATCTTCGACGCCGAGGACCTGCCCGAGCCGCTGCAGCTGCGCCGGGTGGTGGCCGCATTCGGCCGACTGCCCGACGACATCGCCTGTGTGCAGGCCAAACTCGTGTACCACAACGGCCACCAGAACCTGCTCACCGCGTGGTTCACCGCCGAGTACGCCCTGTGGTTCGGCTATCTGCTACCCGGCATGATGGGCTCGACGTCACCAATCCCGTTGGGCGGCACGTCGAATCACCTGCGTCGCGACGTGCTGGAGCAGATCGGCGCCTGGGACCCGTTCAACGTCACCGAGGACGCCGACCTCGGACTGCGCATCGCGTCCAACGGCTATCACACCGCGGTGATCGACTCCCGCACGCTGGAGGAGGCCAACAGCGATCCGATCAACTGGGTCAGGCAGCGGTCCCGTTGGTACAAGGGCTATCTGCAGACCTGGCTGGTGCAGATCCGCAGGCCGGTGCGGCTGTTCCGCACCATCGGATTCCGCAGTTTCGTCCGCTTCAACCTGGTGCTCGCTGGCACGCCGATCATCGCGGTGCTCAACCTGGCGTTCTGGTTGATCACCCTGGTCTGGTTCCTCGGCCAGCCCGCAGTGGTCGAGGACATCTTCCCGATGTACATCTACTTCCCGGCGCTGATCGCGCTGATCCTGGGCAACGCCGCCACGCTGTACATGAACCTGATCGCGCTGCGCGAGGACGACCGCTCCGACCTGCTGGTGGCCGCGCTGACGGTGCCCGCCTTCTGGGTGATGATGAGTGTGGCCGCGGCCAAGGGTTGCTACCAGCTGATCCGCAATCCGTCCTACTGGGAGAAGACGTTTCACGGCCTGTCGGAACGGCCCGACGACGTCGAGGCGCAACAGGCCGGGCCGTCGTGACCGATCGCCGGCTCAAGGCCGCACTGTTCGTCGTGACCCTGCTGATCTACCTCGGGGTCGGATACTGGCTGCAGGTGCGCAACGGCTTCATCCTCGGCGACGCGCTGTCTCGCGTCTCGGCCGCGCAGTCGGTGCTGTTCAGCCGCGATCCGCACCTCGCCGCGATCGGCTTCATCTTCACGCCGCTGACGGCCATGGTGCAGATCCCCGCGGTGTTGGCCAGCCCGCTGTGGCCGGAGATGACCGAGCGGGCGTTCTCGGGCAGCATGATGTCGGCGGTGTTCATGGCCGGTGCGGCCGTGCAGATCCTGTCGATGGGCACCGACCGTGGACTGCCGCGCGGGTACGCGCTGACCATCGCCGCCGTGTTCGCACTGAATCCGATGATCGTGTTCTACGGCTCGAACGGGATGAGCGAGGCGCCGTTCGTGTTCTTCATGTCGTGGGCGGTGCGCAGGCTGATCCTGTGGATGGTCGACGACGACGTGCATCACCTCGTCACGGCGGGCGGCATCGCGATGGGCCTGGCCTACCTCACCCGTTACGACGCGGTGGCGTGCATCGCGGCGGCCGGACTGCTCGTCGGCGTCACCACCTATCTGCGCGCCACCCCCGCGCCGCGGTTCCGCCGGGCACTGCTCGACCTGCTGATGGTCAGCGGACCGGGCACGGCGGCCTTCCTCGGCTGGGCGGTGATCAGCTGGCTGATCACCGGAGAGGCGTTCGCACAGTTCACCTCCCAGTACGGCAACACCGCGATCCTGGCGCAGTCGGGACAGACGGTGCCGACCTTCGGTTCCGGCATGCTGTTCGCGGTCGTGTGCATCCTGCTGCTCGCCCCCGCGCTGCTGCCGATCGGGCTGTGGGCGGTGGCGGGACGGGCGCGTGCGCAGAACTGGCAGGTGCTGCTGCCGCCGCTGGCCGTCTACGGCGCCGCCCTGGCATTCCAGACGCTGGGCTATGCCGCCGGGTCGACGTTCCCGTTCCTGCGGTTCTACGTCATCGCGGTTCCGTTGACCGCCTGCCTGGCGATGCTGGCCGTGCCCGACGGCGCACTGCTGCCCGCCAAGCGCCGCGGCCGGTACGCACCGCCGGCCGTCGAACCGGGTCCGCGCCGGCCGTGGCCGGTCTACGCGGCGCTGGCACTGGTCTTCGCACTCGGCCTTCCGGTGACGGCGTGGGGAATGAGCCTGCCGAGGTACGCCCCACAGGAGTACGCCCTCGGTGCCGTGCTGGCGCCCGATCCGGACAGTGTGAGCGGCCGCAAGAAGATCGAGCACCGCATCGCCGCCTCGTTCTCCACCGAACGTGAGATCGCGCACTATCTCGACGATCTCGCCCTGCCGGAGAGTTCGGTGATCACCGACACCGTCTACGGGTTCGCCATCCTCGCGGCGTCGGACCGGCCGAAGACGTTCGTGGTGCCGTCGGACCCCGACTTCACCACGCTGCTGAACGCGCCCGCCGAGAACGGCGTCCGGTACCTGCTGTCGGTGCCGCCGGAGGGGCGCGGCGCGGCCGACGCGCTGAACCTGCGTTACCCGACGCTGTACGACACGGGCGCCGACGTGGCGACGCTGGAACTCTCGATCCCCAACGACGGTGACAGCCAGCCGGACTGGCGGTTGTACCGGGTCAACGAACCGGTGCCCGAGGCCTAGGCGGGGACACCTGGGCGGGGTGACCTAGACGCCGGAGCCGCCCGCGTCGGACACCCGATCGAGGTATGCGCAGATCACCTCGACGAGCATCGACCTGTCACGCGCCGTGTCGACCGGCCGAGCCATGATCAATTGGGTGGTGACGAGGCCACGCAGTGTCGAGAGCAGGAGGTGGCTCAGCGCGGCGCCGCGTGCGGCGTCGAGATTCGCACCGACGCCGATGCCGAGTCCGGCGAAGGTCCTCGCCAGATGGTCGAGGTGGTCGCCGGCCGATGCGCCCCAGGTGGCGCGCGTGCCCACCAGGATCTCGATGGCGGCCCGCGACGTCGGACTCGACATCGCCACCCACGCCGCGCCCACCACCTGTTCGACCCGCGCCCTGGTGTCGGTCGTCGCGTCGGCGGGCGGCAATTCCCGCAGCGCCGCAAGCAGTTCGGCGAAGCCCTGGTCGACGACCGCCATGAGCAGACCGTCCCGATCGCCGAAGTGGTACTGGATCACTCCCCATGTCATGCCTGCCCGTTCGGCGATGTGCTTGGCGCTGGCCGCGCCGATTCCCTCCTCGAGCACGCACCGCACCGTCTCGTCGATCGCCTTGGCCCGGGTGCGCTCGGCGCGGGCCTGGTTGCCGTGCGCGGGCCGGCGCGGCGCGACTCGGGGAGCCATGCGGACAAGGGGACCACACGTCGGGGATTGACATCAAAACATTGAACTGTTTATGGTTCGACCGCGGCCGGGGCCCGGCATGTGAGGACGACCGCCGCCGCACCTGCGCGATGTGACCGCGAGAGGAAAGACATCGATGGGTTCCCTGGACGGCAGGATCGCGATCGTCACCGGAACCAGCCGCGGTGTCGGCGTCGGCATCGCCCACGAGTTGTTGCGCGCCGGGGCCACGGTCATCGGCTGCTCGCGCACAGCATTGGACGCGATCCCGGGCGTCGGTGAGCATCCCGGCTGGGCGGAGCGCTCGGAACAGCAGGTGTGCGATCAGGGCGACCACCGCGCCATCGATGCGTTCGTGCAGCAGGTCGCCGACACCCACGGCCGTATCGACATCCTGGTCAACAACGCAGGCGGCACGGTTCCGGCGCCACACGCCGAGGACATTCCCGAACTGGTGCAGAAGATCCAGGGCGCGCCCCGCAGCGACGACGACTACGAGCGGACCGTGCTGTTCCATGCGTTCGCCGTCCAGATGAACCTCATCAGCCCACTGTGGTTCGCGGTCAGGGTCTTTCGGCAGATGCGGCGCCAGGACGGCACCGGCTGCATCATCAACATCTCCAGCGGCGCGTCGCATCCGGCGGGTTCGCCGACGCTGGTGTCCTACGGCGCGGCGAAGGCCGGACTGAACCAGATGACCCGTTCCCTCGCCGAGGAGTGGGGACCGCACGCGCGGGTCAACGCGCTCGCCCTCGGCCCGCACCTGACCGACAACCTCCGTTCGTTCGTCCTTCCCGCCGACGATCCGGACGGCGCGAAGTACTTCGCGAAGATCCCGCTGCGGCGCGGTGGCGAGCCCGACGAGGTCGGACGGCTCTGCGTGTTCCTCGCCGGTGGCGGCGCCGATTACGTCAACGGCACCACGATCGAGGTGGACGGCGGCATGATGCCCGGCGTGCTGTACGACGCCGGCCTCAAGACGATCACCGACCTGCTGTGAGTGGACGGGAAGCGACGATGCCCGCGAAGCGCCGAGTCATCCAGTTCTCCACCGGGAACGTCGGCGTCCATGCGCTGCGCGCGCTGATCGGCAGGCCCGACGTCGAACTGGTGGGTGTGCACGCCAACGGCGCGGCCAAGATCGGGCGCGACGCCGCCGAGCTGTGCGGCCTGGCCGAGCCGACCGGCGTCACCGCCACCGACGACATCGACGCGCTGCTGGCGCTGAACGCCGACTGCGTCGTCTACACCTCACAGGCCGAGACGCGGCCCAGGGACGCGATCGGGGAGCTCACCGCGTTCCTCGCGGCGGGGGTCAACGTCGTCGGCACGTCGCTGGTCTGGCTGGTCGCCCCGCAGCACGCCGACGCCTGGTTGCGGGAACCGTTGCAGCAGGCCTGCCGCACCGGCGGCAGCACCCTGTACGTCAACGGCATCGACCCGGGGTTCTCCGGGGACACCCTGGTGCACGCGGCACTCAGCCTCTCGACCAGGGCGACCGCGGTGACCGTGCAGGAGGTCTTCGACTACGGCTCGTACGACGACGCCGAATTCACCGGCGTCAGTTTCGGATTCGGCACCACGCCGGACCACACGCCGATCATGTTCTCGCCTGGGGTGCTGACGTCCCTGTGGGGCGGACAGGTGCGCACCCTCGCCGAGGGCCTGGGTGTCGAGCTCGACGACGTCCGCGAGCGACACGAGAAGTGGGTGACGCCGCAGCCCATTCGCTGCACGATGATGACGGTCGAGCCCGGCCGGGTCGCGGCGGTGCGGTTCGGGGTCGAGGGTGTCGCCGACGGGCGGGTGGTGATCACCATGGAGCACGTCAACCGGCTCACCCAGGCGGCCGCGCCGGACTGGATCTACCCTCCGGAGGGCAGGCCCGGCGTGCACCGCGTCGTGGTGCACGGCGACCCCGGTGTGGAGATCAACGCCCACGTCGGCATCGAGATCGACCACAATCAAGGCGGAGTCATCGCCACCGCCGCGCGTGCGGTCAACGCCGTCGGCGCCGTTTGCGACGCCCCGGCCGGCATCCTGGCCGCACACGACCTCAGGCCAGCCGACCACCTCCGCGGCACGATGTGGTGACGTCGCCGGGCGGATCCCGTACCGCCGAAACTCTTTCTTTTCGAAATAGTCCGGCCAGGCGCGCCTGCGGCTAGGCTGCCGCTCGTGGATGACGGCCTCGATCCGGCGCAACTGGCCTGGGTCGGCGAAGTTCGGGCGTTCCTGCGCGACTCGGTGACACCGGCGCTCGTGTCCGAACTGGCCGAACACGGTCTCGAGCGCATCGGCGGCGAGGTGTCGGCATTCCGTCGCAGAGTCGGCGAGAAGGGCTGGTTCGGCGTCACCTGGCCGAAGGAGTACGGCGGACTGGGGCTCGGCGCGATGCACCAGCACCTGCTGATGCGCGAATTCGAGTACTGGGGTGTCCCGGGTCCGGACCTGACGGTGACCTCGGTGGCGCCGACGATCATGCGCCACGGCACCGACCAGAACAGGCGCGAGTTCCTTCCTCCGATCGCCAGGGGCGAGCTGACCTGCGCCGTCGGCTATTCCGAGCCCGACGCGGGCACCGACCTCGCCGCCCTGCGCACCCGCGCCGTCCGTGACGGTGACGAGTGGGTGATCAACGGGTCGAAGATCTGGAACAGCGGGGCGCAGCGCAGCACCCACGAGTGGCTCTGTGTGCGCACCGATCCCGATGCCCGGCGGCACCGCGGGATCTCGGTGCTCATCGTGCCGCTCGACCGGCCCGGAATCGAGATCCGGCCGCTGACCGCGTGGTCGGGCTACCGCACCAACGAGGTGTTCTTCCGCGACGTCCGGGTTCCCGCAACGAATCTGATCGGTGAGGAGAACCACGGCTGGACCTACATCACCGGCGCCCTGGATCTCGAGCGGGGCGCGCTCACGAACGCCGGTGATCTGCGGCGTGCGCTCGACGAACTTCAGCGCCACGCCCGGCTCCCTCGTCGCGATGGATCGGTGCCCGCAGACAATCCGTTCTTCGTGCGGCGTCTCCTGCAGGCCGAGGCCGACGTCGACGTGGCGACGCTGATGGGGCTGGAGGCCGCATCGATGCTCGACACCGGCGTCATCCCCACCGTCGAGGTGAGTGTCGAGAAGGTCTTCACCAGCGAGCTGCGCCAACGGATCGCCGACCTCGCCATCGACCTGCTCGGTCCCGACGGCCTGCTGGCGCACCGCACGCCCGGCGCCCCCGCCGACGGTGTCTTCGAGCGGCTCTACCGAGCCGCGCCGTTGATGCGATTCGGCGGCGGCACGAACGAGGTGCTGCGCGACGTCATCGCCCAGCGCGGCCACGGCATGCCCTCCTACGGACGCTGACCGGAGACCCGACGTGCGCCTGCTGCCCGATGAGGACGAACGCGAGTTCACCGCGATGCTGCGGCGCCTCTTCACCGCGGACTCCGAATCACCCGGGCTGTGGGCACTTCTCGCCGACGCAGGCGTCTTCGGCCTCGCCCTGCCCGAGGTGTACGGCGGAGCAGGCGGATCCCTGAAGGACCTCGGTGCCTTCTCGGTGGAGGCGGGCCGCGGACTGTGCCCGACGATCGTGCACAGCACCATCCATGCCGGCCTCGCCGTGGACGCCATCGGCACCGCCGAACAGCGCGCCGCGCTGCTACCCGCCATCGCATCCGGAAGACGCCGCTACGCAACGGCGCTGTGGTCGGCCGTGAACGCAAGCATCGTCACACCCACGCTGCGGGCCGTACCCGACGGGGACGGCTGGTCGATCAGCGGCCGCGCCGACTTCGTGCTCGACGCGGCACACGCCGATTTCCTCATCGTCTCCGCCGCGGACACCGTCACGCCCCGGTCGCTGGTGTTCGTGGTTCCAACCCATTCCCCGTCGCTGCGCGCCGAACCGCTGACAATGATGGGTCGGCAGACCGCGGCGCGACTGCACTTCGACGGCGTCACGGTCGACGACCGCCGGATGGTGTTCGGTGCCGACGGGGGAGTGACCGATGAGCGGCTGCACCGGATCGCCACTGTCGCGACCGCGCTGACGTCCCTCGACCTCGTCGGGGTCGGCGAGGCGGCCCTTCAGCGCACCGTCGACCACACCGTGCTGCGTCACCAGTTCGGCAGGCCCATCGCGTCTTTCCAGGCCGCGCAGCACCTGGTGGCTGACATGCACATCGCCCTGGCGGCGGCCCGCCTGGCCTGCTGGGCGGCGGTGTCACTCCTCGACGACGGCCATGACGCCACCCGTCGGACCGCCGTCGCCCGCATGCACGCCGCCGGGGCGGCCAAGCTCGCCACCCTCGACGCGCACCAGTTGCACGGCGGCATGGGGTACGTCGTCGACACCGACCTGCACCGGTATTCCGAACGCGCACGGGTGCTCTCCACACTCGGCGGCGGCGCCGACGTGGCCGCGACCTGGCTGGAGGGAGGCGACTCGTGACCGAGGACAGCCTGATCGACGCCGAATCGGCGGCCCGGGTGGGCACCGTCGCCGCCCGCGCCACCGGCGAGGTGCACCGGCTGCAGTGGCAGCGCTGGGCCGCCTCGGTGGGCGATCACAATCGGCTGTGGTTCGACCCGGAGTACGCCCGCGCCAACGGGTACGACGACGTGATCTGTCCGCCCCTGTACCTGCAGTACGCGGTGCTCGGCGTCGCGGCGCTGGCCGACCTGCGCCCCGACGGCTCGTCGGGAGCGGTGTCCGGCGGCCTCGCCTTCCCACGCGCGCCGCGCCGGATGGCCGGCGGCGAGTCCACCACATTCCATCTGCCCGCCTACCACCGCGACGAGGTCGAGATGGTCCGCACCATCGAGTCGATCGTCGAGAAGCAGGGCAGGTCAGGGCGTTTCGTGCTGGTGACGTGGCACACCGGCTACCGCAATCAGCTCGGTGCGCTGCTGGCCGAGGCCACCACGTCGATGATCGCCCGGCCATAGGAGACCCGAGTGAACGAGCAGCTGCACTACGAGGACGTCGAACCCGGCGACGCGATCGTCCCGCTCACGGTCACAGTGGACCGGACGCAGATGTTCTTCTTCAGCGCCGCCACCTACAACGGTCACCGCATCCACTACGACGGGGACTGGGCGACGACCGTCGAGGGATACGACGACGTACTGGTGCAGGGCCCGTTGCAGTCCGCCCTGCTGGCACGCGCCCTCACCGACTGGATCGGCGGCCGCGGCAGGCTTGTCCGGTACTCGGTGCAGAACCGCGCCGTCGCCTATCCCGACGAGGAGCTGACGTTCGCAGGGACCGTGACGACCAAACGGGTCGACGACGGCGTCGGCCTCGTCGACGTTGACATCGCGGGCCGACGGGGGGACACGGTGCTGATGCCGGGAACGGCGACGGTGGCCCTGCCGAGGCGGGACGGCACATGACGGGACTGCATGGCGAAGCGGCGATCGTCGGGATCGCGGAACTTCCCGCGCAGCGCAAGCAGACCCGTCCCGAGCTCTTCACCATCGACCAGTACGCCGCGCTGGCCGCGATGGTGAGCCGCGACGCCGGCCTGGACGCCACGGTGGTCAACGGCATCGTCTGCCACGGCATCGCCGAATCGGCCATGTTCGCCCCGGCCACCCTCAGCGAATACCTCGGGCTGCCCATCGATTTCGGTGAGCGTGTCGACCTGGGCGGCGCCACGTCGGCAGGCATGGTGTGGCGCGCGGCCGTGGCCGTCGAACTGGGGCTCTGCGATGCGGTGCTCGCCGTCGTCCCCGGGTCGACGATGCTGCCGCGGTCACAACGCCGACCGCCGCAGCCGCCCGCCTGGTACGGCGCGTCGAGCAACGAGTTCGGTTCGCCGCAGGCCGAATACGAGATCCCGTACGGCAATGTCGGCCAGAACGCGCCCTACGCCCAGATCGCCCGGCGGTACGCCGCACTGTACGGATACGATCCCGGTGCGCTGGCCAAGATCGCCGTCGACCAGCGCACCAATGCGTGCGCTCATCCCGGCGCGGTGTTCCACGGCAAGCCGCTCACCGTCGAGGACGTGCTGGGCAGCCCGATGATCGCCGACCCGATCCACATGCTGGAGACGGTGATGCGCGTCCAGGGCGGTGCGGGCGTGCTGATCGTCAACGCCGACCTCGCGGCGCGTTCGAGGCACCGGCCGGTGTGGATCAAGGGCTTCGGCGAACACATCGCCTTCAAGACGCCGACCTACGCCGACGACCTGATGGTGACCCCGGTGGCCCGTTCCTCGGCGAAGGCCTTCGCGATGGCCGGCCTGAGGCAGGCCGATGTCGACGTCGCGTCGATATACGACTGCTACACGATCACCGTGCTGATGAGCCTGGAGGACGCCGGCTTCTGTCCCAAGGGCCAAGGGGCACAGTGGATCAACGGACGCGATCTGACCCACCGGGGCGACTTCCCGCTCAACACCGCAGGCGGCCAGCTGTCCTTCGGTCAGGCCGGCATGGCGGGCGGCATGCACCACGTCGTCGACGCCGCCCGGCAGGTGATGGGCCGCAGCGCCGACGCCCAGGTGACGGGTTGCGACGTGGCCTTCGTCACCGGCACCGGCGGCATCATGAGTGAGCAGGTGGCACTGGTGCTGGAAGGTGACTGACGTGAGCACTGAATCGCGGCCGGCTCCGCCGCTGCCCGAGCCGACGCCGGTGTCCGCACCGTACTGGCACGCGCTGACGCAGCACCGCATCCTGATCCAGTACAGCCCGTCCCTGGGACGCCACGTGTTCTATCCCCGCACCCTGGCGCCCGGGACGCTGGCCGACGACCTGGAGTGGCGCGAGATCTCCGGCGCCGGTGAGCTGTTCACCTACACCGTCGCCCAGCGGCCCACCGGTCCGCCGTGGGCCGACGCGCTGCCGCAACTGCTCGCGGTCGTCCAGTGGGATGAAGGGCCGCGTGTCAGCACCGAGCTGGTCGACGTCGAACCCGGGCAGATCCAGGTCGGGATGCGGGTCGCGCCGGTGTTCCACGACGTGCCGGGCACCGGCGTCACGCTGCTGCGGTACCGGCAGGCGTGAGACGTCAGGACTTGCGTCGCGCCTTGCGTCGGCGTTTGGCGGCGAGCCGGTCCAGTTCGGCGAGCAGGGTGTCTGCGCGGGCGCACTCGTCGGCGTAGTACTGGGCCGACCAGTTGAGCACCGCCACGGGGTACTCCCATTCGGGCACGGGCGCCGCGCCTTCGGCGTGGTCCTGAGCGAGCACCCTCATGCGCTCGGACTGCGCACGGTGCGCCAGCACCATCTCACGCAGTGCTGCCGGATCGGCGGTGTGGCCCAACCATGCGCGCAACATGATGCCGTGTTTGAGCACCGCGGGCTCGGGTGCCGCCTCGGCCGTCCAGGCGGAGACGGCTCGTTCACCCTCGGGGGTGATGCGGTACACCCGCTTCTCGCGCTCACCGCGCTTGCGCGCGACGTTCCTGTTGTCGTCCAGCCGCGATGCGACCAGGCCCATCGCCTCGAGCTTGTGCAGCTCGCCGTAGATCTGGCTGTAGGACGGCGCCCAGTAGAAGAACTTCAGGCTCCAGTCGGCCCAGCGCTTCATGTCGAAACCCGACAGCTCCTGACCGAAGGAGAGCAGGCCGAGCACCGCGTAGCTCGTCGCCCGCAGGCGCGGGCCCGGCTCCGGGTGGTCGTCGGCCATGGCGACACCCTAGATGAGGGGCAGCCCGGGGATGCCGACAATCCGGCCCGGCCATCTCTCTATTTCTGATAGAAACAGGTCACCATCCACGAGGAGCCCATGGACGACGGTGTGACCGCGATGCTGCGGACGCTCGACGACGCCTTCCCGGCGGTCGAGCAGATGTCCGCCGAAGCGGCGCGCGCTGCCGTGGCGGCCAGGCGCCAGGCGGTGACCAACATCGACGACGCCGCCGCGCGCGACCGCGTCATCGACACGCCTGCCGGATCCCTCGGCGTCCGGGTCTACCGGCCGCATGGCCCCGGCGACCCGCGCCGCCCCGGTGTGGTGTTCTATCACGGCGGCGGATTCGTGTTGTGCGACATCGAAAGCCACGACGGGTTCTGCCGGGCGATGGCACGCCAGACCGGGTCGGTGGTGGTGTCGGTCGGCTACCGGCTGGCGCCCGAGCACCCCGCGCCCGCCGCGGCGGAGGACGCCTTCGCGGCGTTCGACTGGGTCACCCGCAACGCGCCGGAACTCGGCGTCGACCCCCGGCGCATCGCTGTGGCGGGAGACAGCGCCGGCGGCAACCTCGCCGCGGTCGCGTCGATCCTGTGCCGCGATCGGGGCACGGTCCCGCCGCTCGCGCAGATCCTGCTCTATCCGGTGATCGACCCGTCCTGCGACAGCGTCAGTCAGCGCCTGCGCGCCACCGGGTACTCCACCACCCGTGCTGCCCTGCAATGGTATTGGCGGCAGTACCTCGGCGGAACGACGCTGCCTGAGCCGGCGCACCTCGTCGCACCTGCGCGCGCTGCGTCCCTGGCAGCGCTGCCTCCGGCCATCGTGGTCACCGCCACCCTCGACCCGCTGCACAGTGAGGGCGTGGCGTACGCCCGGCGACTGCGTGACGACGGTACCGCGGTGCTGCACCGCGACTTTCGCGGCCTCTTCCACGGCTTCCTCACCATGATGGCGTTCCCGCCTGCGGTCGCCGCCCGCGAGCTGCTGTGGTCGGACATGCGTGCGCTGCTGGCCGCCCGCGTCGCGGAGGAGGTGTCGTGACCGGCGAGCGGCTCGACGTCATCGTGATCGGGGCGGGCTTCGCCGGGCTGTACGCCGTACACCGCGCTGCCGTTGCCGGGCTCAGTGTGATGGGGATCGACGCCGCGGACGGTGTGGGCGGCACCTGGTACTGGAACCGCTACCCGGGCGCGCGCTGCGACGTCGAGAGCGTCGACTACTCGTACTCGTTCGACGACGACCTGCAGCAGTCGTGGACCTGGACCGAGCGATTCGCCGGCCAGCCCGAGATCCTGGCCTACCTCGAGCACGTCGCCGACCGGTTCGACCTGACCCGCCACTACGTGTTCGGCGCCGCCGTGACGGGCGCCGCCTTCGACGAACGCACCGCGACGTGGGAGGTGCGCACGTCGACCGGCGCGCACCACCGTGCCGCATTCCTGCTGTGCGCCACCGGCTGTCTGTCCGCGGTCAACCGGCCGGACCTGCCGGGCGTCGGGGACTTCGCCGGCGAGGTCTACCACACCGCGGCCTGGCCCCGGCGTGATCCGGACTTCACCGGCAAGCACGTCGGGCTCGTCGGCACCGGCTCATCGGGCATCCAGGTCGCACCCGTCATCGCGGCGTCGGCCGCGTCACTGACGGTCTTCCAGCGGTCGCCGAACTACAGCGTGCCGATGCCCAACCACCCCTGGACCGAGGACGACGTGCACACCATCCTGGCGGAGTACACCGAGCGGCGCCGCCGGTCGGCGTACGCGCCCTCGGGGACGCCGCACACCAGCCCGGCCGGGGCCGCCGCCGCCACCGGCCCCGAGGAGCGTGAGGACGCGCTGCGGCAGCGATGGACCCAGGGCGGCGTGCTGTTCAGCAAGACCTTCGCCGACCAGTTGACCGACCTGGCCGCAAACGACATCGCCAGGGAGTTCGCCGAAGCACGCATCAGAGAGCTCGTCGCCGATCCGGTGGTCGCCGACGACCTCATCCCGGTCGACCATCCGATCGGCACCAAGCGCATCTGCACCGACACGGGGTACTACGAGACGTTCAATCACGACCACGTCAGCCTCGTCAACCTCCGTCGCGAGCCGATCACCGCCGTCACGGCCGGCGCCGTGCGGACGGTCGACTCCGAATACCCCTGCGACGTACTGGTGTTCGCCACCGGGTTCGACGCGATGACCGGCGCGCTGAGCCGCATCGACCCGGTCGGCGCGGGTGGCGCCAGGCTGGGTGACCTGTGGTCCGACGGACCGGTCACGTTCCTCGGGTTGATGATCCCGAAGTTGCCGAACTTGTTCAGCTTCAGCGGACCGGGCAGCCCGTCGGTGCTGGCCAACATGGTCCTGCATGCCGAGGTCCAGGTCGACTGGGCGATCGCCTTGATCACCGAGGCCCGCGCGCTGGGCGCCACCCAGGTGGAACCACGTGCCGATGCCGCCGACGCCTGGACCCGGCACGTCACCGAGGTGGCCGAGGGCACGCTGTTCGTCCACGCCGCCTCGTCGTGGTACCTCGGCGCGAACATCGAGGGCAAGAAGCGGGTGTTCATGCCGTACGTCGGGGGATTCGGCAACTACCGGAGGCAGTGCGACGACGTCGCCGAGAACGACTACGCCGGACTGGTGTTCACGTCGCGATGAGGACGCCCCATGCATGAGACCATCCAGCAGGTCCTTCGCGACCGCATGGACGACGACGGCATCGCCGTCATGCACGGGGACCTGACGTGGTCGTGGCACGAGTATCTCGCGGAGGCCGCCGCCGAGGCGTCGGCGATCATCGGCTCGGCCGATCCGGCCCGTCCGCTGCACGTCGGAGTGCTGCTCGGCAACACCCCGGCGATGTTGCGTTCCATGGCCGCCGCCGCACTGGGTGGCTACGTACTGTGCGGCATCAACACCACCCGCCGCGGCGCGGGTCTGCTCGACGACATCCGCCGATCGGATTGTCAGCTGCTGCTGATCGATCCCGACCACCGGCCGCTGCTGGACGGGCTGGATCTGACCGGCGTCACGGTCATCGACGTGACGTCACCGGCCTACCTCGAGGCGGTCGGCGCCGCGGGGGCCCTGGTGCCGCACCGCGAGGTGGTGGCCACCGACCCGATGATGCTGATCTTCACCTCGGGCACCAGCGGCAATCCCAAGGCGGTCCCCTTCGCCCACGTGATGGCGGTACTGAGTGGCAGCAGCCTGGTGCTGCAACACGACATCACCCCCGACGATGTCTGCTATCTCTCGATGCCGCTGTTCCATTCGAACGGCGTGGCGGGCGGCTGGTCGGTGGCCGTGTGCAGCGGCGCGGCCATGGTGCCCGCCAAGTTCTCGGCCTCACGCTTCCTCGACGACATCCGGCGGTACGGCGCCACGTACATGAACTACGTCGGCAAGCCGCTCGCCCTGGTGCTCGGCACCCCGGAACAACCGGACGACGCCGACAACCCGCTGCGCGTCGCGTTCGGCAACGAGGCCGCCGACCGCGACATCGAGGGATTCGCAAGGCGGTTCGGCTGCCGGGTGATGGACGGGTTCGGCTCCAGCGAGTTCGCCGTCATCGTGGTCCGCGAGGACGGAACCCCGCCCGGGTCCATCGGCCGGGGCTGGGAAGGCGTCGCCGTCTACCACCCCGACACCGTGACCGAATGCGCGACAGCGATATTCGATCAGACCGGTGCGCTGGCCAACTTCGACGACGCGGTGGGTGAGCTGGTCAACACCACCGGCGGCGGCGCGTTCGGCGGGTACTACAACGACCCGGGCGCCACCGACGAGCGCATGCGCCACGGGATGTACTGGTCCGGAGACCTCGCCTACCGTGACGCCGAGGGGTGGATCTACCTGGCGGGCCGCACGGCCGACTGGATGCGGGTGGACGGCGAGAACCTCGCGGCCGCACCGATCGAGCGCATCCTGCTGAGGCTGCCCGCACTCAACCAGGTCGCGGTCTACGCGGTACCGGACTCCCACGTCGGCGACCAGGTGATGGCCGCGGTCGTCCTGAACGACGGTGCCGCACTCTCCCCGGCCGGGCTCGAGACCTTTCTCGCCGGACAACAGGATCTGTCACCCAAGGCGTGGCCCCGCTTCGTCCGCATCAACGACGCGCTGCCGCAGACGGCCACCAACAAGATCCTCAAACGCGAACTGATCAAGGCCGGCGTCACCGCCGACGGGGGAGCGCTCTGGGAGCGGCCGGTCCGGTCCCGAACGTATCGGCCCGTCCGTCACGCCGGCGCGGACTGATCCGTCCGGCGGCCGCCGGTGTAGTCGACCTCCCAGTGCTTGATGCCGTTGATCATGCTGGACCGCAGGCGCTCGGGATCTCCGAGCGGCTCGAGGTCGGGAAGGTGATCGGCGATCGCGTTGAACATCAGGTCGATCGTCATCCTCGCGAGGTTGGCGCCGACACAGTAGTGCGCCCCGGTGCCGCCGAATCCGAGATGGGGGTTGGGGTGTCGCAGGATGTCGAATCGTGACGGCTCGTCGAAGACCTCTTCGTCGAAGTTCGCGGACCGGTAGAACAGCACCAGCCGCTGCCCCTTCTCGATGCGGACGCCGTTGAGTTCGGTGTCCCGCAGCGCGGTGCGCTGGAACGCGTTGATCGGGGAGGCCCAGCGGATGATCTCGTCCGCAGCGGTCTTCGGGCGGCGGGCCTTGAACAGCTCCCACTGCTCGGGGTGCTCGGTGAAGGCCATCATCCCCTGCGTGATGGATTGGCGCGTCGTCTCGTTGCCGGCGATGGTCAAGGTGACGACGAACATCCCGAACTCGGCGTCGGTCAGCTGGCCGTCGTCGTCGGCGTCCATCAACGCGCTGACGATGTCCTCGCTGCGCTGCCCGGCCTTGCGCTGCGCCAATTGCATGGCGTACCACATCAACTCGGCCGCCGAGCCGAGCGAGTCGTATTCGGCGAACTCGGGGTCCTCGTCACCGATCATCTGATTGCTCCAGTCGAACAGCTTCTCGCGGTCCTCCTGCGGTACGCCGAGCAGGCCGGCGATGGCCTGCAGCGGTAGTTCACGGGCGACGTCGAGGACGAAGTCGCCGGTGGACAGTCCGGCCGCCGCGGCCGCGATGCGCTGTGCACGTTGATCGAGTTCGGCGCGCAGCCGCTCGACGGCCCTTGGGGTGAAGCCGCGGGAGATGATCTTGCGCAGTCGCGTGTGCTCGGGATCGTCCATCATGATCATCGACGCCCGGCCGGCTTCGATTTGACCGCCACCGCCGGTGACCTTGTAGCGGGGCACCACCGACTTCTCCGCCGAGGAGAACACGTCGCTGCGCACCGAGACCTCGCGTACGTCGCGGTGCTTGGTCACCACCCAGAACCCGCCGTCGCCGAAGCCGCCGACGTCGGGTGGCTGGGCATTCCACCAGAGTGGCGCCGAGCGTCGCAGCTCGGCCAGTTCCTCCACGGGCAACCGGTGGACGTAGATGTCGGGATCGGTGAAGTCGAAGCCGGGTGGCAGCAGCGGAGCGGGCATGTCGGCACCTCTCTAACTCTTCCGCTTAGGAATACCTCAGAGTGGTGCCCGGGGGGATCGATATGGCCGGAATGGGCGACATCACCGGCGTGCCGATCACCCGCGACGCGTTGCTGTAGGCCGATGTCGCCGTCGTCAATTCCGCCGTCCCCGGCCGTACCGCCGGTGTAGCGTCCCGGCCATGGCGCCGGAATTCGCGGGCAGGATCAACCTCGACATCCGGGATTCGGAGCCGGACTGGGGGCCCTACGCGGCTCCGACCGCGCCCGCCGGTGCGCCCAACGTGCTGTACCTGGTGTGGGACGACACCGGCATCGCGACGTGGGACTGCTTCGGCGGCCTGGTCGACATGCCCGCCATGAGCCGGATCGCCGAACGCGGCGTGCGGATGAGCCAATTCCACACCACCGCACTGTGTTCGCCCACCCGGGCATCGATGCTCACGGGTCGCAACGCCACCACGGTCGGCATGGCCACCATCGAAGAGTTCACCGACGGATTCCCGAACTGCAACGGCCGCATCCCCTTCGACACCGCGCTGCTGTCCGAGGTGCTCGCCGAGCGGGGTTACAACACCTACTGCGTGGGCAAGTGGCACCTCACGCCGCTCGAGGAATCCAATCTGGCGGCCACCCGCAGGCACTGGCCGCTGTCACGCGGGTTCGAGCGCTTCTACGGCTTCATGGGCGGCGAGACCGACCAGTGGTATCCCGAACTCGTCTACGACAACCACCCCGTCGCGCCGCCCGCCACCCCCGAGGACGGCTACCACCTGTCGAAAGATTTGGCGGACAAGACGATCGAGTTCATCCGCGACGCCAAGGTGATCGCCCCGGACAAGCCGTGGTTCACCTACCTGTGCCCCGGCGCCGGCCACGCGCCACACCACGTCGCCCCGGAGTGGGCGGACCGCTACGCCGGACGCTTCGACATGGGTTATGAGCGCTATCGCGAGATCGTGCTGGAGAACCAGAAGAAGCTGGGCATCGTCCCGCCCGACACCGAGCTGTCGCCGATGAACCCGTACCGCGGCGTCACCGGTCCGGACGGGCAGCCATGGCCCGAGCAGGACACCGTGCGGCCCTGGGATTCGTTGAGCGGGGACGAGCAGCGACTGTTCAGCCGGATGGCCGAGGTGTTCGCCGGGTTCCTCAGCTACACCGACGCTCAGATCGGCCGGGTGCTGGACTATCTCGAGGAGTCCGGCCAGCTCGACAACACGATCGTCGTCGTCATTTCCGACAACGGGGCCAGCGGTGAAGGCGGACCGAACGGTTCGGTCAACGAGGTCAAGTTCTTCAACGGCTACATCGACACCGCTGAGGAGGGCATGCGGTTCCTCGACCGGCTGGGCGGCCCGCAGACCTACAACCATTATCCGATCGGCTGGGCGATGGCGTTCAACACGCCCTACAAGCTGTTCAAGCGCTATGCCTCACATGAGGGCGGCATCGCCGACACCGCCATCGTCTCGTGGCCCGCGGGCATCGCCGCGCACGGCGAGGTGCGGGACCATTACGCCAACGTCTGCGACGTCACCCCGACGGTGTACGACCTGCTCGGCATCACGCCACCGGACACGGTGAAGGGCGTGGCGCAGAAACCGTTGGACGGCACCAGTTTCCGCGCGGCGCTGGACGACCCGGCCGCCGACACCGGCAAGGACACCCAGTTCTACGCGATGCTCGGCACCCGCGGCATCTGGCACCGGGGCTGGTTCGCCAACACCGTGCACGCCGCGTCGCCTGCCGGCTGGTCACACTTCGACCGCGACCGCTGGGAGCTGTTCCACATCGCCGAAGACCGCAGCCAGTGCCGGGATCTCGCCGCCGAACACCCCGACAGGCTCGCGGAACTGCAGGCGCTGTGGTTCAGCGAGGCCGACAAGTACAACGGCCTTCCGCTGGCGGACCTCAACATCCTCGAGACGTTGTCGCGGCACCGGCCGTACCTGGCCGGGGCACGCGACTCCTACTCCTACTACCCGGGCACCGCCGACGTCGGCGTCGGCGCGGCCGTCGAGATCCAGGGCCGGTCGTTCGCGGTGCGGGCCGACGTGCTGCTCGACGACGCGGACGCCGGGGGTGTGGTGTTCAAACACGGTGGCGCACACGGCGGCCACGTGCTGTTCTTCGCCGACGGCCGACTGCACTACGTGCACAACTTCCTCGGCGAGAAGGAGCAGACGATGTCCTCGCCTGCGGCCGTCGCGCCCGGGCGGCACACGCTGGGCGTCGGTTTCGTCCGCACCGGCACGGTCGAGGGCAGCCACACCCCACTCGGCGAGGCGACGCTCTACCTGGACGACGAACCCGTCGCCACCCTGGCCGGCATGGAGGTGCACCCCGGCACGTTCGGCCTTGCGGGCGCGAGCCTGTCGGTCGGACGCAACACCGGCTCACCGGTGTCGCGCAGCTACACCGCGCCGTTCCCGTTCACCGGTGGCACCATCACGCTGGTGAACGTCGACGTCTCGGGCACACCGTATGCCGACCTGGACCGCGACTTCGCGCGGGCGTACGCGAGGGACTGATGATGAAGAGAACTCTCGTGCCGGCGCTGGCCCTGGTGTGTCTGGCGACGGCATGCTCGCGAACCGACGAGGGCACGGCTGTGGCGGATTCGCAGCAGCCGGACTCCTCGGAGTCGTCGCAGCCGTCGTCGTCGAGCAGTCCGACGTTCACGCCTCCGTCCGGTCCGATCGACTTCGGCGTCGTCCCGACCAATCGGGTGCCGGTGCCGCCGGGAACGGTGACCTGCTCGCCGGAGGCGCGGCCTGCCGCCGAGGCGAGGGTGCCCGGACCGGGCCCCGCCGCGCCGATCATCACCGTGGCGGTCCCGGACGGCTTCGGGCCGCCGCAGCCCAGCGCGGACGGGGTCCTGATCGCGGGTCCCGAGGACATCAAGGCCCTGGTGACCGTGACGGCGACCGACGAGCAGCCGGCCTACGCCTTCGAGACCTACTCGGACCGGCTGGTGGCCGACTCGTCGATCAGCGCGGTCAGCGTGCTGCCCGGTGAGCTCTGCGACTACAGCGGCCAGGAACTGATGGGCACGCTGTCCGACACCGACCAGGACGCCATCGAATACCGGGACCGCATCGTGCACATCTGGACCCCCGACGGCGGCATGTACCTGGCTGCCGTGCACGTCACGGCGCCGATGGGGGCCGCCGGCTTCGAGGCCGCGGCCGAGGTGTTCACCGGGGACTTCGGCGTCGCACTACCCTGAACCACGACTCTGCGGGCGCTGCGCCACCGCCCACGATGGGCTCCGCAGCCGCGGCCGTAATAGCTGACCAGCGACGATTTGGTTCTCCGCAGGTCCTCACCTAGAATCAACGGGTTGCCTTGGGCAGACCTCGGCCGATCCATCCGGATGGGCCCTGCGTGCTCTTCGGTGACGCAAGACCGCGTACGACCAGGTCGGTATCTGGCGTGCAGACATAACCCAGGTCAGGAGATCGAGTGATTCAGCAGGAATCGCGGCTGAAGGTCGCCGACAACACGGGTGCCAAGGAGATCTTGTGCATCCGTGTGCTCGGTGGCTCGGGTCGGCGATACGCCGGCATCGGCGATGTGATCGTGGCGACCGTCAAGGACGCCATCCCCGGCGGCAACGTCAAGCGTGGCGACGTCGTCAAGGCCGTCATCGTCCGCACCGTCAAGGAGCGCAGGCGCGCCGACGGCAGCTACATCAAATTCGACGAGAACGCCGCCGTCATCATCAAGCCCGACAACGACCCGCGCGGCACCCGCATCTTCGGCCCGGTCGGCCGCGAGCTGCGTGAGAAGCGCTTCATGAAGATCGTCTCGCTTGCCCCGGAGGTGTTGTAGATGAAGGTCCACAAGGGCGACACGGTGCTGGTCATCTCCGGCAAGGACAAGGGCGCCAAGGGCAAGGTCATCGAGGCCTACCCGACCCGCGAGAAGGTCCTCGTCGAGGGCGTCAACCGGATCAAGAAGCACACCGCGCAGTCGGCGAACGAGCGGGGCGCGTCCTCGGGCGGCATCGTCACGCAGGAGGCGGCGATCCACGTGAGCAACGTGATGGTGATCGACTCCGACGGCAACCCGACCCGCATCGGCTACCGCTTCGACGACGAGACCGGCAAGAAGGTCCGCGTCTCGAAGCGCAACGGCAAGGACATCTAGTAAATGACCACTGTTGAGAACTCTGAGAAGACCATCCCCCGCCTGAAGCAGCGCTACCGCGAAGAGATCAAGGACGCGCTGAACAAAGAGTTCGGCTACGCCAACGTCATGCAGATCCCCGGCGTGGTCAAGGTCGTCGTCAACATGGGTGTCGGCGACGCCGCCCGCGACGCCAAGCTGATCAACGGCGCGGTCAACGACCTGGCGCTGATCACCGGCCAGAAGCCGGAGATCCGCCGGGCCCGTAAGTCCATCGCGCAGTTCAAGCTCCGCGAGGGCATGCCGATCGGTGCGCGCGTGACGCTGCGCGGCGACCGGATGTGGGAGTTCCTCGACCGGCTGACCTCGATCGCGCTGCCGCGTATCCGCGACTTCCGCGGCCTGAGCCCCAAGCAGTTCGACGGCACCGGCAACTACACCTTCGGTCTGAACGAGCAGTCGATGTTCCACGAGATCAACATCGACGACATCGACCGTCCCCGCGGCATGGACATCACCGTCGTCACCACGGCGACCACCGACGACGAAGGACGAGCGCTGCTGCGGGCGCTGGGCTTTCCGTTCAAGGAGAACTGAGCAGATGGCAAAGAAGGCGCTGGTCAACAAGGCCAACAAGAAGCCGAAGTTCAAGGTGCGGGGTTACACCCGCTGCCAGCGGTGCGGCCGTCCCCACGCGGTGTTCCGCAAGTTCGGGCTGTGCCGCATCTGCCTGCGCGAAATGGCGCACGCGGGTGAACTGCCCGGTGTGCAGAAGTCCAGCTGGTAAGCCGGCTTTCAAATCAGACCAATCCAAACAGGTTGCGGTAGGCCCCCGATGGAACTGACCACAGTGGGAACCGCCGCGAGGAAGGTGAACCGGCTGTCATGACAATGACGGACCCGATCGCAGACTTCTTGACACGTCTGCGCAACGCCAATTCGGCGTACCACGACGAGGTGACACTGCCCCACTCGAAGATCAAAGCGAACATCGCCGAGATCCTCAAGGAGCAGGGTTACATCTCCGATTTCCGCACCGAGGATGCCCGCGTCGGCAAATCCCTTGTGGTGCAGCTGAAGTACGGCCCCAGCCGCGAGCGAAGCATCGCGGGTCTGCGCCGGGTGTCCAAGCCCGGCCTGCGGGTGTACGCAAAGTCAACCAACCTGCCCCGGGTGCTCGGCGGCCTGGGCGTGGCGATCATCTCCACGTCGTCGGGCCTGCTCACCGACCGCCAGGCAGCGCGAAGCGGCGTGGGCGGCGAAGTCCTCGCCTACGTGTGGTGAGGGGGAACTGAATCATGTCGCGCATTGGTAAGCAGCCGGTCACGATCCCCAGCGGGGTCGACGTGACCATCGACGGTCAGAACGTCTCGGTGAAGGGCCCCAAGGGCACCTTGGCCGTGGCCCTGGCCGAGCCGATCAAGGTTTCACAGGACGACGGCGCCATCGTGGTGACCCGGCCCAACGACGAGCGGCGCAACCGCTCGCTGCACGGGCTGTCGCGGACGTTGGTGGCCAACCTGGTCACCGGTGTCACCGAGGGATACACCACCAAGATGGAGATCTTCGGCGTCGGCTACCGCGTGGTGCTCAAGGGCAACACGCTGGAGTTCGCGCTGGGATACAGCCACCCCGTCGTCATCAACGCGCCCGAGGGTGTGACCTTCGCGGTGGAGACGCCGACGAAGTTCTCGATCACGGGCATCGACAAGCAGAAGGTCGGCCAGATCGCGGCCAACATCCGCCGCCTGCGGAAGAGCGACCCCTACAAGGGCAAGGGGATCCGCTACGAAGGTGAGCAGATCCGCCGCAAGGTCGGAAAGACAGGTAAGTAGAGATGGCTGCGAAGACAGAAGCCCCCACCACGCGCAAGCCCGTGGGGCAGAACATCTCCCAGACCCGCCGGACGTCGCGACTGCGTCGCCACGCGCGGCTGCGGAAGAAGGTCGCCGGTACCGCCGACGTCCCGCGCCTGGTGGTGCACCGTTCGTCGCGGCACATCCACGTGCAGCTGGTGGACGACCTCACCGGCACCACCCTGGCCGCGGCCTCGTCGATCGAGGCTGACGTGCGGGCGGTGGACGGCGACAAGAAGGCCCACAGCGTTCGCGTCGGTCAGCTGATCGCGGAGCGCGCCAAGGCCGCGGGTATCGACAAGGTCGTGTTCGACCGCGGCGGATACACCTACGGCGGACGGATCGCATCGCTCGCCGATGCGGCTCGCGAAGGCGGGCTCACGTTCTGATGATTGACAGCAACGGAAGGACTGCATGATGGCCGAGCAGGCAGCAGGAGCGGCCGGGCCGGCGACGTCCGACCAGCGAGGCTCCCGCGACAATCGCGGCGACAACCGGGGTCGTCGTGACGACCGCGGTGGACGCGGCGGCCGCGACGGCGGCGACAAGAGCAACTACCTGGAGCGCGTCGTCGCGATCAACCGGGTTTCCAAGGTGGTCAAGGGTGGTCGGCGATTCAGCTTCACCGCCCTGGTCATCGTCGGTGACGGCAAGGGCATGGTCGGCGTCGGTTACGGCAAGGCCAAAGAGG
This sequence comes from Mycobacterium sp. NPDC050551, assembly GCF_040674075.1. NCBI lineage: Bacteria > Bacillati > Actinomycetota > Actinomycetes > Mycobacteriales > Mycobacteriaceae > Mycobacterium > Mycobacterium sp. NPDC050551. The sequence goes on along the minus strand of NZ_JBFARC010000001.1, from coordinate 954,142 downwards.
TTCCCGCCGCGATCGCCAAGGGTGTCGAGGAGGCTCGCAAGGGCTTCTTCCGTGTCCCGCTGATCGGTGGCACCGTCACGCATCCGGTGCAGGGTGAGGCGGCCGCAGGCGTGGTGATGCTGCGTCCGGCCAGCCCCGGTACCGGTGTGATCGCCGGTGGTGCGTGCCGTGCGGTGCTGGAATGCGCCGGCGTGCACGACATCCTGGCGAAGTCGCTGGGCAGCGACAACGCGATCAACGTGGTGCACGCCACCGTGGCCGCGCTGAAGATGCTCCAGCGTCCGGAAGAGGTGGCCGCCCGGCGTGGGCTGTCCATCGAGGATGTCGCCCCGGCCAGCATGTTGCGGCACCGTCGTGAGGCTGACGCGCTGGCCGCGTCGGCTGCACGTGAAGGGTCGTCATGACATGGCTGAACTGAAGATCACCCAGGTGCGCGGCACCATCGGTGCGCGCTGGAACCAGCGGGAGAGTCTGCGCACGCTCGGCTTGCGGAAGATCCGCCAGACGGTGGTCCGTGAGGACAACGAGCAGACCCGCGGACTCATCAAGACCGTGCACCACCTCGTTGACGTAGAGGAGGTCTGAGAATGACACCGATCAAGCTCCATGACCTGAGGCCCGCGCCCGGCGAGAAGAAGGCCAAGCAGCGCGTCGGTCGCGGTGAGGGCTCCAAGGGCAAGACCGCAGGCCGTGGCACCAAGGGCACCAAGGCCCGCAAGAACGTCCCGGCGACGTTCGAGGGCGGCCAGATGCCGATCCACATGCGGCTGCCGAAGCTCAAGGGCTTCAAGAACCGCTTCCGCACCTCGTATGAGGTGGTGAACGTCGGCGATCTCGACCGCCTGTTCCCCAAGGGCGGCGACATCGGCCTCGACGAACTCGTGGCGGCCGGTGCGGTGCGCAAGAACACGCTGGTGAAGGTGCTGGGCGACGGCAAGGTGTCGGTCAGCGTCAATATCAGCGCTCACAAGTTCAGCGGCAGTGCTCGCGAGAAGATCACCGCCGCAGGCGGATCGGCCACCGAGCTCTGACACTCGATCACAGGCCCCGCACGCTTCCCGCGTGCGGGGCCTTTGTCGTTGACGTAACGTTGCACGACGCGGGCGCGATCACACAGCGACTGCGAACCGAGGAGCAGACCATGAACCGGCACTTCCGTTCGGCCGCCGCCGCGCTTGCCGTCGCCGGCTTCGCCGTCTGCGGTGGCACAGCGACGGTCCACGCTCAGACCAACGACGAGCGGTTCACCGAAGCCGTCACCGCGCTGGGCATCAAGGCAGCTCCCGGGACGGACATCCCCGGCATCGGGCGCTCGGTCTGTGACTCGTTGACCCAGCAGATGGCCGCCAATCCGAACCCGGCTCCGGTGGTGCGCGGCGTGGTCGCCACTCTGACGAACAGCAACATGACCAAGGAGCAGGCGGTCGGCTTCCTGCGGGCGTCGGTCGCGGTCTACTGCCCGCAGTTCAGCCGGATGACGGGTCGCTAGTCAGTTCTGCGGACGCGTCTGCAGCACGTCGCGGAACAGCGCCTGACGGATCGCGAGTTCCCGTGGGTCGCTGTACAGATGGAACCCCTGCCGGTTCATCACGTACGCGAAACCGGTGGCGGTGTCGGGATCGGCGCAGCCGAAGGATCCGCCGAATCCCGGTGTGCCGAAGGCCTTCTCCGATGAGCCGAACGAGAAGTGCGGCGAGATCGGCTTGCAGAACCCGAGTGAGTACGCCACGCCGATGTGCATGACCCTGTCGCTCGAGCCCTTGCTTGGTGGTACGGGGTCCGCCGTGAGTGCCTCGAACGTGGCGGTGTCGAAGCCGATCTCGGCGCCGCCGGTGGCGGCGGCACCGTAGAGCCGGGCGACGGAATCGGCGGTGCCGTGACCGTTGACGGACGGGATCTCGACGGCCCGAACGTCCGGGCGGTTGTAGGCGCCGTCGAAAGCGTTGATGTCTTTGGGCACACCGACCGTTCGCGCCGTGAGGCCGACGGGGTTGAGAGATGTCGCGAGGAAGCCCGGCGGCATGACGTTCGTGTGTAGCAGCGTCTCCCAGCGTTTCCAGTAGTGGACGAGGGCGATGCGGTCGGTGCTGACGGTGTCGGGCAGTCCGATGTGCAGGTCGAGGCCCAGCGGTGTGACGATCTCGTCGGCGAGGAACCGGCCGAGCGTCCGGCCCGCGGGGTCGGTGCGGCGAATCAATTCGGACTGGTACCAGCCCAGGGTGATGGCGTGGTAGCCGTGCCGGGTGCCGGGTACCCAGGCGGGTTTCTGGGCGGCGAGCATCGCCGAGAGGCGCTGGGTGTCCGCGACGTCGGCAAGTGTGGGTGCCGGAGTCAGGGCACAGAGACCGGCCTGGTGGGCGAGCAGTTGGCGCACGGTGATGTCGGCCTTGCCGGCCTGAGCGAACTCGGGCCAGAGGTCGGCGACCCGGTCGTCGTAGGAGTAGAGGCCTTTCGACACCGCGGCTGCAGTCGTCAGCGCCGCAATGCCTTTGGTGGTCGAGAACATGTTGACGATGGTGTCGCGCTGCCACGGCTGCTTCGTGAAGCCGTTGCGGTAGCCGCCCCACATGTCGACCACCTTGACGCCGTCGCGATAGACCGCGACGGCGGCGCCCACCTCCTGCCGCGCGGCGAAGTTGGCGCGGAACGCGTCGGCAACCTTGCCGTAGCCCTCGTCGGCGTCGCCGTGAATGTCGTCCGGTGATACCGCGACCTTGAGCACCATGTTGACCTCCCGCCTTGACGGCAGAGTAGGGCACCGCCTGCTGCGGGGGAGAGGGATTCGAGTGCTCCGCGCAGGCGGATACCGCCGACGTGTGGTGGCGTCGGCGGTGGTGGCCGTGGTGTGGCTAGAAGGGTGGGGGTTCGTCGCCGGGTTGGGGTGGTGGCTGGGGGGCGAAGAGTTTGTCGAGTGCTTGTTGGCGGGCTTGGCGGCGGGCTTCGCGGTGTTCGCGGTTGGCTTGGCGTTCGGCGGCGATGCGGGCTGCTTTGTTCTGCGCTCGGGTGCGTTGCCGTGTGGGCATCATCGCGGTGCGTTCACCGCAATTGTCGTCGGGTCGCGGTGTGATGACCGCGGCCGCGGTCGGGTTGCACAAGAAGGGGAACAGCAGCGCCGCTCCTGGTCGGGTGGTGTAGGTCTGCCCGGCGGGGCTGGTCCAGACGACGGTGCCGTCGCGCAATTGTTGGTCGTGCCAGCCCCAGAACGTTTTGATCAAATGGTGCAGGCGGCACAGGCATTTGAGGTTCGATGCCTGGGTCGGTCCGCCTTGGCTGTAGGGGATGGTGTGGTCGATGTCGGTGTTGAAGGCCGGCACGTCGCAGCCGGGGAATCGGCAGCCCATATCGCGGCACCGCACGAACTCCGCCAGATTCCGCGAAGGGGTGTAGCGGGGCTCGGGTGGGGCGTCGCCGGGGTGAATCAGTGGGCGGGTGGTGGCGTGTTCGGCGAGGCCGGCGAGCTGCTCAGGTGGCAGGAGGCCGTCGTTGTGCACGAGGCTCGCCACCGACTCAGCGACGTCGGTGTCGGTGTCGGTGGTGTCGACCGACGCGTCGGCCGAGGTGTTCGCATCCTCGGCGGCAGCCTCAGTGTCGGCCGCAGCCCCACCGGGGTTGTTGGGTCCGGTGATGGTGTGGATGACGAAGGGGGCGGCGATCGCGTTTCTGTTCGGGCAGTCGGGGTTGCCGCACTGGCAGGGCAGGTGGTCGGCGCCGTTGGAGAGGGCTTCGATGGCGTCGACGCGGCGCTGCTTTTTGGTGCGGGGGTCGTCGGGGCAGACGGTGTCGGCGAGCGCGTCGAGGCGGTTGTCGAACACTCGGGCCCCGGTGGTGGGCATGGTGCCGCCGAAACTGCTCATGCCGTCGAGGCCGTCGATGACCCACACCTCACGTTCGTAGGCGGCTTTCTGTCGGCGCCGCACCGCATCCCGATCGTGGGTGGCAATCACACGGTCGACGTACCCGCAGAGCTGGCCGTAGCTCAGCCTCATCAACCGGGCCGCCGCACCGGCCAGGGTGGCATCGACGTGGGTCAGCACCGCGGGGTCGGTGATCAGGGTGGTGCGGTGCAGCAGGGTGTCGACGATGTCGAGGGTCAGTGCACCGGCGCGGAACATCGCCGCGACCAACGGTAGGCGTTCACGCAGTCCGCGGGCGAGGCTGACCTGGTCCTTGGCCCGCTCGTAGGCGATGTTCAGTGCGGCGCCGATCTCGACGGCCACCGCCGATTCGGTGTCCACGGCCCACTGGTCGCTGAGCTCATCGCGCTCGGCGAACCGCACCGCATACAACTCACCGATCGCGGTCAACCGCGCCGCGGCCTGCTGGTTCTCCCGACGCGCCGCCGCCACCACGGCGCAGAGCAGTTCGCGTGCCTCGACCGACTCCGGACGCGTGACGGCCAGCACCTGGTCGAAGCTTGCCTGCGCCGGATCGAACATACATTCGATTATGGCAGAGGGGTACGACACGCGAAAGCGCGAGACCGAAGCTGTGGACAACCGCGCCTAACTCAGCGCAACTGTGGAAGAACCTCTGCGGCAAGCCGTTCCATCTGCTCACGGTCCTCGGCCACGTCGGCACCCAACGGGTTGAGCAGAACCATCTGCGCTCCCGCGTCTATCACCTCACGCAGCCCGCGTGCCACGTCGTCCGGCGTGCCTGCGACGGGGACGTCCTCGATGCCCGACATGCCGCCGTAGATCCGGCGCAGGCCGGCCTGCACACGCTCCCGTGCCCGATCCGCGTCGTCGTCGACCGCCAGGTACACCCGCTTGCCGATCGTGAACTCTCCGGCGTCCCTGCGTTGTTCGTCGAGTTCGCGGTGCACCACCCGGACCGCATCGGCAAATGCCGCGGTGGTCGACGAACCGGCGCCCAGGAAAGCGTCGCCCATCCGCACCGCGCGGGCGAGGGGCTTCGGGGCGTTGGCGCCGAACCAGATCGGCGGATGCGGGCGCTGCACCGGCTTGGGCTGGATCGGTAGATCGTCGACGTCCCGGAAGCGGCCGTGGAACGTCACCCGCGGCTCGTCGGACCACGCCGCCTTCATCAGCTCGAGGCCCTCGGTGAAGCTGCTGACGAACGTGGCGCGCTCGACGCCGAACGCCTCGAACTTGCGCCGCTTGCCGCCTGCCGCGACACCGAGATCCAGCCGGCCGTGACTGAGCCGGTCGACCGTCGTCACCGCCGCCGCCAACTGCAGCGGATCGTGCAGCGCCGTCAGCATCACCCCGACCCCGAGCCGCAGACGGCTGGTGCAGGCGGCGGCGTACGCGAGCAGCTCGAGCGGCGCCAGCACCGGTGTCGGCCCGATCGCCTGCTCCAGCACCCAGCCGCCCTCGAAACCCAGGTCTTCGGCCCGTGTCAGGAAATCCTTCACCCCGTCCGCATCGAAGCCGTCGGGGTCCAACTGGGGTATCGCGATGGAGAACCGCACCCGACCACCGTACGAGGCCGGACAGGCGGTCCTGCGGCGATCGGTACCCTCGAATCATGGCCGCTTTCCTTCCGGGTATCCCCGGCGCCGACGACCTGCGCGGGCTCGTCCGTCGCGTCGACACCGCACGTCACCACGGTGTTCCCGACGGGTGCATCCTCGAACTCGATCTGCAGTCGGTGCCCAAGGAGAGCAACGGATTCGATCCGCTCGCGATGATCTCCAGTGGCGGGCGTCCCCCGGTGCTGCGCCAGGTCGTGGCCGCCATCCACCGCGCGGCCGAGGACGACCGCGTGGCCGGGTTGATCGCGCGGGTGCAGTTCCCGGTCTGGGCCGCCGGCCCGGTGCAGGAGCTGCGCGAGGCTATCTCGGCGTTCAGCGACGTCAAGCCGACACTGGCCTGGGCGGAGGCGTACCCCGCCACGCTGTCGTACTACCTGGCCTCGGCGTTTCGCGAGGTCTGGATGCAGCCGTCGGGCACCGTCGGCCTGGTCGGCTTCGCCACCAACGCGATGTTCCTGCGTGACGCGCTGGACAAAGCCGGCATCGAGGCGCAGTTCATCGCGCTCGGCGAGTACAAGTCGGCGGCCAATGTGTTCACCGAGGATCGCTACACCGACGCCCACCGCGAGGCCGACAGCCGGTTGATCGAGAGCCTCAAGTCGCAGGTGTGGGACGCGATCGCCGAATCGCGCCACATCGACCGTGCGGGCATCGACGGGCTGGCCGACAAGGCGCCACTGCTACGCGACGCCGCGGTCACCGCCGGTTTGGTGGACCGCATCGGCTTCCGTGACGAGGCATATGCCCGGATCGCTGAATTGTCCGGCGCACAGGACATCTCGCCCGAGTCCGGTGACCCCGACGGCCCGGACGCCCCACCGCGGCTGTTCCTGTCCCGCTACGCCCGGGCCACCGTGCCCCGCCCTGCGCCGTCGCTCCCCGGCCGCAAGGGCAAGCCGACCATTGCGGTGGTGACTCTGGACGGCCCGATCGTCAGCGGCCGCGGCGGCCCCGGGCTGCTGCCGCTGGGCAACTCGAGCGCAGGCGGCGACACCATCGCGGCGGCGCTGCGTGAGGCCGCGGCCGACGACTCGGTGTCGGCGATCGTGCTGCGCGTGGACAGCCCCGGCGGGTCGGTGACGGCGTCGGAGACGATCTGGCGTGAGGTGGTCAGGGTGCGCCGCAACGGCACGCCGGTGGTCGCCTCGATGGGCGCGGTGGCCGCGTCCGGCGGCTACTACGTCTCGATGGACGCCGACGCGATCGTCGCCAATCCCGGCACCATCACCGGATCGATCGGCGTCATCACCGGCAAGCTGGTGGCGCGCGAACTCAAGGACCGCCTCGGTGTGGGCTCGGATTCGGTGCGCACCAACGCCAATGCCGACGCCTGGTCACCGAACGCCCCGTTCACCGACGAGCAGCACGCCCAGGTGGTCGCCGAGGCGGACATGTCCTACACCGACTTCGTCGAACGCGTGGCCGCGGGCCGCAAACTGTCGGAGGAGGCGGTCGAGGCGGTGGCGCGGGGCCGGGTGTGGACGGGCGCCGACGCCAAGGAGCACGGCCTGGTCGACGAACTGGGCGGGTTGCGCACCGCGATCAACCGGGCCAAGGTGCTCGCCGGTCTCGACGCGGACGCCGACGTACGTCTCGTCGGATACCCGGGTTCCTCGCTGATGGACATGTTGCGGCCAAGGCAGTCGTCACAGCCGGCCGCGGCGTCGCTGCCCGACGCGCTCGGTGCGCTGGTGAGCCGGTCGGTGGTCGGGATGCTCGGTCAGGCCGAACGGTCGCTGTCCGGGGTGAACGCATTGTGGCTGGGGGACCACCGCTTCTAGCGGTGGCCGCTGACGTAGACGATCTCGCCCAGCGGATTGTCCTCGTCCAGTTCGGGGACCGTAAGGCCATAGCGCGCGAACAACTCTGAGCGCGGCGTGCCGTCCATCCGCCATCCCTTCGCCGTCAGGTACTCCGCCGCGCTCTGCCGTTCGCCGTGGTAGACCAGAGACGGCATGTCGATGTCCAGGCCCTGCCTGCGGAACTCCGCGGTCGCCGCCCGCGCCTTCTCCGGATCGTAATCTCGCATACCCGGGACGAATTCGGTGGCGACGGCACTGCCCGGCACCGACAGCGCGTCGATGTCGTCGAACAACCGGTCCTGCGCCTCGGGCGGCAGATAGATCAGCAGTCCCTCGGCGCACCACGCGGTCGGCGCACCGGCGTCGAATCCCGCGGCCCGCAGCGCGGCCGGCCAGTCCTCGCGCAGATCGATGGGCACCGCGCGGCGTTGAGCGGTCGGCGTCGCGCCGATACCGTCGAGGGTGCGGGTCTTGAACTCGATCACCTCGGGCTGGTCGATCTCGTAGACCACGGTGCCGTCCGGCCATGCCAGCCGGTAGGCCCGCGAGTCCAAGCCGGACGCCAGGATCACCGCCTGGCGGATCCCACCCCTGGTGGCCGCCTCGAAGTAGTCGTCGAAGAACTTCGTGCGCACCGCCATCTCGTCGATGTTGGCCTGCACCCGCGGTGCGGATTCCGGGTCGAGGTCGGACATGTCCAACTCGCCGTCGGCGATCTTGGTGAAGAACTCGATGCCCACCGCGCGCACCAGCGGAGCGGCGAAGGGATCGTTGATCAGCCCGCGCGGGTCGCGGCTGGCGACGGCCCGGCCTGCGGCCACCATCGTCGCCGTAGCGCCCACGCTGGACGCCAGGTCCCAGCTGTCGTCATCTGCACGTGCCACGTGCCTCACGCTACGTCGTGAGGGTGGCCGAGAGGTAGCCCGAGTCGCCGAACACCCGGAGCAGGTCGTCCTCGGGAAAGGCGAAACCGTTGGCGGCGTAGGCCTCTGTGCTCGACACCGTGCTGACCTGCCAACCGTGATCGGCGAGGTACACGCCGGCCGGGGTGCGCTCACCGGTGTAGAACAATGCAGCCAGGTCGATGTCGGAGCCGACGCGCTTCGCGCGCTCGGTGAGCTCCGCGGCCCAGTTCTCGGGCAGTGCGGTGGTGTCCATGTGCTCGGTGGCCAGCCGGCTGCCCGGTGCACTGAGTGCGGTGATGTTGTCGAACAACCGGTCCTGCGCGTCGGGCGGTAGGTACACCAGCAGCCCCTCGGCGATCCATGCCGTCGGCGCCTGCGGGTCGAAACCACTGTTGCGCAACGCCTGTGACCAGTCGTCTCGGAGGTCGACCGCGACGGTGCGGCGGTCGGCGGCCGGTGTGGCACCGGCGTCGGCGAGCACGCGGGTCTTGAACTCGATCACCTGCGGCTGGTCGATCTCGTACACCACGGTGCCCGCCGGCCAGTCCAACCGGTAGGCGCGGGTGTCGAGCCCGGACGCCAGGATGACCGCCTGCCGCACGCCCGCCGCGCACGCGTCGGTGAAGAAGTCGTCGAAGTACCGCGTGCGCACCGCGATCTGCTCGCTCATCCGCCTGCGGTCGAGGATCGGGTCGCCGGCCACGTGCACCTGCCCGTCCGCCACCCGGACGAACGATTCCAGCCCGACGGCCCTGACCAGGACGTCGGCCCACGGGTCGTCGATCAGTGCGTCGGGACCCTTGGAGGCCAGTGCCCGCGACGCGGCCACCGAGGTCGCGGTGGCGCCCACGCTCGATGCCAGGTCCCAGCTGTCGCCGTCGGTCCGGGTCATTGCGGTCTCCTATTCTCGAACAGCGGTGACGGCCAGCGAATCCCGTAGAGACGCCAGCTCGTCGGTGTCGGGGAAGTCCCGGCCGTAGCCGTCGAACACCTCGGGGCGGGAGCGCGACCGCACGGCCCAGCCGCGCTCGCGCAGGTAGTCGACCACCGGTGTGCGTTCGCCGGGATAGAACAGCTGCGAAAGGTTCACGTCGAACCCGTGGTCCTTCCACTGGCGGCCGAGCCGGTCGGCCTTCTCGCCGATCCCCACCCCGGCGTCGGGGTGATCCTCGGTGGCCAGCCGGCTGGCCGGTGCGCTCAGCGCGGTGATGTTGTCGAACAGCCGATCCTGGGCATCGGGCGGCAGATAGCGCAGCAGGCCTTCGGCGCTCCACGCAGTGGGCGCGGTGGCGTCGAATCCCGCGGCGCGCAACGCCTCCGGCCAGTCGTCACGAAGGTCGACGCCGACCGGGCGGTGGGTGGCGGTCGGGTGTGCACCGATCCCCGCCAGGGTCTGCGTCTTGAACTCGATCACCTCGGGCTGGTCGAGCTCGTAGACCAGGGTGCCCGCCGGCCACGGCAGCCGGTAGGCACGCGAATCCAGGCCGGAGGCCAGGATCACCGCCTGCCGGACTCCACCGGTCGCCGCCTCGACGAAGAAGTCGTCGAAGAACCGCGTCCGCACCGCCATGATCTCGGTCATCACCTGCGCTGCGGCGCGGGCCTCTTCGGTGTCGGCGGGCAGCTCGAGCTCACCGTCGACGAGCTTGACGAAGAATTCCACGCCGACCGCGCGCACCAACGGTGCCGCATACGGGTCGTCGATCAGCGCGCCGGGTTCCCGGCTGGCGAGTGCGCGGGCCGCGGCCACCATGGTCGCCGTCGCGCCGACACTGGACGCCAGATCCCAACTGTCGGAGTCGGTTCGTGCCATCGGGTGCCCCTACTTGACGGCGGAGACGTAACGGATGTCGGCGAAGTTGGCGTTGTCACCGTCGGCCTGCGCCAGGCCCACCCGCACGAGCAGATCGCTGGCGGTGATGCTCTCGGCGCTCCAGCCGCTGCCCTCGAGGTAGGCCGCCACCTCGGCGCGTTCGCCGGTGTAGACCAGTTCGGAGAAATCGAGATCGAAGCCGTGCCTGCTCCACTGGTCGGAGACGGCCTTCATCTTGGACCGCAGCTCGTCTTCGTCGATGTCCTCCTGGTGGACGACACCCTCGGCGGCGATCCGGCTGCCCGCCGGGCTCAGCTCGGTGATCTGGTCGAGTAACCGGTCCTGCGCCTCGGGCGGCAGGTAACCGAACAGTCCCTCGGCGATCCACGCCGTCGGTGCGGTGCGGTCGAAACCGGCGGCGGTCAGTGCGCCGACCCAGTCGTCACGCAGGTCCACCGGCACGGTGCGCCGGTCGGCGCTCGGGGTCGCGCCGAGCTCGGCCATCGTGCGGGTCTTGAATGCGACGACCTCCGGCTGGTCGATCTCGAACACCACTGTGCCCGCGGGCCACGGCAGCCGGTAGGCACGCGCGTCGAGACCCGCCGCCAGGATCACCGCCTGCCGGACTCCGGCGCGGGCGGCGTCAAGGAAGAAGTCGTCGAAGAATCGCGTGCGTGCGGCCATCCCGTCGGCGAACCGGTCCATGTTGCCGACGCCGCCGGTCGATTCGGGGTCGAGTTCGGTGGGCCGCAGTTCTCCGCTGGCCAGTTTCGTGAAGAACTCGACGCCGACCGCGCGGACCAAGGGCTCGGCGAACGGATCGTCGATGACCGGATCGTCGGCCCTGGTCGCGACGGCGCGGGCGGCGGCCACCATGGTTGCGGTGGCCCCTACGCTCGAAGCCAGGTCCCAGGTGTCGTTGTCGGTGCGCGCCATGTCTCCCTCTTCTGCACGTCGGACGGTTACTTAGCTGATGTAATCGACAGTACCCGCCGAACCTGAACGACTCCTGAAAGCCCGGGCAACACCGCCAACAGCGAATGTTGTCATTGACCAATGTCACCATTGGGTGTTGACTCAGTCCGATGACAACGACGTCTCCCATCGCGGTGGCAGCCGAATCGCCGGTTCGTCGGCGCGGATCCCGGCGGTCACGTGCGGCGGCCGCGATGAGCGCGGTGACCCTGCGGCAGATCAGCGCGGTGCTGCCGCCCGAGCGGGCATGGGGACTGCACATGTCCCGGTGGATCATCGCCGGGGTGATGGACGCGTTCGGCCCCTCGCTCGCGGGCGCCGTCGTCGAACCGGTCGACACCGTCACCGCCGACGGCAGGCGGGTCCGCGGCGAATGGGTCCGGGCCCGCGGGGTGGCCCGCGGCGACGCGGCGGTCTACTTCCTGCACGGAAGTGGGTACGCGCTGTGCTCGCCGCGCACGCACCGCAGGCTCACCGCGTGGTTGTCGGCACTGACCGGGTTGCCGGTGTTCTGCGACGACTACCGGCTCGCGCCGCGGCACCGGTTCCCCTCTGCGGCCGACGACGTGCGCGCGGGCTGGGACTGGCTGCTCGACGACCAGCGATTCGATCCAGGGCGGCTGGTGGTGGCCGGCGACTCGGCGGGCGGACACCTGGCGGTGGACCTGCTGCTCACCCCAGATGTGGCGCAGCGGCACCCGGCGGCCATGGTGTTGTTCTCCCCGCTGTTCGACCTGACCTTCGGTCTGGCCCGCGAACGGGAGCGGCTGCGCGCCGACCCCGCGATCCGCTCGGCCGACGCGGCCCGCCTCGTCCGGATGTATTGTCCGGAAACCGATCCCACGGATCACCGGCTGGCCCTCGACGTGGCCGCGGGTCCCGTGCTGCCGCGGACGCTGATCCAGGCAGGCGGTGCTGAGATGCTGGCCGCCGACGCCCACCGGCTGGCCGACGAGATCTCGGCCGCGGGCGGTGACTGCGAGTTGCAGGTCTGGCCGGACCAGGTGCACGTCTTCCAGGCCCTGCCGCGGCTGTCGCCGGAGGCGGTGCACGCCATGCGATACGCAGCGGGATTCATCGGTTCGGCGTTGCGCAGCAGGGAGAACGACGCGGACGCGGAAGCGAAGGACACGGAGAAAGTGGGATGACGATGTTGGGATTCGGCGACAGGCGCAGCCGCGACTCACGGGCGGTGATCACCGGAGCGGGCAGTGGCATCGGCGCGGCGTTCGCCGTCGAGCTGGCCGACCGCGGCGGGCAGGTGGTGTGCTCCGACATCGACGAGATCGCCGCCCAGCGCACCGTCGACGCGATCACCGACCAGGGCGGTAGGGCGATCGCCGTGCGCTGCGACGTGTCGGCGATCGGCGACGTCGAAGAGCTTGCCGCGCAAGCCCAGTCATGGTTCGGCGCGGCACCCACCCTGGTGGTGAACAACGCAGGCGTCGGGGCGGGCGGCGCGCCGATCGGCGAGGTGTCACTCGAGGACTGGTCGTGGACACTCGGCATCAACCTGTGGGGGCCGATCCACGGCTCCCATGTCTTCGCGCCGGTACTGCGCGAGGCGGCTGCCTCGGGCCTCTCCACAGGCATCATCAACGTCGCATCCGCCGCCGCCTTCGGTGCCGCGCCGGGGATGGCGGCCTACAACGTCAGCAAGGCGGGCGTGCTGTCGCTGTCGGAGACGCTGGCCGCCGAGTTGTCCGGCACCGGCGTCGGAGTCACCGTGCTGTGCCCGACGTTCGTCAAGACCAACATCGTCGCCGCGGGACGGATCTCCGACGAGTCGACCCGCCTCGCCGAGACCCTGATGCGGTGGACCGGGATGTCCGCGACCCGGGTGGCCCGGCAGTGCCTCGACACCCACGATCGCGGCGGTCTGTACTGCATGCCCCAGCTCGACGCCCGGATGGGCTGGGCGGTCAAACGACTCACACCGGGCGTCTACACCCGCGCGGTCGGCCTGGTGTCGCGCATCAACCTCCCCACGCAGAGCAAGGAGATCGTCGGATGAGCATGGATATGGACGCGATGCTGGCCAAGATCAAGGACCGGCAGTGGGCGCTGGCCGACATCGACTGGGAGGCCCCCGGCGCCGAGACGATCAGCGACGAGTTCCGGCCGAAACTCAAGGCGTTCATGGCCGACCTGTGCTGGATCGAGAACGTCGGCGCCCGCGGATTCGCCGCGCTGGCCAAGAAGGCGCCGACACCGACGCTGGCCGAGATCTACCGGTACTTCCACGCCGAGGAACAGCGGCACGCCAACGCCGAACTCGCGCTGATGAAGCGGTGGGGGATGCTCGAGGACGGCGAGATGCCGGAGCCGAACGTCAACATCAGGCTCGTCATCGAGTGGCTGGACAAGTATTCCGACGACATGTCGCTCTCCGTGCTGGGCACCGTCATCCCGATGCTCGAGGTGGCCCTCGACGGCGCACTGCTCAAGTTCCTGCTCGACGAGGTCGACGACCCGGTGTGTCACAAGGTCTTCGAGAAGATCAACAACGACGAGTCCCGGCACATCGCGGTGGACTTCGAGGTGCTCAACATGATCGGCCACGCCAAGGCGCGCAGGCTGGCCGTCGACTTCGTCGGCAGCTTCGCCACCCCCGGCCTGGTCATCGGCATGATCATGTACGTTCCGCTGCTCAACCGGATGCGCAACAACATCGTCGACATGGGACTGGAACCGGAGCGGCTGTACAAGGCGATGAATCGCTTCAAGGAACTCGGCGGCCGCGCCGAGTTCACCTGGCGGGTGCCCACGTACCAGATCCTCAAGCTGCACGGCCGGATGGTGGTCAACCCCCGCCACCCGTACCACTGGCTGGCCAACCCGATGGTGCGGGCGTCCGACCTCTACCCGCGCAAGCTGCTGCGGCCGATCCCGAGCTGGTTCAAGGAACTCACCTACGAGCCGGCGGCCTGACATGGCGCGCACCACGGTTCACGACACGCTGATCGTCGGCGCAGGCTTCACCGGCATCGGGGCGGCCATCAAGCTCCGCGAGGCCGGCGTCACCGACTTCGTCATCCTCGAGCGCAGCGACCGGGTCGGCGGCACCTGGCGCGACAACACCTATCCCGGTGCGGCATGCGACATCCCGTCGTTGCTCTACTCGTTCTCGTTCGTGCCCAACCCGGCCTGGTCGCGGGCGTACTCACCGGCCGATGAGATCTGCCGCCACATCGAAGAACTCGTCGACGAGTCCGGACTGCGCAGCCGCATCCGGTTCGGCGTCGAGGTCACCGGCCTGCACTTCGACGAGACCGCAGGGGAGTGGACGGTGATGGCGGGCCGCAAGAGGTACCGCGCCCGCACCGTCGTGCTGGCGTCGGGCCCGCTGCCCGACCACAAAGCACCGGACATCCGCGGCCTCGACACCTACCGCGGCCACACCATCCACAGCGCCAGGTGGGACCACGACTACGACTTCACCGACAAGCGGGTGGCGGTGATCGGCACCGGCGCGAGTGCGGTGCAGATCGTGCCCGAACTGGTCGAACGCGCCGGCTTCGTCAAGGTGTTCCAGCGCACCCCCGGCTGGGTGCTGCCCCGCCTGGACGTGTCGGTGCCGCCGGTGGTACAGGAGTTGTTCGCCAAAGTTCCTGCGACGCAACAGATCGCGCGACAGGCCCTGTTCTGGGGACACGAGGCCACCGCGACGGCACTGGTGTGGAATTCGCCGCTGACCTCCCTGGTGGCCCGGCTCGGCAAGGCCCACCTGCACCGCCAGGTCAAGGACCCGTGGATGCGCCGCCAGCTCACGCCGGACTTCACGCCGGGTTGCAAGCGGATGCTGATGTCGAGTGACTACTACCCGGCGCTGCAGGCCGACAACTGCAAGCTCATCGACTGGCCCATCGCGACCGTGAGCCCCGTCGGCATCCGCACCAGCGACGGCATCGAACACCACCTCGACTGCATCGTCTTCGCCACCGGCTACGACGTCCACCTGACCGGGCCGCCGTACCCGGTGACCGGACTCGGCGGCAGATCGCTGCAGGACGAGTGGCGGCGCGGCGCGCAGGCCTACAAGAGCGCCAGCGCGCACGGCTACCCGAACCTGTTCTTCATGACGGGTCCGAACTCCGGGCCCGGTCACAACTCGCTGCTGGTGTACGTCGAAGGTCAGATCGACTACGCCGTGCGCGCCATCACCACCATCCTCGACGGCGGCTGGCGCTACCTCGACGTCCGCCGCGACGTCCAGCGCCGCTACAACGAGCGGTTGCAGAAGCGGCTGGGCGCCACCACGTGGATGTCGGGGTGCACCAGCTGGTACCTCACCGAGGACGGGTTCAACGCGTCGATGTACCCGGGATTCGCCACGCAGTATCTTCGACAGATGCGCGACTTCCGGATCGGCGACTACCACGCGGTGGCCGACGGCCGCGCGGTCGCCCGGTCCAGCGCCTGAACCGTGGCCCGCGAGCGGCCGCCGCGCGACCAGGCGGGGGCGGTGACCGCCATCCTGGCCACCCTGCGCAAGGCGCCGGGGCGGGTCCGCAGACAGTCCCGCGACCTCATCGAGACGGCCGTCTCGCAGCTCTTCGACGCCGCCGTGCGCCAAGCGCTCGACACCGGGACCGACGGGGAGTACCGCATCGACGACCTGGCCCGGCTGGCGGGCACCACCACCCGCAACGTGCGGGTCTACCGCGACCGCGGACTGCTGCACCCGCCGCTTCGGGTCGGCCGCATCGCGGTGTTCAACGACACCCACCTGACCCGGCTGCGGCTGATCACCTCCATGCTCGACCGCGGCTACACCCTGGCCCACGTCGACGAGATGCTCAGCGCCTGGGAGCAGGGCAAGAGCATCGGCGACGTGCTCGGCCTGGAGACCGCACTGGCGGGCACCTGGGCGGCCGAGAAGCCCGAGACCACCACCCGGGCCCGGGCCGAGGAACTGGTCGGCGACCCGGCGGCCTTCGACCGGCTGGTGGCGCTGCGGTTGATCCGGCTCGACCCGGAGATCCCCCCGGAGGCCGCCGAAGCCGCCGACTCCGACCCGAAGGCCACCATCGTGCGGCCCAAGCTGCTCGAGGCGTTCGACGAGATCCGCGGCTACGGCATCGGCATCGACAAGCTGATCGACGTCTACGAAGAGACGCTGGCGCCGGTCACCGAGATCAGCAACATCCTGGTGCGGACCGGCGCCGAACACGTCACCGAGCGGATCCGGCCGGGGGAGGGGCTGCCCGCCGACACCGAGATCGCCGAGCTGATCACCATGCTGGTGCGATTCCGCACGCAGGCCGTCGCCCAGGTGGCCGCGACGCTCGCCGCCTCCATCGAGGCCTCGATCGAGACGCTGGCCGGGCGGATCCTCAACGACCTCATCGACCAGTCGGCCGACGCGCACCAGGACGGACCGTGACCGGCGTGCCCGGCGGACCGGCCGCCGATACCCCGGCTGGCCTGGTCAACGATGCGGGGATGACGATGCCCAACTGTTACTCTCGTAGACTGTTTCACGCGCGACTTCCGCAGGCTGTGCGCCCGCGGGGCTGACGCGCACATTTGACCAATACGCTGGACGAATCCAGCCCCATTTGGCACGCCGCGCTGAGAGGTCGGCTGCGCAGGAGGAAGAGTGCTCTCGGCTTTCATCTCGTCACTGCGGACGGCCGACCTGAGACGCAAGATCCTGTTCACGCTCGGCGTGGTGATCCTCTACCGGGCCGGCGCACAGCTGCCGTCTCCCGGTGTCGACTACCCCAACGTGCAACAGTGCATCGAGCAGGTCAGCGGCGGTGACTCCGGTCAGATCTATTCACTGATCAACCTGTTCTCCGGCGGCGCGTTGCTGCAGCTGTCGATCTTCGCGGTGGGCGTGATGCCCTACATCACCGCGAGCATCATCGTGCAGCTGCTCACGGTGGTGATCCCACGCTTCGAGCAGCTCCGTAAGGAAGGCCAGTCCGGCCAGGCCAAGATGACGCAGTACACGCGTTACCTGGCCGTCGCGCTGGCGGTCCTGCAGTCCACCAGCATCGTGGCGCTCGCCGCCAACGGCGGGCTGCTGCAGGGCTGCACCCTCGACATCATCAACGACCAGTCGATCTTCGCGCTGATCATCATCGTGCTGGTGATGACCGCGGGCGCCACGCTGGTGATGTGGATGGGCGAGCTGGTCACCGAGCGCGGCATCGGCAACGGCATGTCGCTGCTGATCTTCGCCAGCATCGCCGCGGCCATCCCCGGCGAGGGCAAGTCGATCCTCGACAGCCGCGGCGGCATGGTCTTCACCCTGGTCCTCATCGCCGCGCTGATCATCATCATCGGCGTCGTCTTCGTCGAGCAGGGCCAGCGCCGCATCCCGGTGCAGTACGCCAAGCGGATGGTGGGCCGCAAGATGTACGGCGGCACGTCGACCTACCTGCCGCTGAAGGTCAACCAGGCAGGCGTCATCCCGGTGATCTTCGCGTCCTCGCTGATCTACATCCCGCACCTGATCACCCAGCTGATCCAGAGCGGCAGCAGCAGCCCGGGCACCGGCTGGTGGGAACGGATCGTCGCGGAGTACCTGACCGACCCCAGCAGCCCCGTCTACATCGCCGTCTACTTCGGGCTGATCATCTTCTTCACGTACTTCTACGTGTCGATCACGTTCAACCCCGACGAGCGGGCCGACGAGATGAAGAAGTTCGGCGGCTTCATCCCGGGCATCCGGCCGGGCAAGCCGACCGCCGACTACCTGCGCTACGTGCTGAGCCGGATCACGCTGCCGGGCTCGATCTACCTCGGTGTGATCGCCGTCCTGCCGAACCTGTTCCTGCAGATCGGAAACACCGGCACGGTACAGAACCTGCCGTTCGGTGGCACCGCCGTCCTCATCATGATCGGCGTGGGCCTGGACACCGTGAAACAGATCGAGAGCCAGCTCATGCAACGCAACTACGAAGGGTTCCTGAAGTGAGGATCGTTCTGCTGGGACCGCCGGGGGCGGGCAAGGGCACGCAGGCGAAGAAGCTCGCCGAGAAGCTCGGTATCCCGCACGTCTCCACCGGGGACCTCTTCCGCAAGAACATCAGCGAGAAGACGCCGCTCGGCGAGGAGGCCAAGCGTTACCTCGACGCCGGCGACCTCGTCCCGAGCAGCCTCACCAACGCGCTCGTCGAGGACCGCATCGGTGACGACGACGCCAAGGACGGGTTCATCCTGGACGGCTTCCCGCGCTCGGTGGAGCAGGCCAAGGCGCTGCACGACATCCTGGAGGCGCACGGTCTGCAGCTCGACGCCGTGCTGGAGTTCCAGGTGTCCGAGGACGAGCTGCTGTCCCGGCTCAAGGACCGCGGCCGCGCCGACGACACCGAAGAGGTCATCCACAACCGGATGAAGGTGTACCGCGACGAGACCGAGCCGCTGCTGGAGTACTACCGCGACGAGCTGAAGACCGTCGAGGCCGTCGGTTCGCTCGACGAGGTCTTCGCCCGCGCGCTGCGCGCACTCGGTAAGTGACGTGGCCGGGCTGAGACTGCGCAGCCGCAAGGTCGTCGCGCAGCGCAGCGCCGGGGAACTCGACGCGATGGCCGCGGCCGGCGCGCTGGTCGCCGCCGCGCTGCGCGCCGTGCAGTCCGCCGCCGCGCCCGGGGTGTCCACCAAGGAGCTCGACGGGGTCGCCGAGTCGGTGATCCGCGACGGCGGCGGCATCCCGTCGTTCCTCGGCTACCACGGCTTCCCCGCCAGCATCTGCTCGTCGGTCAACGACCGGGTGGTGCACGGCATCCCGTCCGGCGACGAGCTGTTGGCGTCCGGTGACCTGGTGTCCATCGATTGCGGCGCCATCCTCGAGGGCTGGCACGGCGACTCCGCGGTCACCTTCGGGGTGGGCGCCCTGATACCCGTCGACGAGGCACTGTCGGACGCCACCCGCTCGGCCATGGAGGCCGGCATCGCCGCGATGCTGCCCGGCAACCGGCTCACCGACGTGTCGCACGCCATCGAGGTCGAGACCCACGCCGCCGAACAGCGCCACGACCGTGCGTTCGGCATCGTCGCCGGCTACGGCGGCCACGGCATCGGGCAGCAGATGCACATGGACCCGTTCCTACCCAACGAGGGCGCACCCGGGCGTGGGCCGCTGCTGGCGCCGGGTTCGGTGCTGGCCATCGAACCCATGCTGACGCTGGGGACGACCAAGACCATCGTGCTCGCCGACGAATGGACGGTCGTCACGGCCGACGGCTCACGGGCGGCGCACTGGGAGCACACCGTCGCCGTCACCGACGACGGGCCACGCATCCTCACCGCCTGACGGGGGAGATGAACCTGACCACCGTCGCCGTCGTGTCACAGACGGAGGTTGGTCATGGAGGACCCAGAGGCCGCGATGATGCGGATGCTCTACGCCGAGCACGCCGCGGCGTTGTGGCGCTATGCGCTGCGCCTCACGGGTGACCAGGCCAGCGCCGAGGACGTGGTCCAGGAGACGCTGCTGCGAGCCTGGCGGCGGCAGCCCGAGGGGGTGGCGGTCAGTCATCTCGACAGCGGCGCGCGCTCGCCGCGGGCCTGGCTGTTCACGGTGGCCCGCAACCTCGTCATCGACGACCGCCGCAGCGCGCGGTACCGCAACGAGTCCGGTACGCCGGTCGTGGAGGACGTGGCCGACCGGGCCGGCCCCGACGAGGTGAGTGCCACCCTGGACCGGATGACACTGCACGCCGCGCTGGCCGGCCTGTCCGACGAACACCTCGCCGTCATCCGGCGGGCGTACTACGACGGCGCCGCCACCGGGCAGATCGCGCAGGAGCTGCAGATTCCCGAGGGCACGGTGAAGTCCCGGCTGCACTACGCGGTGCGGGCGCTACGGCTCAATCTGCAAGAGATGGGGGTGACCCGGTGAACCATCATGGTGATGCTGGGGCGGAGGCCGCGCCCCCCGACGACCGGTACCTCACCTGGGACGCCGCCTACGTGCTCGGCGCCCTGTCCGAGGCCGAGCGCCGCGAATACGAAGGGCATCTGACCGGCTGCGGCCGCTGCCGGTCCGCGGTGGCCGAGCTCAGCGGTATCCCGGCCCTGCTGGCCACGCTCGACGGCGACGACGTCCGCGCGATCGACGAGCACCCCGCCGATCCGGCGCCGCTGCGGCCCGAGGTGCTCGACTCCGTGCTCCACGACGTCGGGTCGCGGCGGCGTCGCTACCGCAGGGTGACCGCTGCGGCCGTCGGCCTTGCGGCCGCGCTGCTCGCCGCAGGCACCGTCATCGCGATCCGGCCCGAGGTGGTGGGGCTGGAACGGGCCACCACCACGCAGGCCGGCGCCCCGGCACTGGAGATGGCGAAGGTGTCGCCGACGCCGATCAACGCGTCCATCACCGTGAGTGGGTTCGGGTGGGGCACGCGGATCGACATGACGTGTACGTACGGCGACTGGGGTGTCCGCGACGCCGCACCGCAGAACCTCGCCATGGTGGTGATCGGCCGGGACGGCAGCCGCTCGGAGATCGCCACCTGGCTCGGACTGTCCGGTGCCACCGCGATGCCGAGCGCGAACACGCCGATGCAGCCGGAGGACATCGCCGCCGTACAGATGATCTCGTCGCCCGACGGCACCGTGCTCCTGGAGAAAAAGCTGTGAATCACCCGACGGGGTGAACCAGACCGGGCCGGCTGTCGTGTCCTTGGGGAGAGCGCACCGCAGTGCGACGTCACGACGACAGGTGAGACCATGGCCAGCGCGTACCGGGTGGTCGACCACATCGTCGGCCACCTCGCGGCGGTGGGGGTCGCCCAGATCTTCGGTGTCGGCGGCGCCAACATCGAGGATCTCTACGATGCGGCGCACCCCCGCGAGGACATCACCGCGGTGCTGGCCAAGCACGAGTTCGGCGCCGCCACCATGGCGGACGGCTACAGCCGTGCCGGTGCGCCGCTCGGCGTGGTGGCCGCGACCTCGGGCGGCGGGTGCCTGAACACCGTTCCCGCGCTGGCGGAGTCGCTGGCCAGCCGGGTGCCGGTGCTGGCTCTGGTCGGGCAACCGCCGACCGTGCTGGACGGTCGCGGCGCGTTCCAGGACACCAGCGGCCGCAACGGCGCACTCGACGCCGAGTCGCTGTTCTCCGCGGTGTCGTTGTTCTGCGTGCGGGTGCTGACACCGGAGGCCATCCGCGCGGCGCTGCCTGCGGCGGTCACCGCCGCCCGATCCGGTGGCCCCGCGGTTCTGTTGCTGCCCAAAAACATTCAGCAGGCATCGCTGAGCGACGTCAACGGCGTGCCCGCCGAGGCCGAGGACCGGTGGGTCGGCGACCCGCACCCGATCGCGCGGGCTGTGCGCACCGCCGCCGGGCCGGTCACCATCATCGCCGGTGAGCAGGTGGCACGCGACGATGCCCGCGCGGAACTGGCCCAGCTGCGCTCGCTACTGCGGGCGAGGGTGGCCTGCGTGCCCGACGCCAAGGACGTTGCGGGCACACCCGGGTACGGGTCGTCGTCGGCACTCGGGGTGACCGGGGTGATGGGACATCCGTCCGTCGCCGAGTCGGTGGCCGACAGCGCGCTGTGCCTGGTGGTCGGTACCCGATTGACGGTGACCGCGCGCAGCGGTCTCGAGAAGGCGCTGGCAACGGTGCCGACCTACTCGATCGGTTCTGCGCCGACGTATCTGGCGTGCACCCACGTCCACACCCGGGACCTGCGCGCCTCGCTGTCCATGCTGATCGCGTCGCTGTCGGGGGCCGGACGTCCGCAGCGCTTGCGGGTGCCCCGTGACGCGCCACGGGCCGAACTGCGGCCACCGGCACACCACGGACCCGGCATCCGCTACCGCGACGCGATGGCCGTACTCGACTCCGCACTGCCCGACGGAGCAGACCTCGTCGTCGACGCGGGCAACATCGGCGCGGCCGCCATCCACCACCTGCCCGTGCGGCGCGACGGCCGCTTCGTCGTGGCGCTCGGTATGGGCGGCATGGGCTACAGCTTCGGCGCAGGCATCGGCGTCGCGTTCCACCGCCGCAGGCGCACCGTGGTGATCGCCGGGGACGGCTCTTTCCTGATGCACGGCATGGAGATCCACACGGCGCTGCAGTACCGGCTGCCGATCACCTTCGTGCTCTTCGACAACCACGCCCACGCCATGTGCGTCACCCGCGAGCAGCGGTTCTTCGGCGGGCGCTACACCTACAACAGGTTCGGCGCCAGCCGGCTCGGCGCGGGCCTGGCCGCGATGTTCCCCGGCCTGCCCGCGGTCGACGTCGAACACCTCGACACGTTGCCCGGCGCGCTGCTCACGGCCTTGGCCGTCGACGGTCCGTCGGTCGTCTCCGTCGAATGTTCGGCCGACGAGATCCCGCCGTTCGCCGCCTTTCTCGACCCACCCGACCACTCACTCACCAGAAGGGAAGACCGTGCCGATGTCGATTCCCACGCTCGCTGACATCACCGCTCATCGCGGCACCGCAGAACCGATCGAAGGCCTCATCCGCATCGAGACGTCGCCGCGGGAGAAAGTCACCGCGGTCATCATGGAGATGATGCGGTCGGTGTACCCGCACGACGAGGTGTTCGGCGACTACTGCACCGTCAACAGCTTCGTCGACTGCCCACCCGACGACCTGTTCGACTATCTGGCCGACACCCGATGCCTGGCCGAGTGGACCTACAGCCTGCGCGACTTCACCCCCACCGACGAGCCGGGTCTGTGGCTGGCCTACGACCGACTGGGGTCGGAGACCACGATCTACACCCGCACCGTGGCCGACCGCACGGCGAGGACGGTGGACTACCACTGCGCGTGGGACCAGGGCCGCCACCTCTGGATGATCTACCTCATGCGGGTCGTCGACGCGCAGGTGGTGTTCGACCGGCCGGGGTCGGTGGTGCTGTGGACCAACTGTCATCACCCGTTCTACGACCACAATCCCCATCCCGAGGCGGCGCCGCCCCAGCGGCCGGTCTGGGTGGGCGACTTCTGGGACATGTTCGGGGCGGGCCATCGACTGGAATTGGACAATCTCAAGGCGATCGCCGAGTACCGGCACCACAACGGCCTGCCGGTGACGCCGGACTGGACGAGGTGAGCCCGGTGACCGCCAGCCTGATCGACGTGTCGACGTACCTGCCCGGTGAACCGATCGGTGCCGAGTACTACGCCAGACATGCAGAATCCGACGACCTGCGCGACAACGTGATGTTCCGGGCACCGCGGTGGCGCCACCACGTCGCCGAGGACGAGACCGCGGTCGACATGGTCGAGCGGGCCGCGGCGGGCCTGCTCGAGCGGCACGGCCCCGACGTGCTCGCCGAGGTGGATGTGCTGATCACCCACACACAACTCCCGGACATGCCGTTCTACGGCGGCGGCGCGGCGATGGCCCATCGCCTCGGCATGAAACTCGAGTGGGTGGTGGACCTGCACAACGGCGGCTGTGCGGCTTTCGTGCTCGGGCTCAAGCTGGCGCGGCAGCTGCTGACGTCGGGCGAGGGCCGCTGCGCCCTCGTGGCGGTGGCGCAGAACTCGGCGGGTCAGGTGTTCGACCAGCCGACCGTGCGGCGCAGGGCACAGGCCGCGGTGCCCGGCGACGGGGCCGCCGTCGGGCTCATCACGCGGTCGGACGAATCACCCATCCTGGATGTGGTGTGCCGCAGCTACGGCGAATACGCAGGCGACATGACCATCGCGACCGACCCACCGCGCAAGTGGTGGCAGGCCGGCCCCGGCGAGGGTTGCATCGGATTCACCGAAGGCAAGATCACCAAGGTGCTGGCCAGGGGCAACCGGCAGGTGCCGGAGGTGTCGTTGGCGGTGTGCCGACGGATCGGCGTGGCGCCCGGCGACATCGGGTTGTTCGTCACCAACCAGCCGAATCGGCTGTTCCTGCGCAACTGGCGGGAAGCGTTGGAGCTGCCCGCGTCCCGGCATGTCGACACCTTCGACGAGTGCGGCAACCTGTTCGCCGCAGCCATTCCGGTGAATCTGGACCGGGCGATCCGGGACGGCCGGCTCGAGAGGGGCGATGTCGTGCTGATGGCGGCGTTCGCCCATGCCGGCGACTTCGCCGGCGCCGCGGCGGTGCGCTGGGGCGGACGGAGCTGATGAGCAGCCCCCGCCTGGCGCTCGACGATGCGGTGGCCGCACTGCCCGACGCGTCGGATCCACTGGCGCTGTCGCTCAACGAAAGTCCGTTTCCGCCGTTGCCTGCGGTGCGCGCGGCGATGATCTCCTCGATCGACGCGGCCAACCGGTATCCGCCGTTCCTCCCCGAGCGGCTGCGCACGCTGGTCGCCTCTCACGTCGGGGTCGCCGACGATCAGGTGGTCCTCGGCGTCGGCGCCACCGGCGTCATCATGCAGGTGCTGCAGGCGGTCACCGACCCCGGCGACACCATGGTGATGACCTCGCCGACCTTCGACGGTTATCCGATCTTCGCCGCGACGGCGCGGCTGATCTCGGTGACCGTCGCACTCGACGCCCACGGCCATCACGACCTCGACGGAATGGCCGAGGCGGCGCGCACCGCGCGGGTGGTGGTGCTGTGCCGACCGCACAACCCCACCGGCACCGTCGAATCCGTCGCCGAGGTCGAGGAGTTCCTGCGTCGGGTGCCCAAGGACACCGTGGTGATCCTCGACGAGGCCTACGTGGAGTTCCTCGCCCCGCGTCACCGCATCGACGCGGCAGAACTGGTGCGGCGATTTCCCAACACCGTGGTGGTGCGCACCTTTTCGAAGGCCTACGGGTTGGCGGGGGTGCGGGTCGGCTACGCGTTCTGCGCCGCGCCACTTGCTCGCACGCTGTGGACGTGGCAGCTCCCGTTCGGTATCGGCAGCTTGGCGATGGTGGCCGTGGCCGCGTCTTATGACGCCGAATGTCAACTGCTGCAACGTGTCCGGACCATCACCGCGGAACGCCGGCTGCTGCGCAGGCGGCTGCGGTCGATGGGCGTCGACAGCACCGACGCCCACGCGAACTTCGTGTATCTGCCGCCGCATCGCCCGTGGCGCGACGTCTTCGACGGCACCGGCCCGCGGGTGCGTCACTACGCGGACGGCGGGGTGCGGATCACGGTCGGGAATCGGCGGTCGACCAGGGCGGTGCTGTCAGCGGTGGCGGCGTCGGGTCGCGTCTAGCCGCACAATCTGTCGCGCGAGACCTACGCCCGGCGCACCGCCGCGCGGATCACGTCCTCGGCGTCGGCGTCGGCGACGAACCACAACTCGTCGCCGGCGCGCAGCACGTCCGCGTGCGGCGGCAGGATCACCTGCTCGTCGCGCACGATCGCCACCAGCGCGCTGTTCGCAGGCAGCGCCACGTCGCGCAGCCGCCGCCCGATGAACGGGTTGTCCCCGGGATCCTCGCGGGGCAGCCGCAGCGTCGAGACGTCCGCCCGACCGCGCAGTCCCATCAGCGGCACCAGGTGGCCGACGTCGATGGCGCCCTCCACGATCGCCGCAATGGCCTGCGGGGTGGACACCGCGACGTCGACACCCCAGGACTCGGTGAACAGCCACTCGTTGCGCATGTCGTTGACCCGGGCCACCACCCGCGGCACCCCGAACTCCGTCTTGGCCAGCAGCGCGGCGGCCAGGTTCACCTTGTCGTCACCGGTTGCGACGATCACCACATCGCACGTCTGCAGCGCAGCCTCCTCGAGCGCCGCCAGCTCGCACGCATCGGCCAGGAACCAGTCGGCGCCGGGCACCGTGGACGGCTGGTACTTCGCCGGATTGCGCTCGATCAGCAGGATCTTGTGGCCGTTCTCGACGAGCTCGTTCGCCACCGACCGGCCGACCGCCCCCGCTCCGGCAATCGCGATACGCATGGTGTTCTCCTTCGCCGTGTCAACCTATGGTGACCGACCGGAGGGCGCGGCGCGGCATCGGTACTGAGATACTGGCGGGGACATGACGGTTCAGCAGCTGTACGTGACGCTGCTGGTGGGCGGGCTCGTGGTGCTGTCCAGCATCGCGGCGACCAGGCTGGCCACGATCGCCGGCCTGCCCAGCCTGCTGCTGTTCCTCGGGGTGGGCGTGCTCATCGGCGAGGACGGCGTCGGGCTGCAGTTCGACGACGCCCAGCTCGCGCAGGCGCTCGGCACCGCGGCGCTGGGCATCATCCTGGTCGAAGGCGGCCTGACGACGCGGTTCTCCGACATCCGCGACGTCATCGCGCCCGCCGGTGTGCTGGCCACCGTCGGCGTCGCGGTCAGCACCGGGATCACCGCCGTCGGCGCGCACCTGCTTCTCGGCCTGGACTGGCAGCTCTCACTGCTGCTCGGCGCCATCGTGTCGTCCACCGACGCCGCCGCCGTCTTCTCGGTGCTGCGGGTGGTGCCACTCCCGCGGCGGGTGTCCGGCCTGCTCGAGGCCGAGTCGGGCTTCAACGACGCCCCGGCGATCATCCTGGTGCTGCTGTTCAGCACCACGCCGCTCGACCTGTCGCCCGGTGAGATCGCCTTCACGCTGGTCTACGAGCTCGGGGTCGGTATCGCGATCGGACTGGCGTGCGGCTTCGTCGGCGCGGCAGGGCTGCGCCGCATCGCGCTGCCCGCCTCCGGCCTCTACCCACTCGCGACGTTCGGGCTGGCGATGCTCGCCTTCGCCGCGGGTGGAACCCTGCACGCCAGCGGGTTCATCGCCGCCTACCTGTCCGCGCTGGTGTTGGCCAACTCCGGGCTGCCGCACCGGTCGGCGATCCGCTCGTTCGCCGAAGGTTCCGGCTGGCTCGCCCAGATCGGGCTGTTCGTGCTGCTCGGTCTGCTGGTGTCGCCGGACGAACTGCCGCGAGACCTGGTGCCCGCCCTCGTCGTGGGGCTGATCCTGCTGCTGGTCGGGCGTCCGGTGTCGGTGGTGCTGTCGCTGTTCCACTTCCGGGTGCCGTGGCGGGATCAGGCGTTCATCTCGTGGGCGGGGCTGCGCGGTGCGGTGCCGATCGTGCTGGCCACCTACCCGGTGGTGGAGGGCGTTCCCGGCAGCGAGCGGCTGCTCAACATCGTCTTCATCCTGGTGGTGGTGTTCACGCTGCTGCAGGGTCCGGGTCTGCGAACGGTCGCCAACCGGCTCGGGCTTATCTCGCCGGACGCCACCCGCGAGATCATGGTCGAGTCAGCGCCGCTGGACGTGCTCGAGGCCGAACTGCTGACGATGACCGTGTCGCCGGGCTCGTCGCTGCGCAACGTCACCGTGCTCGAACTGCGGCTGCCCGATCCCAGCGTCATCACGCTGATCATCCGTGAGGCCCGGCCGTTCGTCCCGCAGCCGGAGACCCGCATCCAGATCGGCGACGAACTGCTGATCGTGACCACCTCCAAGACGCGGGAGGCCGCCGAACGCCGGCTGCGGGCGGTGAGCCGGCGCGGCCGGTTGGCGCACTGGTTCGGCGAGTACGGGCTGCCCGACTGACCTGCGCGCTGCACCGTGAGCCCGCCCGCCGATGCGGTATGAAGAGGCGTGGCCCCCCGACCCTCCGATCGCCCCGACCCGATCGGCCTGGCGCGCGCCAACTGGGAGGACGCCGGCTGGGGCGAGGTCGCCGACGGGATGGTGGCGGTGACGTCGGTGATGCGGGCCCACCAGATCCTGCTGGCCCGGGTGGAGACGGCGCTGCGGCCCTACGACCTGAGCTTCTCGCGCTTCGAGCTGCTGCGGCTGTTGGCGTTCAGCCGCAGCGGCGCCCTGCCGATTACCAAGGCGTCGGACCGGCTGCAGGTGCACGTGACGAGCGTGACCCATGCGATCCGGCGGTTGGAGGCCGCCGGCCTGGTCGAGCGCATCCCGCATCCGACCGACGGACGCACCACGCTGGTGCGCATCACCGACCTCGGCCGCTCGACGGTCGAGGACGCCACGGTGACGCTCAACAACGAGGTGTTCGCCGACATCGGGCTGTCCGGCGAGCAATCCCGGGCGCTGGCCGCGTCGATCGAGACGTTGCGCCGCCACGCCGGTGACTTCTAGGGTTCGGCGGACAGGCCGGATCCGGCAGACGGAGGTTCGCATGACGATCACGAAACGCCTCGGCCTGGCGCTGTCGGTGGTGGCGCTGGCGGCCGTGGCGGCGTGCGGCGACACGGTCCGCGGTGAAGCCACCGCCCCGAGCGACGTCGAGCCGCTGACCACCACCACGACGACCACGACGAGGACCACGACGACGACCCCCACCAGCGAGGCGCCTGCCGGCGGATCGAAATCCCTGCCACCACAAGCCTTCGAAGAGGTGCGTGCCGCGGGCATCGAGGGCTCCGACGACGCGATCGCCGAGCAGATAGCCCTCGCCTGCATCATGGCAGGTAGCAGCTTCAACGATTCGGTCCAGGACGTCGTCGACGTGCTGATCCAGATGGGCAGCACGCTCTCGCCGGAGATCCTCGACGTGATCGTGCGCGTCGGGGTGAAGTACGAATGCCCCGAGGAGGGGCCCAAACTCGGGATCTGAGCGGCGGTCTCAGTCGGGCGAAGTCGCCGGCAACGGGATGGTCGCCGTCACCGCGGTGCCCGCGCCGGGCCGCGACCGGATGTTGAGCCTGCCGCCGACGATCTCGGCACGTTCGGCCATCGACAGCAGGCCGTAGCCGCCCATCTCGTCGCTGCCCAGCGGGTGCTCGAAGGTGTCGAATCCGATTCCGTCGTCCACGATCTCGAGCTTGGCGACGTCACGCGCGTCGGCGACGGAGAAGGTGAGCCGCGCGGTGTCGGCCCTGGCGTGTTTGACGACGTTCTGCAGACACTCCTGTGCGATGCGGTACAGCGCCAGCTCGATGTGGTCGGGCAGGCGGACCTCGGCGAGGTCGACCTGAATCTCCACCTGGGGGATCGACCGGGCCAGGCTGGCCAGCCCGCCCGCCAGCCCGAGATCGTCGAGCACCGGCGGCCGCAGGTTTCCGATGGCGGCGCGGGCCTCGCCCAGTGTCAGGTCGACGAGTTCGCGGGCCATGCCCAGCTGCTCGGCCGCACTGGCCGGATCCGCCGCCCTGGCGGCCGCGTCGAGCCGGTAGGACAGCGTCACCAACCGCTGCGAGATGCCGTCGTGGATGTCGGCGGCCAGCCGCCGGCGCTCCATCTCCTGCGCCTCGATCACCTGCTCGACGAAATTCTCGTGCGCGCGTTCGCGGGCCACCAGTTGACGGTGCAGGCGGGCCTGGTGCAGCGCACCGGCGATGAGACGCCCGATGACCAGCAGCAGTTCGACGTCGCGGGCCGCGAACTCCCGCCGCGCGACGGTGTGCACGTTGAGCACGCCGACCAGACCGCCGGGGTCGGTCTCCATCGGCACCGACACCATCGAGGTGAAGTCACGCCCGCGCAGCGACTCGAAGGGCATGTAGCGCGGGTCTGACTCCTTCTCGTCGGCGATCACCACGGGTTCGCGATGGCTGGCCACCCAGCCCGAGATGCCCTGCCCGAGTGGCAGCCGGATCTTGCCGACCTCGCTGTCGAACGGCGGCGTCGCGCCGGCCAGTGTCAGCGACCGCTCGGTGTCGTCGAGCACGTGTACGAAGCACACGTCGGTGGCGGTGGCGGCGGTGATCATCCTGGCGGCCGCGGCGGCGAGCGGTTCCACACCGGGACCGCTGGAGGCGGCCTGGATCAGCTCGCGCAGCAAGGCCAGCTCCCGGTCGGCCGCCAGGGCGTACTGACCGAGGTCGCGCACCGCGTGGGGCCTCACCGGTAGATGCCTTCGCGCAGGGCGGTGGCCACCGCGCCGGTGCGGTCGCTGACGCCGAGCTTGCGGTAGATCGACCTCAGGTGGCTCTTCACGGTCTCGTCGCCGATCACCAGCTTCCCGGCGATGCCGCGATTGGACAGGCCGTTGACGACGTAGGACAGGATCTCGCTCTCCCGCTGGGTGAGGCCCTGCCGGGCACCGGGCCAGAACTCGTCGCGCTGCAGCCGGGCCGCCGTGTCGACCGCCCGCGCGGCCATCGTCGGGTCGATCGCGGTCTCGCCGCCGTGCACGAACTCCAGCTGGCGCACCAGCTCGTCGCTGCCGATGCTCTTGAGGAGGTATCCCGATGCGCCCACCCGCAGCGCCTGGAACAGGTACTGCTCGTCGTCGTAGACCGACAGCATCACCACCTTCTGGGCGGGGTCCCGCTCGCGCAGCTGCAGGCAGAGGTCGAGGCCGCTGGCGCCCTGCATCCGCACGTCACACAGCACGATGTCCGGCTTGAGGTCGTCTATCACGCCCACCGCGCGCTCCGCCCCGACGGCCTGTCCGACCACCGTGACCCGGTCGTCGAACGCGGCGAGCATGGCCTTGAGGCCCTCGATGACCATCTCGTGGTCGTCGACCAGCACGAGGCGCACCGGGGAGGCCATGGCCATCACCTTAGGGCCGCCGCCCAGCGTGGTAGCGCAACTTCGCGCCGCCAATCCCCCCAATGGGGGAGGCGCAGCCCTGTGACGTAGACCACTGTTGTCGCATGCCCTCCACAGAGCAGAGAACATGGCGCGCCGGTCGCTTCTGGTGGGACGGTGGCAGCGCCGCCGACGCCGACGACTCCCGGCTGCAGG
Organism: Mycobacterium sp. NPDC050551; assembly: GCF_040674075.1. NCBI lineage: Bacteria > Bacillati > Actinomycetota > Actinomycetes > Mycobacteriales > Mycobacteriaceae > Mycobacterium > Mycobacterium sp. NPDC050551. The sequence continues at coordinate 923,687 of NZ_JBFARC010000001.1, read as the reverse complement.
CCCTCGTCTTCGACCTCGACGCACTGGCCGACGTCGAGTTCGAAGTACACCGCAAGGTCTTCAACGCCGCCTTCGCCGCGCACGGGATGCCGTTCAGCTGGTCCGTCAGCCGGTACCGCCAGCTGCTGGCGCTGAGCGACGAGAGGCAGCGCGTCACCGCGGAACTACGCAAGCGCTGCGTCGGCACCGAGTGCGACGTGCTGACCGAACTGCTCGCCGACGAGATCTGCGCCACCAAGGCGATGATGTTCGACGAGATGATCGCCGAGGCCGACCTGGCGCCCAGGCCGGGGCTGGTCGACCTGGTGCAGGACGCCTATGCCGCCGGCGTGCCGATCGCGGTGGTGTCCGGCGGACGCCGCGCCGTGGTGGCGCCGCTGGTGCGCCAGCTGGTCGGCGAGGGCCTGGTCGAGGCGCTGGTCACCGCCGACGACGTCAGCACGCCGGCGCATTGCGGCGAGGCGCATCAGCACGCACTCGCCGAACTGGGACTGCCCGCTCGCAGCGTCCTGGCGATCGCCGGGTCGCCCGCGGGGCTGCGACGGGCGAACTCCGTCGGGATGGCGACCGTGCTGATCGACGGCGCCGGTGGCTGCGACATCCCGGCCGCGGCCGCGGTGCGTGCCGACTACATCGGCTCGGGCACCGGTGCGCTGCGACTCGCGGACTGTCAGCGCCTGCACGCGCGCTGGAGCAGCCGGCACCGCTCAGCCGCGTAGCTTCTCGATCACCGCGCTGAAGTCTTTGTCGGCGTGGTCGGCCGCGAACTCCGCGTAGATCTCGGCGGCGTGTGTACCGAGGGGTGCGGCCGAGCCGGTGGACTGCACCGCCGCCATCGCCAGCCCGAGATCCTTGTTCATCAGCGCGGTGGCGAAGCCCGGCTTGAAGTCGTTGTTGGCGGGTGACGCCGGAACAGGCCCCGGCACCGGGCAATTGGTGTGCACGGCCCAGCAGTTGCCGGTCGCACCGGTGATCACGTCGAACAGTGACTGGGCGGGCAGGCCGAGCTTCTCCGCGAGCACGAACGCCTCGCCGATGGCGATCTGTTGCACGGCCAGCACCATGTTGTTGCACAGCTTCGCGGCCTGACCGGCGCCGGACGCCCCGCAGTGGATGATCTTGCCCGCCATCGGATCCAGCACCGGGCGGGCCCGCTCGACGGCCGCGTCCTCACCGCCGACCATGAACGCGAGGGTGCCCGCGGTCGCGCCCTTGATGCCGCCGGACACCGGCGCGTCGATCTGGGCGAACCCGAGGTCGGCCGCCTGGCCGTTGATGGTGCGCGCGTCGTCGACGGAGATCGTGGAGGTGTCGATGAACAGGGTGTCCGGCTTGGCCGCGGGCAGCACCTCGGCGTAGCAGGCCTTCACGATGTCGCCGTTGGGCAGCGAGGTGATCACCACGTCGGCTTCGGCGACGGCGGCTGCGCCGCTGTCGAACACCGTGGCGCCCTTGGCCTGTGCGGCCGCCTTGGACGCGGCGACCGGGTCGAAGCCGCGGACGTCGTGACCGGCGGCGAGCAGATTCGCCGCCATCGGGCCGCCCATGTTGCCCAGTCCCAGAAACGCGATCGTCGCCATCTGTCTATGTCCCCTGTCGCTTCGCTCTGATGTCAGGTTCTCCGGTCACGACGCGCGGGCCCGGCTTGCCGCGGCCCGGCCGATCACCACGCGCATGATCTCGTTGGTGCCCTCCAGGATGCGGTGCACCCGCAGATCCCGGACGATCTTCTCCAAGCCGTACTCCCGCAGATAGCCGTATCCGCCGTGCAACTGCAGAGCCTGGTCGGCCACCTCGAAGCACGAGTCGGTGACGTAACGCTTCGCCATCGCGCACAACTCGACCCGGTCGGGGTGGTCGTCGTCGAGCGCCGTCGCCGCCCGCCACAGCAGCGTTCGCGACGTCTGCAGCGCGGTGGCCATGTCGGCCAGCGTGAACCGGATGGTGGGCTCGTCGAGCAGCGCCCCGCCGAAGGCCTGCCGGTCGGCGAGATATCCGGTCGCCTTGTCGTAGGCCGTCTGTGCACCGCCCAGCGAGCAGGCCGCGATGTTGATGCGGCCACCGTTGAGGCCCTTCATCGCGATCCCGAAGCCCGCGCCCTCACCATCGGCCCCGCCCAGCAGCGCGTCAGCGGGCACCCGGGCGCCCTCGAGGATCACCTGTGCGGTGGGCTGGGCGTTCCAGCCCATCTTCAGCTCCTCGGCGCCGAAGCTCAGTCCGGGCGTGTCCTTGGGCACCACGAACGCCGAGATGCCGCGCGGGCCGTCGATTCCGGTGCGCGCCATCACGACGTAGACGTCGGAACTGCCCGCCCCAGAGATGAATTGCTTGACCCCGTCCAACACCCAGTGGTCGCCGTCGCGCACGGCCTTGGTGCGCAGCGCGCTCGCGTCGGAACCCGCGCCCGGTTCGGTGAGGCAGTAGCTGGCGATGGCCTCCATCGATGCCAGCCGGGGCACCCAGGACTTGCGCTGTTCCTCGGTGCCGAAGGTGTCGACCATCCACGCGCACATGTTGTGGATCGACAGGAACGCCGCGATCGTCGGATCGGCGGCGGCGAGGGCCTCGAATATCCGCACGGCGTCGATCCGGCGCAACCCGCTGCCACCGACGTCGTCGCGGCAGTAGATCGCCGCCATGCCGAGTTCGGCGGCCTCCCGCAACACGTCGGTGGGGAAGTGGTGGGACTCGTCCCACTCCAGAGCGCTTGGCGCCAGGCGTTTCTCGGCGAATGCGGCCGCCGTCTCGGCGATCACGCGTTCGTCGTCGTCGAGGCCGAACAGGTCCATGAATGCGCTACTTCATCGTGGGGATGACGAATTCGGCGCCGTCCTTGATGCCCGACGGCCAGCGCTGGGTGACGGTCTTGACCTTGGTGTAGAACTGGATCGACGCCGGCCCGTGCTGGTTGAGATCGCCGAAGCCGGAGCGCTTCCAGCCGCCGAAGGTGTGATAGGCCACCGGCACCGGGATGGGCACGTTGACTCCGACCATGCCGACCTGCACCTTGGACACGAAGTCGCGGGCGGTGTCGCCGTCACGGGTGAAGATCGCCACCCCGTTGCCGTATTCGTGCTCCGACGGAAGGGCCAGTGCCTCTTCGTAATTCGAGGCGCGCACGATGCACAGCACCGGGCCGAAGATCTCGTCGGTGTAGATCGACATGTCCGGCGTGACGTTGTCGAACAGGGTGGGGCCGATGAAGTAGCCGCCCTGCAGGTTCTGGTCGTCGAAGGTCAGGTCGTCGCTGGCGCGTTCGCGGCCGTCGATGACGGCTTCGGCGCCGGCTTCCACGCCCTGGCCGATGTAGTCGCGGACCCGCTCGAGCGCCGCACCGGTGACCAGTGGCCCGTAGTCGGCCTTGGGGTCCAGGCTGTGTCCGACGCGCAACTGGTTGACGCGCTCGACGAGCTTGTTCCTGAGGCGGTCCGCGGTCTCCTTACCGACGGGCACCGCGACGCTGATCGCCATGCACCGCTCGCCGGCACTGCCGTATCCGGCGCCGATGAGCGCGTCGACGGCCTGGTCGAGGTCCGCGTCGGGCATCACGATCATGTGGTTCTTCGCACCGCCGAAGCACTGTGCCCGTTTGCCGTTGGCCGCGGCGGTGGAGTAGATGTACTGCGCGATGTCGGAGCTGCCGACGAAGCCGACGGCCTGGATCTGCGGGTGGTGCAGGATCGCGTCGACGGCCTCCTTGTCGCCCTGGACGACCTGGAACACCCCGGGCGGCAGGCCGGCTTCGAGGAACAGTTCGGCGAGCCGAAGCGGCACCGACGGATCCCGCTCGGAGGGCTTGAGGATGAACGCGTTGCCGCATGCCAGCGCGGGGCCGGCCTTCCACAACGGGATCATCGCCGGGAAGTTGAACGGGGTGATCCCGGCGACCACGCCGAGCGGCTGGCGCAGTGAATAGACGTCGATGCCGGTGCCCGCGCCCTCGGTGTACTCACCCTTGAGCAGGTGCGGGATGCCGATCGAGAACTCGATGACCTCGATGCCGCGCTGGATGTCGCCCTTGGAGTCGGCCACCGTCTTGCCGTGCTCGAGGGAGAGCAGTTCGGCCAGCTCGTCGATGTTCTGGTTCACCAGGTCGACGAAGCGCATCATCACCCGCGCGCGGCGCTGGGGGTTGAACGCCGCCCACTGCAGCTGCGCCTCCGCGGCGCCGGCGACCGCGGCGTCCACATCGGCCGCCGAGGCCAGCAGCACCTGGGCCTGGGCCTCACCGGTGCTGGGATTGAGCACGTCCGCGGTGCGGGTGGACTGGCCGCTGGTGCGCTGGCCGTTGATGAAGTGTGGAATCTGTGTGCTCATGGAATGTGCCCTTACGCGCCGACGATGGCTGATTACTTGGATATCCTAGTAAATCGACCGGGCGGGATGCAAGGGGCTGCGCGGAGACCACGATCGAGCCCTGACGTCAGCTTCGGCGCAGTTCCTCGACGTAGGCCTGGGTATCCGCCCACGTCGGCAGGAGCCCGGCCGCCTCGACCTCGGCCAGGGAGGGCGCCGCCGCGTCGCGATCGGAGAGCACCAGCTCGCCGTCGTAGCGCCAGTCGACGCCGATGGCGGCGTCCAGCGGATTGATCGTGTGCTCCCGGTCGGGGGCGTAGGCCGTCGAACACAGGTACGCCACGGTGGACCCGTCGCGCAGCGACAGGAAAGCATGGCCCAGTCCCTCGGAGAGGTACACCGACCGGCGATTGCGGTCGTCGAGCACCACCGAGTCCCATCGGCCGAAAGTGGGTGAGCCCACCCGGATGTCGACGACGACGTCGAGCACCTCGCCGGACATGCAGGTGACATATTTGGCCTGGCTCGGTGGTAGCTCGGAGAAGTGCACGCCGCGCAGCACGCCGGCCGCGGACACCGAGCAGTTGGCCTGGGCGAGGCCGAACCCGTGCCCGGCGAACCCGCGGAAGCCGCGGTCGGTGAACCATTCGAAGAATGCGCCGCGGTGGTCGGCGTGCACCGTCGGAGTGATCTCCCATGCGCCCGGCACCGCGAGCTCGCGAAAGGTCACTGGCCGCGCTCCGCGTAGCGGGCCTCGACGGCGTCTTTCAATGGCCGCCACCATGATTCGTTGGCGCGGTACCACTCGACGGTGGCCCGCAGCCCGTCGGTGAAGTCGGTGTGCTTGGGCGCCCAACCCAGCTCGTCGTAGAGCACTGAGGGGTCTATGGCGTAGCGGAGGTCGTGGCCGGCGCGGTCGGTCACGTGGTCGAAGTCGTCGGGCTCGCGTCCCATGATCGTCAACAACGTGCGCAGCACCGACAGGTTGTCGCGTTCCCCCTCGGCGCCGATCAGATAGGTGCGGCCGACGTCGCCGCGCTCGAGGATGCGCCACACCGCACTGTTGTGGTCGTCGACATGGATCCAATCGCGGACATTGGCGCCGCTGCCGTAGAGCTTTGGGCGCCGCCCGGTGAGGATGTTGGTGATCTGGCGCGGGATGAACTTCTCGACGTGCTGGTACGGCCCGTAGTTGTTGGAGCAGTTCGAGATCGTCGCCCGAATCCCGTAAGACCGCACCCACGCCCGCACCAGCATGTCGGCGGCCGCCTTGGTCGACGAGTACGGGCTCGACGGGTTGTAGGGCGTCGCCTCGGTGAATCGCTGCGGCTGGTCGAGCGGCAGATCGCCGTACACCTCGTCGGTGGACACGTGATGCAGCCGGACGCCGTGGCGGCGCACGGCCTCGAGCACCGTGTAGGTGCCGATGACATTGGTGTGCAGGAACGGCTCGGGTTCGGCGAGTGCGTTGTCGACATGGGTCTCGGCGGCGAAGTGCACGACGGCGTCCGACTTCGCGACCAGTTCGTCCATCAGGGCGCCGTCGGTGATGTCGCCCTCGACGACGTCGACCGCGCCCTGCACCGGCGTGAGCGACTCGCGGCTGCCCGCATAGGTGAACGCGTCGAGCACGGTGACCGACGCCGCGTTCTCGCTCACCGCGCGATGGACGAAGTTCGCGCCGATGAAACCGGCACCGCCGGTGACCAGCAGTCGCATGGCCTCGACCCTATCGGGCGCCGTGGCCCATGCTCACCCCTTGCGGATCAGCTCTTGAGTCCGAGGGGACCGGCGAGCTCGGTCAGCGTGGGGATGAGCGCATCCTTGCCGCCGAGCACCTGGATGGTCACATGGTCGGCGCCCGCGTCGAGATGCTCGTTGAGGCGCGACGCGATCTGCTCCGCGGTGCCGTATGCGACCACCGCGTCGATCAGCTTGTCGCTGCCCGGCTTGGTGACGTCGTCGTCGGTGAAGCCGAGCCGCTTCCAGTTGTTCACGTAGTTGCGCAGGTCGAGATAGAACTCGACGGTCTGACGGCCGACGTCGCGCGCCTCGTCCGCATCGGTCTCCAGCACCACCTTGTGTTCGGGCGCGAGGAACACCGTCGGGCCGACCAGGTTGCGTGCCTGGCCGGTGTGCTCGGGCGTCGTCAGGTACGGGTGCGCACCCGCGCTGCGCCGCGCCGAGAGCTCGAGCACCTTCGGCCCGAGCGCGGCGATCACGCGGCGGCTCGTCGGCACCTTCGCGGCGTCGAGCTTGTCGAGGTACTCGACCAGCACGTCGTAGGGCTTGCGGTACTCATCGGTGTGCTCGGGATGGCCGATGCCGACGCCCAGCAGGAACCGGTTCGGGTACGCATCCTCGATGCGGTGGTAGGACTCCGCGACCTCCTCGGCGGACGACGCCCAGACGTTGACGATGCCGGTGGCGACCTGCAGCGTCTCGGTCTGCTCGAGGATCGGCTCGACGAACGCCAGGTCGGCCGCGGGTGATGCGCCCACCCACAGCGCCCCGTAGCCGAGCTTCTCGATCTCCGCGGCCTGTTCGGGTTCCGGCGCCCCGCCGGTCCAGACGCCGTAGCGGCCCAGTCCGGGCTTGAGCGACACACCCTCGCTCGTCGAAGCCTCACTCATACGATTCGAGTCCCTTCAGGTTCACTGCAGGCCGAGCGGCCCAGCCAGGTCGGCCAGTGCGGGCACCAGCTTGTCAGGTCCGGTCAGCACCTGCACCGGCACGTGGTCGGCGCCGGCGCCGATGTGCTGCGCGAGACGCGCGGCGATGTCGCCAGGTGTCCCGTAGGCGACGACGGCGTCCACAAGACGGTCACTACCCGGTTTTGCCAGATCCTGATCATCGAACCCGAGACGTCTCCAGTTGCTCAGGTAGTTCTGCAGGTCGAGGTAGATCTCGAGGGCTTTGCGGCCGACGGCGCGGGCACGCTCCGGATCGGTGGTCAGCACCGCCTTGTGCTCCGGTGCGAGGAACGCCTCGGCGCCGATCACCTCGCGGGCCGTGGCGGTGTGCTCGGGGGTGGTCAGATACGGGTGTGCACCCACCGACCGGTGCGCCGACAGCTCGAGCACCTTCGGGCCGAGCGCGGCGACCACCCGGCGGTCCTTCGGGACGCCGTATTCGTCGAGCTTGTCGAGGTAGTCGTTCAGCGCGGCCAACGGCTTCTTGTACTCCGAGTCGGCTTCGGGGTGGCCGACGCCGATGCCCAGCAGGAACCGGCCGGGGTAGGCGGCCTCGATGCGGTGGAACGACTCACTGGTCGGGCCAGGGGCGGCGCTCCACACGTTGACGATGGCGGTGGCCAGCTGCAGCTTCTCGGTGGCGCCGAGGATCGGGTCGATCCACTCGAGTTCCGCCGGCGGCGATCCGCCCGCCCAGATGGCGCCGTAGCCGAGCGCCTCGATCTCGCGCAGCTGCGCCGGCGTCAGCTGCGCGAATTGGGAGTACAGCCCCATGACGCCGTAACGGCCCATGTCTGGTTTGGTCATGGTGGCGACAACCTCCGGCCGGGTGAGTGCTATTCCGTTCGGCTCAGGTCGAGCTGAACTCCGCCCACGATCATTCGGTGCCTGCGGCGGAGAGTTCGCCGGGCGTCGGCGTCACCGGCGGCGGTGCCACCAGCGGCAGGCACACGATGAACCGGGTGTCGCCAGGGCGGGACTGCACCGACAGGTTGCCTGCGTGCTTCTCCACCACGATCCGCCACGCCAGGTCCAGGCCGAGGCCGGTGCCCTCGCCGAACGGCTTGGTGGTGAAGAACGGAGTGAAGATGCGGTCGACGATGTCCTCGGGGATGCCGGGGCCGTCGTCGCAGATCTCGACCCGGATCATCTGCTCGCTCTCGCGGCTGGTCCGGATGGTCAGGGTGCCGTGCCCGTCCATGGCCTGGATCGCGTTGTCGATGATGTTGGTCCACACCTGGTTCAGATCGCCTGGATAACAATGCAATTCGGGCAGCGTCTTGTCCATCTCCTTGACGATGGTGATGGGCCTGCCCTTGCCCTGATGGCCGATCTTCTCGCCGAACATCATGATCGTGCTGCGGAGCAACTCGTGCACGTCGGCGCTCTGATAGGAGCCGCGATCCATCTGCGAATACTGCTTGGCCCCCGCGAGCAGCGCCGAGATGCGCTTGCTGGCCTCGGCGATCTCGTTCATCCGCAGTTCGTTGTCGATGGTGTACTTCAGCCACCCGACCGCGGCCTGCAGCGACGCGGTGGCGTCCACCTCGTCCACTGAGGTGAGCACCTTCTCCAGCCAATCGGTGTCCAGGCCGGCCTCGACGAAGGTCGGTGCGTAGTCCCAGGCGCCGACGATGTCGTGGTTCTCGAGCCAGTCGCCGATCGCGTCCTCCCGATCGGACGCCTCGAGCGCCGACAGTTCGACGCCCCGGTTCTTGGCCACCTGCTCGGCGACGTCGTCCTGGATGCGGACCAGCACGCGCAGCGCTTCGGGGGAGAACTTGCCGTCGGCGAGCATCGACAGCTTGTGCCGCATCTTGCCGACCGTCTCTCTGAGGTCGGAGACGGCCCGCGCCGTGGCGGCCGCCGGATTGTTGAGCTGGTGCGTCAGGCCCGCGGTGATGGTGCCCAGCGCGAGCAGCTTCTCGCGCTGCCCGATGATCTGACTCTGCCGCCTGCCACCCACGAGGTGACCCTCGAGCAGGTGTACCGCCATCGGGAACTGGGTCTGCATGAAGCGGGCGAAGTCGTTCGAGTCCAGCACGAAGCACCGCGACGGCTTGGTCAGCCGCACCGAGGCCTGGTAGCTCTGCTCCTCACCGGGGATGTAGGCCGACCACGCGCCGAAGTACACGCCGCGCTGCGAGGTCCGGTTGGTCTGGATGTCGACGCCACCCGAGCGCTTCGACATGATCAGCTCGCCGTCGATCATCACGTAGAAGCAGGTGGCGGGCTCGCCCTCCATGCTGATCGGCCCGGCGGGGAAGGTCTCGATGTGGCCGGCCTGGCAGAGGATGTCCAGCTGCTCATCGGAGAGGTCCTCGAAGAGGAACAGCGTGCGGAGTTCCTCGCGCACGCACTCCTCACCGTTCTGTGAGCCCATCGGACTTCCTTCCTACGCTTCCGCCAGGTAGCGGTGCACCAGCATCACGGCCATCGAACCCTCGCCGACGGCCGCCGCCACGCGCTTGGCGGATTCGGAACGCACGTCTCCTGCAACGAACACTCCGGGCACACTTGTTTCCAGGTGGTGGGGCGGGCGTTCCAGCATCCATCCGCTGACCTTGGTCACATCTGGTCCCGACAGGATGAAACCGTGATCGTCGCGGGCTATTCCCGCTTCCTCGAGCCAGTCGGTGCGAGGGGTCGCGCCGATGAAGCAGCACATCCGGTCGCAGTTCACCGTCTCGGTCTCGCCGGACTGCCTGTCGATCAGGACGAGGCCGGCCAGGTGACCGTCCTCGGCCAGGGTGTCCTTCACCTCGGTGCAGGTGCGCACCCGGATGTTGTCCTTCTTGAGGATCCGGTCGACGAGGTACTGCGACATCCCCGCCTCCAGCGACGGCCCCCGGATCAACATCGTGACCGACTTTGCCGTCTCGGCCATGTACATCGCGGCCTGCCCCGCCGAGTTCGCGCCGCCCACGATGTAGACGTCCTCACCCTGGCACTCGCTGTTGTCGGACACCGAGGCCCCGTAGTAGACGCCGCGGCCGACGTAGTTGCAGTCCGGGTCGTCGGGATCGTCCCAGCAGCCGGTGATCTGGAGCTGGCGGTACTCGACGCCGGTGGCGAGGATGATGGCGCGGGCGCCGATGGTGTTGTCCGGCAGGCGAATCGAATGCGCGGCGCCGATGCCGTTGACCTCGAGCCGGCCCGCCTCCTGCGTGGTGATCACCTCTGCGCCGAAGCGCTCGGCCTGCCTGCGCGCCGACGTGGTGAGTTCGGCTCCGGAGACGCCGGTCGGGAAGCCCAGGTAGTTCTCGATCTTCGAGCTGCGGCCGGCCTGCCCGCCCGTCGACGACTTCTCGATCAGCACGGTCCGCAGCCCCTCGGACGCGCCGTACACCGCGGCCGCCAGCCCGGCCGGGCCGCCGCCGATCACCGCGAGGTCGTACATGTCCAGCTGCGGGGTGGTCGACAGGCCGAGCAGGGTGGCCAGCTCGGCGTCGGTCGGCTCGACGAGCGTCTCGCCCTTCTCGGTGATCACGACCGGCAGCCGGCTGCCGTCGACGCCCGCGGCATCGAGGAGCTGTCTGCCCTTGTCGTCCTCGGCGTTGATCGCGCGGAACGAGTACTCGTTGCGGGCCAGGAACTGCCGCACCTGCCATGACCGCTCGTTGTACCGGTGCCCGATGACCTTGGTGTACGGCATCGCCCGGTCGCCCACCGCGCGCCACTCCTCGAGCAGGCCGTCGAGCACCGGGTAGAGCTTCTCCTCCGGCGGATCCCATGGCTTGAGCAGGTAGTGGTCCAGGTCGACGACGTTGATCGCGTCGATGGCGGCGTGGGTGTCGGCGTAGGCCGTCAGCAGCACCCGGCGCGCGAGCGGGAAGAACTCCATCGCCTTCTCGAGGAACTCGATGCCGCTCATCTGCGGCATCCGGTAGTCGGCGACGAGCACCGCGACGGTGTCGCCGCGCAACTTGAGTTCCTTGAGGGTGTCGAGGGCGTCGGCGCCGGATTCGGCACGCACGATGCGGTACCGCTCGCCGTAGTGGCGGCGCAGATCCCGCGCGACTGCGCGTGACACCGCCGGGTCGTCGTCGACGGTGAGGATCGCAGGTTTTCGGTTCTGGTGATCAGGTCGCGTCATCACCGGTAATTATGCGCCGGTCGTCCAGCGGATACCGGGTCGTACGCTGCCAGCGTGACCGATCTCGAGTTCTCCGACGCGATCCGTGTGGCGCTCCCGCCCGAGCGGGTCTACGCGCTGGTCTCCGACATCACCCGGATGGGGGAGTGGAGTCCGGTGTGTAAGGCGTGCTGGTGGGAGGACGGCGGCGGTCCGAATGTCGGGGCGTGGTTCGTCGGCCGCAACGAGACCCCGGAGCGGACCTGGGAGACGCGCAGCCAGGTGGTGGCCGCCGACGAGGGCCGCGAGTTCGCCTGGGAGGTGAACGACGGCTGGGTGCGCTGGGGCTTCACGATGGCCGCCGAGGACGATCCGGCGGGCACGCTGCTCACCGAGTCGTGGTCGTTCCTGCCCAAGGGCATCGCCGGCTTCCACGAGCGGTACGGCGAGGCGGCGGAGGCGGAGATCGCCAAACGCAGCGACGCGGCGAAGAGCGGCATCCCCGCCACGCTGGCCGCGATCAAGCGGACGGCGGAGTCGGGCTAGCGCTCTCCCGTCGGGCGCCCGATTGGGGGCGGATCCAATCGCTGCCGGCGTTGACCGATGCCCGATACAGGGCGGCGCCGGCGGTGACGCCCGCGCCTGCGGCGATCAGAAGAGTCGAGCCGCCTGGCCGCACCGGGTCGGCGTTCTGTAACCCCGCGACCAGAGCGGCCGTGTGCATCCTGCTGTCGGCTGCGACGGTGATCCGATCCACCGAAATGTCGAGGCGTGTGGCCAGCGCAGCCCGGTATCGCTCGCGGGCCGGAGCGGCGATGATCTGGTCGACTTCGTCGAGTTTCAGTCCGGCATCGCGCAGGCAGCGACGGGCTGCCTCGGCGCCCGCGGTGGCGAATTGCTCGTCCATCTCCGGAGACACAGAGAATCGGAGGATGTTCCGCGAGTGGTCGAGTCCCACCGTGGCGCGGAAGTTCTCGCCGCCGTCGGGCACGTTCACCCACTGCACACGGCCGAGTCCGCGCTCGTCATCGCGCCAGCTGCACAACATGGCCGCCCCGACGGGTGAAAACGGAAAGCGCACGCTACGCCTGCGTCCCGGGTCGGCGTCACTGGCGACGACGAGAGCGCACCCGATCGTGTTCGATCGCAGGAATCCGTCGGCGATCTGCAGTGCGGTGAGCACGCCGCAGGCACCGTTCGCGACGTCGAAGGAGAAGGTTCCGTGACCGCCGTCGTGTGGATCTTCGGCGTTCGCCCCGATGTCCTCCTGGATGAGCGCCGCGAGCGCGGGCTCCGCCAGGTTGCGGTCGCGATAGATCCCGGCATTGATCAGGAGGTCGACCTCGTCGGCTCTTCGTCCGGCCTGGCGGAGGCATGCCTTCGCCGCCGACACGGCGAGGTGAAGCGCGCTGCGCCGGGTGTGCCACCTCCGCGCGGTGACCTCGAGGCTCTCAATGACGGTGCCCATAGCGACTCACCATCTCCTCGTCGAGGGTGAAGAGGACCACGCCGATCTCCAATCCCGATGCCAGTGCGACGAGCGCGACGGATTCACCGGGCCGGATGTGACCGGCCTCCAGTTCATCGACCAGGGCCACGGTGTGGGTGGTCGATGCGGTGTTGCCGTAGTGGTCGACGGTGACCACGGCGTCGTGCCGTGGGCCTTCTCCGAAGGATGCGGTGATGGCAGCCATCCCCTTACGTATCGCACGGGCCGATGTCTGATGCGTGATCACGTGATCGATGTCGTGCATGGCCATGCCCGCGGCATCCAGGAACTCGTGCAGCAGATAGGGCGTGTCGGCGATGGCGGCGCGTTGGATGCCCCGGGAATCGGTGAACATCCGGGCCCCGGGATCGTCCCCCTTCGGGTAGGCCAGGCAGAGCCGGCTGTGGTCGGCGACCGTGGTGAAGCCGGCGAGGCTGATGCCGGCGGAGGTCGGCGAAACTCGTTCCAGCAGAAGGGCCGCACCTGCATCGCCGAGCGTCAGGCAGGCGAGTTCCTTACTCATGATGGTCCGGATGTGCCGCGCGGCATTCTGGCCGAGTTGGGAAATGTACTCACCGCTGACCACCAATCCTCGCTGCACGGTTCCCTGACGAATCCAGTCGTTGAGAACCGTGACGCCGGTGAGCATTCCGGCGCAGGCATTGGACAGGTCGAAGGTCATGGCATTCTCTGCCCCGATCGCACGGGCGACAGCGCTGCTCATCGTCGGCTCGACCCACTGGGTGAGGCCTCCTCGGAATTTCGTTATGCTGCAACTGATCACCACATCGAGCGTGGCGGCATCCTGATGTGCCGATTCCAGGCAGTCGAGTGCGGCGGCGGTGGCGAGGCTGTAGGAGTCGTCGCCTCCGTCTGAGACGCGGCGCTCATGGATGCCGGTCAATCGCTCGAGGTCGATGTGCGTGTCGTGCCGGGTGGTCGCCATCAACTGATCGGTGGTCAAACGGGATGTGGGTAGATGCCGCCCGGCCGCGGCGATCCGGGTGCGGTACGGCGCCGGAGGTCCGTCGCCTTCCATGACCAGCCAGTGCCTGCGCATCCTTCGACCTCCTCGAATCCGAGCATCGGCGGTTGTCACGAACCTCGACAGAGGATTTCGGCCCTAACGGTCCGTCTTCTGAGGCACCGACGAGGGGACCGTCGCCAGGTGCGCGGGGTCTTTCGCCGGTAACGCACGACGCCGGGGATGGATAGCGTCGATCCCGGCACTACCGAAACCACTACGAAGGGAACCGAGATGGTTCAGACCGTTGAAGCGCAGCCCGAGGCAGCGCAGTCCGTGGATCTACTCGACGACGTCCGCGATGCCGCGAAGGCCGGCCAGCATGCCACGGCCGAGGCGCTGCGGGCGTTTCGCCAGTCACTCGACGAGGCAATACCAGAGGCGGTCCAACCGCTTCGCACGAAGATCGTCGCCGCCGCGATCGAGCTGGCCGACAAGCTCGTCGACGCGCAATATGACCTCAACCGCAACCTGATCCGTAGCGCGGACCGTGCGCTCGGCAAGTCCGGCGGCGACTAGGGCCGGAACCCCTCGATGCTGCGTGAGCCCACATTCGTGCCGCGGTAGACATGGCTGACTTCTTACAGAACAGCGATGCATTCGTCTGGTCGATCGAATCCGACGCTCGGCTGCGGTCGACCATCGTCACCTTGGTGGTGCTCGACCGCACTCCGGATTGGCCGGAGCTCGTCAACCGGTTCGAGCAGCTCGCCCGACGCGTACCTGTGTTCCGGCAGCGGGTGATCACGTCGCCTGCGCCGCTGCCCCCGCGCTGGGACTCCGATCCGGAGTTCGATCTCTCCTACCATCTGCGACGGGTGACCGCCTCCGCCCCGGGGACGGTCGACACGCTCCTCGAGATGGCCCGGATCGCGGCGGTGGCGGACTTCGATCGCACACGCCCGTTGTGGGAGGTGACGCTGATCGACGGCTTGTCCGACGGCGGTGCGGCGCTGTTGTGCAAGCTGCACCACGCGCTCACCGACGGGGTCGGCGCCGTCGAGCTCGGGGCCATCCTCTATGACGACACCGAGCGGTACGAGACGTGCCAGGTCCGTGACATGCCTGCACCGGTGCCATGTACCGCCCGTGGCTGGTGGCAAGGCGGACTATGGGACGGGACCGGCCTGGCGGCGGGCGCGGTATCGGCGGTGTGGAACGCAGCCCGGGCTACGGTGGCAAGCGGGATTCGCCAACCCGTCGGCACCATGACATCCGCATACGACACGACAGCCTCGATATACCGCACCATGCGTCCGATGGCACAGCCGGGATCGCCGATCATGCTCGTGCGGAGCCGAAGTCGGCGCCTCGCGATACACGACGTACCGAAGGACACCCTGCACCGGGCGGGTGGTGTTGCCGGCGGTACGGTGAACGACGCGTTCCTTGCTGCGGTCGCCGGAGGGCTGCGCCGCTATCACGAAAAGCATGGCGTCACGGTCGGCGATCTCACCGTCACGATGCCGATCAGCATCCGGACAGCGGACGACCCGCCGGGCGGCAACCGGGCGACGCTGATGCGATTCGGGGTGCCTGCCGGCATCGTCGACCCGGCTGACCGAATCCGGGTCATTCACGACCGGGCGGGCGAAGTTCGGCACGAGAAGTCGTTGGCTCACACTGAGCTCATCGCCGGCGGATTGAACCTGGCCCCGCTCTGGTACGTCAGTTCGGTCCTTCGCAATGTCGACTTCGTCGCCAGCGACGTGCCGGGCATCCCGATACCGGTCTTCCTCGCCGGGGCCAGGGTACGGAGTCAGTATGCGTTCTCACCCACGATCGGCGCGGCGTTCAACATCACCCTGCTGTCGTACGTCGACACCTGCGCTATGGGCATCAACGCCGATACTGGAGCAATCCCCGATTTCGACGTCTTCCTCGACTGTCTGCTCGCAGGATTCGACGAGGTGCTGGCGCTGGCCGGCTGAATGGTGGCTGACGCTCGCGGAGGCCCCGCCCGGTTAGCCGGGATCAGGTACCCAGGTCGAGGACCAAAGCCTCCACGAAACGTGCGCCTGCGGGCCTAGCGTGTAATCCAGACGGCCGGTCACTTACGGCGGGAGTTGCGAATGAGGAGCATGCCGGCAGATCCGCAGTCATACGGCGCGTCGGTCGAGGACGTCCTCCGGCGCCACCGCCACGACGGAACGCGGCTGCTCGACATCCTGCGGGACGTGCAGCAACTCTTCGGTCACATTCCCGACGACGTCGTGGCACTCCTGGCGCCCGCGTTGAATCGGTCGCCGCTGGACATCGTGGAGACGGCCTCCTTCTATCACTTCTTCCACCGCAAACCATCCGGCCGGCACCGGATTTATTTGAGCAACACTGTGATCGCCAAGATGAACGGATACCGGGCCGTTTACGACGCGCTCGAACAGCAGACCGGGGTCCGCTTCGGCGGAACCGACTCTGCGGGCATCTTCGGCCTCTTCGAAGCGCCGTGCATCGGGCTCAGCGATCAGGAACCGGCGATGCTGATCGACAGGGTGGTGTTCACCCGCCTGACGCCCGAGTCGGTTTCGGGCATCGTGGCACAGTTGAAGGCAGGCAGAACCGCCGCCGACATCGCCAATCCAGCGGGCCTGGCCGACGGCGGCGTCTCCTACATCGACACCCTGGTCGAGTCCAACGTCCGCACGCACGGGCCGGTGTTCTTCAGCGGCCACACCGACTACGACGTCGTCCTCAAGAGCTGCCTCGCCGACGGTCCGACGCGGACGATCGACACGATCACCGAGTCCGGGCTACGCGGATACGGTGGCGCAGGCTTTCGGACCGGACTGAAGTGGCAGATGTGCCGAGCCGCTCCGGGTGACGACAAGTACGTCATCTGCAACGCCGACGAGGGTGAACCCGGCACGTTCAAGGACCGGGCGCTGTTGACCCGCTCGCCCGACGACGTGTTGGTGGGGATGATCATCGCAGCCCACGCGATCGGTAGTAGACACGGAATTCTCTATCTCCGCGCTGAATACGTCTACCTCGAAAACTATCTGCAACGCCGACTCCAGCAACTCAAAGACGACGGGCTCTTGGGACACGACATCGGTGGCCGACCCGGATTCGACTTCGACATCCGAATCCAGATGGGTGCCGGTGCGTATGTCTGTGGCGAGGAGTCGGCGCTGATCGAGTCGTGTGAGGGTAAACGGGGGACGCCGCGGCTCAAACCGCCGTTCCCTGTCCAAGAGGGCTATCTCGGCAACCCCACGTGCGTCAACAATGTCGAGACCTTCGCCGCCGCGACCCGGGTCATGGCGGAGGGTGCCGAATGGTTCCGCCGCATGGGCACACCGGCCTCGGCAGGCGCGCGCCTGCTGAGCGTCGCCGGCGACTGCGACCGTCCCGGCGTCTACGAGGTCGAGTGGGGTATCACCCTGGATGAGGTGCTGACCCTCGTCGGCGCGCGGGATACCCGCGCGGTGCAGATCAGTGGCCCGTCGGGCGAGTGTCTGTCAGTGAGGGCGGACGGCCGACGCAGCATCGCCTACGAGGACATCCCGTGCAACGGTGCTGTCACCATCTTCGACGGCACCCGTGACCTGCTGGACTGCGTCAAGGACTACACGACGTTCTTCGCCGACGAGTCCTGCGGGATCTGCGTTCCGTGCCGCGCGGGAACCGTCGCGCTCCGCGACAAGATCGGACTCGTCGTCCACGGCAACGCGGTGCAGAAGGACCTCGATGACGTCGTCCGCTGGGGTGCACTCGTGGCGGCAACCAGTCGGTGCGGTCTCGGGGCCACCGCGGCCAACCCCATTCTGAGCTCCATCGAGAAGTTCCCCGAGGACTACCAGAGCAGGTTGCGCACGCAGCAGCAGACGCTGCTGCCCTCCTTCGATGTCGACGCCGCCCTGGCGGGTTACGACACCGCACGCGCCGTGTCGGCGCCGGACGGGACACCGTGACCGTCCGCATCGACATCGACGGCGTCGCAGTGTCAACCGATGAGCACCGAAACCTGGTCGACGTCGCTGCCGACGCCGGTGTCTACATCCCCACGCTGTGCTATCTGAAGGACAAGCCGTGCCTCGGAACGTGCCGGGTGTGCTCGGTCAAGGTC
The DNA here is from genome assembly GCF_040674075.1 of Mycobacterium sp. NPDC050551. Taxonomy (NCBI): domain Bacteria; kingdom Bacillati; phylum Actinomycetota; class Actinomycetes; order Mycobacteriales; family Mycobacteriaceae; genus Mycobacterium; species Mycobacterium sp. NPDC050551. The sequence continues at coordinate 906,041 of NZ_JBFARC010000001.1, read as the reverse complement.
GATGGCACGGTGGTCGCGGCGTGTACGGTCCGAGTCTCGGACGGCATGAACGTGAAGGTCGATGAACCGGAAACCGCAGATCTCCGGAAGGCGCTGGTGGAGTTGCTGTTCGCCGAGGGCATCCACAATTGTCCGAGTTGCGAGAAGAGCGGCCGCTGCACGTTGCAGGCTGTCGGCTACGAGGTGGACATGGTGGTCTCTCGCTTCCCGTATCGCTTCCCGGAAAGAGCCCGCGACCACGTTTCGGAGAAGATCTGGCTGGAGCGGGATCGGTGCATCTTCTGCCAGCGGTGTGTGGAGTTCGTCCGTGATGAGGCCACCGGTGAGAAGATCTTCAGCATCAGCCGGCGTGGCGCCGAGTCCCGGATCGAAGTCGACACCGACCGCGCCGACGCCATGCCGGTGGAGCAGGTCCGCTATGCGGTCGAGATCTGTCCGGTCGGTGCCATCCTCGAGAAACGTGTCGGGTTCGACGTTCCGATCGGCCGGCGCAAGTTCGAAGTCGAGTCCATTCGGAAGCGGGCACTGGACATCTCGGACGAATACGGCGCACCGTGAGCAAAGACATTGTGTCCCATCAGATGTCTTCGACGCCGCCGGATCCGGCGTTGACCGCGTCGCACGGGGGCAAGATCAATGTGGCGATGATCGGACTGTGTGGTTGCTGGGGATGCACGTTGTCGTTTCTCGACATGGATGAGCGCCTCCTCTCGCTCCTGACCACGGTCACCATCCACCGGTCCTCGCTCACCGACATCAAGCGGATCACCGAACGATGCGCGATCGGCTTCATCGAAGGCGGAGTCGCGAATGAGGACAACATCGAGACGCTGCGTCACTACCGGGAGAACTGCGACATCCTGATCTCCGTTGGCGCGTGCGCCGTCTGGGGTGGTGTCCCGGCGATGCGCAACGTGTTCGAGTTGAAGGACTGTCTGTCCGAGGCGTACCTCACCTCACCGACAGCGGTTCCGGGCGCCGAGCCCGTCATCCCCTCCCACCCCGACATCCCCCGTCTCACCACCAAGGTCTACCCCTGCCACGAAGTGGTCGAGATGGACTACTTCATCCCGGGATGCCCACCGGATGCCGACACCATATTCGCGGTGCTCGACGATCTCGTTCACGGCCGCCCGGTCAGCTTGCCGCGCTCACTGATTCACTACGACTGATCTCGGAGACCGTGTATGAGCCAGAAGATCGTCATCGACCCTGTCACGCGTATCGAAGGCCACGGCAAGGTCACCGTGCACCTCGACGACGAGGGTAACGTCGTCGATGCGAGGCTGCATGTCGTCGAGTTCCGCGGATTCGAGAAATTCATCCAGGGCCATCCGTTCTGGGAAGCGCCGATGCTGATGCAACGCATCTGCGGAATCTGCTTCGTCAGCCACCATCTCTGCGGCGCCAAGGCGCTCGACGAGATGATCGGCGCCGGAACGGATTCCGGTGCCCGGATCACTTGTACGGCGGAGAAGATCCGCCGTCTCGGCCACTATGCGCAGATGCTGCAATCCCACGCGACGGCATATTTCTACCTGGTGGTCCCCGAGATGATGTTCGGGATGGATGCCGCGCCCGAGCAGCGCAACCTCATGGGCCTCATCGAGGCCGACCCCGCGTTGATGCGCAGGGTGATCATGTTGCGCAAATGGGGACAGGAGGTCATCAAGACCGCCTTCGGCCGGAGAATGCACGGAATCAACTCGGTGCCTGGCGGCGTCGACAAGAATCTCAGCCGCGCCGAGTGCGATCGGCTGCTGAACGGCGAGGCGGGGCTCCCGTCGATCGACGAGGTCATCGATTACGCCCAGGACGGGCTTCGGCTGTTCTACGAGTTCCACGCCGAGCACCGGCGTGAGGTGGACGGATTCGCCGACGTGCCTGCCCTGAACATGTCCCTGGTCGACGCCGACGGCGACGTGGACTACTACCACGGCATGCTGCGAATCGTCGACGCGAAGAAGCGCGTCATCCGTGACATCGACTACCACGACTACCTGGACCACTTCTCGGAAGCCGTCGAAGACTGGACGTACATGAAGTTCCCGTTCCTGAAAGACATCGGCAGAGAGAAGGGTTCGGTTCGGGTCGGCCCTCTCGGGCGGATGAACGTGACGAGGTCGCTCTCGACACCCCTCGCGCAGGAGGCGCTCGAGCGCTTCCACGCCTACACCGGCGGCGCGGCGAACAACATGACGCTGCACACCAACTGGGCACGGACCATCGAGGTGCTGCACGCGGCGGAACTGATCGAGGAACTACTGCGCGATCCCGATTTGCAGCGGGAAGATCTGATCGTGTCTCCCGGAACCGGTGGATGGGTGGGGGAGGGGGTCGGTGTCGTCGAGGCGCCCCGCGGCACACTGCTTCATCACTATCGTGCGGGTCCGGAGGGCGACATCACCTTCGCCAACCTGATCGTGGCCACCACGCACAACAATCAGGTCATCAATCGCACCGTGCGATCCGTCGCCGAGGACTACCTGCAGGGGCGCAGCGAGATCACCGACGCCATGATGAACGCCATCGAAGTCGGGATCCGGGCCTACGACCCCTGCCTGAGCTGCGCGACGCATGCCTTCGGCCAGATGCCGCTGATCGTCACCGTTCACGATCCGGCGGGAAACGTGGTCGACGAACGCGTCCGCTCGTCAACCGGTCCATGAGACTCGACGACTTCGACCACGACTCATGCCTGATCTACGGTATCGGCAACGTGGGTCGGCAGGACGACGGCTTGGGCTGGGCCTTCATCGATTGGCTCGAGGCCGAGGGCCTTTGCCCGAATGCGCAACTGCACAGGGGTTACCAGCTGCTACTCGAAGACGCCGAGATGATCAGCACCAAGGAACGGGTGTTGTTCATCGACGCCACGATGGCGGCTTCGGTCGCCTCGTTCAGGGTGGAGCGCGCGGCGCCCGCGATGGACCATACGTTCACGTCGCACGCGGTCTCCATCCCGGCGATCATGGCGACCAGCCAACAGTGCTTTGGGCGTCTGCCGGTCGTGCATGTACTCGCGATCAGGGGGTTCGAATTCGAGCTCAGGATGGGGCTGACGCCGGCGGCTCGGCGGAACCTGGACGGCGCGACGGCCCAACTGTCCTCGCTTCCGTCGGCCCAGATTCAGCCCAGAACCGGTGGTTCACCCTGGTCGCCGCCGCCAGACAGCTAGTGCCGCCGCGCTGGATCCAGTGGCCATAGGATGCGGGTCCTGGTCATCGAATCAGCAGTGACGGCGGGGGAGTGCAGGATGCTTCGGCGTTCTCGGCGATCTGTCGAAGCGTCACCCTCAACACATGGCCGGCAAACGGCCGGATCAGTCGCCAGTAGCGTAGGAATCGTCGACGTGAATCGGGATCGGTTGTCAATGTGCGGCATTCGTAGGTCACCAGGGCTGCCGAGGCGCCGTACGGCTGGACGGAGAGGCTCGCGGCGATCTTGCCCCAGCCGGGTTCGTCGAAGGCACCGAAGTCGGCGGCGGAGACATCGCGCCATTCGATCACGGGTTGCCAGAATCTACCGACTGCGCCGAACGCGAGTTCGCGGTTCGGTCGTTGGCCGAGAAACGTCCAGCCCGGCAGACCCATGTCCGGCCCGATGACCAGCTTGGGCATCGGCGACGCAGCTTGGCCGGACAAACGGGCGGGCAGGCCTCTGAGCCACATCGACAGGATCAGCAGGGGCGAGTGCACCGTGAGCAGGTCAAGTGCGCTTACCGCCGCGAATGTGTCTGCCGGGCGGGCTCTTACCACGATGTGCTCAGTAATCACCGTGTCGAAAAGAGGCATTGACGAGTCGATGAGAAGCTCAGAAGCGTCGGACATGGTCATGGTGACAATGTTCGACGCGCATCAGGGGTGAAGCCTAGGGTCTATCGTCCTCACCCCTGAGATCGAGGGCCGCTCGCGGGCGGGGCTTCCCTGAGCACCAACCGAGCCTCATGCCGCGCTCACGCGCAGGCACTCGCCCTTCTCCCTCACTCCGCACGACTTGGCCGAATCCGGGGACGAACAACGCACTGATACGGCCTGTCCGGGGAGCCTGCAACGGGCGTGGTGACTGTGCGCATCGGCTCAGATGCGCTCTCGACGCGCAAGTCGTCTCAGGGCGTTAGAGGGGGGTCGCGCTCGCCCACCGGTCGAGCACCGGGAGCCGGTGCCTCAGGTTTGGAGCGGCGTGACGTCCTCGCTCCGTCCGTATCAACCGGGGAACCGGACGGTTTCCCCGGGCATGAGCTTGACAACTTGCCCGTGGCATTCCACGTCTATCCCGGCGGCAGCGCGGGGATCGGCGTTGATGATGACGCCCTTACCGCTGACCCGCAGGTGCAGGTGCAGACCGCGGTAGTGAATCGGGATCGCCAGCACGCCCAGTGATTCCGGCCAGTGGGGGGACAGGATGAGGCGGTTCGACCGGGTCTCGAGCCCGGTGAAGCACCGCTGCATCAGGTCGACGGTACCCGCCATGGCGCCCAGGTGGATGCCCTCCGACGTGGTGCCGCCCTGGATGTCGGAGACGTCGGAGTTGAGGGCGTCGGTGAAGAATTCCATGGCCCGGTCGCGGTTGGCCCTGGCCAGCACCCAGGTGTGCACGACGCCGCTGAGTGTGGACCCGTGCGACGTCCGGTCCAGGTAATAGTCCACAATCTGCGGGATCTGCTCGGCGGTCAAGCTGTACCCGAGCCGCCGGAGGAGCTCGCGCAACTCGGTAGCCGAGAGCAGGTAGAGCAGCATGAGTACGTCGGCCTGCTTGGACGCCTTGTACCGGTTCACGTCATCGTGCTCGGCCTCCAGGATGCGATCCAGGCGCTGAATGCTGCCGTACTGCCGGCGGAGCCGTTCCCAATCCAGTTCGGCCAGATCGCCGTAACCCTCGAACTGGCTGATGACGCCGTCGTGGAACGGCACGTACATCCGGCGGCTGACGTCATCCCAATGGGCCAGTTCAGCACTGTGCAGTCCGAGTGCTCCCAGGAGGTCCAGCCGGTTCGGCAGGGGCAGCAGGCTCAGGGCGTCGAACGCCCGCGTGATGACCCAGGCCGCCATCACGTTGGTGTAGGCGTTGTCGTCGATGCCGGTGTACGGCGCGTCGGGATAGCCGGAGTGGAACTCATCGGGCCCGATGACCCCCAGAATCCCGAACCGGTGGCGCTGTTCGTCGTACGTGGTTCTGCTGACGAAGAACCGGGCGATCTCTACCAGCATCTCGGCGCCGTAGTCGATCAGATACGCGAGGTCCCCGGTGGCCTGGTAGAACTTCCAGGCGCTGTAGGCGACGGCGATGCCGATGTGGTGCGCCCGGGCACTGGCGTCCGGGTTCCAGTTGCCGCTTCGTGGGTTGAGGTGCAGCCGTGGACTCTCCTCACGGCCGTCGCTTCCCGACTGCCAGGGAAACATCGCTCCGTGGTAGCCGGCCGCAGTCGCGGCTGCCCGCGCCTCGGGCAGCCGCCGGTACCGGTACTCCAGCAGGGACCGGGTGATCATCGGGAAGCGCAGGTTGAGCACGGGGAAGATGAACAGTTCGTCCCAGAAGATGTGACCGCGGTATGCCTCGCCGTGCAGTCCGCGCGCCGGTACACCGACGTCGAGGGCGGCGGTGTTCGGCGAAACGGTCTGCAGGAGATGGAGGAGATGCAGACGCAGGATACGCAACTCGTCGGGAAAGCCGTCGATGTCGATGGACAGCCGCTCCCACAGATGCCCCCACTCGATGAGGTGGCCGTCCAGCAGTTCGTCGAATCGGCCGAGTCGTGCCAGCGAGCGCGTCGCATCGACGGCGGGTTCGGATATGGCGACGTCTCGGCCCGTGTACATGGTGACGATCTTCTCGAGGGTCGCGGACTCACCGACTGACATCCGGGTGGTGATGTCGTGACCGATCGCGGCACCCTCGTCGAACACGCGGTGGGTCGCCGCTACGGGCTGTCCGTTGCGCCAGGCAGTGCTACGCGCCGCCATCGCGATGGCGATGTGCGACTGCGTGGTCTGCACGCTGAGAAGCACTGTATCGCGCGATATCTCAGCTTTCTCCACCGACGTGAGATGCTGGGCCGCCAGATCGCGATAACGCTCGACGAGTGAGTTCGTCACGCCGCCGTCCAGTGTCGACCGGAATTCGACGGTGCCCGACCAGTCCTCGGCGACGACGGTCGACGACAGCGCACCGACGTGAGGCAGGTGCATCGCGACGAACCGCCGTTGCCGCAGAGTGCTCGTGCGGCCCGCATCGTCGGTGAATCGGACATCCCGCGACAGCACGGCGCCACGGAGGTCGAGTGTCTGATGGTAGGACAACACGTCGACCTCGTCGATGTCGAACCAGCTGCCGTCGTCGATCCGGAATGTGAGGCCGAGCCAGTTGGGCAGGTTCACCAGGCTCTCGTTGTCGACGTCTACGCCTGCGATGTCGTCGACCAGCCGGTTGTACACGCCCGCGGCATAGGTCCCCGGATAGTGCACCTGCCCGGCGGCGGACTCGGGTGCAGCACCGCGGGTGGCGAAACGACCGTTACCCAAGGTACACAATGCTTCCCGAAGTTTTTCGGTCTGTGGGTCGTAGCCGTCGAAGCTGTACTCCCAGGCCTCTCCCGACGCCCGACTCTTGTAGGCCAGCCACTGCGACCCGCGGTAGAGGAATTCGCGGACCTGCTCGGGACCTTGCAGGCTGAACTGGGCGGCCGACCTGCGGTCACCGTCCTCGTCGTGTGCGACGACGATTCCTACCCCGTCATGACGTACCGCGTCGAAGGCGTCTTCGTCGGTCAGGTCGTCACCGACATAGATCGGCATCAGGTCACCGGCCGGGTCAATACGGTCGCGGATCCAGGCCAGGGTGGTTCCTTTGTCCCAGTCCAGGTCTGGACGCAGTTCGACGAGCATTCTGCCGGAGGTCACCCGGAGCCCGTCTCGTTGTCCGACCTGGTGAACAACAGCTGTGACCTCGTCGACCCGCTCCGGTGCGACCTCGCGGTAGTGGACGGCGACGGCAAAGCGTTTGTGCTCGACCACGACTCCCGGAACGGTCGCCAGCGCGCCGGTCAGTTCGGCCGCCGCCCGCTGAAGCAGCGGCACGAACACGGCGGCCGCCTCGGTCTGGTGATGCGTGCCGTCCGGCGCTGACAGTTCGTATCCGTGGCTGCCGGCGTACCAGATGCCGGGAATGTCGACGCGGGACCGGATGTCCGCGAGGTCCCTGCCGCTGAGAATGGCGACAGGGCACACCGCCGCCACGAGCCGCAGCGCTTCCGCTGCGCCCTCGACGAGGGCGGCGGCGTCGGGGTCCGACACGATGGGCGACAGCGTTCCGTCGAAGTCGAGGAACACCATCGATTCGCGGACGCTCGTGATGCCGATCAGCTGACCGTAGGACGTGAGACCGTTCGGGAGTTCCGAGATGTGTCGGTCACCCGTGCGAACCTTGATGTCGGCGACGTCTGTGACGACGACGTCGGCACCGCAGCGCAGTAGATCCTCGCCCTTGCCGGTCCGGTCGACGCCGATCACGAACGTGAATCCGGCCTCGCGGCCCGCCGAGACACCGGCTGCAGAGGTCTCGACCACCGCACAGCGCTGTGGTCGTATGCCGAGTCGGCCGGCGGCCTCCCTGAGCACCGCGGTCCTGCGTTCGCCGGCGATGCCGTCGATGCACACGGCGAACAGGTCGTCATCGCCGCGGGCTTTCAGCGTTCGCCGGCAATGCGGGCTCGACGAATGCGCAGCGGCAGCCACACCGCGCCGCCGCAATTCGCGTGCAAGGTCGACGGTCCTGTCGAGGAGCGATGCGTCGACGAGCGTGTCGTCGAGACCGAACACCACCGCGTCATGGCGGCGTGGGTCGATGGTGACCGGCAGCGTCATCGGTTCGGCACGAGCAGACGTTCGAGCTCCAGGACCTGGCGGGTGGTCTTCACCACGGTGTCGGGGTTCAGACTCATGGACTCGATACCGATCCGGACCAGGAACTCCGCCATGTCGGGGTAGTCCGAGGGCGCCTGCCCGCACAGTCCGGAATGTATCCCGTTGCGACGACACCCCTCTACTGCCAGCCGGATCATTTCCTTGACGCCCTGGTCGCGTTCGTCGTAGTCGAAATCGACGATCTCGCTGTCGCGGTCGACGCCCAGGGTGAGCTGGGTCAGGTCGTTCGAACCGATCGAGAAGCCGTCGAAGCGCGAAGCGAACTGATCGATCAGGATCACATTGTTGGGGACCTCGCACATCGCATACACCTTCAGATCGTTCTCACCGCGGCGCAGACCGAGGTCGGCCATCGTCTGCAGGACGAGGTCTGCCTCGGCGATCCGGCGTACGAACGGGAGCATCAGAATGACGTTGGTCAATCCCATGTCGTCACGCACACGCCGCATCGCGCGGCACTCCAGCGCGAACCCTTCGGCGTACGCCGGATGCGCATACCGCGACGCACCGCGGAAGCCGAGCATCGGGTTGCTCTCGGACGGCTCGAAACCGGACCCACCCAGCAGGCTGGCGTACTCGTTGGTCTTGAAGTCCGACATCCGCACCACGACGGGTTTGGGCCAGAAGGCGGCGGCGATGGTGCCGATGCCCTCTGAGAGGCGCTCGACGAAGTACGCGCTGCCGTCCGGATAGCCCTCGGTCAACGCGGCGATCGTACGGCGCGCTTCGGCGTCGTCGACGTCGCCTGGGTGCAGTAGTGCCAGGGGGTGGACGCGGATGTACTCGCTGATGATGAATTCCATCCGGGCCAGTCCCACGCCGTCGTTCGGCAGGAACGACGTCTTGAAAGCCAGGTCGGGGTTTCCGAGGTTGACCATGATCTGGGTCCGTGGCCTCGCCATGTCGGCCACCTCGGTACGGTCGACGTGATAACTGACCGCGCCCCGGTATACCCGGCCCGAATCACCCTCGGCGCACGACACCGTCACCACTTGGCCGTTCGGCACGGAAGTGGTCGCGCCGCCCGTACCGACAACCGCCGGGATGCCGAGCTCGCGGGCGATGATCGCCGCGTGGCAGGTACGGCCACCCCGGTTGGTGACGATCGCGGCGGCCGTCTTCATGACCGGCTCCCAGTCCGGTGTGGTGATGTCGGCGACCAGTACTTCACCAGGCTTGAAGTCCGCGAGCTCGTCCAGGTTCTCGATCCGCCGCACTGCGCCGGAGGCGATCCTCTCGCCGACGGAGCGGCCCTCGACGAGGACCTCGGCCCGGCCCTCGAGCACAAACGACTCCAACGCGGTCACGCTGTGTTGGGAGGCCACCGTTTCCGGGCGGGCCTGCACGATGTAGAGCCTGCCGTCGACCCCGTCCTTCGCCCATTCCATGTCCATCGGCCGCCCGTAGTGCGCCTCGATTGTGCACGCGTAGCCGGCCAGCTCCAGGACGTCGGCGTCGCTGAGACAGAAGCGGGCGCGGTCGGCCTTCGGGGTGGGGACGTTGCGTGTCGTGTTCTTGGTCTCACCCTCGACGAGGATCATCTTGACGGCCTTATCGCCGCGAAGTCGGCGCAGAACGGTGCGATGACCGACCATATAGGTCGGCTTGTGGACATAGAACTCATCGGGGTCGACGGCGCCCTGAACCACGTTCTCGCCCAGGCCATATGCGCCGGTCACGAACACGACGTCGCGGAAGCCGGACTCGGTGTCGAGGGAGAACATCACTCCGGATGCCGAGATATCGGAACGGACCATCTTCATCACGCCGATCGACAGGGAGACCTTGAAATGATCGAAGCCCTGGTCGATTCGGTAATGAATGGCGCGATCGGTGAACAGGCTCGCAAAGCACCGGCGGCAGGTGTCGAGCAGGCTCTGGTCGCCCTTGATGTTCAGGTAGGAATCCTGCTGGCCGGCGAAACTCGCCGTAGGCAGGTCCTCTGCGGTCGCGGAGCTGCGCACGGCGAGACTGACTTCCTCGCCGTACTCCTGTTGGAGTCTGCGGTAAGCGTCGAGGATCTCGGCAGCCAGATCGTCGGGAAGGCCTGCACCGTAGACGATCTCTCTGGCACGCTTGGCTTTCCGCCCCAGCGCTGCGACGTCTGCGGGATCGAGGTGATCGAGTTCGTCATGCAGCCTGTCCCAGGCGCCCGCTTCGCTCAACATGTAGCGATAGGCCGCGGCGGTGATGGCGAACCCGTGCGGCACGCGGACGCCCCGGTCCGACAACTTCTGGTACATCTCGCCGAGCGAGGCGTTCTTCCCGCCGACCAGTGGCACGTCGTCGATACCGAAGTCTTCGAAGAATTGCACAAACCTCGCTGCGCCCATGATCTGTCCTCTCGTAGCGCGACCGTTGCACCACAGTCGCCACCCTTCCCCGTCGGCCGCGCAGCCCGACAGGGCCGAACGTCCTCCGGCGGCAGCCAACGGCCCGCAGCGTGATGCGCAGAGGGAGGACCTAGTGCTCTGCTGCGCACGCGGCAACCCCGACACACTCAGGTGTCACGGGGCGGAAAAATCAGCCACGAAGCAACTTCGAGGAGTCGTCATGGTGATCCGGGTCGGCATCAATGGATTCGGTCGGGTGGGGCGGAACTTCATGCGTGCGGTGGACGTGCAACGCAGTGCCGGCAGCACCGACGTCGAGATCGTTGCGATCAACGACCTCACGGACACCGCCACCCTGGCGCATCTGCTCAAGTACGACACCGTCCTCGGACGGCTGCCCCATGAGGTATCGGTGGACGGCGATGACCTGCTGGTAGCTGGTCATCGCATCAAGGTCTGGTCCATCGGCAGTGGCCCGACCATGGTCCCCTGGGGAGACCTGGGTGTCGACGTCGTCGTCGAGGCCACCGGTCGCTACACCGCTGCTGAGCTGGCCAGGGGTCATCTGCACGGCGGAGCGAAGAAGGTGGTGGTGTCCGCCACCTCGAAGGGCGCCGACCTCACCGTCGTGATGGGGGTCAATCATCGCGATTACGACGGCACTCAGACCGTGGTATCCAACGCCTCGTGCACGACCAACTGCTTGGCGCCGATGGCGAAGGTGCTCGACGAGACATTCGGGATCGAGCGCGGCTTGATGACCACGATTCATGCGTACACGCCGGACCAGAACCTTCAGGACGGTCCACACCGAGATCTGCGGCGCGCTCGCGCGGCGGCGGTCAACGTGGTGCCCACGTCCACTGGGGCGGCCCGTGCGATCAGCGTCGTGCTGCCGCAACTCGAGGGCCGACTCGACGGATACGCGTTGCGTGTACCGGTTCCGACGGGTTCGGCGACCGACCTCACCGTCACGGTGCGCGAACCGGCGACCGTGGACAGTGTGAACGAGGCTTTCGCGGCGGCGGCAGTGGGTGAGCTCGAAGGCTTTCTGACCTACACCGACGATCCCATCGTCTCCTCCGACATCGTGACGGACCCCTCGTCGTGCATCTTCGACTCCGGCCTGACCAAGGTCAACGGTGACCTGGTCAAGATCGTCGGCTGGTACGACAACGAATGGGGCTATGCTCACCGTCTCGTCGATCTCACCGATCTGGTCGCCTCGACACTGTGACGGAGCGGCCCTGACCGTCACAGCTCGATCGGCTCCGGGGTCACATCGAACAGCCTCTCCACGTCGGCACGATTGCAGGCCGCTGTTCCGGGGGTCATCAACATGGCTGCGCCCGCGGCGATTCCGAGCCGAACCGACTTGGACATGGACCATCCGTTGCCGAGCCCGACGGTGACTGCGGCGACCATGGCGTCGCCGGCCCCCACTCCGCTGCCCGCCGGCACCGCGACTGCCGGATAACGCTGCGCGCCCTCGGGGGTGACCAGCAACGCGCCTCGGGCTCCCAATGACACCAACACGTTGCGGGAGCAGCCCCGTTCGATGAGCCCGCGGGCCGCCGCCAGTTGTTCCTGTTCGTCTCGCAGTTCGCGGCCGACGCATTCGCGTAGCTCGCGCACACTCGGTTTGAGCAGCAGGACCTCATGACCCGCGAGGTGCCGCAAACCGCTGCCGGACGTGTCGAGGATGAGGTGGACGTCCATCTCCTCACACACACCGGCGATGCGATTGTAGAAATCCGGCGAGACGTCGGGCGGCAGACTTCCGCTGGCGACGACGTAGTCAGCGGCCGATGCTGCAGAACGGAGCTGTCGTAGGCAGTCCTCCTGCTCGGCGACACTGAGAACCGGCCCGGGAAGAACGAATCGATATTGCCGGTCCGTGCTCGCTTCGTTCACCGTGAAACTCTCCCGGGTAGGTTCCGAGATGGGTACGCGCCGCACGGGCAATCCCGTCGCCTCCAGCATATGGGTGACCAGGTCACCGCTGGCGCCGCCCGCCGGGAACATCGCCAGCACCGAGGCGCCGAGTGTGTGAGCAACACGCGCGACGTTGACGCCCCCGCCTCCTGGGTCGTAACGTGCTGCGCCGCAACGCATTTTGTCGGTCGGCAGCACGACGTCGGTGCTAGTGGTGATGTCGAGCGCAGGGTTCATGGTCACGGTGATCAACCGGATCCCACTCGATGGATCACCGACGGGTTCCTCAGATCCCGCCGGGCCGCGTGTGTCGTTCCAGGTCGGATGTGCGGTCACGGTGCGGCTGGCTGCGAGAGGTTCGGATGGACGGGGGCCATCGCTTCGGCGATCGCAGCCTCGAGGGTCGCGATGGTCGCATCGGAGAATGGAATGACCGAGGTGCGGATCGCACCCGTCAGTGCGTGCTCGAGCGAGGCCTTGCTCGCCGGCTTCAGTACCGCGAGCACGACGCCGCTGCCGGCCGCGAGGGCTTCTCCCACTTCGTGCTGCAGCCCGCTCTTGAGACTGTGGTCGGCGAACTTGGCGACGAGGGCGCCGGCGGCTGCGCCGATGGCGATCGACGCGGCCAAAGGCGGAATGAGCAGGCCGAAAAGGATTCCGACACCGATTCCCAGGCCGGCTCCGCTGCGCGCGTGGTTGGCGCTGGTCTCGAGTACCTCGGGCTCGCCCTCTGCATTCTTGGCGACCAGCAATGCTTCGCGCACTTCGAGTCGCTTCTCGTGAAGTTGATGCTGGAGGCTAGCGAAGTCACGACGGGCCGCAGCCAGGTCGTCATACGGCGCGATGAGAATCAACGCGTCCTTCTGATTCATGATGTCCATCGGATCTCCTGCACTTCATGGTCGGCGAGTCAGCCGACGCCCAACCCTGATCGTCGGTCGGCCACCTCGATGGCGTACAGGGGCGTAGGTCCTCACCTCCAGAGCCTTTACTCGTTCCCACACATCCCGCGACGTTCGAACGACGATGTGCCCGAGCGTCGAGGACTTGCGGCTCTGCCACGTCGGCCGCCTCGGCGAGCACAGTCAGCCCATGGAGCACCTGAGCACACTCGACGCTAGTTTCCTGCAAGCCGAGGATTCCGACCCGCACGTGAGTCTGGCCGTCGGTGGAGTGTCGATCATCGAGGGCCCGCTGCCGGACTACGAGGAGCTCGTCATCGCCTTCGCCAGCCGGGCGGCCTCCATCCCGCGGTGCACGCAGATACTTCGTACGCATCCCTTCGACCTGGCTGCGCCAGAATGGGCGGACGACCCCCACTTCGACATCGCGCACCACCTGCATCGCATCGCGCTGCCCGGTCCGGGCCGGGACGCCGAACTCTTCGCGACGGTCGCCACCATCATGGAGCGACGACTGGACCGTGACCGCCCGCTGTGGGAGTGCTGGATCATCGAGGGTCTCGCCGACGATCGGTGGGCGCTGCTGATGAAGATCCACCACTGCATCGCCGACGGCATCGCGACGGCACAGATGTTGTCCAAGCTCAGCGATGACGGCGTAGGTGAGACATTCGCAGCCGACATCAGAGCGGCTCGCGAACCGAGCGGCTCGGTCCTAGGGATGTTGCGGCCCAGACTGAATCCGTTGAACTGGATGACCGACTTCTTGCGGGCGAGCCTAGCGCTCACGGCCGCCGCCGAGCATGCTGTGGTGGGTGCCGCGGAACTGACAGCGCACGTGTTGACAGCCGCGCCGGAATCGTCCCTGAATGGTCCCGTCACCACGATGCGTCGTTTCAGCGCCGCGCGAGTAGATCTCAGCGTCATGAACGAGGTGCGTCGGAATTTCGACGTGACTCTGAACGACGTGGCTTTAGCCGCCATCACCAGCAGCTACCGGTCCATTTTGCTCGCTCGCGGCGAAACGCCCGGAAGCCACTCCCTGCGCACATTGGTCCCGGTCTCTTTGCGCTCCGCTGCCGAGTTCGACCTGACCGACAACCGGGTGTCGGCGATGCTGCCTTTACTGCCCGTGGAAGAACCCGATCCGGTGAGGCAGCTGGAGATGGTGCACAACCGGCTGGCGGACGCCAAGCGAAGTGGTCAGCGAGAGGGCGGCAGTGCCATGCTGGCGGCAGCGGGCGGCATCCCGTTCGTTCTCTCGGCCTGGGCGATCCGGCTCTTGACCAGACTGCCGCAGAACTCGGTGACCGCGCTGGCCACGAACGTGCCCGGCCCCCGCCGCCGGCAGCGCGTGCTGGGTCGAGAGGTGTTGGAGATGTTCCCGGTGCCGCCCATCGCGCTTCATCTGCGCACCGGCATCGCGATGGTCAGTTACGGCGACCGCTTCCTCTTCGGCATCACCGGCGACTACGACACTGCACCCGACGTCGACGCCCTCGCGCGCGGAATAGAAGAGGGCGTTCAGCGATTGGCGGAGCTGAGCGTCTTGCATAAGGGCGATTCATTGGCAGCCCGGGGCAGGGGAGCGTCGTGAAGCCAGGTGGCCTTCCTGCGGCGTCTGCACACGACGAGCACCGGCCGGATACCGCTCGGCGCTGACCGCGCGAAATCAGCACGCCTGTGACCGACTCACCGTTCGCGCAGCGTCAACGCGCGCTCCACCCGGCCGGTGCTCGTCGTGCACAACTGACGCGGATCGGCCATCGCTTCCGGCTAGAGATGTCTTGCCATGTCGGCACCGGCGGGGTGCTGGGACGAGTAGACGGCGACCTCCATGCGGTTCAACCCTTCCGCCCGTTCGGCGATGCCGCGCATCATTTTTCGCTCCATCACGAAATGCGGCACGTCGAACAACGGGTTGCCGACGAGCGGCCCACTCCCGCGGACCAGAAGGCGCATCCACCCGGCCTGTTGACGCAGCACGAATGCCCAGCAGCCGCTGGCCTTCTCGCCGCGTTGCAGACGGTTTAAATCCTCGGGTGAGACCAGCACGAGGTGAGATCCCGGCTGCACCGCTGCGACGATCTGCCGAGCCGACGGGCCGTAGCGCCGCGCCAGCCAGATCGTGTCGCCCTTCTCGATGTCTTGCCACTCCGGATGCACGACGTCGGCGTTGATGATGTCGGCGCCGACCGCTCGCTCCAGAGCCGAGTAGCTGTAGAAGCCGCCGCGACCCTCACCGATCTGGGCGATCCACGGCCAGATGTCCTGACGTGGAGCGTCTATCGTCGCCGCCCGCGTGGTCCGCGCCACGCCGGGGCGGACGAACTCGTCGCCCGGTAGCTCAGCGACGATCTCTTCGTCGAGAGCACCCCAGGTCTGTAACCGGGGCCACAACTCGGCGCGGTACATTGCGTACACCCCGACTGCGGCCATCACACTCGCGACGCCGGCTCTCTGCTTGCCCATGGGCCGACCCTACGATTGACGCGCGGCGGAGGGTAGAGCCGAAAGTCGCTTTGCGACAGGTCCTTCGGAGCTCAACGGCCGGGTGCTCACCGTCTCGGGTCCCGGTGCCGCGGCGAACAAGCGCCCTATGTCGGCCCCTCGGTCACGCCCCGCGTCACCGCCGGGTAAGGGACCACCGACCCTAGCGGTCACACAGGCAGCGGGTGACGCTGTACGCCATGACGAATCGAGTGGGCAAGGGCGTTGTCGCGGTGGGATTGTTGTACGCGGCGCGACGTTATCTGCGTGACTGGGGCACGACCAAGGCAGAGGCGGGCGGTCCGCTTCCCGGTGACGAACTGGTCGCTGCGCCGTCGCTCACGGCGACCGAGGGCGTGACCATCAACACCTCGGCCGCGTCGGTGTGGCCGTGGCTGATGCAGCTCGGTCAGGATCGCGGCGGGCTCTACAGCTTCGAGAAACTGGAGAACGTCGTGGGATTGCGCTATCGCAATGCCGACCGGATCCACCCTGAATGGCAGCACCTCACGATCGGTGACACGGTCAGGTTGGCGCCGAGGGGGTGGTTCGGCCTACCCGCAGGCGTCGTGTTCAACGTCGTCGGCCTCGACGACCAACAGTCGATCATCCTGCGTGACGAACCGTCACAGTTCCTGTGGGACGCGGTGTGGTCGTTTCACGTGGTTCCCCGCGGGGAGGATCGCTGTCGCCTGCTGATCCGGTCGCGCCTGGCGCTGCGCCACCCCGGCGAGGTCCTCAAGGCGGAGATGCTGGGACCGGCCCGGGCGATGATCACCCGCGGGATGTTGATCGGCATCAAGCGGCGAGCAGAAGGCGACGCCCAAGCGGAGGCGTCCGCCGCCACCGCGAGCAGTCATTTGCACAGTGCAGTTCCGACGAGCGCTGGCGAGGCTGCGGCGATCGTGCCGTGAGCCGTCAGTAGTTGCCGGCCGAGACCGCCGGTTCGGCGCCGAAGACGAAGCGGCGGCCGGTGACACTCATCGGACGGATGCGGACATAGTGCCGCTTGGTAGTGGCCGTCCAGGGAAGCAGTTGTGCGCGATCTGCTTCGGCGATCTCGTCTTGTTCACGCAGGATCTTGGCGATGCCCTTGACCACGACGCTCCAGCCTTCCGCCACATTGTGGTCGTCGGCCTCGAACAGGACGTTGTTGTTGATCGCGCTGCTGACCAACTTGGTCCCCTCCGCCGTCCGGAACAACACGCTGCGATGCTGGACGACGAAGTTGACCGGGAAGATCTCCGGATGGCCACTGACGCTGGTGACGAGTCGGCCCAGCGAAACGCCCGACATCAGGTTCCAGCATTCGCTCTCGGGAAGAATCGAAACCGGCTGAATCTCATCGCTCATGTCCGAGACGTTAGGGATCGTGTTGCGCCTCGGACACGGCCGAAGGTCCCGGTCGCGAGGTCCGAACGGCCCTGCCGCGCCGCTTTCACCACTCGTAGCGTCGATGCCAACCCGAACAGGTGATAGGAGCCACCGATGTCATTTCACGATTCGGAGAACGACATCGTCGTCGGTGTGGACGGCTCGCCGGCGTCCGATGCCGCCGTGCGGTGGGCAGCGGACGAAGCACGGCTGTGCGGCTCGTCGGTCACGTTGGTGCATGTCATGCCGCCGGCGGTGGCGACCTGGCCGGTGGGGGCGGCGTACGGCTCGCTCACCGACTGGCAGGAGGCCAACGCCAAAGATGTGATCGACCGGGCGCGTCACGTGATCGCGACGATCGGTGTCGGCGCCCCGCCCGATGTTCACACCGAAATGGTGACGGACAACATCGTTTCCGCCCTCGTCGCCGCCTCGAAGAACGCACGGATGCTCGTCGTGGGCAACGACGGCTACGGTGCGGTCAGTCGGTTGTTGCTCGGCTCGACCAGTTCCGCGGTCCTCCATCACGCACTCTGTCCGGTCGCGGTCGTTCGTGCGGAGGAGGGACGAACGCTCGACCCCCATGCCCCGGTGGTGGTGGGCATCGACGGTTCTCCTGCATCGGAGTCGGCGACGGCTGCGGCCTTCGACGAAGCCGACCGGCGCGGCGTCGATCTCGTCGCCGTGCACGCGTGGAGCGATCTCACCGTCTTCCCCGCCGTCGAACTGGACTGGCGCGAGTACCAGCAGAAAGCCGAGGAACTCCTCGGCCAGCGACTTGCCGGATGGGCGGAACGGTATCCGAATGTCCGGGTCCAGCGGTGTATTCAGCGCGACGACCCAGCCAAGCGGCTCATCGAGGAGTCTCGGCGGGCGCAACTGTTGGTGGTGGGTAGTCATGGACGTGGCGGCTTCACCGGCATGCTGCTCGGTTCGGTCAGTGCAAAAGTCGCTCGAACGGCGGACATCCCGGTCATCGTGATGCGGCCGAGGTGACAACGGCTGTCACAGAGAGGAGTCACTGATGATCGAGGTACTGCCCGACATGCCGGACGGGGTGGCCGGCATCCGAGTCTCGGGCCGCCTCAGTGGCGACGATCTACGCGAGGTCCGTCCGGCCATCGAGGCGTTGCTGGATGGCCGGGCCATCAGGATCGTCGAGGTCATCGCGTCGGACTACGAGGGCTTCGGGCCCGGCGGCTTGGCCGAGGACATGAAGTTGGGCTTCGGCGTACTGCTGCAACACCACTCGGCCTTCGAAAGGATCGCGGTGGTGACCGACAAAGAGTGGGTGGCCCACACCCTGCACGCCCTGGCGTGGATGGTGCCAGGCGAGATCAAGCTCTTCGGTCTCGACGAGCTCGAGACCGCCTCGACATGGGCCGCCGGCTGAGTAATCAGTCTGTGCGACACACGCTGCGGATGCGGGAAGGTCGTGCTCAGCCGGTCAGCTGGCGCATGCCGCGTTGGAGCCCCAGGGGTGAGTCGTCCGTCGGCTCCAGGCCCAAGACCAACTGAGATTCTTCGACATAGCTCGCGGTGCGCATGACCAGGAGGTGGCGGCCGGCCAGGTCCGAGGGGCATACATCACCGATGGCTTCTCGCCACACGTGCAGTCGGACGGCGAGCGCCTCGGCGAGTTCCTCTATGCCCCTTGTGATCTCGCCGGTCAGCAGGTTGTCCAGTTCAGCGGGGTCGCCGGTCAGGTCGTAGAGTTCGCGCACCGGGCGAGGTCCCGTGACCAGCGAGGCGACGGCTTGTCCGGACGGACTGTCCGCGATGTCGCGCGGCAGGTCGACCAGTTGACGCGGGGCGAGATTCTCGATGTAGCAGAAGTCGTCGGTGCGGATCGCGCGAATAGGGTCGAACGTGTCGTGGAAGGTCTTCTCCGTGAACACCTCGTTGCGGACGGCGATGGTGTCCGAGGGGTGGCTCAGCAGGTTCCGGGCATGGGAGAGGCCTTCCACGTCGGGGGGAATGTCGATGCGGAGCAGCTCGAGCAAGGTCGGCACCAGATCGACTCCACTGAAGAGTTCGTGGTATCGGCGCGGTGGCACGCCCATTCGTGTCGGTGGGCGGACGATCAGGGCGATCTCAGTGCCTGCGTCGTACAGCATGCCTTTCGCCCGCGGGAAGGGCGCGCCGTGGTCGCTGAAGAACACCACCCACGTGTTCCGGTCCAATCCGTCGGCTGCCAGCGCATCCAGCAGACGGCCGACCGCCGCGTCCGCCACCGCGATGGCGCCGTAGAAGTCCGCGATGTCCGCGCGTACCTGTGGCAGGTCCGGCAGATAGTCGGGCACCGTGACGTCCTCGAGCGGTGCAGGCGCGTATCGGTCATGTGGCCAGGGCCGGTGCGTTTCGAAGAACCCCGCCGTCAGCATCCACGGGCTCCGCTTCGCCCGTGCGCCACGGTCGGCCAGCCACTCCTGAGCTCTCGACACGACATGGTCGCAGTGCGCGTCCGACACGTCGAACTCGTCGAAGCCCAGCCGTGCAGGATGCGATGTCTCATGCTGCATCCCAACCAGCGCCGAGTACCAACCCGCGTCGTGAAGTATCTGAGGAAGCGTACGGACTCCGCGCCGATATTCGAAGCCGTGGTGTGCGAGTCCGATCAAGCCGTTGCTGTGTGGGTAACGTCCGGTGAACAGCGCGCCGCGCGACGGCGAGCACTGTGGCGCAACGGCGAAGGCGTTGGTAAAGAGGATGCTCTCGGCGGCCAGCCGATCGAGTCGGGGGCTGTGTACGCCTCGGCGGCCGTACGCCCCGAGCCAACGTCCGGTGTCGTGCCAATGGACGATGAGCACATTGTCGGCGTGGTGATCGGCCATGGCGTCAAGCATGCAGTACCTGTCAGGCGGCGACCGCCACATCGACCGACAGACGTTCGGCGATCGCATTGCCGGCGGTCGAGCGGGGCAAGCAAATCCGCGACGCGGACTTTCGACCCAGCCCCTAGGGAAATAGTGCTCTTCTCGTCCGGCGCCGTCCGGGGTCACGATCGCACCGAGGAAAGGGGCTTTCCATGAGAGCCGAGGTCGGCGACTGGCTGGTGCTCGGGACACAGAGATAAATCGACATGATCACCGCGGGTTTATCACGGAGGCGCCAACCATGACTTTGGACCCTAACCGCCGCTGAAACCACGGCGTAGCAATGCATCATGGGCCACAGAACAGAACTGCCGCCGGCTTCCCGCGTCGAGGTGACGAGCCGTTGTGAGATTCCGGGGGCCGCCGACTACGCCCGCATCAAGATCGGCGAACTCTCCCGCCTCACGCACCGACCGGTGCTGCAGGCATGTGTGAAGTTGACCAGGCACCCGGATCCCGCGGTGAGTCGACCCGTGGTCGCGCAGGCGATGCTCGACGTCGACGGCCGGCTGGTGCGGGCTCAAGTGGAGGGTTCGACGGCCCGCGAGGCGATCGACCGGCTCCAGGCGAAGATGCGTCGGCAGCTCGAGCGGATCGATCGCGGGCATGCGCGCCGCCGCGAACACGCTGTGGCGGAGATGCGGGATGCCTCGCGTCCCAGGTTGACCGAGCATCGACCGGGACATGTCACCCGCCCTCCCGGAGAGCGTCGAATCGTCAGGCGCAAGTCGTTCGCGATGGCGCCGTGCACGATCGACGAGGCCGTGGACGAGATGGATCTGTTGGACTACGACTTCCACCTGTTCACTGAGATGCATTCGAGCGCTGCGGGGGTCGTGTACCGAAGCGGACCCACAGGCCTGCGTGTGACGATGGTGGCACCTGCACTGGCGGATCAGCTCGGACCGATCACCAACCCGGTGACCTTCAGCCCGCAGCCCACTCCCTGCCTGACCGAGGAAGCGGCGATCGACCGGATCGAGCTGCTGGGACTGCCCTTCCTGTTCTACATCGATGCCGCCCAAGGCCGCGCGAGCCTGCTGTATCGCCGCGTCGACGGTCACTTCGGAGTGATCGCGCCCGCGGGGTGACACCGGGCAGGGCAACCCGCGGGTGAGGGTCCTTTGGCTCCCCCGTTCGAGACAAACGCCTCCATCGGCGCGGACGCCGCGCTCGTAGCGTCGTCGGCAGATGCACAACAAAGCAGGGGAGTGACCGATGTCCGAACTGATCGAGCCGAATGGAGTCGTCGTCGGGGTGGACGGATCGCCGTCATCTCACGTCGCGGTGCGGTGGGCGGCCCACGAGGCGAGCATGCGTCACGTTCCGCTCACCGTCGTCCACGCGGTGTCCTCCTTCGCGTTCCCGGCCTCGACCCTGGCGTGGCCGACCGGCCAGATTCCCGACGAAGTCTTCGAGATCCAGGAGAACGACGCCCGCCAAATCGTCGCCGACGCGATCGCGGTGGCCGAGGAAGCGGTGGAAGGCGACCTCCTCGAGGTCAGCGGGGAACATCTGCACGGCGGAGCCGTGCCCTCACTGGTCGATCTGTCGAAAGAGGCGCAACTGCTCGTCATCGGATCTCGTGGCCGCAGCGGGCGCCATCACCGGCTGCTCGGGTCGGTCAGCACAGGCCTGATCTATCACGCGCACTGCCCCGTGGCAGTGATCCACGACGAGATGCCGTCGACGACGGCATGGGCTCAGCGACCAGTGGTGGTCGGGATCGACGGATCGCGTGCGTCGGAGTCCGCCACAGCGATCGCGTTCGATCAGGCGTCCCGGCGGGGAGTCGACCTCATCGCACTACATGCGTGGAGCGATGCGGATCTGTCGCCGCTGGGCGCCTTCGAGATAGCGACACTGCAGAATTCGGCGGACCGGGTCCTCGCCGAAGCCATCGCGGGATGGCAGGAACGCTATCCCGACGTCACCGTTCACCGGATCGTGGAGTTCGACACGCCGGCACGTGAGCTGCTCGAGCAGGCCGAGCGGGCACAGCTGGTCGTCGTCGGCAGTCATGGCCGCGGAGGTTTCGCCGGCATGCTGCTCGGTTCGGTCGGCAACGCGGTGGCACAGGCTGCCCATGTGCCGGTGATCGTCGTACGTCCGCGCTGAGCTTGGCACCCAAGACGCGCTCTCGGTGCTGCGAACGACGCCGCGAACGACGCTGTGACATCCGGTTCTCACCGACCGGTGCGGACGCCCAGTTCGGGCGCATCGCGGCGGGTTTGGGTGATCGCCACCCGGAGAACGAGTTCGAGACCGGCCCGCGCCGATTCTCCTACCTACTCTTGCGTGTCGATTCGGAGACGTCTGCGAGCGGCTAGATCGCTGAGATGAGTGACCTTCTACCCTCGCAGGCCGGGACGAATCAGGGAAGCATTACGGCTGTGACGACACCCGTATCCGAACGCGTCACCGCTATTCGTATGTTCACGGTTCCGCATCGTCACGTCGGCTTCGAGTTGGTGGGCGAGTATGCCACCGTCGCCGCGCAGTGGGAGCGGTTTCGTTTACTGGAACAGCAGGACTCCGCGCTTGCCGACGAGGGGCATTTTCTTCGGCTGAGCGCGCTTCTGCAGAGGCTTTCGAAGGACCTCGGTCTGCGAACCTGCACGTTGAACTATGGGGATGCCGCCGACGATGTCTTGGGTATTACTGATCGGCGTGGGTTTCTTCCCGGTGATCTGGGAACGGGAGCCTGGCATGAATCCACGGAAGTCTGGTGCCACGAATGACCGCCACACAAAAAGCCCTACATCACCGACCGACTTCACTGATTTGATGCAGATCCTCGCCCACCCGGCCGGGCTCCGGCGGCGTGACGCGCTGATGGCGTAAGACCGTCGGCGGCCAACCGGGGAACAATGGCCCCATCGGGACCGTCGGGATCGTCGTAGCGTCGAATCGTTAACCAAGTCGGAGGTGAAAACGATGAGCATTGCAGGACAACGGTCGTCGGTACTGGTGGGTGTCGACGGCTCCGATGCGGGCATCGCTGCCGCACTGTGGGCCGTGGATGAAGCGGTCACCAGAGACGTTCCGCTGCTGCTGATGAGCGTGATCAAGGCGACCCACCCAACGCCGGACGATTACTACGAGGACGTCCACCACGCGGAGGCCGCGCTGAGCGCAGCGCAGAAAGCGGTGGAGTCCACCGGACAGCCCGTGAAGCTGGAGACCGCCGTCGCGTCGGGACAACCTGCGGGAGTGCTCATTGCTCGCTCTTCAGACGCACACATGGTGTGTGTCGGCTCGGCCGGCATCGACGGCTTCACCCGCTCGATACTGGGGTCTACTGCAGCAGATCTCGCCGAGAAGGCTCAGTGCCCGGTGGCAGTGATTCGTCCACCGCGCGACGACCCGTCCGGCGCCACCGCGTGGATCGTCGTGCCCTTCGAGAACGCGCCGGCAGACGACGCGGTCATCGAACAGGCGATGCGGGAGGCCAAGCTCCGCCGACTTCCGGTTCTGCTGCTGGGCAGAAAAATCCGCCCGACCGATGCCCACGATGCCCTCGGCCGGGTGGTCGAGGGACTTCGGTCGCAGCATCCCGACGTGCACGTCTACCCGATCTCGGACCGTGCCGATATCGCCCGGTTTCTCCGTGAACACGACGATCCTTTCCGCCTGGCCGTCATCGGCGGTGCCGACGCGAAGGAAGTGCCGCGGATCCTCGGTGCCCACGACCACCCGGGTTCCCCGTCTCACGGTGTGTCCGTTCTCGTCGTGCGGCCCTGACCGGTGCGTCGTGTCGCCTTGGCCGGTTGACGGGCGGGTAGCCGAGCCCTGGGGCATCTGGCTCGATCTAGAAGCGCCCGCCGAAGGGTCGGAATTGCACAGGTAAGACGCCCGTCTGCGCGCCTGAGGGGCGTACGATGAATGCCTGACTAGTAGCCGGCGTTCGCGCGCCGCGCACTCGAAGCGGTCGTTGTCGTCCTCGCCTCCCTGCTGGTCATGGGGAGAGGTTGTGGAGACGGTGAACGACATACTCGGTCCGGCCCTTGGGACATGCAGGCCCGATGATCTACGCCGGATGCATGAGCAACTCGATGAGCTGGTCGCCGACCGCGCCGAAATGGCTCACCTGGTCGACGTCGTACTCGAAATCGGTTCTGAACTGGACCTCGACGCGACGCTTGAACACATCGTCAGAGCTGCGAAGGTCATGACCGGAGGCCGCTACGGGGCGATTGGGGTCTGGGGCGCAGACGAAATTCTTTCAGCTTTCGTGCACGATGGGATCGGTGAGCCATCGGCGCAAGCCGTCCGGGAGTCGCCGGTGAGCAAAGGCCTGTTCGGGTTGCTCCACAACCCGTCAGAGCCGCTGCGCGTGGCGGATCTGGCCACGGATCCGGCCGCGGCCGGTCTTCCCGAGAAACACCCGCTGATGCGCTCCTTCCTAGGGATGCCGATCGCGATACGTGGTGAGCAGTTCGGCGCTCTCTACGTCGCCGACGAACGCCCCGGCCATGAATTCACCGCATCCGACGAGCTCGCCGTTCGAGCTTTGGCGTCGGCCGCCGCAGTCGCGATTGACAACGCGCGGCTCTTCGACCAGACGCGGGCCGCGGCGCGCTGGACCAGCGCCAGCCGGGAGATCATGGCCGCGTTGCTGTCGGACGCCGATCCCGATATGCGACCACTGCGCGTCATCGCAAGTCGGGCAATGGAACTCGCCGACGCCGAACAGGCGATCGTACTCATTCCCGGCGACCCGGAGCAACCCGCCGCTGACGTCGACACTCTGGTGGTCTCCGCAGCGGTCGGTCGATGTTCCAACGAGGTTCTTGGAAAGGCAGTCCCGGTCGAGGGATCAACGACAGGCGCAGTGTTCCGGTCAGGGAAACCCTTCATCACCGAGACATTCCGGCGTCCAATCGAGGCATTCACCGATGTTGGTGGACGACCAGCCATCGTGGTGCCGCTGCGCTCCGAGCAACGTGCGCTCGGCGTCCTCATCGTCGCTCGCAGCGCCGGCGCTCCGCGTTTTGATGACAGCTACTTGGAACTGGTCCGGGACTTCGGAGATCATGCAGCGATCGCGCTCACCGTCGCCGGTGCGAGACACTTCACCGCCGAGATGGCGATGGTCGCCGATAGAGAGAGGATTGCCCACGATCTGCACGACCAGGTCATCCAGCGAGTTTTCGCGGTGGGAATGGACCTCCAGGGCGTTGTCGCG
This sequence comes from Mycobacterium sp. NPDC050551, assembly GCF_040674075.1. Taxonomy (NCBI): domain Bacteria; kingdom Bacillati; phylum Actinomycetota; class Actinomycetes; order Mycobacteriales; family Mycobacteriaceae; genus Mycobacterium; species Mycobacterium sp. NPDC050551. The sequence continues at coordinate 881,021 of NZ_JBFARC010000001.1, read as the reverse complement.
CGGGTACGAGACCGGGATTTGGCCGCACGGGTCACCCGTTCGGTCGACGAATTGCGGGCCGTGGTGACAGACATCCGCTCGACGATCTTCGATCTGCAGCACCCCAACGAGGCGCACGGTGGATTCGCCAAGCGCGTCCACGAGACATTCGCCCGACTGACCGAGGATCGCGAGGTGGCCGCGACGCTCGTACTCTCCGGCCCGGTGACCGTCATCCATCCGTCGCTGGCCGACCAGGCGGAAGCCGTTCTCGTCGAAGCGCTGAGCAACGCGGTCCGGCACTCCGGCGCCCGGTCGATCGCCGTCGAGGTCACCGTCGACGACGTTCTCACACTTGACATCTCCGATGACGGCTGCGGCATAGCGCATGGCACCCCACGGCGCAGCGGCTTGGCCAACCTGGCAAGCCGCGCGCAGGAGTTGGGCGGCGACTTCACGGTCACCGATCTGTCCGCGGGGGGCACCAGGCTCATCTGGTGTGCACCACTCGTCGCTCTCGACCCGTCGCCTGCAGGCTGGTGAGAGGTGGTCACGTGTGTGACGAAAGGCCCTACGAACCCGGACTATTGCCCGTTGAACCGGTAGGGCGCCTCCCTCTAGCGTCGGCGGAGTGCCGCAGGATCAATTCAACCGGAAGTCTTCGCCATGCATAACGTCGCCGATCCGGTAGTGGTCGGTGTCGACGGAGGCAGGGCAGCGTTGTCCGCGGCCATATGGTCAGTCGACGAGGCGGTCGGCCGGGAAACGTCGTTGAGGTTGGTGACGGTCGTGGACCCAGGCCTCATGGACGTCGACATCGCACTCTCGACGGCGCGATATGCGTTGCAATCGGCAGTCGAAGGGATACGGGCCGAGAATCACACGGTCCGAGTGCAGTGTTGCGTCACCCTCGGGGATGTCACCAATGTGTTGATCGACGAATCGCGCCGGGCAGCGATTCTGTGTCTTGGAGCAGACGGGGTCGATCCGTCACCTCTAGGGAACCGGCTTCCGAACGCTAGTTTGCTCGTAGGGGCGGCATTGTCACCGGTGGCGCTGGTGGACCGCGTCCGACACCGTTATGCGGCTCCGGCCGATCGCTGGGTTGTCGCCCTCCTCGGCCATCCAGGAAGTGCCGCCACCGTTCTGCGCGCGGCGATCACCGAGACACGGCTGCGGCGCGCCGCGCTCATGGCGCTCACCCCGCCCGGACAGGACGCCGACGAATACATTACGGGGATATATGGATCCGCCGAATGGGCCGCAGAGGGCGACCTGGAGATCTGGGCGATGCCGGGGGTCGACGATGTACTGGGCATTGTGGCGCAGTGCCCCGAATTGCAGCACGTCATCGTGGTGAGTGCCGATGACATCTGTGTGCTCGGCCAACTCATCAGCGCAATCAGCGATCCGGTGCATGCGGGAACCAACTCCTCACTGTTGGTGGTGCCGCGTCCGCGTTCCCGCCACGCCTCTTTCGACACCGGTGTGAGTCTCGTCGACGCACTCGGCGTCCGCGGGGTGCAGACGTGCGGCTGAGCCGGTGAACGTCCATGCCGACGACCTGCCTGCACCAGAGCTGGGGGCTCGACCGATCGTGGTCGGCGTCGACGGGTCACCGCCATCGGATGCCGCGCTGCGCTGGGCCGTCGCAGAAGCGGAATTGCGCAACCTTCCACTCAGCGTGGTGCACACCGTCGCCATGGCAGCGGTCGCCACGTCGGCGTTGATCTGGCCAGCCGGCCCCGTGCCTGAGCAAGTGCTCGAGTCCCGGGAGAGCGACGGACGAAGGTGCATCGGCGACGCGCTGGCCACGATCGGAGACCGGCGAAAGGTCGACAGCGCGTTGTTGTTCGGCAATCCCGTTGCGACGATCTCCGAGTACTCGAGTGATGCGGAGATGCTGGTGGTGGGAAGCCGTGGCCAGACCGGGATCCGCAGCCTGCTCGGGTCGGTGAGTGCCGGGCTGATCAGGCATGCGCACTGCCCGGTGGCCGTCGTTCACGACGGGGGGGTGGCAAGCGCGGACGCGGCGGCACGGCCGGTGCTGGTGGGCATCGACGGCTCGGTCGCCTCCGAACGAGCGACGGCGATCGCCTTCGACGAGGCCTCTCGGCGTCACACGACGCTGCTCGCATTACACGTGTGCAGTGACGCCGAAACGGCGCCCGGCGTCGGTTCGAATTGGACGACGATGCAGTCCGCGGCGGAACGGACGCTCGCCCAGCGCCTGGCCCGTTGGCGGGAACGGTATCCCGACGTGATCGTCCAATCAGCAATCGAATTCGAGCACCCGATCCGCCATCTCCTGGAGAGGTCCGAGCGCAGTCAGCTCGTCGTCGTCGGCAGCCATGGCCGCGGGGGCTTCACGGCAATGGTCATCGGGTCGGTCGGCGCCGCCGTGGCCGCGGCAGCCCGCGTCCCGGTCATCGTCGCTCGGCACTGATCCATCCGCACCTACACCCGGGCCGTCGACCGCCAGCCGGGGTGCTCTGGGCCTTACGACGGCGCGCCGCCGGATGATTAACGTCGAACAAGCCCGCGTGCCCGCGTGGGTCAGCGAACTTTTCGAAGGAGCACAGACATGACCGAATCGAGTGATGAAGGCAAGGAGTGGACGGTCGGCGTGTGCGTCGACGAGTGCGCCGTCACTCATGAGCCGGCGACCGGCTTGACGTGAGCGCGACCACGATGCGTGCCTGGCGCGTCCGCACGCCGGCGCCGATGAGGAACCATCCGCTCGAGTCGGTCGTGACCGCTGTGCCGGAACCCGCCGACGGAGAGCTTCTCATCGGCGTCCGCGCCTGCGGTGTGTGCCGGACCGACCTCCATGTCGCCGAGGGAGACCTGCCCGTACACCGCCCGCATGTCACTCCGGGCCACGAAGTGGTGGGTGAGGTCGTCGCCGTGGGCCCGGGTGTCGGAGAGGGATTCGCGCTGGGCGACCGCGTAGGAGTGGCCTGGCTCAGGCACACGTGCGGGCACTGCCGATTCTGCCTACGCGGGCGGGAGAACCTGTGTCCGGACTCCCGCTACACCGGGTGGGATGCCGACGGCGGTTATGCTGAATTCCTCACTGCTCCTGCAGCGTTCGTGCATCGACTGCCTGTGGGGTATTCCGACGAGGAGTTGGCGCCGTTGTTGTGTGCGGGCATCATCGGCTATCGATCGTTGTTGCGCGCCGAGCTGCCCCCCGGTGGGCGTCTGGGTCTCTACGGCTTCGGCGGAAGTGCCCACATCACCGCGCAGGTGGCGATCGCGCAGGGCGCCGAGGTGCACGTGATGACGCGCGGTGCGGAAGCGCGGGAACTGGCGTTGTCGTTGGGCGCGGCATCAGCTCAGGGCTCGAGCGATGCGCCCCCGGTGAAGCTGGACGCGGCGATACTCTTCGCACCGGTGGGTGACCTGGTACTGCCCGCGCTGGAGGCGCTGGACCGTGGCGGAACCCTTGCCGTCGCCGGCATCCATCTCAGCGACATACCGGTGCTGAACTACCAACGCCACCTGTTCCAGGAGAGGCAGTCGCGTTCTGTGACCTCGAATACACGCGTAGACGCAAGGGAGTTCCTCGACTTCGCCGGCCGGCACCGCGTCGAGGTGACCGCCATCCGGTATCCGCTCGGCCGGGCCGACGATGCCCTGGCTGCGTTGAGTGCGGGGCGTATCGCCGGCGCGGCGGTGCTGACGACGTGAGGCGTCTCCACTCGTGGGGGACCAAAGTCACCGCCCTGCGGTGTCATTCGGCCGCGGCGCGAGCGATGTCGACTTCCTAGCCTGGTGGCATGACCTATGTGATCGGATCGGCTTGCGTCGACGTGATGGACAAGTCGTGTGTGCAGGAATGTCCGGTGGACTGCATCTACGAGGGTGCGCGGTCGCTGTACATCCACCCGGACGAATGCGTCGACTGTGGTGCCTGCAAGCTGATATGCCGGGTGGATGCCATCGAGTACGAAACCGACCTTCCTGCAGACTCAGTCGCTCATCTTGCAGACAACGCGGCGTTCTTCGCCACCGTCCTGCCCGGGCGCGACCGGCCGCTGGGCTCGCCGGGTGGCGCACATCTGCTGGGCCGCGTCGGAGTCGACACTCCTCTGGTGGCCGCGATACCAAGCAAGGCCGAGCCAGGCCACTGATCGCATCTCCCGACTTCTGTCGACCCTGCGCGCTCGCGGCCTCGACGACAGCCCAGCTCGATTCGGTTCAGGACCACTGAGCCCCGAGACCCAGGACCAACGGCCCTGACGTTTCTTTCGCCGCCTTTCTAGCGTTGAAGGTGATCGCATGCCCAGCGAAAAGGGAGAGTCATGGACCGGCCTAGTGCAGCGATGTTCATATCAGGGGTGACCGCTGTGACGGCCGTCCTGAGCACGTTCATCGTCTCGCGGTCCTCGAAGTGATCGGGTCCGGGGTGTCCGGTAGCAGCACGCACAGCTGAATCGGTGCCGGCGGCGACAACGCCGCTCGATGTCCTGACGAGATGTGATGGCGGAACCGGTCGAGAATGCCTGGTACCGAACGGGGCGGGTGTTGACCGCCCTGGTGGTCGTCATTGGGGTGATCGCTGTTGTCGTCTGCGTGCTGAAACTGGTGAATGGAACGGATGAGCCCATCAACGCCTCGTCGTCCAATCCGCCGGCGATACAACAGTGGTGGTCGACCGCTCTTCGGCCTTTTCGGAATTGCAGGGTGCAATCGATGCCACGCAACGCGCCGTCATGCATCTCGACGGGCCAAACCTGCGGACCGCCTGCCACCGGATGCACGATGCCGCGGCGGTCGGCATGCCCGCACACCTTCCCGCACCTGATCGGGACGTGAATGCCGAACTCGCTGCGTCTGCAGAGGACGCCCACACTGCCGCGCACATGTGCCTGGCCGTCGCCGAGAAGTCGCCGAACACTGACGACGCCGAGTTCATCTCTCATTTGGACCTGGCGGACGAACACGTCAAGGCTGCCGTGGCGGGCGTCAATCGGCTCATGGTGGGACAGACGTGGCGAATGGCCCGGGTCGAGCGGTCGCAGCCGCGATGACTTCAGGTGTCAGGACTGCCTGGCGACGATCACCGGGATCGAGGCGGCCTGCACCACCGCTGTGCTGACCGACCCGAGCAAAACGCTTGCCACGCCGCCATGGCCGTGACTGCCGACGATCAGTAGCTGCGCGTCCTGCGAGCGTTCCACCAGGCGGCGCGCGGGTTGATCGGGGACGGTCTCGCGGTGCACCGTTACACCGGGATAGCGCTCCTGCCACGCGGCCAGCCGGTCAGACATGTGGAGGTCGACCTTGGCGCGCAGGTGCTCCCAGTCGGTCTGGGGGAATTCGAAGGCCCCCGGGGACCACCATGCATGCATCGCAATGAGGTCGACGCCACGTCGGCTCGCCTCTTCGAACGCAAGCTCGGTGGCCGTCTTGTTGGCCGGTGACCCGTCGAACCCCAGCAGTACGGGCGCACCCGCCGCAGTTTTCGTCGGTGCGTCGTCGTGGATCACGCCCACCGGGCAGTGGGCGCGATGCACGAGTGCCGTGCTGACCGACCCGAGCACGGTCCTGGCCAAGGCCCCGCGACCGCGCGATCCGACCACCACCATCGCCGCGGTTCTCGACCGGTCCACCAGGGCTGCGGCGGGCGACATGAACGCATACTCCGTCGTCACCGGAACCGCACCGTGGGTGAGTTCCTTGGCGGTCTGGCGGGCGTCCTCGAGGATGTCGTGGCCGGTCTGAGCGAGCCAATCCATCAGTCCCGGCGGAACCCCTGCTCCCGGCCAGACACCGGCAGGCGGGGGAGTGGTGTACACGAGTACCAGTGGCATCGTCCGCAACTCGGCCTCGCGTGCCGCCCACTCGAGTGCTGGCTGCGAGGACGGCGAATCATCTACGCCCACAGCAATGTACGGACCTGACGGTGAGCTCGTCATCGTGTGCCCCTTTCGTTGATCTGACACTAAGACCTGCTGAGCAGAGAGCTATAGGGACCTTTGACCCCGAAGCGACGGACCAACAGAAGGGTGCGCCACCGTCCTGACCGAACGGCGAGCGCCGACAGGCTGCAACGCCACCAGCGCGACACCGGCGACGAAGAGCAGCACGAGGAGGACGGGAAAGCGTCCGTCGGAGGTGAATCCGTTCGCGGCGAGGCGCGACAACCCGATCGTCGCCGCGACGGCACCGAGGAGGAGCGCGGGTGCGGCGAAGCGCCGCGGAAGCGCAACCGGAACGGTACGAAGCGGCGCGGCGAACCAGGACCGACCGAACCACAGCAGGGTCAACTCCGCTGCGGTGACGACGACAAGGACGGCCAACCACGCCAGCCGAGCGAGCCACCATCCCCCTGACCCGAGGGGAGGTTGGTGCAGCAGTCCCGTCGGGTAGGCGATCAACGAGACGATGACGACGGGCACCATGTGCCACAGGTAGAGCATCATCACGTTGCGGTTCGCGATCGCGACTGGCGCACGCAGCCGGGAGTGTCGCAACCAGCGGCTGATGGCCGGCGCCACCGCGATGACCAGACCGGCCTGGGCGACCGCGAACACCACCATGGCGATGGTGGGCGGGGTGGTGTTCTTCACGGCCGCACCGGTGACGCCGACCATGCTCACCGGGTAGGGGCCGGGCCCCACGAGAAGCGCCAGAGCCACAGCGGCACTCGCGAACAGCACCAGCGGCCTGCGCCGCTGCAACGCGCCACCGTGCCAGGCGACCCCGATCTGGAAGACGGCCGCCCAGCACAGCAGATAGTTGACGGCGCCGAGATGGGGGAGCCACCCGGCGAAGCTCGCGGCGTCGACCGCTGCGACGGCTGCTGCCGGCACGGCGACCGCCGTCAAGCCCCATCGCTGTTGTGCGGCAACGGCGATGGGGGTGAGGGCCACGACGATCAGGTAGATCGGTATGAACCACAGGTGCAGGGCCACCGCCCAGCCGCCGAACGCCACCTGCGACGGACTGACCCCGGAGACGACGAGTGCTGCGATCACGGCGAGCACTGCCGCCACGTAGACGGTGGTCGGGCCGAGCGTCCGTGTCACGCGCTGGCGAAGCCAGCCATACCAGGCGACGTCGTCGGCGCCGCGCGCGCAGGCCCAGGAGGCCGCGTTGGCGTATCCGGCGACCACGAAGAACACCGGCACCACCTGGAAGATCAGCGTCAACCACTGGGTCCAGGGCAGGTCGGCGAGCACGTCGTCGTTGCCGAACTGCCCGTCCCTGAAGTACACCGACGCGGCGAGCCAGTGTCCGATCACGATGACGACGGCGGCGCACACCCGGTAGAAGTCCGCGGAGAGTTCGCGCTCGGTGGGTTTCCGAGTCATGTCCATACGATTCGCCAACCGATCTCGTCGATGTGATGGGTCATCCGAGCAGCAGGGCCACTGCACCGAAGTAGAGGACGATGGACAGCAGATCCTGGACCACGGTGGCCAGCGGGCCGGAACCGAAGGCCGGGTCCTTGCCGAGGCGGTTCAGTACCCACGGCAGCACAAGCGCCACGACGGTGGCCACGGTGCTGGCGCCGACCACGGCGATGGAAACCGCAAGCGCGAGCGCCGCGTCGCCCGTCATCAAGGTCGCCACCGGCATGATGAGGCCGCCGAGGACGACGCCCATCAGCAGGCCGGTGAGGGCTTCGCGACCCGCAATTCGGCGGATGCCGATGTCGACGGACAGCCCGCGGATCGCCAACGTCTCGGTCTGCGTTCCGACGGCGTCGGCGAGGTACACGATGCCCGGCAGGAAGTACGCCACCGCAAGGTTCGCCGTGAGCTGGTCTTCGAAGGCCGTCATCAGGACGGCCGATGCCATGGCGCCGAGCAGACCGAGCAGCAGCCAGGGAAGCCGGTGCCACAACCGCCTTCTCACCGATTCGACACTCGTCGACCGCGCCGACTCGACGCCCGCCACGAAGCCACCCAGCCGCGCCAAGTCTTCATCGTGCTCCTGCAACAGAACCCTGAGCAGTTCTTGCGGCGACACCAGGCCACGGAAGCGTCCGTCGGCGTCGACGACCGCGAGGCCGGGCTCCGCGCGCTGCAGAGCGCGCCAGGCCGCATGCTCCTGATCGGTGTCCGGGGCCACCACCGGCGTCGTGGGGTCCATCACGTCGCACACGCGGGCCCCCTCGGCTGCACCGAACATCCGCTCGATGGTCACGACGCCTGCCAGCCGCTCGCCGTCGACGACCGCAACCGCAGCGGCGGAGTCGAACTGCCGACCACGCATGGCGTCGAGCACGTCGGAGACCGGCGCATCGCGTGGCGCGATCGGTACCCGCGACGAGGCGTGCGAGAGCGCCCGGTCGGAGGGGCCGAGGATCTCCCTCGTCACGGGTGCGGACTCAGCGGGGGCTGTCATAGCTCGACCTCACCGCCTCGTCGACTGCCCACAACGCGGCTTCCAATGCCGCGCCCGAGCCGTCGACACCGACCACCACCGGTAGGGTCACGACCCCTTCTCGGGACGGCAGACCACCACGGGAACGAAGCTGTGGTGTAACAAGTTCAGGCTCGTCGACCCGAGCAACGTCGCCGACACGACGTTGGTGCGGTGATCACCGACCACGACGAGCTGCGCATCGGTGCAGCGGTCGAGCAGCACACTGCTCGGTTTACCGACCTCGACGAAATACTCGACGCGCACCCGCGGGTATCGCTGCTGCCACGGCTTCACCGCGGCACGGAGAAGCGCCCATTCCGCGGTCTCTATCGCCGCCCAGTCGATCAGGTAGGGGAAGGTCACCTGGTCACCCCCCAAGCCGGTCGACCAGCTGTGCACCGCCCTGACCGGGGCGCCGAAAAGGTCCGCGAAATCGAAAGCGGATGCGAGCGCAGCTGTTCCGGCCGCCGTGCCGTCGACGCCCACCACCACCGGTGCCTTGCTGGGTTGCGGGACGTCACGCCACACCACCGCCGGGCACTGCGCGTGCGTCGACACGGCGAGCGACGTCGATCCCAGCAACAGCGCCACGGCACGGTTCACGTCGTCGCAACCGACGACGATCAATCCGGCGGTACGGCTGAGCCGGATCAGCGCCTGATCCGCGGGCTCGGACACCACCTCGACGTCGACGGTGAGGTCCGGGAAGCGCTCCGCGACAGTGTCTCGGGCGATCGTCAGGAACTTCTCCGCAGCCGCGTGGTGGTCGGCGGCGGCGGCCGCCTTGATGGCGATGATTGCGGCATCGGAGATGAAATGCCCGGCCGTGGAGGTGGAGTGCAGCAGATGCAGTGGCGAGCCGCGGCGGGTGGCGACAGCCGCCGCCCACTGTACGGCGCGCAGACTGCCGTCGGATCCGTCGATTCCCACGACGATCGGGAGCGTGTTCTCGGGCATGGCTAATCCTTTGCGCTGGTCTACTTCTCGGGGTGGGGTGTGGTGGGCGCGGTCAGCAGCACCTTTAGTGCGCCGGTGTCGGCGGGCCTGCTGAAGACGTCGTAGGCCAGGTCGAACTCGTCCAAGCCGAAGTGGTGGGTGATCATCGGTGAGGTGTCGATCTGGTGGGCGGCCATCAGCGCGATCAGCCTCGGCGTGGAATGGGTGTCCACCAGACCGGTCGTGATGGTGAGGTTCTTGATCCAGATGTCCTCGAGGTGAAGTGTGGCCGGCGCGCCGTGCACGCCGATGTTGGCCACATGTCCGCCGGGACGCACCAGTGTGACGGCCTGCTCGAAGGTCGCGGGCACGCCGACCGCTTCCATCGCCACGTCGGCGCCGAGGCCGCCGGTCAGGTCGTCGATGACGGCCCGTGCATCCTGCGATGCCGAATCGACCACCACATCGGCGCCCAGCCGCTTCGCCGCGTCGAGGCGACTCTGGGCCACGTCGATCACGACGATGTGTGACGGGCTGTAGAGGCGGGCGGTGAGCACCGCGGCCAGCCCGATGGGGCCGGCGCCGACGATGGCCACCACGTCGCCGGGGCGAACCCCCGCGTTGAGCACGCCGACCTCGTAGGACGTGGGCAGGATGTCGGCGAGCATCACCATCTGGTCATCGGTCACCCCGGCGGGGATCCTGTGTGTGGAGTTGTCGGCGAACGGCACACGGACGTACTCGGCTTGGGTGCCGTCGATGAGATGGCCGAGAATCCAGCCGCCACCGCCGAGGCACTGTCCGTACTGACCGTCGCGGCAGTACCGGCAGCTGCCGCAGGCGGAGATGCACGACACGAGCACGCGGTCACCGACGGTGAGCTTGGCCACCGCCGCGCCGGTCTCGACCACGGTGCCGACCGCCTCGTGGCCCAGGATTCGGCCCGTCGACACCTCCGGCACGTCGCCTTTGAGGATGTGCAGGTCGGTGCCGCAGATCGTGACCGCCTCGACACGCACGATCACGTCGGTCGCGTCCTTGATCGCCGGGTCGGGAACCTCTTCCCACGAGCGCCGTCCGGGACCGTGATAGACCATGGCGTGCATTGCAATTGCTCCTGATTCGTGTTGCGGTCAGATCGCCAGACAGCAGATCTGTTGCGCTTCGGCGACGGACTCAGCCAGCGGTCTGCCGGTGTCGACCGTGTGCGCGCCGGGCCAGGCTCGTCCGGCGAGCTGTTCTGCGAGCTGCGGTGTGGCATCCGAGGTCGTCGGACCGCGTTGCGTGATGCGGTGCTGTGCCGTCGATAGTTCTGTACCGCAGGCGAATTCGGTGAACGTGGCTGATGTTCGCTCGGCGACCCGTCGTGCTCTGACTCGCTGCTCGGGGTCGCGCCAGGTTCCGTCGAGAATCACCGACTCGCCCTGCGACAGTAGATCGCTCGCGCGGCGTAGCACCGCCTCGTAGACGGCTGTCACATTACCCGGTGCGTACAAGCCGACGTCGAGATCACCGGCCTGTCCGCCGATCGCCCCGGCCTGCTGGAGTTCGTGGCGAACATCGTCGGTGGAGATCACCCGCGCCCCGCTCGACTGGCCGAGCGCCTTCGACAGGGTGGTCTTGCCCGTACCGGGGCCGCCGCCGACGATGACGAGCCGCACATTCGCCGCACGCAGATGCCTCGCGGCGAGGTCGAGGTGCCACCGGGCGTCGGCTGCGGAGCCAGTGCGGCCCTGACGCACCCGGATGCAGTCCACCTTGGCGCGCACGACGGCCCGGTAGGCGATGTAGAAGTCGATCAGCGAGCGTGGCGGCGTGTCGCCGGCCCGTTCGAGATAACAGTCGAGGAAGTACTCGGCCAGCTCCCGCCGGCCCAGGAACTCGAGATCCATCGCGAGGAAAGCGGCATCGTCGACGCCGTCGACGAACCGCAGCTGATCATCGAATTCGAGGCAGTCCAGCGGCACCGGGCCGTCTGCCGTGCAGAAGACATCGTCGGTCGACAAGTCGCCGTGGCCGTCGACAATGCGGCGCGCCCGGATGCGGCCGGCGAACAACTCGGCACGCCCGTCGAGGTAGCGCATGGACAGCCGCCTGACCTCGTCGACGGTGCCCCGGGAGAGGATCGAGTCGGTGTAGCGGGTGAGTTCTGCGAGATTCTCCTGCCAGCGCTTCCGGGTCTGCAGCACGGTCGCACAGGCGTCGATGGTGTCGGACCGACCGGCACCGGCGTGGAAGCGCGCCAAGATTCCTGCCAGGGCCGCGAGGTGGGGCTCCGCCGGCTCGCCGCACAGGACGATCGCCCGCAGCCGTTGTCGATCGGGATAACGCCGCATCACGATGATCGGCTCGGCCACCGCTCGACCGGGGACATCGAGATGCGCCACACCAAGGTAGCTGTCCGGCGCCATCCGCCTGTTGAGTTCGACTTCTCGGGCACAGACCTTTTCGCGTCGTTCGGGCGTGCTGAAATCGAGGAAATCCGTGACCACCGGCTTCTTGATCTTGAACGCCTCAGCGCCGAGCAGGACGACGACGCCGGTGTGGGTTTCGTGAATCTCGGCATCGGCATCGGCATCGGCATCGGCATCGGCATCGGTGGCGGGTTCGGGCGGGTCGGCGCGGGCCGGGGTGACCGCCGTCGTGGGCGTCGTCGTCATGAGTCGATGTTCGTGCCGTCGCGTAACGGACCGCAGCGGCCATCGGACCCCTCACCCGGTCGGAAGGTCCCGAGTCACCGAGGCCGAAAGTCACCTCCCCCGCACAAGGGGACAAAGGACCCTTCCGCTCGGCGATCGCCGGCGGTCACCGTGAGGCAAAGCGGGCAGAGGAAGGCCGAACAGCATGCGAACACAACCAGAGATCGGGGTACTCGAGGACGCCGTTGAACTGGCGTGCCGGGCGCCGTCGGTGCACAACAGCCAGCCGTGGCGCTGGGTCGCCGACCGTGACGGGTTGCAGCTGTTCCTCGACGCCGGCCGGCTGGTGGCGACCGACCGGTCCGGCCGGGAAGCGCTGCTGAGTTGTGGTGCGGTGCTCGACCACCTCCGGGTCAGCTTGGCGGCCAGCGGCTGGATCAGCCACGTCGACCGGTACCCGAACCCCAACGACAGCACCCACCTGGCGTCGATCGACTTCTCCCCGATGTCCTATGCGACCGAGGCGCACCGACTGCGCGCCGGCGCCATCCTGCGGCGCCGCACCGACCGGCTGCCCTTCGGTCCGCCGCCGAATTGGGAATCGCTGGAGACGTTGCTGCGCAGCGCAATCGATGAGTCGGTGGCCATGCTCGACGTCGTCGCGGACACCGCGCGTCCCCGGCTCGCCGAGGCCTCCAGACTCAGTGAGTCGCTGCGGCTCTACGACTCGGACTATCACGCCGAACTCGAGTGGTGGACCGGGTCCTTCGGGGGCGCAGACGGCATACCCAATGGTTCGCTGGTGTCGACAGCCGAAAGTGATCGAGTCGACGTCGGTCGCGTCTTCCCGGCGAGCAACCACCACCGGGAGCGGCGGCTGAGCGTGCCGGAGGACCGGTCGACGGTGCTGGTGATCTCCGCACATGGTGACAGCAGACGCGACGTGCTCGGTTGCGGAGAGACGTTGTCGCAGATCCTGCTCGAGGCGACGATGGCGGGAATGGCGACATGCACGTTGAGTCATCTCACAGAGGTCGCGGTCAGCCGGGACATCATCGCCACGCTGGTCGGCCGTGAGAACCCGCAGGTGCTCATCCGGATCGGGGTGACGCCGGCGCTCGACGACACCCCGCCGCCGACACCCCGGCGCCACCTGAGCGACGTGCTGGAGATCCGCCGGTGAGTACGCCCTTCAAGACGTTGCAGCAGGGGACCACCGTCGCCTCAGCGGGGACCTTCGGCTCTAAACGAGTGGCCTCGTCCGCCAATACCGTCGACGCAACGATCACGCGAACGTAGGAGAAACCATGAATCATGACCGGCCGATGCCGTCCCCGGCGGTGGTCGTCGGCATCGACGGCTCGTGCGCGGCGGTGACCGCCGCGCTGTGGGCGGTCGACGAGGCGGTCAGCCGCGACATCCCGTTGCGGCTGTTGTACGCCGTGACTCCACGGACGTCGCTGCCGGACCCCCATCAGGCGGCCCGCGACCTCGCCACCGCCGAGGTCGCGGTGCAGGAGGCGGTGATGGCGGTGGAGTCGCTGGAGCAGCCGGTCAAGGTCGAGGTGCAGATCGTCCAGGACCGTCCCGAACATGCGCTGACGGCGGCATCCCGGTCGGCCACCATGGTGTGCCTCGGCGCGCTCGGGCGGGACCACATCACGGGACGGCGCGTCGGTTCGGTCGCAGCGTCCCTCGCGCGAACCGCGCACTGCGAGGTCGCCATCATCCGGCACCACGACCCGACGCCGCGAAGCCCCGGCTGGGTGGTCGCTGAGGTCGATGACTCCCCGGGAAGCACCAGGGTGCTCGAACGCGCGCTCGAGGAAGCCGACCTGCGCAGGGCTCCGGTGCGGGTGCTCACCACGTGGCAGGCCCGCTACACCGACATCCACGACCCGCGCGCGGTCGCGGACATCAACCGGCTGACCCGGGCGCATTTGGAGCAGCGACTGGGACGGTCGCGCCGGTTGCATCCCGATCTGCAGGTCGAGGCGGTGGCGGCCCGCGGTACGACGATCAATTATCTTGCCGCGCATGCCGATCGGATTCAACTGATCGTGGTGGCCCAGGAGCGGCGCTCCGGCTTGGCAGAGGTGGCCGGGCCCGCCGCACACGCCGCACTGCACGACACCGACTGCTCCGTGTTGATCTGCGAACGGCACGGCGCCCTGTGACGCTGGGCATACTGTCTGAAGGACAGTCAATTCCGGCAGTCGGCTCCACCCCCACACCCGAGAGGGCGGCCATGGTCTCCGTGTTCCTCGTCGACGACCACGAAGTGGTCCGCCGCGGTCTGATCGATCTCCTCAGCGCCGACCCCGAGCTGGACGTGATCGGAGAGGCCGGATCGGTCTCCGAGGCGCTGGCCCGTATCCCGGCACTGAACCCCGATGTCGCGGTGCTCGACGTGCGGCTGCCCGACGGCAACGGCATCGAACTCTGCCGTGAGCTGCTGTCCCGGCTGCCGGACCTGAGGTGCCTGATGCTCACGTCGTTCACGTCCGACGAAGCGATGCTCGACGCGATCCTGGCCGGTGCGAGCGGCTACGTCGTTAAGGACATCAAGGGTATGGAGCTGGCGAAGGCGATCAAGGAGGTGGGCGCGGGCCGCTCGCTGCTCGACAACCGGGCCGCGGCGGCGCTGATGGCCAAGCTCCGAGGCAACGCGGAACGCGCGGATCCGCTGTCCGGGCTGAGCGATCAGGAGCGGGTGCTGCTCGATTTGCTCGGGGAGGGGCTCACGAACAAGCAGATCGCCGCGCGGATGTTCCTGGCGGAAAAGACGGTGAAGAACTACGTGTCGCGGCTGCTGGCGAAGCTGGGAATGGAACGCCGCACGCAGGCAGCCGTGTTCGTGTCGAAACTCGACCGCCCGCAGCGCCCCACCGACGACTGATCGTTCGTTTCTCGGATACGTGTCGCTGTCGAACGTGCGGTGGGACACTGGCCGGATGGCGGATACGCCCCCTGCTGGTGACCGCGGAGTCCGGCCGATCCGAGAGACGTTGTCGCAGTTACGGCTGCGCGAATTGCTGGGCGAGGTGCGTGACCGCGTCGAGGAGATCGTCGAGAACCGCGACCGGTTGGACGGCCTGGTCGACGCGATGCTCATCGTCACCGCCGGTCTCGATCTGGACGCCACCCTGAAGACGATCGTGCACACGGCGATCGAACTCATCGACGCGCGGTACGGCGCACTCGGCGTGCGCGGTCACGACCACGAACTGATCGAGTTCATCTACGAGGGTATCGACGAGCCGACGAGGAAGAAGATCGGTCCGCTGCCTCAAGGGCGGGGTGTGCTCGGCGTGCTCATCGACGATCCGCAGCCGATCCGGCTGACGAACATCCACGACCATCCGGCGTCGGTCGGCTTCCCGGCTAATCATCCGCCGATGGGCGCCTTCCTTGGCGTGCCGATCCGCATCCGCGACGAGGTGTACGGCAACCTCTACCTGACGGAGAAAGCTTCCGGCCTGCCGTTCAGCGAAGACGACGTAGTTCTGACCCAGGCGCTGGCCGCCGCGGCCGGCATCGCCATCGACAACGCCCGGCTCTTCGAGCAGTCCCGCACGAGGCAGGCCTGGATCGAGGCCACCCGGGACATCGGCACCGAACTGCTCGGCGGCGCCGATCCGGGCCGGGTGTTCCGCCTGGTAGCGGAGGAGTCGCTCAAGCTGATCGACGCCGACGTTGCCTTCGTCGCCGTGCCCTCGGATGTAGAGGCGCCGCTGAGCGACGTCGAACAGCTCATGATCGTCGAAGCGACGGGCCACACCCGGCTGGACGCGGCGGACGCGGCACCCATATCCGTGGCCGGCACCGTGATCGGCGAGGCGTTCCGGACGCGGACGCCGCGTCTGGTGCACGCCATCGACGGGCAGATCGACGTCATCGACGATGCCGGGCCGGCACTCGTCCTACCGATGCGGACCACCGACACGGTGGTCGGGGTGGCCGTGCTGCTGCGCCGAGCGGGCAGGCAGGCGTTCACCGTCGAGCAGTTGGAGATGATCGGCGCCTTCGTCGATCAGGCCGCCCTGGCGTGGCAGCTCGCCACCGCTCAGCGCCAGATCCACGAGCTCGATGTGCTGACCGACCGGGACCGCATCGCGCGCGACCTCCACGACCACGTGATCCAACGGTTGTTCGCCGTCGGCCTCGCCCTGCAGGGCACCATCCCCCGAGCCCGGGTCCCCGAAGTGCAGAGCCGGCTCACCGAGTGCGTGGACGATCTCCAGAACGTCATCCAGGAGATCCGCACCGCCATCTTCGACCTGCACGGCGGTGCGCCGGGCGGCACCCGGCTGCGGCAACGGCTGGACGAGACCGTCGCCCAGTTCGCGATTGCGGAGTTACGGACCACCGTGCAGTACGTCGGCCCACTGTCGGTGGTGGGCCACGAACTCGCCGACCATGCCGAGGCGGTGGTGCGCGAGGCGGTGAGCAACGCGGTGCGGCACTCGGGCGCAACCGAACTCACCGTGCTGGTCAAGGTGGAGGACGATCTGCGCATCGAGGTCGTCGACAACGGTTCCGGCTTCGAGGGTCCCCTCACCGAGAGTGGATTGGCGAACCTGCGCCGCCGCGCCGAGGAGTCCGGCGGCCACTGCACGATCGGACCTGCGGACGGCGGAGGCACCGTCCTGCTGTGGTCGGCGCCGCTGACGTGAAGCCTGGCGGTCGGGCCGTCAGGACGCCCGCGCCACAATCACCGGCATACGAGCGGACTGAACCACGGCCGAGCTGATTGACCCGAGCACCATTCCGGCGAAGCCGCCACGGCCGTTGCTGCCGACGACCACGAGTTGCGCTGCTTCCGACTGTTCGAGCAGTTGATGCGCCGGGTGGTCGTGGACGAGAACCCGCTTCACGTCGACGTCGGGGTAGCGCTCCTGCCAGCCCGCGAGTCGCTCGGCAAGCACCTCGGCGCGCGGTTCGACGGCGGCGAACGCCGCGTCCGGGAGGGCGTAGCAGGCCGGATCAGTCCAGGCGTGCACCGCAACCAGATCGATACCGCGTCTCGACGCCTCGTCGAACGCGATCGCGGTGGCACGCTCCGATGCCGGAGAGCCGTCGATACCGACCACCACCGGCGCCCGGTCGGGATGTGGCATCAGTGGGTCTTCGTCATGGATCACGGCGACCGGGCAGTGCGCATGATGCACCAGTCCGGAACTGACCGACCCCAGCAGTACCCGGCCCACCTTGCCCATGCCCCGGCTGCCGACCACCACCATCTGAGCATCCTTGGAGAGGTCGACCAGCGTCGACACCACGTTGCCCGCGACGGCGCGTTCCTCGATGGCGACAGTGTCCCCGCCGGCCATGGCGGCTTCGGCCACCGTCTTCGCATCGGCGAGGATGTCTCGACTGTGCTGCTCGGCGAACCGCCAGAAGTCCTCGGACACCGGCACGTCGAGCCACATGTTCACGTCGACGCCCTGCCGGGCGTGCACCAAGGTCAGAGGAACGTTGTGCAAGGCGGCGTCGCGGGCCGCCCAGTCGACCGCCACCTTGGCCGCCGGCGACCCGTCGACACCGACGATGATCCCGTGATCTGTTGTGTTGTCGGACATGTCATCTCCTCATGCGTGAAGGCACATCGCCGATCGATGTGCCTGTTGACGGTCGGGGCCGCGATGTTCGTTGGCTCCGGTGTCAGGGCCGTCGGCTGGCGCGACCGCCGTCGTCGGTCAGGGTCTCCAGCTCGCGTTCCCAACGGGCACAGCGGACCGTGTCGAGCCGCCGGTGGAGCACGAGTAGGGTGACGCCGGCGACGCCGAGCACGCCGAACCACAGCAGGACCGCGATGCCGATGGCCTCACCGGCGGCCCGCTCGTTCGTCGGGGGCCCCTGGATCCGGTCACCGCGGGCATCGACCCAGATGGTCACCGTCTCACCGGACTTCAGCCTCCTCGGCGACGGGATATCGTCCGTGTGATTGCTGCCCGCGGCGTTCCATCGGACCGCTGCGACGTGAGCCAGGCTGTTGGGTAGCACGACCACCCTGCTGTCCTCGACAACCGTGGCAGTGAGGAGGTGGCTGCTCTTCGCCTCATCCGCG
Source organism: Mycobacterium sp. NPDC050551 (assembly GCF_040674075.1). Lineage (NCBI taxonomy): Bacteria > Bacillati > Actinomycetota > Actinomycetes > Mycobacteriales > Mycobacteriaceae > Mycobacterium > Mycobacterium sp. NPDC050551. The sequence continues at coordinate 863,015 of NZ_JBFARC010000001.1, read as the reverse complement.
TACTCGCGGGACTTCGTGTCGTACACGTCCGTGCCCACTGCGCCGGCGATCGCGATGAAGCCGAACGACAGCACGGCGAGCACCAGCACCGCCACCGGTTCAATTCGGTCTACGGCCCGGATCAGAGGATTTCGGCCGAAGACACGGGTGAATCCATCGACCGAGGGCAACGGCGACTCGTCGTACATCGTCAATCCTCCCGGATTCGATTGATGCCGGTGATCAGGTTGCTTCGCATCATCCGCCGTGCGCCTGGCCGACGGCGAGAGCCGGATGTCCCTTGTCGCCGGGCCTTCTGTCAGCAGCGACCCGGTCGCCGTCGCCTGTGTCGTCGTCGTGACCAAAGTCCTCCGGCCGGTGGGTCCAACGCCTCCGGCGCCTCAGTCGCCCACGGTCTACCTTCAGTGGCGAGCTGCTTTGACATCGATAGGAATGAACATTGACAACGACAGACCGCAGACCCGTCGTGGTCGGTGTGGACGGATCCGACGCGGTACTCGACGCCGTCCGGTGGGCCCGGACTCAGGCCTGTCCCGTGACGACCGCCCATGCACAGTGCTCCGTGCTCGTCGCCCGCTAGCGTGGTAGAGATGCGACAGGCGCCAGAGGGCACTGTCACGGCGACCCTCCTCGACGGCAGCGCCATCACGATGCGCCGGCTGACACCACCGGACCGGGACGCGATCCTCATGCTGACAGCGACGCTCAGCGAGCGGGAGATCTATCTGCGATTCTTCACTGCCCATCCGCGCTACCTCGACGAGTGGGCCGATTCGCTCGTCGACCAATCTCCGGGCCATTACACCCTCGGTGCATACCAGGACGGAACGCTGATCGGCGTCTCGGGTTACATCGAATCCGACCGGCCCGGTGATGCCGAGGTTGCGGTCCTCGTCGCGCACGGCCAGCACCAGCGCGGCGTGGGCACCATCCTGCTGCGCGAACTGGGTCGCATCGCCCGAGCCCACGGTCTGCGACACTTCACCGCGGATGTCCTGGCGGAGAACTTCGACATGCTCCGGGTCCTGAACGATGCGGGCTGGGTCAGCAGCACGCACCGGGATGGACCCGAACTCTCGATTGTCGCCGACCTCGTCCAGCACGAATAGCCGTCACTCGAAAGGCATTCCGTCCAGCCAGGACACCACGTCATGCAACGGGCGGCGGGGTGTCGCTGGCAGCGGATCGGCGTTCAGCGGCGCCCAGCCGACCCGAACCAGCGCTTGAGGAAACGCACTCGCCCCAAAAACGTCGGTCTGGACGGCGTCGCGGGTGGCGGTGATCTCGAGTGGCTCGGTGACGGGGCAGCTGGCCAGACCCAGAGCGGTCGCGGTGAGCAGCACCAGACTCATGGCCTCACCGGCGCGAAGCCGTGCCGGCGTATCGTCCGTGGCGGTACCGAGGGCGAGCAGAACGGCGTTGTCGTCGTTCGGCGCCGCGTCATGAGGCTGCTCGAGGCCTGCGCCGGCGAACAGCCGACCGGGCACCGCCGCCGCCGGGTTCGACTCGGGCACGCTGCGGGCCGGCACCCCTGCGATCGACGCATAGCGACCACTCCACGTCGTCAGCTCCGCGAGATATTCGGCGTCGTTGACATGCTGCCAGACTGCCTGCGCCAGAAGCGCTCTGAACTGCGGAGAAGTTTCGACGCGACGCATGGTGACTCCTGTGCGAGCGGCACGGGCGCCCATCAGCGCGACGTCGCCGATGGATACCGGCCAGGAACTGTAGATCCGCCGATCGGTGCGTCGCCGGGGGATGGCGGCGGCCAACGCGATGTCGGCATCGGTCGGTGTGTGTCGGTGCAGCTCGAGCGACGCCAGGTGTAGAGGATCCGCGGGGTTGGGCATCCGGTGAATCCGTGGCTGCCAGCCCAACGCGGCCAGCGCGACGGCGCAGTGATTGAGTGCGGTGCCGCAGCTGAGGACCAGATCGCGGGCATCCGGGTCGGTGTGCTCGAGATGCAGCGAGCGCTCCGCGTAGAGGTGCAGGCTCTGCTCACCCACCCGCCAACGCCACGGCTGGGAGTTGTGAATCGACGGCGCGCGCATCGCGAGCGAAAGCGCGGCGTGGATCGCCTCGTGGTCGGGTCCATGGCTCGTCACAGTCGTCGCCCTTTCGATCGTCCTCACTTCATCGACGATGCAGCAGAACGCGGGTCGCCCGACAGAGACGTAAGTCCCGAATCGGGAGGGACTGTGGCGAGTGGGCGCATTCCTGCCGCACGAAGTCCCTTCGAGAGGTGACCATCGGCCCCGGTATGCAGGGCACCCGTGTCGATAGGCTCCGGCTGAGACGATGAGAAGGGCGCCGATGATGAACGATCCACTTGGCCCGGTCCTGGTGGGACTTGACGGATCCCTTGATGCCCGAAGCGCTGTCGCCTGGGCGGCGACCGAAGCGCTCGCCCTGGAGGCCCCGTTGCGGCTCATCCACGTGGTGGACGATTCCCGGCGGCCGCCGACTCACGATTGCCTTGCGGACGCGCTGGCCGACCTCGAACTGATCACCGCGAGTGCGGCGTCATCGATCTCGGTCGTGAGCTCCGTGCTGCGCGGGGACCCACTGCACGTTCTGGCCGAGGAATCTCGCTCTGCGGCGATGGTGTGTGTCGGCGCCGGCGGACGTGGACCCGGCAGCGCAGTGGGGGCGGTATCGACCGCGCTCGCTGAGAGCGCCCACTGTCCGGTGGCCATCATCCGTCACGAGAATCATCTGCTCGCACCGGAAGACGGGGTGATCGCCGTCGTGCTAGACGACGAACCCGACAACGACGCGGTCGTGCGTCATGCGATGCAGGAGGGCAGGATCCGCCGGACGGACGTGGTGCAGATCGACCGGCGTGTGGACAGCTGGGTGCGGCGCTACCCCGACGTTCATGTGGAAACGGTCGCGGCCGGCTCGGCGACGGGATACGCCCACACTCACGCATCCAGGCCCACGAAACTCGCCGTCGTCGGACGTCGGGAGGGCAAAGGGTTGGGCGGACCGACGTCGCCGAATTGTCACGACATCCTCGGATATCCGAACTACTGCTCAATTCTGGTGGTCCGGGACTGACCAGCCCCGCGATACGCCACCGCCGAAGAGTGGACCGAGCTCAGCGCTCAGAATTGGCGGCGGCCGCGAGAAATGCCTGATACATGTTGTCGTCGGTCATCAGACCGTAGGTGTACATCTCGAGCGCCGGCATGACCAGGTCGCGTGCGTAGTCCCGCAGCACCGCGCCCATGTCGTCGGGTGACTGGTGCATGCGCCGGTACAGCAGGAATCCGCCGGCGCCGAACATCACCACCAGACGGGCACGCCCGCTGGTGTCGTGCGACGATTTCACCGTGCCGGCACGTACCGCGGCCTCGAGATATTCTTCGGCGTTCTCGGACATCTGTTGCAGCAGAGTGTGACCAATCCGCTCGCCGTCCTCCAAGCTCCGGATGAGGTAGGTGAGCATGGGGGCATAGGACTCGATGTTCTTCAGCTGAGCCAGCCACGAGCCGGGATCACGTGACGTCAAAGCGTCGGTCTTCGACCGCCGGATCGACGACATCAGGAAGTCGTCGCACGCACGGCGCATCCCCTCGACGGAGCCGAACATCTCGGTGAGTGTCGAAACATCGACGTCGGCGGCGATCGACAGCTCGAGCAGCGACTGGTCGAACCCGAATCGTCCAAAGTGGTCAATCCCCACCACGCACAGGCGATCGCGGAGCGGCATGTCGGTCAGATCGGCCTGTGGGTGAACGGCGGTCATGGTCGTCTCCGATTCCTTTACGCGGCGCCATCGGTCCGAGACGCTACGTCGACTACAGCGCGGCGAACGTCCACGCCGACAGGGCCGATCGGCCCCTGCCTGGACGGCGGTGACCCGGATCGAGAGGCATTTCGGCCCTGCACGGGCCGATCACGTTGACCTAGCGTCAGTCTGAGGCTGCCCGACGGCGGCCTTGGGAAGGTGACCACAGTGATCGTTGACGCCGTCTCGACCGATGTTGTTCGCCCGGTCGCCGCGCTCCCGTCGCGGCTCGTCAGAGACGAACTGACCGGCGTGGTCGACGCCGTGTGCGCCAGGTACCCGAACTGGGACAGGACTGCGGTCCAGGACCTGGTGTCGCGCGTGTACAGCGACCTGCTCGAACGCGCCACCGTGACCGCGCATCTGATTCCGCTCACGCTCAACAAGACACTGCGCCTGATGCGCTCCCAGATGCCAGCCGACTCGGACACAACCCGGTCCTGCGAGTCGCTGGCATGCCCGGTCGGTTGAGAAATCTGAACCTCGCTCGCACTATCGCCTGGGCACCTTGGTTACCGGGCCTGGCGCATCTTCGTGCCTATCGCAGATCCGATCTTCGTGGCGACGTACAGGCCGGCCTGAGCGTCTCGGCATATCTCATCCCCCAGTCGCTGGCCTACGCCACGCTCGCCGGCCTGAACCCCGTGGTGGGGCTCTGGGCGGCGCTACCGCCTCTGGCTGTCTACGCCGTGATGGGGTCGTCGCGTCAACTGTCGGTTGGCCCCGAGTCGACGACGGCGCTGATGACGGCGGTCGTGCTGCTCCCCGTGGCGGGCGCGGGAGATCCAGCACGTTACGCCGGCTGTGCGGCGGCGCTGGCGATTCTGGTCGGTGTGATTTGTCTGATCGCGGGCTTCCTGCGGCTGGGCTATCTGGCGAACCTGCTCTCGAAACCAGTCCTCGTCGGCTACCTCTGCGGGATCGCCCTGGCCATGGTGGCCGGGCAACTGGGCCGGCTGTCGGGGACCCCGCTATTTGGCGATGCCGTCGTCGAACAGGTCCGCGAGTTCTTCGGCAGCGCCGCCCACTGGCACTGGCCGACGGTGATCTTGAGCATCGCAGTACTGGCTTCGGTGTCGGCTCTGGGGCGGTGGGCGCCCCGGCTGCCCGGCCCACTCATCGGGGTGGCCGCAGCGTCTGTGGCGGTGGGACTCCTTTCGCTGTCGCGGCACGGTATCGATCTGGTGGGCATGGTCCCCGGCGGCCTGCCGGCACCCGGTCTGCCCGCGGTGTCGGCCCTGGATCTGCGCGCGCTCCTGGTGCCCGCCGTGGGGATCGCGGTGGTGGCGTTCTCCGACAACGTCTTGACCGCCCGGGCGTTCGCCTCCCGAACCGGCGATGACATCGACGCGAACGCCGAGCTGCGCGCACTGGGATCGTCGAATCTCGCGGTGAGCCTGATGCACGGCTTCCCGGTGAGCTCGAGCGGCAGCCGAACCGCGCTGGGCGTGGCATCCGGCGCGAAAACGCAGATGTATTCGCTGGTGGTGTTGGCGGTCGTGATCGTCGCGGTCCTCGTCGGCACCGGGGCGCTGGCGACCATCCCGGCTGCCGCACTGGGCGCCCTGGTCGTCTACGCGGCGGTAAAACTGGTCGACGTCGGCGAATTCCGTCGCTTGGCCCGGTTCCGACGCAGCGAGTGCATCCTCGCGCTGGCGACGGCGCTGTCGGTGGTTCTCCTGGGAGTGCTGCAGGGGGTACTCGTTGCCGTTGCGTTGACCATCCTCGATCTGCTTCGGCGTCTCGCGCACGCCCACGACAGCGTTCTGGGAATCGTGCCGGGCGTTGCAGGGATGCACGACGTCGACGACTATCCGGAAGCGACGCTGATCCCCGGCTTGCTCGTCTACCGCTACGACGCGCCCCTGTGCTTCGCCAATGCCGAAGATTTTCGGCGGCGGGCGCTCGACGCGATAGACCGATCCGCGTCACCGGTGCGCTGGTTCGTGCTCAACGTCGAGGCCAATGTCGAAATCGACATGACCGCGATCGACGCGCTCGAACAGCTTCGATCGGAATGCGAACGCCGTGGCATCGTGTTCGCGCTGGCACGGCTGAAGCAGGACCTGCGTGACCCCCTCGACGCCGCGGGGATGATCGACGCGGTCGGGACGGACAAGCTGTTCATGACCCTGCCGACCGCCGTCGCCGCCTATCGGCGCGCACAGGAGTCCGGTGACCGGGGGTCACCCCCGGCGTGATGAATCGAGAGCCATGTCATGGTTTGCGGCGCTTGTGAGCAAGGCCTCCCGGATACTTCTCGCCTGCGTGGCTACCTTCTATCGCATGGGATCACGCAACGACGATGAGGCCGGACGGGAGTCGGGCCGCTCTGTCGTGCCGCGGTTGCCCGGATCGGGGCCGCTGCGCACCGTGCTGGCGCCGCTGACCCGCACCGGCGGCTACTACGCGAAGTCCTGGCGTGACTACCTCGGCGACGGTCCGGACCAGATGCCGATCGCGCGTCCCACCGTCGCCCTCGCCGCCGAGGCGTTCCGCGACGAGGTCGTCCTACTCGGGCTGCGGGCACGCCGACCCGTCAGCGGCGCGCTCGGATTCGAGCGCATCAACGGCGAAGTCGAGGCGGCACTCGAGTTCTACGGTGAGCGCGGACTGCTCGACGAGCCCGAGCGGTACTTCGCTGCGCCCGAGCCGCTGACCGACGTGGAGGTCAGCCCGGTGCGGCGGCGCAACCGCTCGTATGCGCGACTGCGTTGGCAGAGTGGATACCGGCCGTTGCCCGGTGAACCCGGTGGCGATCGCTGGCTGGGTTACCGGGCGATGTCGCGGGGCTACGGGTTGATGCTGCGGCATCCTGACCCGCGGCCGTGGCTGATGTGCGTGCACGGTACCGAAATGGGTCGCGCCGCAATCGATCTGGCGTTGTTCCGGGCCTGGTACCTGCATGAGACGCTCGGCCTGAACGTCATGTTGCCGGTGCTGCCCATGCACGGTCCCCGGGCGGCGGGGCTGCCGAAGGGCGCGGTGTTCCCGGGCGAGGACGTGCTCGACGACATCCACGCGACCGCCCACGCCGTCCACGACGTCCGCAGCCTGCTGTCGTGGATCCGGCGCGAACAGCCGGACGCGCCGATCGGTGTGTACGGGATGTCGCTGGGCGGCTTCATCTCCGCGCTGGTGGCCAGCCTGGACGACGACCTCGTCTGCGCGGTCCTCGGCGTGCCCGTCGCGGATCTCGTCGAACTGTTGGGCCGCCACTCGGGCCTGCGCCGCGACGACCCTCGCCGCCGCACCATCGAGCTCGCAGCGCCGCTCGGCCGGATGATCTCGCCGCTGGCGCTGCAACCGCAGGTGCCAGCGGCGGGCCGGTTCATCTACGCCGGGCTCGCCGATCAGGTCGTCCACCCGCGCAAGCAGGTCAGTCGCCTCTGGGAGCACTGGGGACGCCCGGACATCGAGTGGTACCGGGGCGGGCACGCCGGGTTCTTCCGGTCCCGGCCGGTGCAGCGCTTCGTCACTGACGCGCTCATCCAGTCCGGCCTGGTCTCCGCCCTCCCGCCGGGCGCTGCGGAACCGACGGGCGCGCTGACGGGCTGATCAGGAAGTCAGGACGCCGGCGGCGCGACCGGATGGGAGTTGGGCTGCGCCGGTTGGCCGTCGGAACCGGCCACGTCGGTCGACCCCGTGCGGTTCAGCATCGCGGCCACGTCGATCCCCGACGACTTGAGCGACTCGACGATCTTGGCCACAGCCAGTGGGCTGACGCCCAGCAGCCCGCTCACCGCGTCCTGGGTGTCCGATGAACCGCCGATGATCGACAACCTGTCGACCGAGGCCAGCGGCATCGCGGCCGCTTCGGTGGCCTTGACGACCGACGCGAGCACGTCGGGCAGCATCAGCAGCCGGGCCGCGTCCGCGCTGTAGTTGTTGAGCGCGGCGGCGATCTCCTTCTTACCGGTCGCCTCGGCCACCAGCTTGGCCTCGATGCCCGCCGCCTCGGCGAGCTGCTCGACCCGCAGCGCGTCGGCGAGCTCCTTCTTGCCCGCGGCCTCGGCGACCAGCTTGGCCTGCAGGCTGTCCGCCTCGGCCTGCCGCTCGACGCGCAGCGCGTCGGCCGCTGCCTTGCGGGCGTCGGCCTCGGCCTGCCCGGCCCGCACCGCGGCCTCGGCCTGGGCTTCGGCGCCCAGGATGGTGGATCGGCGCTGGCCTTCGGCGCGGGCGATGTCGGCCGCCCGTTGCGCCTCGGCCGGTGCGATGACGTCGGCCTGCAGCGCCGCCTGGGCCTGCTCGGCACGGCGCTGCTCCACCTCGATGCGGGCCTCGACGCGAGCGGCCTCCGCCTGCTCGGTGGCGATGCCGACGTCCTTCTGGGCGCGGGCGTTGGCCAGCGGTCCCGCCATGTCGGCCTGGGCGTTCTCGGCCTCGGTCTGGGCGCGCAGGCGGGCCAGTTCGACGTCGCGCTTCTGGTTGGCGGATGCGATCGCGGTGTCGGCCTCGGCCTGGGCGACCGAACCGGCCTGGCGGGCCTTGGCCGACTGGATCTGGGCGTCGCGCTCGGCCTCGGCGGTGCCGATGGCGGCGTCGCGCTTGACCTCGGCGATGCGGCGCTGGCCGAGGGATTCCAGGTAGGCGTTGCGGTCGGAGATCCCGGCGATCTTGAGGACGTCGACCTCCATGCCGATGCGGGCGAGGTCACCGCCTGCCTCGTCGACCACGCTGCGCGCCAGGGTGTCGCGGTTGGAGTTGAGGTCCTCGACGGTCATCGTGGCGGTGATGCCGCGCAGGCTGCCCGCCAGGATCTCGTTGATCTGCCGCTGCAGCTCGTTGAGGTCCGAGGTGAGGAAGCGCTGCACCGCCGTTTGCACGGCCTCCTCCGACGAGCCGATGCGGACCAGGCCGACCGCCTCGACGTTGACCGGAACGCCGTTGTTGGACAACGCGTTCTGAAGATTGATGCTGACGTTGAACGGTTCGAGGCTCATGATGTCGACGCGTTCGATGCCGGGCACGCGGAATCGGGCGCCGCCACGGACCACCTTCGGGGTGCCGCGGCCGGTGAACACGGCCACCTCGTTGGGCGGCACCTTGATGTAGTTCTTCACGTAGATCACCGGGAGCGCGACGAACAGCAGCAGGGCCGCGATCACCGCGACGATCACGATCATCAGCACGGACATGGGTCAGAACCTTTCGGACGGATGGTCGAGATCGGGGACGGCGACGACGTGGACGTACTCGGCGTCGACGTCCGCGATGTAGACCTGGGTGGACTTGGGCAGCGCCGTCGGCTCGTCGGTGCGGGCCCGGGAACGCACCCGGTTGCCGTCGGCGTCGACGAACGACACCTCGCCCCAGCCCTCGGCAGGCACCTCGAGGGTGACGGTCCCGAGCAGGCCGACGTAGGAGGACCGGCCGCGGTGCGAGTTGGCCTCCTGCCGGCGCAGGTAGGGCAGCAGCACGCCCTGTAGCAGGCCGTACATGACCACGGCGGCGCCACCGGCCGCTGCCGCGGAACCGACGGCGGGCAGTCCGGTCCAGGTGCCGATCAGGCCGCCTGCGCCTGCCCCGAGAATTGCGGCCGACAACCCCGTCAGGCTCAGGAACGGCATCCCGTCGCCGTGTCCCACCTCGGCGAGCAAGAGCGCCGACAGCACCGCGACAGCCCCGACGACGAACGCCGCGAGGTACACAGCGGTCATGGGATCCTCCGGGCGGACGAATACATGAACAGGGTGATCATCGTCCATTCTCGGTGACCGCGGAGACGTCTGGCACACCAATTACCGGCGAACGACGTAGGCTCGCGTCGCGACGACGCACGGATGGTCGTCGCACCGGCCGATGAACGGCTGCGGCCGCACGAGGCGCGGCTGCGGCGCTGGTCGGACGATTTTGGGGCGGGCGGCCGAGCGGGTAGTATTGACCAACGGTGCGGCAGCCGCGCCGACTCTTGCGTGCCCCTGTTCCGGAATATCCGACTACTGGCTCACGTTGTAGTCGATTCGATTGCTGCGCCGAACGGCGCCAATACCAAGACAGGACACGGAGGACTTCCGAGAACTCATGGCCAAGAAAGACGGTGCCATAGAGGTCGAGGGCCGCGTGGTCGAACCCCTGCCCAATGCGATGTTCCGCATTGAGCTGGAGAACGGACACAAGGTGCTCGCCCACATCAGCGGCAAGATGCGGCAGCACTACATCCGCATCCTGCCCGAGGACCGCGTCGTGGTGGAGCTGTCTCCCTACGACCTGTCCCGGGGCCGCATCGTTTACCGCTACAAGTAAGCCCGAGACAGAAGAAGGATCGATAAGCCGTGAAGGTGAACCCGAGCGTCAAACCCATTTGCGATAAGTGCAGGGTGATCCGCCGGCATGGGCGGGTCATGGTGATCTGCTCCGATCCGCGACACAAGCAGCGCCAGGGCTGACACGCCCCGACAGCTGCGCCGCAGTACCTCACAACTGAATGCTGACCTCCCAGCACCACCGAGCGGATACGCCGCTCGATCACGTCCGGTCGGAGGCCGGACCCCTACTACAGCGTCGACTCGTCGGCAGTAGCAGGGAACGGGCTGGGAAAAGACCTCCGCCAAGAAAAGGAATGGCACACCCATGGCCCGATTGATGGGCGTCGATCTCCCACGCGACAAGCGCATGGAGATCGCACTCACTTACATCTACGGCATCGGCCGTACCAAGTCGCAGGAGATCCTGTCGGCCACTGGTATCGACCGCGACCACCGCACGAAGGACCTGACCGACGATCAGGTCACCCAGCTGCGCGACTACATCGAAGCCAACATCAAGGTGGAGGGCGACCTGCGCCGCGAGGTTCAGGCCGACATCCGCCGCAAGATCGAGATCGGCTGCTACCAGGGCCTGCGGCACCGCCGCGGCCTGCCGGTGCGCGGCCAGCGGACCAAGACCAACGCGCGTACCCGCAAGGGCCCCAAGCGCACCATCGCCGGCAAGAAGAAGGCCAGGTAACCCCCGATGCCACCTGCAAAGAAGGCCGCGGCCGGCCCCAAGAAGGGCCAGAAGACCCGTCGCCGGGAAAAGAAGAACGTCCCGCACGGCGCCGCGCACATCAAGAGCACGTTCAACAACACCATCGTGTCGATCACCGATCCGCAGGGCAATGTCATCGCCTGGGCGTCGTCGGGGCACGTCGGCTTCAAGGGGTCGCGCAAGTCGACGCCGTTCGCCGCTCAGCTGGCCGCCGAGAACGCGGCCCGCAAGGCGCAGGAGCACGGTGTGAAGAAGGTCGACGTGTTCGTCAAGGGTCCGGGTTCGGGCCGCGAGACCGCCATCCGATCCCTGCAGGCCGCCGGCCTCGAGGTCGGTGCCATTTCCGATGTCACGCCGCAGCCGCACAACGGTTGCCGTCCGCCCAAGCGGCGCCGGGTCTAGAAGGGATCTGACCAATGGCTCGTTATACCGGACCCGCCACCCGCAAGTCCCGCCGTCTCGGCGTCGACCTGGTCGGTGGAGATCAGTCCTTCGAGAAGCGCCCCTACCCGCCCGGCCAGCACGGCCGTGCGCGGATCAAGGAGAGCGAGTACCGCCAGCAGCTGCAGGAGAAGCAGAAGGCCCGCTTCACCTACGGCGTGATGGAGAAGCAGTTCCGTCGCTACTACGAAGAGGCCAACCGCGTCGCGGGCAAGACCGGCGAGAACCTGCTCCAGATCCTGGAGAGCCGGCTCGACAACGTCGTGTACCGCGCCGGGCTCGCCCGGACCCGCCGCATGGCGCGTCAGCTCGTCAGCCACGGCCACTTCACCGTCAACGGTGTCAAGGTCGACATCCCGAGCTACCGGGTGTCGCAGTACGACATCATCGACGTCAAGGACAAGTCGCTGAACACCGATCCGTTCGTGATCGCGCGGGAGACCGCGGGTGACCGTCCGATCCCGTCGTGGCTGCAGGTCGTCGGCGAGCGTCAGCGCATCCTGGTGCACCAGCTGCCCGAGCGGGCCCAGATCGATGTGCCGCTCGCCGAGCAGCTCATCGTCGAGTTCTACTCGAAGTAACACCTCTGCACGCCCGATCCCGGGCGTCGCAGTTCACTGACCGGCATCAAATAGCGGATGCCGAGAAGGAGATAGAAGAACACCATGCTGATTTCTCAGCGCCCCACACTGTCCGAAGAGACCGTCGCCGAGAACCGTTCGCGGTTCGTCATCGAGCCGCTGGAGCCGGGCTTCGGCTACACGCTGGGCAACTCGCTGCGGCGCACGCTGCTGTCGTCCATTCCGGGCGCCGCGGTCACCAGCATCCGCATCGACGGTGTGCTGCACGAGTTCACCACCGTGCCGGGTGTCAAGGAAGACGTCACCGACATCATCCTGAACCTCAAGGGCCTGGTCGTGTCGTCCGAGGAGGACGAGCCGGTGACCATGTACCTGCGCAAGCAGGGTCCGGGCGAGGTCACCGCGGGTGACATCGTGCCGCCCGCCGGTGTGACGGTGCACAACCCCGAGATGCACATCGCGACCCTGAACGACAAGGGCAAGCTCGAGGTCGAGCTCGTCGTCGAGCGTGGCCGTGGCTACGTCCCCGCCGTGCAGAACAAGGCGTCGGGCGCCGAGATCGGCCGCATCCCGGTCGACTCGATCTACTCGCCGGTGCTCAAGGTGACCTACAAGGTGGAGGCCACCCGTGTCGAGCAGCGCACCGACTTCGACAAGCTGATCCTCGACGTCGAGTCCAAGAACTCGATCACGCCGCGGGACGCACTGGCGTCGGCCGGTAAGACGCTGGTCGAGTTGTTCGGTCTGGCACGGGAACTCAACGTGGAGGCCGAGGGCATCGAGATCGGGCCGTCGCCGGCCGAGGCCGATCACATCGCCAGCTTCGCGCTGCCGATCGACGACCTCGACCTGACGGTGCGGTCCTACAACTGCCTCAAGCGCGAGGGTGTGCACACGGTGGGTGAGCTCGTCGCCCGCACGGAGTCCGATCTGCTGGACATCCGTAACTTCGGCCAGAAGTCCATCGACGAGGTGAAGATCAAGCTGCACCAGCTGGGTCTCTCGCTCAAGGACAGCCCCGCCACGTTCGATCCGTCGGAGGTCGCCGGCTACGACGCCGCCACCGGCACCTGGAACAGCGACGCGGGCTACGACCTGGACGCCGACCAGGATTTCGCCGAAACCGAACAGCTCTAGGTCAATTCGTCCCGGTCCTACCTGATACGGGGACCGGCCCCATCTAGGAGATAGTCGCCATGCCCAAGCCCACGAAGGGCGCTCGCCTCGGCGGGTCGTCGTCGCACCAGAAGGCGCTGCTGGCCAACCTGGCCACCTCGCTTTTCGAGCACGGCCGGATCAAGACCACCGAGCCGAAGGCGCGGGCGTTGCGGCCCTACGCGGAGAAGCTGATCACCCACGCCAAGAAGGGCACGCTGCACAACCGGCGTGAGGTGATGAAGAAGATCCGCGACAAGGACGTGGTGCACTCGCTGTTCGCCGAGATCGGCCCGTTCTTCGCCGATCGCAACGGTGGCTACACCCGGATCATCAAGGTGGAGGCACGCAAGGGCGACAACGCCCCGATGGCCGTCATCGAGCTGGTGCGGGAGACCACGGTCACCTCCGAGGCCAACCGGGCGCGCCGGTCGGCAGGGTCCAAGGCCGCTCCGGTGGCCGCGGCGGCAGCACCGCAGGCCGCGGTCGAGCCGGAGGCCACCGAGGGCCCGACGGCCGATGACGCCTCGACCCCGGAGGCACCCGACACCGCGGACGCGGTGGCCGAGCTGCCCGAAGCGGAGGACACCACCGCCGCCGAGGCATCCCGGTCGACGGAGACCGACGATCCGACCGACGAGGCCGGCAAGGCTGACGACGCCAAGTAGACACGCTGTGAACATGCCCGCCATCGACTCCGGTGGCGGGCATGTTCGTCTTCGGCTCGACATCGCCTACGACGGGACCGCTTTCGCGGGCTGGGCGGCGCAGGTCGGTCAGCGCACGGTCGCCGGTGTGCTGGACGAGGCGCTGTCCACGGTGTTCCGCACGCCGGTGGTGATGCGAGCCGCCGGCCGCACCGACACCGGAGTGCACGCCACGGGTCAGGTCGGCCACGTCGACGTGCCCGCCGCGGCGCTGTCGCACGCCTACCCGCGTCGCAGCCCGCCGGGGGAGACCGAGTTCGGCCCGCTGGTGCGCCGGTTGGGCCGGTTCCTGCCCGACGACGTCCGGGTGCTCGAGATCGCCCGCGCCGCAGATGGTTTCGATGCCCGGTTCTCGGCGCTGCGCCGGCACTACACCTACCGGCTGTCGACCGCCCGGTACGGGGTGATGCCGCAGCTGTCCCGGTTCGTGACGGCTTGGCCGCGCGCGCTGGACGTCGACGCGATGGCGGTGGCCTCCCGGCCGCTGATCGGCCTGCACGACTTCGCCGCATTCTGCCGGCACCGCGAGGGCGCCACCACGATCCGCGAACTGCAGCGGCTGGAGTGGATTCGCGACGGTGACCTGATCACCGCCCACGTCACCGCCGACGCCTTCTGCTGGTCGATGGTGCGCTCATTGGTCGGCGCGCTGCTCGCGGTGGGCGAGGGCCGGCGCGACGCCGGTTGGTGCGCGGGCCTGCTCACAGCCTCCCGGCGGTCGAGCGACTTCGCCGCCGCGCCGCCGCACGGCCTCACCTTGGTCGGTGTGGACTATCCGCCCGACGACCAGCTGGCGGCCCGCACCACGGTCACGCGCGAGCTGCGCGTGATCGACTGACGTCAGACGCGGCCCGCGACGAAGTCGGCGGCCTGGTTGACCATTCCGGCGCTGATGTAGGCCTTGGCCGCGTGGTCACCCCAGTTCTTCTCCCAGGTGTTCGGATCGGCCGGGTTGCAGATCGGGTCGGCGCCGTGGCACAACTCGATGGTGCGCTCGCGGTAGAGCGGGCTGAGCGCGCCGATGGGGCCTGCCCACGCGCTGCCGTTGCCGAACAGCGCCACGGCCGCGATCTTCTGGTCCATACCCGGGGGCAGTGGCTTCTTGAAGCCGAAGGCCGCGATCGGTGCGGCCAGCACCACGTCGGTGACCGCGGCGCCCAACGAGTAACCGCCGAGCACCAGCCGGGTGTCGGGGCACCGGCCGGCCATGTCCTGGATACGGGAACTCATGTCGTTGGCGCCGATGTCGATCTCGTTGTCGGCGGGGTAGTTCACCGCGTAGAGATCGATGTCCCTATCGGACTTGTTGCGCAGGGCGCTGACGAAGTTGTTGCCGATGAGCCCCGCTCCAGGCGACTCGATCCGTCCCCGGGCGAAGATCACCTCGACCTGCGGACAGGCCTGTGCCGACGCGGTGGGGGCGGCGCCGTCGACGGGGGCGGCGGCAGGCGCGACCAGCAGTCCGGCGGCGACGAGGACAGCGGAGGCGGCCAGGCCAGACCGGCGGGCCAAGGTGCTCACAGCATTCACCCAGCCGATAGTAGCCAAAGAAATTGACGGCGAGGCGAAGCTAGAGAAGTCCGGCGGCAAAGCGCGCCGCCTGATCGGCCGCCGCACCCGCGTAGTCGCGGTGCGCGGCAACGCTGTCGCCGTCGGTGCAGATGGGATCGCCGGGGTTGCACAGGTCGATCGCCCGGGCGCCGTACACCGGGCTGCGGGTGAGCGGGAGGCCCAGCTTCGCCGTCGGATTGCCGAACACCGCAACGGCCGCAACGTGATCCGGCACGTTGGCCGGAAGGGGGGAATTGAAGCCGATGGCTGGCACCGGAACTGCGGCGATGACGTCGATGACGGCGGCGCCCTGGGAGTAACCGCCGAGCACCAGGCGGGTGTTCGGGCAGTTGGCGACCATCCACTGGATGTGGCCGCTGGCGTCGTTGGCGCCTGCGGCCGCAGCCAGGAAGTCGTAGCTTGCGGGGTAGTTCACCGAGTAGGCGCCGACAGACCGGTCGCCGACCCGGCCGCGCAGGGACTCGACGAACGCGTTGCCGATCCGGCCCAGCCCCGCCGCCTCGTCGGTGCCGCGGGCGAACACCACCTCGACGTCGGGACAGTCCTGCGCCGTCGCAATTGCCGGTCCGCTCACCACGACGGCGGTCATGGCCGAGAGGACGGCGGCGGTGACGATGATCGCCCGGTGCAGGACCCGGCGTCGAACAAGATCGAAGCTCACGCCGAAGTGTAACGCGCGACGTTGCTAAATCAGTCCCGCCGCGTACGTGGCGGCCTGGGTGACGAAGGGCGAGGACTCGTAGTGGGTGTGGGCGAACGGGTTGCGGCCGTCCGAGCAGATCGGGTCTCCGTCGCTGCACGCGTCGATGCTCTTGCCGGCGAACAGGCCTCGCGCCGAGAGCGGGATGCCGAACTTCGTCGAGGGGTTGCCGAACACCGCGACCGCGGCGACCTTGTTGTTGTAGCTGCCCGGCAGCGGCGGCGCGGAGCCGATGTCGCCGACCTTGTTGCCCAGCGGCGGCACGCCGGCCAGCATGTCCATCACCGCGGCGCCCTGCGAGTAGCCGCCGAGCACGAAGCGCGTCGAGGGGCACTGCGCGGACACCGATGCGATGCGCGCGGTGACGTCGTTGGCACCTTCGGCGGCGGTCAGGAAGTCGTAGGTGGCCGGATAGTTCACGCCGTAGGTGCTCAGCGTGCGCCCACCGAGCAGCGGCCGCAGCTGATCGGCGAGTGCCTGGCCGACCCGGCCGATGCCGCCCGGCTCGCTGGTGCCGCGGGCGAAGATCAACTCGACATCGGAGCAACCCTGGGCGGCGGCCACCGGCGCGGGCCCTGCCACGGTGAGGGCGGCCGCCGACAGTGCGGCCGCCGCGGTGGCGGCGAATCGGGAAGCGGAGCTAAGCAACGTCACCGGCTCATACTCACACACGTCGGTCAGTCGCGGCCAACGGACTGCGTGTGAGGAAGCTCGCCCAATGTATCCGGCCATTCCGCGGATTGCGTCGCGGCAGTGTCGCTCCGGTCGCCGAGTCGGGCCACGGCCAGGCCGACCAGCACCACCGCGCCGCCGAGAGCCTGGACTCCGGTGATGGCCTCGCCGAGCAGCAGCCATGCGGCGAGCACGGCGAACATCACCTCGGACAGGCCGACCAGAGAAGCGAACCGCGGGCGCAGGCGTGAGATGCCGACGATGCCCAGTGAATAGGCCACGGCGGTGGGGATGAGGCCGAGGGCGAGCACCGGTACCACCCACGACGTGGTCCATCCCGCGATGACGGCGTCGTGTGCGGTGAAGGTCATCGGCATCACTCCGGTCACGCCGAGCAGGGCGGTGGTGGCGGCGCCGACTGCCAGCCCACCGGCGGCAAGGGTGATCGGATGCAGGCCGGCCGAGCCGTCGGCCCGTTGCCCGCCGACCTTGTCGGACATCAGGAAGTAGCAGGCCGCGCAGACCGCCGCGGCCAGACCCCAGCCGACGCCGACGATGTTGATGTGCGCGGCGGCCAGTCCGCCTGCGCCGACCACGCCGAGCACCAGCATGATGCCGCCGACGGCGGTGGCCGCGCCCGCGAGGGTGAGCGTGCTGGGCCGACGCTTGGTGGTGACCCATAGCCAGGCCACCACCAGGACCGGTGCGGTGTACTCGAGCAGCAGCGCCACGCCGACCGAGAGGTGGGCGACGGCGTTGTAGTAGAACAGCTGCGCGCCGGCGATCGGCACCAGACCGTAGGCGATGACGGTGCTGCGATGGGTCAGCGCCTCGCGAAACCAGCCCGGTCGCACGGCGGTGGCGAACAGCGCCATCAGCAGGGCGCCGCCGGCGAGCCTGGCGGTGACCGCGGCGGTAGGGCTCCAGCCCGCAACCATGAGTGACTTGCCGAGGGGGCCCGACATGCCGAACGCGAGGGCGGACCCGACGGCGAACATCAGGCCGAGCCGGAACTCGCTGACGGCCGGTGCCGGGTGCATCGTGGACGCCATCGGGCGACCTCCACTTCATGTAAGGAGTAAAATGAGCTTTGGTCATGACGTTAACGGTGGAGGGAGTCATGAGTCAAATGATTTTCACTCATGACACAGAGCTCACCCTGCGCGCGGCGTGTGTGCTGATCAACACCGACCGCGTCGACGGTGAACAGCTCGCCGACATGGCTTCGCTCGACGAGTACCTCGACGGCTTCGGCTGGACGGGCCGCCGCGACCGCGACGCCGCCGAGCTGGCCGACGTGCACCGGCTGCGCGAGCGGCTCGGTGTGGTCTGGGGAGCCGCGGACGACGAGGAGCGCACGGTCGGTCTCGTCAACGCGCTTCTCAGCGACACCCGGGCGGCGCCGTGGCTCACCCGTCACCCCGAGATGCCGGAGTGGCATCTGCACCTGGCATCGGTGCACGACCCGCTGTGGCAGCGGATGGGCGCGGAGATGGCGATGGCACTCGCGGACCTGATCCGCGGGGGCGAGCTGCGACGGCTCAAGGTGTGCGCGGCGCCCGACTGCCAAGCCGTGCTGGTGGATCTGTCGCGCAACCGGTCCCGGATGTTCTGCGACACCGGCAACTGCGGCAACCGTCAGCACGTCGCCGCGTATCGCGAACGGCGCGCCAAGGACTCGTGACGCCGGTAGCGTCACCTGTCATGGGCGCTGCGCCGCGCGACCTCGACATCGTCCTCTACGGCGCCACCGGTTTCGTCGGCAAGCTCACCGCCCGGTACCTCGCCAGGGTCGCGCCGGGTATTCGCATCGCCCTGGCGGGCCGGTCGCCCGAGCGGTTGCGCGCGGTACGGGACGGTCTCGGCGAGCGCGCCGGCCGCTGGCCGCTGCTCGTTGCCGAGCTGTCGGATCCGGTGGCGCTGCAGGAGATGTGCGCGCGCACCCGCGTCGTCGTCAGCACGATCGGGCCGTACACCAGGCACGGACTGCCGGTGGTCGCCGCGTGCGCGGCCACCGGCACCGACTACGCCGACCTGACCGGCGAGGTTCCGTTCGTGCGGACCTGCGCCGACCGCTATCACCAGCAGGCCCGCGACACGGGGGCACGCATCGTGCACTCGTGCGGATTCGACTCCATCCCTTCGGATCTGACGGTCTACGGCTTGCATCGCCGCGTCACCGAGGACGCCATGGGCGAACTCGGCGACACGACGCTGGTGCTGCGCGCGTACTCCGGCGGCTACGCGAGCGGGTCGATCTCCACGATGCTCGACCTGATGCGGATCGCCACCGACGATCCCGCGGTGCGGTTGATGCTCGACGACCCCTACAGCCTGAGCCCCGACCGGCCCGCGGAGCCGGAACTCGGCGCCCAGCCGGACCTGCCGCTGTGCCCCGGCGCCGAGGTGGCGCCCGAACTCACCGGGCTGTGGGCGGGTGGCTATGTCATGGCGCTGTACAACACCCGCTGCGTGCGGCGCAGCAACGCGCTCCTCGGCTGGCCCTACGGCCGCGGGTTCCGCTACCGCGAGACCCTGACCATGGGTTCCTCGCCGGCCTCGCCGTTCATCGCGGCCATGTTCAACATGGGCATCACCGGCGCTTCCCGCTTCGGGGGTCACCTCTTGCGGATGGCGCCACCCGGTCTGGTCGAACGGCTTCTCCCCGCGCCCGGCACCGGGCACGACGAAGGTGCGCGCGGGTACTACCGCGTCGAGACGTACACCACCACGACCACCGGACGGCGGTACGTGACGACGATGGCCCAGCAGGGCGATCCCGGCTATTCGGCGACCTCGGTGCTGCTCGGCGAGAGCGCACTCGCACTCGCCGTCGACCACGACCGGTTGCCCGACCGCCACGGGGTGCTGACGCCGGCCACCGCCATCGGCGACGTGCTGCTGGACCGGTTGCCCGCCGCCGGCGTGACATTCGAGACCACAGCGCTGGATTGAGCTCCGCGCCGCGGCGTCACGGCAGGTAGAACCCGCGGATGCGGTGCCTGCGTGTGCGGCCCTGTAAGGCGTTGGCCGCCTGCAGGCCCGACATCACCGCCGCCTCGATGCAGCCGGCGTTGATGCCGCAGTCGGTCCAGTCGCCTGCCAGAACCAGGTTGTCGTAGCCGCTTTCGTCGGGCCGCAGCCGGTACTTGTCCGACCCCGGCACCGACTGCACGTACCGGTCGGACGGGTCGACGTTCACGCTGACGTGCTGGGTGTCCAGGGCGGCCGCGCCCCGGTGGCCGTTCGCACCGCTGAGCAGATGCCACGCGAAGCCGTCGGCGGTGACGCTGCCCGGCAGGTAGAGACCGACGTGGCGATCGAGATATGTTGCTGCATAGTCCAGTACGCGCTGACGGCACCGGTCGACGTACGCAGCATGGTCGTCCCCGGGCGGCCACGCGGCGTCGAAGGCGCCGCAGAAGTACGCAACCGTGCGGGGCTCGTCCCCGCCCGGCCAGTCCTCGGCCCACAGTGTCTGCGGCATCGACGCCCAGGTGTCGAACGGCGCGACGTAACCGCTGGTGGTCACACCCGGTCGGTGCCAACCCAGCGCCGACTCCTCGGGCCGCAGCCAGAGCTGGAACGCCTGAGTCGCCACGGTGCGCAGATGGGTTGTCATCTCGTGCCATTCGGGGCGGCCGGCGATGAGCTCGGCTGCGACGAACTCGAGCATGCCCAGCGAGGTGGCCAGCACGATGTGGTCGAAGTCCACACCGCGGCGCAGCACTCTGGTCTCGACGTCGTGTCGTTCGCCGAAGTGGGTTTCGAGGTCGTCGGCCGCGCCGCCGTCGATCTGGTCGGCCAGCGGCGCGGCCGGGAACACCGGCAGGCCTTTCACGTCGATCAGTGGTTCGTACTCGTCGACCCCCTCGGCGAGGCGGACCTGCCTGCCCATCGTGACGGCGTCGACGACGTGCCTGCCGGCGTCGAGGTGCAGTGCGTCGAGCCGGTGGAAGAATTCGAAGCGCACGCCCCGACGGCGCAGTGCCTGATACAGCGGGGCGATCACCACGTCGCCCATCCCTGCGGTCATCTTCCAGAAGAAGGCCCCCTTGTACTGGAAGAGTGCGATCCCGGTCAGCATCACCGCAAGGCCGGCGGCGAAGCTCGGTCGTTCGTAGTCGCCGTCCTCGTAACCGAACACCATGTCGTACATCCCCCGCACGAGGGAGAACTCGAGCACGTCGGGATGCGCGCCGTGGCGCACCAGCCACGCCCCGTACTCCTCGTCGTTGATGGCGCGGAAACCCCTGGGGTCGGTGATCAGGTTGTCGACGGTGATCCCGCGGATGGTCGCGATCAGCAGCGACAGCAGCAGCCAGAAACGCTTGTGGTCGGGCCGGTTCTCGCAGTCCAGCACCCGACGGGCCGCGTTCACCGCACGTAGCAGCACGCCGTCGCGGACGAGGTGCGCCGCACCGGTTTCCGACAGTGTGCCCAGCGTGGTGCGCACCGCCCGTTGCACCAGCTCCAGGGAGCGGTCGGCGGCGGGATCGGCCGTGGGGGACAACGTCAGGCCGGTGGACGCCCCGAGCGAGTCGGTGAAGTCGAGCAGCAGTTCCGAGGCGCGCTGCACGAACGACACCACCGTGAGTTCGCGGCCGTCGGCGTCGGGATCTCCCGGCAGCTCATCGTTGTTGCTGAACCGTCCCGGCCACACCAGCCAGCCGTCGCCCCACCGGTCGGCCATGGCGAGGTTGTCAGCCGGTATCAGCGCCTGATCCCAATCATGAATGGGCGCAGCGGGATCGGTGGCCGCCCTGTCGAGTTCGGTGTAGCACTCGCGCAGCAGCGCGAACGCGTTCTCGTAGGAACCCAGCCACACGTGCAGGCCGTGCTCCTCGATGCGGCCGTGCGGCCCGCGGCTGGATGCGGCCTTGCCGCCCAGCCGCCAGCCGCGCTGGTAGACGGTGATGGATTCGAACCGGTCCCGCCAACCGGGCTCGCTCAACCGCCAAGCCGCACTCAGGCCCGCCACGCCGCCGCCGAGGATGGCGACGCGTCCCAGAGAGCGCCTCACCCCAGCAGTGCTCGGGCACGAGCCAGGTACGGCCACTTCTCGTCTGCAGGCAGCCGGCCCAGCGCCTCGACCAGCGCGGGCCGGAACTGCTCACCCATCAGTTCGAAGTCATCTGCGGCAGCGCGTATCTCGAAGTTCGTGGTGCCCTGGGTGCGGGCCAGGTCGATGGCGGCGCGCAGTCCGGTGTGGCGGGCATCGATGTCGGTGTGCGTGTGTGCGCGGATGCGCAGCAGCTCGGCGTCGTAGAAGTGCATGCCGGTGTCCTCGGACATCTGCAGTGCGAGATCGACGCGCTGCCTGCCCTCGTCGAGTCTCCCCGTCGCCATCAGCAGTTGCGCCAGCGTGCCGTCGTAGCAGGCCAGAAAGGTCTTGTTGTCGAGGGCACGCCACAGGTCGACGATGCCGGTGAGGGCCGCGATGTGGCCGTTCATCACCTCCGGGTCCCGCTCGCCGCGGATCAACGCGATCGTGGCGCTCAGCGTGCTGCGGTTGCACTCGGCGATCATCGACCACTCGTCGAACCCATTGCGGGCGGCGCTCTCGGCCACCACCTCGATGAGCGCCGCGGCCCGGTCGAGCCGGCCGGACTGGAAATGTGCGAACAGTTCCACCGACCTGGCGTAGCACAGGGTGTAGGGACCGTGTGGGAAACGCAGCTGCGCGCAACGGCTCTCGACCTGAACGAATGCCGATTCGGCACCGCGCAGATCGCCCTGGAGGATGCGGATGAACCCGGTGAAGGTGTGCGCGCCGGACAGTGGATCGTTCGGGCTGTACCAGGCGCCTTCGATCTGCGGCGAGCCGATGCGGTCGACCACGGCGGCGGCGCCCTCGAGTATCGGCCGGGCGGTCTGCAACTCGCCGCGGAACACCGTCAGCACGCCCAGCACCACGTCGGTCGCCACCCGGTACCACTCGGGCATGTCGTCGAGGCCGCGCAGCGCCTCGACCAGTTGGGTGGCTCGGCGCAGATCGCCGCGGGTGGCGTAGTTGGTCCAGATACCGCTCAGGGTGGCGTAGAGCTCGTTGCCCGCCACGCCCCCGATCAGCTCGAGGCAGCGCTCGAACTCGGCGAGCGCCTCGGGACTGGAGTGCCCCTCGGCCGTCGAGGTGAGCCAGCCACGCTCGAGCCGGATGGCGACCTCGTGGCGGTCGCGGGCCCGCCCCGGCGCGATCCGTTCGACGTTCTCCAGCGCGCGGGCCAGGTGTGCGCGCGCCTCGGTGAGCGCACCGCGCCGGCGGGCGTTGGTTGCGGCCTCCTGGAACGCCGTGGCGGCCTCGTCGAAGCGTTCGGCGTTCTGATAGTGCAACGCCACGAGTTTCCACTCGGGATTGCCGTCGGCGGAGGCCCACAGCGCATCGGCGATGCGGCTGTGCAGCCGGCGCCGCTGGGTCGGCGGTGAGAGTTCGGCGGCCACTTCGCGAAGCAGTTCGTGGTGAAAGCGCCAGCTGTCCTCGCCGTCCTGCCGCAGCACCCGGGACCGGGTCAGTTCGTCGAGCACGGCGTCCACCTCGTCGGCGGCCAGGTCGACCACCGAGCGCAGGAGCCGTTTGTCGATGACGCTGCCGATCAGCGCGGCGGTCTCGACGACCAGCAGCGACGTCCTGCCGGACCCGAGCCGGGCGATCAGGGTCTCGTAGAGGGTGTCGGGCACCTCGGCGGGGCCGCCGCGATCAGCCTGTCGCTCGAGGACCTTGGTCACCACCTCCTCGATGTAGAGCGGGATGCCGTCGCAACGATCCTGCACCGCACGCCTGGCATCGTCGGTCATCTCCGGATGCAGGGTGCGGATCAGGGAGTCGGAATCGTTGCCGCTCAGTGGTTTCAGTTCGAACTGAGTCTCGTTCCCCAGCGGCGGCACCTTGCGCCCGGTGACGACCACGAACAGCCGGCCGGGCCGCTCGCGCAGTAGTGACTGCACGATTTCGACGGTGTCCTCGTCGAACCAGTGGATGTCCTCGGCGACGATCAGGCCGGGTCCGCTTCCGACGCTGGCCAGCAGGTAATCCTTGACGGCAGTGGCGATCTGATCGTAGAGCCGGCCGGCGTTGGCAACGGCCGGCTGATACCCGGCGTCGGGCCTGATGCCGAGCACGGGCGCCAGCAGCGGCATGGCGACATCCACATCCAGTCCCTGCAGCTCGATCTCGGCGCGGAGCTTGCGCAGGCTGTCCGCCGGATCGGAGCCACGCCGGATGCCGCACCGGCGCTCCAGGAGCCTGCGCACCGGCCGAAGGCCGACGTCGGTGTGGAACGGCGAACCGTAGAGGCTGAGGACCACGGCGTCGGATTCTTCGGCGAGGTCCACGGCCGCGCGCGCCAACCGGCTCTTGCCGATGCCACCCTCACCCCAGAACACCACGCCCGCGGTGTCGAGCGTGCCCTCCACCGCCTTGCGCCAGTTCTCCTGCAGGAACGCCAGTTCACGCTCGCGTCCGATAAGCGGCCCGCGGGGCACACGGGCGACGTCGCGTTCGGCGACGACGCGGTGGTGCACGATCAACTCGTCGACGCCCTTGACCGCACGGGGCGGACGTTCCTCCAATTCGAAGGAGTCGCGAACCACCCGCTCGATCGCCGCAGACACCGCCGTGGTGCCCGGTTCGGCCAGACTGCAGAGCCGCGCGGCGAGATTGGCACCCAGGCCGTACACGTCGTCCTGCGCGACATCGAGGTACACCAGGCCGCGGTGGATGCCGACCCGGACGTCGATGTCGAAGCCGAACCGGCGGCGCACTCGCGCACTGAGCGAGGCGATCTCGCGGGTGATGTCCAGGCCGGCCTGCACGGCGCGATGGGCGTCGTTCTCGTGCGCCCGGGGATGTCCGAACACGGCGAACAGCCCGTCGCCCTTGGTGGAGCCGATGTGGCCCTCGTAGCGGTTGACGATCTTGATCACCTCGTCGCGGTACCGTCCCACGACCGTGCGATAGATCTCGGGTTCCACCCGCGTCGACAACGCCGTGGAGTCCACCAGATCGGCGAACATCATGGTGAGCCGGCGCAGGTCACCACTGTCGACGGGGGCGGCGAGCAGCTCCTCGGCGTCGGCGTTGTCATGGTCGACGGCGAGCACCTGACCGGCGAGCGCGTCGGCCGTCGCGCGGTCACCGCGGTTGACGGCCTGCACTGCCCGGTCGAGGAGTTCGTCGATCGACGGCTTTTCCGGAACTTCGCTCACAGTCCTACGGTGACCTCGAATGGGACCTCGGCGGCACCGGTGGCGGGGTTGGTGAGGGTGATCATGCCCTTGTAGTTCGAACCGATGAAGCGTTCGTCGCGCAGGGTGATCACCAATTGCTTGGCGTTCGCGGGAAGCAGGGGTTCGACGCTGAGGCCAGCGGGCTGGATCTTCACGTTCGGGTACCCGAGCCGGGTGAATTCCGAGAGTGTGACTGCGCGTGGGTATGGCTGTGGATTCGGCACCTCGACCGGCTCCGGCGCGGCCAACTCATCGGTCGTCGACAGCCACCACGGACCCGAGATGCCGGTCTGCAGCACATTGGCGAAGACCCGGATCTGAAGGTCGATCAGATCGTGGAAGACGCGAATCCAGCCGTCGATACCCCACTTGCCCGCCTTATCGGTCGCCGATGCAGTGGCGGCGGCCGCGCTCACGCCGCTGGCCGCCGTGCTCACGTTGTTGGAGGCTTCACGGGCGAACTGCGCAATCAGGTGCATGCCGGTGAACGGAGTGCTCATGACGCACCACCCTGCCCGCCGCTCCCGGTGCCGCCTGGATACCGGGGTTGGCTGATCTTCTCGAGGAATTGCAGTGGTCCGCTGACCAGGCGGCCCGTTGTCTGCTGGGTGTAATCAGTGATGTCGCTCAACGTGAGTCGGCCGCCCAACCACTTCTCGGAGAGGTCGAAATAGTCGTTGGTGAATCCCTGCAAAGCGTCCGCCCACATGCCGACGGCCGTTGCAACGACATGGGTGTCAGGCTCTTGAGGCGTCGCCGACGCCGCCTGCGCCTGTTCGCTCGGCGACGGATCGCCCTGGGTGTAGTGCAGGAACGGACGGGCTTCCGGTCGGGGGTTCATGGCGGGGTTGAACAGGAACTCGTTCGAGGCCGTGCCGTAGCCGGTGAGGCAGACCAGCCGCTTCTGCGCGATCGGCGAGAGGTTCGCGATGTTGACGATCTTGCGGGTCCGCACCTTCACGCCCAGGTCGTCCGGATCCCCGGTCCGGCCCCACATGTTGATGTACCCCTTGTCGACGCGGACTTTGCCGTCGCAGCCCCTGGCGGGTGCGGGGTCGTCGAGGTCGTAGTCGATCCGTGCCACGTTCTTGTCGAGTTCCTCGGTCGCGTGGTACTTCAGCCCCGTGACGATCTGGGTCGCCGGGATGTTCCGAAATCCCACGGTTTCGCGCACGCGTTTCCATAGGTCCTGGCGGAAAGGCGGTTCGGCGAAAGTGTCCATACTGACGAAGAAGTCCTCGTAGTTGTCCGCCCAGTTGAACGGGTTCACGACCTTCTTCAGGTTGGTCAGGCTGACGAGCGCCGAGCTCGTCGCAGTGTCCACGACGACCGAGCGGACCCCGTCGACGACCCGGACGGCGGCCCGGCAGAGCGGGATGTCGAGAACCGCCGGATCGACGATGTTCGACTGCGCCTGACTGATTCGCAGCGCGTAGTACTGGTCGCGGCCGGTGAGGATCTGTCCCACCCATGTGCGGAAATTCGGACCGACATCTTCTGACTGTCCGATTGTTTCGGCTGTCGCGGCAGGCGCGACCGCCGTGAGGCCGTTGGTCAACGCCTGATCGAACTCGGCATCGGAGAAGGCGGACAGCGTGGACGCCGGCGCCGCGTCCTTCACCCGCGCCGCCACACATAGTCCGTAGTGCAGACGGGACTTCTGCGGAGCGCTCCACGCGTTCGTCGCCGCATCCGTGGCGATGGCCTGGCACGCTCTGGCGAAGTTCGGCGACCGCACGTCATCCGGGAAGAAGTACTGCTCGATCTCCCGGTACCAGCCCGTGTTGGTGCCTGCGCCCGGCAGGAAGCTGTTCAACGTCGCTGCGGCCGCCGGATCCGAGGCCGCCGCCTCGTCGAGTGCCCCGTACACCTCGAGAAGATCACGCAGCTCCGCCATGGTCCCTCCTGCCCCCGTTTGCGCAGCTAGCATACCGTGATGCCAGCAGTGTGGCGGGTCTAATCGACGGGTGGGGGAATCGCGTGACCGGGGAAAACGGTGCTGAACCAGGCAACGGATCGGGCAGCGAACTGCCGTGGGCGTCGGTTTTCGACGCCTCCGCCAACGCCCGCGCGCTGAGCGCCATCCAGGCCGAGGGCTTCAAGGCCGCCAGCACCCTCGTCGACCGCTTCATCCGAGCTGCAACGGCCGGGCTCAGCGGCACGCGACCGACCACGGCGGCGCCGCTGTCCAATCAGCAGCGCGCCGACATGTTCGGCGCCACCGATCTGGAGCCGCTGATCAGGTCGTGGTGGGCGATGGCCGGTCAGCTACTGCTCGGAGCCGCTCCGCAGTCCGATACCGGCGACTCGCCCGCACGTCCGGACGCCCCGGCCGTGGACTTCGCCGACGCCGACATGACGGGCCAGATCACCCTCGAGGCGGCGCCGCCGGGCCCAGCAAAGGCGATGGTGTGGCTGCACAACAGCGGTGAGACCGACCTCGCCCCGGTGCGACTGCGCTGCAGCGACCTGCTGGCCGCCGACGGCGCCGTGGTGGGTGCCGAAGCGGTGTCGTTCTCGGCGCCGGAGGCCGCGATGCCCGCGCTGTCCAAGCGCGGTGTCGAGCTGAGCGTCACGCTGGCCCCCGGCACCGCCGCCGGCGTGTACCGCGGCACGCTGCTGACCGAGGGGCACGCCGACCTGTGGCTGCCCGTGGTGCTCACCGTCCGCGTCGCTGCGCCGTGACGAGCATCGCCGACCGCGCCGGCTTGGTGGCCGGCGTCGAGACCCGGCTCCGCGAGGTGGCCAAGGAGATTCGCCGCGCGATGCTCGACGCGATGCCCGACGGAGAACCCGTCCAGTGGCTGTACGCACCTATGCGTGACTATCCGTCGCGGCCCGGCAAGGGCCTGCGGCCGGCGCTGTGTCTGTCTGCCGGGCGGGTGTTCGGCGCGTCGGTCGACGACCTGCTCGGCATCGCCGTCGCGATCGAGTTGCTGCACAACGCTTTTCTCGTCCACGACGACATCGCCGACGGCAGCGAGATGCGCCGCGGCAGGCCGACGCTGTCGGCGATGCACGGGATGGCCGCGGCCATCAACGCCGGTGACGGACTGGCCGTGGTCGCCGGGCAGGTGCTGCGGCGGGCCACCGGCCGCCTCGATCGCGACCTGGCCGACCAGGTGTGGGACGAGTTCGACACGATGGCGCTGCGCACCCTGGAAGGGCAGGCCACCGAGGTCGGCTGGCTGCTGGACGACGTCGAGGATCTCGGGCCGGACGACTACCTCGACCTCATCATGCACAAGACGTGCTGGTACACCACGATTCACCCGCTTCGGGTCGGCGCACTGGTGGGGTCGCGCGGGACGGCGGACCTGCGGCCCCTGGTGCGCTTCGGCTTTCACTTCGGCGCGGCCTTCCAGATCCGCGACGACCTGCTCAACCTGGTCGGTGACGAGGCGACCTACGGCAAGGAGATCCTCGGGGATCTCTACGAGGGCAAGCGCACGCTGCCGCTCGTGCATCTGATGTCGTCGGCGACCGGCGCGGACAAGCCGCTGGTGCGCGACTACCTTCGGCGCACGCGTGCCGAGCGCACGGCCGAGCAGGTCGGTGCGGTACGACGGCTGATGGACGACTACGGCAGCATCACCTTCACCCGGGAGTACGCCGAAGGAATCCTGCTGGTCGCCGAGGAGTACTTCGAGCAGGCCTTCGCGCAGGCCGAGCCGGGCCCCGACCTGGACTTCCTACGGGCGCTGGTGCCCTACGTGTGGGCGCGGTGGCGCTGACCGCTGCGCTGTGAATTGATGACATCGCCTTGTCCCGCAGGCCGTTAGGCTCCACTCGGGGGATGTCATGGCGAGTTCACGGGACCGAACGACCACTCGGCTGCAGGTCAGCGCACACCGCTTCCTGACACGCCGGATGCAGCACGCGCTGGTGCGCGGAGACGTCCGGATGCTCGACGATCCGATGCGGACACAGTCGCTTTCGTTGACCGCCGGCGCCGTGCTGGCGGTCATCGCGATCGGCGGGTGCGCCGTTCTGGCGTTCCTGCGACCGCAGGGCCCGATCGACGGCGCGACCATCTTGGCGGTACGAGAGTCCGGAGCGCTGTACGTCCGGATCGACGACACCGTGCACCCCGTGCTGAACCTGGCGTCCGCGCGCCTCATCGCCGGTGCTGCCGACCTCCCGATGGTCGTCAGCGAGCAGGCTGTCGCGTCGGCCCGCCGTGGTCCGGCAGTGGGGATCGCCGGGGCGCCCGCGTCGATCGGCACGACCCTGCCTGCGGCTGAATCGCTGTGGAACGTCTGCGACTCCGGGGACCGGACCATTGTGCGGGTGGGCTCACCGCAGGACGCGGCGCCCTTCGACGACACGGACGCGGTCCTTGTCGCACCGGCGTCTGAGAGCGCAGCAACCACATATCTGTTGCATGCCGGCCGGCGTGCCGCGGTCGATCTGCGCGACCGTGCCGTCACCCGGGCGTTGCGGCTGGAGGGCAGGACGCCCCGGCAGGTGCCACGCAGCCTGATCGACGCCATCCCCGAGGACCCACCCATCGTCGCGCCGAGGATCCCGGGAGCCGGATCGACGGGTCCCGCGGCGCTCGGCGGGTATCCGGTCGGCACCGTGGTGAGGCTGGCGCGCGCCGAGACCGCCGAGCACTACGTCGTGCTGACCGACGGTGTGCAACGTATCGGCGAGGTCACCGCGGACCTGATCAGGCTCACGGTCAACCAGCCGCGCGAGGACATCCCGACGATCGCCGCCACCGCCCTGGCATCGGCCCCGGCGGTCGAAACACTGCCCGTCGGAACGTTTCCCGCGCGAGTGACCATCGCGGACCCTCCGGTGCTCTGCGCGCGATGGCAGGCCGGTGACGGTCCTCGGCAGGCGCGCACCACCCTGTGGCGTGCCGACGCCGTTCCGTCCGGACCGGGGCTCGTCGCACTGGCGCAGGCCGACGGCAAGGGTCCCGCGGTCGATGCGGTGGAGGTGCCCGCGGGGCGCAGTCTGTTCGTGTGTGCCGTCGGTGTCAACGGTTCGGGCGGCGGATCGGGGCCGCTCTACCTCGTGACCGATGTCGGCGTCGTGTTCGGGGTGCGTGACGCACAGACCGCGCAGCACCTGGGCCTGTCGGCCGCCGCGACACCTGCGCCCTGGCCGGTTCTGGCGAGGTTGCCGCGCGGCCCGGAACTGAGCAGGGAGCGCGCGTCAGTCCTGCACGACTCGGTGGCCGGACCGGGGCCCGGCTGATGCGCTGAGCGCGATGGCCGCCGCCATTAGGACGCACACCGCGGCGCCGTACGCCGCGACACGGCGGGGGCGGGGATCCGGGTCGGCGGCGGTTGGAGGCGGATCCACCCGCACCGGTTGGGCGCGGCGCGCGTCCACCGGCGGCGCCGTGCCGGTGACGGCGGCGGCCGCATCGACGACGCCGTGGCCCACGACCGGATCCCAGCCCGCCGACGGGCGCCGGGCGGTGTCCTCGATACGTGCCATCACCTGCCGGGCGGTCAACTGCGGCCACCGCGATCGCACCAGTGCCGCAACGCCACTCACCACGGGCGCCGCATAGCTGGTGCCCGAGATCGGCTCATCGCCCGACCGTGCGGGCAAGGTCGTGATCAGTCCTTCGCCGTCGGGATCGAGGGCGACGACCGACTCTCCGGGCGCCGCGACATCGACCCAGGGCCCCGCCAGGCTGAAACCCGACGGCGCACCCGACGCGTCGACCGAACCGACCGTCAGTACCAGATCGTCGTACCAGGCCGGACTCACCACGGTGCGGACCGACTCCCAGTCGGGCACGGCCGGGCGACCCGGATCGGTGACGGGATTCTGCTCCGCGCACTGGCCCGCACCGCTGACATTGCCCGCGGCCGCCACGACTACCACGTTCTTGACGTCGACGGCATAGGCGAGAGCCGCACCGAGCGGGCGGTCGTCGGGAGCCTCCGCCGCGGAAAGGCACGCCACCGAGGACACGTTGATCACCGTCGCGCCCAGGTCGGCGGCGCTGCGCACCGCCATCGCCAGCGTCTCGACGTCGCCGTAACCCGAGCCGCCTGGATCGTCGACGGCCCGGAACCGGTTGCTGGACTGCCGGATGGTCAGTATCGAGGCGTCGGGTGCGACACCGCCCGCCTGCTCGGGTGACGCCGCGGCGCCGACGATCCCGGCGACGATGGTGCCGTGGCCGTCGCAGTCCTCGGTGCCGTCGCCGCTCGACACATAGTCTCCGCCGGGCGCCAGGTGCGGCAGCAGCCGATGCCGGGTCACGCCGGTGTCGATGACCGCGACTGTCTGGCCGGCGCCGCGGGTCAGTGGCCGGATCTCGTTGAGCGCGAGCATGTCGAGCTGGTGTGGAGCACCGGCCGCCACGGGGGCGTCGCCCGCATCCAGACAGCTGCCCTGCGGTTCGGTCAGGTCCGGAGGCGCCGGCGGGCGGGGTGCGGGCAGCAGCGTCTCGTCGACCGCGGGCGGGGTCACCGCCGCCGCCACCGGAGTCGCGATCAACGGTG
Source organism: Mycobacterium sp. NPDC050551 (assembly GCF_040674075.1). Lineage (NCBI taxonomy): Bacteria > Bacillati > Actinomycetota > Actinomycetes > Mycobacteriales > Mycobacteriaceae > Mycobacterium > Mycobacterium sp. NPDC050551. The sequence goes on along the minus strand of NZ_JBFARC010000001.1, from coordinate 831,723 downwards.
CGGTACCGACGACGACCGCTGCGACCAGCCGGCCCGCCGTGGTCACGGCAGCTGCCACCCGCGGACCGCGGCGAACACGCCCGCAACCCAACAGGCCAGTGGCACCACGGCCGTGAGCGCGGTGTACTCCAGCGCGTCCACGGCGCGCGCCGCGACCGGACCCGCCACCGACCGCGCGGCCGGTGACAGCGCGATCGATCCTGCGACGACCGTCGACGCCGCGATCCAGAACGCCTGACCCGCCATCGACGCCGACACCTCGACGAATGCCGCTGTCAGACAACCCAGGCCGCAGGCGGTCAGCGCGCTGCGGCACCAGCCGTCGGCGTGCGACCGGCTCCGCAGCACCAGCGCCGAGCCGACGGCAGCGCACAAGCCCGCGTCGACCTGCCACGGCGCATCGGCCCCAGCCCCGGCGCCGCCGGCCGCGACGAGCAGCACGCCCGACAGCACCGCAACGGATGCGCCGGTCACCAGCGCCGTGAGAAGCCGCCGCCCCCGTACCGCCCGCCTGTCGGCGTCACCGTGCCCGGCCGGTGTCTCGCCCGTCGGCGTCAGCCCGGCCAGCAGCACCGACAGCCTCGCCGCGGAACTGAGCGTGCCGAGGCCGAGCACGGTGAGGACCGTGCCGAGGACGGCCGTCGGCAGCGCCCACACCATCGCGGCACCGAGTGCGGTCGCCCCGAGCAATCCGGTGACGGCGATCGCGGTCAACCACACCGACGAGCGAATGGACAACCGGAGCACCAGGATCGCCATCACCGTCAGCGAACACACGGCGAGCAGGAAGTTGGCCGGGGCGGGACCGCCGGGCACTATCCGGTAGCCCAGCACACTCGCCAGCACGAGCGCGACGTGCTGCATGGTTGGGCGCCACCACGGGTCGGGAGCCGTCCGATCGGCAACGACCGCCGCCGCACCCGCCGCGGTGGCGAGTGCACCGATCGTGACGAGATGTGTTGCCGTACCGGTGACCACACCCGCACACGCCAGCGCGAGAGCACCAGCCGCCACCGTCCAGGTCGCCGCCGCGGACGCGATCAGCCGCGGGGGAGGGCCGCCGGCAACCCCCTCAGCCACCACCGTCGGAAGGTCATGAGATCTGAATGTGGGGGCCGGCGGGTCGTGGCGGGACAGCAACAGCACCTCGCCGTCGCGGACGCCCACCTCCGACAGGGTCGACGACTGATCGATCGCCGCGCCCGCGGCGCGGGACAGCCGCCAGCGGATCGGTGCATCAAGGCCCGTCGCACCGATCGTGTCGACGATGGACGGCAACAACTCCGCGATGGTCACCGCCGACGGAAGTGCGAGATCAATTGTTCCGCTTCGACTTCCGTCACTACTGTGCACCGAGACCCGGCGCATCGAATCCGACACCGCATCACCCCCCGTGAACGTCGGCGATGTCACCGTAACCGACGGCGCGGGGGCGGGCGCGCGCGAAATTCTCGCCTGGGGATGGAACGCTTTCGACGCCGTCGCCGTCTGATCGACGATGGAATTCATCCGAGGGAGCCGGCTGCCCGTCCCCGTAGTCGCCGACGGCGACATCGCCGTGCAACCGCCGCCGGAGGTACCGCAGGCGACGCCGGCCAACCCGCTTGCGCGGTTGCTCCCGGTCGCGATGGTGGTCGCCGCCGGCGGCATGATGGTGCTCTACTTCACCTCCGGCGCCTCGGGTCCCCGCAGCCCGATGTACCTGCTCTTTCCGGTGATGATGCTGCTGTCGCTTGTCGGCACACTCGCCTACGGACTACGCGGGTCGCGGACCGCTGAACTCGATCAGGGTCGCCGCGACTACCTGCGGTACGTCCAGGCGCTGGACGCGGCGGCGGCCGAGACTGCTCGTGCGCAACATCGTTCGTCCCACTGGCGTCACCCGCCGCCCGACGGGCTCTTCACCTTGATCGGCGGCCCGCGGATGTGGGAGCGAAGACCGGCCGACGACGACTTCGGCCATGTCCGCCTGGGACTGGGAACCCAACCGCTGTCCACCCGATTGATCGCGCCGCCCGTGAGACCCGTCGCTGAGCCCGACCCCGTGACCACCTCGGCCGTGGGTCGCCTGATCAGCACTCGTGGCGTCGTCACCGACATGCCCGTCACGGTCGACCTCTTCGCGACCGATGCGATCAGCGTCGCCGGCGAGGGCGACGACGTACGCGCTCTCCTGCGGTCCGTGCTGTGTCAGGTCGCGGTACTGCACGGCCCGGAGCATGTCAGAATCGCCGCGGTCACCGACGACACCACCGGACACCACTGGGACTGGCTGAAATGGGTCCCGCATCACGGACATCCGGTCATCAGCGATCGCATCGGACCGGCACGGATGACGTACGCCGCGCTGACCGAGGCCCGCGACGCGGTGGCCGCACTCCTCGACGGGTGCTCTCGCGTGGTGATCGTGGTCGACCTCGCATCGCCCGCCGCCGCCGAACCTGTGCACCTCGACGTCGGCGGGTCGGTCACGGTCCTTCTGGTCGAAGCCGCGGGCACGACGACGTGCGAATCGACCCGATGGATCGTCGACGGCGGCGACGTCGTTCTCGGCGACGGCCCTCGTATTCGGCGCGACGGCCTGGAAGCAGCGGCAGCCGTCGCGTGTGCGCGCCGACTCGCTCCCTACCGCCCGGTGGCCACTGACGCCGACGATCCGATGGTCGTCCCCGCCGACTGGCCGGCCCTGGTCGGCATCGGTGACCCTGCCCGCCTCGACCCGCCCGTGCTGTGGGGGTCCGGCGATGCGGCAACGGAGCTGCGGGTGCCGGTCGGTGTCAGCGAGCACGGCGACCCTGTGCTGATCGACATCAAGGAGGCGGCGCACCGGGGGATGGGCCCTCACGGTCTGTGCATCGGGGCGACGGGTTCGGGAAAGTCGGAGTTCCTGCGCACACTCACGCTGGGCATGCTCGCCTCCCATTCCCCGGACCGGCTGAACGTCATCCTGATCGACTTCAAGGGCGGCGCGACCTTCCTCGGCTTCGACCGCGCAGCCCACGTATCCGCGGTGATCACGAATCTCGCCGACGAAGCGCATCTGGTGGCCCGCATGAAGGACGCCCTCTCCGGCGAGGTCACTCGCAGACAGGAGTTTCTGCGCGCCGCGGGCACTTTCGCCGACATCGCCGAGTACCACCGCGCGCGGACGCGCCGTCCCGAGCTGCCTCCGCTGCCGTCACTGCTGATCGTCGTCGACGAGTTCTCCGAACTCCTCAGCCAACACCCCGACTTCGCGGAAATGTTCGTCGCGATCGGGCGGCTCGGCCGGTCACTCGGTATGCACCTGCTGCTGGCCAGTCAACGCCTGGACGAAGGACGGCTACGCGGACTGGACAACCACCTGTCCTACCGGGTGTGCCTGAAAACGTTCTCCGCCAGCGAGTCCCGGGCCGTGCTCGGAGTGCCCGACGCACACCACCTGCCCTCGACACCGGGCGGGGCGTACCTACGGACGGCCGCCGGTGAACTCGTCCGGTTCCGCACCGCCTACGTCTCCGGACCGGCGCCCGAACCGCGCCGAGTCGCGGCGAATCCGCCGACCGCCGTGCCCTTCACCGCCGCGCCGGTACCCTGGCCGCCCGCCGAATGCGGGCACCACGAAAACTCCGGCCGCAGCGTTCTCGACACCGTGTTGGACCGGCTGGCCGGTCATGGCGCGCCCGCACACCGGGTGTGGCTGCCGCCCTTGACACATTCGCCGACCCTGGACCAGCTGTTGTCCCTCGGCGGCCCGGAACCGCTGACCGTACCGATCGGCCTGGTGGACCGGCCGTTCGAACAGCGCCGCGATCTGCTGTCCGCCGTACTCTCCGGCGCGGACGGCAACGTGGCGGTGGTCGGCGGGCCGGGCAGCGGTAAGTCGACCGCCCTGCGCACACTGGTCTTGGCGTTGGCGGCGACCGCCGGTCCACGGGATGTCCAGCTCTACTGCCTCGACTTCGGCGGCGGTGCGCTGGCGTCACTGCGCGCGCTGCCACACGTCGGCGCCGTGGCGGGCCGCCACGAAGGCGATCTGGTCCGTCGAACGGTCGCGGAACTCGAATTGCTGGTGCGGGCCCGCGAGGTCGGATTCCGGGAGTTGGGCATCGACTCCGTGTCAGAGTTCCGGCGCAGGCGGGCGGCCGGTGATCCGGCGGTGTCCACCGATCCGTTCGGTGACGTCTTCCTCGTCGTGGACGGTTGGACGACGGTGCGCCAGGACTTCGACGGCCTCGACGCCGCGATCACTTCGCTCGCCGCGCAGGGCCTGTCGTTCGGTGTGCACGTCGTCCTCGCCGCAGCACGGTGGGCGGACATCCGTCCCGCGCTGAAGGATCAGCTCGGCACCCGGATCGAGCTGCGGCTCGGCGATCCGGCGGACTCCGAGATAGACCGCAGGCGGGCGCGCGATCTTCTCGACTGTGCACCCGGGCGCGGACTGACCCGCCAGGGCGCGGACTTCACGATCGCGTTGCCGCGGCTGGACGGCGTGGCGAGCACCGCCGGGCTGGCCGAGGCGCTCGCCGCCGGTGCGCGGGACCTGCGGGCACGTCACCCCGGCCGGTCCGCGGCGCCGATCAAGTTGCTGCCCGAGCGGGTGGAACTCGCCGAGCTCACGGCATCGGCCGAAGGTGACCGGGTCGTGCTCGGCGTCGGCGAGCGTCGACTGTCCGCTGTCAGTATCGATTTCACCGAGCAATCGCATCTCATCGTGCTGGGTGAGCCCGGGTGCGGGAAGACCTCGACACTGCGCACCCTGTGCACCGAGATCGTGCGGACCAACGACGTGCACAGAGCCGAACTCGTGATCGTCGACTACCGCAGGACGCTTCTCGGTGTGGTGGACACCGACCACCTCGGGGCCTACCTGATGTCCGCCAGCGCCGTGAGCGCCCGCATGCCTGCGCTGCTCGAGCGGCTGCGCGGCCGGCTGCCGGGCGACGAGGTGACGCAGCGCCAGCTGCGCGACCGGTCGTGGTGGTCAGGTCCCGAAATCTATCTGGTCGTCGACGATTACGATCTCGTCGCAGGTGCTGCGGGCAACCCGCTGACGTCCCTGCTCGACTACCTGCCGCACGCCAGGGACATCGGCCTGCACGTCGTGGTCGCGCGCCGGTCGGGCGGTGCGGCACGGGCGATGTTCGATCCGGTGCTGGCCCAGCTGCGCGACCTGGGCAGCATGGGTCTGCTGATGAGCATCAGTCCCGACGAGGGTGTGCTGCTCGGGTCGGTGCGGCCGGCGCTCCGCCCACCGGGCCGGGCCGTGCTGCTCACACGGGCCGCGGACAACCAGGTCGTCCAGGTGGGCTGGACCGAGCCGCCGTGACCGCGGTGATCGAGGTCGGGCCGGTAACGGTGTCGGGTGCCCACCCCGTCGACGATCAAAGTGCCCTGGCAGCAGTGGAATTCATCGACTCGGATCTGGCACTCGTCGACGAGAGAGCGATTCCCACCGACGAGCTGTCGCGCGACGTCCTGCGCTCTGCCTGCGGCGGCCCGGTGCAGGCGGTGGTGTTGATCGTGCCGACATGGTGGCCGCGACGGCGCTGCCATCGGATGCTCGGTGCGGCGCAGTGGTCGGCAGCGGACGCGGTGACCGTCACCCGCGCTGAAGTGGTGCGCGCGGCGGTGTCCGCGGCCGATCCGGCCGTCGCCGAGATCAGTCCCGACTTCGTCGTCGTCACCGGTGATGACGTCGCGGCCGTGCCACGCGCCGAGGATTCGCGGCGGGTGGGCCGCGCGGTGGCAGACGCCGTGAGGGGCGAGAACGCCGTCGTCATCGACGCGCCGGTGGGCGTGCCCGGGGCGGGCCAAGTCGCCTCGGCGATCGCCGATTCGCTGCGCTCGAACGGCGTCGCCGTGCTCCGCGTCGACCGACGTGCCCTGCGGTCCGCCGCCGCGAACATGGGGGCGCCCCCGTCGATGACCGGCACCACGGTCGCGACGCCTCATCGACGCGGACGCCACGGCGTCGCCCTCCTCGGCGGCGCCGTCCTGGCGGTCGCGGGACTGGGTCTCGCCTTCGATGACCGGGCCGATCCGGCCGAGCCCGAGCACCATGACCCGGAGACGCTGTTGGTCGAGGGACGGGTCGGAGTGCAGGTACCGGCGCTGTGGACCGTCGACCGGATCACCGACGGACCCGGGTCGGCGCGGGTGCAGGTGGAATCCCCGGACGATCCGGTCACGGCACTGCTGGTCACCCAGGCGCCGGTGCTGCCCGGAACGACACGTGAAGCGGCCGCCGAGACCCTGCGCGCCGCCCTGGCCGGCGAAACGCCCGGCGTCTTCACCGACTTCGTGCCCGATGACCACAGGGGTGGGCGACCCGTCGCGTCCTACCGCGAGATCCGCCCTGGGCGCCACATCGATTGGTCGGTGTTCGTCGACGGCGGGGTGCGGATCGGCATCGGGTGTCAGGAACCGTCGGATGCCGAGCGGCCGATCGGGCCCGTCTGTGATCGGGCCGTCCGATCCGCTCACGCGATCTTCTGAGAATGCCCGGGAACCGAATGACTTTGCGGTGCGTCGAACCTGATATCTCACAACCACACTGGAAAGGCGATCTCATGACGACACCCATCGGTGGTGCGCTCAACACCGACCTCGACCTGATGACCTCGGTGGCGGGCAAGGTCGACGCGCGCAATGAGGACACCCGCGCGATGCTGCAGTCCTTCATCGGCAGGATGGGCAGCGTGCCGCCGTCGGTGTGGGGCGGTGTGGCGGCGACGCGGTTCCGCGACGTCGTCGAACGGTGGAACGCCGAGTCGACGAAACTCCATGGGGCGCTGCAGCGAATCGCCGAAACGATCCGGCACAACGAACGGACGCTGCGCGACGCCGGCGACGGTCACTCGCAGCGCATCGACGCCGTCGCGACGAACCTCTGAGAGAACGGGAACCGTCATGGACCAGGTGCTGTCCTACAACTTCGACGAAATCGAGTACACGGTGCGTCAGGAGATCCACCAGACGTCGGCGCGGCTGAACGCGGCACTCGACGAACTGCGCTCGCACATCGCGCCGCTGCAACAGATCTGGACCCGCGAAGCCGCCGAGGCCTACCGCGCCGAGCAGCTGCGGTGGGATCAGTCGGCCGCGGCTCTGAACGAGATCCTGTTCAGTCTGGGCAACGCGGTCCGCGACGGCGCCGACGACATGGCGGCGACCGATCGCAGCGCCGCTGCCGCTTGGGGGAGGTGACAGCCGACGCCACACAGACTCTGTGCGGTCCTGCTGGGAGGGGAGCCCGGCGGGACCGCACAGCTGTGTGCGGCAGGACTGGTTTTTGCACGGAGGGTCGTGATGTCGAGGCGTTCACAGCCGTGAGCGCAAAAACCGCCGCCACCGCTGCGTCGACTGTTGCGGCTGGTCAACGCAGTGGGGGCGTCGCGAGCCGACCCGGCGACGACCTGCGGCGACGGTAGCCTCGACATCCTGGCCGGCCCGCCGCACGGCAGCCGTAAAGGGCGTTTTGACCTGCGACGACACCCACCGGTAAGCTGCTCCGTTGGCGTGCGGTACGCACGGAGTTCTCGGGTCACTGTCGGTCGCCGAGACCACTTCACCGCCAAACGCCTGACCGGCACCCGGGTCACCGGGATCCCCGAGAAGAAGAGGTAAGCGCTGTGCCTACGTACACGCCGAAGGCGGGTGACACCACGCATTCGTGGTACGTCATCGACGCCACCGACGTGGTCCTCGGCCGGCTCGCCGTCGAAGCAGCCAAGCTGCTCCGCGGCAAGCACAAGCCGACGTTCACGCCCAACGTCGACGGTGGCGACTTCGTCATCATCGTCAACGCCGAGAAGGTCGCCATCGGTGGCGACAAGCTCACCAAGAAGTTCGCCTACCGCCACTCGGGTTACCCCGGCGGCCTGCGCAGGCGCACCATCGGCGAGCTGCTGATCAAGCACCCGACCCGCGTCGTCGAGAACGCGATCGTCGGCATGCTGCCGCACACCAAGCTGAGCCGCCAGGTGCAGAAGAAGCTCAAGGTGTACGCGGGTCCCAACCATCCGCACGCCGCGCAGCAGCCGGTTCCGTTCGAGATCAAGCAGGTGGCCCAGTGACCGAAACGACCGCAGACGTGACGACCGAAGACGTGACCGCCGAGGCCACCGTGACCGATGAGGTGACCGAGGCCGCCGAGGCGACCGAGGCCCGCGAGCCGGTCTACATGGAACGGCCCATCCAGACCGTCGGCCGCCGCAAGGAGGCCGTGGTCCGCGTGCGCCTGGTGCCGGGCACCGGCCAGTTCAACCTGGACGGTCGCAGCCTGGAGAACTACTTCCCCAACAAGGTGCACCAGCAGCTGATCAAGGCGCCGTTCGTGACCGTCGACCGGCTGGAGAGCTTCGACGTGTTCGCGCACCTCGACGGTGGCGGCCCGTCCGGGCAGGCCGGCGCGCTGCGTCTGGCGATCGCCCGGGCGCTGATCATCGTGCAGCCCGAGGACCGGCCGGCGCTGAAGAAGGCCGGCTTCCTCACCCGCGACCCGCGTGCCATCGAGCGCAAGAAGTACGGCCTCAAGAAGGCCCGCAAGGCGCCTCAGTACTCGAAGCGCTGATCTGCGCACAGACGCGAAACCGATCGCCGAGCATGCCGCGTGCATGCTCGGCGATCGGCGTTTGTGAGCCGTCGCACAGTGGGATCTGAGTAAAGCGGGCCGGCGCTGTGCGCGGGAGCGACGGCGCGACAGTTACTTAGGGCGTATCACGGTGTGCCCGGTTCGGCGGCGCCGAGCTTGAGTTCCGCCCCTCCGCTGCGAAAGCCTCGATCGCGGAGCACGGACGCCTTGCGGCGTCGGCGGGACCCCGCCTCTGGTGCGACGCGAGTCGCAGACCGGACCGTTGCTACCGGATCCGAGAGGAGTGATTGATGACGAACGCCAAGAGCATCGTGAAGAACGTCGCAGCGGGCACCCTGATGGGTGGCGGACTGCTGATCACCGCAGGCCTGGGCACCGCGCAGGCGCAGCCCCTGCATTCCACGCCGGACGGCCTGGTGAACGTCGCGGTCGCAGAGCAGACCATTCTCGAAGGTGTGAGCACCGACGAGGCCGCGACCAAGACCGCCGCGATCTGCGGTTCCGAGGTCGCCGAGGTGACCGCCCTGGCCGACCGCGTCGACGCCGAGGGCACCGAGCAGACCGTGTGCGCGGGACTCCCGGGCGGTGACCTCGTGGTGACCCAGAACGCCGCGGCCTCCTCGCAGCCCGAGGGCGCCGAGAGTGGCACCGCAGAGACGGGCCCCGAGCGCGTCGAGACGCCTGACAGCGCGCCGGTCCAGACCGGATAGTTTCGGCGATCTGACCGATCTCACCGCCCGTGTCCGCCCGGACGCGGGCGGTGAGTCGTTTCAAACGGGTGACGTCGCGTAATGAGCCAGTAACGAGCGGCGAGCGAGCCCCGATGAAGAGGTAGGGCCTCCACCTGCGCGAAGCGGTAAGATTATTGACGCACCAGTTAATTAGATGGTGGCCAGTATACGCTTCCTTCCGAAAAGAATCATGTGATTTCGGTTTGATCTTGCCTCTGATCGAGGAAGCCCTCTGTCAGGAAGTTCGGGCGCCATCACGGCGTTGGCAGGCAATTCCTGTCTCCGGTACGAGTCCAGTCGCTCGTCGAGGGGCCGGACCGCAACTTCCACGACTGAAGGGATCCATTGAAATGAAGAACATCATGAAGACCACAGCCGCAGGTGCCATGATCGGCGGTTCGCTGCTGTTCACGGTTGGCATGGGCAGTGCGACCGCGCAGCCGCTCAACGTGCAGGACGGTCTCGTCAACGTCGGGGTCGGAGACGTGACAATCCTCGAGAACGTGAACGTCGGCGTGGCCGCGCAGGTGCTCGCAGCCATCTGCGGCACCGACGTGACCGCTGCCGTCCTCGGCGAGGTCGACCAAACCGGCGACACCCAGACGTTCTGCCCCCTCCCAGGTGGCGACGTCACCGTGACTCAGAACGCCGGAACCCCGGGGCAGTCGGGGCAGGTTCCTCCCGGAAATCCGCAACCCGGAACTCGGGGCGGCCCGAACCGCTAACTGAACCGAGTCTCACCGCCCGTATCCGCATGGATGCGGGCGGTGAGTCGCGTTCGGATACCGATTCGACGGCGGCACGGCCAACGACGTCCGCAGTTGGCTCTCGCACGGCGATGTGTGAGAGGTTGTGCAGCATGGGTCGACTCTTCGGCACCGACGGGGTGCGCGGCGTCGCCAACCGGGACCTGACGGCCGAGTTGGCGCTGGCGCTGGGTTCGGCGGCAGCCCGCAGGTTGGGCACCACCGGCCAACATGGTCGCCGCCGCATCGCCGTCGTCGGCCGCGATCCACGGGCCAGCGGCGAGATGCTGGAGGCCGCGGTCATCGCCGGGCTGACCAGCGAAGGCGTCGACGCGCTGCGCGTCGGTGTGTTGCCGACGCCCGCGGTGGCTTATCTGACCAGCGCTTACGACGCCGACTTCGGCGTGATGATCTCCGCCTCACACAACCCGATGCCCGACAACGGCATCAAGATCTTCGGGCCGGGTGGTCACAAGCTCGACGACGCCACCGAGGACCGGATCGAAGAGCTTGTGCAGGCCGGACCCGGGGAGCGGCCGGTCGGTGCCGGCATCGGCCGAGTGGTCGACGCCGAGGACGCGCTCGAGCGCTACCTGCGCCACGTCGGCAAGGCCGTCACGACGCGCCTCGACGGCCTGACCGTGGTGGTCGACTGCGCGCACGGCGCGGCGTCGACGGCGGCGCCGCTCGCCTATCGCGCCGCAGGGGCCCGCGTCATCGCCATCAACGCCGAACCCACCGGCCTGAACATCAACGACGGGTGCGGGTCCACCCACATGGAAACCCTGCAGGCCAGCGTCGTCGCGCAGGGCGCCGACCTCGGCCTCGCCCACGACGGTGACGCCGACCGGTGCCTCGCGGTGGACGCCACGGGTCGCGTCGTCGACGGCGACGCCATCATGGTCGTACTGGCGCTGGCCATGCAGGAAGCGGGCGAACTGGCGTCGAACACGCTGGTCGCCACGGTGATGAGCAATCTCGGCCTGCACCTGGCCATGCGGGCGGCAGGCATCGAGGTGCGCACCACCGGCGTCGGCGACCGCTACGTGCTGGAGGAATTGCGTGCCGGCGAGTACACCCTCGGCGGTGAGCAGTCGGGCCACATCGTGCTGCCGTCGTTCGGCACCACAGGGGACGGCATCGTCACGGGCCTGCGGCTGATGTCGCGGATTGCCCAGACCCGCTCGCCCCTGTCCGCCCTCGCCGCGCCGATGGAGACACTTCCGCAGGTGCTGATCAACGTCCAGGTCGCCGACAAGGCGACGGTCGCGCAGGCCCCGTCGGTGCAGACAGCCGTCGCGCAGGCCGAGGCCGAGCTCGGTGACACCGGCCGGATCCTGTTGCGGCCCTCCGGAACCGAGCAGGTGGTCCGGGTGATGGTGGAGGCCGCCGACGAGGACACCGCTCGCCAGCTCGCCGTCCGCGTCGCGGAATCGGTCAGCGAACAGCGCTGACGCGGAACCGGATCAGCCCCGGCGGCGTCCAACCCGGGTATGGGAGAACGTGACGCCACTCGCGTCGACGCAGCCGCATTGCACACCGCAGCACACCGATACGAATCGGCTGCCCGACTCGTCGACACCGCAGTCCGCACTCACCTGGATGCGCTGACCTTCGACGGCGCCGCGGCGGGGCGGGCGCACACCACGCGAGGCGACGCGCTGCGCGCCGCCGTCGACGACATCGTCGCTCCGCTGCGGCAGTGGTCGAGAGCGGCAACGGAGATCGCAGTGCTGCTGCGGCTTTCGGCGGACCGCTACGCCGACGCCGACACGGCCGCGGCACGTCGGGTCGGCTGAGCGATGACCGTCCAGTTCGACGTCGCCGGCCGGCTGGCCGACGGGCAACCGGCGGTCGACACCCTCGACACCTACGTGTCAGCCTGCGCCGCCCTGGGTTTCGAACACCCAGACCTCACCGCCCACGCAGATCAGGTGCACGGCTGGTACGGCAGCGAGGCCGGCATGGACCTGCGGGCACTCGACGCCGACTGTGCCCGGCTGCGCGCGGCGGTCGCGGCCACCGAGCAGGCCCGCGACGTGCAGGACGGTACTGCCGGCGCGCTGGCGGACTCCTGGGCCGGCTCCGGTGGGCAGTCGGCTCGGGAGTTCCTGCGGCGGCACGGCGACGCGTCGGCGACGGCGACGGCCGCACTGGCCGCCGCGGCCGATGTGCTCACGGATCTGCGGGACCGACTGTGGCACAGCGTCGATGCCAGGGTCCAGGCCACGCAGGCGATCGCCGACACGAGCGAGAGCGTGGAGTGGGAGGCGGCCGCACGGACGGTGCTCACCGGAGCCGGAGACCGCGTGGCGGCGAGTGAACTGGTCGATCTGCGGGTGAAACCGTTCGTCGCCGAGGAGGTGGGCAACGAATGGGTCAGCGCGATGCGGGCGGGTACCGACGACGTGGTGGCCGCCTACGACGCGGCGACCACGAAGCTCGCCGCCGAACCCGCCACCCTGTTCGAGGTGCCCGCCGACTGGGGTCCGGCGGCAGTTCACACCGTACCGGCCGGGGTGGTCGAAACAACCGTCGCCCGTCTGCCTTTCGCTGATTCAACCGACGGCGGGGCGCCCGCTTCCGGTGGTTCGCCGGCGTGGAGCGTTCCCGCGGCCGGCGCAGCGCCGTCGCAGGCCTCGCCGTTGACACCCACCGCGGGGGGACCGGCACCCGCCGCGATGGAGCCGGCGGTGTCGGCTGCCGAACCGCCTGCGCCGTCAGTGAATCCTGCCGCCGCTGCGCCCGCGCCGTCGTCGGCGCCCGCGATGGGTGGGCTGCCGGACGTCGGATCCGGGCTGTCCGGGATGGGGCAGCAGTTCGCCGACATGCTCGGCGGGTTGCTCGGATCGTCGGGTGACGCGCTGTCCGGTGTCGACGAGCTCGAGTCACCCGACGACGAGGGCGCCGATCCGCGTGATGAAGAGGCTGCCGTGGAAGAGCCGGGAGACGACTCCGAGTCCGACTCCGGTGCCGGTGTGGTGAATCCGGCAGGCGGTGGCGGTTCACCGGCACCCACCGAAGCGGCCGGCTCTACACCTGCGGCGCCGGAGTGCGCCGAAACTTCCACGCCGAGCCGACCTGCCGAGGAGCCGGTCGTCGAAGAGCCTCCTGTCGAGGAGCCGCCCGCTGAGCCGCCACCGACACCGCCGCCACCCGCCGGGCAGGTCGCCGCCGCCGAACCGGTACCGCCGTCGGATCAGGCTGCCACGCCGTGTGAGATCGCGGCCGACGAAGTCCCGCAGGCCGGCGAGTGAGGATTGGTGCGACGAGGCAGTCCGAAACCTGCTTAGGCTGATGCGCGTGAAGGCTGTCGTACTGCGCATCGCCGTGGTCGTCGCGGCGTTGCTCGCCGGATGTGCGCCAGACGATTCGGCGCCGGCGGACTCACCGGAGCCGTCGCAGAATGCACCGGCCGCTGACCGCCTCAGTGTGATCCGGTCGTTGCGCAGCGTCGACCCCTGCGCGCTCTTCGGTGACGCGTCGGAGGTCGCCGGTCAGCCGCTGACCATCGACGGTCAGACAATGCCTCTGAGCTGTGACGCCCACACGGTCGACGGAGAAGACGAGGTCGACGTCAACATCGGCGTGAACGTCGCAACGGTCCCTCCGGCGGAACCGCCGGCCTGGGCCGAACATCTCGACGTCGACGGTGTCGATGTCGCCGTCACCTCGGCTATGAAGGCGCCGGACGCCCCACCGCGCGAGGAGGTCGTGCGCTGGACGTGCGGCATGCTGGCCGCATATCCCGACAGCACGCGGCTGATCGTGCACGCGTCCGCACCGCCTGACGCCGACGCCTGCGCGGTCGGCGAGCAGGTGATACGCACCGCCGTACGCGAATTCGCCGAACGCCCCGGATGGGGCTCGACCGACTTCCCGACCACCGTGCTGACGGGGGCCGACCCGTGCGCGGCGCCTGAGCGGCTGCGATCGGCGCACCGCGTCGACGTCGATGTGGCGAATTCGTCGGTCAACGCGTGCGCGTTCACGATCGACAACAGCGACATGGTGACGACGTCCTCGACGTATCTGCGGCCGGAACACCTCGACTACTCGACAGATCAGTTCGACCTCGGCGGGCACCGGGTGGCGGGCGACGCCGCAAGTGGGGTGTTCGATGTCGTCGTCGGCCCCGAATTCCAGGTCGCGGATGAGCGGTTGGTGCCGACGATGAACATCGTGGACCTATCACTGGACATGAACCGCATCAGGACGGTCGCCCAAGCGATCGCGGAACAGTACTGAACAGCGCCCGCCGCACCCGAAGTCCCATAGAAAAGCAGAAGGCCCGCGGTGATCCCGCGGGCCTTCCGAAAACTCGTCGCCGATCAGCGGCCGCGTGACAACCCGGCCGAGAACGACGCGGCGGTGGTGGTCCGGCCGCCGCCTGTCCGTCCGGACTGGCCGCGACGATTACCGCCGCCGCCCTGGCCGCCGGAGTGCCCGCTGCGCTGGCCGCCACGGCTCTGGCCGCCGTTCTGACCGCCGCCGCCCTGGCCGCCGCGGTTCGGCTTGCGCCGCCGGCCCGACTGCTGACGCGGTTCGGGCTGCTCGTTCACCGGCGTGGCCACTACCAGCGGGCCGTCGAAACTACGCTCGCCCGGGGCGATCTCGAGCAACACCGGGTGCGAAGCGCCGCTGAAGCGGGTGATCGTCGGCTTGATGCCCGCCTTGCGGGTCAGCGTCCGGACATCGGACACCTGCGCGTCCAGCATGAGCGTCACCACGGTGCCGTCGGCTCCGGCCCTGGCCGTACGGCCCGACCGGTGAAGATAGGCCTTGTGCTCGACGGGCGGGTCCGCGTGCACGACCAAGGTGATGTCGTCGACGTGGATACCGCGTGCGGCGATGTCGGTGGCGACCATCACCGTGGCGGAGCCGTCGGAGAACGCGGCGAGATTGCGTGTGCGGGCGTTCTGCGACAGGTTGCCGTGCAGTTCGACGGCGGGTACGCCGCGCGAGTTGAGTTGCCGTGTGAGGTTCTTCGCGCCGTGCTTGGTGCGGGCGAAGACGATGGTGCGGCCCGGTGAGGCGGCCAGATCGGTCAGCACGTTGACCCGTGCGGTCGTGCCGTCGACGTGCAGCACGTGGTGCACCATCGCCGACACCGGTGACTGCGCCGAGTCGACGCTGTGCTCGATCGGGTTGTGCAGGTAGCGCTTGACGATGACGTCGACGCCGCCGTCGAGTGTGGCGGAGAACAACATCCGCTGTCCGTCGCGCGGCGTCTTGTCGAGCAGCCGCTTGACCGGGGGCAGGAAGCCGAGGTCGGCCATGTGGTCGGCCTCGTCGAGCACGGTGATCTCGATTGCGGACAGGTCGGCGTGGTGCGAACGGACGTGGTCTTCGAGACGGCCCGGGCATGCGATCACGATGTCGACGCCCTGGCGCAGCTTGTTGATCTGCGGTTGCGGGCCGACGCCGCCGAAGATGACGACAGACCGCAGGCCGGTCGCCTCGGCCAGCGGGGCGAGCGCCGCGTCGATCTGGGCGACGAGTTCACGCGTGGGCGCGAGGATCAGCGCACGCGGTTTCCCGGGACGCCGCGGCTTCGCGTCGTTGGCCAGCCGGGTGACGACCGGCAGCAGGAAGGCATAGGTCTTGCCGGAGCCGGTCCGGCCGCGGCCCAGCACGTCACGGCCCGCCAGTGAATCGGGCAGGGTGGCGGACTGGATGGGGAAGGGGCTCTCGACGCCGGCGGCGGAGAGGGCATCGACGACGGACTTGGGCAGGTCGAAGTCGGCGAAGGAGGGCACGGTTGACCCACCGGTTTCTTGCACAGACAAGGTTGAATACTCCGAAAAAGTAGTGTGGTCGTCCTGCCCGGCGCGGGTGACTTCCCGCGGCGCTCGGTTGACGATCGAGAAGCGGCAAAAGGCAGAACAGACGATGCCGCTGAGAGCAGTCTACCGGTTGGGACCGGAATCGCCGCTATGGCGCTGGTCACCGTGCGCCGGGATGCGTCGGCGATCAGGGCAGCAGCGACTGCAGTTCCTCGACGAACCGCACCGACTCACGACGGTCGCCGGTCAACGGGTGCACCAGCATCGTCGTGACGCCGGCCTCGGCGAAGGCGGCCAACCGCTCCTTGACGAAACCCCGTGTGCCGACCAGCGACACGCTGCGCACGAGTTCGTCGGGCACGGCGTCGATGGCCTCGGCCTTCTTGCCCGCCAGGAACAGATCCTGAATGTGATCGGCGATCTCGCCGTAGCCGTAGCGGGTGGCGAGCTTGTGATAGAAGTTCTGCCCGCGGGCGCCCATGCCGCCGATGTAGAGCGCCAGTTGGGGTTTGGCCCACGCCAGCCTGTCCTCGACGTCGTCACCGATGGCCAGGCTCGCGCTGACCATCACGTCGAGCGGCCCGAGCTGTGGATCGCGCTTGGCCGATCCGCCGCGCAGTGCGTCGCCCCAGACGTCGTCGGCCTTCTCCGGGAAGAAGAACACCGGTTGCCAGCCCTCGGCGATCTCGGCGGTCAGTTCTACGTTCTTCGGACCGAGTGCGGCGATGGTGATCGGAATGCGTTCGCGCACGGGGTGATTGATGAGGTGCAGCGGCTTTCCGAGGCCGGTGCCGCGATCGGCGGGCAGTGGGATCTGGTAGTGCCGGCCGTTGTGGACGACGTTCTCGCGGCGCCACACCTGGCGGCAGATCTCGACGACCTCGCGAGTGCGGCCGAGCGGGGCGTCGAAGGGCACACCGTGGAAACCCTCCATCACCTGGGGTCCCGAAGTGCCGATACCCAGCCGGAACCGGCCGTCGGACACGTAGTCCAGACCGGCGGCCGTCATCGCCAGCAGCGACGGTGTCCGCACGTAGATCGGCACCACCCCGGAGCCCAGCTCGATCGTCGAGGTCTTGGCCGCCAGATAGCCCAGCTGGCTGATCGCGTCATAGGAGTAGGCCTCGGCGACCAGCGCGATGCCGACACCGACCTTCTCCAGTTCGACGACGTCCTCGACCGCTTCCTTGAAGCCGCCGGCGTAGCTCAGGAAGATGCCAGTCCGCATGACTCCAGAACCTATCCCAACCGGTTGGTTGGGAGTGCGGCGGGTCAGGGCTTGAGCAGGGCGACGACCTTGTTCTCCAGGTCGACCGGATCATCGGAGAACGGATCGAGCACGTCGGCCCGGGGCAGCGCGGCCTCGGGGTCGGCGAAGTCGCGGTAATCCTTGTCGCCGGTGAGCTCGTGCAGCAGATAGCCGGTGAGCAGGGCGCGGACGATCTTCTGGGTGCCCTTGTCGGCGCCGGGCAGCC
The DNA here is from genome assembly GCF_040674075.1 of Mycobacterium sp. NPDC050551. Lineage (NCBI taxonomy): Bacteria > Bacillati > Actinomycetota > Actinomycetes > Mycobacteriales > Mycobacteriaceae > Mycobacterium > Mycobacterium sp. NPDC050551. The sequence goes on along the minus strand of NZ_JBFARC010000001.1, from coordinate 814,410 downwards.
CGACCACACGGGCCAGCCGCCTGCCCTCGATGAGGCCGCCTGCCTTGACCTTGTGGACCGCCCGCAGTGTGGCCGGACGCCACGCCCGCGCCAGTTCCACCGCGTTGGACCGCAGCGACATCGGATCGCCCGGATCGGCCAGGATCAGGCCCGGCACCTGTAGCGACGCCGCCGGCTGCACGGTCGGCGGACTGGTCACCGTCGGGAACAACGCGGCGACGGCCTTCACCCGCGACGGCATGCCCGCCGCGGCGAACACGGCGGCCGACCCGCCGAAACCGTGCCCGGCCAAGCCGAGCTTGGTGGGGTGCACGCTGATCTGGCCCGGCCCCAGGCGCACGCCGCTGATGATGTCGAGGGTGGTGCCCAGGTCGAACGCCAGGTTCAGCACCGAGGGCGCCAGGCCCGTCTCGGTGGCAGGCACTGCGGCGACGATGCCCCACGAGGCCAGGTGCTCGATGGTCCCGTGATAGCGGTAGTCACCGGCCAGCCAGTCGTGGCCGAACGCCACCGCGGGCAGATTCATGCCCGACTCGGGGGTGTAGACGACACCCGGTAGTCCGGCGAAGGCGAGGTCACCGCGCAGGACGCGGTGCGGTCCGCGGCGGGTCAGCGCCTTGAACAGCTTCTTGGTGCTCGGCACGAACCGACCGTATCTCACCGCCGCCGAAGCGGCACTCGGCTAGACGCCCAGGGCGGGAGCGATGGTGGTGTTCCAGGACTCCTGCATCTCCGACTCGAACAGACCCCAGGTGTGGGAGCCGTCGGGACGGACGATGTAGGTGATCGGCACACCGGCGGCGGCAGCCGCGTCGGCGAAGATCCGGGTGCTGTCGAACACGACGCGCTCGATGAATCCGCCGGTGATGTTCGGTCCGAATCCCGGTGGGAGCCGGTCGACGGCGCCCACCCCGCCACTGGCCGAGGCGGCGACGTACACCGCGGTGCCCTTGAGCTTCGCGACGTTGCGCGTCGGGTCGTGGGCGATCCACTCCGGTCCGCCCGGGGGACCCCACATGGCCTCGGCGCTCTGCCCGCCGCTGCCCAGCGTCAGCGACACCTGCTGGACGTTGTCGGCGGGGTTGAGCAGACCGCTGTAGGACCCGACCGCCTGGAACAGGCCCGGCGCCTGAACGGCGTAGTCCAGCGCGGTGCCACCCGTGCTCGACAGGCCACCGACCGCGTTGCGGCCGTTGGTGTCGTACTCGGCGTTGATGAGCGGCGGCAGTTCGCGGGTCATGTAGGTCTGGTACTGCTTGCCGGGATCGCTGACCCAGTTGGTCCACCAGCTGAACTGACCGCCCAGGGGCGAGACGACGTTGACGTTGCGGTCGGCGAAGAAGCCCTGGATGTCGGTCATGCCGAACCAGCTCTTGGCGCCCGGGGCGATGCCGCCGCCGGCGATGTCGTCGCCGCCGTCGATTCCGGGCAGCAGGTAGAACGTCGGCGCACCGGCTTTCGGCGCCTTGAACACGTCGTTGACGATCACCTTGTTCATCGACGGCGAGAAGACCGAGACCTTGTCCCATCGCTCGTTGACGTGCTCGACACCGGTGATGTGCGCGCCGCCGGGCGCCGCGGCGGGTTCGGCGGTGGCCGCGGGAAGCGGCGCGAGGAGTGCGCCCGTCACCAGTGCGATCACCGGGGCGACGGCCAGTCTTTTCAAGATCGATGGGGTCACGACGGGAATTATGTAATCGAGGCAACCCTCAGGCCCGGCTACCCGGGGTGTCTGCGCGTCCTTGTTTGCGTACGCAAAGAGTCTGCTAAGCCTGAACGTCACACGACGCACGACAGACGTCCGTCGCGGCAAACTCCGGCGGGGTCCATTCACCCGCTTCGTTGGCGATGCCGCTGCCGTAGCGCCGAACCAGCGGCCATCGACAGCATCGTCGCAGCTCAGCTCCGGTGCGAGGTGGTCATCGGGCGGCAGACCGCAGCGCTTGCACTACCCTGGACCCCTATGTGCGGAATCGTCGGCTACGTGGGGCAGCGCCCCGCCTGCGGCATCGTGGTCGACGCGTTGCACCGGATGGAGTACCGCGGCTACGACTCTGCCGGCATCGCCCTGCTCGACGGCGAAGGCGGCATGACGATCGAGCGGCGGGCCGGCCGGCTGGCCAACCTCGGCGAGGTCCTCCAATGCACCGATCCCGACACGCTGGCGGGACAGACGGGCCTCGGGCACACCCGCTGGGCCACCCACGGCCGGCCGACCGACCGCAACGCCCACCCGCACCGCGACGCCACGGGCAAGTTCGCCGTCGTCCACAACGGCATCATCGAGAACTTCGCGCCGCTGCGGCACGAGCTCGAGGCCACCGGCGTGGAGTTCGCCAGCGACACCGACTCCGAGGTCGCCGTGCACCTGGTGTCCTGGCAGTACCACCACGGCCCCACCGCGGGTGATTTCGTCGGCTCGGTGATGGCCGTGCTGCCGCGCCTGGAAGGACACTTCACGCTGGTGTTCGCGAGCGCGGACGATCCCGGCACCATCGTGGCCGCCCGGCGCTCCACCCCGCTGGTCCTCGGTATCGGCGACGGCGAGATGTTCGTCGGCTCCGACGTCGCCGCGTTCATCGAGCACACCCGTGACGCCGTCGAACTCGGGCAGAACCAGGCGGTGGTCGTCACCGCCGACGGCTACCGCGTCACCGACTTCCACGGTGAGGCCACCGACGACTTCCGTGAGTTTCACATCGACTGGGACCTGTCGGCCGCCGAGAAGGGCGGCTACGAGTACTTCATGCTCAAGGAGATCGCCGAGCAGCCGACGGCGGTGGCCGACACCCTGCTCGGCCACTTCGTCGACGGCCGCATCGTGCTCGACGAGCAGCGCCTGAGCGATCAGGAGCTGCGCGAGATCGACAAGGTCTTCATCGTGGCGTGCGGCACGGCATACCACTCCGGGCTGCTGGCCAAGTACGCGATCGAGCACTGGACCCGGCTGCCCGTCGAGGTGGAGCTGGCCAGCGAGTTCCGCTACCGCGACCCGGTTCTCGACCGCAGCACGCTGGTGATCGCGATCTCACAGTCGGGGGAGACCGCCGACACGCTCGAGGCGGTGCGGCACGCCAAGGAGCAGAAGGCCAAAGTGCTCGCAGTCTGCAACACCAACGGCTCCCAGATCCCGCGCGAATGCGATGCGGTGCTCTACACCCGCGCAGGGCCCGAGATCGGCGTGGCGTCCACCAAGACGTTCCTGGCGCAGATCGCGGCCAACTACCTGGTGGGCCTGGCGCTCGCGCAGGCCCGCGGCACCAAGTACCCCGACGAGGTCGAGCGCGAGTACCACGAGCTCGAGGCGATGCCGGAACTCGTGCAGCAGGTGCTGGGCACCATGGACTCGGTCTACGCACTGGCGCAATGGTTCGCGAAGTCGCCGACGATCCTCTTCCTCGGGCGCCACGTCGGCTACCCGGTGGCGCTGGAGGGCGCGCTCAAGCTCAAAGAGCTGGCGTACATGCACGCCGAGGGCTTCGCGGCAGGCGAGCTCAAGCACGGTCCGATCGCGCTGATCGAGGACGACCTGCCGGTTATCGTGGTGATGCCGTCGCCGAAGAACGCCGCGATGCTGCACTCGAAGCTGCTGAGCAACATCCGGGAGATCCAGGCCCGCGGCGCGATCACGATCGTGATCGCCGAGGAGGGTGACGACACCGTGCGGCCCTACGCCGATCACCTGATCGAGATACCCGCGGTATCAACACTTTTCCAGCCGTTGCTGTCGACGATCCCGTTGCAGGTGTTCGCCGCCGGTGTGGCGCAGGCCCGCGGGTACGACGTCGACAAGCCGCGCAACCTCGCCAAGTCCGTCACCGTCGAGTAATTTGGGTGGGCGGAGTCGGGCGCTTCCGCGACGACGCCGCACACGCGCACTTCCGCGACGCCTACCGCCGGGCCGAGGCGGACCTGCCACCGCCTGACGAGTCGGTGGACGTCGCAACGGGTTTCGGCTCCGTCCGGGTGTACCGCTTCGAGGGTGGCCCCGGCCGGCCGGTGGTGCTGCTGCCCGGGCGCAATGCATCGACGCCGATGTGGGCCGCCAATCTGCCCGGCCTGCTGGCGCACCGCACGGTGTACGCCGTCGACCTGCTCGGCGAGCCCGGGATGTCGGTGCAGGCCCGCCCGCTGCGCGGCGCCGACGACCAGGCGCAGTGGTTCGAGGACATGCTCGCCGGCCTCGACCTGTCGTCGGTTCACCTGATGGGGGTCTCCTTCGGCGGCTGGACGGCCACCAACCACGCGGTGCGCGTCCCCGGGCGGGCCGCATCGCTGACCCTGCTCGATCCGGTGATGACGTTCGCGCCGATCCCGGTCCGCACCATGCTCGCCGTGGCGCCGATGGGCCTGCCCGGCACGCCGCGGTTTGTGCGCCGCCGCGTGCTGCGCTGGCTCTCCGGCGGCGCCGACGTCGACGAGAGTGTGCCGGTGGCGGCCCTGATATCGGCGGGCACCGCCGACTTTGTTCTTCGGCAGCCGCTTCCGCAGCGGTTCGCAGACGACGAGCTACGGGCGCTGGACATCCCGGTGTTGGCGTTGATCGCCGGACGCAGCGTGATCCACGACGCACCCCGGGCCGCCGCGAGGGCGCGGGAGTTGCTACGCCGCGGTCAGGTCGAGTTGTGGCCGGCGGCCTCGCACGCGATCAACGGCGAATTTCCCGACGAGATCGCCGCACGGGCCGGGCGGTTCTGGGACGAGGTCGACGGCGGTTGATTCGCCGAGACGACGGTTGTTGACCCAATTGTCGAGACGCGGCGTCAACAACCGTCGGCTCGGTGCGGGTCAGAGCTCCCTGATCCGCCCCTCGGTGACCTCCTCGGCCGCGCGGGCGAAGCGGGCCAGCCGCTGAAGGTCGGCGCCGCCGAAATCGGTGAGCAGGCCGGCGAGGTCGGCGTTGAGCGGCTCGTACATTGCGGCGACACGGGCGATGCCGTCGCCCGCGGGCGCGATCACCACGCGGCGACGGTCATGCGGGTCGGGGGAGCGGGTGATGTAGCCCGCCGCCAGCAGGCGGTCGAGCATCCGGGTGGTGGCGCCGCTGCTGAGGTTGACCCGCCGGGCCAGTTCGCCGGGGGTGGCCGGTCCGAATCGGGCCAGCACGTAGAGACACTGGGTCTCCGTGGGCGACACCCCGAGCCTGCGGGCCACCAGGTCGTTGAATTGCGCGACGAGGACCTGCCAGCCGGCCATCGCCTCGATGGCGTCGCGCACGGCGGCGGTTCGGCCTGCAGATCGCTCGGGCACGGGTTGCGCTCCCTCGGCTCGGGTGCTTCACTGCACGGGTAAGTATTTGCACAGCGCAGATATTGCGTTGCGCAATCAAACACTACGGCAGGAAGCGGCGGTTCCGCCATGCCCGATTTCACCGGGTCGCTCATCGACCACCTCAACATCGCGGTGCCCGACGTGGCCCGCTCGCTCGCCTTCTACGAACCCGTGCTGGCGGTACTCGGCATCGTCGAGCTGCTCGAGGTGCCCGCCGATCCGGCCGCCGGACAGCTGGAGATGCACGGGTTCGGGCGCCATCCCAAGCCGTTCTTCTGGCTGGTGGCCGACGGCACCGTCGGCTCGAACATGCACCTGGCCTTCACCGCAGACGACCGGGCGACGGTGCGTGCGTTCCACGACGCAGCGCTCGCCGCGGGCGGCCGGTCGCTGCTCGAACCGGGGCTGCGGCCCGAGTATCACGCCGACTACTACGGAGCGTTCGTCCTCGACCCGGACGGCGTCAACGTCGAAGCCGTGTGCCATCGGCCCGAACAGCCCAGGAGTACCTCACCCAGACCGTAGGCTTGCGGTGATGCGGCACTACTACTCGGCGGATGCGATCCGCGACGCCGAAGCGCCGCTGCTGCAACGCCTGCCCGACGGCGCGCTGATGCGCCGCGCTGCGCACGGGCTGGCCACCGCGATCGCCCGCGAACTGGTGCTGCGCACCGGTGGTGTCGCGGGGCGGCGGGTGTGCGCGGTCGTCGGCTCCGGTGACAACGGCGGCGATGCGCTGTGGGCGGCGGCCTTTTTGCGGCGCCGCGGGGTGGCGGCCACCGCAGTCCTGCTCACCCCCGACCGCGCGCACCCTGCGGGGCTGGTCGCGTTCCGGCGCGCAGGCGGGCAGGTGGTCGAGCAGGTCCCGCCCGCAACCGATCTCGTGATCGACGGCGTCGTCGGGATCTCCGGCAGCGGCCCGCTGCGACCCGGCGCCGCCGAGGTGTTCGCCGCCGTCGACGCCGCAGGCATCCCCGTCGTCGCGGTCGATCTGCCCAGCGGGCTCGACGTCGCGACCGGCGCCGCCGACGGCGACCACGTGCGCGCCGCGCTCACCGTCACCTTCGGCGGCTACAAGCCCGTGCACGCCATCGGCGACTGCGGGCGCGTCGAACTCGTGGACATCGGCCTCGAACTGCCTGCCCCTCTCGCGGTGAGCTTCGAGGCGGGCGACGTGCTGGCGCGCTGGCCGATTCCCGGCCCCCGCGACGACAAGTACACCCAGGGAGTCACAGGCATCCTGGCCGGGTCGTCGACCTATCCCGGTGCGGCCGTGCTGTGCACCGGCGCCGCCGTGGCCGCCACCTCGGGCATGGTGCGTTACGCCGGCACCGCGGGCCAGCAGGTGCTCGCGCTGTGGCCGGAGGTGATCGCCACGCCGAGCGCCCAGGAGGCAGGCCGCGTCCAGGCGTGGGTCGTGGGGCCCGGACTGGGCACCGACAGTGCAGGCGCCGCAGCCCTGGTGTTCGCACTGGACCAGGACCTTCCGGTGATCGTCGACGCCGACGGCCTGACCATCCTCGCCGCCCACCCCGACCTGCTCGCCGACCGGCGAGCGCCGACGGTGCTCACCCCGCACGCCGGCGAGTTCGCCCGCCTCGCGGGCTCACCGCCCGGCGACGACCGCATCGCCGCCACCCGCAGGCTCGCCGACCAGTTCGGCGCCACCGTGCTGCTCAAGGGCAACGTCACCGTGATCGCCGAGCCGGGCGGGTCCGTCTACTTGAACCGTGCCGACGAATCCTGGGCGGCCACAGCGGGATCCGGTGACGTGCTGTCCGGCGTGATCGGCGCGCTGCTGGCGGCGGGGTTGCCGCCCGGCGAGGCCGCCGCTGCCGCGGCCTTCGTGCACGCCCGCGCCGCAGGCGCCTCGGCGGTCGATCCCGGACCGCACCCGGCGCCGACGTCGGCGTCACGCATCCTGGCCCACATCCGGACCGCACTGGCCCAGCTGTAACTCGAGAGGAAACGCCATGTCGCGCAGGCACAAGCCCGCCCCCCACATCTCTCCCGCGTACACCGGACGGCTGGCGATGGCGCCGGTGCCGTCGCTGCGCATGCCCGAGGAGTGCCTCGACCCGCAGTCGGCGTACCGGTTCATCCACGACGAGCTGATGCTCGACGGCAGCTCGCGGCTCAACCTCGCGACGTTCGTCACGACGTGGATGGACCCTGAGGCCGAGAAGCTGATGGCCGAGACGTTCGACAAGAACATGATCGATAAGGACGAGTACCCGGCGACCGCGGCGATCGAGCAGCGCTGCGTGTGCATGGTCGCCGACCTCTTCCACGCCGAAGACCTGCGCGACGACGAACCGGCGAGCGCCGTCGGCGTGTCGACGATCGGCTCGAGTGAAGCGGTGATGCTGGCGGGGCTGGCGCTGAAATGGCGGTGGCGTCAGCGCAACGAGGACTGGAAAGGGCGCACGCCGAACCTGGTGATGGGCGCCAACGTCCAGGTGGTGTGGGAGAAGTTCTGCCGCTACTTCGACATCGAACCGCGCTACCTGCCGATGGCCGAGGATCGCTACGTCATCACCACCGAACAGGTGCTGGAGCACGTCGACGAGGACACCATCGGCGTGGTGGCGATCCTGGGCACCACCTACACCGGTGAGCTGGAACCCATCGGCGAGATCTGCGCGGCACTGGACGAACTCGCGGCGGGGTCACGCAAGCTCGACATCCCGGTGCACGTGGACGCCGCCAGTGGCGGGTTCGTGGTGCCGTTCCTGCATCCGGACCTGGTGTGGGACTTCCGGCTGCCGCGGGTGGTGTCGATCAACGTCAGCGGCCACAAGTACGGACTGACGTACCCGGGCATCGGGTTCGTGGTGTGGCGCAGTGCCGAGCACCTGCCCGAGGAGTTGGTGTTCCGGGTGAACTACCTCGGCGGCGACATGCCGACTTTCACGCTGAACTTCTCCCGCCCCGGCAACCAGGTGGTGGGGCAGTACTACAACTTCATCCGGCTGGGCCGGGCCGGATACACCCAGGTGATGCATTCCCTGTCGCACACCGCGCGGTGGCTCGGCGACCAGTTGCGCGACAGCGAGCACTTCGAGCTGATCACCGACGGCTCGGCCATCCCGGTGGTGAGCTTCCGGCTCAAGGGCGATCCGGGCTACACCGAATTCGACGTCTCCCAGGCCCTGCGCGGGTACGGGTGGCAGGTGCCGGCCTACACGATGCCCGAGGGCGCCGAGAACGTCTCGGTGCTGCGGGTGGTGGTGCGCGAGGGTTTCTCGACCGACCTCGCCAGGGCGCTGCACGACGACATCGTCACCGTGCTCGGTCACCTCGACGCGCTCAAACCCGACGGCCGGTTCGACGAGATACAGCCCTTCTCGCACTAGTCCTGCGGGCGGCCCCGGCGGCGCCCCGGTGACCTCTGGGACAATCGGTGACGAGATGACTGCGCCGCCGACCGACCTCACCACCACCGCGCAGGCGGTGGTGGACCTCGACGCGATCGCCCACAACATCGCCGTGCTGCGCGAACGCGCCGGATCGGCGCAGGTGATGGCTGTCGTCAAGGCCGACGGGTACGGCCACGGGGCCGGTGCCGTCGGGCGTGCGGCGCTCGCCGCAGGAGCGGCCGAACTGGGCGTGGCCACCCTCGACGAGGCGCTGGCGCTGCGCCGCGACGGCGTCACCGCGCCCGTGCTGGCCTGGCTGCACCCGCCGGGCGCCGACTTCGCCCCCGCCGTGGCGGCCGACGTGCAGATCGCGGTGTCCTCGGTGCGCCAACTCGACGAACTGCTCGACGCGGTCCGCCGCACCGGACACACCGCCACGGTCACCGTCAAGGCCGACACCGGACTGAGCCGCAACGGTGTCAGCCCCGCCGAGTACCCGGCACTGCTCGACGCGCTGCGCAGGGCGCAGGCCGACGACGCGATCAGGTTGCGGGGGCTGATGTCGCACCTCGCGCTCGGCGACGAACCGGACAACCCGGTCAACGACCGGCAGGCCCGGCGGTTCACCGAGATGCGCGATCTGGCGGATGATCGCGGCGTCCGCTTCGAGGTGGTGCACCTGTGCAATTCACCGGCGGCGCTGACCCGCCCGGACCTCGCCTACGACATGGTGCGGCCCGGCATCGCCGTCTACGGGCAGACGCCGATCCCGGAGCGCGGCGACATGGGGCTGCGGCCGGCCATGACGCTGACATGCCCGGTGGCCATGGTCCGCAGGATCGGCGCCGGCGACGGTGTCTCCTACGGCCACACCTGGATCGCCGAACGCGACACCACCGTCGCGTTGCTGCCGATCGGCTACGCCGACGGTGTCTTCCGCAGCCTCGGCGGCCGCCTCGACGTGCTGATCAAGGGACGGCTGCGGCGGGGCGTCGGCCGCATCTGCATGGACCAGTTCGTCGTCGACCTCGGCCCGGGTCGGGTGGACGTCGCCGAGGGGGACCGGGCCGTCCTGTTCGGTCCGGGTGACGCCGGCGAATCGACCGCCCAGGACTGGGCCGACCTGCTCGGCACGATCAACTACGAGATCGTCACCAGTCCACGGGGCCGGGTCGCGAGGGTGTACCGCGGTGGACCGCAGGCGGTTCCGGCCCAGTGACCGGCGAACAGGCACGCAGGCGCGGACGTCTGCGCGGCGCGGGGTGGCTGGCCGGTGCGGCGGGCCTGGCGGCCGTCGGCGGGCTCGCCGGTTCGACGGTGGTGAGGTCGCTGACCCGGCGGGTCACCGACGACGACCCTCACCTCGACGAAGACTTCGAACTCCTCGACGCCGACCGCAGTTCGGTGGTGACGACGACGGACGGGGTGCCGCTGGCGGTCCGCGAGACCGGGCCCCAGGACGCGCCGTTGACCGTCGTGTTCGCGCACGGATTCTGTCTGCGCATGGGCGCATTCCACTTTCAGCGGGCCCGTCTGGCCGAGCAGTGGGGGCCGCAGGTGCGGATGGTGTTCTACGACCAGCGTGGTCACGGCCGGTCCGGTGCGGCGCCACCGGACACCTACACCGTCACGCAGCTCGGTCAGGATCTCGACACCGTCCTGGCCGTGACGGCGCCGAAGGGCCCGGTGGTGCTGGTCGGCCATTCGATGGGCGGGATGACGGTGCTGTCGCACGCCCGCCAGTTCCCTCACCGCTATCCCACCCGCGTCGTCGGCGCCGCGCTGATCTCCTCTGCCGCCGAGGGTGTTTCGCGGTCTCCGCTGGGAGAGATCCTGAAGAACCCCGCGCTGGAGGCGGTGCGGTTCGCGGCGCGTTACGCACCCGGCGCGGTGCACCGCACCCGGGGTGCGGCGCGCGCGGTGATCGGCCCGGTGCTGCGGGCGGCCTCCTACGGCGACGAGAAGATCAGCCCGAGCATCGTGGCGTTCTCCGAGCGGATGATGCACGACACCCCGATCGCCACGCTGGTCGAATTCCTGCACGCGCTCGAGGTGCACGACGAGACCGCAGGACTGGCGACGCTGGCCAAGGTGCCGACGCTCGTCGCCTGCGGTGACCGTGATCTGCTGACCCCGATGGAGTACTCGCAGGAGATGGCCGCGGCACTGCCCAAGTCGGAGCTCGTGATCGTCGGCGGCGCAGGACATCTGGTGCAGCTCGAAGAGCCGGAGACCATCGACGACGCGCTGGTGCGGCTGGTCGAGCGCGCCACCCCCTCCAAGCTCGTCGCGCTGGGGCGGCGGCTGCGGGAGCGGACCCGGCCCCATGGCTGAGCGGTCCGGCGGGACGGCGGAACTGGCCACGGCAGAGGACACCGTCGCCCTGGGCGCGCGGCTGGGCGCACAGTTGCGCGCCGGTGACGTGGTGGTGCTCTCCGGACCGCTGGGCGCGGGAAAAACCGTGCTGGCCAAGGGGATCGCGCAGGCTATGGACGTCGACGGGCCGGTCACGTCGCCCACCTTCGTGCTGGCCCGCGTGCACCGGGCGCGGCGGCCGGACGCACCGGCGATGGTGCACGTCGACATGTACCGGCTGCTCGACCATCCCGGCGCCGACCTGCTGGCCGAACTCGACTCACTGGACCTCGACACCGATCTCGACGACACCGTGGTGGTCGTCGAATGGGGAGAGGGTCTGGCCGAACGGCTCTCCGAGCACCACCTCGACATCCGGCTCGAACGCAGTGCGCACACCGAGACCCGCAGCGCGGTCTGGCGGTGGAGCACGCAGTGAGCACGCTGATCCTGACCATCGACACCGCCACACCCGCGGTCAGCGCCGGTGTGGTGCGCCGCTCCGGTGCCGAGGTCACCGTGCTCGCCGAGCGGGTCACCGTCGACGCCCGCGCGCACGCCGAACAACTGACCCCGAATGTGCTCGCGGCGCTGCGCGAGGCGGACGTCGCGGTCGACGCGCTCGACGCCGTCGTTGTCGGGTGCGGCCCCGGGCCGTTCACCGGGCTGCGGGTCGGCATGGCGAGCGCCGCCGCATACGCGCACGCGCTGGGCATCCCGGTGCACGGGGTGTGCAGCCTCGATGCCATCGGTGTGGACGCGTCCGCGGCCGCGGACCTGCTGGTGGTCACCGACGCCCGTCGCCGCGAGGTGTACTGGGCGCGCTACCGCAACGGCGTGCGGACCGAGGGGCCCGCGGTCAGTGCACCGGCCGATGTGCCCGCAGGCGCAGGCGCCGTGGCCGGTTCGCCCGAACACGCCGTGCTGTTCGACCTGCCGCGCCTGGCTCCGGTGTACCCGTCGCCGGCCGGGCTGGTGCGCGCGGTCGCGGACTGGGAGGCGGAGCCCGCGCCGCTGGTGCCGCTGTATCTGCGCAGGCCCGATGCGAAGCCCCCGACGGCACGGCGATGACGGTCGTCTACGGCCCGCTGCAGCCCACGGACGCTGCACGGTGCGCGGAACTGGAGTCCCTGCTGTTCCCGGGCGACGACCCGTGGCCCGCGCAGGCGTTTCGCACCGAACTGGCCGCCAAGCACAACCACTACGTCGCCGCCCGGGTGGACGACACGCTGGTCGGCTATGCCGGAATCGCACGGCTGGGCCGAAAAGCCCCGTACGAGTATGAGATCCACACCATCGGTGTCGACCCCGGGTACCAGGGCCGGGGCATCGGCCGCCGCCTGCTCGACGAGGTGCTCGTGCACGCCGGCGACGGTGTGGTGTTCCTCGAGGTGCGCACGGACAACGACCCGGCGATCGGGCTCTACACCAGCTCCGGCTTCGTCGTGGTGGGCCTGCGCAAACGGTATTACCGGGTCAGCGGCGCCGACGCCTATACGATGAGGCGCGATCCGCCATGACCATCATCTGCGCCATCGAGAGCTCCTGCGACGAGACCGGTGTCGGCGTCGCCGAACTGACCGACGACGGTGCCGTGCGGCTGCTCGCCGACGAGGTCGCGTCCAGTGTCGACGAGCACGCCAGGTTCGGCGGGGTGGTGCCGGAGATCGCCTCCCGGGCACACCTCGAGGCGCTCGGCCCGACGATGCGGAGGGCGCTGGAAGCCGCCGGTGTGCGCAGGCCCGACGTCGTGGCGGCCACCATCGGACCCGGGCTGGCCGGGGCGCTGCTGGTCGGGGTGGCCGCGGCGAAGGCGTATGCGGCCGCCTGGCAGGTGCCGTTCTACGCCGTCAACCACCTCGGCGGGCACCTCGCCGCCGATGTCTACGACCACGGCCCGCTGCCGGAGTGTGTCGGGCTGCTGGTCTCGGGCGGGCACACCCACCTGCTGCACGTCCGTTCGCTCGGCGAGCCGATCCTCGAACTGGGCAGCACCGTGGACGACGCGGCGGGGGAGGCCTACGACAAGGTCGCACGCCTGCTCGGGCTCGGCTACCCCGGTGGCAGGGTGCTCGACGAACTGGCGCGCGAGGGAAACCGCGACGCGGTCGTCTTCCCGCGCGGGATGACCGGCCCCCGCGACGACCCGTACGCGTTCAGCTTCTCCGGGCTCAAGACCAGCGTCGCCCGCTATGTGGAGAGCCACCCGGATGCGGCGCAGGCCGACGTCGCGGCGGGCTTCCAGGAGGCCGTCGCCGATGTGCTGACACTCAAGGCGGTGCGGGCCGCGACCGAACTCGGGGTGTCGACACTGCTTATCGCCGGCGGGGTGGCGGCCAATTCGCGGCTGCGTGAGCTCGCCGAGGAGCGTTGCGCCGCAGCCGGACTGACGCTGCGTGTGCCGCGCCCTCGACTGTGCACCGACAACGGCGCGATGATCGCCTCGTTCGCCGCGCATCTGATAGCCGCGGGCGCGGCGCCATCGCCGCTCGACGTGGCCAGCGATCCGGGTCTGCCGGTCGTCAAGGGTCAGGTGGCGTGATTCAACAGGCCGGCTGAACCGCCGCGCACCTGTTGTTCGATCCGCGAACATCTGACGGCGGGTGCGGCAGACTCGCTGCCGTGCACTACGACCTGCGGTTGCGACCTGCACAGCCGGCGACACCCGCGCCGGACGCGTTCGAGATCCACCGCCGCCACGTTCCCGCGAGCGAGCACCGCGACGGGTTGTCTCTCGCGTTCGTGCACGAAGGCCTCGGCGGCTACCCGTTGTTGCTGGTGCACGGGTATCCCGAGACGAAGCGGATCTGGTGGCGCAACATCGGTCCGCTGGCCGCGGCCGGCCACGAGGTGATCGCTCCCGACCTGCGCGGCTTCGGCGACTCCGACCTCTCGGCCGACGACGTATACGACCTCGCGGCGTGGAGCCGCGACCTGTACCTGCTCGTCCACGACGTGCTCGGTCACGAGCGGTGCGGCGTCGTCTGCGGTGATCTGGGCGGCGCGATCGCCGTCGACATGGTGCACCGGTATCCCGGCTTCGTGGACAAGCTCGTCTACTTCAACACCGTGCCGCCGTTCGTGTTCGACGACTTCGTGGCGGCGGGCATCGACGTCGCATCGATACTCGCGCTCGGCGACGGACCGACCGCCGACTACCGCCATCTGCAGGGTGTGACACCGGATGCGCTGGCGGCGGAACTCGATTCACCGGCCAAACGCAGGCGGTACATCGGCGGGATGTACGGCCACCGGCTGTGGGCGTCGCCTGGCACGTTCAGCGCCGCCGACACCGACTTCATGACCGAGCCCTTCACCACCGAGGAGCGGATGCGTGCCGGCTGGGCGTGTTACCAGCTGATGCACGGAAGGCCGATGAGTGAACCGCCGATCCTGGACCGCAAGGTCGACGTGCCGACCCTGATCCTCTACGGCATGGACGACCATGTCATCGGCCCCGACTTCCTGCACACCTGCGAGGTGGCGTTCACCGATCGCGCCGGACCGGTCGTGGTGCCGGGGGCGGGCCACTTCCTGCAGTGGGAGCGGGCGGACATGCTCAATCCGCTGGTGACCGCATTCTTCGGTGACCTTCGCGTTCTCCATTCGCGATAGGCACTACCCGAGCCTTGAGTGCTAGCACTCGCATGTATAGAGTGCTAGGTGGCAGGCGGCCAACCCCTGCGCCGGCACCCGCGACGACGGCGCACGAACCGGACGCATGCCGAACACCTGGTAACACACAGGTCCGGGGTGTGCCCGGATCTACACCCGAAATAGTGGAGGGCTCCATCGTGGCGAGCGTGAACATCAAGCCACTCGAGGACAAGATCCTCGTACAGGCCAATGAGGCCGAGACCACGACCGCTTCCGGTCTGGTCATCCCCGACACCGCCAAGGAGAAGCCTCAGGAAGGCACCGTCGTCGCTGTCGGCCCCGGCCGCTGGGACGAGGACGGCGAGAAGCGAATCCCGCTGGACGTCTCGGAAGGTGACACCGTCATCTACAGCAAGTACGGCGGCACCGAGATCAAGTACAACGGCGAGGAATACCTGATCCTGTCGGCGCGTGACGTGCTGGCAGTCGTCTCCAAGTAGTGACGTGTTCCGCCCCGGAGATCCCCGTATTCGCGGGTGATGTCCGGGGCGGCATGCGTTCCATCTCTTCTTTCGCACCCCCTTTCTTCAACGACATCCGTTCAAGCAGGAAGCAGTTCTATGAGCAAGCAGATTGAGTTCAACGAGACTGCGCGCCGGGCGATGGAGGTCGGCGTCGACAAGCTCGCCGACGCCGTCAAGGTGACACTGGGCCCGCGCGGCCGCCACGTGGTGCTGGCCAAGTCCTGGGGCGGTCCGACCGTCACCAACGACGGTGTCACTATCGCGCGCGAGATCGACCTCGAGGACCCGTTCGAGAACCTGGGCGCACAGCTGGTCAAGTCCGTCGCCACCAAGACCAACGACGTCGCAGGCGACGGCACCACCACCGCGACGGTGCTGGCCCAGGCCATCATCAGGGCCGGCCTGCGCAACGTGGCCGCCGGCGCCAATCCGATCGCGCTTGGCGCCGGGATCAGCAAGGCCGCCGACGCTGTGTCCGAGGCGCTGCTCGCCGCGGCCACCCCCGTCAGCGACAAGAAGGCGATCGCCCAGGTCGCCACCGTCTCCTCGCGCGACGAGGAGATCGGTGAGCTGGTCGGCGAGGCGATGACCCGCGTCGGCGCCGACGGCGTCGTCACGGTCGAGGAGTCCTCGACACTGAACACCGAGCTCGAGGTCACCGAGGGCGTCGGCTTCGACAAGGGCTTCGTCTCGGCCTACTTCGTCACCGATTTCGATTCGCAGGAGGCGGTCCTCGAGGACGCCCTGGTGCTGCTGCACCGCGACAAGCTCAGCTCGCTGCCCGACCTGCTCCCGCTGCTGGAGAAGGTCGCCGAGTCGGGCAAGCCGCTGCTGATCGTCGCCGAGGACGTCGAGGGCGAGGCACTGTCGACGCTGGTGGTCAACGCCATCCGCAAGACGCTCAAGGCCGTCGCCGTCAAGGCGCCGTTCTTCGGTGACCGCCGCAAGGCGTTCCTGGAGGACCTCGGCATCGTCACGGGCGCGCAGGTGGTCAATCCCGACGTCGGCCTGGTGCTGCGGGAGGCCGGCCTGGACGTGCTGGGTTCGGCCCGGCGCGTGGTCGTCGACAAGGACAGCACCGTGATCGTCGACGGCGGTGGCGGCAAGGAGGCCATCGCCGACCGGGCCAAGCAGCTGCGGTCGGAGATCGAGTCCACCGACTCGGAGTGGGACCGCGAGAAGCTCGAGGAGCGGCTGGCCAAGCTGGCCGGCGGTGTCGCGGTGATCAAGGTCGGCGCCGCCACCGACACCGACATGAAGAAGCGCAAGGAAGCCGTCGAGGACGCCGTGTCGGCGGCCAAGGCGGCGGTCGAGGAGGGCGTGGTCACCGGCGGCGGTGCGGCGCTGGTTCAGGCCCGCTCGGCGCTCGACGGCCTGCGCGGATCGCTCACCGGCGACGAGGCGCTCGGCGTCGAGGTCTTCTCCTCCGCGCTGTCGGCTCCGCTGTTCTGGATCGCCACCAACGCGGGTCTCGACGGCGCCGTGGTGACCAACAAGGTGTCGGGCCTGCCGAACGGACAGGGCTTCAATGCGGCCACGCTGACCTACGGCGACCTGTCCGAGGACGGCATCGTCGACCCGGTCAAGGTCACCCGGTCCGCGGTGCTCAATGCCGCGTCGGTGGCACGCATGATCCTGACCACCGAGACGGCGATCGTCGACAAGCCGGCTGATGACGAGGATCACGGGCACGGCCACCACGGCCACGCGCACTAGATCACACAGGTAGTACGAGACACCCCCGGTCGCTAGGCCGGGGGTGTTTTCGTTCTTCGGAGCGGTAGCGCTGATCATGTGGCGGTTTCCCGTCGGCATTCCTGACTTTCGGTCACACTGTGGAAGTTCCCGGGCCCACGCCCAGGCTCAAGACCAGTGGCAATGCCGGGGGGAGCATGTACGCGTCCATCTTTCGACCAGGTTTGTTCGACGGGCAGACGGTTGTCGTCACCGGAGGCGGATCCGGAATCGGTCGTTGCGTGGCTCACGAATTGGCAAGCCTTGGCGCCGAAGTGGTGATAACTGGCCGCAAGCTGGAGAAGCTGAGGCGGACAGCCGACGAAATTCACGAGGATGGCGGCAACGCCGCGGTCTACGACTTCGATGTGCGCGATGAGGACGCTGTTCGCTCAGCCGTTGCGGCGATCCTCAGAGAACACAACCACATCGATGGGTTGGTGAACAACGCCGGCGGCCAATTCCCAATGCCGGCGGAGGCGATCAGCAAGAAGGGATGGGAGACGGTTCTCGCGACGAATCTGACCGGTGGCTTCTTGGTGTCCCGAGAGGTGTACGGGCAGGCCATGAAAGCCGGCGGCGGTGCGATCGTCAACATGCTCGCGAACGTATGGGACGGTATGCCGCTGATGGCTCACTCCGGCGCGGCGCGAGCCGGAATGTTGAATCTCACCCAGACCCTTGCGCTCGAGTGGGCACCAGGCGTGCGTGTTAACGCGGTAGCGCCGGGCTATGTCGCGTCCTCTGGCCTCGACACCTACGACCCTGACATCGCGGGTCCACTCGTCGGCGCTTCGATCGGGGTGACACCACTGAAGCGCTTCGCTCAGGAAGCGGAGGTCGCTGCTGCCATCGTCTACCTGCTATCCCCGGCGGCGGCATACCTCACCGGTAGCTGTATCCGCATCGACGGCGGTGCGTCGCTCAATCCCAACGCGATGCGAGTCGGTGGCAACGTGGCCGGCGACGCCTTCCGTGGCTTTCACCGCGCCGTGGAGCCGGAAGTGCTGCGGACACGGATTCCCGAAGACGCCGGATAGCTGTTCGGCGTTTCGGAAAGGCGTTCGCCACGTTCGCATTCGCTCTTAGCTGCGACGCATCCGCTAAGTTGAGCCGACGACTCGGGGGAGGGACGCGCCGATGGATCACCGATGCCGCTAGTTCACAAGTTGCCAAGAACGGCTGCCGGCCGCTTGGATCGACTGATCTTCGTGGCCGCAAGACTCAATCCACGCCGGGGTCTGCTCCTCGTTGCCAGCACTGTCAGTCTGGCTCTGGGGATCGCGGCGGCGGTGTTCGATCCGAGCAAGATCATTCTCTTCACCGTCGCCGGAATCGCGGGGCTCTGCGCGTCGGCGTGGCAGTTGTACCGAGGCCTCGCCGTGGTGCCGCGGTTGGAAGTGCAGACGAAGGTTCGCGATAACCATCTACGGCAGATGCTCCCCTCTCGCGACGAAGAGGCCGACGGGTTCCAGCTCGTCTGTGACTCGAGCGTGCCCTCAGCGGCGATTCTCTATTCGCGGCACCTCAACGCTCACCTGCGCACGGCCGGTGCCGACTGGCCGCTCGAGGTCGATCCGGCGTTCGGCACTGCACTGCTCGCACGGCTGCGCGAGCAGCGCACCGAGGTCGAATCGGTGTTGCGGTATTTCGGACGCAAATACATCGACCGTGATTTCCGGAACGAACCAAAGCTCGGGTTCTGTTCGCCGGTGCTGACGACGGCAAAATCGGTCAGAGTCTTTCGCACGTCCTACTACGAGGCATTCCTCACCAACGAACTGTGTCGGGCGCGAATCCTGCTCGCAGAGTCGGAGAAGCCGCGAGTGTTCTTCGACCTGAACTACCCGGCCACCGAGCATGGAGACGCCCGCCGCCTGGACGAACTCGGGACGTATCCGTTCGCGAACGGATTGGGGGTCAGCGTCCTCGGTTTCACCCGCGACCGCCACCTCGTCTTTTGGCGGCAGAACGCTCGAGCCATGGTGGCCCGGGGTCTGCTCGCACCGACCGGATCGGGATCGTGCGATTGGGCCGACTACCGGCCGGGCGACACCCTGAGAGCTACGGTGCTGCGGGCAATGCACCGGGAGTTCTGCGAGGAGTCCTTGCGTCGAGGCGTCGACCCGGACAACAAGGTGTTCCTCCGAAGTCAACTCCTGGCCTTCTTCCGCAACGTTTACCGCGGAGGAAAACCCGAGTTCGTGGCGATCGCTCTGCTCGACGTCGACTACGTGCACCTCATTCCCAACAACGCCGAAGTCGACCGCGGACTCGACGAGCATCAGCCGTTGAGGCATCGACAGATCACGTCCGTGATGGACCTGCTCGAGTACCTCGAGGCGGTACTGCGGTCCGCCTCGGCACGTTCACAACTCTCAGTACCACTGTGGGTGGGACTCATGGCACTTCGCGATTACTGCCGTGAGGATGCCCAACAGGTTGCCGCGCTCCTGCGGCTCTGAGCTCCACCGACAGACGTGGGTCGACACCGCTGACTACTACGGTGCCGGATCACCGATGTAACGGGAAACGCTCACGTCCCATCAGCGCGCGAACTGTCCAAACACGGCCGGTCGCCGATTCGAAGGTGTTCACTGTCGGTAGTCAACTCGGTGAACGAGTCCGACCCTGAGTGGGTGGCGTCATGACAGCAGCGGGGATGGTGGCGGCTCATCCCGCAACCGACGGCGAGCGCGCCCAGGTCGTCACCACCTTGTGTAAAGCCTTCTTCGACGACCGCATTTACCGGTGGCTGGTTCCCGACGATGCCCAACGACGCCGCAGCGCGTCGGTCTTCTATTCGAGCTTCGTCAATGCGTGCTGGCCGCACGGCGGGGTGTATGCGGCGGGTGGCGGCTCCGGGGCGGCCCTGTGGCTGCCGCCGGGTGAGCAGTTGGTCACCGAGGAGGACGCCGAGCGTTTCGGTCGGGAGCTCGTGGAAAGTGCCGGAGACGAAGCCTCTGCGGCGCGGATGACGCAATTGTTCGCGGTACTCGACGACAACCACCCCACGGACGATTGCTGGTACCTGGCGTTCATGGGTGTCGAGCCGGCCGGGCAGGGACAAGGCATCGGCACCGCGTTACTCGCGGCGGTGCTCAGCCAGGCCGACCGCGATCACATGCCTGCCTATCTCGAAGCCTCGTGTCCCGAGAATCGGCGCATCTACGAGCGTCATGGATTCGAGTTGGTGCGCGAGCTGGCCGTCGCGGATTCCCCGGCCCTCTATGCCATGTGGCGACGTCCATTCGAGGTCGGGTGACTCACCAGGTCTCACCCGCTCGTTCGCCGACATCTCGGCTCTGAGGGCGGATGCGGCCGAAACGTGCCACGATCGGCAGGTGGCACCGGATTTGCCCATGGGCAGTGCGCCGCCGGCCGAGGACCCCACCCCGCCAGCGACGACCGGGACATCGCCATGACTTCTCCGCGGCGCCTGTCGGGCAGGTACGAACTCGGCGAGATCCTCGGCCTGGGTGGTATGTCCGAAGTCCACCTGGCCCGCGATCTGCGGTTGCATCGTGACGTCGCGATCAAACTGCTCCGTCTCGACCTCGCCCAGGACCCCAGCGTCAGTGTGCGGTTCCAGCGAGAAGCGCAGAATGCGGCATCGTTGAACCACCCTGCCATCGCGGCCGTCTATGACACCGGTGAGGTGCAGACGCCGAGCGGGACGCTGTCCTACATCGTGATGGAGTACGTCGACGGTGTGACGTTGCGCGATTACGTGCGTAGCCACGGGGCCATGCGCCAACGGCAGGCCATCGAGGTGATCGCTGATGCGTGCCGGGCGCTGAACTTCAGTCACCAGCGCGGGATCATCCATCGCGACGTCAAGCCGGCCAACATCATGATCGGCACGGCCGGCTCGGTGAAGGTGGTGGACTTCGGTATCGCCAAGGCGATCGCCGACAGCGACGTGGGCGTCACTCAGACCGGCGCGGTGATCGGCACCGCCCAGTACCTGTCGCCCGAACAGGCCCGCGGCCTTCGCGTCGACGCCAGGGCCGACGTGTACTCGCTGGGGTGTGTGCTCTACGAAATCTCCACCGGCGAACCGCCGTTCGCAGGGGATTCGGCCGTGGCGGTCGCGTACCAGCACGTTCAGGAAGAGCCGGTTGCGCCGTCGACGCTCAACAGTGAGCTCACCCCCGACCTGGACGCCGTGGTGCTCAAGGCGATGGCCAAGAACCCCGACAATCGTTATCAGACCGCCGCAGAAATGCGCACCGACCTCGTTCGCGTGCATCGTGGACTGACCCCGTACGCCTCAATGGCGGGGATCGCCGCCGACGGCGACTCAGCGCTGGCCGGCACGTCCGACAGGAATCCGCCGACAGAGCAGTTGGTGACACAGCAGTCGGGTCACGCAGGCCGGTCGACCAGGCGTTGGCTGATCGCGGTCGCGGTGCTGGCTGTCCTCATCATCGGGGGTGGGATCGGGATCAACGTCCTTGCAGGCAATTCCCGCGACGTGGCGGTTCCCGATGTGAACGGGAGGACTTCGGCCGATGCGGTCGCCGTCCTGCAGAACGGCGGCTTCAAGACCCGCATCCTGGAGATCGCGGACGTCACCGTACCGCCCGGTCTTGTGATCACCACCAACCCCGGCGCCGATACCGCGGTCAGCGCCGGGCAAGAGATCACGCTCAATGTGTCGACGGGTCCCGTCCCCGACGTCTCGACCGGTGGTGCGCAGGTAACGGTGCCCGAGGTGCGGTCGATGACCTATGCCGATGCCGTTCGCGAGCTGACGGACGCAGGTTTCGGGCAGTTCCAGCAGGCGTCGTTACCGTCATCACCGGAGCTGAAGGACCGCGTCGTGGGCACGAATCCCCCGGCTTACCGAACGACCGCGACAACCACCGAGATCACCATCGTGCTGGGTTCCGGTCCTCTGACTCCCGATCCCTGATCTCGCGGCGACCGTGCGCTCACCGTCGACGAGGATCACGGGTACGGCCATCATCTGGACGAGTAGACGCTCAGGAAAGGTGGGGCTCCACCAATAGCGGCAGGTCCATCGGGCGGACGCTTTAGTGTCGCGACATGGACCGGATCTTTCAGTGGGTGTGGGATCGGTACGGGCCGATCTACTCATGGGCGATCTGTGCCCTCATATACCCCGCGGGGCTCTCGGTCTATCTTGCCTACCCGTTGATCATCGTCGCCTTCGAGGGATCCGATCGCTATGTCGAGGCGGCGGTCATCACCAGTGTCGCAATGCTGGTGCGGGTTTACCTCCTGATTCTTCCGGGCTCGGAGCAGTTGCGGCTGATCGAGAAGTGGGCAGCAGGCCACGAGGTCGATCCGGTGGAAGCGCTACGCGCCACCTTCATCTACGCGCGGAGGACGACCGCCCGAGTGCTCGCAACCGATGTCGTCTGGGCGGCTTGCCTCGGGCTCGTCGTCGCCACGATTGCCGGCGCGACCGGGTGGCGACTGGCCCAATACGGGGTTGTCGGTGCCCTGTACGGAGCGGCCATCGGGGTGATCGGTGTGCACAGCTTCAGTGAGGGATCGCTGCGGCCGGCGCGGGCCGCCATCGCGGGTGACACAGGAATCGGCGACTCCCTGCCGCGCTCTCACCCGACATTTGCCGTCTGGTCCAACCTCACCATGCTCGCGATGGCGTTCGCATTCGCCACTGGGGCCGCGATGACGGCGTCCGTGATCGACCGTGCCCGTGACGACCCCGTCGTCTCCGTCGTGATCGGATGTGCATTGACCCTCATCTCCGGGCCGGTCGCGGTCATGACGATCTCGCCCTTCCTACGACCGATCCGCGACCTCGCCGAAGGGACTGAACGTGTTGCCGTCGGTGACTACGGCCGACGTCTGCCGGTGGTTCAGGACGACGACCTGGGCGCGCTGGCAGCGTCGTTCAACCGTATGCAGGCGGGTTTGGCTGAACGA
Organism: Mycobacterium sp. NPDC050551; assembly: GCF_040674075.1. Classification (NCBI taxonomy): domain Bacteria; kingdom Bacillati; phylum Actinomycetota; class Actinomycetes; order Mycobacteriales; family Mycobacteriaceae; genus Mycobacterium; species Mycobacterium sp. NPDC050551. Next base: position 791,651 of record NZ_JBFARC010000001.1, on the reverse strand, counting down.
CAACGACTTCAGGTCGCGTTCGGGACCTACGTCGATCCGGATCTGGCGACGCGGCTGTTGCAGCAGGGCGACGACGTGTTCACCGGTGAACGGCGCCAGGTGACGGTGATGTTCGTCGACATCCGCGATTTCACCCCGTTCGCGGAGGCGAACACCGCCGAGGACACCGTCGCCCGCCTCAATGCGCTCTTCGGGATCGTGGTGCCTGCCGTCGTCGACGCCGGCGGCCATGTGAACAAGTTCCTGGGCGACGGCGCGCTGGCCGTCTTCGGCGCCCCCAACGACCTGGCCGACCATGCCGACGCCGCCGTGTCGGCCGCGGTCTCGATCCACCGCCTCGTCGCCGAACGATTCGGCGACGGCCTCCGGATCGGCATCGGTGTCAACACGGGTTCGGTGATCGCCGGAACCATCGGTGGCGGAGGCAAGCTCGAATTCACACTGATCGGCGACACTGTCAACGTCGCCGCGCGCGTCGAGCAGCTCACCAAGACCACCGGCGATGCGATTCTGCTCACCCACCAGTGCGTCGGCGCCCTGACCGTTCGGCCGCCCGGACTGATCGACCGTGGATTCCATGCCGTGAAGGGAAAAACAGTCGAGGTGCAGGTGTTCGGCGTGCCTGCCGGCTTCGCCTCTTAACGCGAAAGATCACCGGGGCAGCGGTACGCGGGTGATCAGGTCGTCGAGTGCGACCAGATCCAGATAGGCGACGACGCGGGTCACCCGCTCATTCGCCATGGTCATCACCCATGCGTACTCGTTGACGTACGGCACGCCGTCGCGCGCGGTTGCGGTGCCCCGCCACCGCGCGACCACCTGATCGTCGTCGGCGACCAATTCGTGCAGGGTGCGGTACTCCCTGGGTGGGATCACGGGCGCGACCGGGAATTCCTGGGCACGCTCCGACGCTGATGTGATGGACATACGTCGGCTGGAGGATGCATGAGTAGGCGTTACCCCGCGATCGCTTTCACCGACGACGTGCAGGCGGTGCAGCGCGAGCACGGCAGCGACCGGGTGTACGCGCGCAAGCGCGTCGCTGCAGGCACCTCCGCCGAACCGGACCGGCTGACCGAAGATGAAGCCGAATTCCTGGCCGAGCGCGACGGGTTCTATCTCGCATCGGTCGGTGAGACCGGATGGCCGTATGTGCAATTTCGCGGTGGGCCAACGGGATTCGTCCGGGTCCTGGACTCCGGCACCATCGCTTGGGCTGACTTCCGCGGCAACCTGCAGTACATCAGCACAGGCAACATCGGAGGGAACGACCGGGTCGCGATCATCGCCATGGACTACGCCCGGCGGCGGAGGTTGAAGGTCTTCGGGCACGCCAAGATCGTGACGGCCGACGAGGATCCGGCATTGATCCGGTCGCTGGCCGATGCCGAATACGACGCGGTGGTGGAGCGCGCGGTAGTCGTCACCGTGGACGCGTTCGACTGGAACTGCCCCCAGCACATCACGCCCCGGTTCACCGCTGCGGAACTCGAACCCGTGCTCACGGATCTGCGCCGACGACTGACGGCCCTGGAGGAGGAGAACGCCGCCCTCAAGGCCGAGCTCCACCCGGCTCGTTGACGATTTTCGGCGGTGGCCGGATCCCGGCGGTGAGTGACACTCCGGCCACTGGCTGCGGGTGGATCGGCTGACCACCATGAGGACATGACCAGTCGGCACGACCTCCCGTTGACCACCCGAGGCGCCCAGTGGGATCTTCCCGACTCCGACATCGCCTCAGCAGCAGTGGAGCTGGTGTTCGACGTCTCACCGGCGTTCCTCGCCAACCACTGCGTCCGCAGCTTCCTGTTCGCGCGCGAGCTCGCGTCCACCCCGGACCGCCGCGGCGAGGACGGCCTCGACGAGGAGACCCTCTTCCTCGCCTGCCTGCTGCACGACCTCGGCATCACCGACTACGGGACGGGCGGTCAGCGATTCGAGGTCGACGGCGCCGACGCCGCTGCGCGGTTCCTTCGCGACCACGGCATCGCCGAGGACCGGACCGTCACCGTGTGGCAGTCCATCGCCCTGCACACCAGTCTCGGCCTCGCGCAACGGTTCGGCCACGTGCAGTCACTGGCGTTCTCCGGCATCTCCCTGGACATCGACGGTATGGACAAAAGCCGACTGACTGCGGGTTTCGCCGAGCGTGTCCATGACGCTTGGCCGCGCGATGACCTCGGATACGCGATCGCCCGAGCCATCGACCGCGGCGTCCAGGCCGATCCGATGAAGGCGCCGCCCTTCACGTTTCCTGCTCACGTGCACGAACTCTTCAACGGCAGATCGCTGACGTTCTTCGATGTGGTCGCGAATTCCGGCTGGGGAGATCGACCGTCGCAGCAGTGACGCTTGTTGCCGATCCTGTGAATTCCGCACAAACGCAGGCGTTCTCCGCTCGGATGGCTAGGTTTCCAGTCATGAGAACGCATCTGGTGCGGACGGTCGTGGCGACGGCGGCGCTGACCCTGCTGACGGCGTGCGCGGGATCGCCCGTCAGCACCGGTCCGGAACCTGCGGCGGGCAACATGAAGGACGCCGCAGGCGCACCGGCGCCCCAGAACGGACCGCCGCAAGAGCTGACCGAGCAGCGCGACGTCGTCAAGACCGCGTCGATGACGATCACCGTCGCCAGCCCGTCGACGGCCGCCGACAAGGCCGCGGTCATCGTCGAGGACGCCGACGGGCGGGTCGACAGCCGTTCGGAGGATTCCGGCTCGGGCCGGGGGCGGGCGCTCACCTCGGTCGTGCTGCGGGTGCCCGCGCCGAAATTGGACGGCGTGGTGCGCGAACTCAAGACGCTGGGCACCGTGGAGACCGCCGAGACCCGATCGGAGGACGTGACCTCTCAACGGGTCGATCTCGACGCGCGGATCAAGGCTCTGCAGACGTCGGTCGATCGGCTGCTGGCGATCATGCGTGACGCCAGGGATCCCGAGGCCCTCATCGCAGCCGAGAACGCACTGTCGCAACGCCAGGCCGACCTGGACAGCCTGCGGGCGCAGCGTGATCAACTCGGTGACCGGATCGACTACAGCACCGTCGATGTCACCTTCGTCGCCGAGCAGGTCGGCGGGCCGTCACCGCAGCAGTACCAGGGCTTCCTCGGTCAGGTCGAACGCGGTTGGGACGCCTTGGTTTCGGTGACGGGCACACTGTTCCTGCTCGTCGGCCTGCTGCTGCCGTGGCTGGGTGTGCTCGCGATACTCGGGGTGGCCGGCTACATCCTCATCCGGGCGGTGCGGTCGCGCCGGTCATGAGGCCGGACGGCGCATCGCACCCGACCTGCCGTCATTCGGTCGCGGGCGCCTCGAGGGTCATCAGGTAGTGGTCGACGGGTGCGCGCGTCTGGTCCGACGTCCGAAGCAACGTGGGCAGCGTGTCGACCAGTGTCTGCGCGACGACGTGCAGCTTGATGTTCAGTTCCTGCGAGCGCCACCGCAGCACCGCGAAGGCGGCGTCGGCGGTGAGGTCGTAGACGGCCATCAGCATGCCCTTGGCGATGTCGATCGACTCGCGGTGGGCGACGATGACCTCGAGTTCCTCGTTGATCGTCTCCTGGATCTGGGCGTGGACGCTCGCGGTGATGTCGATGTAGAAGCCGCGGGTCGCCACGATCCGCTTGTCGTCATCGGTGACAGCTTCCCCGACGACGACGACGTTGCGCGTGTTCCCGTCCTTGGTGATGATGCGGTGTCTGCTGCTGAACGGCGCCGAGGTCTGTTGCAGCAGTGCGCGCACCTGCGCCAGATCGTCGGGGTGCTTGTGACTCAGCACGAGTTCGGTCGTGGGTGTCACCTCGCCCGGCTGGTAGCCGTGCATGCGGGCGACCGTGTCCGACCACGTCCAGGTGTCGGTGAGGTAGTGGTATTCGAAACGTCCCACCCGCTGTGGTGGACCGCCCATCAGGGCGCGGTCGAGGTGGCTCGCGGCTTGGCCGTCGACGCCCATCTCGGCCGCATCGGCAGCCGCCTGATCGGCGAAGCCGTTGTTCGTCTTCCTGGACGCCTTACTCGCCATGAACCGAGATTATGCGAAGTCGGCGGCTGATCGACGAGTGCGTCAGAAATTGTCGAAAGGTGCGGTAGGCACGGGCGAGCGCTGCTTTCTCAACGAGAGGGTTGACCCCGTACCCACCTCATAGCGAGCCTGTCAACGCAACCGCGTTGCACCCGCCACTTCACTGAGGGTGCCCTGACACGGGAAAATCAAACCCCGAGCGTGCGTCAGCCGCCGACGGCGGGGCGCAGGAAGTCGCCGGTCACCGCGATCGCGGGCGCCGAGGTGTCCCCGCCGACCACGAGGGTCGCGAACGCGATGTCGTCGACGATGCCCGCGAACCAGCCGTGCGAGCTGGTGTTGTCGCCGAACTCCGCGGTGCCCGTCTTCCCGCCCAGACCGGGGATGTCACGCAGCTCGCTCGCGGTGCCGTCGGCCACGGTCTGGCGCATCATGGCGCGGATGCTGTCGACGACGGCCGGCGGGATGGGCTTGGACTCGATGTCCGCCGTGGTCTTCTCGCCGACGACGAGCGTCGGGGTGATCGTCGACCCGTGCCCGAGACTGGCCTCGGCGACCGCGAGGCCGAACGGGCTCACGGTCACCGTGCCCTGACCGATGCCGTTCTCCACCTTCTGCGCCGGGGTGTCCGCGTCGGGCACGTTGCCCGTGATGGTGGTCAGGCCTGGGATGACGAAGTCGACGCCGATGCCGAACAGTTTCGCCATGTCGGGCAGCGCGTCGGCGGGCAGCTGGTCGGACAGCACCGCCATGGTGGTGTTGCACGAGCGGGCGAACGCCGTCGTCAAGGGCACGGTGCCCAGGTCGAATTCGTCGTCGTTGGGGATCGTCCGGTTCTCGACCGTGACGCGACCGGGACAGGCCTGCGGACTGTCGGGTGTCGCGATGCCCGCTTCGAGCGCCGCCGCAGTGGTGATGGTCTTGAACGTCGAGCCCGGAGGGTACGTGCCCGAGAACGCAATCGGCCCCTGAGCATCGGCGGGCGCATTCTGCGCGGCGGCCAGGATGCCACCGGTGCTGGGCGAGATCGCCACCAGGACGGCGGGCCGGGATTCCGCGGCGACGGCCGCCTGCGCGAGCAACTGCAGGCGGGTGTCCAGGGTGGTCCGGATCGGCGGCGTGTCCCTGGCCGGTGTCGATGTCAGGTCGTAGGTCGGTTGTCCCTGACCGTCGACCAGCGCCACCGACCAGCCGGCGGCCGCGTCGATCTTCGTGCGCCAGACGTCCTGCAGCCCGCTGATCGCCGGCGAGGCCAGGGCGCGGTCGGCGGTGAGCAGCGCGCCCTGCTCGGTGACCGTCACACCCGGAATCCGGGTCAACTGATCCCGCACCAGTGCCAGGTCGGCCTCCCGGAGCCGGATCACCGTGACGGTGTCACCCTGCGTGGCTGCGAACTGGTCGGCGATGGTGGCGTCGGTGATGGTCGGCGCGAACTGCTGCAGCAGCGCCGCCAGGGCGGCCGCCGAGGCGAGGTGGTCCCGGCGGAGGTCGACCACGCCGACGGTCTGCCACGTCATCAGGGGCCGGCCGTCGCGATCGGTGACGGGGGTGAGGAAGTTCTTGTCGTCGCTGTACTGAAAGTGCATGCCCGCGGCGAGGTCCGGGTGCAGCACCGTCGGCTCCCATCGCACGCGCCACTCGTCGCCGGACTGCGTCGCGGTCGCCGTCGCGTCGTACCGGAAGTTCCGCTCGGGTCCGAATGTCCACGAGTAGCTCAGCGTCGCCTGGTGGTTGTCCTCGGACACATCCCCCACGTCGACGGTCACCGTGGTGTCCTTGGGCATGCCGTCGAACATCGAGGTGATGGCGGACGCGGCCGCCGCCTGGTCGGTGGTGGTGGCCGCGGCGGCGGGGGAGTCCTTGCGCTGCAGCGCATCGGCGAATGACTGCAGGGCGTCCTTCGGGTCGCTACCGGTGAACAGCGAACACGCTGTGGAACCGGTCCAGAGGGCACACACGAGCAGCAGGAGCGCGAAACGTCGAGTCATGGCACCACGAGGGTAACCACGACGCCGCGCGGTGCCGCCTAGGCCTCGAGACGCGCCCGGACACTCGCGAGGCGCTGCTGGAGCGTCGCCTCGTCGACCACGCCTCGCGCCAGCAGCGAGTGCGCGAGGGCCATCAACTGGTTCTCGGGGTAGGGCAGATCGGCGTACCTGCTCGCCGACAGGGCGTCTTCCTCGTCGCGGCGTTCCTTGAAGTTCGGGACGTTCGCGTCGCACGCCGCCTGGTCGAGCGCGTCGCACAGGCCGTCGAGGCTGGTCTTCCACGGCGGCACGGGATTCTCCACGCCGTACTTGGCCGCCATCCGCGGCCACACCTGATTGCGCTCGACGATCTCTTGCAGCACAGCGCTTTTGACCTCGTCGACGGGCTGGGGGTCACGCTCGGCGGACACGACGGGCCCTCACTCGGCCGGAATCGGATGCGTCGCAGGACGCGTCTTGGTGATGACGTTCGTGGTGACGCCCGCCTTGGGCAACGCCACTCCGATCAGGCAGTCGCGGGTGATGATCTCGGCCAGCTGGTCCTCGCTCCAGCCCTCGGTGCCCTCGGGCTGCATGGGCATCACCATGAACCGGTGTTTCTGATTGGAGTCCTGCACCCGCACCTCGACGTCGTCGGGCAGGTAAAGACCGAACTCGGCGAGCACCGGGCGGGGCCACCGCACCAGGCGGCGACGGTAATTGGGGGTGCGGTACCACTCGGGGGAGTTGCCCAGGATGGGGCGTGGGTAGCACGAGCACAGCGCGCACACGATCACGTTGTGCAGAGTCGGTGTGTCGGCCAGGATCTCGAACGCCGTGAAGTCGCTCGGCGTGCCGAAGCCGGTCGGCTCCATCCAGTCGACGCCGCACTCCTTGCTGGCCGTCATAGGTTCGGTGAGGGCGAGCTGCTTGAAGTCGGGGTCCAGCCACGCCCTGGCCACCAGGCGGGCCGCCGGGGTGGGCCCGATCTGTTCGGCGAACTCGGTGAAGCGCCGATGCTCCTCGGCGGTGAAGATGCCCTTCTCGATGCACAGCTCCCGCAGCGCGATCTCGAGCACCTCGAAATCGGTGACCTCGTCCACCATCGGTTTGACGGTCCGGTCGTGGTCGTGGTCGTGGTCGTGAGACATGAATGGGATCCCTCTCGAAAACCGGCGGTCAGTGGGCGGATTCGAGCCAGCGCTCGGGCAGCTCGGTGCGCAGCGTGTCGGTGGCGGCTCCGGTGTAGCCGTCCCACAGCTCGGACATGGTGAACTGGACCACGTAGAACCATTCGGGTGTCGCGTCCTCGCGATCCCACGTCTCGTCCTCGGCGGCGGGACTCTCGTAGGCGACCGAGGCGATCTCACCCGTCGCCCCGCGGCAGTACTCCGGTGTGCGGGTGTAGAAGATCACCGGCAGTTCGCGCACGGTGACCCGGTCTCCCACCTTGAATGCCGGCTCGCCGGCCAGGCCCGAGTACTTCTGCGGATCTCCTTTACCGACGGCGTCTATGTGGTGACTGTTGCGTTTCACCTGCGAGCCGTCGCCCTCGGACTTCGGCTTCGCTTCCAGCTTTTTGCCGTCGAGGCCGCCGGCGTACCGCGCGGACACCTCGGCCATTCGCTCGCTGATCTCACCGAGCGCCAGGTGATGCTTCTCCACCAGGACGCGGGCGACTGCCAGCAGCCACCGGCCGTAGTAGGGCAGTCCGAGGTACTCGGCCCGGCCGACGTCCACGTTGCCGATCCGTCGCCGTTCCTCCGACAGCCAGATCCCGCGCCATGCGAGCACCTCGCAGATGACGTAGGTGAGCTCCTCCCACTGCTCGTATTCCTTGTTCACGAATTCTTCTGGAGCGCACGGCTCGCCGCCGACGTCGTGAACGGGCTTCAGGTACGCCGTGATTCGGGCGTGGTCGAGCAGGTCGGGCGTGGGAGCGTCGGGGAGTTCGGGGTAGGAGGACTTCAACCGTGACACCAGTTCGAGCTGAGCTGCGCGTTCGGCTGCCGTGCTCATGGGAGCTCCCTTCGTCGCGCGGACGGGGTGGAGGGACGTCGAAGAAACGGGTCGTCGCGAATCAATCTAGCGGCGCGCGCCGTTGCGATGTGGGAGTTTCGGGCGCGTTCACCCTCCGGGAGACAGGCGTTTATGCGGAAACGGCGAAGCCCCACTCCGGTTTGCCGGAGTGGGGCCTCGTCGACGTGGTTCGTCAGGCCGTGCGGCGGATGCCTCGTTTGAGCAGCAGTTCGCGTTCCGCCTCGCTCAGACCGCCCCAGATGCCGTAGGGCTCGCCCACGGCGAGCGCGTGCGAACGGCACTGTGCGATCACCGGACAGCTCCGGCACATCTCCTTGGCGCGCATCTCCCGCTGAGCGCGGGCACGGCCGCGCTCGCCGTCGGGATGGAAGAACACCGACGAATCGACGCCCCGGCAAAGGCCCTGCATTTGCCAGTCCCAGATGTCGGCATTGGGTCCAGGCAGCTGCTGCGGCTGTGGCATGGGTAAACCCCTCTCTACACACTCTTGTGGAGAACGCGGGAGAGCGTGAGTTGTGAAACCGATCCGAGCGTGTGTCGCCGATGACTACTCGTGCACACAAAGTAGGGGTGCTCCAGAAATTCCGTCAATAGCCTGCACGTGTGCTCAATGACATAAGCGCAGCTTGAGAATTTACGTCACGTTCATTGTTGCGACCTGCGGGCAACGCAGAAGGTGATAGCGAATCACCCTCGACCAGTGCGCTTCACGCGTTTCCGCTGATCGACGGAGCTGGTTCTGCACTCCGGCTGCGGCACCTCGGCGAGCGCCGTAACACGGTGGTAACCCGCCCACCATCAACTGTTAACCGCCGTCGATCCGGATCGTCGGAGAATTTGCCGGCAACGGCCCGCCCATCGTGATTGGTACCGTCGCCGAGCGATGATCACCCCTTCAGCGAGCGCCCTGCGGCGCGCCGCCTTCGGCGACGACCCGGGCCGCTGGCCGCTGCCGTCCGCCGGGGACACCCAGGGCCGGTGGCTGCGCGCTGTGGCGGCGGGTGGGCAGGGCCGCTACGGCGCGGCGCTGGCCGATCTCGACGTCGTGTGCCGGTCGCAGAGTGCGCCGCTGGTGTCCCTCGCGCACAGCACGCGGGCGTCGTTTCTGCGCCAGCTCGGCGGGCACGCCGATGCACGGCACTGGGACGGCAGGGCACTGGTCCTGGCGGGCGGGGACCCGGAGGCCCGCGCCGACGCCCTCACCGGCCTGGCGGCCGACGCGCTGGGCACCGGCCGGTTCGACCTTTCGGAGCGACTGCTGAACCGGGTGCGCACCGAGATCGACGCCGCCGCATCCGCTCGGCCGCGCATCCGGCTCGGCTGGGTATCGGCCGAACTGGCCATGGCGCGCGGCGACGGCGACGCCGCCGCCGACCACGCCCGGCGAGGGGTCGCCGCGGCGGAGCCGTTCGGCTCCACCCGGCACGCTGTGAAGTCGAAGGTGATCCTGGCCGCCGCGCTGTGCAGTGCCGGCGCCGTGGACGACGCCCGTCCGGTGGCCGACGCCGCGCTGGCCGACGCCGACGCCGCGGGCCTGATCCCGCTGCAATGGGCGCTGGCCTGTCTGCTCGCCGACATCGGAAGCGCGACCCTCACGGCGGAGCGCGTCGCCGCCGTTCGAGACCGCAGCGCCGATATTGTGCGGCACAGGGGCGGCGTGTGGTCTGATCGCTGACCCCGGGCCGCCTCGGCACGGTCGTTATTGTTTAGCTCAGCCACACCGACGAGAGTGTCGGCGTTCGTAACGCTGGAGAAGCCGCACACGATGACAAATTCGAGAGATCGTCTCGATGCTGTCGTTGCTGAGGCAGTGGCCGGTGATCGGGACGCGCTCCGGGAGGTGCTGGAGATCATCCGGCCCATCATCGTCCGGTACTGCCGGGCAAGGATCGGGGCGGGCGAACGAAGTGGTCTCTCAGCAGATGACATCGCTCAGGAGGTGTGCTTGGCCGCCATCACGGCGCTGCCGCGCTACAAGGATCAGGGACGCCCGTTCCTGGCCTTTGTGTACGGTATCGCTGCTCACAAGGTTGCTGACGCCCACCGTGCGGCCGCCCGCAACCGCTCCGAACCGACCGACGTCGTGCCCGAACGCTTTTCGACCGACGCCGGCCCGGAGCAGATGGCGATGGACGCCGAGTCGTCCGCCCGGATGAACCGCCTGCTGGCCAAGCTGCCGGAGAAGCAGCGCGAGATCCTGATCCTGCGCGTCGTCGTCGGGATGAGCGCCGAGGAGACCGCGGAGACGGTCGGCAGCACTGCGGGCGCGGTGCGCGTCGCGCAGCACCGCGCGCTGGCCCGGCTCAAGCAGGAGATCATGGCGACGGGGCATGACCATGCCTGACTTCGGACGATGGACCAACAACGGCGGTGATCCCTCGCTGAACGAGGTGAACCGCACCGATCGCTTCCTCGACGCGCTCGCCGGCGAGCAGCCCGTCTACTCCACCGACGCAGGTGAGGCCGAACTGGCCTACATGCTCGCCGGCTGGCGCGACGAGGTCCGGCAGCCGCCGGTCACCTCGGTGGTGACCACCCGGGACGCGGTCCAGGCACTGGATCGGTCGGCGTCGTCGCGGCAGCGCAGCCGGGCCTCGATGGCCGTGCTCGGCTCGGTGGCGGCCGCCGTTCTGGCCGTCGGTGGCTTCGGGGCGGTGATCGCGGGCGCCGGGCCCGACGACCCGCTGTACGGCCTGCGCACCGCGCTGTTCGGCGAACAGCAGCAGACCCGCGACGACCAGGTGGTGCTGGCTGCGCAGTCGCAGCTCGCCGAGGTCCAGCAACTGATCGACCAGGGCGATTGGACGGCCGCCCAGAACAAGCTGCAGACGATGACCACGACGGTCGCCGCGGTGGACGACTCCACCCGCCAGGAAGAGCTCGTGGAGCAGTGGCAGCAACTGTCGGCGAAGGTGGACACCCGCGACGTCAACGCGACCGTGCCGCCGGACGCGCCGCCGTTGGTGCTGCCCGAGATCCCGCCGGACCTGCCGCTGCCGGTGATCCTCGACCCGGACGCCACCACCTCGACGTCGACGACCACGAGTCCCGGAGAGATCCCCGGTTCGACGTCATCGCCGACCACATCGTCGCCGACCACATCGCCGTCGGACGGCACCGCGTCGCCGTCGACGCCGCTGCCGACCCCGTCGTCACAGTTGCCGCTGCCGACCCCGTCGCCCCGGCCGAGCCCGACACCGCTGCCGACCCCGAGCCCGCAGCCGGCACCGCTGCCGACCCCGAGCCCGCGGCCGATCCCGACGCCCCAGCCGCAGGTGCCCACCAGCACCGTCATCCCCGCGCCACCGGTCCCGCCGCCGCCGGTGCAGCTGCCCCAGGTGCCGCTGCCCCCGGTCGAAGAGCCTCAGGCGGAGCAGCCGCCCGCCGAGGAGCCGGTCGAATTGCCGCAGCCGCGTCTCAGTGGCGGTGGTGCGCAGAATCCTGGGCCTGCGTCGATTCCGCCGGTGCTCCAGATGCCCGAGCTGGTACTGCCAGAGGTGGCCACGCCGCAGGATGCGAGTGAATGACCGGCTGGGTCAGCGGTATCCGTCGGACTCCGACGTGGCCTCGTTGAGCGACGCGTCGGCGTACCCGCGGCAGTAGTCCCACGTCACATAGGCGTCGGGTTCCGGGTCGTAGGCCGGCTCGTGCGGCCGCACTGTCCCGTCGACCAACAGCTGTAGCAGGTTGGCGCGCAACATGTCCCAGTCGTGGTAGTGGTCCTGCTGGCATTCGTCGCAGCACACCACGAGACCACGGATGCCCTTGTGGGCCAGAAGTGCTTCGTAAACCGCCAGATCGGCGAGATCGGCTTCCACCGCGGTGCGTTCCTGCGGGTCCAGCGGCTGACCCGGTTCGAGCGCATCGAGCGCAGCCGACGGATCGCACGGATCGTCGGCGAACGGGTCAGGCGGCAAACCCGGCGGCAAGTGGTCTCGCACGCGTCCAGAGTACGCAGCCCCACTGGGATCGCGCCAGCGGTTGCTCCGGCGCGGCGACCGGGAATGGAATCGCGAGTTGCGACTGCTGAGCCGATAGGATTGAGTATCACGCTTCGCCCCGATGGAGGCAGTAAGGATGTCGAGGCCCATGTCGATCGCTGAAAGCAGCGTTCCCATCGCCGTACCGGTGCCCACCGGCGGTGACGATCCGACCAAGGTCGCGATGCTCGGGCTCACGTTCGACGACGTCCTGTTGCTGCCGGCCGCCTCTGACGTGGTCCCGGCGATGGCCGACACCTCGAGCAGGCTGACCAAGCGCATCCGGCTGCGGGTGCCGCTCGTCAGCTCCGCGATGGACACGGTGACCGAGTCACGGATGGCCATCGCGATGGCGCGCGCCGGGGGTATGGGCGTGCTGCACCGCAATCTGCCCGCAGCCGAGCAGGCCGGCCAGGTCGAGACGGTGAAGCGCTCCGAGGCGGGCATGGTGACCGACCCGGTGACGTGCTCGCCGACCAACACGCTGGCCGAGGTCGACGCGATGTGCGCGCGGTTCCGCATCTCCGGGCTGCCCGTCGTGGACGACAACGGCGCACTCGTCGGCATCATCACCAACCGCGACATGCGCTTCGAGGTCGACCAGAGCAAGCCGGTGTCGGAGGTGATGACCAAGGCTCCGCTGATCACCGCGCAGGAGGGGGTGTCGGCCGAAGCCGCGCTCGGGCTGCTGCGCAGGCACAAGATCGAGAAGCTGCCGATCGTCGACAACCACGGCAAGCTCACCGGCCTGATCACGGTGAAGGACTTCGTCAAGACCGAGCAGTTCCCGCTGGCCACCAAGGACTCCGACGGCCGGCTGCTGGTCGGCGCGGCGGTCGGTGTCGGCGACGACGCCTGGACCAGGGCGATGACGCTGGCCGACGCCGGTGTCGACGTCCTCATCGTCGACACCGCGCACGCGCACAACCGCGGCGTGCTGGACATGGTGAACCGGGTGAAGATGGCCGTCGGTGACCGTGTCGACGTGATCGGCGGCAACGTCGCCACCCGCGCCGCGGCGGCAGCGCTGGTGCAGGCGGGGGCCGACGCGGTGAAGGTGGGTGTCGGGCCGGGTTCGATCTGCACCACCCGTGTCGTCGCCGGTGTCGGCGCACCGCAGATCACCGCGATCCTCGAGGCCGTCGCCGCCTGCGCGCCGTCCGGGGTGCCCGTGATCGCCGACGGCGGGCTGCAGTACTCCGGCGACATCGCCAAGGCGCTGGCCGCGGGCGCGTCGACGGCGATGCTCGGCTCGCTGCTGGCCGGCACCGCCGAGGCCCCCGGCGACCTGATCTTCGTCAACGGCAAGCAGTACAAGAGTTACCGCGGAATGGGCTCGCTCGGTGCGATGCAGACCCGCGGCACCCGCAAGAGCTACTCCAAGGACCGCTACTTCCAGGACGACGCCCTGAGCGAGGACAAGCTGGTGCCCGAGGGCATCGAGGGCCGCGTGCCGTTCCGTGGACCGCTGTCGACGGTGATCCACCAGCTCACCGGCGGCCTGCGGGCGGCGATGGGATACACCGGGTCGGCCACCATCGAGCACCTGCAGCAGGCGCAGTTCGTCCAGATCACCGCCGCGGGGCTCAAGGAGAGCCATCCGCACGACATCCAGATGACCGTCGAGGCGCCGAACTACTACGCCCGCGGGGTCTGACGCGCATGCGCGACATGGTCGAGATCGGCATGGGCCGCACCGCCCGCCGTACCTATGAGCTCGGCGACATCAACATCGTGCCGTCCCGGCGCACCCGGTCGTCCAAGGACGTGTCGACCGCATGGCAGCTGGACGCCTACCGGTTCGACATGCCGGTGCTGTCGCACCCCACCGATGCACTCGCCTCCACCGACTTCGCCATCGAGCTGGGCCGGCTCGGCGGCCTCGGCGTCCTCAACGGCGAGGGACTGATCGGCAGGCACGCCGACGTCGAGGAGAAGATCGCCCAGGTGCTCGAGGCCGCGGAGAAGGAGCCCGAGCCGTCCGCCGCGATCCGGCTGTTGCAGCAGCTGCACGCCGCGCCGCTCGACCCCGAGCTGCTCGGCGCCGCGGTGGCCCGGATCCGGGATGCCGGGCTGACGACGGCCGTGCGGGTCAGCCCGCAGAACGCCAGGGCGCTGACACCGTCGCTGATCGCGGCCGGGCTGGACCTGCTGGTCATCCAGGGCACCATCGTGTCGGCCGAACGCGTGGCGTCCGACGGCGAGCCGCTGAACCTGAAGACCTTCATCTCCGAATTGGACGTGCCGGTGGTGGCCGGCGGTGTGCTCGACCACCGCACCGCGCTGCACCTGATGCGCACCGGCGCGGCCGGCGTCATCGTGGGGTACGGCTCCACCAGCGGCGTCACCACCAGCGACGAGGTGCTGGGCATCAGCGTTCCGATGGCCACCGCCATCGCCGACGCCGCCGCCGCCCGCCGCGAGTACCTCGACGAGACCGGCGGCCGCTACGTGCACGTGCTGGCCGACGGCGACATCCACACCTCCGGCGACCTGGCCAAGGCCATTGCGTGCGGTGCGGACGCGGCGGTGCTGGGCACCCCGCTGGCCACGGCGGCCGAGGCGCTGGGCGGCGGCTGGTTCTGGCCTGCCGCGGCCGCCCACCCCTCGCTGCCCCGCGGCGCGCTGCTGCAGGTCGCGGTCGGGGAGCGGCCGTCGCTGCGGCAGGTGCTTGACGGCCCGTCCGACGATCCGTTCGGCTCGCTGAACCTGGTTGGCGGACTGCGGCGGGCGATGGCCAAGGCGGGCTACTGCGACCTCAAGGAGTTCCAGAAGGTCGGTCTGGCCGTCGGATCCTGACCGCGGCCGGCGCAAGTGTGACGCGTTGACAACTTAGGTCCACCTGTCTAGAAAAGTTACCCAGCGGTAACTCATACTGGTGTGATGCAGCCTGACTATGACGTCCTGATCATCGGCTCGGGATTCGGCGGCAGCGTGAGCGCGCTGCGACTCACCGAGAAGGGCTACCGCGTCGGCGTCCTGGAGGCCGGCCGTCGCTTCGCCGACAAGGAGTTCGCCAAGACCTCCTGGAACCTGCGGAAGTTCCTGTGGGCGCCCAAGTTCGGGTGCTTCGGCATCCAGCGCATCCACCTGCTGCGCAACGTGCTGATCCTGGCGGGCGCGGGCGTCGGCGGCGGTTCGCTCAACTACGCGAACACGCTGTACGTGCCGCGCGAGCCGTTCTTCAAGGATCCGCAGTGGAAGCACATCACCGACTGGCGCGACGAGTTGCTGCCGCACTACGAGCAGGCGCAGCGCATGCTCGGCGTCGTCACCAACCCCACGTTCACCGACGCCGACCGCATCATGAAAGAGGTCGCCGAGGACATGGGCGTCGGGGACACCTTCGTGCCCACCCCGGTCGGGGTGTTCTTCGGCCCCGACGGCGAGAAGACGCCCGGCAAGACGGTCCCCGACCCGTACTTCGGCGGCGCGGGCCCGGCCCGGACCGGGTGCATCGAGTGCGGCCAGTGCATGACCGGCTGCCGCTTCGGCGCCAAGAACACCCTGCTGAAGAACTACCTGGGACTGGCGGAGTCGGCGGGCACCCAGATCCACCCGATGACCACCGTGACCAGCCTCCAGCAGCGGCCCGACGGGGTCTGGGAGGTCAAGACCGCCCACACCGGCCGGTTGCTGCGCAGGAAACGCCGCACGTTCACCGCCACGCACGTCATCGTCGCGGCGGGCACCTACGGCACCCAGAAGCTGCTGTTCAAGATGCGCGACACCGGGAAACTGCCGAAGCTGTCGGACCGGCTCGGCCTGCTCACCCGCACCAACTCCGAGTCGATCGTCGGCGCGGGCCGGCTCCAGGTCCGCGACGACCTCGACCTCACCCACGGCGTGGCCATCACGTCGTCCATCCACCCGACGGACGACACGCACGTCGAACCCTGCCGGTACGGCAAGGGCTCCAACGCCATGGGCCTGCTGCAGACGCTGATGACCGACGGCGCCGGCCCCCAGGGCACCGACGTGCCCCGCTGGAAGCAGCTGTTCCACAACGCCGGCGCCGATCCGAAGGGCACGCTGCGGCTGCTCAACCCGCGGCGCTGGAGCGAGCGCACCATGATCGCGCTGGTCATGCAGAACCTCGACAACTCGATCACCACCTTCACCAGGAAGACGAAGCTCGGCTTCCGCATGCTCGACAGCAAGCAGGGCCACGGCGAGCCGAACCCGAGCTGGATCCCGGTCGGCAACGAGGTGACCCGGCGCATCGCCAAGAAGATCGACGGCGTGGCCGGCGGTACCTGGGGTGAGCTGTTCAACATCCCGCTGACGGCGCACTTCCTGGGTGGCGCGGTGATCGGTGACGGCCCCGAGCACGGGGTCATCGACCCGTACCACCGGGTGTACAACTATCCGACGCTGTACGTGGTGGACGGCGCGGCCATCTCCGCCAATCTCGGCGTGAACCCGTCGCTGAGTATCACCGCCCAGGCGGAGCGGGCGGCGTCGCTGTGGCCGAACAAGGGCGCCGAGGACCTGCGGCCCGCACAGGGCGAGGGCTACCGCCGGCTCGATCCGATCGCGCCCGAGCACCCGGTGGTGCCTGAGGGTGCGCCGGCCGCGCTGGACTGGAATGCCAGCTCCGAGGACGTCAACCGGCGTGACCCGACCACCGCGGAGGCACGCGGCGCCTGATTCAGCGCGCGGTCACGGCTTCGTGAGCGCGTAGTAGGCATACCTGGAGTCGAGTTCGTTCCTCGGCACCAGCGTGACGAGCCGCGGGATGAGTCCGCTCGCGGCGGCGTGCTCCCAGAACTCGTCGATCGCGAAGGTGGTCGTCTGCGCCAGGTGACGCCGGTAGCCGCGACCGCCCCGCCCGCGGGTGCCGAGCTGGGCGGTGTGGTACTTCACCTGGACCACGGCGATTCCGCCGCTGGTGAGCACCCGTTCGGCAATGGCCAAGATGTCGAGCGCGTCCTTCGGCGCCGCCGTGAGCTCGATGACGTAGTAGCACAGGAACGTGTCGCAGCTGCCTTCGAGCCCGTCGGACGCCGCCACCGCATCCGCGATGTCGATGTGGATGCCTTGCACCGGGGTGTCGCAGACCGCCCGCACCTGTGTCAGGCACTCGGCGACGCTGTCGGCGGAGATGTCGGCGGCGATGAACCGTGACGCCAGGGGAGCGAAGGAAGCGGCGTTGGCTCCGCCGCCGCATCCCCACTCGATGGTCACGCCGGGGCCGCCGGTACGGCCCAGGCCTGCGGCGAACACGCGGTACATGTCGAGGTGCTGCCTGCCGACGTCCTGCCACAGGTCGTCCGCGAGACCGGTCCGCCAGTGCGAGTTCGACTGCCACGCATCGTCGTCGCCCGGCGCCGACCAGTAGCGGTGCGCGGCCCGCAGGCTGGATGCCCGCCGTCGGTCGCCCGCCACCCGGTCGGCCATCAACGCGATCGCGAGTTCACCTCGCCGTAGTAGCCCGAGCAGCCTTCCCATCCGCTGAGCATAGGTGTTGACCAGCCGTGACGGCGGCCGGCGATGCGGTGGTCAGTCCTGTCCGGTGAGGCGGCGCCGCAGCGGCTCGCGACCGGGCGGCTGCGGAGGTGTCGGCAGCAGTGGCTTGCGCCGTCGCACGGCGACGGTGGTCGGCTCGGCGGTGGTGACCTGGAGTTCCTCACCCGCGTGCCGGATCGTCAACTCACCGTCGGGGCCGTCGCGCAGCGTGTAGGTCACCTCGTCGTGCTCGGCGTTCACCGTCAGCCGGAAACCCCGCCAGCACAAGCGGAATCGCAACCGGGAGAACGCGTCGGGCAGATGCGGGTCCAGGGACAGCACGCCCTCGTCGTCGCGCAACCCGCCGAATCCGGCCACCAGCGCCGTCCAAGCCCCGGCCAGCGACGCCATGTGCAGCCCGTCGCGGGTGTTGTGGTGCAGATCGCGCAGGTCGATCAGCGCCGCCTCGAAGGTGTAGTCGTGCGCGAGTTCCATGTGCCCCACCTCGGCGCACATCACCGCCTGGGTGCACGCCGACAGCGAGGAGTCGCGGGTGGTGCGCCGCTCGTAGTAGTCGACGTTGCGGGCCTTCTGTTCGTCGGTGAAGGCGTGACTCTGCCACTGCATCGCCAGCACGAGGTCGGCCTGCTTGATCACCTGGGCCGGATAGAGCCGCACGTACGGCTCGTTGAGCAGCAGCGGGTAGGAGGTGTTGTCGGTGAAATCCCACTCGGCCAGCGTGGTGAAGCCCTCGCACTGCTGGTGCACGCCGAGTTCTTCGTCGTAGGGGATGTGCGCCGAAGCGGCCGCGTCCCGCCACGCCGCGGTCTCCTCGGTGGTCACTCCCATCTCGCGGGCCGCCTCCGTTCGCCGGGTGCAGGCGTCGGCGGCCACCCGGAGATTGTGCGCGGCCATCAGATTGGTGAACACGTTGTCGCGCACCACGGCCGTGTACTCGTCCGGACCGGTGACGCCGTCCAGGTGCCACACGCCGTGCCGGTCGTGGTGACCGATCGACATCCACAGCCGCGCGGTGTCGACCAGCACGGCCAGCCCGCACTCCTCCTCCAAAGAATCGTCACCGGTGACGGTGCGGTACCGGTCGAACGCCATCGCGATGTCGGCGTTGACATGCCACGCCGCGGTCCCCGCGGGCCAGTACGCCGAACACTCCTCGCCACGGATGGTGCGCCACGGAAAAGCGGCGCCCTGGAGGTCGAGTTGGGCGGCGCGTTCCCTGGCCAGGTGGAGCGTCGACGCCCGCCAGCGCAGCGCGTCGGCCGCCGCGGCCGGTTTGGTGTACGTCAGCACCGGCAGCACGAAACCCTCGGTGTCCCAGAAGGCGTGGCCGTCATATCCGGTGCCCGTCAAGCCTTTTCCGGGGATCGCACGTCGTTCGGCGCGTGCGCTGGCCTGCAACACGTGGAACAGTCCGAACCGCACCGCCTGCTGGATGTCGGGGTCGCCGTCGACCTCGACGTCCGCGCAGTCCCAGAAGTCGTCGAGGTATTTGCGCTGGGCGTCGATCAGCCCCTGCCACCCGACGTAGCGCGCGCCGGTCAGCGCGGCGGCGACCTGGTCGCGCAGCGCGGGCCGGGACCGCAGGCTGGACCAGCCGTAGGCGAGGTACTTGACGATCCGCAACTGCTGACCGGGTCGCAGCCCGCAGATCACCGTGGTGCGTGCCAGGTCGTCGCGGGAGTCGGTGTGCACCTCGACCCGGCCGGGCACGTCGACCTCGTGGTCCATGGCGGCCGCCATCATGAGCGCGCTGCCGCGGGTGCGGTGCACCAGCACCGCCGACGCGTCGGTGTTCTCGTGCGTGATCGCCTCGAGCGGGGTCTTCAGCGCCGCCGCCACCCGCGGATCGTCCGACGTCTGCGGCTGGTCCTCGTTGGCGACCAATTCGGATTGCACTGTGACGCGGACGAATTCGTCCATCGCCTCGACGATGTACTCGATGGCCGCGACGCTGCGCTGGTCCAGCGACACCAGCCGGGTGGATGTGACCTTGACCTGCTTGCCCGTCGGCGAGCGCCAGTGCGCGCATCGTGTCAGCGTGCCCGCGCGCAGGTCGAGGATGCGCTCGTGATCGAACAGCTCGCCGTATCGGACGTCGAACGGTTCGTCGTCGACCAGCAGCCGCATGATCTTGCCGTTGGTGACGTCGACGACGGTCTGACCCGCCTCCGGATAGCCGTAGCCCGCTTCGGCGTACGGCAGTGGCCGGATCTCGTAGAACGAGTTGAGGTAGGTGCCGGGCAGCCCGTGCGGTTCGCCCTCGTCGAGGTTGCCGCGTAATCCGATGTGGCCGTTGGACAGTGCGAACAACGACTCGGACTCGTCGAGGAGGTCGAAGTCGAGCTCGGTCTCCCGGACCTGCCACGGCTCGACGGGGAAGGCGTCGTGGGAGATCACGACTCGTCCAGCAGATCGGCCAGATCGGTGACGACGATGTCGGCGCCGTTGCGGCGCAACTCGTCGGCCTGCCCCACCCGGTCGACGCCCACCACATACCCGAAGTAGCCGGCCCGGCCCGCGGCGACCCCGGACAGCGCGTCCTCGAACACGGCCGCCGCGGGTGGCGCCACACCGAACAGCTGAGCCGCCCGCAGGAAGGAGTCGGGGGCCGGCTTACCCGGGATGTTCTCCTCGCGCAGCGTGACTCCGTCGACTCGGTGCTGGACGAACCGGGCAAGGCCGGTGACCTCGAGCACGTCGCGGGTGTTGGCGCTCGACGACACCACCCCGACGCCGAGCCCCGCGGCGGCGACGGCCTCGAGGTACCGGCGGGAGCCGTCGAACACCTCGATGCCGTCGGTGCGCAGCGTCTCCTGGAAGAGGTCGTTCTTCCGGTTGCCCAGCCCGGCCACGGTCTCGGCGTCCGGAGGGTCGTCGGCGTCGCCGTCGGGCAGCTCGATACCGCGGCTGGACAGGAAGGAGCGCACCCCGTCGTCGCGGCGCTTGCCGTCGACGTACTCCAGGTAGTCCTGGTCGACGTCGAACGGCACGAACTGCTCACCCGTGTCGTCCGCCCGCTGGCGCAGGAAGTCGTCGAACATCGCCTGCCATGCCTTCTTGTGCACGCTCGCCGTGTCGGTGAGGACACCGTCGAGGTCGAACAGGCAGGTGCGTACCTCGTCGGGTAGACCAAGCACTGGCCACCTCGCTTTCGTCGGGTCGTCGAACGCGCAGTACCTCTTCAATGCCCACTTTCGCCGAACGGCATGCGTCGGACGTGGGCGGCGAGGCCTACGCCGGGGTGAAAGCCCTGCGTGTGTCGGGTTTCTGGGTTTGCGTCGTGGACCCCGGGGGTAGTTTCGGAAGGGGCGTCGGGCGAGAAGGAATGTCGATGAGGCTGCTGAGGCGGATGCGCACGGCGATCCCTGCCGCGGCGTTGTCGGCGGCGCTGCTGCTGGCGGCCCCGGCGGGCGCGACACCCAGTGACGGGGAGTTCCTCGAACAACTGAGCCGGGACGGCGTGGCCTTCACCGACTTCAGGGCGATGCTCGAGTACGCCCACGGCATCTGCACGTCGCTCGACCAGGGCGTGCCCCATCTCACGGTCATCGACAACGTGATGTCCGACCAGCCACAGCTCGACCGGGACCACGCGGTGGTGCTGACGATCAGTTCCTACCTGGCGTACTGCCCGTGGCATGCACTGCCGGGATCGGGGACGGAGACGGCGTCCGGGGTGGCCTACGCCTAGCCCGTCCGGAACCGCACTCGACGACCCGGGCAGCTGATTCGGCACCCCCACTAGACTGGGCCAGTGAATTCTCCCGCCGATCCCTCGGGCCCGCGGCCCGTTCTGGTGGTCGACTTCGGCGCGCAGTACGCCCAGCTCATCGCCCGTCGCGTGCGTGAGGCGCGGGTGTACTCCGAGGTCGTGCCCCACACCGCCAGCGTCGAGGACATCAAGGCCCGCGATCCGCAGGCGATCGTGCTGTCCGGCGGCCCGGCCAGTGTGTACGCCGAGGGGGCGCCCCAGCTGGATCCGGCGCTGTTCGATCTCGATGTCCCGGTGTTCGGCATCTGCTACGGGTTCCAGGCGATGGCGCAGGCGCTCGGCGGCACCGTCGCGCGCACCGGCACCAGCGAGTACGGCCGCACCGAGCTGAAAGTCGCTGGCGGCGAACTGCATTCGGATCTGCCCGGCACGCAGCCGGTGTGGATGAGCCACGGCGACGCGGTCACCGCGGCGCCCGAGGGTTTCGATGTCGTCGCCACCAGCAGCGGCGCCCCGGTCGCCGCGTTCGAGAACCGCGCCCGCCGGCTGGCCGGTGTGCAGTACCACCCGGAGGTGCTGCACTCGCCGCACGGCCAGCAGGTGCTCAGCCGCTTCCTGCACGACTTCGCCGGGATCGGCGCCAAGTGGACGCCTGCCAACATCGCCGACGCGCTGATCGAGCAGGTGCGCGCCCAGATCGGCGACGGCCGGGCGATCTGCGGCCTGTCCGGCGGGGTGGACTCCGCGGTGGCGGCAGCACTCGTGCAGCGCGCCATCGGCGACCGGCTCACCTGCGTGTTCGTGGACCACGGCCTGCTGCGGTCCGGTGAGCGGGCCCAGGTCCAGCGTGACTTCGTCGCCGCCACCGGTGCCAACCTGGTCACCGTCGACGTCGCCGACCGGTTCCTTCAGGCGCTGTCCGGGGTGACCAACCCCGAGGGCAAGCGCAAGATCATCGGTCGCGAGTTCATCCGCGCGTTCGAGGGCGCGGTGCGCGAATTGGTGCAGGACAAGGGTGGTGACGTCGACTTCCTGGTGCAGGGCACGCTCTATCCCGACGTCGTCGAGTCCGGCGGCGGGTCGGGCACCGCGAACATCAAGAGCCACCACAACGTCGGCGGCCTGCCCGACGACCTGAAGTTCCGGCTGGTCGAGCCGCTGCGGCTGCTGTTCAAGGACGAGGTGCGCGCGGTCGGCCGCGAGCTCGGGCTGCCCGAGGACATCGTCGCCCGCCAGCCGTTCCCCGGACCGGGCCTGGGCATCCGCATCGTCGGCGAGGTGACCGCCGCCCGGCTCGACACGTTGCGCAGCGCCGACGCGATCGCCAGGGAGGAGCTCACCGCCGCCGGTCTGGACAACCAGATCTGGCAGTGCCCGGTGGTGCTGCTCGCCGACGTCCGGTCGGTGGGTGTGCAGGGCGACGGCCGCACCTACGGCCATCCCATCGTGCTGCGCCCGGTCTCCAGTGAGGACGCGATGACCGCCGACTGGACCCGGGTGCCCTACGAGGTGCTCGAGCGCATCTCCACGCGCATCACCAACGAGGTGCCCGCCGTCAACCGCGTCGTGCTCGACGTCACGAGCAAGCCGCCGGGCACCATCGAGTGGGAGTAGCCGTCAGCGGGTCGTGACGGGGACGACGGCCTCGTTGCGGCGCCGGAAGGGCAGCGTGAACGGGGGATCGTAGAACCAGGCCACGGGCTCGCCCTCGGCCTGGTAGTCGCTCGCGGCGAGCACGTCGAGCAGCTCTGCGCCCTTGCGTGCGACGACGGCCGGGCTGCGGTCGCCGCTGTACCGCAGCACCGCGACGGTCTCTGCGGGCACCGTCACCAGGCGCACCGCCGCACTGTCGGGTTGGGGCAGCGTCTCGATGCTGTACTTCGACGGCATGAAGAACCGGATCGTCGAGCCGGTGCCCGAACCCGACTGGGCGACCGGTGCGGTCATCGCGATCTGCTCACCCTCGGCCCCGGACTGGGCGACCGGCGCGGTCATCGCGATCGAGGTCCCGCTGTGATTGCCGCCGAAGATGTAGCGGGCCAGCCGGCGGAATCCGATGCTGCGCGCGGCGTCGTCATCGGCGGCGACGACGGTCTCGGCGGCCACCCGGGGACCGTACACCCGGATCTCCACGTCGCCGATCCGATCGGTGACCCGGTGGTGGGGTTCCTCCGTGCCGAACCGCAGACCCACGATCGAACCGGCCGATTCGGCGATCTGAACGGGCAGCTTCACCAGCGTGTGCAAGGACGTCATGTGGATGATTCGGCGCCGGTGGCGCGGCGGATCGCCCGCGCAGTGGAAACGCTCGACGAGGGGGTCCGCCGCTTGACGGTGTCAGAGGCGAGGTGTTTACTCAGGGCATCGAACATGCATTCGAACAACGGGTGAATCGGATGGTGCGGGAGGTGCTGCTGTGACAGCCGCGACGAGTCTTGATCTGCGCCGCCTCAACCATACTGAACAGGTAGAACACCTGCGCAAGCAGATGGCGGCGGTCAGCGGGAAAGTCGGTTCCGGGCGCCGTGGCGTGGCCCCGTCTGTCGACCCGCTCACCGAGTCGGAATCTTTGCTGCCGTTGCCCGAATCGCTGGCCGGACTGCTGCCCACCTCGTTGCCGCGCGGCACGGTGGCGGTGGCGACGGGCGCCCGGTCGCTGCCGCTGAGCATGGTGGCGGCGGTGACGGCCGCAGGCGGGCACGCGGCCATCGTGGGTCAGCCCGACGTGGGCCTGCTTGCTGCTGTGGAGATGGGGGCGGACCTGAGCCGGCTGGCCGTCATCCCCGATCCGGGGGCCGACCCGGTCGAGGTGGCCGCGGTGCTGATGGACGGCATGGATCTGGTGGTGCTCGGGCTGGGCGGGCGTTCGGTGACCGCGGGCCGGGCCAGGGCGGTGGTGGCCCGCGCACGCCAGAAGGGCTGCACGCTGCTGGTCACCGACGGCGAGTGGCAGGGGGCCTCGGCCCGGTTGGAGGCCCGGGTGTGCGGCTACGAGGTGAGCGGCGCAGGCCGGTCCGGCAGGCCGGTGCCCGGCTGTGGGCGCATCAGCCGGGTGCGGTTGGCCATGCGGGCGTGCGGGCGGTCCGTCGGCGCCCTGCGTGCGGTGGGGGAGTGAGGCGCCGTGCCCTCCCGGGTGCTGGCCGTCTGGTGCATGGACTGGCCCGCGGTCGCCGCCACGGCCGCGGCAGGGCTGGCACCGACGGCCCCGGTGGCGGTCACGCTGGCCAACCGGGTGATCGCGTGTTCGGCATCGGCGAGGGCGGTCGGGGTGCGGCGCGGTCTGCGCCGCCGTGAGTCGCAGGCCCGCTGTCCGGAACTCCACGTGGCGCCCGCCGACCCGGCACGCGACGCCCGGCATTTCGAGCACGTGACGGCCGCCGTGGACGACCTGGTGCCCCGGTCGGAGGTGCTGCGGCCGGGCCTGCTGGTGCTCTCGGTCCGTGGGGCGGCCCGCTACTTCGGCTCCGAACAGGCCGCCGCCGAGCGGCTGGTCGACGCGGTGGCCGCGGCGGGCGCCGAGTGCCAGGTGGGTATCGCCGACCAACTGGCCACCGCGGTCTTCGCCGCCCGTGCCGGCCGGATCGTCGAACCCGGCGGCGATGCCGGCTTCCTGTCGACACTGTCCATCCGGCAGCTGGCCACCGAACCGAGCCTTGCCGCACCCGGGCGCGATGAGCTGGCAGATCTGTTGTGGCGTATGGGTATCCGCACCGTCGGCCAGTTCGCAGAGCTGTCCCGCAGCGATGTGGCGTCCCGGTTCGGCGCCGACGCCGTGTCCGCGCACCGGTTCGCCCGCGGCGAGCCGGCCCGTGGCCCGTCGGGGCGCGAACCCCCGCCGGAACTCGACGCCGTGATGGACTGCGACCCGCCGATCGACCGGGTGGATGCCGCCGCCTTCGCCGGCCGGTCGCTGGCCGGCGACCTGCACCGCAGCCTGGAGGCGGCCGGGGTCGGCTGCACCCGGCTGGCCATCCATGCCGTCACCGCCAACGGCGAAGAGCTGGAACGGGTGTGGCGATGCGCCGAACCGCTGACCGAGGATGCCACCGCCGACCGGGTGCGCTGGCAGCTCGACGGGTGGCTGAACCGGCGCAATCAACACGACCGGCCGACCGCAGCGGTCACGGTGCTGCGGCTGCGCCCGGTGGAGGTGATCTCGGCCGAGGCGTTGCAGCTACCGCTCTGGGGCGGCGTCGGTGAGGAGGACCGGTTGCGGGCCCGCCGCGCCCTGGTCCGGGTGCAGGGCCTGCTCGGTCCGGAGGCGGTGCAGGTGCCGGTGCTCAGCGGCGGCCGCGGACCCGCCGAGCGGATCACGCTCACCCCGTTCGGCGACGAACCGGTCCCGGCTGCCGACCCGAACCAGCCATGGCCCGGCCGGCTGCCCGAGCCGTCGCCCACGGTGCTGCTCGACGATCCGGTCGAATTGCTGGACGGTCAGGGCGATCCGGTGCGGGTGACCCACCGGGGAATGTTCTCCGGTGATCCGGCCCGGCTGGACGGCGGGGGGTTCCGCGGTTCCCTGAGCTGGTGGGCGGGGCCGTGGCCGGTCGATGAGCGGTGGTGGGACCAGGATCGCGCCAAGGGGCGCACCGCGCGGGCGCAGGTGCTGATCGGCGGCGAACCGGAGAAGGCGCTGCTGCTGTGCTACCGCCAACGGCGGTGGTACGTCGAGGGGGTCTATGAATAGCCGGCCGTGAACACCGGATCAGCCCAGACGACGGGCGAATTCGCCGACCCGGGCGATGAACCGGTCGAAGAACACCGCGGGATCCACCTCGACGCCGACGAGCGCGTTGGGGCTGCGTCCCCACCTGCCGTGCCAGTCCGCCACGGTCATCCCGCGGGTCAGTGAGCCGGTCAACTCGACGTCGACCGTGGTCTGCCGGTACCGCACCAGTTCCGGGTCGAGGGCCACCGCTGCCGCCAGCGGATCGTGCAGGTGCGCCAGATACCCCTCGCCGTCGTCGAAGTGGAACTCGAAGTAGAACCGCATCGCGTCCTCGAGCACCCGGATCAACGGATTGGCGGCCACCGACCGGGTGCCGCGGTCGTCGAGCACACTCATCGGCGCGGTCGGCGAATCCGCGGCGGCCGCCAGCCGGCTCAGCAGTGCCGGGGTCATTGCGATGTTCTCGGTGAGGTTGAGCCCCAACACGATCGGTAGATGGCCAGGCGCCCCCTGCTCGTCTCCGGAACCCCACGCCGCACCCCAGCCGCCGAACACCTCGGCCGCCGCTTCGGGGTCGACGCTGACGTTCCACTCGGCCACCGCAGTGGTGTTGCCCCGGTAGTCGAACGCGCCGCCCATGATCACCAGCCGGCGCAGCAACCGGGGCAGCGACGGCTCCGCCCGCAGCGCGAGCGCGAGGTTGGTCAGTGGCCCGGTGACCAGCCCGACCAGTTCACCCGGGTGGGCATGTGCGGCGCGCACCCAGGCCTCGGCGGCGTCGTGTGCGGTCAACTTCCGGTCGGTCGGCGGCAGTTGCGCATAGCCCAGGCCCTCCGGGCCGTGGGTGTCGCCGGCGGTGCGCATCGGCGTGTTCAGCGGGGCGTCGGCGCCGCAGGACACCGGAACGTCCGCCACCCGGCACACCTCGAGCAGGCCGAGGTTGTTGTGGCAAACCTGGTGCACGTCAACGTTTCCGCCGGTGGAGGCGATACCGATCAGCTCCGCGTCGGCGCTGGCGAACAGGTACGCCAACGCCATCGCGTCGTCGACGCCGGTGTCGACATCGACGAACACCGGCTGTGGCGCAGCGGAATCACCGCTGTGGATCGGCATCTCGGAGAGGATACGCGGCGTTACCAGTGCACGCCGGGGACGAGTCGCACCATGCGCTTGACCGGTCGCGGCATCCGGATCGGAGACGCAGCCGGGCGGGACGGACGCGCCGGCCGGCGTGCGCTGACCGTATCGGCGTCGACGCCCCTGGCGGCGGCCGAATCCGGATAGCCCAGGTAGATCTGATGCAGCACGCGGCGGGAAAGCTTGGGCGCGAAGTACATCCCGATGTCGGCGAGGGTGCCGACCGGGGTGTCGATGCGCGCGGGCTTGTCGATCAGTGCCCGCACGATCATCGCGGCGGCGTGGTCGGCGGTGATCGGCGGCATCGGGTTGAGCTTGCGCGACGGCGCGATCATCGGGGTCTTCACCAGCGGCATGTGGATCGTGGTGAACGTGACGTGATCGGACAGCGTCTCGGTGGACACCACGTCGGCGAACGCGTCGAGCGCGGCCTTGCTGGGCACGTAGGCGCTGTACTTCGGGCTCGCCGCCTGCACGCCCGCGCTGGACACGTTGACCACGTGGCCGAACCGGCGTTCCTGCCAGTGCGGGAGCAGCGCGAGCACCATGCGCACCGCGCCGAAGTAGTTGACGGCCATCACCCGCTCGTAGTCGTGCAGCCTCTCGGTGGAGTTGGCCACCGACCGGCGGATCGAGCGGCCGGCGTTGTTCACCAGGTAGTCGACGTGGTCGAACCGGCCGAGGATGTCCTTCACGGTGGCGTCCACGGACGCCGAATCGGCGACGTCGCACGTGAAGGCATGCGCCTGACCGCCCGCGGCGCGGATCTCGGCGACCAGGTCGTCGAGAGCCTCGGCGTTGCGCGCGAGCGCGAACACCGTCGCCCCGCGTGCGGCGACCGCAAGGGCGGCGGCGCGGCCGATGCCGCTGGAGGCCCCGGTGATGACGACATGCCTGCCCACCAGCGGGCCTGCCGGATCGTCGCGGCGGGCCCGGTCGGGATCGAGGTGCTCGGCCCAGTACCGCCACAGCCGCGGGGCGTACGAGGAGAAGGCAGGAACCTCGATGCCGGTGCCGCGCAACGCTTCCACGGTGTTGTCGGCGGTGAAGGTGGGGACGAGGTCGACGACGTCCAGAATCTCGGCGGGCACGCCGAGTTGGGTGGCCGCCATGTTCCGCCAAATCTTCAGCCGCCCGGTCGCGCCGAGCACCGGCGCGGCCGTCACCCGCGGCAGCGTGCCGCGCAGCGGCGGCAGGCCCGCGGCCTTCGCCACACCCCGGTAGATGCCGCGCAGTCCGATGGTCCCCGGTGCGGTCAGGTGGAACGTCTGGCCGTCGCGGCCCTCGGCATGCATCAACTCCGTCAGCGCCCGCGCCACGTAGTCGACCGGAACGATGTTGGTGCGACCGGTGTCGGGCAGCGCGATCGGGGTGAAACCGGGCAGCCGCGACAGCTTCGCCAGCAGACCGAAGAAGTAGTAGGGGCCGTCGATCTTGTCCATCTCGCCGGTCCGCGAGTCGCCGACCACCACGGCGGGCCGGTACACCCGGTAGCGCAGGCCGGAAGCGGACCGCACCAGCAGTTCGGCCTCGAACTTGGTCTGGTGATACGGCGTCGGGAGTTCCTGCGCGACGTCGAAATCGTCCTCGGTGAACTGTCCGCGGTGGCTGCCCGCCACCGCGATCGACGACACGTGGTGCAGGGTGGCGTCGAGGCGGCGGGCCAACTCGATCACCGCGCGGGTGCCGTCGACGTTGGCGGCCCGCTGGGCGGCGTCGTCGGCGGTGATGTCGTACACAGCGGCGCAGTGCACCACGTGGTCGACGTCGCCGAGCTCGCCGACGGCCTCGTCGGTCAGGTCGAGACCGGCCGCGGTCAGGTCACCGACCAGCGGTCGGACCTGTTCACCCCACGGGCCGGCGAGACGTTCGAAGCGGGACAGCGACTCGCGGCGGACCAGCACCCACACCTGGGCGGCGGTGCTGCGGGCGACGATCTCGGACACGACCCGGCGTCCAATGAACCCGGTACCGCCGGTAACGACATAGCGCATGAAGGCCATGGTCACCCCTGGCCCGGCAAAGGTCAATAAGGTGTGACGCTGCCGTACAGACTCGTCAACGCCTCGGTCAGGGTGCGCGCGTCGTCGGCGGTGACACCGAAGCCGACGCTGCACAGCGCCGCCGTCGCCCCCTCCGCGACCGCCCGGCCCTCACCGGTGATCGTGACCAGCGTGGCGCGCCGGTCGGTGGGGTGGCGCTGCCGTGTCAGCAGACCGCGCTCGGCGAGGCGGTCGCAGGCGATGCTCACCGTCGTGGCGTGCACCGACAGCCGCCGGGCCACCTCGCCCAGCAACCGCACCCCGTCGGCCTGCTGCAACTCCTTGAGGATCTCGTAGTCGATGAGCCGCAGTGCGAAGCCCGACTTCAACTGGTGGTCCACCGTCGCCGTCATCGACCGGTGCAGCCGGAGCACCGCACTCATCGCCAAGTGCCCGCTCGGGTCGACCATTCCCCTTCCATAGCCACTATTCGATCTACTAACCGTCTTTGCGATACCGGTATGGTCCGTCTCAGCCGAGAAGGGAGTGTCCATGCCGATCGACCCGACCGCCGTGGGGAAGAAGTCCGCACCGCAACTGCTCGAGTGGACCGACCGTGAGACCCTGCTGTACGCGCTCGGGGTGGGTGCGGGCACCGCCGATCTGGCGTTCACCACCGAGAACAGCCACGACGTCGAGCAGCAGGTGCTCCCCACCTACGCCGTCATCGCGAGCCCCGCATGGGGTGCGGTCGGCGAAGTCGGGTCCTTCAACTTCGGCATGCTGCTGCACGGGTCCCAGCAGATCCGGCTGTTCGCACCGCTGCCACCGGCCGGCAAGCTGAGCGTGGTCTCCGAGGTGGCCGACATCCAGGACAAGGGTGAGGGCAAGAACGCGATCCTGGTGTTCAAGGGCACCGGCACCGACCCGGACACCGGTCAACTAGTCGCGGAAACGGTGTCCACCGCCGTCATCCGCGGTGAGGGCGGTTTCGGCGGCCGGCCCGGCGAGCGCCCGGCGGCGCCACAGATCCCCGACCGCGCGCCCGACGCGCAGATCGCCCTGCCGACCCGAGAGGACCAGGCGCTGCTCTACCGGCTCACCGGTGACCGCAATCCGCTGCACAGCGATCCGTGGTTCGCCAAGGAACTGGCCGGTTTCCCGCGGCCGATCCTGCACGGCCTGTGCACCTACGGCGTGGCGGGCCGGGCACTGGTGGCCGCGCTCGGCGGCGGCGACGCCACGAAGATCACCGCCGTCGGCGCCCGCTTCACCTCCCCGGTGTTCCCCGGCGAGACGCTGACGACCTCGATCTGGCGCACGGACCCCGGCCGGGCGGTGTTCCGCACCGAGGCCGCAGGCCCGGACGGCGCGGACAGCAGGCTGGTGCTCGAGGACGGCACCGCCGAGTACACCGACTGAGCGGGCGTCCCGGCGCGCGTATTTCGCCGAAGCCGTCGCCAACCGTTGTCCCGGTTGACAGGATCATCACGACGGTCGGACGAGACGCGAACGGGCGGTGGTGGTCGTGAGACTGGTGGTCGGTTTTCTCGCAACGCCCGGGGGCGGTGACGCCCTGGCGCTCGGTGTGCGGCTGGGCCGCACACTCGGCGCCGAGGTGCACGCCTGCATTGTGATGCCACCCGATCGCGGCGTGCCTGCGATGGTGACGACCGGTGGCTACGAGGACCTGCTCGCCGAGCAGGCCACGGAGTGGCTCGACCGGGCGCTCGGGGCGGTGCCCGATGACGTTGTGACCCAGGGCCACGTCAGCTTCTCCGCCTCCTACGCCGACGGGCTCATCCGGGAGGCGGGCCGGCTCGAGGCGGACGCGCTCGTGGTGGGCGGATCGGGTGGCGGCCTGGCCGGTAGCTTCTCCCTGGGCTCGGTGGTGAACGAACTGCTGCACTCGTCGCCGGTGCCGGTGGCCGTCGCCCCGCGCGGAGCGCGGCTGTCCGGGATCGAGCGGGTCCGCGAGGTGACATGCGCCATCGGTGAGCGCGAGGGTGCCGATCTGTTGCTGGACAACGCGGTTCGGTTCAGCATGGCGGCGGGCACGCCGCTGCGCCTGGTGTCGCTGGTGGCACTCGACCCCACCTTCGGCACCCTGCGCGGCGATGCCGACGCCGTGCACAGGCGAGCGCTCGACCATGCCGCGCGGACGCTGGACACAGCGAAAAGTGAGCTGCCGGAGGGCTTTCCGGTGACATCGACGGTGGTCGACGGGCCGTCGGTGGAGAGCGCCGTCAGCAAGCTGGAATGGCGCGACGGCGACATCATCATGGTGGGTTCGAGCCGCCTCAGCGCACCGAAGCGGCTCTTCCTCGGTTCCACGGCGGCCAAGATGCTGCGCGTCCTCGACGTGCCGATGGTCGTCGTGCCCCGCGACCAGCTCGGTGACGAGGACCTCCCATGACGGACGTGACCCCGCGCGACGGCGACACCGGTCTGAAGTCGAAGGGGCTGGCCGCGGGCAAGGTCGGCACACTCTCGGGTGCCATCCTCGGCATCTCCTGTGTCGCACCCGGGTACACGCTGACGGCCAGCATCGGGCTGATCGTCGCCGCGGTCGGGCTGAAGATGCCCGCCATCTTCATCGCCGGTTTCATCCCGATGTTTCTGACCGCCTACGCCTACCGCGAGTTGAACTCCCGCGCGCCGGACTGCGGTGCGTCGTTCACCTGGTCCACCAAGGCGTTCGGTCCCTACGTGGGGTGGATGTGCGGGTGGGGGATGGTGGTGGCGTCGATCATCGTGCTGTCCAACCTCGCCGCGATCGCGGTCGAGTTCTTCTACCTGTTCTTCGCCCGGATCCTCAACCGGCCGGAGATCGCCGACCTCGCGGACAACACCGTGGTCAACATCCTCACGACTCTGGCCTTCATCGCGGTCGCCACCTACATCGCCAGCCGCGGCATCACCACCAGCCAGCGCGTCCAGTACATTCTCGTCGGCTTCCAGATGGTGGTGCTGCTGGCGTTCGCGGTCGCGGCGCTCTGGCATGTGGGCGCCGGTGACGCGCCGGCGGGCCTGGCGTTCGACCTGGACTGGTTCAACCCCTTCACCGGATTGGCGTTGAGCGCCTTCGTGATCGGCGTGACGGGGTCGATCTTCGCGTTCTGGGGCTGGGACACCTGCCTGACGCTGGGCGAGGAGTCCAAGGACCCGACGAAGGTGCCGGGCCGGGCCGGGTTGGTGTGCGTGCTGTCGATCCTGTTGACCTACCTGCTCGTCGCCGTCGCGGTGATGATGTACGCCGGCGTCGGCGCCGACGGCCTCGGACTGGGGAACGAGGAGAACGCCGACAACGTGTTCGGTGCGCTCGCCGACCCGGTGCTGGGCACCTGGGCCGGACCGCTGCTGTTTTTGGCGATCTTCGCCTCGTCGGTGGCCAGCCTGCAGACGACGTTCCTGCCCGCGGCGCGCGCAATGCTCGCGATGGGCGCCTATCGCGCGTTCCCGGACCGGTTCGCATCGGTGCACCCGCGGTTCCTGGTGCCGGTGTTCAGCACCGTCGTCGCCGGTGTGGTCACCGGGGTGTTCTACACCGTGGTGAGCCTGCTCTCCGAGAGTGTGCTGCTGGATACCATTGCGGCGCTGGGCATCATGATCTGCTGGTACTACGGCATCACCGCGTTCGCGTGCGTGTGGTATTTCCGCCGTGAGTTGTTCGCCAGCCTGCACAACGCGGTCTTCAAGTTCCTGTTCCCGTTGCTCGGCGGACTCGTGCTGGCCGCGGTGTTCGTGATCTCGGTGCGGGAGAGCATGAATCCCGAGAACGGCAGCGGCACGTCGATCGGCGGTATCGGCCTGGTCTTCTACATGGGCTTCGGCATCCTGCTGCTCGGCGCCGTGCTGATGCTGGTCTGGCGGGTGCGTAGCCCCGGGTTCTTCCGGGGGGAGACGCTGCGACGCGACACACCGGCGCCGGTGGACACTCCGGTCGGTTAGGGCGGCGCGAGCGCCGGGTCGGCGACTACTCCGACCACACCTGCAGCACCGTCACGTACGGGGCGGGTTCCACCGAGAGCGCGCCGACGTAGGGGTGCTCGAGGGCGAAGATGAGGTACATGACGAAGCCCAGCAGAGCCGCCGTCAGCCCCACTGCCAGCGCGTGAACCAGGAGGTCGCGGGTGCCGAACAGGAAGGTGAACGCCATCACCACGCCGCCGCCGCCAAGCAGCAGGACCCAGAGCTCGCCGGGGACCGACGCCTCGCCGGTCGACACCCGCATCTTCCGGTTGGCGCTGAGGTCGTTCAACCGGACGATCGCGTGATCGAAGAAGGCGATCTCGTTGCGGCTCTCCGGCTGCACCGTCAGGTAGGTCTCCCAGACGTCGGCCAGTTCGTCGGACTGCTCCTCGATGGTCTCGCCGCGACGCATGCGCGGGAACTCGTCGTCGATCACATCCCGGGTGTAGGCGATCAGGCTCTGCTGCACCGCGACGCGGGACTCCGCAGGCAGAGCAGCCGAGTCGCGGAGTAGATCGGCGATCGCACTGGCCTCGAGGCCGCTCGCGTCCTCGGCGTCACCGAACTGCTCCCACACCACCACCACGACGAACGCGACGAGGACGGCATAGAGGACGCCGGCGAGCTGGAATACCGTGCTGGACACCGCATTCGCGTTCTCGAGTCGGGTGTGGGAAACGGCCTTGCGGAACACGAGAAGGCCGCCGACGGAGAACCCGACGACGGCGGCGACCCACAGCAGACCGAGAATCGGCGCAGGAATCTGCAGCAGCCAGATCACACACGATTATGACCACGGACGTCGACCGACGGACGGCAAACACACCGCAGCGTCCGCGAGGGGTCAGAGGGTCAGCGCAACCGAGTCGTTCGAACGCGCGTTCGATACACTGGTCGGGTGGCGTGGAACGACGGGCCGTCGAACTGGCCGGAGATGGAGCGGGTGCTCAACAGCAAGCCCCGCCGCGCCGGCGCGCCCCTGGCCGAACCCACCGGCGACGGCGGTGACAGTCCGGCCTGGTCCAGCAGGCGCGGCGCCTACGAGCCGGTGGCGGAGAACCGGCTCGCCTCGTCGGTGCCGTACGCCGAACTGCACGCGCACTCGGCGTACAGCTTCCTCGACGGGGCCAGCACGCCCGAGGAGCTCGTCGAGGAGGCCGCCCGGCTGGATCTGCGCGCCATCGCGCTGACCGACCACGACGGGCTCTACGGGGTGGTGCGCTTCGCCGAGGCCGCCCATGAACTCGACGTGCAGACCGTGTTCGGCGCCGAGCTGTCGCTGGGCAACACCGCCCGCACCGAGGTGCCCGACCCACCCGGCCCCCATCTGCTGGTGCTGGCCCGCGGACCCGAGGGCTATCGCCGGTTGTCGCGCGAGATCGCCAGGGCCCACCTCGCGGGCGGGGAGAAGGGCAAGCCGCGCTACGACTACGACACGCTCACCGAGGCGGCGGGCGGTCACTGGCACATCCTCACCGGCTGTCGCAAAGGCCATGTGCGTCAGGCATTGTCGCAGGGCGGCCCGGAAGCCGCAGGCGCGGCGCTGGCCGACCTGGTGGACCGGTTCGGCCGCGACAGGGTCAGTGTCGAGCTCACCCACCACGGCCATCCCCACGACGACGAACGCAACGCCGCGCTGCTCGAGCTGGCACCGCGCTACGGTCTGGGCGTGGTGGCCACCACCGCGGCGCACTTCGCTGCGCCTTCGCGGGGACGGCTGGCCATGGCGATGGGGGCGATCCGGGCCCGCAACTCGATCGATGACGCGGCGGGTTGGCTGGCGCCGCTGGGCGGATCGCACCTGCGGTCGGGTGAGGAGATGGCGCGGTTGTTCGCGCACTGCCCCGAAGCGGTCCTGGCCGCCGCCGACCTCGGCGAGCAGTGTGCGTTCGGGCTGACACTGATCGCCCCGCAGCTGCCGCCCTTCGACGTCCCGCCGGGGCACACCGAGGACAGTTGGCTGCGGCATCTGGTGATGACCGGGGCCCGCGACCGGTACGGGCCGCCGGAGCGGGCGCCGCTGGCCTATCACCAGATCGAACACGAGCTGAGGGTCATCGAAGAGCTGTCCTTCCCCGGCTATTTCCTCGTGGTGCACGACATCACCCGGTTCTGCCGGGAGAACGGCATCCTGGCCCAGGGCCGCGGCTCGGCGGCCAACTCCGCGGTCTGTTATGCCCTCGGCGTCACCAACGTCGACCCGGTCGCGAACGAGTTGCTGTTCGAGCGGTTCCTGTCCCCGGCGCGGGACGGGCCGCCCGACATCGACATCGACATCGAGTCCGATCTGCGCGAGCAGGCCATCCAGTACGTCTACCAGCGCTACGGCCGCGACTACGCCGCCCAGGTCGCCAACGTCATCACCTACCGCGGGCGCAGCGCCGTGCGCGACATGGCCCGCGCGCTCGGCTTCTCCCAGGGGCAGCAGGACGCCTGGAGCAAGCAGTTCGGGCAGTGGGGCAGACTCGCGGACACCAAGCACGTCGAGGGCATCCCCGAGCAGGTGATCGACCTGGCCCAGCAGATCTCCAATCTGCCGCGACACATGGGCATCCACTCGGGCGGCATGGTGATCTGTGACCGGCCGATCGCCGACGTGTGCCCGGTGGAGTGGGCCCGCATGGAGAACCGCAGCGTGTTGCAGTGGGACAAGGACGACTGTGCCGCAATCGGTCTGGTGAAGTTCGACATGCTCGGGCTGGGGATGCTCTCGGCGCTGCACTACTGCATCGACCTGGTCGCCGAGCACAAGGGCATCGACGTCGACCTGGCCCAGCTCGACCTCTCCGAGCCCGCCGTGTACGAGATGCTGCAACGGGCCGACTCGGTCGGCGTGTTCCAGGTGGAGTCGCGTGCGCAGATGGCCACCCTGCCGCGGCTCAAGCCGCGGCTGTTCTACGACCTGGTGGTCGAGGTGGCGCTGATCCGGCCCGGGCCGATCCAGGGCGGGTCCGTGCACCCGTACATCAAGCGGCGCAACGGCGAGGAGCCGGTCACCTACGACCACCCGTCGATGGAGTCCGCTCTGCGGAAGACGCTGGGAGTGCCGCTGTTCCAGGAGCAGCTGATGCAGCTGGCCGTCGACTGCGCGGGCTTCACCGCCGCGGAAGCCGACCAGCTGCGCCGGGCGATGGGCTCGAAGCGCTCCACCGAGAAGATGCGCCGGCTGCGTGGCCGTTTCTACGACGGGATGCGCAACCGGCACGGCATCACCGGTGACGTGGCCGACCGGATCTACGAGAAGCTCGAGGCATTCGCCAACTTCGGTTTCCCGGAGAGTCATTCGCTGTCCTTCGCGTCGCTGGTGTTCTACTCCTCGTGGTTCAAGCTGCACCATCCGGCCGCGTTCTGCGCCGCGCTGCTGCGCGCCCAGCCGATGGGGTTCTACTCGCCGCAGTCGCTGGTGGCCGACGCCCGGCGGCACGGTGTCACCGTGCACGGCCCCGATGCCAACGCCAGCCTGGCGCACGCCACGTGTGAGAACCACGGGCTCGACGTCAGGCTGGGCCTCGGCAGCGTCCGCCACATCGGCGACGAGCTCGCCGAGAAGATCGTCGACGAGCGGAAAGCCAACGGCCCCTTCATCGATCTGCTCAATCTGACCGGCCGGGTGCAACTGTCGGTGCCGCAGACCGAGGCGCTGGCCACGGCGGGGGCGCTGGGCTGCTTCGGCATCACCCGCCGCGAGGGGCTGTGGGCGGCGGGCGCGGCCGCCACCGAACGGCCCGACCGGCTGCCGGGTGTCGGTTCGTCGTCGCATGTGCCGTCGCTGCCGGGGATGAGTGAGCTGGAACTGACCGCGGCCGACGTGTGGGCCACCGGCGTGTCCCCGGACAGCTATCCCACCCAGTACCTGCGTGAGCATCTCGACGCGATGGGAGTCGTGCCGGCCGACAAGCTGCTCGGCGTGCGGGACGGCAGCCGGGTGCTGGTCGCGGGTGCGGTGACCCACCGGCAGCGACCGGCGACGGCGCAGGGCGTGACGTTCGTCAACCTGGAGGACGAGACCGGGATGATCAACGTGCTGTGCGCGCCCGGGGTGTGGGCGCGGCACCGCCGGCTGGCGCAGACCGCGCCGGCGATGGTGATCCGCGGCATCGTGCAGAACGCCACCGGCGCGGTGACCGTGGTTGCCGACCGGTTGGAGAAGCTCGACCTGCGGGTGGTGTCGAAGTCGAGGGACTTCCGGTGAGCGTGAGCCGCTAGATCTTGTGCCCCAACACGATGTCCACCGCTGCGGCGATCACCCGGTCCTCGGGGAGGTTGCCGAACATCAGCGACGGGCAGGCGACGACACCGGTCAGCATCGACACGGTCGCCTCGAGGTCGGCGCCGTCGAATCGCTGAGCCAGCATGTCCCGCAGATTGCGCTGGCCCGCCGAGTTGACCCGGTCACGCAGTGCGGCAACGTCTTCGACTGACGCCGACTGCGCCATCCCGGACAGGATCTGGTCCAGCCGCAGCTCGCGGATGGCTTGGCGGAACACCGTCAGCTCGCCCACGATGTCGGCCCGCAGCTCGCCGGTGGGCTCGTGGTGGGGCATGTCCCCGAGCGAGTCGATCGCCATGGCGATGAGGTCGTAACGCGACGGCCAGTGGGTGTAGAGCGTCGACTTGGAGTAGCCGGCCGCTTCCGCCACCCGGGCATGGGTCACCTGCTCCCACCCCTCGCCGATCAGCACATCGAGCGCTGCGCGGGAGACGTCGGCGCGGGTACGGGCGACGCGTGAGTCCTCGGGTCCCGTGCGATCACCTCCCTCGTTCGCGTCATCGATCCGACAGAAATTATCTGATGGACAAGTCTTCCATTAGTGCATTCAGTGTGCACTAATGGATGAACTGTTCAGTAGTGAACGGTCAGATTGGTTGTACGCGGGGTGTCGAGAAGCGGGCGTCCGCGGCGCTGATAGCTGTCTCCCCCAAGTGAACGGCGTTCGCACGTCGTGTGAATCGTCGTGGACCAGGAAGGATCTCTCATGGCCGCCATCCTCTTCGGCTCGATCAGTACGGTTGCTGATACCTCCGAGCTGCAACGTCGGGCCTTCAACGATGCGTTCGCCGACCACGGACTCGACTGGAACTGGTCGCAGGAGGATTACCGCGAATTGCTCGGCTCCAACGGCGGGGCCGACCGGATCGACGAGTACGCCAAGGCCGTCGGCGACGAGATCGACGCCGCCGCCGTGCACGCCACCAAGTCGGAGATCTTCCAGCGACTGGTGGCCGACTCCGGTCTGGCGCCGAGGCCAGGAGTGGCCGACGTCATCGACGCCGCCAAGGCCAAGGGCGTCAAGCTCGGCTTCGTCACCACCACGTCGCGGGCCAACATCACCGCGCTGCTGTCCGCGCTCGAACCGCACCTCGGCGCAGATCCGTTCGACCTGATCGTCGACAGCGATGCGGTCGACACACCGAAACCCGATGGCGCGTGCTATGTCTGGGCACTCGAACAACTCGGTGAGGACGCCGCCAAGTCGGTCGCGATCGAGGACAACGCCGGCGGGGTGAAGGCCGCGTCGGCCGCCGGGGTGACATGCATCGCCTTCCCGAACGAGAACACCGAGGGCGCAGACTTCGGTTCGGCGGCCGAGACGGTCGACCATCTCGACCAGCGCCGGGTCGTCTCGCTGGCCGTGAGCGAGGGGTTCGCGGAATGAGCGACATGACTGCCCGGGTGTCGGCCACGGAGAAGGCCTTCCACGTCGAGGGTTACGAGAAGATCGAATACGACCTGCTCTACGTCGACGGCGTGTTCGACGTCGACCGCCCCGACCTCGTCGAGTGCTACCTGCCCTACGGCCGCGCCCTGATGGTGATCGACGAGACCGTCTACGCGCTCTACCGCGAGGCGATCCACCGCTACTTCGACCACTACGGCATCGCGCTGACGGTGGTTCCGGTGCAGATCCGGGAGACGGCGAAGTCGCTGGAGACCTTCGAGCGCATCGTCGGCGAGTTCGACGCCTTCGGACTGGTCCGCACGGAACCGGTGCTCGTCGTGGGCGGCGGGCTGACCACCGACGTCGCCGGATTCGCCTGTGCCAGCTACCGGCGCAACACCCCGTACATCCGCATTCCCACCACGCTGATCGGCCTGATCGACGCCAGCGTCTCCATCAAGGTCGCGGTCAACTACGGCAAGCACAAGAACCGGCTGGGCGCCTATCACGCCAGCCAGCGGGTGTTCCTCGACTTCTCGTTCCTGAAGACCCTGCCGGCCGACCAGGTGCGCAACGGCATGGCCGAACTCATCAAGATCGCGGTGGTCGGCAACGCCGAGATCTTCCAGATGCTCGAAGAGCACGGTCCCGCACTGCTTTCCACCAGATTCGGCCACCTCGACGGCACACCGGAACTCCGCCGGGTCGGCGACCGGCTGACCTATCAGGCCATCGCGACCATGCTGGAGCTCGAAGCGCCCAACCTGCACGAGATCGACCTGGACCGGGTGATCGCCTTCGGGCACACCTGGAGCCCGACACTCGAGCTGTCACCACCGGTGCCCTTCTTCCACGGGCACGCCATCAACATCGACATGGCGCTGTCGGTCACCCTCGCCGAGCGGCGCGGACACCTCTCGACCGCCGACCGCGACCGCGTGCTGGCGGTGATGAGCGGACTAGGCCTCGCGCTGGACAGCGACCACCTGACCCCGGAACTGCTGGAGCAGGCGACGAACTCCATCCTCAAGACCCGCGACGGCACCCTGCGGGCGGCGATCCCCGACCCGATCGGGCGCTGCCGCTTCCTCAACGACGTCTCCGTCGAAGAACTGTCCGACACGCTGACACTGCACAAGAAGCTGTGTATCGAGCTCGACCGCGGCGGTGACGGGATCGAGATGTTCACCGCCACAGAGCCGGTCGTGGCCTCATGAGCGTGCAATCCGAGCAGCGCCGCATGCCTCGCGCGGTGACCCCGTCCACCATCCTGGCCGCGGAGCTCGACGAGGTCTGGCGACGGCTGCAGACCACGCCTGACGTCGACGCAGAGACGCTGACGAGGCTGGCCCGGGCCCGCGATGTCGCGGCCGGACTGGATTCCTATCTCGACCGGTGCACCACCCCCGAGTCGCCCGCGCTGGCCGAACTCGCCCGTCGCACCCAGGAAGCGGACTGGACCGACGGGCTGGAGGCCGAGATGCTCTCCGGCCATGTCGAGGGACAGGCACTGAAGTTCCTGGTGCACATGACCCGTGCCACCCGGGTGCTCGAGATCGGGATGTTCACCGGCTATTCCGCGCTGGCCATGGCCGAGGCGCTGCCCGCCGACGGTGTCCTCGTGGCATGCGAGATCGACCAGCACGCAGCCCGTTTCGCGCGGCAGTGCTTCGCCGCGTCCCCGTCGGGCAAGAAGATCACCGTCGCCGTGGCGCCGGCGATGGAG
This sequence comes from Mycobacterium sp. NPDC050551, assembly GCF_040674075.1. NCBI lineage: Bacteria > Bacillati > Actinomycetota > Actinomycetes > Mycobacteriales > Mycobacteriaceae > Mycobacterium > Mycobacterium sp. NPDC050551. The sequence continues at coordinate 751,317 of NZ_JBFARC010000001.1, read as the reverse complement.
ACGTTGGGCATGCTCGCCGAACGCGCCCGCCACGATCAGCTGCAGGCGTTCGACCTGGTGTTCATCGACGCCGACAAAGCCGGATACCTGGGCTACCTCGAGGTCCTGCTCGACACGGATCTGCTGGCGCCCGGCGCGGTGATCGCCGTCGACAACACGCTGATGCAAGGTCAGCCGTACGCGGTCAGCGGTGAGCCGACGGCCAACGGCGCGGCGATCGCGTCCTTCAACGCCGCCGTGGCCGCCGACCCGCGCGTCGAGCAGGTGCTGCTCCCCGTCCGCGACGGCCTCACCCTCATCCGCCGCGCCGACGTCCTGGTGGACGATTGGTGACGGCCACGGCGCGGTCGCACGCGGGACGCACGGTGGCGGCGCTGGCCGCGCTGTGCGCCACGCTGCCGATCGACCTCGCCGTCGTCGGGCTGGCGCTGGCGCGCCGCCGCCCGCCGCCGGCCCGGCCGCCGGGACCCGTTGTGGTGCGGACTGTTCTGCTCACGGGCGGCAAGATGACCAAGGCGCTGCAGCTGGCGAGGTCCTTCCACCTCGCCGGGCATCGCGTGGTCCTGGTGGAGTCGGCGAAGTACCGCTGGACCGGCCACCGCTTCTCCACAGCGGTCGACGCGTTCCACTGTGTTCCGGACCCGTCGGACCCCGGCTACGCCGAGGCGCTGCTCGACGTGGTGCGCCGGGAAGGGGTCGACGTCGTCGTGCCGGTGTCGAGCCCGGCGGCCAGCGTGCCCGACGCGCGGGCACGGACGCTGCTCGACGGCGTCTGCGACGTGGTGCACGGTCAGGCCGACATCGTCGCCGCCCTCGACGACAAGTCCGAATTCTCCCGACTCGCGGCATTTCTGGGCCTGAGCGTGCCCGACACCCATCGCATCACCGATGCGCGGCAGGTCGAGGAGTTCGACTTCCCCGAGGGCAAGACCTATGTCCTCAAGCGGATCGCCTATCACCCGGTCGGCCGGACCGACCTGACCCCGCTGACCCGTGAGACACCCGAGCGCAACGCGGCATACGCCCGGTCACTGGCCATCTCCGGCGACGACCCGTGGATCCTGCAGGAATTCATCCCCGGCCGCGAGTACTGCACCCACGCCACGGTGCGCGACGGTGCGATCCGGGTCTACTGCTGCTGCGAGTCGTCGGCGTTCCAGGTGAACTACGCGCACGTCGACAAGCCGAGGATCCGGCACTGGGTCGAACATCTCGTCAAGAGCCTGGAGTTGACCGGCCAGGTGTCCTTCGACTTCATCGAGGCAGCGGACGGCACGCCGTACGCCATCGAATGCAACCCGCGGACGCATTCCGCGATCACCGTGTTCGGCGACGATCCCCGGGTCGCCGGCGCGTATCTCGACACCCAGCACATCGAGATCACCCCGGCCGCCGATGCCCGGGCGACCTACTGGACCTACCACGAGCTGTGGCGTCTGCTGACCCGAGGCGGTCGGCCGGCGACCATGCTGCGGGGCCGCGACGCGATCTTCTCCTTGTGGGATCCGTTGCCGTACCTGATGGTTCACCATCTGCAGATTCCCTCGCTGCTGCTGGCCAACCTGCGCAGCGGCCGGGGGTGGACCCGGATCGACTTCAACATCGGCAAGCTCGTCGAGGCAGGAGGCGACTGATGATCTCGGTGCTGCACCTCGTCGGCTCGCCCGTCGACGAGTTCCACGCCGACCTGTCCCGGCTGTACGCCCGCGACTGCCTCGCCGCACTCGACGCCTCGCACCGGTACCGCCACCAGATCGCCTATGTAGCACCGGGCGGCATGTGGTGTTTCCCCGCCACCCTGGACACCGAGAGTATCGCTGCCGCAGAGTGTTACAGTACCGCGGCAGCCGTCGACCGGCTCTGCGCCATGCCCATCGACGTGGTTGTGCCGCAGATGTTCTGCCGCCCCGGCATGACGACGTTCCGGGCACTGCTCGACCTGCTCGGGCTGCCCTACCTGGGGAACCGGCCCGAGGTGATGGCGATGACCGCCGACAAGGCGACGGCGAAGGCGGTCGTCGCCGCCGCCGGAGTTTCGGTGCCCGACGGGCAGACACTGCGGCCCGGCGACGACCTGCGCATCCCGCTACCGGTGGTGGTGAAGCCCGCCGCCGCGGACAACTCGGCGGGAGTCAGCCTGGTGCGTGACGGCGCCGAGCTCGGCGCCGCGGTGAACGCCGCCACGGCGCACGGTTCCGGCGTCCTCGTCGAGTCCTACGTCGAGCTGGGTCGCGAAGTGCGCTGCGGCGTGGTGGAGCGCGACGGCGACCTGTGGTGTCTGCCCCTCGAGGAGTACGCGGTGGATCCGTCGAGCAAGCCGATCCGCACGGCGGGGGACAAGCTGGCTCGCGGCGCCGACGGTCAGCTGGTCCTGGTGGCCAAGGACGTCAGCCGGGCGTGGATCGTCCCGACCGACGACACTGTGACGCAACGAGTCTGGGCCGCGGCCAGGGCCTGCTACCGGGCGTTGGGATGCCGGCACTACGGCCTCTTCGACTTCCGCATCGACCCCGAGGGCGAGCCGTGGTTCCTCGAGGCCGGCCTGTACTGCTCGTTCGCCGGATCGAGCGTGATCGCCATGATGGCCGCGGCCGACGGCTGCGAGGTGGCCGATCTGTTCGCGCACGTGTTGCGGCAGAACGAGATCGGATCGGCGTCGTGTTCCAGGTGAGGCAATTGGCGCCGGTCGGCGCGCGGGTCGAGGGCCTGCGGGTCGGGGCGCTGGACGACGCGACCGTCCGCCGGTTGCGGCAGGTGCTCGCCCGCCATGGCGTGGTCATCATGTCCGGCCAGTGTGTCGGTGACACCGAATTCCTGGCGTTCCTACGCGCGTTCGGCGAGCTGATGTTCACGGCCGGGGAGACGCCGGTGCCCGGATTCGCCGACCTGAACGTCATCAGCAACGTCGGGCGGACGACGCCGCCGCGGTCGAACTTCCATGTCGACACCACCTATGTGCGCCGCCCTCCCGCCTACACCGCGCTGCGCGCCGTCGACGTGCCGCGACACGGGGGCCACACCCTGTTCACCAACCAGTACCGAGCGTGGGAGACGCTGCCCGCGCACGTCCGCGGGGATCTGCGGGGTCGCACCATCACCCACGTCGTCACCGGCCTCGACCTCAGCGACGACGACGAGACCTCGGCTTCTCACCCGGTGGCGCTGACGCATCCGTTGACGGGCCGTACCGCGCTGTACCTGTCGACGCCGAAGCGGTGTGCGGCGGTGAGCGGACTGTCCGCGGACCGGGCGGCCCGGGTGGTCTCGATGCTCGTCGCACACTCCACCCGCGAGGACAACGTGCTGCGCCACCAGTGGCGCCCCGGCGACGTGGTGATGTGGGACAACCGGTGCGTGATGCACCGTGCGGACCACGACGGCGTCGACGGTGACCGGGTGATGCACCGCGGCATGGTCGCCGACAACGTCAGGGTTTGAGCCACCGCCACTGCGTCGACCACCACACCTCGGCGCCGGGCAGCGTGTCGCCGACCGCGTCGACCACGCCGGGGAACCAGTCCCGGTTGTAGTCGTCGCCGGACAGCCATCCGCCGGGACGCACCTTGGGCAGCCACGCCGCGATGTCGGCCCGCACGCTGTCGTAGTCGTGCCGGGCGTCGAGGTGCACCCAGGCCAGTGACTCGTCGGCGAACAGCGCGGCGGCCGCCAGCGAGTCGGTGATCAGCAGCTGTACCAGATCTGCTGCGCCGCAGGCGATCAGGTTGCGGTGCAGCAGTCCGGCGAAGGTGCCGCCGCCGAACTCCACCGCGGGGCCGTGAGCGTTGACGGCGCTGACACCCTCCGGACCGCTGCCCCGGCCGGTGTCCACACCGGTCACGGCGATGTCGCGACCGCTCGCACGCACCACCTCGGCCAGTGAGCACAGACTCTTGCCCAGGTAGCAGCCCACCTCGACGAAGCGGCTGCCGTCACCGAAGTGGGCCACCGCCTCCTCCTGGCCGCCGCGCCATGTGAACCAGCCCGGGATGTCCTGCCAGGTGCTGACGGGCCGCTCGAAATCAGATGCGTTGTGCACGGTCACCCCGCGGTCGGCGTGGTCCACACCTTATGGATGCGGATCCGGAGCCGGGTGCCGTAGGAGGCCATCGCGTCGGCGATGCCGATCTTCTCCGCGTCGGCGGAGTACTTGGCCCAGTACGGCGCATCCTCGCGCGGGTCGGCGTCGGTGGCGTCGACGGTGGCCTCGCCGCCGATCACGATGATGCCCCCGCCGCTGCCGTCGGAGTCGAGGTTCAGGCTGACCTGCGGGTGGTTCTCGACGTGCCGCACCTTCGCCGCCTGCCCCTGGGTGTAGACGACGATGTCGGTGCCGTCGAAGTAGAACCACACCAGCCGGGGCACCGGCTGCCCCGATTTCGCCACCGTGGTGAGCCACCCGAAATGGTCTGATTCGAGCCTGCCGGAAACCTCTTGAGTCAAGTCGACTGCCATGGAAGCGAATGTAGTCTCGCGGAAATGAACTTGAACCTGTCTGCCGACGAAGTCCTGACCACCACCCGTTCGGTGCGCAAGCGCCTGGACTTCGAGAAGCCGGTGCCGCGGGACGTGCTGATGGAGTGTCTGGAGATCGCGTTGCAGGCGCCGACCGGGTCGAACGCACAGGGTTGGCAGTGGGTGTTCGTCGAGGACGCGGAGAAGAAGAAGGCGATCGCCGACATCTACCGCACGAACGCGACGCCGTACCTCAACGCCAAGAAGCCCGCCTACGGCGACAGCCGCGACGAGCGGACGCCGAAGGTGATGGATTCGGCGAAGTTCCTCAACGAACACCTGCACGAGGTGCCGGTGATGCTGATCCCGTGCCTGGAAGGCAGGCCCGACGGCGCACCGGCGTCGATGAGCGCCGGGTTCTGGGGGTCGTTGATGCCCGCGGTGTGGAGTTTCATGCTGGCGCTGCGGTCCCGCGGCCTCGGGTCGGCGTGGACCTCGCTGCACCTGATGGGCGACGGCGAGAAGCAGGCCGCCGAGCTGCTGGGCATCCCCTTCGACAAGTACTCCCAGGGCGGGCTGTTCCCGATCGCCTACACCAAGGGCACCGACTTCAAGCCGGCCAAGCGGCTGCCCGCCGAGCAGCTCACCCACTGGGACACCTGGTAGGCGCCGCTACACGGCGCCGGTGAATCCCTGCTGGCGCCATGCCTCGTACACCGCCACCGCGGCGGCGTTGGACAGGTTCAGTGACCGCCTGCCGTCGAGCATTGGAATGCGGACGGTCGCGGTGATGTGCGGATCGGCCAGTGTCTCGTCGTCCAGGCCGGTCGGTTCCGGACCGAACATCAGCACATCGCCGGGGCGGTAGTCGATGTCGGCGAACGGCGTGTGCGCGTGCGCGGTGAACGCGTACACGGCCTTCGGGGTCAGGGCGTCCCATGCCGCGGAGAGATTCGGGTGCACGGTGACCGACGCGAGGTCGTGGTAGTCCAGACCGGCACGGCGCAGCTTCGGTTCGGTCAGGTCGAACCCCAACGGTTCGACGAGGTGCAGTTCGCAACCCGTCGCCGCCACCATCCGGATCGCGTTGCCGGTGTTCGGCGCGATCCGCGGTGAGTAGAACATCACCCGGAACATCCGACGATGATCGCAGCTGAATCGCCGGTGGCCGAAATGGTTTGCTCGCCTACCACGAGCCGACACTGAAGGACCGTTGTGAACTCTGTCTGTTCAGTAAGAATTGTGGAATCGCCCGCAAGTGGCTGTCATACTCGTGCAATTGCCAGGCGCACCCAGGCGTAGAACCGCGCCGCCCGCATACGGCGAAACAGCAGGAAACCTATGAATCACGATCCATCACTGAGCGCGCGCGCCGCCGGCGGCCCCGCCGCGCCGCCCAGGCGTCCGTCGCCGTGGTCGCCGACCAATTGGCCGGTGCGCTGGAAGGTCTTTGCGATCGTGCTGGTGCCGCTGCTGCTGGCCGGCGGATTCGGCGGGCTGCGGATCAACGCCAGCGCGAACGAGGCGTCCGAATTGCGCCTGGCCTCCGAACGGGCGGACATGATCCCGGCGATCAGCGACTACATGGCCGCGTTCGAGGACGCGATGGTGGCCGCCACCGAGGGCGCCCCCACCCAGCAACCGCTGGCCGACTTCGACTCCCGCAAGGCCGATCTGCGCGAGCGGCTGGAGAACACCGACGTCGTGGACGACGTCGAGTCGGCCGTCAACAACCTGCTCACCATCGGCCAGGAACTGATCAACAAGGTGATGGCCAACACCATCGACCTCCGGGGCAGGGTGCTGGCCTACGGGGCGTTGCTGCTCACCTCGGAGACCGCCGTCACCGGGTCGGCGCGCGCGGACACCGCCGACGTACAGGTCGAGGCGCAGGCGTTGTCGCGGGCCATCGGCGCCCGCGGACAGATGGCGTTGCAGCACATGCTCGTGACCCGCGGCGGTGACGTGCCCGAGCCCGAACTGCGCGTGTCGATGACCACACTGGCGGGCACCGAACCGTCGACGGTCACCGGGATGGCCGCGCTGCTCGGACCGGCGTCCCAGGATGCCGCCACGCTGCGCAGCGAGATGTTCAAGCGGATGTCGATGCTGGCCACCCCCGGCGTGGTGCTGGTGGGCAGCCCCGAACTGCTCCAGTCCCAGCAGGTGACCGACGGCATCGCCGGCAAGATGATCGCCGACCTCACCGCGAGCATCCCCGCGGCCGTGAACGACGAGGCCGCCGCTCAGCGCAGCGCCGCGATCCGCGACGCCGTCCTGGTGGCCGTCGCGATCGTCATCGCGCTGGTGGTGGTGTTGCTGGTGGCGCGCTCGCTGGTGCGGCCGCTGCGCCGACTGCGTGACAGCGCCCTCAAGGTCGCCCACGAGGATCTGGCCGCGGAGATCGAGCGGGTGCGGGCGGGCGGTGAGCCGGGCCCGGTCGCTCCCATCCCCGTGCACACCACCGAGGAGGTGGGCCAGGTCGCCCACGCCGTCGACGAACTGCACGAGCAGGCGGTGTTCCTGGCCGGCGAGCAGGCCCGGTTGCAGCTGCAGGTCGGCGACATGTTCGAGACGCTGTCGCGGCGCAGCCGGTCGCTGGTGGATCAGCAGCTGTCACTCATCGACCGGCTCGAGCGCAACGAGGACGATCCCGAGCGGCTGGAGAGCCTGTTCCGGCTGGACCACCTCGCGGCCCGGATGCGCCGCAACGGCGCCAACCTGCTGGTGCTCTCCGGCGCGAAGATCCCGCGGGACCAGGCCGCGCCGGTGCCGGTGGCGGAGATCATCAACGCCGCCGCCTCGGAGGTCGAGGACTACGCCAGGGTGATCACCGCGACGGTGCCCGACAGCGAGATCGCCGGTCCGGTGTCCGGTGACCTGATCCATCTGCTCGCCGAGCTGCTCGACAACGCGCTGCGCTATTCACCGCCGATCTCGCAGGTGCGGGTGTCGGCGGTGCACACCGGCAACGGCGGACTGGTGATCGAGGTCAGCGACATCGGGCTGGGTATGACCGAGCCCGACCTTCGGGTGGCCAACGCCCGCCTGCAGTCCGGCGGTGAGGTCGACCCGTACACCGCCCGGCACATGGGCCTGTTCGTGGTCGGCCGGCTGGCCACCCAGCACGGCCTGGTGGTCCGGCTGCGCGCCACGGTCGCCGAGGAGCCGAATTCGGGCACCACCGCGGGGGTATACGTGCCGGTCGAGTTGATCGCGCGCAGTGACGCCGCGGCGCCCGAGCCGTATGCCGAGCCGTATGCGGCCGGGGACGCCCACACGGGCTTCACCGAGTACCCGGCGGTCCAGCCGCTCGGCCATGAGTACGCGAACGGAACCGGGTACGGCGACGGGTTCGGCGATGCGGCCCGGGACGAGCCGGCCGCGTACCGCAACGGCCACGCCGACGTCCCGATGTCGCTGTTGCCGCAGCGCAGTCCCGGTGCCAGTGGCATCTCCGGCGTTCCCGCGCCACCGCCGGTCGACGAGCCCGACCTGCAGCCCGTCGACGACTGGCCGGAGGACTCGATGCCGGCCCAGACGCCGGCCGAGCCGCAGGGTCCGACGAACACCTCGGCGTTCTTCGCCTCGCGCGCCCAAGTGGCCAGCAACGGCGTGCACCGGCCCGAGCCGGTCGAACCGCCGCAGGAGGAGCGGCCGGTGCGGGAGGCTGCGCCCGCGGCCGCCGTCGAGCCGGTCCGCGGTCCGGCCGACCTGCCGGGCGAGCCGGCGGGCGGAGAGTCCGGGACCGCCGGATCCGACGACGCGATCTATCAGAAGATGCTGTCGGAGTGGCTTATCGATCCCCACGAGATCGCCAACAGCAGCGACCTCAACTGGGAGTCGGTCTGGGATCACGGCTGGTCAGCGGCTGAGGCGGCCGACGAGGCGCCCGTCGTCGCGCACACCGACGAGGGTCTGCCGGTGCGTCAGCCGGGCGCCCGGCTGGTGCCGGGCGGGGTGGAGCCGGTCAACGGCGGGCACCGCAACGGCGGAGCGCATCGCAGCGTCGACCCGGACGACGAGGTAGCATCGGCGGTCGACGCCGGCAATGGGTCGGAGTCGCTTCCGCTGCGCGATCCGGACGCTGTCCGCGCGAGCATCAGCAACCACTTCGGCGGTGTGCACGCCGGCCGCACGCACGCCCGTGAGACCAGAGGATCAGATTTCGAATGACGTTTCCGGACAGTAGGAGCACCGCGAACCCCAGGGACGCGTTCACACGGCCGTCCCCTCGCGAGTCGCTCGACTGGCTGGTCTCGAAGTTCGCCCGCGAGGTGTCGGGTGTGTCGCATGCGGTGCTGGTGTCGGCCGACGGCCTGCTGATGGCGGCCAGCGAGCACATGCCCGGCGAGCGGGCCGACCAGCTCGCAGCCGTCGCCTCGGGGCTGGCGAGCCTGGCCACCGGGGCAGCACAGCTGTTCGACGGCGGCCACGTGCTGCAGTCGGTGGTCGAGATGGAGAACGGCTACCTGTTGCTGATGCGGGTCGGCGACGGATCGAACCTCGCGACGCTGGCCACGCGGTCGTGTGACATCGGCCAGATCGGCTACGAGATGGCGGTACTGGTAGAGCGGGTCGGCACCGTGGTGCAGTCGGCTCGACGGACTCCGCAGCACTCGTGACCGGCGATGGAAATTCCGAGCGGCAGAGGCGAATCGACCGGTTGGGAACCGGATCCGGTAGCTGACGCCGGGCCCGCGCCGAGCCTGGTGCGGCCGTACACTCTGACCGCGGGTCGTACGGACTCTCGGGTCCACCTGCCGATGGAGGCGCCGGTGGAGACGTTGAGGTCCGGCAAGGCGCCGCGCTGGCCGGCAAGTGACATCCGCGGCCGGATCGTGGCGATGTGCGTGGACAGCCCCTCGGTCGCCGAGGTCGCGGCCAAGTTGTCCGTTCCGCTCGGCGTGGCGCGCGTGCTGATCGGCGACCTGGTGACGCAAGGTTATCTACGGGTGCACGTCACCCTCGACGACTCGGCGAGCTACGACGAACGTCGCGAATTGATAGGAAGGACGCTGCGTGGCCTCAGGGCACTCTGATCGACGCGACGCCGCGGGGACAGCGTCTTCGCGCGAGCGCTCATCCTCGACCAAGATCGTCATCTCCGGCGGGTTCGGTGCCGGGAAGACGACGTTCGTGGGTGCGGTGTCGGAGATCATGCCGTTGCGGACCGAGGCCCTGGTGACCAACGCGTCGGCCGGACTCGACGGACTCGACGCCACTCCGGACAAGCGGACCACCACGGTAGCGATGGACTTCGGCCGCATCACGCTCGGCGACGACCTGGTGCTGTATCTGTTCGGCACGCCGGGGCAACGCCGGTTCTGGTTCATGTGGGACGACCTGGTGCGTGGGGCGATCGGCGCGATCATTCTCGTCGACGTGCGGCGCCTGCAGGACAGCTTCGCCGCGGTCGACTTCTTCGAGGCGCGCAGGCTGCCGTTTCTCATCGCGGTCAACGAGTTCGACAATGCGCCTAAGCACCCCGCGGCGGCGGTGCGCAAGGCGCTCGCGCTGCCCGACCGCATCCCGGTGGTCAGTGTGGATGCCCGCGACCGGCATTCGGCGAAGGCCGCCCTGATCGCCGTCACCGAGTACGCCCTCGACAGCCTCAGCGCGCTGCCCGGCTGACGGGTGAGCGGTGACACGGTCTGGGTCGAGGAGGAGTTCGTCGGCCGCGACTTCCGCGACGAGGACCTGAGCCGGCTGCGCACCGATCGGGTGGTGTTCGACGGGTGCGACTTCAGCGGTGTCGACATGAGTGAGTCCGAGCATGTCGGTACGGCGTTCCGGAACTGCCGGTTCCGGCGGACCACGTTGTGGCACAGCACGTTCAAACATTGCAGCTTGCTCGGGTCGGAGTTCACCGAGTGCCGGCTGCGGCCGCTCGTTTTGGTCGAGGTGGACATGACCCTGGCGGTGCTGGGCGGTTGCGACCTGCGCGGGGTCGACCTGTCGGACTGCCGGCTCCGGGAGGCGGGGCTGGTCGGCGCCGACCTGCGCAAGGCGGTGCTGCGCCGTGCCGATCTCACCGGTGCGCGATGCAACGGGGCCAAGTTCGGCGAGGCGGATCTGCGCGGCGCACGGATGGACCCGACGTTCTGGACCACTGCCGCGGTGCGCGGCGCGAAGATCGACATCGAGCAGGCGTTGTCGTATGCCGCCGCGCACGGGCTCGACGTCAACGCGGAGTAGGTGGAGCCGGTGACGACGCGAGAGGCCATCGAGCGCTGGGTGGAACTGTTCAACACCGGTGACCCGCAGGCGCTTTCGGCGCTGTACGCGGAGGACGCGGTCAACCATCAGATCGCGCTGGAGCCCGTCGTCGGCCGCGCGGCGATCGAGCAGTTCCATCGTGAGACGTTCGCGGCAGGCCCGTTGACGTGCACACCGATCAACCTGGTCGTCGACGGTGACTGGGCCGCGCTGGAATGGATCGACCCGGACGGCTTTCGCGGTTGCGGGTTCTTTCACGTCCGCGACGGGCTGATCGAGCACCAGCGCGGCTACTGGGACAGTGCGCAGTTGCGCGCGGTGCACCCGGACGTGCACTGAACCCTCACTCGCGCAACCGGATACCGCCGACGTGTGGTGGCGTCGGCGGTGGTGGCCGTGGTGTGGCTAGAAGGGTGGGGGTTCGTCGCCGGGTTGGGGTGGTGGCTGGGGGGCGAAGAGTTTGTCGAGTGCTTGTTGGCGGGCTTGGCGGCGGGCTTCGCGGTGTTCGTGGTTCTGTTGGCGTTCGGCGGCGATGCGGGCTGCTTTGTTCTGTGCTCGGGTGCGTTGCCGTTTGGGCATCATCGCGGTGCGTTCACCGCAGTGGTCGTCGGGTCGCGGTGTGAAGACCGCCGCGGCGGTCGGGGTGCACAGGTACGGAAAGAGCAGCGCCGAACCCGGTCGGGTGGTGTAGGTCTGGCCCGCCGGGCTCGTCCAGATGACCGTCCCGTCGCGGTGTTGGCGGTCGTGCCAACCCCAGAACGTCTTGATCAAATGGTGCAGGCGGCACAAGCATTTGAGGTTCGACGCCTGGGTGGGCCCGCCCTGGCTGTAAGGGATGGTGTGGTCGATGTCGGTGCTGAAGGCCGGCACGTCGCAGCCGGGGAATCGGCAGCCCATGTCGCGGCACCGCACGAACTCCGCCAGATTCCGCGACGGGGTATAGCGGGGCTCGGGGGCGGCGTCGCCGGGGTGGATGAGCGGCCGGATGGTGGCGTGCTCGGCCAGGCCGAAGAGCTGTTCGGGCGGCAGGATGCCGTCGTTGTGCGCCAGGCTCGCCACCGAATCATCGACAGAAGCGTCCTGGGCGGTCGCCTCGGTATCAGTGTCGGTGGTGTCGACCGACGTGTCGGCCGAGGTGTCCGCATCCTCGGCGGCGGCCTCAATGCCGGCCGCAGACCCGCCGTCAGCGTCGGCGTTCGGTCCAGTGATGGTGTGGATGACGAAGGGGGCGGCGATCGCGTTCTTGTTCGGGCAGTCGGGGTTGCCGCATCGGCAGCCCAGGTGGTCGGCGCCGCGGGAGAGGGCTTCGATGGCGTCGACGCGGCGCTGCTTTTTGGTGCGGGGATCCTCGGGGCAGACGGTGTCGGCGAGCGCGTCGAGGCGGTTGTCGAACACTCGGGCCCCGGTGGTGGGCATGGTGCCGCCGAAACTGCTCATCCCATCGAGGCCGTCGATCACCCACACCTCACGCTCGTCGGCGGCTTTCTGGCGGCGCCGCAACGCATCCCGATCGTGGGTGGCAATCACACGGTCGACATACCCGCAGACCTGCCCGTAGCTCAGCCTCATCAACCGGGCCGCCGCACCGGCCAGGGTGGCATCGACGTGGGTCAACACCGCGGGGTCGGTGATCAACGTGGTGCGGTGCAGCAGGGTGTCGACGATGTCAAGGGTCAGCGCACCGGCGCGGAACATCGCCGCGACCAACGGTAGGCGTTCACGCAGGCCGCGGGCGAGGCTGACCTGGTCCTTGGCCCGCTCGTAGGCGATGTTCAGTGCGGCGCCGATTTCGACGGCCACCGCCGATTCGGTGTCCACGGCCCATTGGTCGCTGAGCTCATCACGCTCGGCGAACCGCACCGCATACAGCTCGCCGATCGCGGTCAACCGCGCCGCGGCCTGCTGGTTTTCCCGGCGCGCCGCCGCCACCACGGCGGAGAGCAACTCACGTGCCTCGATTGACTCCGGGCGCGTGACGGCCAGCACCTGGTCGAAGCTTGCCTGCGCCGGATCGAACATACATTCGATTATTGCAGAGGGGTATGACACACGAAAGAAGCGAACAGCGGTTGTGGATAACCCGGTGCGCGTCGAAACAGCTATCGCGACAGGCGAGTCAGGCTCAACCCCGTGAGAAAAGCCGTCAGGTGCCCCACCTCGGTGTAGGTCGGCTGGACGACGACGTCGACGACGAGCGCACCGGCTCCCAGCGCCTGAGCGCCCGTCCGATACTGCTGCGGCAGGTACCGCGACGCGGCGCCCGCGACACCCAGCACGAAGTAACTGACCCCGACATCGCGCGCATTCGCCAGCCGCGGCGGCGCCTGCCCGGAGCGGATCGACCGGCGCAGGTATCCCTGCCCGGCCACGGTCCCGACCACGTGTGCGGTCAGGCCGACCAACAGCCACCGCCCCGAGCCCATCCGCCGCTCGGCCGGCGCCAGCACCGCCGCATACACGGGCACGTAGGGCCACCAGCGTCGCCCGTCGAGCCAGAAGAGGCTGGCGACGAGCACCCGCAGCGGTTCCCGCGACAGATGGTGCAGATTCGTCGACTGCTGGCGCAGCAAGCGCGACCGCTTCCGTCCTGCCGCCCGCTGCAGCCGTGTCGTGACCAACAGGACGGCCAGCCACCCGTAGGTCAGAGGAGCGCTCAGGCGCCCTTCAGCCGGATCTTCCACCGCACGAACGTCAGGTAGCCGATGCTGAGGGCCGCGAGCATCCCCATGTCGAAAAGCCAGGTGCCTGCGGTGTGTTCCCAGTGTGAGTCCTTCGGCGTCAACGGTCCCGGCACCAGCCTTATCAGGTCCACTGTCGACGCCGATGCGGCGAATCCCCAGCGGGCCGGGGTGATCCAGGACATCTGGTCGAGGCCGACGCGGCCCGTCACGGGGATCATGCCGCCGGAGAACACCAGCTGCGACATGATCGCGATCACCAGCAGCGGCATGATCTGTTCACTGGTCTTGGCCAGCGCCGACAACGCGAGGCCGACCATCGCCGCGGTCACCGTGGTGGCGGCCATCCCGAAGAAGAGTTCGAGCGACGGATTGCCCAGTACCGAACCGCTTTCGACCGATCCCTCGCCGAACCCCTTGCCCGCGATGGTGATACCGGTGACGATCGCGGACTGGATGATCGCGAACACCGAGTACACGCAGACCTTCGCGAGCAGGTACGCGGTGGTGGACAGGCCGACTGCCTGCTCGCGGAGGAAGATCGCGCGCTCGCCGATGAGGTCGCGGATGGTCAGCGCCGTGCCCATGAAGATCGCACCGACGTTGAGCAGCACCAGCACCTGGCCCGGCTCGTTGGGCGCGTCGCCCATCGGGTTCGGGACGCCGAAGCCGACGGTGCCCGGCACCGAGAGCGACAGCGTGCCCATGATGAACGGCAACAGCGCGAGGAAGATGAAGTAGCCGCGGTCGGAAATGATGAGCCGGATCTGGCGCCGGGCGATCGTCGAGAACTGCCTTCGCAGACTGGTTTTCGACGGCTCGCCGAGGTCGGCCGGTTGATCGGCCGGCGGCTGGGCGGGCGGTGGGCCGTTGAGTTCGAGCCAACGCTGTTGCGCCGCGTCGGGATCGCCTGCGACCGTGCTGAAGATGTCGGCCCAGTTGGTCGTCCCCATCGCCGCGCCGATCTGCGACGGCGGCCCGCAGAAGGCGGTCTTGCCGCCCGGCGCCAGCAGCAGCACCTGATCGCAGACGTCGAGGTAGGTGAGGGAGTGCGTGACCACCAGCACGACGCGACCCGCGTCGGCCAGCTGGCGCAGCATCGTCATCACCTGGCGGTCGAGCGCCGGGTCCAGGCCCGAGGTCGGCTCGTCGAGGATCAGCAGCGACGGGCCGGTCAGCAGTTCGAGTGCCACCGAGGCCCGCTTGCGCTGTCCGCCGGAGAGTTTGTCGACCCGGGTCTCGAGGTGCTTGGTCATCTCGAGTTCCTCGAGCACCTGCATGACGACCTGTTCGCGATCGTCCTTGGTGGTGTCCGGCGGCAGCCTCAGCTCGGCGGCGTACATCAGCGCCTGACGCACGGTCAGCTGCCCGTGCACGACGTCGTCCTGCGGCACCATCCCGATGCGGGACCGCAACGACGCGTACTCGGCGTGCACGTTGTGGCCCTCGAAGGTGACCGTTCCGCTGGACGGATGGGTGTAGCCGGCCACCAACCGGGCGAAGGTCGACTTGCCTGCGCCCGACGGACCGATCACCGCGGTGAGCGTGCCCGGCCGCGCCGTCAGCGAGATGTTGTCCAGCAGCGTCTTGTTGTTCTCGATCGTCCACGTGACGCCGTGCACGTCCAGACCGCCGGTGGCCGTCGCGGCCGCGGTCTCGGTGCGCCGGACGAGGGTGCCGCCGCTGAACACCAGGTCGACGTTGCCGATCGTGACGGTGTCGCCCTCTTGGAGGAACGCAGAATCGACCCGCGACCCGTTGACGAAGGTGCCGTTGATGCTGCGGTTGTCGACGATCTGGGTGCCTTGCGCGGTCGACACCAGCGAGGCGTGGTGACGCCCGGCCAGCACGTCGGGAATGACGATGTCGTTGTCGGTCGCGCGACCGATCTTCACCGCTCCCGCAGGCGTCTCCGGCGACCGTCCCGGTCGCAGGATCTTGAGCATGCTGGTGGCGAGATTGCCGCCGTCGCTGGATCGCGGTGCCGCAGTCGGCCCCATGCGGGTGACCGGCTCACTTGACTGCTGCGAGATCGGCTGCGACATCGGCGGCCGGGTCTGATGCGACGCCGGGCCGGTCGGATACCGCTGTTGCGACGAGGGCGGATACCCCTGCTGCGGGCCGCTCGGGTAGCGCTGTTGCGGCCGTGAGGTGGGCGGCGTCGCGATGTGCGGGCGCCCGGGAGCGGTGTGGGGTAGCGGGGTGTTCCAGCCGGTGTTCGGGCGCGCGACCGGGACCGCGGTGGTCGGCGGCGGGCTACCCACCGAACCCTGGTGGCGGCCGACCTCGAACGACACCTGCGGGCCGTCGGGGTTGCCGATGTTGAGGGTCTGGCCGTCGCGGATGTCGACAGAGGGAACGCGGCGGCCGTTGGCGAACATGCCGTTGAGGCTGCCGTTGTCGATCGCCACCCACCGGCCCTGGTCGAACCGCAGCACCAGGTGGGCGCGGGAGATCAAGGGGTGGGCGATTCGCACGTCGGCGCGCAGGTCGCGGCCGATGACGACGTCGTTGCCCGGCGCGAACGTGCGGGTGGAGCCCTCGTAACGAACGGTCAGCGCAGGCGGTGCTGGTCGGCTCATCGCGATCAACTCTATCGGTACCGTCACCGGAATTGCCGCCGCTACCGCGCAGCGCGGCGGCCGGGCATCGTCGAGGACTGCGCACGGGCGCTGGTGCCCGCGGACTGAAGTGTCAGACCAGGGCGTCGGGCGCGCCGGTGACGACGCAGTGGGTGTGGCTGTAGATGGTCGCCATGCACTTGTTGCAGTGCGTGCAGGCGGAGCGGACCAAGGCGTCGGCCTGGATCCGGTTGATCAGGTCCGGCTCGGCCAGCAGCGCGCGGCCCATCGCCACGAAGTCGAACCCCTCGGCCATCGCGAGGTCCATCGTCTCGCGGTTGGTGATGCCGCCCAGCAGGATCAGCGGCATCGTCAGCTCGGCGCGGAACTGCCGGGCCTTGTCCAGCAGGAACGCCTCGCGGTACGGGTACTCACGCAGGAACTTCTTGCCGGTCATCCGGATGCCCCAGCTCAGCGGCGGCTTGAACGCGCCGGCGAACTCCTTCACCGGCGCATCGCCGTGGAACAGGTACAGCGGGTTCACCAGTGAGCTGCCCGCGGTCAGCTCGATGGCATCGAGTCCGCCGTCCTCTTCCAGCCACTTGGCGGTCTGCAGCGATTCCTCCATCGGGATCCCCGCGCGTACCCCGTCGGTCATGTTGAGCTTCGCCGTCACTGCGATCTGGTTGCCCACCGCGTCACGCACGGCACGCACCAGGCCGCGCGCGACCTTGGCCCGGTTCTCCAGCGACCCGCCGTACTCGTCCTTGCGGTGGTTGAGCAGCGGGCTCAGAAACGAACTGGCCAGGTAGTTGTGGCCGAGGTGGACCTCGACGGCGTCGAACCCGGATTCGATCGCCAACCGCGCCGCGTTGGCATGCGCCCGTGTCACCGCCTCGATGTCGTCGCGGGTGGCCTTCCTGGCGAACCGCATCGACAGCGGGTTGAAGAACCGCATCGGGGCCAGCGCCTTGGCCTTGTTCGTGCGGGCGTTGGCGACCGGTCCGGCGTGCCCGATCTGGGCGCTGATGGCGGCGCCCTCGGCGTGCACGGCGTCGGTGAGCCGTCGCAGGCCGGGCACCGCCTCCGGCCGCATCCAGATCTGCCAGCCGTCGGTGCGTCCGCCGGGGGTCACCGCGCAGTACGCGACGGTGGTCATGCCGACGCCGCCCGCCGCGGGCAGCCGGTGGTACTTGATCAGGTCGTCGGTGACCAGGGCGTCCGGTGTGGACGCCTCGAATGTCGCCGCCTTGATGATGCGGTTGCGCAGCGTCACGGGGCCGAGTTTGGCCGGAGTGAACACATTGGGCTGAGTGTCCATGACGTCGAGCCTGTCACAGCGCATGCGAGACTGGACTGTGTGGGTGCGATCACGTTGGACGGCAAGGCCACGCGCGACGAGATCTTCGTCGACCTCAAGGACCGGGTCGCGGCGCTGACCGAGGCCGGTCGCACGCCAGGACTGGGCACGGTGCTCGTCGGCGACGACCCCGGGTCGCAGGCCTACGTGCGCGGCAAGCACGCGGACTGCGCCAAGGTGGGCATCAACTCGATCCGGCGTGACCTGCCCGCCGACACCAGCCAGGCCACCCTCGACGAGACCATCGACGAGCTGAACGCCAACCCGGAGTGCACCGGCTACATCGTGCAGTTGCCGCTGCCCAAGCACCTCGACGAGAACGCCGCACTCGAGCGCATCGACCCGGACAAGGACGCCGACGGGCTGCATCCGACCAACCTCGGCCGCCTGGTCCTCAACGAGCCGGCGCCGCTGCCCTGCACCCCGCGCGGCATCGTGCACCTGCTGCGCCGCTTCGAGGTGGAGATCGCCGGCGCACACGTCGTGGTCATCGGCCGCGGCGTCACGGTCGGCCGCCCGCTGGGCCTGCTGCTGACGCGGCGGTCGGAGAATGCGACGGTGACGCTGTGCCACACCGCCACCCGGCACCTGCCGCAGTTCACCCTGGAGGCCGACATCATCGTGGCCGCGGCGGGCGTGCCGCACATGGTGACGGCCGAGATGGTGCGGCCGGGCGCGGCGGTGATCGACGTGGGTGTCAGCCGGGACGACGCCGGAAAGCTGGTCGGCGACGTCGCGCCCGACGTGTGGGAGGTGGCGGGTCACGTGTCGCCGAATCCCGGCGGCGTCGGACCGCTGACCCGTGCGTTCCTGCTGACCAATGTCGTCGAGCGGGCCGAAAAGGGGCGATGACCCCGAAGGAGTTCGCCCGCAAGGTCTTTGCGGGGCAGTGGCCGATCCTGGCGGTCGGCCTGATCCTCATCGCCGCCTTCGGCCTGGTGGTCGCCGGGTACTGGCGACGCGGTGCACTGGTGATGGCCATCGGCGTGGGCGTCGCGGCGGCCCTGCGCCTCGCGCTCTCCGACGACAGGGCGGGCCTTCTCGTTGTACGTTCTCGCGCAACGGATTTTGCTACAACTGCGGCGGTGAGCGCGACCATGTTCTATGTCGCGTGGACGATCGATCCGTTGGGCACGAGCTGAAAGGTGCACAGCGGGCAATATTGCCTACCGTGCAATAAAGCGTAGGGTGGCCCGTATGGCCGGACTACGGGAACGCAAGAAGACGGACACCCGCCGCGCGCTCAGTGACGCCGCACTCGCACTCGCGCTCGAACGCGGCTTCGATGCCGTCACCCGCGAGGCGATCGCCGAGCTGGCGGGCGTGTCGTTGCGGACGTTCAACAACTATTTCACCGGCAAGTACGAGGCGCTGGCCTACCGCCAGACCGAGCGGTTGCGACACAGCATCGACGAGCTGCGGCGACGCCCCGCCGGCGAGCCGCTGTGGACCTCGATCAGCGAGGCCGTGCTGAGTCCGCTCGAGGCCGACTTCCGCGACACCGACAGCGAGGAGAGCAGGATTCCCGACCGCCGGGAACTCGCCGAGGTCCGGAAACTGTTGCTGAGCCCCGAGATCCGGGACGCGACCAACAGGGAGCTATTCGACGAGTGGCTCGAGGCGATCGCCGAACGGACCGGCACCGACCCCGAAAAGGACATGTACCCGCGACTGGTGGCTGCGGTCATCCGCGCTGTCGGCGACGCGGCCATGGAGACCTATGTGCGGGCCGAACCCCCGGTCGCCCTGCCCGAACTGCTGCGCACGGCGTTCGCCGACGTGGCCGCGGGACTGCCTGAGCCGAGTGGATCCACCGGGAGGACGGCGTGACCGACGAACGCGTGGACGTCGCCATCTCCGGGGCCGGCCCGAACGGCCTGCTGCTGGCCTGTGAGTTGGCGCTCGCGGGCGTACGGCCGGTCGTGCTCGACGCACTGCCCGGACCCAGCGCAGAACCCAAGGCCAACGGCCTTGTCGGACAGGTGATCCGGCAGCTCGACATGCGGGGGCTATACCACGCGTTCGGCGGGGACGACGGGCCACCGCAACCGGCCCACGGCTGGATGTTCGCCGGGATGTCGCTGAGTTTCCTCGGCCTCGAGGACAATCCGATGTACGCGCTCATCCTTCCGCAGCCGCGGCTGGTCCGCCTCCTTGAGAAGCGGGCGCGTGACCTGGGTGTGGACATCCGTTGGGGGAGTGAGCTCACCGCGGTGGACTCGCACGATGACGGCGTGGCGCTGACCGTCGCCACGCAGGACCGGCAGCACCGGGTGGACGCCGCATTCCTGGTCGGCGCCGACGGCGGCCGCAGCATGGTGCGCAAGGCCGCGGGTATCGGGTTCCCCGGCCACACCTCCCCGATCGTCAGCAGGATCGCCCACGTCCACCTGCCCGAGGCTGAACTCGTGCCCGGCCGCGGCTACGACATCGAGGGCTTCGGGACACTCGCCTTCGGCGTCAGCAGATTCGAGAACGGCACCGTGGTGGTCTTTCCGCTCGAGCCGGACCGGCCGATGCTCGGCACCATCGAGTACAGCTGGACGCCGGGCAGCAGCGACGCTGCAATGACGATCGGTGAACTGCAGGACAGTGTCGGTCGCGTGCTCGGTGTCGACGTGGCGATCGAAGCGCCGAGCACACCGGATGCGCATGCGTTGCGCCGTCTCGACGGCATCAATTCCCGGCTGGCGGAACGCTATCGAGCGGGACGAATCCTGCTGGTCGGTGATGCCGCGCACGTGCACTCACCGATGGGTGGGCCCGGTCTGAACCTCGGCATGCAGGACGCCGTCAACCTCGGCTGGAAGCTCGCGGCGGTGGTGAACGGGTGGGCGCCCGACGGGCTCCTCGACACCTACGAATCCGAGCGTCGTCCGGTCGGCGAGCGGGTGATGATGCACTCGCTGGCTCAGCTCGCGCTCGCGGCGCCGGGCCCGGAAGTCAGCGCACTGCGCGAACTCTTCGGCGAATTGGCGAGTCAGGCCGAGGTGGCGCGTCACCTCGCGCGCACCCTCGCGGGTTCGGACGTCCGCTACGACATCGGCGACGACCATCCGCTGAGCGGGTTCATGGTGCCCGATCTCGTGCTCGACGACGGGCGACGGGTCACCGATCTGCTGCACGGCGCCCGGGGTGTCCTGATCGACGCGTACGGCGGTGCCGCGTCGACTGTCGCGGCGCCGTGGGCGGACAGGGTGGACGCAGTCTCCGTGCCGGTGACCGGTGGGCCTGCGGTGCTCCTCCTTCGGCCCGACGGCTACGTGGCCTGCGCGATGGACGATTTCGAGGTTGCCGACCGGGCGCGGTTGCAGCAGTCGCTGACCAGGTGGTTCGGCGCCGGCCAGCTCGAAGAGCTCAGCCCAGCGTCGCCCTGATGCACACCGTCACGTACGGCAGTGCCAGCCCACTGGTGTTGGCCAGCGCCGGATGGGTGGCCAGCAGCTCACGCACCTGTTCGAGCGTGCGGGTGCGCACCTCCGCGGGCGAGGTGATGCAGTAACTGCGCGAGGCGACCAGGTCGATGAGGGCCTGGGGGGTGAGGTAGTTCGTCCACTCGACCCGGCGACGCTCGACGCCGGTGAACGGCTCGGGCAGCGTGACCCTGTCGTTGAACGGGTCCTCCTCGTGCCCGGTGATCCGGCCCAGATCCTTGACCCAGCCCAGCCGTTCGTCCGCAGTGTTCCACACCAGCCCGAGACGCCCGCCGGGCCGCAATACCCGGACGACCTCCTTGACCGCGCGCTGGGGATCGAACCAGTGCCACGCCTGCGCCACGAGCACGGCGTCGACGCTGTCGTCGGGCAGCGGGATCTCCTCGGCGGTGCCGAGCAGGGCCGGGGTGTCCGGCAGCGCGGTGGAGAGCACCTCGAGCATCTCCGGGATCGGGTCGACGGCCACCACGTCGAGGCCGCGCTGCACGAGCCGCGTGGTGAGCTTGCCGGTGCCCGCGCCGAGGTCGAGGACGTCGCGCGCCCCCGACGGCAGCAGCCAGTCGATCGCCTCCGGCGGGTAGGACGGCCGGCCGCGCTCGTAGGCCGCCGCCTCCGCGCCGAACGACAGCGAACGGTCGTCGGCGTGTTCGCTCACCGCGCCGCCAGGTCCAGGGTGCGGCGGATCAGTGCGCCGACGGCCTCGGTCTCCACGAGGAAGCCGTCATGGCCGAAGCGGGATTCGACGATGTTCAGCCCCGCGCAGCCCGGCAGCAGTTCGGCGAGCTCCTGCTGCAGCCGCAACGGGTACAGCCGGTCAGACGGGATGCCGCCGACCACCACCGGCACTCGGCAGCTCCTCAGCGCGGCGGCCACGCCGCCCCGGCCGCGGCCGACGTCGTGGCTGGACAGCGCGTCGGTCAGCGTCACGTACGTGCCGGGGTCGAACCGCTCGACCAGCTTCGCGCCCTGGTATTCGAGGTAGCTCTGGATGGCGAACCGGCCGCCGGTGGTCGGGTCCTCGTTGCCCTGGGCGTCGTTGCCGAACCGCTCGTCGAGTTCCTGTTCGCCGCGGTACGTGAGGTGCGCGAACCGGCGGGCGATCTCCATCCCGGTGTGGGGGATCCGCCCGGTGTGGTGGTAGTCGCCGCCCTGCCAGTCCGGGTCGGAGGTGATGGCCGCGACCTGGGTGCTCTGCGTGCCGATCTGGTCGGCGGTGGCGCGGGCGCCGACCGCCAGCACCAGGGCCGCCCGCACGCCGTCGGGATGGCCCACCGCCCACTCCAGCGCACGCGCGCCGCCCATGGAGCCGCCCACCACCGCGGCCACCTCGGTGATGCCGAGCGCGGCCAGCGCCGCGACGTCGGCCGCCACCTGGTCGCGCACGGTGATCGCCGGGAACCGTGATCCCCACGGCCGGCCGTCGGGGGCGGTCGTCGACGGTCCCGTCGACCCTTGGCAGCCACCGAGCACGTTCGTCGAGATCGCGCACCAGCGGTCGGTGTCGATCGGGGCGCCCGGGCCGGCCACGCCGTCCCACCAGCCGGCGGTCGGATGCCCCGGACCGGCAGGCCCGGTGATGTGCGAGTCGCCGGTGAGGGCGTGCAGCACCATCACGACGTTGTCGCGGTTCGGCGAGAGCTCGCCCCAGCGCTGCACGGCGATGTTCACGTCGTCGATCACGACGCCGCTCTCCAGCGTCAGTGGACCGATCCCGACCACGCCGACATGGCCTTCGGCGGGCAGCGTCGCGATGTTCACGTCAGAGATTGTCACTTGGCCGCCTTCGCCGCGGCGAAGCCCTGCTCGAGATCGGCAAGGATGTCGTCGATTCCCTCGATGCCGACGGCCAGGCGCACCAGGCCGGGGGTGACGCCGGTGGCGAGTTGCTCCTCCGGTGACAGCTGGGCGTGGGTCGTCGATGCCGGGTGGATCACCAGCGAGCGGACGTCGCCGATGTTGGCCACGTGACTGTGCAGCGTCAGGGCGTTGACGAAGGCCTTGCCCGCGTCGACGCCACCGGCCAGCTCGAAGGCAAGTACGGCACCGGTTCCCTTGGGCGCCAAGCGCTTTCCGAGGTCGTACCACGGCGAGGTGGGCAGCCCGGCGTAGTTCACCGACAGCACGTCGGCGTGCCCGACCAGGTGTTCGGCCACCTTCTGGGCGTTGGCGACGTGGCGTTCCACGCGCAGGCTCAGCGTCTCCAGGCCCTGCGCGATCAGGAAGGCGTTGAACGGGGCGGCCGCGGACCCGAGGTCGCGCAGCAGTTGCACACGCGCCTTCAGCGCGTAGGCGGGCGGGCCCAGTTCGGCGAAGACGACGCCGTGGTAGCTGGGGTCCGGGGTGGTGAAGCCGGGGAAGTTGCCGTTGGTCCAGTCGAACGTGCCGGAGTCGACGATCACACCGGCGATCGCGTTGCCGTGTCCGCCCAGGTACTTGGTGGCCGAGTGCACCACGATGTCGGCGCCCTGGCTGATCGGCTGGATCAGGTAGGGCGTGGCGATGGTGTTGTCGACGATCAGCGGCACCCCGGCGTCGTGGGCGACACCCGAGACGCCGGGGGTGTCGAGGATGTCGATCTGCGGGTTGGAGATGGTCTCGGCGAAGAAGGCCTTGGTGTTCGGCCGCACCGCTGCCCGCCACGACTCCAGGTCGTCGGGGTTCTGCACGAAGCTGACGTCGATGCCGAGCTTGGGCAGCGTGTAGTGGAAGAGGTTGTAGGTGCCGCCGTACAAACGTGGGCTGGACACGATGTGATCGCCCGCATGGGCGATGTTGAGGATCGCGAACGTCTCGGCGGCCTGGCCGGAGGACAGGAACAGCGCCGCCACGCCGCCCTCCAGGGCAGCGATGCGCTGCTCGACGACGTCCTGCGTCGGGTTCATGATGCGGGTGTAGATGTTGCCGGTCTCTGCCAGCCCGAACAGCGCCGCTGCGTGGTCGGTGTCGCGGAACGTGTACGACGTGGTCTGG
Organism: Mycobacterium sp. NPDC050551; assembly: GCF_040674075.1. Taxonomy (NCBI): domain Bacteria; kingdom Bacillati; phylum Actinomycetota; class Actinomycetes; order Mycobacteriales; family Mycobacteriaceae; genus Mycobacterium; species Mycobacterium sp. NPDC050551. The sequence continues at coordinate 727,643 of NZ_JBFARC010000001.1, read as the reverse complement.
TAGATCGGCAGCGCCCGTGCGCTGGTGGCGCTGTCGGGCGTCTGTCCGGCGTGGACCTGCTTGGTCTCGAACGACCAGTTCGCCGTCGGGTCGTCGGTGATTTCGGGTGTGCTCATGGCGGTTCCAGGTCTCCCTGTCTGTCGGGGGGCCCGTACCTGCGGACCCGCGCTTGCCGTGTGGCCGACTGTGTTCAAAAAACCAGTCGGCTACTCAACCTGGTCGTCTCCCGGGGCACCCCACCGCGGTTGGAGGGTTGCCGGCCAGCAAGCCGGGGCTTGACGCTGGCGCTCATGACCGATCAGCAGCTTAACGCACGCCGCGCCGCGGCTGCCACCATGGCTGGGGGCAGGCGGCGCGAACGCGCGAGAAGCAGAACGAACTAGCCGGTGGCGCGCTGCCTGCCGACGTGGCCGTCGACGAAGCCGAGAATGACCTCGGCGATGCGATCGGGCGCCTCGAACATCGGGATGTGCCCGACGCCGTCGAGGTGGGTCACCTCGGTGCTCTCGGGCAGGTGGTCGGTGAAGTGGCGGGTGAACCGGGGATGCGGCAGCACCCGATCCTTCTCGCAGATCACCAGGTGGGTGGGGGTCTTGCCCTCGGCGATCTCCAGCAGGCCCGGCAGCGTCAGCGACTTGACCAGCAGCTGGTAGTACGCCGGGCAGTGCGCGACGTCGTCGATGATCTCGGCGAGGTCCTCGTCGGACAGGCCGTCAGGCGTCCCGCTCACCGGTAGGTGGGTCAGATAGCGGGTGACCGGCAGTTTCAGCACGTGCTGACCCAGCACCAGCGTGGCCACCCACAGCGGCAGGCCGGCCAGGAACTTTCCGACGATCTCGAACTTCGCCGGGGTGAAGTGCCGCCACCCGCCGGCCGGCGCGATGCCGGTGAGCGTGCGGGCGCGGCCGCGTCGCTCCAGCTCGAACGCCACCCAGCCGCCCAGCGAATTGCCGACGACGTGCGCGGTGCCCCAGCCCAGTGCGTCCATCCTGCGCTCGACGTCGTCCGCCAGCGAGGCGCTGTCCAGGAAGAACGGCCCGCGCGGCACGCCGTTGTGGCCGAGCATCGTGGGCGCGAACACCTCGTAGCGGCCGGTGTCGGCGATCCGCGGGGCAACGCCCTTCCACACGTTCTGCGACATCATGAACGGGTGCAGCAGCAGCATCGGCTCGCCGGTGCCCAGGTGGATCGGTGCGCGTTCGGTCATGCTGCCGACACTAAAGGTGATACCGCGGGTACCGCAATATCGTCCGTTAGGGTCTGGCGCCGTGACCCGGCTGATCGTGAGCACCGTCAACGTCAACGGCATCCGTGCCGCGGTCCGGCAGCGCACGCCCGAGAACCTGGGCCTGCTCGCGTGGCTCGCCGGCTCCGCCGCCGATGTGGTCTGCCTTCAGGAGACCCGCGCCGACGACGACCAGATGGCCGGCGCGCTGGCCCCCGCCCTGGCCGACGGCTGGCAGATGGCCGCGGCGAGCCCGCACATCAAGGGCCGCAGCGGCGTCGCGGTGCTGTCCCGCCACCCGGTCACCGCGGTGCGGCGGATGGATTCCGACGAGTTCGGTGAGCACGGCCGCTACGTCGAGGTGAGTACTGCCGGGGTGACCGTGGCCAGCGTCTACGTACAGACCGGCGAGGCGGGCACCGAACGGCAGCTGGAGAAGGAGCGGTTCATGGCCGCGCTCGCGCAGCGGATGGCCGCGCTGGACGCTGACGGCCGGGAGGCGGTGGTGTGCGGGGACTGGAACATCGCCCACACCGAGAACGACATCAAGAACTGGCGCGGCAACGTGAAGAAGTCCGGATTCCTGCCCGGCGAGCGGCAATGGCTGTCCGACCTGCTCGATTCCGGCTGGGTGGATGTGGTGCGCGTGCTGCACCCCGATGTGCCCGGTCCCTACTCGTGGTGGTCCTGGCGGGGGCGGGCGTTCGACAACGACGCCGGGTGGCGGATCGACTACCAGCTGGCCACCGGCCCGCTGGCGGCCAGGGCGCGGTCGGCCCGGGTCGAGCGGGCCGACGCCTACGCGCTGCGGTGGTCCGACCACGCGCCGGTCACCGTCGAGTACAGCTGACGGCGGCGAAATGCCGTTGGCCCGCCATGAAAAGATCGGGTCATCATGAACTCTCCTGTCGAGATGCCGCCCCGGCAGCCCCGCGTGGTCTTCTCGGGCGTGCAGCCCACCTCGGACTCCCTTCACCTGGGTAACGCGCTGGGTGCGGTGAAGCACTGGGTCGGCATGCAGGACGACTTCGACGCGTTCTTCTGCGTGGTCGACCTGCACGCGATCACGGTCCCGCAGGACCCCGAGACGTTGCGGCGGCGCACGCTGGTGACCGCTGCGCAGTACCTGGCGCTGGGCATCGACCCGGCGCGCAGCACCATCTTCGTGCAGAGCCACGTGCCTGCGCACACCGAATTGGCCTGGGTGCTCGGGTGTTTCACCGGGTTCGGACAGGCGTCGCGGATGACGCAATTCAAGGACAAATCGCAGAAGCAGGGCTCCGACGCCACCACGGTCGGCCTGTTCACCTATCCGGTGCTGATGGCCGCCGACGTGCTGCTCTACGACACCGACCTGGTGCCGGTGGGGGAGGACCAGCGCCAGCACCTCGAGCTCGCACGCGATGTGGCGCAGCGGTTCAACGCACAGTTCTCCGACACCTTCGTTGTCCCGGACGTGTTGATCGCCAAGACCACCGCCAAGATCTACGACCTGCAGGAGCCGACGGCGAAGATGAGCAAGTCGGCGTCCACCACCGCCGGACTGATCAGCTTGCTGGACGACCCGAAGGTGACGGCCAAGCGGATCCGGTCGGCGGTCACCGACAGCGAGCGTGAGATCCGGTTCGACCGCGAGGCCAAGGCCGGGGTGTCCAATCTGCTGACCATCCAGTCGGCGGTCACGGGTACCGACATCGACGAACTCGTCGAGCAGTACCAGGGGCGCGGCTACGGCGACCTGAAGAAGGACACCGCCGAGGCGGTGGTCGAGTACGTCACCCCCATCCGGGACCGGGTCGACGAATTGCTCGGTGACACGACCGAACTCGAGGCGGTGCTCGCCGCCGGTGCCGAGCGGGCCAGGGAAGTGTCTGCGGCGACGCTCGAGCGGGTATACGACCGTCTGGGTTTCCTCAAGCGACCGCGCTGAGGCGCACACGGGAGGCTGGCATGACCGACGAGGCCAAGCCCGGCATTCTCGACCGGCTGCGCGCGCGCTACGGCTGGTTCGACCACGTGATGCGGGCGCAGGACCGGTATCAGGAGTCGAAGGGCAACTTCTTCGCCGCGGGCATCACCTACTTCACGGTCTTCGCGCTGTTCCCGCTGCTGATGCTCGGCTTCTCCATCGCCGGATTCGTGCTGTCCCGTCAGCCAGACGTGCTCGCCGGCATCCAGGACCGGATCAGGCAGACGGTGTCCGGCAGTCTCGGTCAGCAACTGGTCGAGCTGATGAACACGGCGATCGAGTCGCGCACCTCCTTGGGCATCATCGGCCTGGCCACCGCCGCGTGGGCCGGTATCGGGTGGATGGCCAACCTGCGCGAGGCACTGAGCGCGATGTGGCAACAGCGCGGCGAGCAGGGCAACTTCATCGGCACCAAGGTGTCGGACCTGCTCGCGTTGCTCTCGGCCTTCGTGGCCATCGTGGTCACCGTGGCGTTGACCGCACTGGGCGATCGGAGACTGATCGCGCGGGTGCTCGCCTGGCTCGGTATCGAGGGCATCCCCGGGCTGGGCGTCGGGCTGCGTGTGGTGTCGATGTTCGTGGCGCTCGGCATCTCGTGGTTGTTGTTCACCTGGATGATCGCCAGGCTGCCCAGGGAGAAGGTCACGTTCCGCAGCAGCGTCCGCGCGGGCCTGCTCGCGGCGATCGCCTTCGAGGTCTTCAAGCAGGTCGCGTCGCTCTACCTCAAGTCCGTCCTGACCGGGCCCGCGGGCGCGACGTTCGGTCCGGTGCTCGGGCTGATGGTGTTCGCCTACATCACCGCGCGGCTGATCCTGTTCTCCACCGCATGGGCTGCCACGTCGACCGACAACCTCGCCATCGCGCCGGTGAGCCCGCCCGACCCGGCCCAGATCACCACCCGGGTGCAGATCCGCGAAGGCGTCGGAGTCACCGGTGCGCTCGCCGCCGCGGCGGTGGGAGCCCTTGGTGCGGCGGGGCTTTCACGCCTGCGCCGGCGTCAGTGACCGCCGCTTCGGATCGGTGGTGTCACCACCCGTGTCGCTGACAACGCCATGGTCTCGCGCGACGAATCTGCGCGCGCCCGTCGTGAACGCGCCGATGGGCGGCGCGGCCGGCGGGAGGCTGGCCGCCGCGGTGTCCCGCGCGGGCGGACTCGGCATGGTCGGTATGGGCAGTTCTGCCACACCGGAGGAGTTGAGCGCGGAACTGCGCGAGGTGGCAGATCTCGGCCTGCCGTTCGGCATCGGCCTGGTGCACTGGGTGATCGGCGCGCAGCCACGGCTCTTCGAGGTGGCGCTGGCCGCCCGTCCCGCCGTGCTGTCGGTCAGCTTCGGTGACGACTGGGCGTGGGTGGCGGCCGCGCACGCGGCCGGTGTGCGGGTCGCGACCCAGGTGGGCACCGTCGACGGGGCGCTGCGCGCGGTCGACGCAGGCGTCGACGTGCTGGTGGCCCGGGGCGCCGAGGGCGGAGGCCACGGCGAACCCCGGGTGGGGACGCTGCCGCTGCTGACCGAAGTACTCGACCGGGTCGACGTGCCGGTACTGGCCGCGGGCGGCATCGCGTCGGCACGGGGACTGGCCGCGGTGCTGGCGGCAGGGGCGTCAGGGGCGTGGCTCGGCACGGTGTTCGCGACGTGCGCCGAGGCGTTGACGCCGCCGCAGGCGCGCGCCGCGCTGCTCGCCGCCGCAGGCGACGCGACCGTGGTCACCGACGAGTTCGACCGGGCACACGGATATGCCTGGCCGTCGACGATCCCGGAGCGGGTCCTGCGCGGCGCCGACGGCAGGCCCGTCCCCGTCAACGCCGGACAGGGGGTGGGCATGGTGACGGCCGCGCCCGGCGCCGCCACGCTGATCGAGCAACTGTGCTCGGGCGCAGAGGCGCTGCTGCGCACCTGGTCGGACTAGAGACGGGTCGGTGTCAGGAGCGGCCGGCGGTCCGGACGAGTTCGGGAGCGCTGTGCCGCAACACATTCCCGGTGCGCGCGCGTCGTGCGGAGGTGTCGCCGTCGGCGATGCCGAGGACGCGCATGCCCGCGTCGGCCACGTGCAGGGGCAGTTGCTCACGCTGCGCGCCCGCGGGCATCGACCACACGTTGACCAGTGACTCCACCAGTCGGAACGGTAGGTCGGCGGCCGCCTCGTCGACACCGGTCTGCTCGATGACGGACCGGCTCAAAGCGAGATAGTGCAGGCGCAGCCGCTCCCGGTCCGACCAGAAGGACTCGACCCGGGCGTCGCGCAGCTCGGGCAGCAGGTACAGCGCGCCCAGGTTCCACCGGTTGGCGAGGAGTTTCTCACCATCGAACGTCGCCAGGACGTGGAGCTGCTCCGTTGTGCTCAAGCCGGGTTCGAGATCGCGGAGGGTGGCGATGAACGACAGTGTCGGACCGACGGTCTGGTCCAGCAGCGCGCACAGGATCTCGTCCTTGGTCTTGAAGTAGTGATACAGCGACGCCTGCCGGATGCCGACGGATTCCGCGATCGACCGGGTGGAGGTGCCCGTGTAGCCGAGGGTGGTGAACAACTCGCCTGCCGCGTCGAGGATCTCGTCGCGGGGCGTGGTGCCGGGGCGCCGTTGGTCGCGGTGGCGGGGTCGTCCCCGGGCGAGCGGCATGACCCCATCGTGGACCATGGCGGCCGGATGTGCACCACGTCACCGCGCCGACATCACCGCCGGCCGTCGTCCAGTGCGGGTCCGAGCAGGTAGAGAAACGGTCGGTGACTGGCCCGGCCGTCGCGGCGGAACGGCATGCTGTCCTTCGCGGCCGCATACCATTCGTCGCGGCTGATCCGACCCAGGTCGAGGCTCCGTCCGCAGCGCCGGGCCACGATCTGCAGCAGGGCGGCGCCGGTTCGTCCGTTGCCCTCACGGAACGGGTGAATCTGGTTGTAGTCGGCGTAGATTCGGGCCATTTCGTAGGCCACCCGCGAGGCGTCGGCGCCGTCGCAGGCCGCCGATACCTCACGCGCCGCGTCATGCACGGTGTCCATGCGCCCCGCGATCGAGGACCGCCACGCGAAGTGTTGTTCGCCGCGCCGCAGTTCCGTGGTGCGGTACTCGCCGGCCCAGGAGTAGACGTCCCGGAACAGGTACCGGTGTATCACCCGCATGTCGAGGTCGTCGACGTGTGGGCGGTCGGGTGCCGGGCGCAACCACAGGACCATCCGGCCCGCGGTGGCCACGAACTCCAGGTCGTCGAGCGTCTCGGCCGAGGTGACGCCGAACTCGTTGCGCAACACCGTGGTTCCGGGGATGAAGTAGGGCACCGCGCGCCGCAGGCGGAATCTGCGGACGTCGGGCTGCGGCGGCGGGTACCGGTCGCGGAACCGCGCGAGGTAGTCGGTGAACGACACGTCCCCGCGGGCCAGCGCGTGCAGCGCCGCGACGTGCTCGTCGACCGGTTGCCACCCTTCCAGGCGGTGGGCCGCAATCGTCGCAGCGACGTCGGGTGCCGGTGGTGGGGTGGACATGCGGATCTGCGACCGGTCAGCGAAACGCCGACGTCGATGCGAGATAGGTCAGCTTCCGGCTGACCCCGCCCACCTCGCGCGCGACGCTGCGCAACGCGGCCCGTTCCTGCGGGGCCAGTTCGGACAGCGACACCACGTCCCCGACGGCGCGGCCTGCGACGAAACCGGCTGCCCGCGTGCGCCAGCGGAACCCCAGCAGCCACTCGAAACAGTCCTTCAGCGTGGCCGCGTCGCCGGATTCGAGCACGCCGGCCGACGCCGCGTCGTCCAGCCGGAGCTGTGTCGACAACGCGCCGGAACCCACCGAGAGGGCAGCCCACCGGGCGATCTTCACGACCGGGTCGATCACCGCCATCTTGACGTCCACGCTGTCGGCGTTCCTGGCGAACACCCGCAGCCGCGACGGGACGGCGGCGCGCACGGCCGTGGCGTCCTGCAGCATCGCCTGACGCACCGGGTAGCTGCCCTCGGCGGCCGCCACGACCTGCGCCCGCAGTGCGTCGCCCGGCAGTGGCGCCGAACCGGGCAGCCCGGTGGAATCCGCCATCAGGCCGGTCATCACCACACCGCGGTCGCGGTGGGGTTCCGCCGACCAGTGTTCGATCCCGGCGGACCAACTGGCGGCGCGACGACAGAAGCGGGGCCTACTGGCCATCACCCCGTTCGCGTCGCCGTGGATGCCGCAGCGCTCGAGCAACGCATGCACGTCGGCGGCGCGTGCCAGCGCAGCGGCCTTGTCGTCGTCGCCGACCGAATCGTCGAGCGCGACCATCGTCTCGACGTCCGAGTACGGCACCGCCTCGCCACGGGCCGCGCTGCCGGAGGCGAACCAGGTCCATGTCGACGGCCCGGCTGTCAGCCGGAGGGCGCCTGCCGCGCCGTGCAGCAGAACCGCGGACCATGCAGCGGCCAGCTCGGGCACCCGCACGCGCCGCTCGGCAGCGATGACCTGCAGTGCGCGCTCGATGGCGTCGCGCAGTTCCGCCTCGCCGGCGGCCGCACCGATCCGGCTGAGCGCGCGCTCGACGTCATGCCCGTCCGAGAACACCGATGCCATGCCGACGATTGTCACCCTGCGGCCACCTGGTCACACAGCCGTGACATTCACGAAACGCCTGGAAAACGAACCTGACCTAATTTCTGTCGCATGACAGATAGTCGGCGGCACCCGGGTGGCGCGTCATGACTGCCACCTCCGATCCCTCGATCTCCTCGAAGGAGGACGCGTCGACGCTGGAGGAGCTGGGCTACACGCAGGAACTCCACCGGGGCATCGGCGGTTACGCCGCGTTCGCGTCCGGCTTCTCCTTCGTCTCGATCCTGACCACGGTGTTCGCCTTCTTCCCGCTCGGCTTCGCCCTCGGCGGACCGGCGTTCTTCTTCACCTGGCCGATCGTGTTCCTCTGCCAGTTCTGCGTCTGCCTGATCTTCGCCGAGCTCTCCGGCAAGTTCCCCGTCGCCGGCGCGATCTACCAGTGGTCGCGACGGCTGGCCGGTGATGCCGTCGGCTGGTTCGCCGGATGGTTCATGCTGGTCGGCTACATCGTGTCGATCGCCGCGCTGGCCATCGCGATGCAGACCGTGCTGCCCCCGATCTGGAGCGGATTCCAGGTGGTGGGCTCGGACATGGACCCGCTGTCGGTCGACGGCGCGACGAACGGAATCCTGCTCGGGGCCGTCACCATCGTGCTGTGCACCATCATCAGCGCCGCCGGTGTGCGGTTCATGGCACGCATCACCGTCACCGGGGTGACGCTGGAGATCATCGGTGTGGTGCTGATCGTCGGCGCGATGTTCCTGACCGCCGAACGCAACCCGGTACAGGCCGTTGCGGACACCGGGGGCCACGGCAGCGGCGTGAGCTATCTGCCCGCCTTCTTGGCGTCGATGCTGATGGCCGCCTATGTGATGTACGGCTTCGACAGTGCCGCCGAGCTCTCCGAGGAGACCCGCGATCCGCGCCGCACGGCGCCGAAGGCGATCGTCAACGCATTGCTGGTGTCGTTCCTCGGCGGCGGTCTGATGATCCTCGCCGCACTGATGTCGGCTCCCACGCTCGGTGACGACCTGGCCGGCGGCGGCATGGCCTGGGTGATCGAGAGTCAGCTCGACACCTGGCTCGGCAAGACCCTGCTGGCCCTGGTCGCGGTGGCCATCTTCTCCGCCACGCTGGCCATCCAGGCCTCGGCGTCGCGGGTGATGTTCTCGATGGCCCGCGACAACCGGCTGCCGTTCGGCAAATTCCTGGCCAAGGTCAACAAGCGGACCGGCACCCCGGTGATCACCGGGATCGCGGTCAGCACCCTGGCGATCCTGGTGCTGCTGGTGAACCTCGGCCAATCCAGTGTCTTCGCCGCGATCGCCTCGGTGTCGGTGGTGATCGTCTACCTGGCCTATCTGATGGTGACCGTGCCGGCCTTGATCCACCGCCTTCGCGGGACCAGCCTGTCCTACGGCAAGCCGATCATGGACCTCGGCAGGTGGGGTATCCCGGTGAACCTGATCGCGGTCGTGATGGGCGCCCTGCTGGTGGTGAACATCGGCTGGCCACGCCAGGAGGTCTACAACCCGGCGGGCGACTCGCTGTTCCTGCAATACTTCGCGCTGATCTTCGTCGTGCTGACCCTCGTGGTCGGGTACGCGGCCTACCGCGTCGTCAAGGACCGTGAGGGCGCACCCACCCCCGTCGACGCGCTGGTCGGGGAGAAGAAGTAGGCGCACCGCCCGTCTCGCCATCGCTGCCGTACATCGGTTCGCGCGCAACACATTCCGCGGAGGTCCCCGATCCCGGGGCCGAAAGGCGGTAGCGTGAGCGCTCTCGACGAATCGCCGTCTGCCTATCGACGACCCGGCTGAACTGTCGATGGGAAACCTCGTGAGAAGGAGTCCACACCGTGGCTGAGCAGGACGACCCCGAAGCGCACACCCACGAGACGGGCGGACCCGCTCACCGGCACCGGAACGGCGGCGCGCCGCACACCCATTCGCACAGCGACGGATTCGCCGCGAGCCAGGGCCGCTGGGCCCAGGAAGCCGAAGCGCGCATCTCTTTGTTCCGGCACGACGAGGAGATCCAGCGCGGCCTCGCGTTCGGTCTGCAGGGTTCGCCGACCCTGGTGGACCGGAGCATCCCGACCTTCTCTCGCGGTGAACTGCCGCACTTCGCGGGGGAGCGTGGCACGTTCCTGAACTGCCCCTATCTCGAGGACGTCAACGACGTCAGCGACGCCGAGGTCGCGATCTTCGGCGCACCCCTGGACTCCGGCGCCACCTACCGGCCGGGCGCCCGATTCGGCCCGCAGGGTATTCGCCGCTCGACCAACCTGTTCGGCACGTACTGCTACGAACTCGGCATCGATCTGCGCGAGCAGCTCAACATGGTCGACATCGGCGACGTGTTCACCATTCCGGGCAACCTGGAGAAGTCGTTCGACCAGATCAGCCAGGCGATCTCGCACGTCTACAGCCGCGGGGTGTTCCCCGTGGTGCTGGGCGGAGACCACTCGATCGGTTACCCCACCATCCGCGGGATCGCGCCGCACGTCGACGGCAACATCGGCATCATCCACTTCGACCGCCACGTCGACACCCAGGAGACCGATCTCGACGAGCGCATGCACACCACGCCGTGGTTCCACGCGACGAACATCAAGAACGCGCCGGCGACCAATCTCGTGCAGGTGGGCATCGGCGGGTGGCAGGCGCCGCGAGCCGGGGTGAAGGTCGGCCGCGAACGCGGCACCACCGTCATCTCGATCGGTGACATCGAGCGGGTCGGGCTGGAGAAGGTCGTCGAGCTCGCACTCGAGACGGCGTGGAAGGGCGCCAAGGCGGTGTACCTGTCCTTCGACATCGACGTCATCGACGCCGGTTTCGTACCGGGCACCGGCTGGCCGGAACCGGGTGGTCTGCTGCCGCGGGAAGCGATCAATCTGATCAGGATGATCTCCGCCGAGGGGCTCGCCGGCCTGGAGGTGGTGGAGTGCGCACCGCCCTACGACTGGGCCGAACAGACCGCGCTGATCAGCTCGCGGATCGTGCTCGACAGCCTCGCGATGCTGGTGGCCGAGGGCAAGCTCGGCAAGCGGGCGGCCAAGAAGGACCGGCACGCCTGGGGCCCGCAGACCGATCTCTGAGCCCTATTGCGCCACGCGGCGATTCAGCGAGCGGGCGGCCATGATCAGGCCGAACACGATGATCGCCCCGACCACCCCGACGCCCACCCGCACGGGCATCGCGTCGGCCGGCGGCAGCACCGCGGCGGCCTGCGCTGCCGCGGCGGCGTCCGCCTTGACCTCCTGAGCCTGCGGGGTCTGCAGCGAAGGATCGGGCTCGACGAGGGTGCCCACCTTGGTGCCCTCGGGCACGGAGAATCCGTAGTCCAGCAGGTGCGCGGCCTGTTGCCAGGGCGCGATCGGCTGGCGGGTGCCACGCATCAGCACGGCGACCAGCCTGCGGCCGTCCCGCTCGGCGGCGCCGACGAACGTCTGGCCCGCGTCGTCGGTGAAGCCGGTCTTGCCGCCCATCGCGCCCGGGTAGTTGACCAGCAGCTGGTTGTCGTTGACCACCTCGTAGGGGGTGCCGTCGCGGCCCGGGAACTGAAAGCTGCGGGTGGCGACGATGTCGGTGAACGTCGGGTTCTGCCAGGCGTAGCGGTAGAACAATCCGAGGTCGTAGGCCGACGTACTCATCCCCGGTGCGTCCAGACCGGACGGTGTGGCCACCCGGGTGTCGCGGCCGCCGAGCTGGTCGGCGAGCACGTTGATCTTGCGCAGCGCCGTGTCCCAGCCGCCGAGCTGGCGGGCCAGCGCGTACGCGGCGTCGTTGCCGGAGTGCATGAGCAGGCCGTGCAGCAGGTCGTTGATCGTGTACACGCCGCCCTCGCCGACCCCCACCCGGGTGCCCTCGGCCGCGGCGTCGTCGGCGGTGCCCGGCACGGTCTTGTTGAGGTTGAGCTGGTCGATGGCGGCCATCGCGGTCAGCACCTTGATGACGCTGGCGGGCCGGTGTCTGCCGTGCGGGTCCTTCGCGGCGATGACGTCGCCGCTGTCGAGGTCGGCGACCACCCACGCTTCGGCCGAGATGTCGTTCGGCAGCGGCGGAGTGCCGTTCGCGGTGATGACGCCACAGCCCGACAGCCCGTCTCCGCCCGGAGTCTTGTCCGGTACCGCAAGCGGGGCGGGCGGCGCCTGACCGGGCTTGGGCTCTTCGGACGCGTCGATGGCGGGCGGGGTGGTCGCCCGGTACGGACACGTGATGGGCGCCGCGTCCGGTTGGGCGCCGGCGGCGGGCGCGCCGAGCAGTGCGGGCGCCGCGGCCACCGCCGCGACGGCCAGCAGCCCTGCGGCGCGGGTGCAGAGGATGCGTGACTTTGCCATCGTCTGCGCAGATTAGGCGACCAACTACCGCATTGCGCGGAGCCACGCTGTGACGGAAGTGATTGAAGTGACTCAGCCGGTGTTGAGTTTGCTTCCAGATCGCGATCGCAGACCGATTCGCGATCTCACGACAATCTCAACGACTTCGGCGCCGTCAGAGCGACAACTGGTCGAGCGGGACGTGCGCGACGGCGGCCGACCCGATGCAGCCCAGCCAGAGCCGGTCACCGGCCTCGACCAGACCCGTCACCATGCCGAAGCCGGGATGGCCGGTACGCAGCCCGGCGACGGGTCTGCCGTCGTCCGGATCGAACGCCACCGCCCACACCTCGGGCTCGAGCTGGGGAGCGAACCGCTCGGGCAGCCGCCAGAGGAGTCGGCGCAGGATCGGCGGGCGGGGTGCCAGCCACTCGGCGGTGGTGTTGAGCGGAGAGACCATCGCGCACCAGATGCGGCCGTCGGCACCGGTGGACAGATTGTCGGGGTGCCCGGGCAGTCCCGTCACCAATGGCGTCACCTGACCCGCCTGCGGACCGGTGAGCCAGTACTTGGACAGCCGGCGGGCCAGCGTCTCGGCGAACACCAGCGCCGATCCGTCAGCGGTCGGGGTGACACCGTTGGTGAAGTACAACCCGTCGAGCACGGTGCTGACCGTCCCGTCGGTGGACCGCCGGAACAGTCCGCCGCGCCCACGCGCCTCGAGCACCGCGCCCTTGAAGTGCTGATAGGTGAACGCACTGGTCGACTCGGTGAAATAGATTGTGCCGCCTACTGTTTCAGTAACATTCGAGCAGAACTGCAGGTGCCGGCCGTCGATGTGCTCGACCAGCGGCTGCAGCACTCCGCTGCGGGGGTCGAGCGTGAGGAGGCCGCGCGGGCTGTCGCAGATGAGCAGTCTGCCGTCGCGCGCGATCGCGAGCCCGAGCGGCCGGCCACCGGTGTCGGCGACCACGTCGGCCCGGCCGTCGGGATCGATCCGCAGGATCCGGCCGTCGTCCACCCCGGTCCACACCGCGCCGTCGGCGTCGACGACCACGTCCTCGGGGGCGTGGCCGGGTACCGGGACGACGGTCACTGCGGGAGCGGGCAATTCGGGCAGCGGTGTCACCGGCGGCGGCTGCCACCGCACCGGGTCGATCGGCGGCTTCCGTTCCGGCGACACCCGCCTACCTCCTAGAGTCGCCGGCTCGCCTCACCCAGCACGCTGTGCAGGATGTCGTAGATCGCGTCGAACTCGGCCTGTCCGCTGATCAGCGGCGGCGCCAGCTGCACCACCGGGTCGCCACGGTCGTCGGCGCGGCAGTACAGGCCCGCCTCGAACAGTGCAGGCGTCAGGAAGCCGCGCAGCAGACGTTCGGACTCCTCGTCGTTGAAGGTCTCCTTGGTCGCCTTGTCCTTGACCAGTTCGATGCCGTAGAAGTAGCCCTCGCCGCGGACGTCGCCGACGATCGGCAGGTCGTAGAGCCGCTCGAGGGTGGCGCGGAACGCCGGTGCGTTCTCCTTGACCCGGGCGTTGAGGCCTTCACGCTCGAAGATGTCCAGGTTGGCCATCGCGACGGCGGCCGAGACCGGGTGACCGCCGAACGTGTAGCCGTGGGCGAAGGCGGTCTTGCCGTCGTTGAACGGCTCGAACAGCCGGTCGCTGGCGATCATCGCGCCGATCGGCGAGTAGCCGGAGGTCAGGCCCTTGGCGCAGGTGATGATGTCCGGCACGTAGTTGAAGTCGTCGCAGGCGAACATCGAGCCGATCCGGCCGTACGCGCAGATCACCTCGTCAGAGACCAGCAACACGTCGTAGCGGTCGCAGATCTCGCGGACCCGCTCGAAGTAGCCCGGCGGCGGCGGGAAACAGCCGCCGGCATTCTGCACGGGTTCGAGGAACACGGCCGCGACGGTGTCGGGGCCCTCGAACTCGATGGCCTCGGCGATGCGGTCGGCGCAGTACTGGCCGAACGCCTTCTCGTCGTGCGCGTAGTTCGCCGGGGCGCGGTAGAAGTTGGTGTTCGGCGCGCGGAACCCGCCGGGGGTGAGCGGTTCGAACGGCGCCTTGAACGCCGGGACACCGGTGATGGCCAGCGCGCCCTGCGGCGTGCCGTGGTAGGCCACCGCACGCGAAACCACCTTGTGCTTTCCGGGTTTGCCGACCAGCTTGTAGTACTGCTTGGCCAGCTTCCACGCACTCTCGACGGCCTCGCCGCCGCCGGTGGTGAAGAAGACGCGATTGAGGTCGCCGGGTGCGTAGTTGGCCAACCGCTCGGCGAGTTCGATCGCGGGGGGAGTGGCGTAGGACCACAGCGGGAAGAACGCCAGCTTCTCGGCCTGCTTGGCGGCGGCCTCGGCCAGTTCGGCGCGGCCGTGGCCGACCTGGACCACGAAAAGCCCGGACAGGCCGTCGATGTAGCTGCGGCCCTTGTCGTCCCAGATCGTGGTGCCCTCGCCGCGGGTGATGATCGGCGGCGAGATGTTCTCTCCGTGGCGGGCGAAGTGCCCCCACAGGTACCTGCTGGCCTTCGCGGCCAGATCGGTGGTCACTGGTTCGGTGATATCGGTTGTTGTCATCGTGTACCCCAATTGTATTGCTGCTTAACAAGTTTCAAGTAGACAAGCGTTTCGGTGGATATCACTCCCGGCAGTGCGCGGATCTGGGTGTTGAGCAGGTCGAGCAGGTCGTCGTCGTCCTCGCAGACCACCTCGACGATGGCGTCGAAGGATCCGGCGGTGAGCACGACGTAGTCGACCTGTGCCATGCCCGCGAGCTTGTCGGCGATCTTGGTGGTGTCGCCGGTGCAGCGGATGCCGATCATCGCCTGGCGGGCGAAGCCCAGCTGCATCGGATCGGTGACGGCGACGATCTGCATCACGCCGGCGTCGACCATGCGCTGAACCCGCTGGCGCACGGCGGCCTCGGACAGGCCGACGGCCTTGCCGATTCCGGCATACGAGCGCCTGCCGTCCTGCTGCAGCTTCTCGATGATGGCCTTGGACAGCTCGTCGAGCTGGAACGCGCCGGGCCGCGACGGGTTGACGCGCAAGCCGACGGGTGGGGTGACGGGTTGACCATCCGGATTGGTCATGCCAGTGATTGTGCACGGAATCCGTCGTTGCAGGCAACCAGACGTATGAAATCGATTGTTTCGAGCCTGCGCGGCGGCTGGATTGCGTAGCCACGCGTAGGGGCCGTCGGATAGCGTTGGCGCATGACCGTGGCGACGAACGTGGCAGGCAGCTGGATCGACGGGGCGGCGGTGGCGACCGGCGGCGACAGCCACCGGGTCATCGATCCGGCGAGCGGCCGGGTCGTCGCCGAGTACGCGCTGGCCACCCCCGGCGACGTCGACACGGCCGTCGCCTCCGCCCGGCGCGCGCTGACCGGCTGGGCCACCGCCACCCCCGCCGACCGGTCGGCGGTGCTCGCCCGGCTGGCGAAGCTGGCCGACGAGCACGCCGACGACCTCGTCGCCGAGGAGGTGAGTCAGACCGGCAAGCCGGTGCGGTTGGCCGCCGAGTTCGACGTCCCGGGCAGCGTCGACAACATCGACTTCTTCGCGGGCGCGGCGCGACATCTCGAGGGCAAGGCGACCGCGGAGTACTCCGGCGACCACACCTCGAGCATCCGGCGCGAGGCCATCGGCGTCGTCGCCACCATCACGCCGTGGAACTATCCGCTGCAGATGGCGGTGTGGAAGGTGCTGCCCGCGCTCGCCGCCGGGTGCGCGGTGGTGATCAAGCCCGCCGAGATCACCCCGCTGACCACGCTGACCCTGGCCCGGCTGGCCACCGAGGCCGGATTGCCCGCGGGTGTGCTCAACGTCGTCACCGGTGCGGGACACGACGTCGGCAGCGCACTGGCCGGCCACCGCGACGTCGACCTGGTGACGTTCACCGGGTCAACGCCGGTCGGCCGCAAGGTGATGGCCGCCGCCGCCGCGTACGGCCACCGCACCCAGCTGGAACTCGGCGGCAAGGCGCCGTTCGTGGTGTTCGACGACGCCGACCTCGACGCCGCGATCCAGGGAGCAGTGGCCGGCGCGCTGATCAATACGGGCCAGGACTGCACGGCCGCGACCCGGGCGATCGTGGCACGCGACCTCTACGACGACTTCGTCGCCGGGGTCGCCGAGGTGATGAGCAAGATCGTCGTCGGCGACCCGCACGACCCCGACACCGACCTCGGCCCGCTGATCTCGATGGCACACCGCGCGAAGGTGGCCGGCATGGTCGAGCGGGCGCCCGGCCAGGGCGGGCGGATCGTCACCGGTGGCACCACACCGGACCTTCCGGGTTCGTTCTACGCGCCGACGCTGATCGCCGACGTGGCCGAGGACTCCGAGGTGTACCGCGACGAGATCTTCGGGCCGGTGCTCACCGTGCGGCCGTTCACCGACGACGACGACGCCCTGCGGCAGGCCAACGACACCGACTACGGGCTCGCCGCGTCGGCGTGGACCCGTGACGTGTACCGCGCCCAGCGGGCGTCACGCGAGATCCAGGCCGGCTGCGTGTGGATCAACGACCACATCCCGATCATCAGCGAGATGCCGCACGGCGGCGTCGGCGCATCGGGCTTCGGCAAGGACATGAGCGACTACTCCCTCGAGGAGTACCTCACCGTCAAACACGTGATGAGCGACATCACCGGGGTTGCCGAAAAGGAGTGGCACCGCACCATCTTCAGGCGGCGCTGACCACCGTCACTCGCGGGGCACCACGATCACGGGGACGTCGACGCCGGCCAGGATGCGGGCGGCCGTGGACCCCAGGAAGATCCGCCTCGGTGCGGCGAACCGGCTGGAACCGACGACGAGCAGGGCGCCGTCGTCCCACCTGAGCTTCTTGAGCGCGGACTCCAGGGTCATGCCCTCGGCGACCAGGGATTCGATCTCGGGTGCGTCGGGCAGGGCGCGCGCCGCGACGGCGAGGTTCTCCTCGGCGGCGGCGATCTGGAACTGCCGCACCTCCTTCACGCTCTCGGCCTCGGCGAGATTCTCCGCCGACACCAGCGACAGCATGCGGATCGGCAGACCGGCGGCGCTGGCCAGGGTGAGGGCGAACGGCAGCGGGTTGTCGTCGCCGGGCCGGGTGGGCACCGCCGCGGTGATGGCGGCGATGTCGTCGTCGGGATCCTCGGCGTAACCGCGCGGTGCGAGCGCCACGGGGATCGGCGAGGAATGCAGCAGCGCACCGGTGACGGGGCCGATGGTGTGGCCGCCGAAGAACCCGTCGCGGGCGCCGCCCACCACGATGAGGTCCGAGGACTTCTCCTCGGCGAACTGCAGCAGCGACTGGGCGAAGGACTCGCCGACGGTGACCGCCGATCCGGCGCTGACACCCTTGGCCGCCAACGCATCCACCGCGCGCGACACCCACTCCTCGCCGCGCTCGACGAGCAACCGCTGGTACTCGCTGCGGCCCGGGCTGCCGTCGGGCATCTCCTCGCGGACCACCAGCACCACGTCCACGGTGGCGTCGAAGGTCCTGGCGAGTGCGCTGGCAAGGGCGACACCGTCGTCGCCGGTCGGTGTGGCCAGATATCCGACTGTCAGATGCATGACTGGTCCTTCTCTCGAGGCGACGACATCAGAAGGTGTCGGGAACCTTGACTTCGGTGCTCGCGGTCAGCGTCTCACCGCGGAAGAACCGCTTGGTGCCGAATGCGAAACACGCCAGCATCAGGGGAACCCCGAGAGCCAGCATGCCGACACCGAGGACGAACACGCCACCCACACCGCCGTACGCGGTCTCGCCGTAGTCCTCGGCGACCATGTCGATCGCGCTCTTGACGAACGCCCACGTCATCGCCGCGGCGCCGAGCAGCGGGAAGATGCCGCGGAAGAACAGGTTCCGGGCCGAGGTGAACAGGGTTCGCCGGAAGTACCAGACGCAGGCGTATGCGGTGATGCCGTAGTAGAACGCGACCGCAAGGCCAAGGGACGCCACGGAGTCCTGCAGGGCGTTCTGGCTGACGAACGACAGCACGAGGTAGAAGCACAGCGCCGCGACGCCCATCACCATGGTGCCGAACGCCGGGGTCATGAACCGGGGATGCACCCGGGCGAAGCGCTGCGGAATGGCCTCGTACACCGCCATCGACAGGGTTCCGCGCGCCGTCGGCAGGATCGTGGTCTGCGTCGAGGACAGAGCCGAGATCGACACGGTGAGCATCAACAGCGCGGACACCACGATCCCTGCCACCGGATCGCCGAGGATGGTCAGCACGTCGTCGGCGTTCTCCTCGTTCTTCAGGCCGATGCCCTCGGTGCCGAACCCGGCGAAGGACTGCACGGCGAAGGCGACGAGCACGTAGGTGCACACCAGGATCAGCGTGGTGATCACCGCGGCGATGCCCGGCGTCCGGCCGGGGTCCTTGGTCTCCTCGCCGACGGCCAGGCAGGCGTCCCAGCCCCAGTAGATGAAGATGCACAGGATGACCGCCGCGGCGATGGACGAGGAGTCCAGACCGCCCGGCCACAGCCACGACAGCGACGGGCTGATGGCTTGCTCGCCCGCGTTGCCGGCGAACACCCGACCCAGTGCGACGACGCTGACACCCACCAGCACGACGAACTGGATTCCGATCAACACGTTCTGAATGCGTTCGGAGAGAACGATTCCCCTGGCACTCACCGCCGTCATGGCAAGGATGAAGAAGCAGCCGAGCAGCACCTTGGCGGTCAGGCTGTCCGCGAGGCTGTTGAAGAAGTTGTTCTCCTCGCCGCCGGTGAGTGTGCCCAGGAAGCGGTAGAGGTAGATCGCCGCCACCTCGGCGACGTTGGCCAGCACGATGATCGCCGATACCGCCAGACCCCACCCGCCGATCCAGCCGATCCACGGGCCGAACGCCTTGGTGCCCCAGGTGAAGGTCGTTCCGCAGTCAGGCGTGTCCTGGGACAACTCCTTGTAGGCGAAGGCGACCAACAGCATCGGGATGAACGCCAGCACGAACATCGCAGGCGCCTTGTCGCCGACCGCCAGCACCACGAAGCCCAGCGTCGCGGCGAGGCTGTACGCCGGTGCGACGGCGCCGAGGCCGATGACGATGTTGCCGACCAGGCCAAGGGCCCCCGCCTGCAGCCCCTTGTCGCCGACAGCCGAGGTCGGCGGTTCCTTGATTGCCATGCCGGAAATATACGGTTCCGGTGGTGTACGTGGGTCGATACAACGGATTAGTTTTCGTATGGGTAACACAGCGACGGAATCGGTTGCCTGACCCACGTTGTCTCGCGTGAATCGACTGTGCAGGCCCCGTGCCGCCGCGGATTCCCGCTACGTGCAGCAGGAGGGATCGAGAACGACGCAGAGTGCTTGCAGCGCTTCGGGTTTGACTCGATGTAAGACATTCATGCCGCGTCGGTCGGACTCGACCAGACCCGCTTTGCGCAACTGGCCGAGGTGGTGACTGACGGTGGACTCGCTGAGGTCGAGCACGGCGGCGAGGCCGCCGCTGGTCTCCTCGCCGGCATCGGAGCTGAACAGGTGCGACATGATCTTCACCCGCATCGGGTCCGCGATCGCCTTGAGTCGCATCGCGACGGCGAGGGCGTCCTCGTCGCTGATCGGGCCTGCGGCCACCGGGGCGCAGCACACCGGGGCCGACATGTCGATGACGGGCAGCGCCTTGGGCATGGGGCCATCATGCCATCTGTCTTGACATATATCAAAAAGGTGGCATCCTGAGTCCGACGCGTCAGTTCGATATATGTCTCATCCGTAATGGAGGTTCATCATGTCCCGTGTCCAACTGGCCCTCAACGTCGACGACCTCGACGAGGCGATCACGTTCTACTCCAAGCTGTTCGGCACCACCCCGGCGAAGGTGAAGCCGGGCTACGCCAACTTCGCAGTCACCGAGCCGGCACTGAAGCTGGTGCTGCTGGAGAACCCCGGCAAGGGCGGCACCATCAACCACCTCGGCGTGGAGGTCGCGTCGAGCGAGCAGGTGCACGCCGAGATCGCCCGGCTGACCGACGAGGGTCTGTTCACCGACGAGGAGATCGGCACCACGTGTTGCTTCGCAACCCAGGACAAGGTCTGGGTGACCGGACCGGCCGGGGAGAAGTGGGAGGTCTACACCGTGCTGTCCGACTCCGACACCTTCGGCACCAGCCCGCAACATCTCGACGAGTCGGGCGAGGCGCAGGACGGGGTGTGCTGCGGCGGCTCCGCTGAGTCCGGGGCGGCCGAGCCGGCCGGCGCCGATTCCTGCTGCTGAGCCCGAGTAGACCCGGGCCGCTCACCGTCGGAGGTCTTCACCGCCGCGGCCACGCCGACCGCGGCGGTGAGAGTCGCGACGGACGACGGCGAAACACATCCGGTCCGTCGGTCCGGGATCCGGGACGTCACCCACCCGACCACCGGTCCGAAGCACGCGATCGCAGAACCGTCCATCGTCGTTCGCCGCCATGGGTCGAAGCATCGCGTCTGCCGTTGCACCTGGCGTGAGTAGTGCACTACCCGACCGTGGCCCGCGGACCTACCCTTGGGACGTGACCACCGCCGAGCGCACCCTGGACTTCGAGCAGGCCCGCCCGCACCTGCTCTCGGTGGCCTACCGGCTGACCGGCTCCGTGGCCGACGCCGAGGACGCGGTGCAGGACGCGTGGCTGCGATGGGATGCGCTGGGCGACGGCCGCGCCCGAATCGCCGACCCACGCGCCTGGCTGACGACGGTGGTCAGCCGCATCGGCCTCGACCGCCTGCGCTCGGCTGCCCGGCGGCGGGAGACCTACGTCGGCGAATGGCTGCCGGAACCGGTCGTCACCGGCTTCGGCGACAGCGACCCGCTCGCCGCGGTGGTCGCCGCCGAGGACGCGCGATTCGCGGCCATGGTGGTGCTGGAACTGCTGACACCCGACCAGCGGGTCGCCTTCGTGCTGCACGACGGATTCTCGCTGCCGTTCGGCGAGATCGCCGCGGTGCTCGGGACCACCGAAGCCTCGGCCCGCCAACTCGGCTCGCGTGCACGGCGAATCGTCGCCGATGCGCAGGCGCCGGCCCGCGACCCGTCCCACGACGAGGTGGTGGGGAAGTTGATGGCGGCCATGGCGTCGGGTGACATGGCCGCCGTCGTCGAGCTGCTGCACCCCGACGTCACCTTCACCGGCGACTCGAATCGCAAGGCACCCACGGCTGCCCGCGTCATCCACGGCGCCGACAAGGTCGCCCGGTTCATCTTCGGGCTGGCCCGCCGCTACGGCCCGCGATTCTTCGAGGCGGGGCAGCTCGCCCTCGTCAACGGTGAGATCGGGCTCTACACCGCGGGTCTGGCCGCCGACGGCGAATGGCCGGAGATGGCGCCGCACATCCAGGCGGTCACCGTCCGCGACGGGAAGGTCTGCGCCATCTGGGATGTCGCGAACCCCGACAAGTTCACCGGCTCTCCGCTTCGTTCCTGCCCTCCGTCGCCCACGGCACCCGGCAGGCGTCGCCGGAGCTGAAGCCCTGCTCGGTGATCCCCAGTGCCGAGTACATGCGGGCACGCATGTTCTCCACCCCGATCTGGTAGGTCAATTCGATCACCCCGTCGTCGCCGAAGCGTTGCCGCAGATCGGCCACCTGCTCGTCGGTGATGGTGTGCGGATCGGTGGTCATCGCGTCGGCGTACGCGATCGCGGCTCGCTCGTCGTCGGTGTAGCGCGGGGACGTCGCGTAGTCGTCGATCTCCTTGAGCCGGTCGACGTCGAGTCCGTCGAGGCGCTGCAGCATTGCCCCGAAGTCAACACACCACGAGCAGCCCACGGTGCGCGCCGCCCAGAACACGGCCAGTTCGCGGACGCTGGAAGGCAGCTTCTTCGATCCGGACTGCAGCATGCCCTCGTGGACGAGGTTGGCCAGCATCAGCCGCGGGTGGTGGGCGGCGACGGCGAAGGGCTCGGGCACCTCGCCGAAGCGGCGCCTGGCCGTCCGGTACATCAGCTTGGTCAGCAGTGACGCGCGCTTGGGGGTGACGGGCTCGATGCGTGATGTCGAATGATTCATGGTCATACCCTTCAGACGAGACAGCCCGCGAAAGTGTGACACCGAATTCGGCCATCGAGTACTCGGATCGTCCGATCGCGGGTAGAAGTCAGGGGTGACTGACAACACGACGGCGCTGCCCAGCCGTGGGTCGATCTATCGCGCGCACCTCCGGTCGACCGCGGTGGTGGCGGTCCAGCTCGTCGCGGTCGCCGCGGCACTGTGGGGTCTGGCGTGGGTGGTCGGCAAGACGTGGGTGGTCATCCTGCCCGTCGTGCTGGCGTTGATCGTGTGCACGGTGTTGTGGCCACCGGCGCGCTGGCTGCGCGACAGGGGTGTCCCTCCGGCGGCGGCGGTCGCGGTGGTCCTGCTGATCGCAATGGGGGTGATCGCCGGTGTGGTCGCCGCGGTGGCGCCGGCGATCGTCGAGCAGTCCACGGAACTGGCCGAACAGGCCTCGGCGGGCGTGGTGAAGATACAGGACTGGCTCGGTGGGCCGCCGCTGAACATCAGTGAGGCGCAACTGAACTCGGCCGTCGCCGCCGTCACCGATCGGCTGAACTCGAGCAGCGCGCAGATCGCGTCGGGCGTGTTCACCGGCGTTGGCGCCGCCACGTCGGCCCTGGTGACCGTGTTCACCACGCTCGTGGTGACCTTCTTCCTGCTCAAGGACGGCCCACGCTTCATCCCGTGGCTGCGGGGCATCGTCGGCAAGCCGGCCGCACCCCACCTGGCAGAGGTCCTCGACCGGGTCTGGACGAGCCTCGGCGGATTCATCCGGACCCAGGCGCTGGTGAGTCTCGTCGACGCGGTGCTCATCGGGATCGGGCTGGTGATCGTGGGCGTCCCGCTGGCCTATGCGCTGGCGATCATCACGTTCATCGGCGGGTTCGTGCCGATCGTCGGCGCCTTCGTCGCCGGTGGCCTCGCCGTGCTCATCGCGCTGGTCTCCAACGGACCGGTCGATGCGCTCATCGTGCTGGGGATCATCCTGGCCGTGCAGCAGTTCGAGGGCAACGTGCTGCAGCCGTGGTTGCAGTCGAAGTCGATGAAGCTGCACGCAGTGATCGTGCTGCTGGCGGTGACGCTGGGCGCCTCGACGTTCGGGGTGGTCGGTGCGTTCCTGGCCGTGCCGGTGGCCGCCGCGGCGGCGGTGATCATCCGCTACTACGGCGAACAGGTGGGCAGGCAGGCCGGCGAGGACCCGCCCGAACCGCAGCCCGAACCAGAGCCGGCTGAAGCCGAGTCCTGACGTTCGAGCGCCGAACGTGAGCTAGTGCGCGAGAATTCCGCCGGAACTGACGAACAAGCTCACGCTCGGCGGAGAAGAGAACCTAGCGGGCGAACATCAGGGCGCGCTTGACCTCTTGGATCGCCTGCGTCACCTGGATGCCACGCGGGCAGGACTCCGTGCAGTTGAACGTGGTGCGGCAGCGCCACACGCCGTCCTTCTCGTTGAGGATGTCCAGCCGCTCGGCCGCCGCCTCGTCACGGCTGTCGAAGATGAAGCGGTGCGCGTTGACGATCGCCGCCGGTCCGAAGTACGAGCCCTCGGTCCAGAAAACGGGGCAGCTGGTGGTGCAGCAGGCGCACAGGATGCACTTGGTGGTGTCGTCGTAGCGGGCGCGGTCGGTCTGGCTCTGGATGCGCTCGCGGGTCGGCGGGTTGCCGCTGGTCACCAGGAACGGCTTGACGGCGCGGTAGGCGTCGAAGAACGGCTCCATGTCGACCACCAGGTCCTTCTCCACGGGCAACCCGCGGATCGGCTCGATGGTGATCGTCAGCTGCTTGGAGGCCTTCTTGGGCAGCATGTCGCGCATCAGCACCTTGCACGCCAGCCGGTTCACGCCGTTGATCCGCATGGCGTCGCTTCCGCAGACGCCGTGCGCGCACGACCGCCGGAACGTCAACGTGCCGTCGAGATACCACTTGACGTAGTGCAGCAGGTTGAGCAGCCGGTCGCTCGGCAGGCAGGGCACCCGGAAGCTCTGCCAGCCTGCGGCGTCCGGGTTCTCCGGGTTGAAGCGGGCGATCTTGAGCGTCACCATCACCGAGCCCTCCGGCACGGGAGGTGTGGTGGCGTCGTTCTTCTCGATTGCGGGCGCGCTCATCAGTACTTCCGCTCCATCGGCTCGTAGCGGGTCTGCACCACCGGCTTGTAATCCAGCCGGATGTCGCTCAGCAGATCCGCCCCTTGCTTGTACGCCATGGTGTGGCGCATGTAATTGGTGTCGTCGCGGTTCGGGTAGTCCTCGCGGGCGTGGCCGCCGCGCGACTCCTTGCGGTTGAGCGCGCCGACCACGGTGACCTCGGCCAGCTCGAGCAGGAAGCCCAGCTCGATCGCCTCCAGCAGATCACTGTTGTAGCGTGTGCCCTTGTCCTGCACCGAGATGCGTGCGTAACGCTCCTTGAGCGTGTGGATGTCGGTGAGCGCCTGCTTGAGGGTCTCCTCCGTGCGGAACACCGCGGCGTTGTTGTCCATCGACTGCTGCAGGGCCCCGCGGATGTCGGCGACGCGCTCGTTGCCGTGTTCGGAGAGGATGTCGCCGACCCAGCCGACGACCATGTCGGCAGGCTTCTCCGGCATCTCCACGAAGTCGTGGCCCGCGGCGTAGTTGGCCGCGGCAATGCCGGCGCGGCGGCCGAACACGTTGATGTCCAGCAGCGAGTTGGTGCCCAGCCGGTTGGCGCCGTGCACCGAGACGCACGCACACTCGCCTGCGGCGTAGAGGCCCGGGACGACGCTGTTGTTGTCGCGCAGCACCTGGCCGTTGATGTTGGTCGGGATGCCGCCCATCACGTAGTGACAGGTCGGGTAGACCGGCACCAGTTCGGTCACCGGATCCACCCCGAGGTAGGTGCGGGCGAACTCGGTGATGTCGGGCAGCTTGGCCTCGAGCACGTCGGCGCCGAGATGGCGCACGTCGATGTACACGTAGTCCTTGTTCGGCCCGGCGCCGCGGCCCTCGAGCACCTCGAGCACCATCGACCGCGCCACGATGTCGCGGGGTGCGAGGTCGACGATCGTCGGCGCGTAGCGCTCCATGAAGCGCTCACCCTCGCCGTTGAGCAGTCGCCCGCCCTCGCCGCGCACCGCTTCGGAGATCAGGATGCCCAGCCCGGCCAGGCCGGTCGGATGGAACTGGTGGAACTCCATGTCCTCCAGGGGAAGTCCCTTACGGAAGATGATGCCCAGCCCGTCGCCGGTCAGTGTGTGCGCATTCGACGTGGTCTTGTACATCCGGCCCGAACCGCCGGTCGCGAACACAATCGCCTTGGCGTGGAAGATGTGGATGTCACCGGTGGCCAGCTCGTAGGCGATGACCGCGGTGGCCACCGGCCCACCGGGCGTCTCGGTCAGCGAGATGTCGAGCGCGTAGAACTCGTTGAAGAACTCGACGTCGTGCTTGACGCAGTTCTGATAGAGGGTCTGCAGGATCATGTGGCCGGTGCGGTCAGCGGCATAACAGGCCCGCCGCACGGGCGCCTTGCCGTGGTCCCGGGTGTGGCCGCCGAACCGGCGCTGATCGATGCGGCCCTCGGGGGTGCGGTTGAAGGGCATCCCCATCTTCTCGAGGTCGAGCACCGCGTCGATGGCTTCCTTGCACATGATCTCGACGGCGTCCTGGTCGGCGAGGTAGTCGCCGCCCTTGACGGTGTCGAAGGTGTGCCACTCCCAGTTGTCGTCCTCGACGTTGGCCAGCGCGGCGCACATACCGCCCTGTGCTGCGCCGGTGTGGCTGCGCGTCGGGTAGAGCTTGGTCAGCACCGCCGTGCGGGCGCGTGGACCGGCCTCGACCGCCGCGCGCATGCCCGCGCCGCCTGCCCCGACGATGACGACGTCGTAGCGATGTTCCTGGATCATTCAGAAGCTCCCGATCATGAGATGTTCGCGTCGAACGTCACCAGCACATAGGTGCCGAGCACCAGCGTGAACAGGATCGACAGCGCGAGCACGGTGTTCAGCCAGAACCGGGTGGAGTCCTTGCGGGCGTAGTCGGCGATGATCGTGCGCATGCCGTTGCCGCCGTGCAGCTGCGCCAGCCACAGCAGCAGCAGGTCCCAGGTCTGCCAGAACGGCGACGACCAGCGTTCGGCGACGTAGTTGAAGTCGATGCGGTACACGCCGTCCTCCCACATCAACATGATGAAGAGGTGGCCCAGCGCGAGAAAGATGAGGACGACACCAGACATTCGCATGAACAGCCAGGTGTACTTCTCGAAGTTGGGCATGCCGGCGGCGCGGCGCGGTGCGCGCGGGTTGTCCAGCCCGGCAGGCCGGTCGTGGCTGCGCTGCATCACCGGGGCGATACCGCCGCGGTCGCTGATGTGGTCGTAGGGGTTCTCGCCACTCATAGGAATCGCTCCGCCATGTGCATGCCGATGACGCCCAGCGACGCGATCAGCACGGTGAGGAAGACGCCGGCCACCACCCACAGCATCTGCCGCTGGTAGCGCGGGCCCTTCGCCCAGAAGTCGATCAGGATCACCCGGATGCCGTTGAGCGCGTGATAGAGCACCGCGGCCACCAGGCCGATCTCCATCAGGCCGATGATCGGCGACTTGTAGGTTTCGATGATCTCGTTGTAGGCCTGCGGGCTGACGCGCACCAGCGCGGTGTCGAGCACGTGGACGAAGAGGAAGAAGAAGATCGTCGCGCCCGATATGCGGTGCAGCACCCACGACCACATGCCCGGGTCGCCGCGGTACAGGGTCCGGCGTTTCGCCGGCTGTGACCGCGGCGCGGCTATGTCCGTATCGGGTGATGTCGCGGTACTCATGTGACCCTCCAACGCCATCGGTGGACGCCTGGGGCTCGGCCCTGAAATCCGGGCCCCAAACCTCGGGGCGACTCTAATCCCCTTTGTACTGACGAACGAACTAGCGTGTAGCCGTATGCCCCGATCAGGAGGGCGAAATTAGGGTGCCCTATCTGGGACTTCGGGTTACGGGACGAGGTGTTCGGAATGGATTCAGAAACGGCTCGGACGGCCCGGCATGACCGCTGAGATCGACTGGGACATGTTGCGCCGCAAGGCGATTACCGTATCGGCGCATGCCTACGCGCCGTACTCGCGGTTCCGTGTCGGCGCGGCGGCGCTGGTCGACGATCACCGGCTGGTGGCTGGATGCAATGTGGAGAATGTCTCATATGGCCTGGGTCTCTGTGCCGAGTGCGCTGTGGTCTGCGACCTTCATTCCAGCGGCGGCGGACGGCTTGTGGCGCTGTCGTGTGTGGGCCCCGACGGCGAGGTGCTGATGCCCTGCGGGCGCTGCCGCCAGGTGCTGCTCGAGCACGGCGGACCGGGCCTGCTGATCGACCACCCCCGTGGCCCCCGCCCGCTCGGCGAGCTGCTGCCGGACGCGTTCGGCCCCGAGGACATGACCCGTCGTGACGCGGGGGAAAGCCCGTGACGCAGTTCACATTCGACGCGCCGACGGTCATCCGGACCAAGCGGGACGGCGGCGTGCTGTCCGACGCGGCGATCGACTGGGTGATCGACGGCTACACCCGCGGCCGCGTCGACGACGGTCAGATGGCCGCCCTGCTGATGGCGATCTTCCTGCGGGGGATGACCGACGCCGAGATCGCCAGGTGGACGGCGGCCATGGTGGCCTCGGGTGAGCGGTTCGACTTCACCGGCCTGCGCCGTGACGGCAGGCCATTGGCGTTGGTGGACAAGCATTCCACCGGCGGGGTGGGCGACAAGATCACCATCCCGCTGGTGCCCGTCGTGATGGCCTGCGGCGGGGCCGTCCCGCAGGCCGCCGGTCGCGGGCTCGGCCACACCGGCGGCACCCTGGACAAGCTCGAGGCGATCCCCGGCTTCTCCGCCGAACTGTCCAAACAGCAGATCCGTCAACAACTCTGCGACCTGGGCGCCGCCGTCTTCGCCGCAGGCGACCTCGCACCGGCCGACCGTAAGATCTACGCGCTGCGCGACGTGACGGGCACCACGGAGTCGCTGCCGCTGATCGCCAGTTCCGTGATGAGCAAGAAGATCGCCGAGGGCGCCCGGGCGCTCGTGCTGGACACCAAGGTGGGTTCCGGTGCGTTCCTGCCGTCCGAGGAGGAGGCGCGTGCGCTGGCCCGCACGATGGTCGACCTGGGCGCCGCGCACGGGCTGGCCACCCGCGCGCTGCTGACCGACATGGACGTGCCGCTGGGCCGCGCCGTGGGCAACGCCGTCGAGGTCACCGAGTCGCTCGAGGTGCTCGCCGGCGGCGGCCCCGACGACGTCGTGGAACTGACGCTCGCGCTGGCCGCCGAGATGCTCGATGCGGCCGGACTGGACGGCGTTGACCCCGCCGACACCCTGCGCGACGGCACCGCGATGGACCGGTTCCGCGACCTGGTCTCCGCGCAGGGCGGGGACCTGACGGCGCCGCTGCCGCTGGGCGCGCACACCGAGACCGTCACGGCGTCGCGCGGCGGCACGATGGGCCGCATCGACGCGATGGCGGTGGGCCTGGCGGTGTGGCGCCTCGGGGCGGGCCGTTCCGCGCCGGGGGAGCAGGTGCAGTTCGGAGCCGGCGTCCACATCCACCGCAGGCCCGGCGAGCCGGTGTCGGCGGGCGAGGCGTTGTTCACGCTGTACACCGACACCCCGGAGCGGCTCGGGCCCGCCCTGGCCGAACTGGACGGCGGCTGGGCCGTCGGCGACGCCGCGCCACCGCACCGCCCGCTGATCCTCGACCGAATCACCTGACCGGACGGAAGATGGAGCCATGACGACGACCGGACCGCTGCCGTTGACGATCGACAACATCCGGCAGGCACCCAAGGCGCTGTTGCACGACCATCTCGACGGCGGTCTCCGGCCCGGCACCGTTCTGGAGCTCGCCGGGCAGTACGGCTACGCGGACCTGCCCGCCGACAACGTCGACGACCTGGCTGACTTCTTCCGGACCGCCGCGCACAGCGGGTCGCTGGTGCGTTACCTCGAGCCGTTCGCCCACACGGTCGGGGTGATGCAGACACCGGAGGCACTGCACCGCGTCGCCTTCGAGTGCGTCGAGGACCTGGCCGGCGACAACGTGGTGTACGCCGAGATCCGGTTCGCACCCGAACTGCACATCGACGGCGGGTTGTCGCTCGACGCCGTCGTCGACGCGGTGCTGGCCGGCTTCGCCGACGGCGAGAAGGCGGCCGCCGCCGAGGGTCGGTCGATCACCGTGCGGTGTCTGGTCACCGCGATGCGCCACGCCGCCCGGTCCCGCGAGATCGCCGAGCTCGCGATCCGATTCCGCGACAGGGGAGTCGTGGGTTTCGACATCGCGGGCGCCGAGGCCGGTTACCCGCCCACCCGTCATCTCGATGCGTTCGAATACATGCGAGGTAACAACGCGCGCTTCACGATTCACGCGGGGGAGGCGTTCGGACTGCCCTCAATCCACGAGGCCATCGCCTTCTGCGGCGCCGACCGGCTCGGCCACGGGGTGCGGATCGTCGACGACATCACCGTGGCCGGCGACGGGTCGGTGCGGCTGGGACGATTGGCGGGGCTGTTGCGCGACAAGAGAATTCCGCTCGAACTGTGCCCGAGCTCCAACGTGCAGACCGGTGCCGTGAACAGCATCGCCGAGCACCCGTTCGACCTGCTGGCCCGGTCCCGCTTCCGGGTGACCGTCAACACCGACAACCGGCTGATGAGCGACACCACGATGAGCAACGAGATGCTGCGGCTGGTCGAGGCATTCGGTTACGGCTGGAGCGATCTGCTGCGATTCACCATCAATGCCATGAAGTCCTCGTTCATCGCGTTCGACGAACGGCTGGCGCTCATCGACGACGTCATCAAGCCGCGCTACGCGGTCCTCGTCGGCTGAGCCGCGCGCGACGACGTCAGCACCTCGCGCAGCGCATCGGCGAACTCCGCCGGCGCGCCCATGAAACCGCCGTGGTCACCGGGGAACTGCGCGACCGGCGCACCAAGCCGCTCCGCCAGCGCGAGGGACGTCCGGTGGGTGATCAGGGCGCCGGATTCGACGCCGACCCCGAGGATGACGCGGGTCGAGCCGGAGGTGAGCGCCTCGATGTCGGGCAGGTACAGCGATGTCGGCAGGAGATCGATGTCGAAGAACCTCGCCATCTGACGGGCCTCGTCGGGTGACTGCTCCTCCGGAAGCTGCGGCGCATCGTCCACCGACACCTCGAACCCGGCGTTGCGCATGAAGTGTGCCCAACCGGCGGTGAAGCCCTCGCGATGGAACGTGTCGATGACCGCCCGCGCGCCGGCACGCTGCTCCTCGGCGTCGGACAGCAGTTCGATGACGGGCGGCTCGTGGGCGACCAGGGTGCCGATCCGGCCGGGACGACGGGCGGCTAACGCCAAGCCGGTGACCGCTCCGCCGCTGGAGCCGAACAGGTCGGCGGTCTGGGCGCCGAGGTCGTCGAGCACCGCCGCCACGTCGTCGGCGCGCTGTTCGACACCGCACGGTGCGTCCGGGTCGTCGACCGTGCTGGCGGCATAACCCCGGGGGTCGTAGGTGACGACGGTGTGATGGTCGGCGAGCGCGTCGGCCAGGGGCGCGAACTCCGCCGAGGCCATCGGCGAGCCGATGACCAGCAGCAGCGGACCTTCGCCGCGCACCTCGTAGTACAGGCGGGCGCCGGGGACGTCGATGGTGTGCGTTGAGATCGATCGGGTCATGCCACTATCGACCGGCCCGGGCGCCGGAAGTCATCGCCGGACCGCTACTCCTCGCGAAGCCGCGACTCGACGAAGCTCTCCAGCTCCTCCCACTGCGCCACGGCCTTCGCGTACGGCGGCTTCGGGCGGTCAGCGGAGTCGGGGTCGAGCGCGAAGGCGATCACCTTGCCGAGCGGCTGACCCGGCCCGAGCTTCTCCTCGACGGTGGTGTCCTCCGCGTACTGGCTGACGTCGCGCAGCAGTTCGACGGCCAGTTCGAGCTGTTCACGGTCCAGGCTGTCGGGTCCGTCGGAGATGTCGTCGGCGATGCCGCTCAGCACGTAGACGTTCTCGTCGCTGACCACGACCTCCAGCGAGCCGTCGGTGGCGGCGGTGCGGATGTCGTCGTAGGTGGCCAGATCGGACAGGTCGTGGTCGTGCTCGTCGGCCAGGTAGCGGGCCAGCGACCGCTCGGAGCCGAACACGCTGATCCGGCCGTTGCGGCCGAGGAACACCGGCTCGTCGTCGAGGTAGCAGCGCAGCGTGAAGAACGTGCCCGACCGGGTCATCATGCGTACCGGGTCGATGCCGACCTTGAGCCAGAAGTCGTCGTCGCTGCCGAGCACCAGGCCGGCTGCCTGGTCTTCGGGCGCGTCGCCCTCGACCACCTCGGCCTCGTCGTCGTCCTCGGCGGTCTCGACCGACGCCGCGACGTCCTCGTCCTCCACCTCGGGCGCGGGCTCGAGCAGCTCGGCCCCGGCCTTCTCGGCGGCCGCGGAGTCGACGTCGGGGATGGTGACGATCTCGTCGATCGCGTCGAGGACGCCGTCCCAGCCGCGCCCCACCGCCGCCTCGATCTCGCCCCACCGCTTGCGTCCGGCCCGGCCGCTGAACGCCTCGACGCCGCCGCCGAGGGAGCCCACCACCGGGTTGCCGTTGAAGAACTTGGTGACCGCGGGCATGTCACACACCGAGCCGATGGACGACACCAGCGCCAGTGTGGCGTGCAGCGCCTTCACCGACTCCTCGGTCGGCTTGTCGGCGACGACCTCGGGCACGCCGACGATGTCGTGCGTGCGGTCGTCGGCGGGCGTGAACCGGTGCGCGTTCGCCTCGGTGAGCTTCGTCCAGGCCGGGTGGTCGGTCAGGTCGTTCTCGGTGTTCGTCCGCACGAATGCGACCAGGTCGGCCACCGACTCGAAGGCGTAGAGGTCGTCGCCCGCACCGAGGAACGCCTCCCACTCGTCGCCGGCATCCCGCCAGCGAGGAGCCCACAGTGTGTACAGATCACCCTTGGTCAGCCCGAGCCGAACCGGCACGATGTCAGCAGCCATGCGGCACAGCCTAACGACGTGCCCTGGCGGGTCGTGAGGCTCGTGCCGGGTTAGCGCTCCAGGTCGGCGCGCAAAGCCTCGAGCAGGCGGGTCGCGTCCTCGGCCCGCTCGGCGTCGCAGAGTGCCTCGGCGGCACCGTCGAGCATTGCGGCCTGCGCCCGCGCGCGGGCCATCGTCGCCTCGAAGTCGTCCATGTCGTTCAGACGGCAATGGCAACCGTCAGGTTCCGTCCCGGCCGCCGACCGACACCCGCGGGCCGGGCTAGTCTCGGCGGATGCGCGGAGCTGTGACTGTCCACATGAAGGCGCCCGCGATGGACATCTGGAGTCTGGTGGCCGATGTCCGCAACACCGGGCGGTTCTCGCCCGAGGTGTTCGAGGCCGAATGGCTCGACGGCGCGAACGGTCCGGCGGTGGGTGCCCGGTTCCGTGGCCACGTCAAGCGCAACGAGATCGGCCCCGTCTACTGGGCGACCTGCCGGGTGACAGCGTGCGAACCGGGTCGTGAGTTCGGCTTCGCCGTCCTGGCCGGTGACCGGGCGGTCAACAACTGGCACTACGCCTTCGCGCCGGACGGCGACGGAACCGCCGTGACCGAGTCGTTCCGGACGATCGAGTCGCCGTTCCTGCGGCCGATCGAGTTCCTCGGGTATCCGCGCAAGCGACGCAATCTCCGCGACATGCGCACCACCCTGGAACGCATCAAGGTCGTCGTCGAGGCCTGACCGCCGGCGGCGGACCTTTCGGCGCGAACCGACCCGCCTTCGCGACGTATCTAGGGCAGGCTGAAGCGATGACGGGAGCCGTCGACCTCATCGACGCGGTGGCTGCTCTGGGCGCAGTGCTGGGGCGGACGACGTTTCCGCTGCCGGCGCCGTCGGCATGGCCGGCGGAAACTGACCGCCGGGAGCTGACCGGGCAGCTGGCCGACTACCTGATCCCCCGGCTGCGCACCATCGACGCCCCGCTTTTGGCGGTGGTCGGCGGGTCCACGGGCGCCGGGAAGTCGACGCTGATCAACTCGCTGGTCGGCGACGACGTGAGCCAGGCCGGTGTGCTGCGGCCAACCACCCGAGGCCCGGTGATCGTGTGTCATCCGTCAGACCTGGTCTGGTTCACCGATGACCGGATCCTGCCGCACTTGCCGCGCTCGTCCGGGCCGGACGGCCTGCGCCTCGCGCCGCACCCGGGAATCGGCCCCGGCCTCGCACTGCTCGACGCCCCGGACATCGACAGCGTCGTGAGCACCAACCGCGAGCTCGCGGCCACACTGCTGGCTGCCGCCGATCTGTGGATCTTCCTGACGACCGCCGCCCGCTACGCCGACGCGGTGCCGTGGCAGATGCTTCACACTGCCCGCGACCGTGGCACCGCAATCGCCATAGTGCTCAATCGTTGCCCGCAGGAGGCGATCAGGGATGTGGCCGCGCACCTGTCGGACATGCTGGCTGCAAACGGTTTGCGCGAGGCGCCGCTGTTCGTGATCGCCGAGCAGGGCTTACGCGCCGGGCGGTTGCGTGAGAAGGCGACCGCACCCATCGGCTCGTGGCTGGCCAGTTTGACGGCCGACTCGGAGCAGCGGGCGGCGGTGGTGCGCTACACGCTCGACGGTGCGCTGCGCAGCCTGCCGCCACGGACGTACGCGCTGGCCGATGCGGCCGACGGACAGTTCGCGGTGCGCACGCAGCTGGAGTCGTGCGTGTCGTCGGCATACAGCAGCGCGCTCGCGAGGGTGGACGAGGCGGTTCGCGACGGCGCGCTGCTGCGCGGTGAGGTGCTGGCTCGCTGGCAGGACGTGGTCGGCACGGGCGAGTTCCTACGCAAATTGGAGTCGCGGGTGGGGCGGGTCCGCGACCGGGTGGTGGCGGCGGTCACCGGGCGGTCCACTCCGATCGAGGAGCTCGGTGAGGCGTTGGAGACCGGCATTGCGACCGTGATTCGGGCCGCAGTCGAGGAGGCTGCTGAGTTGTCCTACGGCTGCTGGGCGCGGCACCAGGCCGGTGCGCCACTACTGACCGACGAGCTGGCCCGGCCGGCCTCCGGGCTTGGTGAGGCCGTCGAACGGCTGGTCCGCGACTGGCAGGAATACGTGCTCGAACTGGTCCGTACCGAAGGCGCGTCGAAGCGGTCGGGGGCGCGATTGGCGTCGTACGGCGTGAACGGCGCCGGTCTGGTCGTCATGCTCGCGGTCTTCAGTCAGACGGCCGGACTGACCGGCGCCGAGATCGCGGTAGCCGGAGGCACCACAGTGGCCAGCCAGAAGGTGCTCGAGGCGATCTTCGGTGAGCAGGCCGTCCGCGGACTGGCCCGACAGGCCCGTGACGAACTACTGGCTCGAGTCGACGGTCTCCTGCACCAGGACGCCGCCCGATATGGCGACGTGCTGGGCGCCGAGTCGGAACTGGTGTCGGGTGACGAACTGCGAGCGGCCGCCGATCGCGTCGCGACGGTGCTGCGGTGACGCTCGTCGATCGGTTGGCGGCGCTGTCGTCGGTGGTAGCCCTCGGGACCGGCCGGCTGCCCGACGACGTCCTGAGGGATCTGCGCGACCTGGACCAGCGGGCGGGCAGCCGGCTGCGGTTGTCGGGTGAGTACACCGTCATCGCGCTGGCCGGAGCGACCGGGAGCGGAAAGTCCTCGTTGTTCAACGTCGTCGCCGGGGCCTCGCTTGCCGAGGTCGGTGTTCGGCGGCCGACCACTTCCGCCACCCAAGCTGTTGTCTTCGGCCCCGACGGCGCCACGGAACTACTGGACTGGCTGGAGATCCAGTCCCGGCAGCACGGCGACGCGTCAGCTGCTCCGGAGCTCTCCGGGTTGGTGCTGCTCGACCTGCCCGACCATGACTCCACCGAAGTGTCACATCGGGCCGAAGTGGATCGGCTGGTCCGCCTCGTCGACGCTTTCATCTGGGTATTGGACCCGCAGAAGTACGCCGACGCGGTTCTGCACGACGATTACCTGCGCCCGTTGTCCGCGCACCGTGACGTGATGGTGGTAGCCCTCAACCAGTCGGACCGGCTGGCCGCTCCCGACGTGGCTGCTTGTGTGCGAGACCTCGACCGCCTGCTGGCCGAGGATGGGCTGGGCGGCGTGCGGGTGCTCGCGACGTCAGCGGTGACACCGGATGGGGCTGCGCCGTTGCGAGAATTCCTCGTCGCGACCGTGGCGAACCACAAGGCGCGAACGGCGCGGGTGAGCGCGGATCTGGACACGACGGCAGCACGGCTCGCGCCGCTGGTGCCGCCGCCCCGATCGGTGCCGGCCCTGCGCGACGCGGAGCGACGGCTGCAGAGCACCCTCGCCGGGGCCGCAGGGGTTCCCGCCGTAGTCGGTGCCGTCGGCCGAGCCTATGAGCGGCGGGGTCTCGCGGCGGTTGGCTGGCCGCCGCTGCGGTGGATACACCACCTGCGACCAGATCCGTTGCGCCGACTGGGAATAGGTCAGTCCAGCGTGGGGGACGAAGTCCTTCGCCGGACTTCGTTGCCCTCGGCTTCTGCGGCATCGCGGGCGGGGGTGGACAGCGCGGTCCGCTCGCTTGCCGACACCGCGTCGAGCGGGCTACCGGCGCCATGGCCGCGGATGCTGCTCGAAGCGGCGAAGTCACGAGCCGGGGCGGTGCCCGATGCACTGGACCGGGCGGTCGGCGGTGCGGACCTCGGGACGAATCGGCCACCGCGGTGGTGGCGTCTGGTCGGGGCCGTCCAGTGGGCGCTACTCGCTGCTGCAGTCGCGGGCGGCGTGTGGCTCGGGCTGCTCGCAGTGCTGGCGTACCTGCAGATCGGTCTCGACGCGCCCTCACTCGGGCCGTTCGCATGGCCGACGGTGCTGCTCGTCGGTGGACTCGCGTTGGGATTGGTACTCCGAGTACTGATCAGACCTTTCGTGGCCGTCGGGGCGGCCCGTCGCAGGCGGCGTGCGACCGCCGAATTGGGCCGGCGGGTCGAGGCGGTGGGCGAGGAGTTCGTCCTCTCTCCGCTGCGGGCAGAGTTGTCTCTGTACGGCGAGCTGTCCGCGGCGGTGCACCGGCTCATCCGTTGACGGCGTCATTCGCCGACGCCATGGCATGACGAAGACGCTCACGCCGTCGGTCGCCAGAAGCCCTGAAAACCCTGACCCGCGTTGGTGGTTCGAATCGCCGACAGTTGCACCGGGTCACCCGCCTCGATCATCGTGCCGTCACCGACCACCATCGCCACGTGTCCGTCCCAGACCGCCAGGTCGCCGGGCAGAAGTGACCCGGCGTCGACGGCGACGCCGATGTCCTGCTCCTGGGCCAACCGTGGGATGTCCAACCCCGCCTGGCCGTACGCCCACTGAGTGAGGCCGCTGCAGTCCAGGCCGACCCCCGGCGTCGTACCGCCCCAGTCATAGGGGACGCCGAGTTGGGTCAGCGCGTGGCGCACCGCGTCCGCGGCCACCTTGTTGGGCGCCGTCGCGGTACTGCCGTCGGGCAACCGCACCGCCGCCCCGTCGCCGAAGGTTCGCGCGTCCGGCGTCGGCGCGGCGGACGGGCGGCGCGCCGACGCCAGCGCCGCCACACCCGCCCCAGCCCCGGACCCCAGCTCCGACAAGCCGCCACCCGCACCCGGTCCGCCACCCGATCCCGAACCCATGCCCGGAACCGACGGCGCCGAGAACCCCGCCGGACTGGTCGGCGCGGGCGCGCCCGACGGCGCCGTCACGTCGGCGGCCCGCGCGTCGAGCTGCGCGCGGAGGTCCTCCACCACCGCGATCGCCTCCCGCAACGACCGCCTCGCCTCGGCCACCAACTCCTCGGCGACGCCCGGATCGTCGAGATGCGGTTCGAGTGCGGCGGCCCGGGCCTCGAACCCGGCCACGATGTCATCCAGCCGTGCGCGCGCGTCAGCGACCGCCGCATCCGCATCACGCGCGGCATGGCCGATGCGTTCGGCGTGGGCGGCGAGCGCATCGGTGGCTGCGACGACCGACGCCGTGAAGGCTGTCGCCCCGTCGGCTCCGGCGCCCCGCCACACTCCGGCGACGTCGTGTGCGGCCTCGCCCACGGACGCCGACACGCCCGTCAGCGCATTGCGCACGCCGTCCAGCACCGCCGTGGGCTCGCCGCCCGACCAGCCCGGCCCGACCATCGATCGCACGTCGCGAATCGGCGCCGACAGCGCCGCGACCAGCGCGCTCGGCATGGTCAGACCGCCCTGACCAGTCGATCGGCGCCGCGCTGCGCGCCGGCGTCGTAATTCATCGCCGACACGTCGGCCGCCGCGGCGCCGGCCGACACCCGCTCGCCGAGCGCGGCGATCTCACGCGATCCGGCGGACATCGCCTCGGCGAGGGCGGTCAGGAACCGCGCCGCGACCGGTCCGAGTCCCGTCGGCGCCGGGGCGGCCGCGAGGGTGGCGGCCGCCGCGAGCAATTCGGCGGCCTGGACGTCGGCGGCGCGACCGAAGGCGCGGATCGCCCCGGTGTCGGCGAGCAGGGTGTCGGCGTGCATGCGGATTACGACGGCCGGCACCGTCCGCCGGTTCCACCGGTCCCGGCGCCGCGATCGCCGATAGGGTTCGGTGATGGACGTCCGAGTCGTCGACCACCCTCTGGCCGCGGCGCGGCTCACCACGATGCGTGACGAGCGCACCGACAACGCCGGGTTCCGTGCCGCGCTGCGCGACCTGACCCTGATGCTGGTGTACGAGGCGACCCGCGACGCGGAGACCGAGGCGATCGCGGTGCGCACCCCTCTCGCCGACACCACCGGTCACCGGCTGGCGAATCCACCGCTGCTGGTTCCGGTGCTGCGCGCCGGGCTCGGGATGGTCGACCAGGCGCACGCGCTGATCCCCGAGGCACGGGTGGGGTTCGTCGGGGTCGCGCGTAACGAGGACACCCACGAGCCTGCGCCCTACCTCGAGTCGCTGCCCGACGACCTGAGCCGGTGGCCGGTTTTCGTGCTCGATCCGATGCTGGCGACCGGCGGCTCGATGGCGCACACCCTCGGCCTGCTTCAGGCCCGCGACGCCGTCGACATCACCGCCATCTGCGTGGTGGCCGCGCCCGAGGGGCTGACCGCGCTCGAGCGGGTGGCACCTGACCTGCGGCTGTACACCGCCGCCGTCGACGAGGGACTGAACAACGTGGCCTACATCGTGCCGGGACTCGGGGACGCCGGCGACCGCCAGTTCGGGCCGCGCTGAGGCCTCACCACCGTCCGGCGACGGCGCTCAATTCGTCCTGCAGCTCCCTGGCCCGGCCGCGGGCGGCCTCCAGGTCTTCGTCGTCGTGGCACGACACCCGAACCTCGATGTAGGACTTCACCTTCGGC
Source organism: Mycobacterium sp. NPDC050551 (assembly GCF_040674075.1). Classification (NCBI taxonomy): domain Bacteria; kingdom Bacillati; phylum Actinomycetota; class Actinomycetes; order Mycobacteriales; family Mycobacteriaceae; genus Mycobacterium; species Mycobacterium sp. NPDC050551. The sequence continues at coordinate 689,382 of NZ_JBFARC010000001.1, read as the reverse complement.
TCGGTGCCCGACGGCCGGACGACCACCCGAACGGAGGTCTCGGCGTCGCCGCCGGTGAAGACCAGCGCATCGGTGCGCTGGTGGCCGTCCGCCTGCAGCAGGTCGGTGACGGTCACCTCGTGGCCGCACAACCGGTCCGGCGGGGTGTCGCGCAGCCGGGTCAGCACGTCGGCGGCTTCGTCGGTGTCGGCCACCGGCCGCGACACCGCGGCGGTGGTGTGCACCCCGTGCCGGCGCGCGAGCGCGTCCAGCGCATCCTGCACGGTGCGGCCCTGCGCCTTGAGCGCGGCGACCAGGTCGCACGCGAGGACCATCGCACTGATGCCGTCCTTGTCGCGCACCGCCGACGGGTCGACGCAGTGTCCGATCGCCTCCTCGTAGGCGTAGACCAGGGTCGACCCCGGTATCTGATCGTCGGCGCGCGCCAGCCACTTGAACCCGGTCAGCGTCTCCAGGTGTTGAACGCCGTGCGCCTCGGCGATCCGGGCCAGCATCCGCGACGACACCACCGAACTCGCCACCAGCACGTCCTCCGACACCGGCCCGGGATCGATCTGCGTGAGGATGTAATCGCCGAGGAGCCAACCGGTTTCGTCGCCGGACAGCATGCGCCAGCCATCGGATGTCGGGACGCCGACGGCGCAGCGGTCGGCATCGGGGTCCAGCGCGATGGCGATGTCGGCGTCCTTGTCCGCCGCGAGTTCCAGCAGGGCGTCGGTGGCCCCGGGCGCCTCGGGGTTGGGTGACTCCACCGTCGGGAAGTCGGGATCGGGCTGGAACTGGTTCTCCACCACGTGGATGTCGGTGATCCCGGCCCGCACCAGTGCGTCGAGCGCGTAGTCGCCGCCCACCCCGTGCAGCGGCGTCAGAGCCACCCGCACATCGTCGGTGGTGTGGCGGACGTTCGCCGCGCGGGCGATGTAATGCCGGATCTCCTCCATCCCACCGGTTTCGACCTTGGCCCGCGGGATCTCGTCTGCGGGCGGCGCCTCGGCGATCGCGGACTCGATCTCCTCGTCGATGGGCGAGTTGATCTGCAGACCGTGCTCGAAGTACACCTTGTAGCCGTTGTCGCCCGGCGGGTTGTGCGACGCGGTGATCTGGATGCCGGCGGTGGCGTGCATGTGCCGCACCATGAACGCCACGATCGGGGTGGGCACCGCGGCCAGCATCAGCATCACCTCGAACCCCCGGGCGGTGAGCACCTCAGCCGCGGCGAGGGCGAACTCGTCGGACTTGTGGCGCGCATCGCGGCCGACGACCACCTGGGTGCCGCCCAGGCCGCGCCGCTCGAGGACCTGCGCCACACCCCAGGTGGTGCGCAGCACGACGGCGAGGTTCATGCCGTTCGGCCCGCCGCGCAGTGGGCCTCGCAGACCCGCCGTGCCGAAGGTCAACGACCGCCGGAAGCGTTCGTCGAGTTCCTCTTCGCTACACGCCGACAACTCCGCCGCGGTCTCGGGGTCGGGGTCGTGCGCGATCCACTCCTGCACGGTCGTCGAGGTCACCGACTGAGTCATGGGCCAAGTGTGCCCAATTTACCGTCGGTGTAAGCCAGCTTCCTGAGCACTGGTGCGACGAGCATGAGCAGGTCGAATTCCAGATCCGACAGGACGTCGCGCATGGTCGCCTGCAACCACGCGTCGCGCTCGGCGCGGTCGGCCTCGAGCAGCGCCGTCCCCGCCGGGGTGAGCTCGATCAACTGGCGCCGCCGGTCCCGCTCGTCAGGCCTGCGAGCGATCAGCGCACGGCCGACGAGTTCGTTGATGCCGTCGGTGAGCGATTGCGCCCTGACCTGCATCCGGGCTCCGAGTTCGGCAGGGGTGGTCACCCCGGACCGGCTGACCTCGCCGAGCACTTCCATCTGGCTGAGGGTGAGCCCGTGATCCGGGCGGTGCCGGCGCAGCTGCCGGGCCACCCCCATGACCGCCTCGCGCAGTTCGGTGGCGGCGGTGTCGGAGGCGTCGATTCTGGCCATAGCCAAGTTATACCTTGGTTCTTTGCTGAGTCTAGTGAGATTCAGCAGTGTTGCGATCATGTATTACCAAGGACATACTTGATGTCGAACAGTGCGTGAAACGAGGAGGTGCGATGCGGCGGGCGCTGAAGTGGCTGCTCCTGGTGGCGGCGACAGTCGGCGTGACCGTGCCGCTGACGCTCATCAACGTGCCCTCCGCCGCGCTCTTCGCCGCCCTCGTCGTCGGTATCGCGCTCGCACTGGCCTCGCTGGCTCCCGCCCGCATCCCGCGCCGGGCCGGTGTCGCCGCACAGGGCATCCTCGGCGTCTACATCGGGACCATGGTCCAGCACGACGCGGCCGCCACGCTGGGCGCGGACTGGCCGATCGTGCTCGCGGTCGTGGTGGCCACCCTGGTGCTCAGCCTCATCGCCGGAGCGGTGCTCGGACTGCACCGCGACGTCAGCCCCCTGACCGGCAGCCTGGCACTGGTCGCAGGCGGTGCCTCCGGACTCGTCGCCATCGCGCGTGAACTCGGCGGCGACGACCGGGTGGTGTCGGTGGTGCAGTACCTGCGCGTCGCCATGGTCACCGCCTCGATGCCCGTGGTCGTGACCCTCGTCTACCAGGCCGACCGGTCCCATCCGGCCTCGATCGTGCCCGCGGACACCGCGCCCTGGTATCTCAGTCTCGCCATGATGGCCGCGCTCGTCGTGGTCGGCGCCGTCGGCGGCAGGCTCCTGCACGTACCGGGCGCCGGACTGCTCGGCCCGCTGGGACTGACCGTGGCGTTGCAGCTCTCCGGGCTGTCGTTCGGGCTGTCGGTGCCCATGGTGCTCGTCCAGGTCGCCTACATGATGATCGGCTGGCAGGCGGGCCTGGCCTTCACCACCGAGTCGCTGCGCGCGATCGCCCGGATCCTGCCCACGGCCGTCGGCCTCATCGTCGCCCTCGGCGTCGGCACCGCCGGTCTCGGCGTCCTGCTGGCGCACTTCACGTCGCTGACCCCGCTCGAGGGCTACCTCGCCACCAGCCCGGGCGGCGTCTACGCGGTGCTCGCCACCGCCGTCGAGACCGGCTCCAACGTCACGTTCATCATCGCCGCCCAGGTGCTGCGGGTGCTGCTGATGCTGTTCGCGGCGCCGCTGCTCGCCCGCGCGATGGTGCGCCTCGGTCGGCGACTCGGCCGCCGGGACAGCGGCGACGATCAGAGCCGCGAGATGACTCCCGCGAGCAGGGAACCCATCCGCGTGGCGGAGTGACGCCCTGCGGCGAGCACCTCCTCGTGGCTCAGCGGTGCCCCGGTCATGCCGGCAGCCAGGTTCGTCACCAGCGAGACGGCCAGCACCTCGGCGCCGCACCCTCTCGCCGCGATCGTCTCGTGCACGGTCGACATGCCGACCAGGTCGGCGCCGAGGGTGCGCAGCATCCGGATCTCGGCGGGCGTCTCGTAGTGCGGCCCGGGCAACCCGGCGTACACGCCCTCGGTCAGCGACGGCTCGATCTCGCGGGCGACCGCACGCAACCGCGGCGAATACGCGTCCACCAGGTCGACGAACTGTGCGCCGACCAGTGGCGACCTGGCGGTCAGATTGAGATGGTCGTTGATCAGCACGGGCTGCCCCACGGTGTACTCGGGCCGGAGACCGCCCGCGGCGTTGGTCAGCACCACCGTCGCGGCGCCCGCCGCGCATGCGGTCCGCACCGGGTGCACGACGTGGCGCAGGTCGTGTCCCTCGTAGGCGTGGATCCGCCCGACCAGGACCAGCACCCGCCGGCCGCCGATCTGCATCGAGAGCACCTGACCGCGATGGCCTTGCGCGCTCGGCGGGGTGAATCCGGGCAGTTCGGCCATCGGCACCGTCGCCACCGGGTCGCCCAGCGCATCGGCCGCGGGCGCCCAGCCCGACCCGAGCACCACCGCGACGTCGTGGGCGTCGACACCGGTGCGTTCGGTGATCGCGGCCGCCGCGGCGGCTGCGGCCGCGTCCGGTGAAGTCACGGTAGGCGAGCTTAGCTGCCGTTCCCGCGCCGCGACGACGCCCGCGGCGCGGGCAAAGCTCAAGTGAGATACTGCGGAAATGCCCACCGCCACCGCGTCGTCACGCGTCGAGGACGTCGTGCAACGCCGCCGCGGCGACCTGGTCGAGCTGTCACACGCCATCCATGCCGAGCCCGAGCTCGCCTTCGCCGAGCATCGCAGCTGCGCCAAGACGGCGGCCCTGGTCGCCGAGCGCGGCTTCGAGGTCACGACGCCCCTCGGCGGTCTCGACACGGCGTTTCGCGCCGACTTCGGCAGCGGTCCGCTGGTGGTGGGAATCTGCGCGGAGTACGACGCGTTGCCCGGCATCGGCCACGCCTGCGGACACAACATCATCGCCGCATCGGCGGTCGGTACGGCGCTCGCGCTGGCCGAGGTCGCCGACGAACTGGGGCTCACGGTGGCGCTGATCGGCACACCGGCCGAGGAGGCCGGCGGCGGAAAGGCGCTGCTGCTGGCCGCCGGTGCGTTCGACGACGTCGCGACGGCCGTGATGCTGCACCCCGGACCGGTCGACATCGCCGCGGCACGATCGCTCGCGCTTTCGGAGGTGTCGGTCACCTACACCGGCCGCGAGTCCCATGCGGCTGTCGCGCCGCATCTCGGCATCAACGCCGCCGACGCGGTCACCGTCGCACAGGTGGCGATCGGCCTTCTGCGCCAACAGCTCTCGCCCGGTCAGATGGTGCACGGCATCGTCACCGACGGCGGCCAGGCGACCAACGTCATCCCCGCGCACGCCGAACTCCGCTACACCATGCGCGCCGTCGACTCCCCGTCGCTAGAAGAATTGGAGGGCCGGATGGCCGGCTGCTTCGCCGCCGGTGCCGTTGCCACCGGCTGTCGCCACGAGGTCGCCGAGACCGCGCCCCCGTACGCCGAGCTCACCCCTGACCGCTGGCTGGCCGAGACCTTCCGCGCGGAGATGCGCCGACTGGGCCGCGAACCGCTGGCACAGGAGCTGGAGGCGTCCGTGCCGCTGGGCAGCACCGACATGGGCAACGTCACCCAGGTGCTGCCGGGCATCCATCCGGTCATCGGCATCGACGCCGGCGGCGCCTCGATCCACCAGCCCGCGTTCACCGCGGCCGCCGCGGGACCCAGTGCCGACACCGCGGTCGTCGAGGGCGCCACCATGCTGGCCCGCACGGTGGTCGCGCTGGCCGAGTCACCCGAGCAGCGGGACCGCGTGCTCGACCGCCAGGCGAGGCGGGTGCGATGACGCTGCAGGACGCCGCCGACCGTTGGCTGGCCACCCACTACGGCGACCTGGTGGCCTGGCGACGGCACATCCACGCCCACCCCGAACTGGGCCGCCAGGAGTTCGCGACCACCCAGTTCGTCGCCACCGCGCTGGCCGACGCGGGCCTCAAGCCAAAGCTGCTCCCCGGCGGCACCGGGCTGACGTGCGACTTCGGCCCTGAGGTCGGCCCGCGGATCGCGCTGCGCGCCGACATGGATGCGCTGCCGATGGCCGAACGCACCGGCGCGCCGTACACCTCGCTGGTGCCGAACGTCGCGCACGCCTGCGGCCACGACGCCCACACCGCGGTGCTGCTGGGCGCGGCGCTCGCGCTGGCGTCGGTGCCGGATCTGCCGGTCGGCGTGCGGCTGATCTTCCAGGCCGCCGAGGAATTGATGCCCGGGGGCGCCATCGATGCGATCGCCGCCGGGGCGCTGAACGGGGTGTCGCGGATCTTCGCCCTGCACTGCGACCCGCGGCTGGCCGTCGGGAAGGTCGCGGTTCGGCCGGGGCCCATCACGTCGGCCGCCGACCAGATCGAGATCACCCTGCAGTCGCACGGCGGGCACACCTCGCGCCCGCACCTGACCGGTGACCTGGTCTACGGACTGGGCACGCTGATCACCGGGGTGCCCGGGGTGCTGTCGCGGCGCATCGATCCGCGCAACAGCACGGTGATGGTGTGGGGTGCGGTGAACGCCGGGGTGGCCGCGAACGCGATACCGCAGAACGGCGTACTGGCCGGCACCATCCGCACCGCGAGCCGGGAGACCTGGCTGACGCTGGAATCCATTGTGACCGAAGCGGTCACCTCACTACTGGCGCCGCTGAACCTGGAACACACGGTGCAGTACCGGCGGGGCGTGCCGCCGGTGGTGAACGACGTGGTCGCCACCCGCATCCTGACCCACGCCATCGAAGCCACCGGGCCGGACGCGTTGGCCGACACCCGCCAGTCCGGTGGCGGGGAGGACTTCTCCTGGTATCTGGAGGAAGTGCCGGGCGCGATGGCCCGCCTCGGTGTGTGGAGCGGCCGCGGCCCGCAGCTCGATCTACACCAGCCGAACTTCGACCTCGACGAGCGGGCGCTGGGCGTCGGCGTGCGGGTGCTGGTCAACATCATCGAGCAGGCCGGCCTGATCTGAGGAGCGCGGCAGGGGAATTGGTGCGAAGCGCCCCTCCTGAGCGGCCTTAGGCTGCCACCATGACGTCTTCGCACGACGACGAACTGGCCTCTGCGGCGGCCGCGCTCGCCGAACACCGGTCGCTGGGCCGCAAGCTGGAGTCCGCGCAGCAGCAGGCCGACGCGTCGGCGTCCGCGGCGGCGCAGGCGCGCGCCCGGTTGGCCGACGAGCAAGCCGACGTCACCCGCTTGGAGAAGATGTCGCTCACGTCGATCCTCGCGTATCTCAAGGGATCTCACGACGACGACCTCGCCCGCGAGGCAGCCGAACACCAGGCCGCCGACTACGAGTACCGCACCCGGCAGGCCCGCGCCGACGCCGACCGGACGGTGGTCGACCACCTCGAGCGGCGCCGCGCCCGCCTCGGCGACGTGCAGGCGCGGTTCGGCCGCGCGTTGGCCGACAAGGAGCGTTGGATGCGCCAGCACAACGACCCGCAGGCGGCCAGGCTGGTGGAGATCGCCCGGCAGCAGGGCGGCGCGGCGGCCGAACTCGGCGAGCTCGGACAGGCGCTCGACACCGGTGAGGCCGCGCTGGAGCATTTGCGCGCGGCGTCCGAGACGCTCGACAGCGCACGGTCCTGGTCGGCCTACGACACCTGGTTCGACGGCGGCATGATCGCCAGCATGGTCAAGAACGACCGGCTCGACGAGGTGGCGGCGCTGCTGCGGGCGGCCGACTCCGCATTGCGCGCGTTCACCGCCGAACTGTCCGACGTGCACATGGCCGGCGTCCGGCTCGTCGAACTCGACGAGTTGACCAGGGTCTTCGACGTCTGGTTCGACAACTTCTTCACCGATCTGGCGGTCCGTGACCGCATCATCGAGGCGCAGGAGAAGGTGACCGAGGCGATCACCGGGGTGCACCGCATCCAGCAGAGGGTGGCCGCGCGCATCGACGAGGCGACCGCCCGGCTGGACCGGCTGCGGGCCGACCGCGTCGAGCTGCTGACGGCCTAGCTCGAGCTGGACCCGGGGCCGATGTTGCTCGACGGCCGGGTCCGCAGGTCGTGGACGTATTCGGCCGGGGCGCCCGCGATCTCCGCGGCGTCGGCCATCACCCCCAGATAGCGCGCGGACGGCAGGCCGCCCTCCCACGCGTCCACGACATACAGCCAGGCCAGCACCGGATCGGTGTCGGTGTCCGAGGACAGCCGGTGCACCCGGCAGCGGATCTTCTTGTGGATGCCGAGCTCGGAGCCCTCCCAGCGGTCGAGGGTGTCCTCGTCCTCCTTGGTCATGTCGTAGAGGACGACGAACACCTTCGACAGCGGATCCTCGACGACGGTCGCCAGGGCGCCCTCCCAGCCGATGTCCGCCCCGCCGAAGGTCAATCGCCAGCCGTGCAGCCAGCCCGTGCCCGCCATCGGGGAATGCGGTGCGCGCTCCATCATCTGCTCGGGATGCATATTGGAGCCGTAAGCGGCGTAGAGCGGCACGGTAGGAGAGCATAATCCGATCCCGTCCGCGAACAGGACCGGCGGCGAATCTCACAACCGCGGGCAGCGCGGGTTGCGGTGTGGATGCGATCCACCCGGCCGCGGGCGGCGGCGGACGATAGGTTGGAGCGGTGGCAACCCGCATCGTGATCATCGGCGGCGGGCCCGCCGGATATGAGGCAGCGCTCGTGGCGGCCGCACGCGGTCCAGACGACGTCGACGTCACCATCGTCGACACCGACGGGCTGGGTGGGGCGTGTGTGCTGTGGGACTGCGTGCCGTCGAAGACCTTCATCGCCTCCACCGGCGTGCGCACCGAACTCCGCCGGGCGCCCGATCTCGGCTACGCGCTGGACTTCGACAACGCCAAGATCTCACTGCCGCGCATCAACGAGCGGGTGAAGACTCTGGCGGCAGCGCAGTCCGCCGACATCGCCGAACGCCTCCGCAACGAGGGCGTCCGGCTGATCGCAGGCCACGGCGAACTGGTCGACGACATGCCCGGGATGGCCGCACACACCGTCAAGGTCACCGCGCACGACGGCACCGAGAGCGAACTCAAGGCCGACGTCGTGCTGATCGCCACCGGCGCCCGGCCGCGCGTCCTGAAGGGCGCCGAGCCCGACGGCGACCGCATCCTCAACTGGCGCCAGCTCTACGACCTGGACGCGCTGCCCGAACACCTGGTCGTGGTCGGGTCGGGGGTGACCGGCGCGGAGTTCGTCAACGCCTACACCGAACTCGGGGTCAAGGTCACCGTGGTGGCGAGCCGCGACCAGATCCTGCCGCACGAGGACTCCGACGCCGCGGCGGTGCTGGAGGACGCCCTGCTCGAACGCGGCGTGACGCTGGTCAAGAACGCCCGGGCGGAGTCCGTCACCCGCACCGACACCGGGGTGCTGGTGACGATGACCGACGGTCGCACCGTGGAGGGCAGCCATGCGCTGATGACGGTCGGCTCGGTGCCCAACACCACCGGACTGGGCCTGGAGCGGGTCGGCATCGAGCTGGGCGGGGGCGGCTACCTGAACGTGGACCGGGTGTCCCGCACGTCGGTGCCGGGCATCTACGCCGCCGGTGACTGCACCGGCTTGATGCTGCTCGCCTCGGTGGCGGCCATGCAGGGCCGCATCGCGATGTACCACGCGCTGGGGGAGGGCCTGGAACCGATCCGGCTGCGCACGGTGGCCGCCGCGGTGTTCACCCGGCCGGAGATCGCCGCCGTCGGCGTCCCGCAGTCCAAGATCGACGACGGCTCGGTGCCCGCGCGCACCGTGATGCTGCCGCTCAACACCAACGCGCGGGCCAAGATGTCGAGCTTGCGCCGCGGCTTCGTCAAGATCTTCTGCCGACCGGCGACCGGCGTGGTGATCGGGGGTGTGGTGGTGGCGCCCATCGCCTCGGAGTTGATCGTGCCGATCGCGCTGGCGGTGCAGAACGGCAACGACGTCGAAGACCTCGCGCAGACCTTCTCGGTGTATCCATCGCTGTCGGGATCCATCACCGAGGCCGGCCGCCGCCTGATGAGACACGACGATCTGGACTGACCGCACGTAACCTGGGGTACGAGCAAACCGTACCGACGAGTAACTAGGCGAGGATCTCCAGTGGGCGACCCGATCGCAGGCAGCGGACAGACCTTCCTGGGCCCTGTATATCGCGCTGACGCATGGCAGCGGCTGGGCACCGAGCAGTTCGATGTGGTGGTGATCGGCGGCGGCGTGGTGGGGGCGGGCGCCGCCCTGGACGCCGCCACCCGTGGCCTCAAGGTGGCGCTGGTCGAGGCACGCGACTTCGCCTCCGGCACCTCGAGTCGCAGCAGCAAGATGTTCCACGGCGGTCTGCGCTACCTCGAACAACTCGAGTTCGGGCTGGTGCGCGAGGCACTGCACGAGCGGGAGCTGTCGCTGACCACCCTGGCGCCGCACCTGGTGAAGCCGATGCCGTTCCTCTTCCCGCTGACCAACCGCTGGTGGGAGCGCCCCTACGTGGCCGCGGGCATCTTCCTCTACGACCAGCTCGGCGGCGCGAAATCCGTCCCCGCGCAGAAACACCTGACGAAGTCGGGAGCGTTGCGGTTGGCGCCCGGGCTCAAGCGCAGCTCGCTGATCGGCGGCATCCGCTACTACGACACCGTCGTCGACGATGCCCGCCACACGATGACGGTGGCCCGCACCGCCGCGCACTACGGCGCGGTGGTCCGCACCTCGACTCAGGTGGTGTCGCTGCTGCGCGAGGGCGACCGGGTGATCGGGGTGCGTGTCCGTGACTCCGAGGACGGTGAGGTCGCCGATGTGCGCGGCCACGTCGTGGTCAACGCCACCGGCGTGTGGACCGACGAGATCCAGGCGCTGTCCAAGGAGCGCGGCCGGTTCCGGGTCCGGGCCTCCAAGGGCGTGCACGTCGTGGTGCCCCGCGACCGTGTCGTCAGCGAGGTCGCGATCATCCTGCGCACCGAGAAATCGGTGTTGTTCGTCATCCCGTGGGGCACGCACTGGATCATCGGCACCACCGACACCGACTGGAATCTCGACCTGGCGCATCCGGCCGCCACCAAGGCCGACATCGACTACATCCTCGAAACGGTCAACACGGTGCTGGCCACTCCGCTCACCCACGACGACATCGACGGCGTCTACGCCGGACTGCGCCCCCTGCTGGCAGGCGAGAGCGAGGAGACCTCCAAGTTGTCCCGCGAGCACGCGGTCGCCGTTGCGGCCCCGGGCCTGGTGGCCATCGCGGGCGGCAAGTACACCACCTATCGGGTGATGGGGGAGGACGCGATCGACGCGGCCGCCGAGTTCATCCCGGCCCGGGTGGCGCCGTCGATCACCGAGAAGGTGCCGTTGATGGGCGCCGACGGGTACTTCGCGCTGATCAACCAGACCCAGAGCGTCGGTGCGCGCTACGGCCTGCATCCCTACCGGGTGCGCCACCTGCTGGACCGGTACGGCTCGCTGATCGGTGACGTCCTCGCCCTTGCCGACGGCGATCCCGAGCTGCTGACCCCGATCACCGAGGCGCCGGTCTACCTGAAGGTGGAGGCGGCCTACGCCGTCGCTGCCGAGGGTGCGCTGCACCTCGAGGACATCATGGCCCGCAGGATGCGGATCTCGATCGAGTACCCGCACCGTGGCGTCGACTGCGCCCGCGAGGTCGCCGAAATCGTTGCGCCGGTGCTGGGTTGGAGCGCCGAGGACATCGACCGTGAGGTCGACACGTACCTGGCCCGGGTGGAGGCCGAGGTGCTGTCCCAGTCGCAGGACGACGACGAGGCGGCGGACGCGCTGCGGGCCGCCGCACCCGAGGCGCGTGCCGAGATCCTCGAACCGGTTCCGTTGAAGTGACGCGGCGGGCGGCGCCGCTGCCGGTGCGTGACGGCGTGGGTCCCGCGCGGGTCCGGTTGCGCGGCGGTGCCGTGCTCGTCGAATTGGCTTCGCGGTTCGGTGAGGCCGCGGCCGAGAAGGTGCTCGGCGGTGAGGTGCTGGCGGCTGACGGCAGTGTGGTGACGGCGGGCACTGTGCTGCCGCCGAATTCGTTGGTCTACCTGTACCGCGACCTGCCCGACGAGGTGGAGGTGCCGTTCGACGTGCCGGTGCTGCACCGCGACGACGACATCGTCGTGGTCGACAAGCCGCACTTCCTGTCCACCATGCCGCGCGGTGGTCATGTCGCGCAGACCGCGCTGGTGCGGCTGCGCCGATCGCTTTCGCTGCCGGACCTGTCGCCGGCGCACCGGTTGGACCGGCTGACGGCGGGGGTGTTGCTGTTCACGGTGCGCCGCGACGTGCGGGGGGCCTACCAGACGATGTTCGCCCGCGGCGCGGTGCGCAAGACCTACCTGGCGCGGGCCGCCGGAACGCCGACCGTCGCGCTGCCGATCGTGCTGCGCAGCCGAATCGTCAAGCAGCGCAGTCGGTTGCAGGCCTACGAGGAGCCGGGTGACATGAATGCCGAGACGGTGGTCGAGCATCTCGGCGACGACCGGTACCGCCTGACGCCGCGCACCGGCCGCACACATCAGCTGCGGGTGCACATGAACTCGCTCGACGTGCCGATCACCAACGACCCCCTCTACCCCCGGGTGCTCGACGTGGCCGCAGACGACTTCGGCCGGCCACTGCAGCTCCTGGCGCAGCACCTCGAATTCGAGGACCCACTCACCGGCGCGACCCGGTGCTTCACGACGGGACAGACACTGTGGGCGTGATCGAACGGCTCTGGCGCCACCCGGTCAAGTCGATGTGGGGTGAGCAGCCCGACCACCTGACGTTCGTCGACGGGGGAGTGCTCGGTGACCGGGTGCGGGCATTCTTCGCCGTGGAGTCCGGTGAGCGGATCAGCGCCAAACAGCATGGCAAGCTGCTGAATTGGCATGCCCGGTATCTGCGGGAGCCGACGACCGACGATCCGGCGCCGCCCATCGAGGTCGAGTTCGGTGACGGCGCGGTGATACAGGACGACGACGACGCACTGACCCGACGGGTATCCGAGCTGCTCGGCGTCGAGGTACGCCTGGCGACCGAAAACCCGGGCGCGCTAGTGGATCTGGCGCCGGTACATCTCGCGGCGACGGGCACCTTGCGTTGGCTGGCCGACCGGCATCCCGACGGAGACTGGGATGCCCGACGGTTTCGGCCCAATCTGCTCGTCGACGCGGAACCGGACGCCGAGGACGGCTGGCTCGGCTGTGACTTGCACATCGGCGCCGAAGTGCTGCTGCACGTGGTGATGCCAACGCCGCGGTGCATCGTCACCACCCGAGCCCAGCCCGGGCTGGCCCGCGATCAGCGGATCCTGCGCACGATCACCCGCGACCGCCAGCGCGACGTGCCAGTGCGTGGTGACTCTCCGTCGGTCGGGGCGTACGCCGACGTCGTGCGCACTGGGGTGGTGCGTGTCGGCGACGCAGTGCGCGTCGAGCAGGTGCCGCCGCGGCGCGGGGCGATCGCGGCGGCGCTGGACGCGCGGGCGCTCTGACATGACCAAAGGCGGGGAATCGCTGTGCGAATCCCCGCCTTTGGCGTCGAGATCAGACCGAGGGAATGATGTTGACGATATACAGTTTGCCGTCGCTTCCCGAGACGTACGCGTAGGCACCAGTGGGAGAGATCGCCACGTCGGTCGCGTCGACCCCGTTGGGCAGCGTGATCGCATTGTTGCCGAACGCATTCGGGTCGGCATCGATTACCGCGTTGGTTGTGGTGTTGACCACCCATGTGCTGCCGTCACCGACGGCGACATAGAGCCGACTGCCCTTCAACGCGAGCCCCGCGGGTGAGCCGCCGAGCAGGGCGATGTCACTTCCCTGTATGAAGTCGATAGTGCCATTCAAATTGTAGAGCGCCACCGTGGCATAGGATGTGCCTCCTGTCACGGTCCCGACTGCGTACCCCGTGTTGGTGGCAGGATTGACGACGAACCCGTTCTGGTCATAGTTGCTGAAGTCCACCTGTCCGATGCGAGTCGGCAAGGTGTTCGAGGCTCCGGTGGTGCTGTATTCGATGACGCTTGATGTGGTACCGGTCTGGCTGTCGGCGTCCACGACGTAGAGCCGGCCACCGCTGACCGCCAAGGCCACAGGCTGTCCGATTTGCTGGGTGATCGATCCGATGATGGCGTAGTTGTCGGTGGCGGTGTTGGCATTGATGACGGTGATCGAGCCGGAGCCGGTGCCGGGATTGTTCGCAACGTAGACCCGGGTTCCGTCGACGGCGATGTCGACCGGGTTGCCGCCGACACCGAAGGTGGCCACCTGCGTGTAGGTGTCGGTGCGGTAGATCCGCATCTGTCCTGCGCCGGTGTTGGAATCCCTCGTCACCACATATAGGCGTGTGCCATTCGGACTCACCGCTATTGCTTGCGGAATTTGGTTCACCGGCAGCGTGATCGGGTCGACTGCTCCCGTCGAGGTGTTGGTGTCGATCAGTGTTCTGGTCGAGGTGTTGATGACCGATATCGTGCCGTTGGCGTTGGCGGTGTAAGCCTTCGTTCCATCGGGACTGAAGACCACGTCTGTCGGTGTGCCGGCTACCGTGATGGTCCCGGAAATTTCGTTGTCGTCGGCATTGTCGTTGGTGGTGATCGTGATGGTGACGGTCGCAGCGTTCGCGCTGTCGACGGTGCCGTCATTGACCCGGACTTTGAAACTGTCGGGTCCGAGGTAGTTGGCCGCCGGCGTGTAGGTGTACGAGCCAGTCGCGCCGTTGAAGTTCGAGATGGTGCCGTGGGTCGGGTTCGTATCGAGGACGTAGGTCAGCGTCTCGCCGTCGACGTCGGTGCCCGCGGGCAGCGTTCGGGTGACTGCCGTGTCCTCCGTGGTGGTGAACGAATCGCCCACTGCGACTGGCGCGTCGTTGACGCCGGTGATGGTGACGTACACGGTTGACGTGGTGCTGCCGGTGGTGCCGTCGTTGACGCGGTAGGTGAAGCTGTCGGTTCGAGTTTCGCCGGTGTCCAAACCTTGCTGGGCGGAGTTGGGGGAGTAGAGGTAGCTACCGGTGACGCCGTTGAAGTTGAAGACAGTGCCGTGGGTCGCTGGGGTGACGAGTTGATAAGTCAGCGTTTCGCCGTCGACGTCACTGCCGACGGGGAGCGTGCGCGTGATCGACGTGTTCTCGTCGGTGGTGATGGTTACGTCGCCGCCGGTCACCGGAGCGTCGTTGACACCGGTGATCGTTATGTTCACCGTAGCGGTGTTGCTGTTCACCGTGCCGTCGTTCACGCGGTACGTGAAGCTGTCGGGTGCGCTTTCGCCGGTGTCCAGGCCCTGCTGTGCAGGGTTGGGGGTGTAGGTGTACGTGCCGTTGGCCGGATTGAAATTCGTGATGGTGCCCCGGGTCGGGTTGGTGACCAACGAGTAGGTCAGACCGCCCACGCCGTCGGCATCGGTCGCAGGCAGGGTCCTTGTGACCCCGGTGTCCTCGTTTGTGGTGAAGGAGTCGACATTGGCGACCGGCACATCATTGACGGCGGTGACCGTGACGGTGACAGTTGCCGTCGTGCTCACCCCGTTCTGGGTGGCGGTGTAGGTGAACGTGTTCGGGCCGCCATTGAAATTCGGATTAGGGGTGTACCGCACCGAGAGGTTACCGGGATTGATGGCCACGGTGCCGCCGACGGGTTGCGTGACGCTGGTGACGTACACAGGGCCGTCGGGGTCGTAGTCGTTGGCGAGCACATCGATGGTCGTTGAACCTGAGTCCTCGGTGACGGTGATGGCGTCGTTGCCCGCGATGGTGGGATCAGCGACAGGCGTGACATATACGGTCACCGTGGCGGTTGCGGTGCTCGTTCCGTCGGAGACGGTGTACGTGAAGGTGTTGTCACCGCCGTTGAAGTTCGCGTCAGGGGTGTAGGTGAGCGCAGTGCCGCCACCGGTGATGGCGACGGTGCCACCCACGGGTTGTGTCACGTCGGTGATCGTCAGAGGGCCGTCGGGGTCGAAGTCGTTCTCGAGCACCGTGATGGTGGTGGTACCGGAGTCCTCGGCGACCTCGAGGGAGTCGTCGTTGGCGATCGAAGAATCTGGCACGGCGGTCACGGTGACGGTGACGCTCCCGGTGGCGACATGCCCGTCGGGGTCGCTGACGGTGTAGGTGAAGGAGTCGGGGCCACCGTTGTATTCGGGGTCGGGTGTGTAGCTGAGTGATGTCCCCCCGGGGTTGATCGTGACGGTGCCACCGGTGGGTTGGGTCACGCTGAAAATGGTCAGTGCGCCGTCGTCGTCTCTATCGTTGTCCAGCACCTCGATTGTGGTGGCGCCGGAGTCTTCGGCCACAGTGGCCGAGTCGCTTTCCAGGACTGCAGGATCGTCGACCTCCGACAGGTATATCGTGACAGTCGCAGTGGTCGTGGTGGTTCCGTCGGAGACGCTGTATTCGAACGAATCCTGCCCGTTGAAGTTGAGGTCGGGCTTGTACGTGTAGGTACCGTCGCCGTGGTCGATCACCGTGCCGTTGGCCGGGTCGCTGATATTCGTGATCACCAGGGTGTCGCTGGTGTCTGGATCGTTGGTGAAGGACAGCAGGACTTCGTCGGTCAGCGGTACCTCTTGATCCTCGCGGAGGAATCCCACCAGGGCGTCAGCGGTGGGCGCATCGTTGGCGCCGACGATGGTGATCTTGACGGTACCTTGGGCGGTGCCTCCGGCGCCGTCGCTGACGGTGTAAGTCACTGTCTCGGTCGATGTTTCATTGACCGCAAGTGATTGGGCACTGGCCGGTGGTGTGTAGGTCCAGCCGCCGGAGCCGTTCGTGGTGATGGTGCCGCCGCCTGCGTTGCCGACGAGACTGGTGATGGTGAGATCGCTGTTGGGGTTGTCGGCGTCGGTGTCGTTGGCCAGGAGATCCGCAGGATTGATGGTGTAGCCGGTGCTGTCCTCGCCGACCGAGATGTCGTCCGGTTTGGCTGTCGGATCGTCGTTGGCCGGTGTGATGGTGATCGTGACGGTCGCGACATTGCTGGACGTTCCCAGATTGTCCTTCACGGTGTACGTGAACGAATCCGTGGGAACGTCGGCGCCATTGGACAGGTAGGTCACGGTTCCGTCTGCGTTGAGTGTCGCCGTTCCATTGGCCGGTTGAACGATGAGCACGCTCGACGGATCGATGGTTCCGTCGACGTCGGAGTCGCCGGTGAGGATGTCGATGACGGTCGATCCATTTTCATCCACGGATGCTGTTTCATCATCCGCCACCGGTGCGTCGTTGGTCGGTGTGATCGTGATGGTCACCGCGGCGGCGTTGCTCGTGGCGCCGAGGGTGTCGTCGACGGTGTACTCGAAGCTGTCCGCTGTCACCTCGGCACCATTGGATTGGTAGGTGATCGTGCCGTCGCTGTTGACCGTCAGGGTGCCGAAGGTCGGGTGTCGGGTGATGGCAACCGTCTGAGGGTTGATCGTGGAATTCGGATTGGAGAGCGTGTCGTTCGACAAGACTGCGATGTTCTGAGAGCTGCCTTCGGCGATCGTTGCGGCATCGTCTTGCGCGACCGGTGCGTCGTCGACCGGTGTGACCGTCACCGTGACGGTGGCCGTGTCCTGGTGGCCGACGTTGTACAGGCCGCCCAGGATTCCGTGCTGGTGCGGTGCGGCGCCGTCATCGGAGACCGCGTACTGGAACGTGTCTGTGCCGTGGAAGTCCTCGTCGGGGGTGTAGGTGAATTGCTTGATCGTCGCGTCGTAGGTGACGGTGCCATGCTCCGGCTGCGTGAAGTCGGTGACGGTCAGCGGGTCTTCGTCGGTGTCGGCGTCGTTGGTCAACGCAGAGATCGTCACGGCTACGTCTTCGCTGGTGGTGACTGCCGGGTCATCGACGGCGGTGGGGGTTTGATTGTCCAGTGTGCGCTGGAACTCTCGGCGGACCCAACCGAGCACCGCCCACAACAGCGGCGGCTGTGCTGGTGCGGTGGGACCCCCCACCAGCAATGGAGACAGGAACGCTGCGGTGATGGTGTACGCCAACCGGGCGACGACGCTGGGGAACGTCGCAAGGCCGGCCAAGAGATCTGGTTGCTCGGGCTCGATGATGTTCGGCTCGGGCGCGATCAGGGCCGAGAATCCCTGCGAATCCTCGACGTTGAAGGTGGTCACCCTGTTGGCGGCGCCGTTGCCGAGCTCCTCGACAGTGAACTCGACCGGGGTGGCACCCTCGAGTAGTTGGTCGACTCCACTCGGGCCGGTGTCGGCCTCGAGAGGTGCACCTCCGCCGGGTACGGGAACGGGAACGTGCTGGTCCGCATCAGCATTGGGATCGCCCACCGCGGGCTGGATCACGTCGATCGGCGCTTTCGGTGCCTCCGGGATCGGGACAGGCGGCGGTGGATCGGCCGGCGGCGCAGGGGGCGCAACATCCACTGGCGGCGTTGGGGTTACGGGGAGTTTCGCCGGCGCAGGAGCTCCGCCGATCGGGTCACCCTGGAGCAGGAGGGTGCCACCGACCTGCTCTTGCTGCTCATCGTCACCTATGCCGTCGTCCGTGTCGAGGTCGTCCTCAGACAGCTTGGCCTGGCTGTCGTCGCCTTCCTCATGGTCGCCGACAGTTGTGTCGTCGCCCTTCGCGTCCCGCGAATCATCGTCGTCGTCGGCGTCCCCGTCGTCGTCGCCCTGGTTCTCGTTCTCGTTGTTGTTGTTGTTGTTGTTGTTGTCCTGGCCGGAATCTCCGTCGCCCTTGTCGTTGTCGTTCGACGATTGCGTCGTGTCGTCCGCGTGGGCAACCGGCACGCCGTAACCGGTCGCCACCGCCGCACCCACACCCAGCGCGACCGCCAAAGCACCCACACGGCCGATGAACCGGGCATAGCCGGGCATCGGGGCGGACGCGGGAATCCGCGCGAGCGTGGCGCTCGGAGCCACCGCCTGAGGCGGGCAGATGCGCGCCGCCTTGCTCTCACGACGCTGACGCCGACGTGCTTGGCGATTTTGGGCAGCAGCCATCCCGGTTTCCCCTACTCCCTGATCCTCGACTCGAGGCCCCCAACGCGGGTTCAGCAAACTTTAAGTTCAGAACTGCCAAGATCGATAGCTGTTTCAGAAAACCCGGAAAAGTACGTTTGAAAAACGTGCGGAGCGGTCACGGCGGGAGCTGAGTGGTTGCGAGGCGCCCTATTCTTCCTCGGGCAACAAACCTGAGGTTGCTCCTTCTCAGTATCTGCGGCTGGAGATTTCACCCCGCCGCCATGCGGCTCGGCGCGACACGCGAAGTAAAGGACTGCCGCAATGTCATTGCCTGACAGAGTTTGTGACGTTCCTTCATCGCGCCGGAGAGTCGTTGATCATGAAGCGGGCCGGGGCCGGCGAAGTTCCCGCGGCACTCCTGTCCGGCTTCCTGAGAAATAGCTGAGTGGGGTTCGGGGCTGCGCGCCGAATTTCTCTCCGGCGGCGGATTTCACGATCAATCCGCTGATAATTGGGATGCAGCAAAGTGGTTTCTAGTTGAATCAGCGAAGATCGGCGGAAGTCAGCGAACCGTTCTCAGGCCTCACCGATCTGTGCGATGCAGACCTCGACGCCTCGCGCTGCACCAAAAGCTCGAGGCAAAACGGCGGAACAGTCGTCGGGGAGATCCCCATGACGCAACATATTCACGTGCACACCTCAAGGCGCCTCGCCGTTGCCGTGACCGCGCTGCTGTTCGTCGGTGGTCTCGTCACCCCGATCACGCCCGTCGCCGATGCCACGCTGTGCGGTTCGGTCGGCGGTCGCCACGTCGACGTGAGCACCTGCGCCGACCCGCTGTACTACCTCAACGACGCGCTGGCGCCACCCCCGCCACCGCCACCGCCGCCCCCGCCGCCCCCGCCACCGCCGCCGGGAGCCCCGCCACCGCCTCCGCCGCCTCCACCCCCACCGCCACCGCCGCCGGTGTGGGTGCCCCCGCCGCCGCGGCCGAACGTCGACGTGTGCGCCAACGTCGGACGACGGATCAGCGTGAGCGGCTGCATCTGACCGCTTCTCGCGGCCTGACGGACGGCGCGTGATTCACTGACGCCGTGGACCGCGCAGCGTTCGACCGTCTCTTCGACCTCACCGGCCGCACCGTCGTCGTCACCGGCGGCACCCGCGGCATCGGACTCGCACTCGCCGAAGGGTTCGTCCTCGCAGGCGCCGACGTCGTGGTGGCCAGCCGCAAAGCCGACGCCTGCGAACGGGCCGCGGCGCACCTGTGCGGCCTCGGCGGCCGCGCCATCGGCGTACCCACGCACCTCGGTGACCTCGACTCCCTCGAGGCACTGGTCACCCGCTCCGCCGACGAGTTCGGCGGCATCGACGTGGTGGTCAACAATGCGGCCAACGCGCTCGCCCAACCGCTCGGTGAGATGACGCCGGAGGCGTGGACGAAGTCGTTCGAGGTCAACCTGCGCGGACCGGTGTTCCTGGTGCAGCAGGCGCTGCCGCACCTGAAGGCCAGCCCCGCGGCGGCGGTGCTCAACACCGTGTCGGTGGGCGCGTTCAACTTCGCGCCCGGAGTGTCCATGTACGCCGCGGGCAAGGCGGCGCTGCTGTCGTTCACGCGATCGATGGCCGCCGCGTACGCACCCTTCGGCATCCGGGTCAACGCACTGGCGCCCGGCCCTGTGGACACCGACATGATGCGCAACAACCCGACCGACGTGATCGACGGCATGGCGAATGCGACCCTGCAGAAGCGGCTCGCCTCTCCGGACGAGATGGTGGGCGCTGCACTGCTACTCGTCTCCGATGCGGGCAGTTATCTGACCGGCCAGGCGATCATCGTGGATGGCGGCGGGACTCCCCGCTAGACATCGTGGACGAACCCTTCGAGGAGCCGGTCGAGCTGGACGGATCGGACAGCACCCGGATCCGTCGCGGCGAAGCCGCCCAGCGCCTGACGTTGCACTCCGGCGGTCTGCTGCTGGCGCGGCGAGGAAAGGTCACCGAGGTTTCCTGGCGCGGCATCGAGAGCATCGAGTTGTTGCCGATGTCGCCGCGGTGGTCGACGGCCCGCGCGTGGGCGATCCTGGGCCGCAATGGCGGGGTGATCTTCCCGCACGAATTCGACACACAGTGGACGGCCGGACCGATCGGCGACTGGCTTCGGCATCACCGGCCGGATCTCGACCTGCCCGAATCGGCGTCGCTGGCGCCGCTGCCGCTGGGGATCCCGAATCGTCAGGTGCCGTTGGTGTTGCTGCCCGGCATCCTCGTCGGCATCGGGGTGGCGACGGTGTCCTTCGGGATGTCTCTGGTGAAGGCGGCGCTGCTGGTCGTCGGGTGCTTGGGCGCGATCCTGCTGATGGTCGTCTCGCCGCGGTGGGAGCGGGTGCCACGGTATGCGTTGTACGGGCTGTGCGCCGTCCCCGTCCTCATTGCGCTCGTCCTCTGGCTCCTCGAATGACCGGTCACCGGCGCCGGTGTCGGAACGCCTCACTCGCCGCGGCCATCTCGCCGCTGGTGGATGCCAGGATCTGACTCCGATTCTCCACCTGCAGCGCCGTCTCGAGGCAGCCGGCGTCCAGATTCGCCCACAGCACCTGCTTGGTCGACTCGAGACCGAACGTGCCGTAGCTGCACAGAGTTTCGGCCACCGCGAGCGCATCGTCGAGCACCGATCCGTCCTGTGACAGCCGGGAGACGATGCCAAGGCGCAACGCCTCGGCGGCGTCGACGTCGCGGGCGGTCAGGATCAGGTCGAACGCGGGCCCGGCGCCGACGATCCGAGGCAGGGTGTAGCTGACCCCGATGTCACAGCCGCCGAGGCCGAGTTTGATGAACTGCGTGCAGAACCGGGCGGATTCGGCGGCGATGCGGATATCGGCGGCCAGGGCGATTGCGAATCCGCCGCCGTAGGCCGGCCCGTTGACCGCGGCGATCACCGGTTGGCGCAACCGGTGCAGCCGCGTGGTGAGTTCGGCGATCCGCTCCTGCCAGCGCATCCCTGAGCGCGGGAACTCCGTTCCGCCTGCGGCTTCCGGTGGGTTCGGCGCCGTCAGGTCCAGGCCCGAGCAGAACCCGCGGCCCGCGCCGGTGAGCACCACCACCCGGCAGTCGTTGTCGGCCACGATGCCGTCGATCGCGCCGTGCAGATCCTCGACGAGTTCGTAGGACAGCGCGTTCAGCTTCTCGGGCCGGTTCAGGGTGATGACGGTGACGTCGGGCCGCGGATGGGACAGGTCCAGGGTGGTCATGGCCGCCACGCTAACCGTCTGACGCGTTGAGCGGTCAGTCCGCGCTGCGCCAGCCGGCGATCCCGATGACGATCATCCGCAGCTGCTTGATCGCGGTCCGCTTGATCTCGTCGAGTGCGGGACCAGAGGCATCCGCCGTGTCTTCTATGGCTTCGGCGATCGAGATCATCGCGTTGACGAACAGGCTCGCCAAGATGTTCAGGTCCTCGCTGCTCCATCCGGTCAGGCCGGGGAAGCGGGCGAGGTCGATCGCCAGCTCCGAGGTGATGAGGCGGATCTCGGTGCGGATCGCGTAGCGCAGGACGCTCACCCCGCTGGACCGCTCGCGACCGATGAAGCGCCAGTGCTCGCGGCGGGCGTTGACGCCGGCGACGAGTATCTCGACCGAGGACTCGATCACCCGGTTCGGGTCGAGCTTGCCTGCGCGGGCGCCGCGAAGCATGTCGCGAAGAGACCGGAACGACTCGTCGATGAGGACGAGGCCGAGAGCGTCCATGGACTCGAAGTGCCGGTAGAACGCCGTCGGCGCGATGCCGGCGGCACGGGTGACCTCCCGCAGGCTCAGCGCGCTGAAGCTGCGGTTCTCCAGGAGTGCCAGGGACGCGGCGACGATGGCCCGGCGGGTGGCCTCCTTACGCTCCTCGCGCGTGAGGGCATCCCGTGAGCGGGACTTTCCTGACCTGCCTGTATGTGACTTCGGCGAACGACTGTTCACTGTGTGAAACCCACCACTATCTGCACTCATATCATTGACGAACCCTACCGTACTGCTGCACGGTGTACACATGTTCACTGAAACTTTGACGCGAGGCTTTCGAGACAGGGTGCTCGCCTCGCCGCTGGTCGACCTGCTCACGGGGCCGCACGGCGTCGACCGCTACACCGAACTGGTCACACCGACCTGGACCATGGGCGACGCCAGGGCGAAGGTGATCGCTGTGGCGCGCCAGACGCCGCGCAGCGTGACCCTGACCCTGGAGCCGAACCAGGCCTTCCACGGATTCCGGGCGGGGCAGCACATCAACCTGTCGGTGGAGATCGACGGCCGTCGCCGCACCCGCTGCTATTCACCGGCCAGCGCCGAGGGCGCCCGCCACATCGAACTGACCATCGGCCGCCACGACGGCGGCCTGGTGTCGACGCACCTGTTCCACCACGCCAGGCCCGGGATGATCGTCGGTCTCGACTCGGTCGGCGGCGAGTTCACGCTGCCCGCTGCGCGGCCGCGACGGGTGCTGTTCGTCTCCGGCGGCAGCGGCATCACGCCGGTGATGTCGATGCTGCGCACCATGCGTGCCGAGGGGTCCGACCGCAAGATCGCCTTCGTTCACTACGCCCGCAGCGCCGCTGAGGCCTGCTACCGCGACGAACTGCGAGCCATGTCCGGGGTGCGCGTGCTGCACGGCTTCACCCGCGACACCGCCGGCAGTGACCTCAACGGCCGGTTCGGTGTCGAGCACATCGCCGCCGCGATGCCCGAACCCGACGCGGTCTACGTGTGCGGGCCGCCGGCACTCGTCGAGGCGGTGCGCCGGCACTTCCCGAACGCACTGGCGGAGAGCTTCGTGCCGCCGGTCTTCGACCTGTCGGGTGGGTCGACCGGCGGCCGAGTCGCCTTCGCCGACAGTCAGGTCGAGGTCACCGACGACGGACGGCCGCTGCTCGAACAGGCCGAGTCGGCCGGACTCACCCCGGAAAGCGGATGCCGAATGGGCATCTGCCACAGCTGTACCCGCCGCAAGACCCGCGGCGCCGTCAAGAACCTGATCACCGGCGCGGTGTCGGGCACCGACGAGGAGGACGTGCAGATCTGCGTGTCCGTCCCCGTCGGTGACGTCGACCTCGCGCTCTAAGAAAGGAGAAAAGTCATGACCATCACGACCACTCCCGAGATCACCACCCCCGAAACCGAGACTCCCACCGCGAATCCCGCCCAGAGAACTCTGGAGAAGACCGTCGCCGGACGTACCATCCGGCTGACGCCCGAACAGACCGAGGCCTTCGGCCGCGAGCTGGACGCACTGCGTGAGCGCGTGATCGCCGACCTCGGCGAGCGCGACACCACCTACATCCGCCGCGTCATCAAGGCGCAGCGCACCCTCGAGGTCGGCGGCCGGGCCCTGCTGTTCGGTGGCATCTTCCCGCCGTTCTGGCTGGCCGGCACCGCGATGCTCGGCCTGTCGAAGATCATCGACAACATGGAGATCGGCCACAACATCATGCACGGCCAGTACGACTGGACCGGCGATCCGGCGTTGTCCGGCAAGAAGTTCGAGTGGGACACCGCCTGCCCGGCCGACCAGTGGCGGCACTCGCACAACTACATGCACCACACCTACACCAACATCGTCGGCATGGACCGCGACATCGGCTACGGCATCCTGCGGATGACTGAGGATCAGCGGTGGAAGCCGTACTTCCTGGGCAACCCGGTCTACGCGTTCCTGCTGATGGTGCTGTTCCAGTACGGTGTCGCGCTGCACGAGATGGAGACCGAGCGCATCACGTCCGGTCAGATCTCGATCGCCGACAAGCGTGAGGTGTTGAAGGGTATCTGGGCGAAGACCAAGCGTCAGACCCTCAAGGACTACGTGGCATTCCCGCTGCTGGCCGGCCCGTTCGCCCCCTGGGTGTTCACCGGCAACCTGACCGCCAACCTGATGCGCAATGTGTGGTCGTACATGATCATCTTCTGCGGCCACTTCCCGGAGGACGTCCAGGAGTTCAGCATCGAGGAGACCAAGGCCGAAACCCGCGGCCAGTGGTACTTCCGCCAGGTCCTCGGTTCGGCGAACCTCACCGGCGGCAAGCTGTTCCACCTGCTGAGCGGCAACCTGTCGTTCCAGATCGAGCACCACCTGTTCCCCGACATCCCGGCCTTCCGCCATGCCGAGATCTCGACCCAGGTGCAGGACATCTGCCGCCGCTACGGCGTTCCCTACAACAGCGGTCCGCTGCCGCGCCAGTTCGCGACCGTGGTGCGCAAGATCGTCCGGCTCGCCTTGCCGAAATGACCGCTCCGGTGCCCGGTCAACGCTGACAGTTCGGGCACCAGTAGCTGATCCGGTCGCCGCTGTCGTCACGCCTGATGGGTGTGCCGCAGCGGCGACACGGCTTTCCCCACCTGCCGTAGACCCAGACGTCGCGGCCCGGTCGGGTATCGCCGGTGGTGGTGCGGTTCCACCGGTTCCGGTTGAGCCACAACATGTCCCGCGACCTCTGCACCACCCGCAGCGGATCCTTGACCTCGCCGACCGGTGTGGTCGGCAGATGCCCGAAGACGAAGCAGATCTCGTTCGCGTACACGTTCCCGACGCCCGCCATCACCCGCTGATCGAGCAGCGCCTCCGACAGCGGCCGGCTGGGGTCGGCAGCCAGGTTGGCCGCCGCGATCCGCGGCTCCCAATCGTCGCCGAGCAGGTCCGGCCCGAGGTGCGCGACGGCGTCGGTGTCGCCGGCTCGTTCGAGCACTTCTAGCACCCCCAGGTCGATGCCCGCGGCCTGCACGGCGTCTGCGCCCTCGCCGGCCTCGAGGATGATCCGGATGCGATGGCCGGCGCGGCTGGGCCGGGACGCCGGGGTGACCTTCCAGCTTCCGTCCATCTTCAGGTGTGAGTGGATGCTCGCCGCGCCGATGCGGATGAACAGATGCTTGCCCCGGGTGAGCACCTCGTCGACGACGTCGCCGGTGAGGTCGACCGCGGCGTAGCGCGGCACCCGGACGTCGCAGCGGGTCACCGTCTTGCCGATCAGTCCCTCGCGCAGGGCGGTGGCGGTGCGGTAGACGGTGTCCCCCTCGGGCATCGCTGCACTGCTCCTCGGTCGCGGTGGACGGTCCTGCTGAAATGCTAGCTGTGGGTCTGCTTGACGACGGTCCGCCGAAGCGGCGGCGTATGAGTTATGCGACCGGCCCGCAAATGATCTTGTGATTCCGGTTCGGCCGATTCGATGCTTGCGCCCGCGGTGGTTCTCGGCCTTTTCAAATAGTGCGTATCCCCTGGGGAGACGGCTACACTTCGTGCGGACCTGAGCGACCGCCAGGTGGGGCTGGGAGCTTGGTGGGGTTCGCTGTGGGGAAACATCGCAAACTGTCGCGGCGGATGAAGCTCGCGCCAGTCGTGACAACCGGGCTCGCGCTTCCGGTGGCCGGAGCGCTGGCAGCCGTGTACGCGACGAACCCGACCATCGCCGAGGTGGGACTGGCGGCCGATCACTCGATCTTCGTCGACGGCACAGTGTCGCCGTTCCTGACCGACAGGGACGAGCTCCCCGGCTCGGCATCCGAGCGGATGGCGAGGAGCTTCGCCGGTCAGTACGACAACGACCCGAACAACGTGTTCGTCGACTACCCCGGCTCTTTGGGGATTGTGAGCATCCTCAGCCATGGCCTGGGCGCACCGACGTTCGACGAGTCGGAGCAGGAAGCCGTCGACAAGCTCAAGGCCGAGATCCTCGCCGACGAGGGCGCCGACACCCTGTACGTCGTCGGCTACTCGCAGGGCGCCAGCGCCGTGGTGCGGGCCATCAAGGACTTGGAAGCCGACGATGAATCGGGCTACGACCCGAAGAACGTGGTCGTGATCCTCGCCGCGAACCCGCGGCGCAACGACGGCGGCCTGCTCACGAGGTTCCCCGCCTTCACGCTGCCCCTTGTCGGCGCGACCTTCGGTGAGGGCACGACGTCCGGCGAGACGAAGATCATCCAGGTCACCAAGCAGTACGACGGTGTGGCCGACGCCCCCGTGTACTTCCTGAACCCCGTCGCCGATGCGAACGCCATCCTCGGGTACGTCTACCTCCACAGCGGTTACTACCAGGACGTCGACATCGACCCGGAGAACCCGCCGGCCGGCGCTGTCGTCTCCACCGACGGCAACGTCACCGACATCCTGCTTCCCAACGCGGTCGGACAACTGCCGTTGACGCAGCCGCTGCGGTCGCTGGGCGTGCCCGATGACGTCATCGAGGCGCTCGACCCGTTCCTGCGGGCGGTCATCGAGACCGGCTACGACCGCACCCCGGACGGCGAAACCGCCCCGAGCCAGCCGGTGCGCTTCAAGCTGCTGCCGAGCCCCGACCAGTGGGCAGGCGACGCGCAGTCGGTCGCCTCGGGCGCGGTTGAGACCGTGCAGAAGCTGGGCTCGCTGGGATCGCCCTCGACAACCCTGCGGGACACCGACAATGCGCGAACCACCGCCAACACGCCGCCGGCGCCCGCGACCGCGGCGGCCGACTCCGACCTCGGCGCGAAGACAGCCGCCGAGCCGGCGCCGCCGAAGAAGTCGTGGCGCATCAACCGCGCCACGCCTGCCTCGAAGTCTGCGTCCACCGAGAAGTCGACGTCCGGTGGCTACAAGCCCGGCGACGGACTCCGTTCGGTGCGCAAGGCCGTCGAATCCCTCACCCGCACGAAGTCGGGTACCCGCGGCGCAAACTCGCAGGACGATGCCGACTCCGAGAGCGCAGAGCGGTCCGATTCCGGCAACAGCACCGATCGCTCGTCGGCTCCCGCGTCCTGAGGCAGCTAGCGCAACCGCAAGCCGCGCGGGGTGCGGCTGAAGCCCGCATCGGTCAGCGCCTGCTGCACCGCGGCGTGCTGCCCGCCGGCGCCCGGGTCGAGAACCGCCGCCCCGTCCACCTTTTCGACGAGTAGCGACGGCACCCGGCCGGCGGCCACCAGTTCGGCCAGCGCGGCGCCCGCCGCGTGGTGGGCCTCGGCGTCCTGGGTGAAGCTGAGCAGCGATCGTCCGCCGCGCTCGAGGAACCACGTCAGCTCCCCGTCCACCAGGGCGACGAGCGCGCCGGCCTTGCGGCCCGGCCGGTGTGTGGGGTCCTCCCGTCCGTCGCCGTCGGCCGACTTGCGGGTGGGCCACGGCAGCGCCGCGCCGTACGGGTTGGCGGGGTCCGCCGCGGCGAGCACCACCGCGTGGTACTCGGGCCGCTCCCGGTCCACGCCGTCGAGATAGGTCCGCAGCCGGTCGACGGTGGACGCCACGGCGAACTGTGCGCCGCCCAGCGACTCGACGAAATAGCCGCGCTGGCACCGGCCGGCATCCTCGAAGGCCGTCAGCACCTTGTAGAGCATCGCGAATCCGCCGGGCACGCCCTCCGCGGCGGCCGCACCCTTGGTCAGCACCCCGTGCCGGCTGAGCATCATGTCGGCCAGCAGGTGCGCGCGCATCGTGGAGTCCGGTTCGGCCGCGGGCAGTGCCGACCACCGCCCGGCCACCGTCGGGTCCGACGTACGCACCTGCGCGTGCGCCACGCTGTAGCGGCTCAACCGCGGCGCCCGCTGACGCTGCCGGTGCGCCGGGGCGCCTGCCCGCCGACCGCCCGAACGCCTGGGGCCGGTCAGCTTCGCGCGCACCGGCGCGAACGTGTCACCGGTGACCCATCCAGACCAGATCAGTTCCCACAGAGCCTGTTTCACGGACTCGCCGTCGTCGCCGGTGAGCTGGCGGAAGAAGTATGCGCCGCCGCCGCCCAGAGTCTCCATGATCGCCCGGTGCGTGTCGGTGAACTCGATCTCCATCGGGGCGGTCAGAGTCAGCGGCGCGGAGTCGGCCGGGTGGAACGCGATCCAGCCGTCGCCGCTGCCGATCGGACCCACCCCTGACCAGGTCACCTCGCCTGAGGCCAGCAGCTCGTCGAGCATGGCCGGTTGGTAGTCGCGCACCCGCTGGCCGAACACCAGCGGCTCGATGGCCGACGCCGGTATCGGCGCCCCGGCGAGCTGATCGATCACGGTCGCCAGGCCGTCGATCCCCGAGCTGTGCGCGGACCCGACCTGTTGCCACGCCGGCAGGAATCGCGCGTAGGCGGCGGTGCTGACCGGCTCGACCTGCGCCCGAAGCGCAGCCAGCGAGCGGCGGCGCAGGATCTTCAGAACATCGGCGTCACACCACTGTTCGCCGCCCACGGCGCCGGGCGACGCCACATCGGTGAACTCGCCGCGCACCAGCTTCCCGTCGACCGCCATCCGGCCCAGCACGTCGGCGGCGACCCGGACGCCGAGGCCGAAGCGCGCCGCCGCCTCCCCGGTGGTGAACGGTCCGTTGGTGCGGGCGTAGCGGCCGAGCAGCTCACCGAGCGGGTCGGCCACGTTGGCCAGGAACGTCGCGGGCACCCCGACGGGCACCGCCGCGCCGATCCCGTCGCGCAGCAGGCCGATGTCCTCGACGGTGACCCACCAGGTCCGGTCGGCGAAGTTCACCCGCAGCGCACGCTTGGCGGCCAGCAGTCCGTCGAGCCAGCCGGCGACGTCGTCGGTGGTCGCACGCTCGGCGACCTCGGCCTCGGTCAGAGGCCCCAGCAGCCGCAGCAGGTCGGCCACCCCTTCGGCATCGCGGGCGCGCCGGTCCTCGGCGAGGTGCTGCAACTGGCGGATGGTGGCGGCGATGACGTCGGCGTCGAGCAGCTCGCGAAGTTCCACCCGGCCGAGCAGTTCGGCGAGCAGCACGCTGTCCAATGACAGTGCGGCGGCACGCCGCTCGGCCAACGGGCTGTCGCCCTCGTACATGAACGCGCCGACGTAGCCGAACAACAGCGACGCCGCGAACGGCGATGGCGTGGCGGTCTCGACCTCGACGATCCGCAGCCGGCGCTGGGCCACCCGATGCATCAGCTCGATCAGGGCGGGCACGTCGTACACGTCCTGCAGGACCTCGCGCACTGCCTCCAGCACGATGGGGAAGTCAGGATATTTGCGGGCCACATCGAGCAGCTGTGCCGCCCGCTGGCGCTGATGCCACAGCGGCGACCGCTTGCCGGGATGGCGGCGCGGCAGCAGCAGGGCGCGGGCCGCGCATTCACGGAAACGCGAGGCGAACAGAGCCGAGCCGCCCACCTCGGCGGTGACGATCGGCTCGATCTCGTCGGCGTCGAACACGAACAGGTCGGCGAACGAGATCGCTTCCCCGGAGGTGACATCGGTGTCGGGCAGCCGCACGATGATGCCGTCGTCGGAGGCCGTGGGCTTCTCGTCGATGCCGTAGCGCTCACGTAGCCGTCGCCCGACCGCCAGCGCCAGCGGGCCGTGCACCCGCAGGCCGTAGGGGGAGTGCAGGATCACCCGCCAGTCGCCGAGCTCGTCGCGGAACCGCTCCACCACGAAGGTGGTGTCGGTGGGCACCACGCCGGTGGCCTCACGCTGGTCGTCGAGCAGGCGCCGCAGGTTGTCGGTGGCATAGTCGTTGAAACCCATTGCATGACAACGCTGTACGTAGTCGTCGGCCTTCATCCCGGAGAGTTCGCCGGTGAACGCGCCGACGGCGGCGCCGAGCTCGGCGGGCCGGCCGACGCCGTCGCCCCGCCAGAACGGCAGCCGCGCGGGCTGCCCGGGCGCCGGGACGACCAACACCCGGTCATGGGTGATCTCGGTGATACGCCAGCTTGTGGCGCCCAGTGAGATGACGTCGCCCGGCCGCGACTCGTAAACCATCTCTTCGTCGAGTTCGCCTACTCTCGACGGCTTCTCGGAGTCGGTCGCGAGGTAGACGGTGAACAGCCCGCGGTCGGGGATGGCGCCACCGGAGGTGACCGCCAGCCGTTGCGCGCCCGGCCGTGCGGTCAGCGTGCCGGTGTCGCGGTCGTAGACCAGCCGCGGACGGAGCTCGGCGAACTCGGTTGACGGGTACTTGCCCGACAACAGGTCCAGCGTGGCCTCGAACGCGCTGCGCGGCAGCGTTGCGAACGGCGCGCTGCGCCGGACGGCCTCGAACCAGCGGTCGGCGTCGAGCGGCTCGAGCGCGGCGGCCGCCACGGTCTGCTGTGCCAGTACGTCCAGCGGATTTGCCGGCACCCGCATGGTCTCGATCGCCCCGGCCAGCATTCGCTGCACGGTGACCGCGCAGCCGATCAGGTCGGTGCGGTGCTTCGGGAACAGCACGCCCTGGGAGATCTCGCCGACCTGGTGTCCGGCGCGGCCGATGCGCTGCAGGCCGCTGGCCACCGACGGCGGCGACTCCACCTGGATCACCAGGTCGACCGAGCCCATGTCGATGCCCAATTCGAGGCTGGAGGTCGCGACGACGGCCTTGAGCCGCCCGCTCTTGAGGTCGTCCTCGACGATCGCCCGCTGCTCCTTGCTCACCGACCCGTGGTGGGCCTTGGCGAGCAGCAGATCCGCGCCCATCGACACCCCGCTCGCCATCACCTGGGCGGGCGCGCCGCCACCGACCTTGCCGTTGGGTTCGTTGCCGAGGTCGACGCCGGCACGTTCGGCGTGGATCTCGTTGAGCCGCGACGTCAGGCGTTCGGCGAGCCGACGCGAGTTGGCGAAGACGATCGACGACCGGTGCGCCTCGATCAGGTCGACGATCTGCTCCTCGACATCGGGCCAGATGGAGTTGTTCTCGAGGTCGGCCATGTCGGGAACCGGGACCTGCACCGCAAGGTCGAACGTCTTGGTCGCGGGCGGCGCGACGACGGTGGCCGGAGCCTGGCCGGACAGGAACCTGGCAACCTCCTCCGCCGGCCGCACCGTCGCCGACAGCCCGATCCGCTGCGCGGGGCGGTCCAACAACTGGTCCAGCCGCTCCAGTGACACCGCCAGGTGGGCGCCGCGCTTGGTGGCCGCGACGGCGTGCACCTCGTCGACGATCACCGTCTGCACCTCGGCCAGCGTGTCGCGGGCGGCCGAGGTGAGCATCAGGAACAGTGACTCGGGTGTGGTGATCAGGACGTCGGGCGGGCGGGTGATCAGTTCGCGGCGCTGGGCGGGCGTTGTGTCACCGGAGCGCACGCCCACACTGATGTCGGGCGCGGGCATGCCGTGCCGTTCGGCGATGCGGGCGATGCCGGTCAGCGGGGTGCGCAGGTTGCGCTCGACGTCGACGGCCAGCGCCTTGAGCGGCGAGACGTAGAGCACCCGGGTGCCCGCCGTGGCGGGCCGAGGCTCGGCTTCGGCCAGCCGGTCGATGGCCCACAGGAACGCCGCGAGCGTCTTGCCGGAGCCGGTGGGTGCGATGACCAGCGTGTTGTGCCCGTCGGCGATGGCCTGCCAGGCTTGGGTCTGCGCGTCGGTGGGCGCCGGGAAGGTGCCCGCGAACCACTCCCGCGTCAGCGCACTGAAGCGGGAGAGCGGATCGGTCTGCACAGCCACCCCACCATGGTGCCCGCACCCACCGACAAGTCCTCCCGACGAGCTCAGCCGCGCACGTCGGCGGGCAGCGGCCGGCCCTTCTCGACCAGTTCCTCGCCGCGGTCGTAGTCGTCGTCTGCGTTGTGGGTCAATACGCCGACGACCGCGCCGGCGCGCTCGTACCAGACCGTGAAGCCGTCCTCGTGTTCGACGAAATGTGCCTCGTCGTGGCCGTCGCCCCACGCGTGGTACTTCAGCGTCGCCTCGCCGATCGTCGTCCAGAATCCCGGGACCGAGGACCACTCATCGGCGGCGCCCGCGGCGTTGGCGCCCGCGACTGTGCCCTGGTCGACCGCGTCCTGCCAATGCTCGACCGCGATGCGACGGCCCGCCGCGGAATTGTGTGCCCACGCCACGTCGCCGGCGGCGAACACGCCGTCGGCCGATGTCCGCATACCGGCGTCGACCAGGATGCGCCCGTCGTCGACGGCCAGTCCGGCGGAGTCGGCGAGCGTCGACTGCGGCTGGACGCCGGTGGCCGCCAGGATCAGCTCCGCGGAGATCGAGGTGCCGTCGTCGAGGCGGACGGCGCCGTCCTCGACGGCCTCGACCTTGACGCTGCCCACGTAGCGGGCGCCTGCCGCGGCGAGCATGTCGACGATCCGGGCGCCCGCCCGTTCCCCGAGACGTTTGGCCTGCGGCGCGGCGCTGGGCGCGACGAGGGTCGCGGAGATGCCCCGCATCGCCAGTGAGGCGGCCGCCTCACAGCCGATGAAGCCGGCGCCGATCACCACCGCCGACGTGGAGCGCTCCGCGGTCTCGCGCAGGCGCTGTGCGTCGGCCATCGAGCGCAGCAGCAGCGCGGTGTCACCACCGGGGAACGACGGCGCGACCGGGCCGGCGCCGCTGGCGATCACCAGCGACCGGTAGGGGTGAGTCGTCCCGTCCACCCGCACGGTGCGGCCCGCGACGTCGACGGCCTCCACCTCCGAACTCCGCACGATGCGCACGTCGTGCTCGGCGAACCAGTCGTCGGGGTGCAGCTCCGCCTCGCCGGCTTCGGCCTCCCCGCGCAGGAATTCTTTACTCAGCGGCGGCCGCTGATAGGGCAGCGCCGCGTCCTCGGTGAAGATGGTGACCGGCGAGCGTGAATCCCGTTGCCGGAACGCTTCAGCGGCGCTCACACCGGCCGGCCCGCTGCCGATGACGATCAGTCCTGGAGAAGTCATCCCGCCCGACTACCCCGTCGTGTGTGCGTTCACTCCGGCCGGGTCGTGTCAGGGTGATTGACTGGTGCGCGGACGCCTCACCGGTGCAACTGCACCGTGGCATTGCCGCCGTTGCGTTTGGCGTCGAACATCGCACGGTCGGCTCGCTCGATCATGGCGTCGAGCAACGCCACAGCGTCGACGGTCCTCGCAGCGGGGTCGGTGACGGCGGTGGTGGCGATGCCGACGCTTGCGGTGATCGCGTGCTCGGTCGGTGCGGCGATCGCGTCACGGACGCGATCGAAGTCCTGCTGGGTCCTGCTGTTCGGGTCCGCGAGGTCGACGATGACGAACTCCTCGCCGCCGAGGCGCGCCACCAGTGCGCTGCCCCGAACCGCGGACTTGATCCGGCGCGCGCTGCGCACCAGGACGGTATCGCCGACCGTGTGACCGAATCTGTCGTTGATCGTCTTGAAGCGATCCAGGTCGACGACCATCACGGTCACCTCGCTGCCCGTCGTGGCGGCGTCGCGCACGAGGTCTTCGACCTGCAGGTGCAGCCCACGCCGGTTGAGGAGCCCGGTCAGCGGATCGGTGACGGACTCGTTGGCGTCGTTGCGCAGCGCCCAGATCGCTGCCTGTATCCCCAGCGGCGTCCCGACCACCAGCGCCACCGAGACGACCGTTTTCACGGTGAACCCGGTGACGTCGATCTGCGCTTGTGCTCCGACCTGCACGGCGAAGGCCGCCACGGTCACCAGGATCCACAGTATGTGTCCCGCAAGTGCTTTCGGTCCGTCGAAGAAGATCAAGTAGACCGACAGCATGGTGAAGAAGCTGAACCCGAACGAGCCGAGCACCCAGTTCGCATCGAGCAGCACCATCACGGTGATCGCGATGTCGGCGGATACGACGAATGCGAGCGACATCCGCCGCGACGGCCACTCCCGGGACACCCACACCCACGCCCAGAAGGCCTGTAGCGCGACGAACACCGCCACGGCGACCCGCGACGCGACGGTGCTCGCGGACGGCAACAGGATCACCGCCGAGATCACCGCGTCGAACCCGGTGCCGAGTCCGATCAGGAGCTGGACGGCTCCGGACATCGCCCGTTTGAAGTACTGCACCTGTGCGGTGTAATCGATCGGTTCACACCACCATTCGCGCACGAGGCGGCCGAACACGGTAGTTCTCGACGACGCCAGCAACCCTGAACCCCCATGAGCGGCACTCACCACCGACCTGCGCTGTGTCCGCTCGGCGGCGAACCGCACGCGTGGCACAGCAACTAATTTACGGGGATGTTAGCGCCTGGTGGGCCGCACCATCGTCAACACAAACGGTCCGGCGCCGGAGGTGTCAGCATGCGGGTGAGGAGCTGACGCGCGACCTTGGTCACGAGTGTCCTGTCGTTGGTGAGCGCCACATCGAAACGTCGGTCAGTGCCGTTGCTCGCGCGCTCGGAATCGGTGACTTCGAGGGACACCAGGGCGGCGGCGATGTTCGCCCCCAACGCGAGGACGATCCACTGGCTCTCGAGAGAGTCCCCCGGCGCGAATCGCACCCCTCTGATGCCGCAGCCGAGGTCTTCGTCGAGGCCGCAGCCGAACACGGCGACCAACGGACTGTGTGTCGCGAGACGTCGGTAGCGGGTGCGGGTGTCTCCGGTGAAGAATCGTGCGTCTTGCAGCGCTGCGAGCACCATCGGGGGATCGGGTGCTTCCAGCGCCTGTTGTTCGAGGGACAACGACAGAGCGAGGACGGTGTCCCGGCGTTGTCGACGCAGTATCGGATTGCCTCCCACCGCCGCGAACGGGGATCCCGGATCCACGCAGGGAGACTGGGTCCTGATCGCCGGCGGCAGCACACCGGTGCCGGCCCCGGGGCTCAACGGGCTGGGATGCCCGAACCGGAAGCCCTGCCCCAGCGTCGCGCCCAGCGCCAGAGCGCGATGAAGGTGCTCGGCTGTCTCGATTCCTTCGGCCAGCACCTGCGCGCCTGCGTGCTCATGGTGCGCCAGCACCGCCGCCCAGGTCCGTGCCTGTCGGTAATGCGGTTGTGACTGCACGAGCGCGAGATCGAGTTTGATGACATCAGGTGCCAGGACGTCGAGCAGGGCCAGTGAGCTCAGTTCCGCGCCGACATCATCGAGCGCGAAGGCGAACCCGTCCCGGCGCATCGCCACCACCTTCCGCAGTAGATCGGGCGGGTGGGTGAGCAGGCTGCGTTCGGTCACTTCGAAGACGATCTGGAATCGCTCGGCGCCGTGCGCCAGTATCCGGCTGTCGGCAGGGCTGAGATAGGGCGTTGTCGCCTCGCAGTTGATGAACACGGCGCTGCCCGGTGGCAGGCCGGCGTCCAGCGCGCCGACGACGGCCGTCTCTATGCACTTGCGTTCCAGCGCACCCGCCCGGCCGGTTCGTGCGGCGTGGGCGAAGACGTCGCCGGCGTCACCGGCGCCGAGGTGGGTCCACCGTGCCAGGGCCTCGAACCCGACTCGCCCCCCGTCCTGTAGCGAGACGATGGGCTGGAACACCGTCTCGAGACCCTCGCCGGCCGCTGCGGCGTCCAGCTCACGGCGCGACGGCGGCCATGCGGTCTCGGCGCGCCTCACGAGGTGCTCGCGCAACGGACCACGTAACTGCGCACGCCGCTCCTGCCCTCGGTGGCTGATCGATGCATTTGATTGCTGATAGTGCCAGACGGAACCCGATACCGACGCTGGATGCTGGTCTGTTCACGGTCGGGACGTGGAAGGCACGGCGAACGCCGCGGCGCGGGCGCAGGTGAGGCACATGGTTGCGAGCGTCACGTGAGACGCTGAGCGTCGCTTGCCCGTCAACGATTCGCGGTGGGACACCGAACCATGAGAAGTCACAGGCGCGACCCGGCGCTTCCGCACCCGCCGTGGCGGGTCCCCCTGCTCGGTGACGTGTTCGGCTTCCATGCCGACACGCCGAGCCAGTCGGCGGTCGACATGGCGCGGCTGGGGCCGATCTTCGAGTTCACCTTCCTCGGCGCGCGCTGGGTGGTCGCGGCCGCCGCCGACGTGGTGGCCGACCTCAACGACGAGACGCGATTCTGCAAGCACATCGGGCCCGACATCGAGGCGCTGCGGGTGATCGGTGGCGACGGGCTGTTCACCGCATACAACGACGAGCCGAACTGGCGTCGGGCCCATGACCTGTTGATGCCGGCGTTCAGCCAGGCCGCCATGCGGCGCTACCACGCCGTGATGCTCGACGTCGCCGCCGAACTGACCGCCCGCTGGGACGACCGGGCGCGCGACGGCAGGACCGTCGACGTCTCGGCGGACACCACCCGTGCCACCCTCGAGACCATCGGCCGCTGCGCGGCGGGATACTCCTTCGGCTGCTTCGCCACCGAGCAGACCCACCCGTTCGTCGACCACATGATCGCGGCGCTCAAAGGCTCGGACTACGTGGGCGTGCTGCGGGAGACCTTCCTGCCCGACGCCGTCACCCGCATCGCCGAGCGGCGAGTTCGCCGCCACGCGGCCTATCTGCACGCCCTGGCCGACGAGATCGTCGCCGAACGCCGAGCGGTGGGCCTGGGCCGCCACGACGACCTGCTCGACACGATGCTCGGCTCCGATCTGGACGCCGCCAACATCCGCTACCAGTTGCTCAACTTCCTGATCGCCGGACATGAAACAACTTCGGGGGCAATGTCTTTCGCACTGTTCTATCTTGCACGGCACCCGGAGGTGGCGGCCAGGGCGCGCGTCGAGGTGGCCGAGGTGTGGGGCGAGGACGACCGCCCGGACTTCGACCGGATCGCCAAGTTGCGCTACGTGCGCCGCGTGCTCGACGAATCCCTGCGGCTGCAGCCGACGGTGCCCGGCTACTACCGCGCCGCCCGCGCCGACACCGTGCTCGGCGGCGTGCACCCGATGAAGGCCGGTGACTGGGCGCTCGCCCTGACCGCGACCCTGCACCGCGACGCCCGGTGGGGTCCCGACCCGGACGCATTCGACCCGGACCGGTTCGCACCCGAGCGGGTCCGGGCCCGGCCCGGCGGGCTGTACAAACCCTTCGGCACCGGCGAGCGGTCATGCATCGGAAGGCAGTTCGCGCTGCACGAGGGCGTGTTGATGCTGGCCGCGCTGATCCGGCGCTACGACCTCATTCCCGAACCCGACTACGAACTGCAGGTCGCCGAGCGGCTGACCATGATGCCGCGCGGGTTCCGGCTCGAACTACACCGCCGCTAGTCGTTGAGCAGCGAGCGCTGGTAGCGCCGCATCCCGGTGATCCAGCGGTCGTGGTCCGCTGCCTTCTGCGCCACCATTCCCGCGACCTCCGGATGCGGCAGCACCCGGAACGTGCCGTCGCGCACCGCCTGGACCGTCAGCCTCGCGACATCGGCGGGTTCGACGACGTTGCCCGCGTTGACGACGGAGTCCGCGCTCAGGCGCACCGCGGTGTCGGCCGAGGCCCGGATCGCCCGCAGCAGCGCGGTGTCCACGCCCATCGGGCAGACACAGGTGACCCCGACGCCGTCGTCGCCGTAGGTGATGGCGAGCCACTCGGCGAACCCCACGGCGGCGTGCTTGCTCACCGCATAGCCGGCCGCGCCGATCTGGGTGAGCAACCCCGCCGCCGACGCCACCGCGACGAAGTGCCCGCCGCCGCGCTGCACCCACTCGGGGATCAGCACGGTCGCGGCGCGGATGTGGGCTCGCAGGTTGATGTCGAGGATCCGGTCCCAGGCCCGCTCGTCGCCGAGACCGGACGCCCCGATGATGCCGGCGTTGGCGACATAGCAGTCCACCGGACCGAATTCGTTGTCGGCCTGGGCGATCAACGCGGCGATGTCATCGGTGTCCGCGGCGTCCGCCCGCATCGCGACCACGCGCCCACCGACCTGGGCGGCGGTACCCTGCACGGCTGCTGCGTCGATGTCGCCGGCCACGACGGCGGCCCCGTGTGAAGCGAATTCGGCGACCAGCGCCCGGCCGATGCCGGACCCCGCTCCGGTGACGATGACGACGCTGTCTTGGATCTGCATGCCACCAGTCTGGTCGGTTACGGGTCTCGCGATGCGGGTACTCCTCGTCTTCAAACGATGAGGCAGGTGATCACCATGGACATCGTCCGCAGCGCGGCGCGGTTCGTGGCCGGGACGGCGAATGCTGCCACGGCCGCGGCCGGCGCGGTGAGCGGCGCCGCGATCAACGGCATCGTGGGCGGCGTCACCGGTACCGCCGCCGGAATCCGCAACGGGCTCAAAGACGGATCCCACTCCACGCCCGCGGCGTTGCTGACGTTCGGCGCAGTCGGCGCCGCCGGACTTGTCGAGTGGCCGGTGCTGGTGACCGTCGGTGGCGCTGCGCTGGTGGCACGCCGGATCGGCCGGCGGGGGAGTGCGCCGCCGCCGTCGCCGGCTCCCGCGGTTCGTGTGCTGACGCCGGTGCCCGACCCCGCTCCGGTCAAGCAGGCCGCCGCACCGGCGAGGACCGCACCCGCCGCGAAGAAGACCGCCACCAAGAAGGCGCCCGCGAAAAAGACTCCCGCGAAGAAGGCCCCCGCGAAGAAGGCGCCCGCGAAGACGGCGACCGCCAAGAGGGCACCCGCCAAGAAGTCCGCCGCGAAGAAACGCGGCTAGCCCCACCCCGCGATTTCGGCGCGCGTTCGTTCACTCAGCGAACGAGAACGCGCCGAAATCACTCCTATGTCTAGCCGAAGTGCACACCCTGGGCGAGCGGCAGCTCCGACGAGTAATTGACCGTGTTGGTGGCCCGGCGCATGTAGGCCTTCCAGGAGTCCGACCCGGATTCGCGGCCGCCGCCGGTCTGCTTCTCGCCGCCGAAGGCCCCGCCGATCTCGGCGCCCGAGGTGCCGATGTTGACGTTGGCGATGCCGCAGTCCGAGCCGTCGGCGGCCAGGAACCGCTCGGCCTCCCGCACGTCGACGGTGAAGATGGCCGACGAAAGCCCCTGCGGTACCGCGTTGTTCAACTCGATCGCCTCGTCGAGCCCGTCGTAGGTGAGTACATAGAGGATCGGTGCGAAGGTCTCGTTGTGCACCAGGTCGGTCTGCGCGGGCATCCGCACCACGGCGGGCGTGACGTAGAACGAGGTGTCGCCCGAGTCGCCGTCGAATATGCAGCGCTCACCGCCGAACACCTCGCCGCCGTCGGCGCGGGCCTGCTCGAGGGCTCCGACCATGTCCCGGTACGCGGTCTCGTGGATCAGCGGCCCGACCAGGGTGCCGTCGGCACCCGGATCACCCACCGGCAACTGGCGATACGCGGCGACGATGCGGTCGACGAGCTCGTCGGCCACCGACCGGTGCACGATCAGTCTGCGCATCGTCGTGCACCGCTGGCCCGCCGTCCCGGCCGCCGAGAACACGATCGCGCGGACGGCGAGATCCAGGTCGGCCGAGGGCGTCACGATCGCGGCGTTGTTACCGCCGAGCTCCAGCAGCGCCTTGCCGAACCGCTGGGCGACCCGCGGTCCGACCTCACGGCCCATGCGCACCGAGCCGGTCGCCGAGACCAGGGCGACCCGCGGATCGTCGATGAGCCGCTCGCCGACCTCGCGGCCGCCCAGCACCAGCCGGCTGACCGCAGGGGGCGCGCCGACGT
Organism: Mycobacterium sp. NPDC050551; assembly: GCF_040674075.1. Taxonomy (NCBI): domain Bacteria; kingdom Bacillati; phylum Actinomycetota; class Actinomycetes; order Mycobacteriales; family Mycobacteriaceae; genus Mycobacterium; species Mycobacterium sp. NPDC050551. The sequence goes on along the minus strand of NZ_JBFARC010000001.1, from coordinate 649,968 downwards.
CGGCGGCGGCACGCTCGATCAGGGCCTGGCACGCGACGGCCGTCAGCGGGGTCAGCTCGGACGGCTTCCACACGACGGTGTCGCCGCACACCAGCGCCACGGCGGTGTTCCACGCCCACACGGCGACGGGAAAGTTGAACGCGGTGATCACGCCGACCACTCCGAGCGGGTGCCACGTCTCCATCAGCCGGTGGCCGGGCCGCTCAGAGGCGATGGTGCGGCCGTAGAGCTGGCGCGACAACCCCACCGCGAACTGGCAGATGTCGATCATCTCCTGCACCTCGCCCAGGGCCTCCGAGCGGATCTTGCCCGCCTCCAGGGTGACCAGGGCGGCGAGGTCGGACTTGTGCTCGACGAGGAGTTCACCGAGCCGCGCCACCAGGGCGCCGCGCACCGGCGCAGGTGTGGTGCGCCACACCGTGAACGCCTGCGCCGCTTCGGCGATGGCCGCGTCGGTCTCCGGGCCCGTGGTCTCGGTGACGGTGCCGAGCACCTCGCCGGTGATCGGCGTGCTCGCGGGCATGCCGGGTCCGCCGGCTTCGCCGAGCTCGACACGGGAGCCGATGGCGCGCAACGCGTCCGCCACCCGGCCGCGCAGTTCGGCGGCGGTCGGCAGCGGCGCCGTGGTGGTCGTGGTGGTCATGATGTCCCTTCTTCCCGGGGTGTGGAGCGATACAGTGCGGCCATGGTCGATGCCGACGAACATCCGCACCGGTCGGCGCCGCTCGACGAGATCGACCGGATCCTGGCTCGCGAGCTGGTGGCCGACGGGCGGGCCACGCTGGCCCATCTCGCGGCGAGTGCGGGCCTGTCGGTCTCGGCCGTGCAGTCACGCGTGCGCAGGCTCGAGTCCCGTGGCGTCGTCACCGGGTACCAGGCCCGGCTGAACCCGGAGGCGGTCGGCCACCAACTGTCCGCGTTCGTCGCCATCACCCCTCTCGATCCGTCCCAACCCGATGATGCGCCCACCCGGCTCGAGCACATAGCGGCCATCGAGTCCTGCCATTCGGTGGCCGGCGACGAGAGCTACATGCTGCTGGTGCGGGTCGGCTCGGCGCGGGCACTCGAAGACCTGCTCCAGGAGATCCGCACCGCGGCGAACGTTCGCACTCGAAGCACGATCATCTTACAGACATTTTACGACGGACGGCAAAGCGTGCCGTAATTATTCCTGTCGTGTCGCCTGATCGTCCGATTTATCCGCAGGTCGGCCGGTGATCAGCGCATGGCCTGCGCCGATCGCCACCGCCACCGGCCACTCCACGAGTTCGACCGCCACCAGCGCCGCCAGCGCGCCGTAGAAGGCCAGCTGGTCGGGGCGCGGGAACGGCACCCGGCCGAGCACCGGCAGCTGGAGCGCGAAGCGGTCCGCGCCTGCGACGCGGCGGGCGGTCTCCCGATGGGAGTCCCGGTTCTCGGTCACCTGTTCGTCACCTTCCGTTGTCCGGTGTGTGGCGTGTCCCTCACCGGAGCGGCGATCGCGGCCTCTACCTTGCGAAGTCATGGGCAACCTACTTGCCGGCCTCGGACAGGACGCGCTCCTCGGCGGCGCCGTCCGGGTCCTCACTCCTCCGCTGTGCGACCTCTACGCCCTGCTGGTGCGTGCCGGCGTGGTCGTCATCGAGGACGACTGAGCCGACGCCGGTGACGCGGGCGAGCACGCCGGGAGCCACCGCGGACGCCGCCGTGGCCGCCAGTGCCGCCGTGAAGGCCTGACCCCACGCCACCGGGCCGACCGGTGTGCAGCCGAACAGGTGGCTGATCCCCGGCACACTGATCACCCCGATCATCACCGCGAACGTGCCGACATTCGTGGCCACCACCAGCGGTGCGCGCGAATCGATCAGGGTCTGCAACATCTGCGTGGACACCAGCCCGATCAGGGCGGCGGTGGCGGCGCGGCGCTGGGTCCCGGTGACCCTGGCCATCAGCCACGCCGCGGTGGCGCCGCCGGTGGTGGCCGCGCCGCGGATGGCGATGGCGCGCCACATCGCGTCCTCGTCGCGGTCGGCCCGCCCGTTCTCGGTCTGTTGGCTGACCGCCAGTGCGGCGGCCGGGAGCGCATCGGTGAGCATGTTGACCAGTAGCATCTGCCGGGCGTTGAGCACCGATCGGCCGGTGAGGAGGGAACTGATCAGCGCAAAGCACACCTCACCGGCGTTGCCGCCCAACAACACCGACACCGCCGACTGCACGCGCCGCCACAGCTGGTTGCCCTCGTCGATGGCGTCGAGCAGCGCCTCGATGTGCCCGTCGAGCAGCATCACGTCGGCGGCGGTGCGGGCCGGATCGCTGCCCCGGGAGGCCACCCCGACGCCCACACTGGCCGCCCGGATCGCCGCGGCGTCGTTCGCGCCGTCGCCGACCATCGCGGTCACCAGGTCGATGCGCTCGAGCGCCTGCACCACGTCGATCTTGTGTTCCGGCGACATCCGGGCGAACACCACGCGGTATGCCACCGCATCGGCGCGCTCCTCGGCCGACATGTTCTCCCACGCGTCGCCGGTCACGACGTCGTCCGGGTCGACGTCGAGTCCGAGGTCGTTGGCCACCACCGCCGCGGTGACGGGGTGGTCACCGGTGAGCAGACGCACCCCGATGTCGCGCTGGTCGAGCTGCGCCAGCAGTTCGCGGGCCGCGGGTCGCAGGGTGTCCGCCAGGCCGACCACTCCGAGCGGCCGCAGGTTGCAGCCGCACACCCGCTCGAACGCATCGGGATCCGCGGCCGCCGCGCGGGCCTCCTCGTCGCTCAGGTCGCACTCGGCGACGGCGAGCACGCGCAGCCCGTCGGCGGTCATCTCGTCGAGCAGCCGCGACATCTCCTCGCCGTCGGCGGCGAGTCCGGGCAGGATCCGCTCGGGCGCGCCCTTGATGGTCAGCCGGGTACCGGTGAGCGCCGCGGCGAACGGACGGCCGGATTGGAAGGGCAGCACCGCGTCGGGCACGGCACTGCCGTCCACGCCCGCGGCACGCAGGATGGCGTCGTCGGTGGCGTGCTCTGTGCGCTGACCGTTCTTGACGACGATCGTGGCCGCCGCGCCGGCGAGCACGTCGTCCTCGATGCGTCCCTCGACGGCGCGAAGGGCCTTGACCTGCAACCGGTTCTCACTGAGGGTGCCGGTCTTGTCGAAGCACACCACCTTCACCCGGGCCATCGCCTCGATCGACTGCGGGTTGCGGATCAGCACCGACTCCCCGGAGAGCCTGCGTGCGGCGGCCAGCTGCGCCAGCGTCGCGACCAGCGGCAGCCCCTCGGGGACGGCGGCCACCACCACCCCGACCGCGCTGGACACCGACTCCCGCAGCGGCGTGCGGCGCAGCATGCTCAACACCGCCACCAGGGCGCCGCCGCCGAGGCTCCAGGGCAGCGCGCGGCCGGTGATGTGGCGCAGCTGGGCCTGCAGCCCGATCTCACGCGATGTCGACGGCGCCATCGCCATGGCGCGTTGCATCTCCGACGCTGACCCGACCGCGGTGACGATGCCGACGGCCGTGCCCGCGACCACGGTCGAACCGCCGAACAGCATGCCCGCACGCTCGGCCAGCGGCGCCCCGGGCGTCGCACCGGTCTGCTTGGTCACCGGCAGGGACTCCCCGGTCAGCGACGACTCGTCGACTTCTACATTGATGGCCTCGATGACCCTGGCGTCGGCGGGAACGACTTCGCCGGAACGGATCTCGATGATGTCGCCGGGCTGCAGCCGCTTGGCGGGCACCTCCTCGTCGTTGCCGTCTGCGATGCGGCGGCGCGCCGGCGGGTCCTGCACAGCGAGCAGACGGCGCAGCACGCGCTCGGCGTGCACCTGCTGTTCGGCCGACAGCGCCGCATTGCCCAGCAGCACGCTGCTGACGAGGGCGGCGTCGAAGGGGGAGCCGAGCAGGGCGCTCGCCATCGCGCCGGTCAGCAGGATCGGTGTCAGCGGATCGGACAGGTTGGTGCGCATCGCGCCGACGAAGTCTGCTGCCAGCCGCCATGTTCCGACGGCCGCGGCACGTAGTGGCTTCGGCACCGGGATCACTGAGTCCTCGCCGGAATCGGAGTCGGTGGGCTGGGGCAGCAGCTCGCGCACCTCGTCGACGGGCAGCGCATGCCAGTCGTGGCCCGGTTCGGGGTTGGGCAGCGCGTCCGACATCACCCGGTTGCCCGCGGCGTAGCCCGACAGCAGCCCGGCCATCGCGCTGGCATGGACCGAGACGGGGCCGCGGCCGGGTACGCCGGGGATCAGCATCAGCGCACCCAGCGACGAGCCGGACAGGGACAGCCGAACGCCCTTGTCACTGGCATCGCGGGCGGCGGGTAGCGCGTGCAGCAGCCGCCACACACCGGTGAGGTCGTCGACGAGGAGGTCGGCGCTCCACACCGGCGGCTTCCCGTCGCGCAGCACGCCGACGGTGATATCCGCGCCGTGGGGTGTCGTCATGTCGGCGATGGTGAGCAGAGCGACGGTGGCGCCGTCGGCCTTGGCCGCCGACACGGCATCGGCGAGTGCATCGTCGATCGACTCCTCCAGGGGGTGCAGATGATCGAAACCCTGTGCCAGGGAGCGTAATCCGTCGTCGGCGATGGACACCACCCGCGGCTTGGACCGGCGTGCCTCGGCCACCACCGCCGCCGCGTGCGGATCACGGACATGACTGACGAGCACCTCGCCGTCGTCGCCCGCGTCCGGTATGTCGGCGACAGGATGCCATCCGGCGTCGAGCCTTCCGCCCGCCAGTGCCCGGCGCGCGGCGTCCCACGCGCGGCCACGGTCGGCGTCGGTGACGCCCCGCACCCGGCTGACCATGAGCTCGTCGGTGTGCAGTGCGCGCGGATCGACGACCACGGTGTCGATCCGATCCAGGGTGCGCAGCGCCCGCGGATGAAGCACCAGTCCGCCGTGGCGGGCGGTGAGCCCGCGGCTCAGCGCGCAGGCGAATGCCTCCCGCGTGGTGCGCACCGCCTTGGGCGCGGCCACCACCGCGGCCTCGCCTGCGGTCGCGAGGCTGCCGGACAGCAGACCCAGCGCCACGCCCGCTGCGGTGCCCACCGCGGCGGATCGGTCGGCGTAGTGGTCGGCGCGGCCTTCCCCCGGTGCGACGCGGCTCGTCGGCGGGCGGTCGTGATCTGCGTGCCGGGCCAGTCGCGGCTCGTGTCGGCGCCAGGCCAACCGGTCGTTCCACGCCTCGGCGGCCAGCATCGTGCGTTGGGCCGACTCCGCGGCGGCCGACACCGGCGAGACCGCAAGGGCCGCGGCAGCGGCGTGGACGGTGGCGAAGAACAGGTCGGTGCCGTCGGGGCCGAGCCGACCCTCGACCTGCTTGCGAAGTCGCGGCATGTGGTCGGCGAGGGTCGGAAGGGCGGACACCACGTCGGGGAGCCCGCGTAGCCGCAGCGCGGTGCCGGTCACCGAGAGGCCGAGGCTCGCCAGCGCGACCGCGGCCCCCGCGGTGCGCGCGGCCAGCACCGCATCGTCACCGGGCAGGTTCACCGGCCGGCTGCGGCGCGCGTCGGAGTCGGCGGCCCGCTCGGCCGCGTCGACGGCACGCAACAGCGTGGGCAGCGACGGTCCGTCCTCGTCGATGCTCACCACGATGCGCGAGACGGTCGTGTTGAGCGACGCCGACCGCACGCCGGTCATGCCCTTGACCGCTCGGATGGCCTCTGCGGCAATGGCCTTGCCGTGTGGCCCGCCGAGTCCTCGCACCTCGACCCAGCAGCGGCCGCCACGGGCCTGGCAGCGACGGGCGGGTGGGCCGCCGACGGCCTCGAGGGCCACGGCGGCGGCGGTGCGGCTCAACGTCTCGGCGGCGCGGAGCGGAGCGGTCAGCAGTCCGTAGCCGGGAGGTTTGAGCATCCCTTGCCGGTACCCGCTGATTACATGCGCCACACGCACGCGTCAATAGGAATACTTGTGGTTGCACGTGTGAACCAAAGGAAATATTACGATAGGATGCCCGAATGACCGACTTGATGATGCGCCCCGGCCTCGCAGCCGACGACGTCCGTGACGTGCTCGGCCGCAGCCTGCTCACCGACGGTCTGGACTTCGTCCTCGACCTAGAGCGTTCCCGCGGGGCGTGCCTGGTCGACGCCCGCAACGGGGACCGGTATCTCGACATGTTCACGTTCTTCGCGTCGTCGGCGCTGGGGATGAACCACCCGGCCCTGGCCGACGACGACGCGTTCCGCGCCGAACTCGCGGCGGCCGCCGTGAACAAGCCGAGCAACTCCGACGTGTACACCGTCCCGATGGCCCGCTTCGTCGACACGTTCGCCCGGGTGCTCGGCGATCCGGCGCTGCCGCACCTGTTCTTCGTCGACGGCGGGGCACTGGCCGTCGAGAACGCCTTGAAGGTGGCCTTCGACTGGAAGAGCAGGCACAACGAGGCGCACGGGATCGACCCGGCGCTCGGGACGCGGGTGCTGCACCTGCGCGGGGCGTTCCACGGTCGCAGCGGATACACGTTGTCGCTGACGAACACCGACCCGAACAAGGTGGCGCGGTTCCCGAAGTTCGACTGGCCGCGAATCGACGCACCGTGTCTGCGACCGGGTCTGGACGACGACGCCATGACCGCGCTCGAGGCCGAGTCGCTGCAGCAGGCCCGCGCCGCCTTCGACGCGCATCCGCACGACGTCGCGTGTTTCCTCGCCGAACCCATTCAGGGTGAGGGCGGTGACCGGCACTTCCGGCCGCAGTTCTTCGCGGCGATGCGCGATCTGTGCGACGAGCACGACGCGCTGCTGATCTTCGACGAGGTGCAGACCGGTTGCGGGATGACCGGAACCGCATGGGCCTACCAGCAACTGGGCGTGGCACCGGACGTGGTGGCCTTCGGCAAGAAGACCCAGGTGTGCGGGGTGATGGCGGGCCGTCGGGTCGACGAGGTCGCCGACAACGTGTTCCGGGTCGGCTCGCGGATCAACTCGACGTGGGGCGGCAACCTCACCGACATGGTGCGCGCCCGCCGCATCCTCGAGGTGATCGAGTCCGACGACCTGATGGCACGCGCAGGCAAGGCCGGCAGGTATCTCTGCGACGGACTCGACCGGTTGGCCGCCGACTTCCCGGGCGTGGTCGGCGACGTCCGCGGCCGCGGATTGATGTGCGCGTTCAGCCTGCCGTCGGCCGCGCAGCGCGACGCGCTGATCGCGCGGCTGTGGGAGCTGCGGGTGATCATGCTCGCCAGCGGAGCCGACTCCGTGCGGTTCCGGCCGCCGCTGACCGTGACGCGCGACGAGATCGACGCCGCGCTCGCGGCGGTGCGCACCGCGCTCAGCTCGTCGCGCGCCGGATGATGGAGCGCAGCCGGGGCAGCTCGTCGCGGCCGACCAGTTCGCAGCCGTGCCGTTCGGCGAGTCGCCGTGCAGCAGGCGTGAAGTCGTGGTTGGTGACCACCATCGTCCGGACGCAGTCCTGCATGGGTGCGCCGGCAACCACCTCCTGAACGGCGGCGGTGCCCACCGGCCTCGCCTGGCGCTTGCACTGGATGGCCAGCCGGTTGGGCCGGTGTCCGACGATGATGTCGACGCCCCAGTCGCCGGTGATCGCGGTCATGATCACCGGCACCCCGCAGGACCTGGCGATCCGCGCGACGTGGTCCTCGAACTCGGTGCCCGACATCGCCGCCGCCGGATCCTCACGCGGCCCCGGTGTGCCCGCACCGGCGATCGCGCCGCGCAGGAAGTGCGCGGCGGCCACCGCGACCACAGGTGCGGCAACTCCTGCGGCGAGGCACCACACCGGATCGAGGCCCCACAGAAAGGAGGCCACGCCCGCGACGGCGGCGAGCAGCACGAACCACTTGACGCGCGCCACGGCGCAATCGTAGGAGCGGGTGCCGACAACTACCGCGGCCGACTACTGCGAGCCGTCGCCCTCCTGGATACCCCGCCACACCCGGGCCGGGGTCATCGGCAGCTGGTGCGGCCGCACGCCGCAGGCCCTGGCGATCGCATTGGCCAGCGCAGGAGCCACCGGGTTGTACGGTGACTCGCTCATCGACTTGGCGCCCCGCGGACCGAGCACGTCGTAGGTGTCGGCGAAGTAGACCTCGGTCACCGGCACGTCGGCCAGCTGGGGGATGTGGTAGTTGCGCAGCTCCCTGGTGAGCACCGTCCCGTCCGGGCCGACGTGCATCTCCTCGTACAGTGCGGAGCCGATGGCCTGTGCCACACCGCCTTCCACCTGCCCGCGGCACTGCTCGGGGTTGAGCACGACGCCGGCGTCGGCCGTCTGGATCGACTGCAGGATCCGCACCCGCCCGGTCTCGACGTCGACCGCCACCCGGAACGCCTGCACGTTGAACGCCACCGACCGTGGCGTGCCGTCGTGCCTGCCGTAGCCGGCGGTGTTGCCGCCGAGGCCGGCGAAGGACACGAAGCGCTCGCCGCACTGCACACCCGACGCGGTGAGCGTGCACGCCGACACGTCGGCGCCGGTGCGGTCGGCCGCATCGGCCAGCACCGCGGCCCGCAGCTCGCGGCACGCGTCGAGCACCGCGCGGCCGGCCACCACCGTCCCGGCCGAACCGAACGCGCCGGTGTCGTAACGGGTGCTGTCGGTGTCGGACTGGCGCAACCGCACCCGGTCGGCGGTGGTGTTCATCTCGTCGGCCACCAACTGGGTGTGCACGGTGGACGTGCCGTTGCCGAACTCGGCGGTGCCCACGCTCAACGTGTACATCCCGTCGGTGTCCACGCTCAGCGACGCCTCGGCGAAGTGGCCCCGCGGCGGGATGGTGGCGATCATCGCCACCGCCATGCCCTCGCCGACCCGCCACTGGGCGCCCGGAGGCGGCGCCACTCCGTTGCCCGCCGCCAGCGCGGCCTGCGCGAGGTCGAGGCACTGGTCGAGTCCGTAGCTGCCGAACGTCAGGTCGTCGTGCGCGGAGGTCGCGTCGACGAAGGGGTCCCCGGGCACCACCACGTTGCGCCGGCGCAGGTCGAACGGGTCGACGCCGAGCCGCTGAGCCAGCTCGTCGAGCGCCGACTCGATGGCGAAGATCAGCTGTCCCAGGCCGTATCCGCGGAACGCCCCCGACGGCAGGTTGTTGGTGTAGACGGCCTGGGCGTCGACTCTCTTGTTCGCGCAGCGGTACACGGCCACCGACTCGCTGCACCCGTGGAACAGCACGCCGATGCTGTGGTTGCCGTAGGCGCCTGCGTCGCTGAGCACGTCGACGGCCAGGGCCGTGAGCACGCCGTCGGCTCGCGCTGCGACCGTCGCCTCGATCCGGAAAGGATGCCGGCAGGGCGCCATGGTGAATTCGTCGGTCCTGCTGAACTCGAAGCGCACCGGCCTGCCCAGCCGGAGCACCGCCAGCGCCACCAGGTCCTCGACGAGCATCTCCTGCTTGCCACCGAATCCGCCGCCCACCCTGCCGGTGACCACGTGCACCTGCTCGCGGGCCAGCCCGAAGACGCGGCACAGTTCGTCGCGCACCAGGAACGGCACCTGCGAACTGGTCCTGATCACCAGCCGGCCCCGGTCGTCGGTCCACCCGGTGCAGCCGTGGGTCTCCAGGTGCGCGTGCTGCACGCGTTGCGTCGTCCACCGGCCGCGCACCACCGCGCCGCCACCGGCGAGCGCCTCGGCCACGCCGGCCTCGACGTCGCCTGCGCCGCCGTGAAATTCCGCGACGGTGTTGCGCGCCGGGTCGGCGATACGCGAATCGGCGCCCTTGTCCCCGTGCACCAGCGGCGCGCCCGCAGTCCTGGCCTCGTCCGGATCGAACACGGCGGGCAGCTCCCGGTACTCCACGGCGATCAGCCGGCAGGCCTGCTCGGCGATCCCGGGGCTGTCGGCCACCACCGCGGCGACCCGCTGGCCGACGAAGCGGACGGTGTCGTCGAGCACCCGGGTGTCGTCGGGGTCGTCGAGTCGGTTCTCGTGGCGGGCGGTGGAGAACGCGACCGGCGGACTGTCGCGGTGGGTGAGCACCAGGTGCACGCCAGGCAGCCCCGCGGCCGCGGTGGTGTCGATCGCCTCGATGCGGGCGTGCGGCACCGGGCTCGTCAGCACCGCGATGTGCAGCAGTCCCGCCGGGGTGACATCCATGGTGTAGCGCTCGGCGCCGGTGACGACCCCGATGGCCGCAGGCGCACCGATCGACCGGCCGGTGTCACCGTGGCCTGCCGACTTGTCGGTGTTGACACGACCCACCAGGGCGTCGGTGATCGCGCGGTAGCCGGTGCACCGGCACAGGTTGCCCTTCAGATGCTGCGGCAGGTCCGCCATCTGCTCCTCGGTGAGGGCGGCGGCGGTGGTGACCATCCCCGCGGTGCAGAAGCCGCACTGGAATCCGGCCGCCTCGACGAAGCGGCGCTGCATCGGGTGCAGGTCACCGGGGGTGCCGAGACCCGCCACCGTGGTCACGCGCCTGCCCGCGGCCCGGAACGCCGGCACCACGCAGGAGTGCACCGGCGCGCCGTCGAGCAGCACCGAGCAGGCTCCGCAGTCCCCGGCGTCGCAGCCCTTCTTGACCTCGACGCGGCCGTGCTCCCGCAGCAGCGTCCGCAGACACTGGCCCGGCCGGGGGTCGGCCTCCAGCGCGTCGCCGTTGATTTCGAACCTCATGCCAGCTCCGCGCAGACCTGACCGGCCAGCAGCAGCGCCATCGCGCGCCGCCAGTCCGGATCGCCGTGCGCGTCGCGGGTCCACGCCGTGTCCGGAATGCCGGCGTGTGCCGTCCTCAGCGAGTCGGGATCAGGCACACCGTCGAACCGGAACACGTACGGGCGCACGGTGGCGGCGGTGACCGACAGCACGAACGCCCCACCGTCGGGGCCGGCATCGCGGCGGCCGATCACCACCACGCCGGAGCGGCCCAGCGGCGCGGCGGCGAGTTTGCGGAAGGCAGTGCGGGCAAGGAGCGCCGCGGCGGGCAGATGCACCGACCTGAGCACGTCGCCGACGGCCAGCGCCGTGCTGCCTGCACCGATCACCAGTTCGCCGACGGAGATGCGGTAGTCGTGGCCGCCTGCGCGCCACACCGTCGCCACACCGTCGAGCGCGGTGGCCAGCGAGATCATCGCGCCGGCGGGCAGGCCGAGGCAGATGTTGCCACCGACTGTCGCCGCGCCCCAGATCTTGAACGACGCCAGCAGCGCGCTGCAGCACTGGTGCAGCAACGGCGCCGCAGACCAGTCCGGCCTGTCCGCCGCCAGCCGCGCGCTCAGCGCCGACACCTCGGCGACCGTGCACGTCGCCGCGAGCTCGACACCCGTGTCACCCACGGTGATCGACGGCCAGCCCAGTGCCGTCACGTCGACCAGGCGGCGCACCTGGGGCTGCGGTTCGGAGAACAACCAGGTACCGCCGGCCAACACCGCATCGCCGAGGCCGAGCGGCCACAGCCCATCGCGGTCGGTGGGGAAGTCGACCACCCCGACGGTGTTGAGGTCCACTCATCGACGGTAGTCACGCACCACACCGTCCGCATGCCGACCGGGCAAGTGATCCATATCCACAAAACGATGCGCATTCTGGCTGTCGGAACGAATTTCCCGGTCCACACCGAGCGATAATCTGCAGGTCATGACCGATCAGCTGGCCGACGGCGACGGGAGGATGGCCCCACTCGAGCACGCTTTCGCGAGCGGGCAGTCGCAGCGGGTCGGCTGGTTCCGGTTCTACTTCGACGACGAACGTTGGGAATGGTCGCCCCAGGTCGAGCGGATGCACGGTTACGAGCCCGGCACCGCGGAGCCGACCACCGCGCTCGTGCTGTCGCACAAGCACCCCGACGACTACCGGGAGGTTGCGGCCACCCTCGACGAGATCCGGCGGACCGCGGGCGCGTTCAGTACGCGGCACCGCATCATCGACACGCACGGGGAGGTGCATCACGTCGTGGTGGTGGGCGACCACCTGCACGGCGAGTTCGGTGCGGTGATCGGCACCCACGGCTTCTACGTCGACGTCACCCCGTCACACAACGAGGGCATCACCGAAGCGGTGGCGGAGATCGCCGAGGCCCGCGGCGCGATCGAACAGACCAAGGGCATGCTCATGGTGGTCTACCGGATCACCGCCGAGTCGGCGTTCGAGCTGCTGAAGTGGCGTTCCCAGGAGACCAACGTCAAGCTGCGGACGCTGTCGGAGCAGATCGCCGAGGACTTCCTCGCGCTGCAGTACGACGAGACGCTGCCGGCGCGCGGTGAATACGACCGATTGTTGCTGACGGCACACCTGCGCGTGCGGTCCTGAGGTTTATCCCGTCGCTGGTCAGGGAATATCCCCGGCGTGTTGCAGAACCCCAACGAGCTGCGTTCGGCTGAGGCCGGTGTTCGTGACGCCCTGCGCTTCGCGCTCGTCGTCGCGGTGGCCGCAGCAGGGTTTCTGGCCGTCGCCGCCGTCTGGGTGAGCACCTGCAGCGGCTCGGTGGCCGACGCCCTGGCCTGCGGAGCCCCGCAACGCACCATGCTCGCCATGGGCGCGCCGGCCATCCTGCTGCTCGGCGGGCTGCGCGCATTCGTGCGCACATATCAGAGCTGGCGGCGCAACGAGGCGTCGTGGGCCTGGCAGGGCGCCGGGTGGGTCCTGCTCACGCTGATGCTGCTCGTGCTCACCACCAGCACGCCGGCCCTTGCCGGACCGGTGTTCGGCTGACGAAACGGCCCGCCACCTCGCGTGCCGTCACCGCATTCGATTGAAGGAGTCACCATGAAGAGCCCTGAGGACCCCGTCGACCACGCACGGACCACCCGTCCGCATGCCGGCGAGACGATGAAGGACACCAAGAACCTGCCGGCACTGATCCTGCTCGGCATCGCGATGGCCGCGTTCGTGGGGGCGCTGGCCGCGACCGCCAGCGGCCATGGTGACGTCGGCGTGATCCTGGGCTCCATCTCGGCGGTCGTGTTCGTCGTCTCCGGCGTCTGGTTCCTCGTCGAGCACCGCCGGGTGCGGGGGATCGAGGAGCGCTGGCATGCCGAGCACCCCGACACCTCGCGGCAGACCCCCAGCAGCTAGGGCTGACCGCACGCACAAAAGAGGCCCAGCCGATCGGCTGGGCCTCTTTCGTGTGTCCGTTCTACTGCTCGGACTTCTGCCGTTCTTCGGCTGTCTTGGCGCCTGCGCGGGCCGACTCTGCTTCGGCTTCCTTCTTCGCGGCGTCCTGCTGTGCGTCCGCCTTGTCCTGCTGGGCCTTGCCCTCGCGGACCATGTCGTCACGTCCGGTGACGGTACCGACCGTTTCCTTGGCCTTACCCTTCACGTCCTCGACGACGCCCTTGATGCCTTCTTCGGGACCACTGTTCTTCTCGGTCATACTCACCTTCCGACTTGATCGTGAGTGTTCACGACGGGGCACGTCCCCACGGACGCAGTGTTCCCGAGGACCGCTGCGGGTAAACCCGTCGCGCCTGCTGGTCGGCTGTGCGGGCGCTGACCACTGCGTCAGCCCGGAAGCGTCTCGCCACCGATCGGGGCGAGCACCTCGCCGCTGTAGTACGACGACATCGTGCCGGACGCGAAGAACACGTACGACGGCGCGATCTCGTCGGGTTGCGCCGCCCGGCCGAATGGCGTCTGTTCACCGAAGGATTCGGTCTTCTCGGCATCCATCGTGGCCGGGATCAGCGGTGTCCACACCGGACCGGGCGCCACACAGTTGACTCGAATCCTGCGATCCGCCAACGACTGTGCGAGCGAGTAGGTGAGCGCGAGGATCGCGCCCTTGGTCGCCGAGTAGTCGATCAGTGTCTTGTTGCCGCGCAGGCCGTTGATCGATCCGGTGTTGATGACGGCGCCGCCGTCGGGCAAATGCGCGAGCGCCGCCTTGGTCACCCGGAAATAACTGTCGATGTTGACCGAGAAGGTGCGCCGCCACTGCTCGTCGCTGATGTCGGTGAAGTCCTCGGTGGGATTCTGATACGCGACGTTGTTCACCAGGATGTCGAGGCCGCCGAACTCATCGACGGTGCGGGACACCACATCTCGACAGTGCTGGGCGTCACCGAGATCGCCGGGCAGCAGCACGCTTCGCCGGCTCGCCGCCTCCACCAGCTACACCGTATGGCGGGCGTCGTCGTCCTCGTCGAGATAGGCGATGGCGACGTCCGCGCCCTCCTTGGCGAACGCTGCGGCGACGGCGCGGCCGATGCCGGAATCGCCTCCGGTGATCAGCGCCCGCTTGCCGGCGAGCAGGTCGCGGCCGACGTAGTCGCGCATCTCGTCGCGCGGCGCCCGGTCCATGTCCGCCGTCCGGCCGGGATAGGCGATGACGCCTTCGGGTTCAGTCACGTGTTCTCCTCGCGTCGGGGCGTCGATGTCCATGCGTCGGGTATCCGTCCCCAGCTGGTCGAAACGACCTGTCGCGCCGATGAAATCCACTTTGCGAACCCGGCCCGGTCGCTTTGCGAAATCTCTAACGTTCGACGTTTATGGCCCTGAGGGGTCGGATAACCGTCGCCGCATGACCGACCGTGCGCGTGTGCTGCTCGTCTGGCACGTGCACGGATCGTGGACCCAATCGCTGGTGGCCGGTCCGCACCGCTACCTGATACCCGTCAGCCCCGCCAAGGACGCCGACGGCAAGGGCCTGCTCGGCCGCAATTGGCCGCGTGCGCAGGAAGTTCCGCTCGACGAGCTGGGTGACCGCGACGTCGACCTGGTGGTCCTGCAGCGGCCGGAGGAAGTCGACCTCGCGGCGCGCTGGTTGGGCCGCCAGCCGGGCGTCGACGTACCCGCGGTGTACGTCGAGCACAACGCGCCGCGGCCCTCGGCGGTCGACAGCGTGCACCCGATGGCCGACCGTTCCGACATCCCCGTCGTCCACGTCACCGACTTCAACCAGCTGATGTGGGACAGCGGCCGCGCCCCGACGCGGGTCATCGACCACGGCATCGCCGATCCCGGCGCGCTGTACAGCGGGGAGATCCCCGCCGCGGCGACGATGATCAACGAACCGCTGCGGCGGTGGCGCACGGTGGGCGCGGACCTGCTGCCCGAACTCGGCGAGCACGCGCCCGTCGACGTGTGGGGAATCGACACCGGCGCGCTGGACGACAAGCGGTGGCCCGGCGTGCGCGGCATGGGCGACGTGCCCACCGCGGCGCTCCTGCCCGAGGTCGCACGCCGTCGGGTCTACGTGCACACCGCCCGCTGGACGTCGCTGGGGTTGTCGCTGGTGGAGGCGATGTACCTCGGCATGCCGGTGGTGGCGGTGGCCTCGACGATGGCGCCACTGGTGGTGCCTGCCGAGGCGGGAGTGGTGAGTGCGGACGTCAAGACGCTGGCGTACGCGTTGGAGGGTTTCGTCACCGATCTGCCCGCGGCCACCGCGGCGGGTAAGGCGGCCCGTGATTTCGCGGCGGCGCACTTCGCGCTCGATCGCTTCCTCGCCGACTGGGATGCCCTGGTCGACGAGGTCTGTGCGTGATCTCGAGGGAGGACCTGCGATGAAGATCGCGATGGTTTCCGAACATGCCAGCCCGCTGGCCGCGCTGGGCGGCGTGGATGCAGGCGGTCAGAACGTCCACGTCGCGGCGTTGTCGGCGGCGCTGTTCCGCCGCGGCCACGAGGTGACCGTCTACACCCGTCGCGACGACCCGCACCTGCCGGAACGGGTCGAGACGCCGCAGGGCTACACCGTCGTGCACGTGCCCGCCGGTCCGCCGGAACGGCTGCCCAAGGACGAGTTGCTGGCCCACATGGGCCCGTTCGCGCAGTACCTCGACGAGCAGTGGTCGGCCGACCGGCCCGACGTGGCGCACGCCCATTTCTGGATGTCGGGCATCGCCACCCAGCTGGCCGCCCGCCACCTCGATCTGCCCGCCGTGCAGACCTTCCATGCGCTCGGGGTGGTCAAGCGCAGACACCAGGGTGTCCAGGACACCAGCCCGCAGGACCGGCTCAAACTCGAGGCGATGGTGGCGCGTACCGCCACCTGGGTGGCCGCCACCTGCACCGACGAGGTGTTCGAACTGATGCGGCTCGGCCGGGCGCGGTCCCGCATCTCGGTGGTGCCCTGCGGCGTGGACCTCGACCTGTTCACCCCGGATGGGCCCCGCGCCGAGAAGGGCGCGAAGCACCGCATCGTCAGTGTCGGCAGGTTCGTCCCGCGCAAGGGATTCGACGTGGTGGTGCGTGCGCTGCCTGCGATCGCGGACACCGAACTGGTGATCGTCGGCGGCCCGGATGTGGCCGGCCTCGACGCCGATCCCGAGGCGCGTCGACTGCGTCAGCTCGCCGTCGAACTCGGGGTCGCCGATCGGGTGCACTTCCACGGCGCGGTGGCACGTGAGGCCATGCCTGCCCTGCTGCGGTCGGCCGACGTGGTGGCGTGCACCCCGTGGTACGAGCCATTCGGCATCGTGCCGCTCGAGGCGATGGCCTGCGGCATCCCGGTGGTGGCCTCGGCGGTGGGCGGGATGCTCGACACGATCGTGCACGACGTCACCGGCCGGCTGGTGCAGCCCAAGCGTCCCGGCGAGGTGGCCGATGCGGTCAATCAGCTTCTGCACGACGATTTCCTGCGGCAGAGTTTCGGCGCAGCGGGACGCGACAGGGCCAGGGCGCGCTACTCCTGGGACCGCATCGCCGGCGACACCGTGCGCATCTACGACCGGCTCGTCCCGGCGCCTGCGATGCCGGTCACCGTCCCGACCACTTCGAGCGTGTCGTCCGGATGACCGCCTCGGCCGCCTTCCAGCATCGCCAGCGACTCTTCGACGTGGGCGGGCGGCCGGGTGCAAACGGCGTTTCCAAGATCGAGCCGGGGGTACCTGCGCATGATGCGTGAACTGAAGAAGGTCGTGGTGCTCGGTGGAGCCGGTTTCGTCGGCGGCCATCTCTGCGAACGCCTGCTGGCCGACGGGACCGAGGTCATCAGCGTCGACGACCTGTCGACGAGCGCCCACGACGCGGAGAAGCTGCTGCTGGACCGGCCCGGTTACCAGTTCGTGCAGGCAGACATCAACGAGCCGCTGACCGTGCCGGCCGCGGACGTCGACACGGTGTTCCATCTCGCGTCCCCGGCGTCGCCCGCCGACTACCTGCGGCTGCCGGTGCACACACTGCGCACCGGCGCGATCGGGACGGCGAACGCGCTGGACTTCGCCGGGCGGTGCGGGGCGCGGCTGGTGCTCGCCTCGACCAGCGAGGTCTACGGAGACCCCCTCGAGCATCCTCAGGCCGAAACCTACTGGGGGAACGTCAATCCGATCGGGCCGCGCAGCGTCTACGACGAAGCGAAGCGGTTCGCCGAGGCGTTGACGTTCGCCTACCGGCGTGACCGCGGATCCGACGTCGGGGTGGCACGCATCTTCAACACCTACGGACCGCGCATGCGTCCTGACGACGGCAGGATGGTGCCGACGTTCTGCCGCCAGTCACTGGCCGGCGAACCGATCACGGTCACCGGCAGCGGCGCCCAGACCCGCTCGCTGTGCTACGTCGACGACACCGTGGCCGGACTGATCGCTCTCGCCCGTTCGGAGCACGCAGGCCCGTTCAACATCGGCAACTCCCATGAACTGTCGGTGCTGCACATCGCCGAACTCATCCGCGACCTCGCCGGTGACGAATCGCAGATCCACTTCCTGCCCGCCGTCGAGGACGACCCGCAGCGGCGCTGCCCTGACATCACCGCCGCCGGGGACAGGCTGGGCTGGCAACCGCAGGTGGGCTACCGGGACGGCCTGGCCCGCACCGTCGAGTGGTTCCGTCGGCAGAAAACCGATGCCGTCGACGGATCCGTTGTCCTGCAGTCAGGTTCGAGAGTCTAGGGGAGCTCGTGCGTATTCTTGGAATCAACGCGGTGTTCCACGATCCCGCAGCGGCCCTGGTGGTGGACGGACAGATCGTCGCGGCCGCCGAGGAGGAACGGTTCTCCCGGCGCAAGCACGGCAAGCAGGCGGTGCCCTTCTCGACCTGGGAGCTGCCGGTGCAGTCGGCGCGCTGGTGCCTGCAGCAGGCCGGCCTCACCCCTGCCGACCTCGACGCCGTCGGGTACTCCTACGACCCCCGCCTGATGGACGAGAGCACAGCGGATCTGGCCGGTCTGGACCGCGACTGGGAATACCTGCGCACCCTCTACGCCGAGCGGGCGCCGCGCTTCCTGCAGAGCGCGCTGCCCGGTCTGGATCCGGGGATCGTGCGCTATGTGCGCCACCACGTCGCCCACGCCGCCTCGAGCGCACTGGCGTCGCCGTATCCGGACTGCGCGGTGCTGGTGGTCGACGGCCGTGGCGAGCGGACGTCGATGCTGGCCGGCAGCTACCGCGACCAGAAGATCGATGTGCTGGCCACACAGGCGCTGCCGCATTCGCTCGGCCTGTTCTACGAGGAGCTCACCGAGCACCTCGGCTTCACCCGGTCCAGTGACGAGTACAAGGTGATGGCCATGGCGTCCTACGGGGCGCCGCGCTTCGCCGACCGGTTCCGAGAACTGGTCTACGCCACCGGAGACGGCGGATTCCGCACCGAACCCGTCGACTGGGACTCGTTCACGCCCCGACGCCAGGCGGGCGCGGGCAAGGGGCATGCACTGGCCCGGCCCGAGCCCGAGCACGCCGACCTGGCGTGCAGCGTGCAGACCGTCGTGGAGGAGGTGCTGCTCGAGCTGACCGGCTGGCTGCGGGCCCGCACGGACAGCGACAGCCTCTGCCTCGCCGGCGGTGTCGCGCTGAACTGCGTGGCGAACTCGAAGATCTTTCAGCGCAGCGGGTTTCGCAACGTATGGGTGCAGCCGGCCGCGGGTGACGCGGGCACCGCACTGGGCGCGGCGCTGTCGCTGGCCGGCGAGGCGGGCGAGCCGATCGCACCGATGCCGTCGGCGGCGCTGGGCCGGGGCTGGTCCGATGACGAGATCGAGGCCGTGCTCCGCGAGGCGGCGGTGCCGTTCGAGCGGCCCGCCGATTTCGCCGCGGCGGTGGGTGACGCCCTGGCGGACGACCTGCTGATCGGCTGGTTCCAGGGCCGCTCGGAGTTCGGGCCGCGGGCGCTGGGATCGCGGTCACTGCTGGCCGACCCGCGCCGCATCGACAACCTGGAACGGCTCAACAACGTCAAGGGTCGCGAGCAGTTCCGTCCCGTCGCACCGATGGTGCTCGCCGAGCGCGCGGCCGAGATCTTCTCCGGAGGGCCGATTCCCAGCCCGTACATGCTGTTCGTCCACGACGTCGCCGAGCAGTGGCGTGACCGGGTTCCGGCCGTCACCCACGTCGACGGCACCGCCCGCATCCAGACCGTCGACCGCGACCAGCCGGTGCTGCACGCCACCATCAGCCGGTTCGCCGAGCGCACCGGGGTCCCGGTGGTCGTCAACACCAGTTTCAACACCGCGGGCCGGCCGATGGTCGACAGCCCGCGCGACGCCCTCGAGTGCTTCGGCAGCTCGCCGATCGACGTGCTGGCGATCGGGCCGTTCCTGGTGCGGAGACCGCGGTGAGAAGCGACGACTTCGCCATCGTGATCCCGACGATCGGCCGTCCGTCGCTGCACCGGCTGCTGGCCGAGCTCGACGGGCAGGACGGTGTGAAGCCCACCGACATCGTGGTGGTGGACGACCGGCCGGATCCGCATCCGGCGTTGCAGTTCGACACCGCACTGTCGGTGACGGTGCTGCGCAGCCGCGGCCGCGGTCCGGCGGCCGCCCGCAACGTGGGCTGGCGCGGAACCAGGGCGCGCTGGATCTGCTTCGTCGACGACGACGTGTTGCCCCAATCCGACTGGTTCGAGCGCCTCGCCGAGGACCTGGCCGCCGCGGACGCCGAGGGCGCCGCGGGCTCGCAGGCCGTGATCGAGGTGCCGGCGACACCGGGCCGTCGCGCCACCGACGACGAGAAGCGCACGCAGCGGCTGGCGGACGCCCGCTGGATCACCGCCGACATGGCCTACCTGCGGTCCGCGCTCGTCGCCGTCGGTGGGTTCGACGACCGCTTTCCGCGGGCCTACCGCGAGGACTCGGACCTGGCGCTGCGCATCACCCAGCGCGGCGACACCATCGTCGTCGGCGGCAGGCGGTCCACCCATCCGGTCGCGCAGGCGACCCTGATGAGCAGCGTGCGCGCACAGATCGGCAATCGCGACAACGCGTTGATGCGCCGCAAGCACGGCCGGACCTGGCGGGTAGCCGTGGGCGAGGGCCGTGGACGGCTGCCGCTGCACACCGCGACGACGGCCGCACTGGTGGGTGCGACCGGCGCGCTGCTCGGCCGCCAATGGCGCACGGCGCGATGGGCCGGTGCCGCGTGGGCCGCGTTGACCGCCGAGTTCGCGATCCGCCGGTTCTGGGCCGGACCGCACACCATTGCCGAGGCCGGCCGGATGACCTTGACCAGCACGCTGATTCCGCCCGTCGCCGTCGCGCACCGGCTGCGTGGCGAGTGGATGTTCCGCACCGCGCGCCGCGATCCGCCGCTGGCGGTGCTGCTGGACCGCGACGACACGATCATCGAGGACGGCCCGTACCTCAACGATCCCGCCGGGGTGCGGCCGATGCCCGGTGCGGCGGCCGCGCTGGACCGGTTGCGGGACAAGGGACTACTGCTCGCCGTCGTCACCAACCAGTCCGGGGTGGCCAAGGGGCTGATCAGCACGGAAGAGCTGGACGCCGTCAACGCCAGGGTGGACGCCGAGCTCGGGCCGTTCCACACCTGGCAGGTCTGTGTCCACGACGCCGACGACGGATGCGGGTGCCGCAAGCCGGCGCCCGGCATGGTCCGGGCGGCCGCCGAGGCGCTGGGCGTGGACCCCGCCCGGTGCGTGATGATCGGCGACACCGGCGGTGACGTGGCGGCGGCACTGTCCGCGGACGCCGACGCGGTGCTGGTGCCGACGCAGCGCACCCTGCCCCACGAGGTCGACGAGGCCCGCTCGCTGGCCCGCGTCGCACCCTCGCTCGTCGACGCCGTCGACCTCGTCCTCCGGGACTGCCGATGAGCACCGCGCTGGTGGCCAGGCTGGACAGCGCCGGTGACGTGCTGATCACCGGCCCCGCGGTGCGCGCGGTGGCCGCGGCACACGACGCGGTGACGATGCTCTGCGGTCCGCGCGGACGGGCGGCCGCCGAACTGTTGCCCGGCCTCGACGAGATCGTCGAATGGCAGGCGCCGTGGGTGGACTTCGACTCGCCGGGACTGACGTCCGATCACGTCGAGTCGCTGGTGAAGCAGCTGCGCGACATCCGCCCCGACCGGGTGTTCGTGTTCACGTCGTTCCACCAGTCGCCGCTGCCGCTGGCGCTGATCTGCCGGATGGCGGCCGTGCCGTGGGTCGGCGCGATCTGCGAGGACTACCCGGGGACGCTGCTCGACCTGCGCCACCATGTGCCCGAGGGCATTCCGGAACCGGAACGGGCGCTGTCCCTGGCCCGCGCGGGCGGCTGCGAACTGCCCGCCGGGGACGACGGCGCCCTGATGGTCCGGCAGACGGAGTTGTCCGGCGACCTCGCCGCCGTCGTCGCCGACGGGCCGTTCGTGGTGTTCCATCCCGGCGCCGCCGTGCCTGCCCGCAGGCCCTCGGCGGAACGCAGCGCAGGCATGGTGGCGGCGCTGCGGGCCGCCGGTCACCGCGTCGTGGTCACCGGAGACCCCGGGGAGCGTGAACTCACCGCTGCGGTGGCCGTCGCCGGCGCCACCGACCTCGGCGGGAGCACCACACTGGCCACCCTCGGCGCGGTGTATGCGCACGCCTCGGTCGTGGTCACACCCAACACCGGGCCTGCGCACCTGGCTGCCGCCGTCGGCGCTCCTGTGGTGTCACTCTTCGCGCCGGTCGTGCCCGCATCGCAGTGGAGCCCCTACGGCCGCAACGTGATCCGGCTCGGTGATCAGCAGGCGCCGTGCCGGCTGACCCGGGCCAGGACGTGTCCCGTGCCCGGACACCCCTGCCTGGACGGCATCGCCGATGCCGACCTGCTGGCCGCCGTCGACAGACTGGGAGGTACGCCGTGATCGAGACACACATCTCCGCGCTGGCCGATGCCGTGGACCGCATCGGGGTCGAGGCGCCACGGGTCACCGCGTGGGGCCGCCACCTGGCCGGCGTGCTCACCGCCGGCGGCCGGTTGCTGGCATGCGGGAACGGAGGCAGCGCCGCAGAGGCGCAGCACCTCACCGCCGAGATCGTCGGCCGCTTCAAGGACGAGCGAATCCCGTTGTCCGCCATATCGCTGCATGCCGACACCTCGGCCCTCACCGCGATCGCCAACGACTACGGCATCGACGAGATGTTCGCCCGCGGCGTGCGGGCGCACGGCAGGCCAGGGGACGTCCTGGTGGCGTTGTCCACCAGCGGCACCAGTCCCAACGTCCTCGCCGCCGTCAAGGCGGCCCATGAGAACGGGCTCACCACCTGGGCGCTGGCGGGTCCCGCACCCAATCCACTGGCCGCCATGTGCGACGACGCGATCTGCGTCGAGGCGGGCACCACCGCCACCGTCCAGGAGATCCACCTGATGCTGGTGCACGGACTGTGCATCGCGCTGGACGCCGAACTGCTGGGGAGCAACCATGGCTGAACCGGTGGTGATCGTGGGCGACTCGATGCTCGACGTCGACATCGAGGGCAGCGCAACCAGGCTCAGCCCGGAGGCACCTGTACCGGTGGTGGACGCCGAGCGGGTGTGGCACCGCCCCGGCGGCGCCGGTCTCGCCGCTGTGCTGGCGGCCCGGGTGGATCGCGACGTGGTGTTGGTGACGCCGGTCGCCGACGACGCCGACGGGCGCGCGCTCACCGGCCTGCTCGACGCGGCCGGGGTCCGGGTGGTCGCCCTGCCCATGACGGGTAGCACCGTGTGCAAGACGAGGATCCGTGCCGGCGGCCAGTCGATGCTGCGCCTGGACCACGGTGACGGCGCGGCCGCAGGCGGTGACCTGCCCGCAGAGGTGGCCGAGGTGCTCGACGGCGCCCGGTCGATCTGCGTGGCCGACTACGGACGCGGGGTGACCGCCCACCCCGGCATGCGGGAACTGCTGACGCGCGTCGCCGAACGCACTCCTGTGGTCTGGGATCCGCACCCGCGCGGCGCCGCACCGACACAGGGCTGCTGGCTGGTCACCCCCAATCAGGCCGAGGCGGAACGTTTCTCCGAACGCGGTGACAGCGATGCGCACTCCGCCGAGCGGTTGCGGCAGCGGTGGCGGGCCGGTGCGGTCTGCGTGACCCTCGGCGCCGGTGGCGCCGTGCTGGCCACCGAGTCGGGCAGCACGCATGTGCCGGTGCCCGCCGCATCCGGTGCGACCACCGGCCGCCGCGACACCTGCGGGGCCGGCGACCGGTTCGCGATCGCGGCCACCGTCGCACTCGGCGCCGGTGACGACGTGCCCACGGCCGTTGCGACCGCGGTGGAGGCGGCAAGCCGGTTCGTGGCCACCGGCGGCGCGGTCGGAGTGTCGAGCGCGGCACCCGTCGGCGGGAACCACACCGGCACCGGCCATTCGAATGCCCTGACCGGCGACCTCGACGAGGTCCGCGACAGGCTGCGCCGCCGCGGCGGCACGCTGGTGGCCACCGGCGGATGCTTCGACCTGCTGCACACCGGCCACATCCGACTGCTGCACCAGGCCCGCCAACTCGGCGACGCGCTGGTGGTGCTGCTCAACTCGGACTCGTCGGTCCGGGCGCTGAAGGGGGAGCGCCGCCCGGTGATGCCCGAGCAGGACCGGGCCCGGGTGCTGTCGGCGCTGGCCTGTGTCGACGCCGTGGTGATCTTCGACGAGCACTCCCCGGAGCAGGCACTCGAGCGGCTGCGGCCCGACGTGTGGGTCAAGGGCGGCGACTACACCGAGAACGACCTGCCGGAGGCCGGCGTCGTGCGCAGGCACGGCGGCGAGGTGGTGCTGCTGCCCACCGTCGCCGGCTACTCCTCGTCCAACCTGATCGCCGCGGCGCGATCCTGAGCAAGGGAACACCCATGAGCGAACTCGGCAACATCATCATCACCGGTGGCGCATCGGGCCTCGGCGCGGCCACCGTGGAGGCCGTCGTCCGGCACGGCGGCACACCGCTGGTGATCGACATCAACACTCCCGCAGGCGACGTCGCCTTCGCCCACGCCGACCTCGCCGACACCGAGGCGGTGGACGCCGCCGTGCGCAGCCTGGCCGACTCGGTCGACGGCCGGATCGACGGCGTGTTCACCGCCGGCGGAACCGACAAGTGCGGCAAGCTCGGCGACGTCTCGGCCAAGGACTGGGAACGCGTCGTGCACGTGAACCTGCTCGGCACCGCTGCCGTCATCCGATCCGCGCTGCCCTACCTGCGCGCCACCGGCGGCCGGATCGTCACCTGCGCCTCGACGCTGGGCATCAAGGCCGTCAGCGACGCCACCGCGTACTGCGCGTCGAAGTTCGGTGTGATCGGGTTCAGCAGGGCGCTGGCCGCCGAACTCGCCGGCGAGGTGGGCGTCACCACGTTGATCCCCGGTGGCATGCACACCGCCTTCTTCGACGACCGCGACGAGCAGTACAAGCCGCCGGCGGATGCCAAGCTCAACCGCCCCGAACACGTGGCCGAGACGGTGGTCTTCGCGCTGTCGCAACCGCAGGGCTGCGAGATCCGGGAGTTGGTGGTCGCCGCGTCGACGGAATCCTCATGGCCGTGACGGCCCCGGCGACGCAGGACACCATCCTGGTCCTTCGTGCGCTGGGACTGGGCGACCTGCTCACCGGGATACCGGCGCTGCGCGGACTGCGACGGGCCTACCCCGACGCCCACATCGTGCTCGCCACCCCGGAACGGTTCTGCGGCCTGGCCAAGCTCTCGGGTGCGGTCAACGCGGTGGAGCCGACGCCGGGTCTCGGCCGGTTGCATCCGTGGCGCACCCCGCCTGCACTCGCGGTCAACCTGCACGGCAGCGGACCGCAGAGCATCGACGACCTGCTCGCGATGCGGCCCCGAACCCTGCTGACGCACCGGCACGACGCCTTCGACGGTCTGCAGGGTCCGGCGTGGCGTGCCGACGTGCACGAGGTCGACCGCTGGTGCGGGCTGCTGGAGTGGGCCGGAATACGTTGCGACGCCGAGGATCTGCGTATCGCCCGGCCGCACGGCTACCCGGACCGCTCCGGCGTGGTGGTGATCCATCCGGGTGCGGCGGCGGCGGCACGGCGCTGGCCGGCCGAGCGGTTCGCCGCGGTCGCGGCGGCGTTGCACGACGCCGGGCACGAGGTGGTGATCACCGGCGACTGCAACGAGCTGGACCTCGCCCGCTCGGTGGCGCGGCAGGCCGGCCTGCCCGACACGTCGGTCCTGGCAGGAACACTCGGCCTGCTCGGCATGGTGGCGCTCGTCAACGACTGTCGGCTGCTGGTGTGCAACGACACCGGCGTTGGGCACATCGCGACGGCCACCGGTGCGCCGTCGGTGCTGCTGTTCGGGCCGACGCCGCCGGACCGCTGGGGTCCGCGCGACGGCGGACCGCACGTCGCGCTGTGGGCCGGGGAGACCGGTGACCCGCACGCCGACGAACCCCATTCCGGACTGTTGCGGCTGACCGAGACGCAGGTGCTCGACGCGGTCGACTCGCTGCTGCGGGTACGCGCATGACGGCGCCGCGCACGGGCGTCGTCGGCGCCGGTTACGTCGGTCTGACCACTGCCGTCTGCCTCGCCGAACGACACGACACGGTGTGCGTCGACGTCGACGCGGTGCGGGTGAGGGAACTGTCGCGGGGGGTGGCCCTGCTCGACGAACCCGGCCTGCCGGAACTGCTCGAGCAAGGGCTCGCCGCGGGCCGGTTGCACTTCAGCGCCGACTACACCGACCTGGCCGACCGCGACGTGGTGTTCGTATGCGTGCCCACACCGAGCAGGCCGGACGGCTCGGCGGACCTCGGCGCCGTCGACGCGGCGGTCGACGCGCTCGCCGAGGTGTTGCGACCGGGCGCGGTGCTGGCGATGAAGTCGACGGTGCCCGTGGGCACCACCCGGCGGGCGGCGCAACGGCTCGCAGGCACCGGCATCCGCGCGGTGTCCAACCCCGAGTTCCTCCGGGAGAGCCACGCCGTCTACGACTTCCGCAATCCGGACCGGATCGTCGTCGGCGCCGACGACGCGGTCGCAGCGGACCTGATGGAGCAGGTGTACGGCCGTGGCCCTGGGCCGATCCTGCGGATGACTCCCGAGAGCGCGGAGCTGGCCAAGTACGCCAGCAATGCTTTCCTGGCCGTGAAGATCTCCTACATCAACTCTCTGGCCCGGTTGTGCCCCGAAGTGGGTGCCGACATCGGCGACGTCACCCGCTGCATGGGAGCCGACGTGCGGATCGGTCAGCACTTCCTGCGCCCTGGCCCCGGATGGGGCGGTTCCTGCCTGCCGAAGGACACCGCGGCGCTGTTGCACACCGGACGCCTGCGCAATGTCGAACTGCGGGAGGTGGCTTCGGCGCGCGAGACCAACGCCGCGCACGCCGATCACCTCGCCGCCGCGCTGACCCGTGCGATGGGCGTGCCGCTGCCCGTGGCCAGGGTGACGGCGCTGGGGCTGACCTTCAAGGCGGGCACCAGCGACATCCGCGACTCGCCTGCGCTGACCATCTGCGAGCAACTGAGCCAAAGGGGCGCCCAGGTCTGCGGTTACGACCCGCGGCTTGCGAACCTGGACCAGACCGCGCTGCGCCGGGCGTCGGTGGTGGCCGTGGACGATCCGTACCTGGCGGCCAAGGACGCCGACGCGATCGTGGTGCTCACCGAGTGGCCGGAGTTTCGCGAGCTGGACTGGGCGCGGATCGCCGAGCAGGCCCCGGGGGCGGTCGTCGTCGACACCCGAAACCTGCTCGACCCCGCGGGCCCCATCGGGGCCGGTCTGATCTACCTCGGCAACGGAACGCCCTCGGGCTACTGACTTTTGGCGACCCTGCGGATCATCAGCGCGGTCGCGCGCTCGATGATGGCCTGCTTCTCGTCGGCACGGCGGGTGCGGTCGGCGCGCCGCACTGCAGGCGCGATGGTGGTGCCGCCCTCGTAGGCCTTCACCACCCGCGGGTCGACGTAGGACGCCCGCGCCACGGCCGGGGTGTTGCCGAGCTCCTCCGAGACCTCCTTCATCACCGCCGATTCCACCCGCTTGATCACCTTCTGATTGACCGGTGGGTCGGCGTCGACGAATGCCGCCGCCGCCAGCACGGTGCCGTGCCAGGTGCGCATGTCCTTCACACTGAACTCGGGGCCGACGAGTTCCTTGAACCGGGCGTTGAGGTCGTCGGCGTGGATGTCGCGCCAACCCGAGGTGTTGCGGCACACCAGCAGCCGTTCGGTGCGCTCGGGCCTGCGCATCAGCGCGCGCACCGACCGCACCACCTCGGGGTCGTCGATCACCCGCGTCCGGCGCACCCCGCTCTTGGCCGGGAAGTCGAACGCGACCGCGTCGCGCTGCACGGTGACGTGCTCGCACAACAGCGTGGCGATGCCGAACGAGTTGTTCTCCAGGGCGTACTGCTCACCACCGGCGCGGAAGTACCCGAGATCGAGCAGATGCAGGGCCAGCGCCAGCACCCGGTCGCGCTCCAGGCCGCGGCCGCGCAGGTCGGCGGCGATCTGCCTGCGCATGTCCGGCAGCCCCTTGGACATCTCCAGGACCCGGTCGAACTTCTCCTCGTTGCGCTCCTCCTGCCACTGCTGGTGGTAGAGGTACTGCTTGCGCCCCGCCACGTCGACCCCGAGCGCCTGGATGTGACCGTTCGCGTGCGGTGAGATCCACACCTTCTTCCACGCCGGCGGAATGACGAGGTCGTCGATGCGTTCCAGCGTCTTCTTGTCGGTGACGGGCCTGCCCTCGGCGTCGGTGTAGGAGAAGCCCTTGCCCCGGCGCACCCGGTGCAGTCCGGGCCCGGTGACTACGCTGCGGCGAAGACGCATGCGGGGATCCCGTGTTTGGCGCGGGCCGACGCCGGGGTATTGGTCGTGGACCATGGTGAGGACACGGTCGGCGCACAGTGTGTCGGTGTCATCTCAGGTCCCGGACGGCGGCTGGCATGCGTTGCAGTTACCCGGTCGAATCACCGGTCACACGTGTGTTTTCGCGGGATGCCGGGCCGCCGGTGGTTAGCTGGGATTCGTCCTGGGGTAATCTCGCTTCGATGTTGCCGGGAGGTCAGATGGTGGATTCGGACAATCCAGACGATGGGCACCTCAGCGCCGACCGGTCGGTCGAACTGCGGGTGGCCGCCAAGCTGGAGAATTTGGCCGTGCTGCGCACCCTTGTCGCCGCCGTCGGCACGTTCGAGGACCTCGACTTCGACGCCGTCGCGGACCTGCGGCTGGCGGTCGACGAGGCCTGTACACGGCTGATCCGCTCCGCGGTGCCCGACTCGACGCTGGTGGTCGCCGTCCACCCGCGCGACACGGAGGTCGTCGTCGACGCCTCGACCACGTGCCAGACCACCGACGTGCTCGCCCAGGGCAGTTTCAGCTGGCACGTCCTGAGCTCGCTGACCGACGACGTACAGACCTTCCAGCGGAACGGCAATGAAGCGGCGGACGGACAGATCTTCGGGATCTCGATGACCACGAGGAGAGCGAGCTCACTGCGGTGACTCGATCCTCGTCGAAGGGTTCGTCGTCTCGATCGAACTCTGAATACGCGGACGTGGCAGCGATGTTCCGCGAACTCCAGGGCCTGCCGGAGGGTTCCGCGCAGTTCCAGCGCCACCGCGACCGCATCGTCGAGCGGTGCCTGCCGCTGGCCGACCACATCGCCCGCCGCTTCGACGGCCGCGGCGAGCCGCGCGACGACCTCGTCCAGGTGGCCCGAGTCGGTCTGGTGAACGCGGTCATCCGGTTCGACGTCGACGCCGGCTCGGACTTCGTGTCGTTCGCCGTGCCGACCATCATGGGCGAGGTGCGCCGGCACTTCCGGGACAACAGCTGGTCGGTGAAGGTGCCGCGGCGACTCAAGGAGCTGCACCTGCGGCTGGGCGCCGCGACCGCCGAGCTGTCTCAGCGGCTGGGCCGTGCCCCGACCGCATCCGAACTGGCCGAAGAACTCGGGATGGACCGCGACGAGGTGGTCGAGGGTCTGGTCGCGGGCAGCTCCTACAACACCCTGTCCATCGACAGCGGCGGCAACAGCGGGAACGAGGACGCGCCTGCGATCGCCGACACGCTCGGCGACGTGGATCTGGGACTCGATCAGATCGAGAACCGCGAGGCGCTGCGGCCGCTGCTGGCCGCACTGCCAGAGCGCGAACGCACCGTGCTGCTGCTGCGGTTCTTCGAGTCGCTCACCCAGACCCAGATCGCCGAGCGGGTCGGCATCTCACAGATGCATGTGTCGCGGCTGCTCGCGAAGTCGCTAGCGCGGCTCCGCGACCAGCTTCAGTAACCGCTGCGACTCGCCCCGCAGTGCGGCCATCGCCGTGTCGACGTCGTCGCACAGCGGGAACATCGCGCCGGGGTCGCAGATCCGCAGCAGCCGCAGCACGGCCGGGCCGGGCACCAGCACCCACTCGGCGCGGGCGCCCGCACACCGCACGTTGAACGTGTGTAGCGCCGAAAATGCTGCGGTGCCGAAGAATTCGATACCCGACAGGTCGAGCACCATGCGCTTCGCGTGAGCGGCGTGCTGCATCGCCCAGTCGACGAAGTCGTTGGCGTTGGCCGCGTCGAGGTCACCTCGGGCGGTGATCAACGCGCACGACGGCTCCGGCCACCCGGTACTGAAGGTGGCCCCGCCGCTGCGGGTCTGTTCGTCGGCCCGGTCTGCGTCTGACGGCGAGGTCGGCGGTGATGATGGAGAAAGTGAAGATGACATCGTGACTCCCTTTGGTGGGGTGTGCGCGGTTCGCGCTGAGTCACGTCAATTGTTCAGGCCCTGCGTCCTCAAAGCCTTCAGCGTCACGGTCGAGGTTCGGCCGCGCCGATGACGTATCCAGCTGGCTGTGAACTCAACCTGAGATGACCCTACGCCGGTACTCGTGCATCCGACAATCGATTCACCGAATGCTCAGCGATGTCTCAGCGGCCCCGATGTCTCAGCTCAACCAGCCGCGTTGCGGGTCCCAGGCCGGCCCGGCGGGCGGTGCGTCGTCCCGGGTGACGGTGGCTTGGATCAGGCCGTAGGGCCGGTCGTCGGCGTGGAAAACCTCGTTGTCGTTGGACAGGCCGAAGGGCGCCAGGTCGTAGGCGAAATGGTGCTTGTTGGGGGCGGACATCCGCACCTCGACGATCTCGGGATGGTGCTCGAGGACGGCGCGGCCCATCTCGTAGAGCGTCTGCTGCAGCGCCAGCGACCGGACGGTGGCGAACTGGGTCACCATGTCGGCCTTGACGCCGGCATAGACGCCGTCCCAGTCGATTCCGGTCACCGTGGCGAACCGCCACTGAGCCACCAAAGAGGTGGCCATCACGCGGTCGTGGGTCGGCTCGAGCACCGTGTACGGGTCGGTGAGGAATCCCGCGAACTCCGAGCCGGTCGACTTGAGCAGGACGAGGTCCTTGAAGCCCCCGACCACCCACTCGCCGCTCCCGGCGCTGTCACCATCGGCGGCGACCGTGACCGCGGCCGTGCGGACCTCCTCGCCGGCGCGCACCCAGGTGTGGTCGTGTTCGCGGCCGTCGACCACCACCCGCCGCCACGAGTACTGCTCGATCTCGATACGGGCGCCCTGCACGGGCGCGACGTCACCGACGAAGTGGCGCGCCAGGTGCAGCCCGTAGCCCTCGATGGACGTGAGGCCTTTCTCCTTGGCGAACGCGTACACGGTCTGCTTCTGGGTGTCGGTGGGCAGCACATCGGACTGATCGCCGGCCAGATGGGCGGCGCTGAAGTCGCCCCGCAGGCAGGTCGAGACGTTGACGTCGTGGATCTCGTGACGTGGGGAGTCGCGGTAGATGCGCACGACCCGGTTCTCGGCCTTGCCGTACTGGTTCTTGCCCAGGATGATGCCGGACACGGCTCAACTCCCTCGATAGGTCGAATAGGCGTACGGCGACAGCAGCACCGGCACGTGATACTTGGCCGCGGCGTCGGTGATCTCGAAGGCCACCACGATCTCGGGGTAGAAGCCGGTGACCTCTGCGGCGGTGAAATACGTTGCGGTGTCGAAGCGCAACCGGTACACCCCTGGCTCGAGGCGATCGGCGAGGCCGGCGACGCGGCCGTCGTCGTCGGTGTTCTCCGACGCCAGCAGCGCGCCGCCGGCGTCGGTGAGGGTGACCGGCACACCCGCCGCGGGCCTGCCGGTGGACGCGTCGAGGACGTGGGTGGACAAGCTCATGAACTCACCTTTGCACGCCGACGAGCTGCTGCAGCCTCAGCCGGTTGATCTTCGCGAGCTCCTCGCGCAGCACCCGCCGCTCGGTGCCCGGGTCGTTGGCCAACCGGCCGGTGAGCGTGGCGAGCAGGTCCTCGGCCGACCGGCCGCTGGCGCACACCAGGTACACGTGCCCGAACCGGCGCTCGTAGGCCCGGTTCTTCGCGGCGAGCTCCGCACGGACCTCGTCACCCGCGGTCATCACGCCGGCCTGCTCGCGCGCCGACGCGGCGTTGTCGACCTGCCCGCCGATGCGGGGATGGCCGGCGAGCGCCGCGTCGATCTCTGCCTCGCACAACTCGGCGAGCACCAGGTCGGCGACGTCGAGCAGCGTGTCGACGTCGGCGTACGGCGCACCGGCGGCCACCTGCTGCGCCCACCGCGGTGAGGCGCAGACGCCGGTCAGCAGTCGCACGCGTTGTGGACCGGGCAGACCGTTGAAGTCGGCCAGCCCGGCGCTCGGCGGGGGTGCCACCGCTCCAGGA
The DNA here is from genome assembly GCF_040674075.1 of Mycobacterium sp. NPDC050551. Lineage (NCBI taxonomy): Bacteria > Bacillati > Actinomycetota > Actinomycetes > Mycobacteriales > Mycobacteriaceae > Mycobacterium > Mycobacterium sp. NPDC050551. The sequence continues at coordinate 618,299 of NZ_JBFARC010000001.1, read as the reverse complement.
TCGGCCAGGTCCACACTGTTCGCATGTCGAATGCCGCGGGAGTGTTGCTGGCCGCCGGCGCAGGTATCCGCTATGGAATGCCGAAAGCCGCTGCGGCGCAGGGGCAATGGCTCGAGACGGCGGTGGCGGCGCTGGCCGAAGGCGGATGCGCCGACGTGGTGGTGGTGCTCGGCGCGGCGCTGGTCGAGGTGCCCCCGCCCGCGCGGGCCGTGATCGCATCCGACTGGGCGGACGGCATGAGCGCGTCGGTGCGAGCGGGCATCACGGCGATCGGGTCGGCTGATCTGGCGGTGCTGCACACCGTCGACACCCCCGACATCGGGGCCGACGTGGTGCGGCGGGTGCTGGCGGCGGCACAGGAGTCGCCGTCCGGGCTGGCGCGCGCGGTGTACGGCAGCCGTCCCGGTCACCCGGTGGTGGTGCACCGGCGGCACTGGCCGCAGCTGCTGCAGAGCCTCAGTGGCGACCGCGGGGCCGGGCCGTTCCTGCGTTCCCGCCCCGACGTGGTGACGGTGGACTGCGCCGACCTGGCCACCGGCCGCGACATCGACGAGAGCTGATCAGCCGTCGAGCGAGTCGGCGAAGCGCCGCACCGCCTCGGCCGCCCGCTCGGCCGCCTCGGCATGCCCGGGCCGGGCGCGCAGCGACACCGATCCGGTGCCCGGCGTCAGCGCGACCTCGGCGAGCAGTTCGCCGGTGGTGGGCTCGGCCACCGCCCAGGTGTAGCGGACGTCGGACGCCCAGCCGGCCGCTGCGCGTGCGACGTAGTCCCGATCCGTCTCGCCCAGGTCCGCCAGGGACGGCCGGTCGTCGATGCGATCGTCGGCGCGCAGCGCGCGCAGATACCAACTGCCGGCGTTGATCTCGATCGGTTCCATCCGCGCACTGTAACGTTCGCGTCCGCTGCGTAGCATGAGCCGATGCCCTTCATCACGAGCAACGACGGCGTCGACATCCACTTCAAGGACTGGGGGTCGGGCCAGCCCATCGTGTTCAGTCACGGGTGGCCGCTGTCGTCGGACGACTGGGACACCCAGCTGCTGTTCTTCCTGGCGCAGGGCTACCGCGTCGTCGCCCACGACCGTCGCGGCCACGGCCGCTCGACGCAGACCGGCGACGGCCACGACATGGACCACTACGCCGACGACCTGAAGGCCGTGGTCGACCACCTCGACCTGCGCGACGCCGTGCACGTCGGTCATTCGACAGGCGGGGGAGAGGTGGTGCACTACCTGGCCCGCCACGGCGAGGACCGCGCGGCCAAGGCCGTCCTGATCAGCGCCGTGCCACCGCTGATGGTGAAGACCGACGCCAATCCCGGCGGCCTGCCCAAGGACGTCTTCGACGACCTGCAGGCGCAGCTCGCGGCCAACCGGTCCGAGTTCTACCGCGCGCTGCCGTCCGGCCCGTTCTACGGGTTCAACCGGGACGGGGTCGAGCCGAGTGAGGCGATCATCGCCAACTGGTGGCGTCAGGGCATGATGGGCGGCGCGAAGGCCCACTACGACGGGATCGTCGCGTTCTCGCAGACCGATTTCACCGAGGACCTGAAGAAGATCCAGCTGCCCGTGCTGGTCATGCACGGCGACGACGACCAGATCGTGCCGTACGAGAACTCCGGGCCGCGCTCAGCCGAACTGCTCGCGAACGCGACGCTGAAGACCTACGAGGGCTTCCCGCACGGCATGCCCACCACGCAAGCCGACACCATCAATGCCGACCTGCTGGAGTTCATCCGGTCCTGACGGCTCCTCGGCGTCCTTGATCCCGGCGAGGACGGTGGCGGGCGCACCACATCTGTACCGTTGAGAACGTCATGCGAGGCAGCGGCGCCCGTCGAACGACAAACCGTGAGGACGCATGCCCGACACCCGCACACGCGCCGCGAGCAGGGCGCGCCGCCGTCGAGTCCTGACGTTGTGGACAGCGGCCTACGTGGGTGTGATCGCCCTGATCGTGTTCTGGCCGAGCACCGAGGAGTTGGTGAACCCGTCCCTGCGGTGGATCCGGCACGTCACGCACGCGCCACTCTCCGTCGTCGAGTTCAGCACCAACGTCCTGCTCTTCATCCCGTTCGGGATGCTGGCCGCGGCTTACCTCACGAGGCGTCGGTGGTGGCTTGCCATGCTTGCCGGAGCGGCTGCGTCGGCGGGGATCGAGTTGACCCAGGCGGTATTGCTGCCCGGCCGCGACCCCAGCCTGTCCGACATCGCGGCGAACACGGCTGGTGCCACGCTCGGTGTGCTCGTCGTGTCGGTCATCCGGCTGGCGTGGCGCCGGGACGAACCCGTCGGTGAACCCGCAGTGCCCGCAGCGGCTATTCGCCCTCGCTCTTGATCTCGGCGAGGACGGTGCCCTGCGTGACGGCGGCGCCTGCCTCGACCGCGAGGCCGGTGATGGTGCCGTCCTTGTGCGCGGTGACCGGGTTCTCCATCTTCATCGCCTCCAGCACCACGACGAGGTCGCCGGCCGAGACCTGCTGACCCTCCTCGACGACCACCTTCACCACGGTGCCCTGCATCGGCGCGGTGACCGAGTCGCCCGAGGCGGCAGCGCCACCGGCGGCGCCGCGCTTACGCGGCTTCGGCTTCTTCCTGATGACACCGGCGGAGCCGCCGACCGAGCCGCCGTTGCCGAGCGCGAGGTCACCGGGCAGCGACACCTCCAGCCTGCGGCCGCCGACCTCCACCACGACGGTCTGCCGGGGGATGGTGTCCTCTTCCTCGATCGGATCACCGCCGGTGAAGGGTTCGACCTTGTTGTCCCACTCGGTCTCGATCCAGCGGGTGTGCACGGTGAAACCGTTCTCGTCACCGATGAACGCCGGATCGGACACCACGGCGCGATGGAACGGGATGACGGTGGCCAGGCCTTCGACGGTGAACTCGTCGAGGGCGCGCCGCGACCGCTCCAGCGCCTCCTGGCGGGTCGCGCCGGTGACGATCAGCTTCGCCAGCATCGAGTCGAACTGGCCGCCGATCACCGAGCCCGTCTCGACGCCGGAGTCCAGCCGGATGCCGGGCCCCTGCGGCGCCTCGAACTTGCTGACCGGGCCGGGTGCGGGCAGGAAGCCGCGGCCTGCGTCCTCGCCGTTGATGCGGAACTCGATGGAGTGGCCGCGCGGCGTCGGATCCTCGGTGATGTCGAGCGGCTCGCCGTTGGCGATCCGGAACTGCTGGCGAACCAGGTCGATGCCCGAGGTCTCCTCGGTGACCGGGTGCTCGACCTGCAGGCGGGTGTTGACCTCGAGGAACGAGATCAGACCGTCCTGGCCGACCAGGTACTCGACGGTGCCCGCGCCGTAGTAGCCGGCCTCCTTGCAGATGCGCTTGGCCGACTCGTGGATCTCCTTGCGCTGCGCGTCGGTCAGGAAGGGCGCGGGCGCCTCTTCGACGAGCTTCTGGAAGCGGCGCTGCAGCGAGCAGTCGCGGGTGCCCGCGACGACGACGTTGCCGTGGGTGTCGGCGATCACCTGCGCCTCGACGTGGCGCGGCTTGTCCAGGTAGCGCTCCACGAAGCACTCGCCCCGGCCGAACGCGGAGACGGCCTCGCGCACCGCGGAGTCGTAGAGCTCGGGGATCTCCTCGAGGGTGCGGGCCACCTTCATGCCGCGGCCGCCGCCGCCGAACGCCGCCTTGATCGCGACCGGCACGCCGTACTCCTTGGCGAACGCGACCACCTCGTCGGCGTCCTTGACCGGATCGGAGGTGCCGGGGACCAGCGGGGCCTGCGCACGGGCGGCGATGTGGCGGGCGGTGACCTTGTCACCGAGATCGCGGATGGACTGCGGGCTGGGGCCGATCCAGATCAGGCCGGCGTCGAGCACCGCCTGGGCGAAGTCGGCGTTCTCGCTCAGGAACCCGTATCCGGGGTGGACGGCGTTGGCGCCGGACTTCGCGGCCGCGTCGAGCAGCTTCTCGAAGACCAGGTAGGACTCGGCCGAGGTCTGGCCGCCGAGGGCGAACGCCTCGTCGGCGAGCCGGACGTGCGGGGCGTCGGCGTCGGGTTCGGCGTAGACGGCCACGCTGGTCAACCCGGAGTCCTTCGCCGCTCGGATCACCCGGACCGCGATCTCGCCGCGGTTGGCTACAAGCACCTTCGTGATCTTCGAGCTGGCGTGACTGGCCACTTCGCCTCCTGTTGGATCGCCCTGCGCGGGCGTCTCTAAGAACGTCTTTAAGAACTTATCCCGGGCAGTTTAAGCGCCGCACCTGAGGTCTCGGCGAGGCGGTGGTCGTTACTGGCAAGTAGGTTCGATCGCGGGTCACCGGCCGCCCTCTGCGACGCGGGGTGGGTGTACGAATCGCGGCGGGGTTCGGGGCCCCGCCTGCAGCATCGCGCGCCGTAATAGATGACGGCTTGCGAACAAGGCGATGACCGGCGATCGGTTGCTGTAATCTCGTTTCCGGGCGGGGCTGAGGGGGAGTTCATGCGGATTAAACGGATACACGTGATCAACATCGCCTCGGCGATTCTGGTTGCTGCGAGCGGTCTCGCGGCGCCGACCGCAACGGCGCAGGAACCGCCGGAGATGCCGGATATCGTCGACATGACGCTGGACGAGGCTCAGGCGGAGGTCGCCTCTGCCGCCGGTAAGCCGGATCTGGTCCTGAACACCCAGAACATCAACGGCGTGGACCAGAAGCAACTGGTCGAGAAGTTCTGGAAGGTCTGCTGGCAGTCGCCCAAGGCGGAGGAGCCGATGACTGAAGACGCGTGGTACGGGGTGGGCATCACCAGAGCCGGCGAAGAGTGCTACAGCTAGCTGAAGCCCACGCCTGAGCGCTAGGTCCTCAGCCGCTTCTTGATCCGGGCCAGCATTGCCGACATGCCACGCAGCCTCAGCGGGCTGATCAGTGCGGCCAGACCCAGGTCGGAGTAGAAGTCGTCGGGCACGGCGAGGATCTCCTCGGCGGGCAGGTCGTCGAGCCCGGTGGCCAGGATCGAGGCGAAGCCGCGGGTGGTCGGCGCCTCGCGGGGCGCACTGAAGTACAGCCGCACGTGCTCGCGGTCGTCGGCGTCGACGTGCAGGAACAACGGGGACTGGCACTCCGGGACGGGTTCCATCGCGGCCTGCTCCAGGCCGGCCGGCAGCGGCGGCAGGTCGTCGGCGAACTCCAGCAGCAGCCGCAGCTTGTCCTGCCCCTGCACCTCCTGGAAGTCCGAGACGACCTCGGCGAGGGCGGCCGGCATCCCGGCGGCCGGACTCACGGCGCCTCGCCGGGCTCTTCCCCGACGGCGACGGGCACGCGCACCGCATTGCCCCATTCGGTCCACGAACCGTCGTAGTTCCGCACGCCGGGCAGCCCGAGCAGATGAGTCAGCACGAACCAGGTGTGGCTGCTGCGCTCACCGATCCGGCAGTACACGACTGTCTTGTCGTCCTCTTGCAGGAACCCGTAGAGCTCTTCGAGTTGGGGACGCTTGCGGAACCGTCCGCTGTCGTCGGCGGCCTTGGCCCACGGGATCGACCGGGCGGTGGGGATGTGCCCGCCGCGCAGGGCGCCTTCCTCCGGGTAGTCGGGCATGTGGGTGCGTTCACCGGTGTACTCCGCAGGTGACCGCACGTCGATGAGCGGCTGGGCGCCGAGGATGCCGAGCACGTCGTCCTTGAACGCCCGGATCGGCGCGTCGTCCCGCTCGACGACGGGGTAGCCGCTGGAGCGCCGGTTGGGCACGTCGAGTGTGGTGTCGCGGCCGTCGGAGACCCACAGGTCGCGCCCGCCGTCGAGGAGCCGGACGTCCGGGTGGCCGAACAGGGTGAACACCCACAGCGCGTATGCCGCCCACCAGTTGCTCTTGTCGCCGTAGATGACGACGGTGTCGTCGCGCGCGATCCCCTTGCGGTCCATCAGTTCGGCGAACTGCGCGCCGTCGATGTAGTCGCGGACGTTCGGATCGTTGAGGTCGGTGTGCCAATCGATCTTCACCGCACCGGGGATGTGACCGGTGTCGTAGAGCAGCACATCCTCGTCGGATTCCACGATGGCCAGGCCCGGCCTTCCGAGATTGCTCGCCAGCCAATCGGAGGTGACGAGGCGTTCGGGGTGGGCGTAGTCCTGCAGCGCGGGGCTGGGATCTGGTGGGAGCGGCACGTCAGCGAGCCTACCGCCGCGCCCGGAATTGCTGCGCTGAGTGGCCGGTCGGCGACTTTAGGATTTTCGGGTGGCACTCGGAATCATGGTCCTGCTGATCGGGGTACCGGTCGGCGCGTGGCTGTTCCGCAATCCCGACAAGCTGTGGTGGGCCACCGAGTCGTGGAAGTACAAGAACCCCGAAGCCAACGAACCGAGCGAGGCCGCCTACGGCATGTCCTCGCTCACCGGGATCCTCGTCATCGTCGTGTCGGTCATCGTCGCGCTGCTGGCCTTCACCAACGGGAGCTCGAACGGCGACGACGCGCTTTCGCGGCCGGCCACGACGACCACCAAGCGCACCCCGCCCCCGAGGGCCGGCCTGACGTCACGTCCGCAGTCGCGTGGGGCGCTGCCCATCGTCGGCTACCGGCTGGCCCGGGAGGGCGTCGCCACCTTCCTCGACATGTCCTATCTCGTTCCTGCGGGATCGGCGCCGGTGGCCGGCGGCTTCAACTTCTTCTCCGAGCAAGGGTGTGAGGTCATGCGGCAGGTCCGCGGCATCAACACCGACCGGATCACCGCCGATCTGCAGCTGGGCTGGACGCCGGGGTTGAAGGCCACACTCGCCAGCGAGGCGACGTGTCGCGTGACCGACGCCTGGTCGTCCGACGTCGCTTTCGTCCGCATCGGCGAGATCAGGCCGGACGCCACGATCGTCACCAACAGCGCCGTCGTCCGTCCCGACGGGGCCGTGCTGGTGCCTGCGGCCTCCGGCAATCCCGTTCCGCTGCTCGCCGGGGTGCAGTAGCCGTGGGATTCGCGATCCTGGTGATGCTGATCGGCGTCCCGATCGGCCTGTTCATGCTGCTGCAGCCGCGAAAGATGTGGTGGCTGTTCGAGTCCTGGAAGTTCCGCAATCCCGAGGCCAACGAGCCCAGCGATGCCGCCTACCTGATGACGGCGCTCGGCGGGCTTGCCCTGATCGCCGGAGTGGTGTTCGGCGGGATCATGTTCTGGTCGGCGGACAGCGAGTACAAGAGTGTGATCGCCCAGCAGGAGGCCGACAAGCGGGCCCGCGAGGACCGGCAGGCGGCGACCGACGCCTACGTCGCCCCGCCCCCGGAGGATCGTGGATCCCTGCCGGTCATCGGTTACACGGTCAGACAGACCCCGCGGGGCGAATTCTACGACCTCTACTACCTGGCGCCGCGGGACATCTATCCCGCCAGCGGCAAGTACATCGACGACAAGGACCTCTGGGCCTGCCTGCACAGCGTCGCGGTCCGGAACTCGGAAACAGATGCGCTGCAGTTGAATCCGCGGGTGGAGTGGGCACCGGAACGGCCGCCGTTCGATGGCGAGTACGACAAGTGCACCGCGGGCCGCGTGACCGAGCCCGGCTTCACCATCGAGCGGCAGTTCTTCAAGCGCCCGGATCCGGCGGTGCCGATCGTCACCGACTCGGCGATCGTCGACATCACGGGCAAGGTTGTCGCGCCGGCGCAGCCGGGCAACGTCGTACCCCTGCTCGATGCGGAACCGCAGCGATGACCGCTACCAGAGTGCGGTGACGGGGACCCCGACGCGGTCGAGCAGCCGGCGGGTCAGCGGCAGGCTGAGGCCGATCACATTCGACGGGTCGCCCTCGATGCGATCGACGAACCACCCGCCGTACCCGTCGAGGGTGAATGCGCCTGCCACGCCCAATGGTTCGCCGGTGCCGACGTAGGCGTCCAGATCGGCCTCGCTCGGCGTTGCGAAATGCACTGTCGTGTCTCGTGATTCGACGGCTTTCTGGACGGTCTCGCCGTCGCGGACCCGGAGCACTGCATGGCCGGTGTGCAGCGCGCCGGCGCGGCCGGCCATCGTCTGCCACTGCCTACGGGCGGCATCCGCTGTGCCCGGCTTGCCGTGCAGGCGGCCGTCGAGGGCGAGCATCGAATCGCATCCGATGACCACGCAGTCCGCCGCGACGTCGCCGGGAAGGCGGCCCACCACGTCGTCCGCCTTCGCGTCGGCGAGTGCACACACCACATCCGCCGGGGCGGCCGGACCCAGCGAGGCGATCACGGCATCCTCGTCCACGCCCGAGACGATCACCAGCGGGTCGAGGCCGGCCTGGCGCAGTACGCCCAGTCGGCCCACCGACGCCGAACCCAGAACGACCCGGGTCATCGCCTCATGTGGGTCCGTTGCAACAGGGTGACGCGCTGCCAGCTGAACACCGGATAGCGCAGCTTGTCGACCGGGTGACCCCACGGGTTGAGCTCCTGCGGACCGTGTTCGGTCGGGGCGCCCGAGGCGCCGGCGAGCACGGTCACCAGGGCCGCGATCTCCGCCTCGGTCGGCGAGCCCTTGACGACATGGAACTCCGGGGCGGCCGGCGCAGGCTGGTCGATCGTCATCTGCCGGGGATCGCTGACCTCGGTGATGTCGGCATCGTGGTTCATGCGCTCGCCTTTCTGGGCCTCACAGCGGGATGTTGCCGTGCTTGCGCGGCGGGGTCTGGGTGATCTTGCGCTCCAGAAGCCGCAGCGCAGTGGCGACGTAACCGCGGGTGTGCGAAGGCGGGATGACCGCGTCGACATAGCCGCGCTCGGCGGCGATGTACGGGTTCACCAGCGTGTCCTCGTACTCCTGCTGCAGCTGCAGCCGCAGCGCGTCCACATCGTCGCCCGCTTTCGCGGCTTCCTTGAGCTGCTGCCGGTAGACGAAGCCGACGGCGCCGGAGGCGCCCATCACCGCGATCTGGGCCGTCGGCCACGCGACGTTGACGTCGGCGCCCATCTCCTTGGACCCCATCACGCAGTAGGCGCCGCCGTAGGCCTTGCGGGTGATGACGGTGATCTTGGCGACCGTCGCCTCGCCGTAGGCGTACAGCAGCTTCGCGCCACGGCGGATGATGCCGTTGAACTCCTGGTCGGTGCCGGGCAGGAATCCCGGCACGTCCACCAGCATGATGATCGGGATGTTGAAGCAGTCGCAGGTGCGGATGAACCGCGCAGCCTTCTCCGAGGCGTTGATGTCGAGGCAGCCGGCGAACTGGGTGGGCTGATTGGCGACGATGCCGACCGGCCTGCCGTCCACCCGGCCGAATCCGACGATGATGTTCGTCGCGTAGCCGGACTGCACCTCGAGGAACTCGTCCTCGTCGAGGATCCGGGTGATCACCTCGTGCATGTCGTACGGCTGGTTCGGCGAGTCCGGGATCAGCGTGTCGAGTTCGAGGTCCTCGTCGGTGAGGGTCTCCTCGATGGGGCCTGAGGGGTTCGGCGACGGGTACCGCGGCGGGTCGGCGTAGTTGTTGGGCGGCAGGTACGAGAGCAGGTCGCGAACGTAGTCGAAGGCGTCCTGCTCGCCGGAGGCGACGTAGTGCGCCAGCCCGGACTTGGCCATGTGGGTGTGCGCGCCGCCGAGCTCCTCCATCGTCACCTCCTCGCCGGTGACGGTCTTGATGACGTCCGGCCCGGTGATGAACATCTGGCTGGTCTGGTCGACCATGATGACGAAGTCGGTCAGCGCGGGGGAGTAGACGTGTCCGCCCGCTGCGGCGCCCATGATCAGCGAGATCTGCGGGATCACCCCGGACGCCTTGATGTTGTTGTGGAAGATCTTGCTGTACAGGCCGAGCGAGACGACGCCCTCCTGGATGCGAGCACCGGCGCCGTCGTTGATGCCGATCAGGGGGCGGCCCGTCTTGATCGCCAGCTCCTGCACCTTGACGATCTTCTCGCCGTAGACCTCGCCGAGGCTGCCGCCGAACACGGTGGCGTCCTGGCTGAACACACACACGTCGCGGCCGTCCACCGTGCCGTAGCCGGTCACCACGCCGTCGCCGACCGGCCGGTTCTGCTGCAGGCCGAAGTTGGTGCTGCGGTGCTTGGCGAGCGCGTCGAGCTCGACGAAGGAGTCCTCGTCCAGCAGTGCCAGGATCCGCTCGCGGGCGGTCAGCTTGCCCTTGGCGTGCACCTTCTCGATCGCGGCCTCCCCGACGGGATGCAGCGTCTCGTCGGTGCGCTTCTTCAGGTCGGCCAGCTTGCCTGCGGTGGTGTGGATGTCCGGCTCGTGCTCGGCGGACCCGTCCGTGGGCGTCTGGGAAGGCTCGGTAACGCTCGTCATGGGTGTCGATGCTATCGGCACGCCCTGTGCCCGCGACGTCCCCATTGTTCCGAGAACCGAGCGGCGATCCGTAGCCTCAGCTATGGCGACGTCCGAATCATTTGCTAGATCTGCACAGAAGCGACATGTTCGGTGGTCACGGCGCTGCCCGCCGCGGGCGGGTGGTCGTTGAGGACTGTGTGAGGATGCACGGAACGCTGCCAGCACTGTTACAGCTTTCCTACGCGTTAGTTCAGGTCGACGCGGTGTGGCCAGCGCATTGGGTCCGAAAAGCGCGTCGGCGGCGGGAAGTGATCTAGGTAACACGGCGGTGTGGTTGGTTGGCAGACAACTCAGGCTGTGTAAGTATTAGCCAGTATTGCGAGTGGCGAATAGAAAAGGCGATTCTGGCCGATGAGTTTTCAGACCGTGACGTCTGTCTCCGCTGCCCCCGGCATCACTGCGGTGGCACGGCCCGGCCTGCGCGAATGGCAGGTGCACTACGCACGCTGGCTGATGTCGTCGGACACGCTGATCGTGATCGGTGTCGTCGCGCTGGCCCAGATGCTTCGATTCGGCGATCTGACCGCGACCAGCCTGGTCGGCCTAGGCTCGATCGACTACATCCTGGTCTCGGCGTCCATCGCGGCGCTGTGGATCGCGGCGCTGACCGTCCACCGCACCCGGTCGGTCCAGATCCTGGGTAGTGGCATCGAGGAGTACCGCCGCGTCTGGATGGCGACGCTGTCGGTGTTCGGCGTGATCGCCGTCGCCACCACCCTGCTGCGGATCGAGATCGCCCGCGGGTACCTCGCGATCGCGTTCCCACTCGGTCTGCTCGCGCTCACGGTGAGCAGATGGCTCTCGCGCCGGTTCGTGGTGCGGCACCGGCGGCGTGGGGCATTCATGCACACCGTCCTCGCGGTCGGTCGGCCGGATTCCGTTCGGGCGCTGGCGAAGTCGTTGGCCCGGGCGCCCAGCGACGGCTACCGCCTCGTCGGCGTCTGTGTGCCCGGCCAGATGGCGCGTGACACCCTGCACATCCCGCCGGACGGTCCGGTGCCCGCCTATCCGTACGACACGGACATCGCCACGGCGGTCGCCATGTCCGGCGCCGACACCGTCGTGCTGACCTCCGGACACCTCGATGCCGACGGCATCCGCGACCTGTCGTGGCAGCTCGAGAAGCTCGATGTCGACCTGGTGGTCTCGCCCGGCATGGCCGACGTCGCGAGTCCCCGGCTCACCGTCCGCCTGGTGGGCGGCCTGCCACTGCTGCACGTCGACAAACCGCGCTACGACGGCGCCAAGCGGTTCCAGAAGCGGGCGTTCGACGTCTGCTTCGCGCTGACCGTGCTGGTGCTCACCTCGCCGGTGCTGCTGGCGGCGGCCGTGGCCGTGAAGGCGACCAGCCGCGGGCCCGTGCTGTACCGGTCCGAACGCATCGGCATCGACGGCAAGCCGTTCAAGATGATCAAGTTCCGCAGCATGGTGGTCGACGCCGATCGGCGGCTGGCCGACATCGCCCACCTCAACGAGGGCGGCGCGATGCTGTTCAAGATCCGCCACGACCCGCGTGTCACCGGCGTCGGGCGCTTCCTGCGCCGCTACAGCCTCGACGAGCTACCCCAGTTCATGAACGTCGTCACCGGCGAGATGAGCGTGGTCGGCCCGCGGCCCCCGCTGCGCAGCGAGGTCGAGGCCTACGACGACCACGTCAAGCGCCGGCTGCTGGTGCGGCCGGGGATCACCGGTCTGTGGCAGGTGAGCGGGCGCTCCGACCTGTCATGGGAGGACTCGGTGCGGCTCGACCTCTCCTACGTCGAGAACTGGTCGATGCTCGGCGACCTCGCGATCGCGATGAAGACGGCCAGCGCGGTGTTCCGCGCGACCGGCGCCTACTGAACGGGCATCGTCCAGGTCGCCTTGGTCGCACTGTCGAGCGTGAAGGTGACGGATGTCAGCACCGCCTTGAATCCCGCGGGGAACATCACCCAGCCTGCGGCGCACTGACCGGCGGTGAGGGTCGACGCGGTCGGATACAACTCGTCGGGGAAGCCGACCTCGGTCAAGGTGCTCGCGTTGTACACGACGCCCACGGCGTCGGTGGCGCTCCACTCCGACGATCCCACGTCGACCCGGGTCGACGGGTCACCCTTGGCGCACGTGCGGACACGGGTGCCGGCCCAGTGACCGCCGCCCGGCGGCATGATCGTCGGCGCGCTGTCCTGGTTGATCTCGTCGGCGGTCACCTCGATTTCGGCACCCTCCGGGCCGAGGGTGAGGGAGGTGCCAAGGGGCTGCGGCCGGGACGGGTCAGTCGCCGTCGTGGTCGTCGCTTCGGCGCTCGTCGCGGTCGCCACGGCCTGCTCCTTCGGCGGCAGCACGTAACCGGCCTCGTCGGTGCAGCCCCCGACGACGAGAACGAGCGCGCCGAGCCCGACGAGAGACCGCTTCATGATCGTTGTTTACCAGATCGATTGTTGAAATGGCAAACCCTCACGACGATAACAGCATTCGGCATGATGGATGCGATCGCAATGTTGCTGTCTCGCGCTGTGGATGCACCCCGCCCCGGATGTGTGAGGCCGGGAGCTCTAGCCTGAGCCCGTGGGCATCGACGAGCGACCGGCACTCGACGCGGACTTTCTGCGCAGCGGCCTGACCACGCTGCCGTGGACCAGACTCGACGTCGTCGAGGAGACGGGGTCCACCAACGCCGACCTGCTGGCCAGGTCCGCCGCGGGAGAGGACATCGCCGGTGCGGTGCTGATCGCCGAGCATCAGAGCGCCGGGCGCGGCCGGCACGGCCGCCGGTGGTCCGCACCGCCGCGCTCGCAGCTGGCGCTGTCGGTCGGCGTAGATGTGAGCGACGTGGCCCCCGACGCGTGGGGATGGCTGCCGCTGGCCGCAGGAGTGGCGGTCGTCGACGCCGTGGCGGAGATCGCGGGTGTGGCCGCAGGCCTGAAGTGGCCCAACGACGTGCAGGTCGGCCCGCAGGACGCGCCGGGCAAGCTGGCGGGCATCCTGGCCGAGGTCGCCGCGCCCGCGCAGACGGTGGTGGTCGGACTGGGGATCAACGCGACGATGACCGTCGAGGAGGCGCCCGATCCGGTGGCCGTCTCGCTGGCGATGCTCGGGGTCGATCCCGTCGACCGGGACGGGCTGGCCGCCGCGGTGCTACGCCACCTCGCGGAGGTGACCACCCGCTGGCGCCGCGCGCACGGCCGGGACGACGCGCTGGCCGCCGCATACCGGGCCCGCAGCCGCACCCTGGGCAGCCGGGTGCGCGCGACGCTGCCCGGTGACCGCACCGTCGAAGGCGTGGCCGAGGGCATCGACGGCGTCGGACGGCTGCAGATCAGGACGCCCGGCGAGCTGACCGCCGTGTCCGCGGGCGACATCACCCACCTGCGGCCGCTCGAGTCGTAGAGTGCTGCCGTGGGCTACCCGGAGAACGTGCTGGCCAACGACGAGCAGGTGGTGCTGCACCGGCACCCGCACTGGAAGCGGCTGATCGGACCGGTACTGGTGCTGCTGCTGGCGACGGCGGTGGCGGCCTTCGGCGCGGGCTACGTCAACACCCTCGGCTGGGACCCCACCGCCAAGACGGTCGTGCTGGGCGTCATCGCCGCGATCTGGGCGGTGCTCATCGGCTGGCTGACGGTGTGGCCGTTCCTGAACTGGTGGACGACACACTTCGTGATCACCGACCGGCGGGTGATGTTCCGGCACGGCGTGCTCACCCGCTCCGGCATCGACATCCCGCTGGCGCGGATCAACAGTGTCGAGTTCCGGCACGGACTGCTCGACCGGATCCTGCGCACCGGGACGCTGATCATCGAGTCGGCGGCTCAGGATCCGCTGGAGTTCCACGACATTCCCCGCGTGGAGCGGGTGCACTCACTGCTGTATCACGAGGTCTTCGACACCCTCGGTTCCGAGGAGTCGCCCAGCTGACCACGCCGGGTGCGCCGGCGGAGCGGTGTGACCGTGCCGTCGGCGGTGGTGCCGTGCGACCGCAGACCGGTCCCGGCGCCCTTGCCGAGGCGTCCCTGCTCCTGGTGCTCGTGGTGGTCCTCCATCGCCTCGGCGAAACCGCCGCCGGTGAGGGTGGACTCCAGCGCCCGCTCCGGGTTGCGCCCGAACTCGTCGGGGAACACCCACCGGCGGAACGCCCAGAACCGGAACGCCATCTGCAGCAGATTGCCGATGATGTAGGCCGAGACGAAGTCGGCGATGTTCTCGATGGTCAGCGACACCTCGGGCACCCGCAGGCCCAGCACGTAGCTGGAGAAGTACAGCGGCGCCATGCTCAGCAGCACCCCGACCCCGCTGACCCCGAAGAACAGCAGCGCCTCGTGGTGGCGCTCGCGGCCACCCCGGTCGCGGAAGCTCCATTCGCGGTTGAGGATGTACGACGCGATCACCGCGACGATGCCGGCGATGATCTTGGCGGTCACCGGCTTGGGTTCCAGGATCGTCAGCTTGAGCGTGAAGAAGATCGCCGAGTCGATGATGAACGTCGTGGCACCGACGATGGCGAACTTGATCAGTTCGTGGTGCTGCTCGGCGTAGGGACGGATCGGCCCCGGAAGGCGCTTGATCGTCGCATCGGCAAAGGACACAAGCAGGCAGTCTACGTAACGGCCCGTGACGACGCGGAATCCACGGTTGCGCCCCAGGTCAGGGCGCTGGGCGCGGTCGTGACACGATAGGCGTCGTGCCGACGAATTCCTCCTCGCCGCCCGTCGTGGCCATGATCGGCGGGGGTCAGCTGGCCCGGATGACCCATCAGGCGGCAATCGCGCTCGGTCAGTCCCTGCGGGTGCTGGCCACCGGTCCGGACGAGCCCGCCGCCCAGGTCGCCCCGGACGTGGTGCTCGGCTCCCACACTGATCTCGATGCGCTGCGCCGGGCCGCCGCCGGGGCCAGCGCGCTGACCTTCGACCATGAGCACGTCCCCACCGAACTGCTCGACACGCTGGTTCGCGAGGGCGTCAACGTGGCGCCGCCGCCCACCGCGCTGGTCCATGCGCAGGACAAGCTGGTGATGCGCCGACGACTCGAGGCGCTCGGCGCGCCGATACCCCGGTACACGGCGCTCGCGTCGGTCGACGACGTCGACGCCTTCTCCCGCGCCGTCGGTGGGCCGGTGGTGATCAAGACGGTGCGCGGCGGCTACGACGGACGCGGGGTGGTGCTGGCCCGAGACGCCGGGCACGCCCGCGAGGTGGTGGCCGGATACCTGGCCGACGGGGTGGCCGTGCTGGCCGAGGAGCGGGTGCAGATGCGGCGCGAACTCGCCGCGCTGGTGGCCCGTTCGCCCTTCGGGCAGGGGGCGGCGTGGCCGGTGGTGGAAACCGTGCAGCGCGACGGCATCTGCGTGACGGTGATCGCCCCCGCCACCGGTTTGTCCGACGAAATCGGTTCGGCCGCACAGCAACTGGCGTTGAGCCTGGCGTCGGAGCTCGGCGTGGTGGGAGTGCTCGCCGTTGAACTCTTCGAGACCGACGACGGCGGGCTCCTGGTCAACGAGCTGGCGATGCGTCCGCACAACTCGGGGCACTGGACCATGGACGGCGCACGGACCAGCCAATTCGAGCAGCATGTGCGGGCCGTGCTGGACTATCCGCTCGGCGACACCGGTCTGCTCACCCCGGTGACGGTGATGGCCAACGTCCTCGGCGCCGCGCAGACACCGGCGATGGCCATGGACGAACGGCTGCACCACCTGTTCGCGCGGGTGCCCGACGCCAAGGTGCACCTGTACGGCAAGGCCGAGCGGCCCGGCCGCAAGATCGGGCACGTCAACATCCCCGGGCGCGACGTGGAGTACCTCCGCGAGCGTGCCGAACGGGCGGCACACTGGCTGTCGCACGCCGAATGGACCGACGGATGGGACCCGCACAGATGAGTTCCGGAGCACCAGAGGGCAGGAGCGAAGCGACCCGGGAAGCAGCACCGGCGCCGCGAGTCGGCGTGATCATGGGCAGCGACAGCGACTGGTCGGTGATGGCCGACGCCGCCGAGGCGCTCGCCGAGTTCGAGGTGCCCTTCGAGGTCGGCGTGGTGTCGGCACACCGCACACCCGGCCGGATGCTCGACTACGCGCGCACCGCCGCCGACCGGGGGATCGAGGTGATCATCGCCGGCGCAGGCGGTGCCGCCCATCTGCCCGGCATGGTGGCCTCGGCGACGCCGCTGCCCGTCATCGGGGTGCCGGTGCCGCTGGCCCGGCTCGACGGGCTGGACTCGCTGCTGTCGATCGTGCAGATGCCTGCGGGCGTACCGGTGGCCACGGTGTCGATCGGTGGAGCGCGCAATGCCGGCCTGCTGGCGGTGCGAATCCTCGGTGCCGGAGACACGGCGCTGCGCGAGCGGATGACCGCGTTCCAGGCCGACCTCGAGCAGATGGTGCTCGACAAGGACGCCGCGCTGCGGGACCGGTTGCTGGGCGACGGCTGACAGCGGGTAAAGTTACCGACGAGTAGCTAGGAGGCCGCGATGGCTCAATGGGCCGGTAATCAGTCGTTCGACGTGTTCCAGTTGCCTGAGGAACATCAGGAGTTGCGCAGCGCGATCCGCGCGCTCGCGGAGAAGGAGATCGCGCCGCACGCCGCCGAGGTGGACGAGCAGTCGCGCTTCCCCGAGGAGGCTCTGCAGGCGTTGAACGCCTCGGGTTTCAACGCCGTGCACGTGCCCGAGGAGTACGGCGGTCAGGGTGCGGACTCGGTGGCGGCGTGCATCGTGATCGAGGAGGTCGCCCGTGTCGATGCGTCGGCGTCGCTGATCCCGGCGGTGAACAAGCTCGGCACGATGGGGCTGATCCTGCGCGGCTCGGAGGATCTCCAGAAGAAGGTGCTCTCCGACCTCGTCGACGGGGCGATGGCGTCGTATGCGCTCTCGGAGCGCGAAGCCGGCAGTGACGCGGCGGGCATGCGGACCCGCGCGAAGGCCGACGGCGAGGACTGGATCCTCAACGGCACCAAGGCGTGGATCACCAACGGCGGCAAGTCCGACTGGTACACCGTGATGGCGGTGACCGACCCGGACAAGGGCGCCAACGGCATCTCGGCGTTCGTGGTGCACCTCGACGACGAGGGCTTCAGCGTCGGGCCCAAGGAGAAGAAGCTCGGCATCAAGGGCTCGCCCACCACCGAGCTGTACTTCGAGAACTGCCGCATCCCCGGTGACCGGATCATCGGTGAGCCGGGCACCGGCTTCAAGACCGCCCTGGCCACCCTCGACCACACCCGTCCGACGATCGGCGCGCAGGCCGTCGGCATCGCGCAGGGCGCACTGGACGCCGCGATCGCCTATACCAAGGACCGCAAGCAGTTCGGCCGCCCGGTGAGTGACAACCAGGGTGTGCAGTTCATGCTCGCCGACATGGCGATGAAGGTCGAGGCCGCCCGGCTGATGGTCTACAGCGCCGCGGCCCGCGCCGAGCGCGGCGAACCGGCGCTGGGCTTCATCTCCGCGGCGTCGAAGTGCTTCGCCTCCGACGTCGCGATGGAGGTCACCACCGACGCTGTGCAGTTGTTCGGTGGCGCCGGCTACACCATCGATTTCCCGGTGGAGCGGATGATGCGCGACGCCAAGATCACCCAGATCTACGAGGGCACCAATCAGATCCAGCGCGTCGTGATGTCACGCGCCCTGCTGAAGTAGTCCCCGGCCGAGTGGCGCTTGCGTGACCGCGCGCAGGTGCCCGCAGATCTCCTCGACCGCTCGACTCGCCTGTTCGAACGTGCCTACCTCGGTGAGGAAGCCGTGGAAAACGCCGGTGTACCTCGTCAAGGAGACTGGGACGCCGTCGCCGCGGAGGCGAGTTGCGTACGCCTCGGCGTCGTCGCGGATCGGGTCGACCTCCGCGGTGATGATCAGAGCGCGCGGCAACCCGACTAGTGTGCCGGCACGCATCGGTGCGGCGAGGTGGTCGTCGGACCGGTGACCCGGCCCGACGTACTGGTCCCACAGCCAGCGCGCGTCCGCGGCGCTCAGTGGCAGTGCGTCGGCGAACTCCAACCAAGAAGGCCTGTTGAACGTCGCGTCCACGGCGGGATAGGCGACCACCTGCGTCACGGGCAGGACGGTGCCTTCGTCTCGACGGTGCAGGCAGACGGCGGCGGCGAGGTTGCCGCCTGCGGAGTCGCCTCCGATCGCGATCCGGTCCGGGTCGATGCCGAGCGCCGAGGCCGACCGGAGCAGCCACGCGTAGCCGTCGATGCAGTCGTCGAGCGCTGCGGGATAGGGAGTTTCGGGTGCGAGGCGGTAGTCCAGGGAGACGACAGTCCAATCGGAACCAGCGGCGATCGCGCGGCACAATTCGTCGGCCCCGTCCAGGGTTCCCAGCACGAAACCTCCGCCGTGCATGTACACGAGGGCGGGGCTGCCGCTAGGCGGCACGGCGGTGTTCGGTCGGTAAAGGCGAGCCGCGATCGCACCGCTTCGGGACGGCACGGTCAGTTGATCGACACGGTCGAGCTGGATGAGTGGTTCAGCGGATGCCGCCGTGTTCAACAACACTCTGGCCCGCTCCGGCCCGAGCTCGCGGACGGGTTCAGGCAGGATCTGGGCGATCACACGGGCCACCGCTGCGGCCCTGTCATCGAGCAGGCTCCACCATGCGGGTGCGTCGCTATCCATGAGTGCCCTCTGCCCTCCGCGTCGTTGACATTCAGCGATCCATGCCCCACCATGTTAGTCATATGACCAAGACGATTGACCATAATGCGCGTCGGCACTTCCAGCACTGACGGCGTAGCGCAGGCGCGGCGTCGTGGAATCAAGGGACGGTGAAATGACCGAAACAACAGTCGATTCAGTGACACGCGGGCCCGACGTGGACGGTGGGCTCGACATCCGCATCGAGGACGACGCGAGTCCGATTGTCCGGCTGATCGGTCGGACCATTGCTGATTCCGTTCGTGCGCGTACGACGGACGTTCCTGCTCCGGCCGTCAGAGGCACCGTCGCCATCCGCTCGCATGACACCCCGCAAGCCGCGACGATCACCACCTCCGACTGCGGCGTCACGGTGTCCAGCGGTGTGTTCGCGGAACCCGACGCGAGCCTCACGGTCGATCTCAACCGGCGGTTCGCCGTGGTCAAGGAGCCCATCGGGGCAGGCGATCTCGCTGACATGGCGCTGAACATGCTGTCGCCGCCGCTGCCCGACTGGCGGGTCGCCGCCGAGACATTCTGGGCGGCTGCCAGAGCTATTCCAGGCATCCCTGACGTGCTCGTCGCGGTCGCGGACGGTCCGGACGGGCCGACCCAGCACGTTGTCGGCGTCGGCGAGACGCACTATGTCGTGGCCGGCCCGCCGGAGCTGCTGGCCGGCATTTTCTCGGGAGCCGATGACCTGTTGGCTGCGCTGTCGACCGGTCTGCTCGGTGTGCGCGGGACGCTGACTCAGTTGTCGGTCCTGGTGGCCGCATCATGGAAGGTACGCTTCAATGTCTGAACTCGACTTGGCAACAATCGATCTCGATGCCGCTGTGCACAGCGTCCGACTCGAGGCCACCAATCACGAGGGCTGCTTCCTCGGGAAGAATCTGGCACCGAAGAAGTTCTGTGCCGGCGCGGCCTCGGGTTTCGCGATGGCCGATTTGCTCTTCGGGCTCGACCTGGGCAACGCCCCGACATTCGGGTTCTCCTTCCCCGACTGGCGCGGACACGTGTCCGACCTGACGTTCCGGCCCGACATGTCCACGCTCGTGCAGTGGGAACCTGGTCTGCACTCGGTGATCGGTGACTACTGGCAGGCCGACGGCTCCCCAGTGGGGACTTGTCCCCGCAACCTGACCAGGAAGCTCGTCGAGCGACTCACGACGCGCGGTTTCACCGCCACCATTGCCGTCGAGATCGAGGCCACGGTGTTCGAAGAATCCATTCAGGAGGCCCGCGCCAAGGGGTATCGCGACCTCACCCCACTCGGCGGTTCGGCCGGAACCGCCTACCACCTCGCGAAGTCGAAGGACTGGGTCGACTACATGTCGGCGGTAGCCCGGCGCCTCGACGAGATCGGGATCGAATGGGAAGCGTGGAGCGACGAGGACGCCGCGGGTCAAGTGGAACTCAATCTCGTTCCTGGTAGTCCCATCTCAGTCTGCGACAACTGGGCTCGCGCGCGACAGGTGATGCGTGAAGTGGCATTCGACCGCGGTCACACTGTGACCTTCATGGCGAAGCCGACCGCTGGTTACGGTCAGGCCTCTCACCTCAACCTGTCCTTGAATCGGGACGGCGCCAACATGTTCTACGCCCCCGACGGCCCGTCGACGACGATGCGACATGCGGTCGGCGGGCTCCTCGCGACAATCCGCGGGGCAACATCGGTCATGCTGCCGCAGATCACCTCGTATCGGCGCCTGGTCGACATGAGCGGCCCACCGACGACCGTTTCGTGGGGTATCGCCAACAAGAGCACCGCGGTGCGTGCAGTGTGTGCACACCCGGCATACTCCCGCCTCGAGTACCGTCTTCCCGGCGCCGACGCGAACGTGTACCTCGCGGTCGCGGTCATCCTGGCGGGCGTGATGGCCGGCCTCGACGGCGAGCTGGAGCCGCCTGAGGCCGTCAGCGACTTGGCGTGGTGCGTGCCCGATCTGGAGCGGCTGCCTGACACCATCACCAAGGCCGCCGCGGCGCTCGCCGACGACCTGATCCTGCGCGAGCACCTCGGCGACGAGTTCGTCGACTACTGGGTCGGTACGCGGAGGTGGGAATGGATGCAGTTCCATACCACCGGCGGTGATCCGTTCGCCGAGCTGTCCGAGTGGGAGTCGGCCCGCTACTTCGAGTTCCCGTGACGGCTTGCACCGTTCGTCCGGGCGCGGTCCGGCCGATGATCGGCATCACCGGCCGGCGGGTGCGCCTCGGGCTGGTCGAGGGGCTGGACAGTCGTTACGGCCACCTTCTCGCCGACACCTTCATGAGCGACTTCGCGGAGCGAATCGCCAGAGCCGGCGGGGTTCCGGTGAACCTGCCTTACAATGCCGATCCCGAGGCACTGTGCCACTGGATGTCCGGGATGGTGATCACGGGTGGTCAGGATGTTCACCCCGCGTGCTGGGGTGGCGACTCGTCGGTGGTCCGCAACGTGGATCCGCGCAGCGATCCGATGGTCCACGATGCCGAACGCGACCAGTTCGAACTCGCGCTCGTACGCGCTGCGCTCGGCCGGCGCATCCCGGTTCTCGGAGTGTGCCGCGGGCTGCAGGTCCTCAACGTCGCGCTGGGCGGCACGTTGATCCCCCATCTGCCGCCGGGTTCCGTCGAGCACCTCTCGGCTTCCCCTCCGCTCACCGACGGTGCCGACGATCACAAGGTGACGTTCGAGCCCGGGTCGATCGCAGAACGAATCTTCGGCGCCAGCGCGGTGACCAACTCGTGGCACCACCAGGCGGTCGAGCGCTGCGGCACCGGCCTCGTCGTCACGGGACGCACCGCCGACGGCGTCGTCGAAGCCGTCGAATTGCCCGGTTCACCGGTGCTCGGCGTGCAGTGGCACCCCGAGTGGATGGAGCACGACGATCCGGCGCTGAGCTGGGTCGTCACCCAAGCCCAAAATCGGATCTGAGCGGAGGCCCCGCGTCAGTCGACGCTCACCCAGGACACCAGCGACCGCAGGTCTCCTGCCGACGATGGGTTGGAGGAGGCGGGCGCCCGCGTCGAGGACTCGGAGCCGAGATGAGCGGCCATCCAGGCGTCGAGCGCGCTCACAGAGAGCTCCATCTGCCGGCGAGCAGCTGCGCGGTCGGTGAACACCAGCCAGTTCAGGGCGAAGCCGTCGGACAACGTCGACACCATATAGGTCAACGCCTCGACAGTGTCAGGGTCGATGGTCCGGCCCGATCCGGCGGCAGCGGACTCGAAAATCGACCGCATGGTCACGAACGCTTCCGTGTAAACCATCTCGGCCTGCTTGTCCTCTTGTCGTCTTGCCCAGCTGATCAGTTCCACGATCGCTGCGCCGAGGTCCAGGTTCGCCAGGTACCACTCCATGACGCCACGCAACAGAGCGCGTGCGCATGTTTCCACGTCACCGTGGACATCGTTGCCCACCAACACGTCTCGGTATTGGCCGGCTACGTATTCGAAAACGGCGGCGAACAGCGCCTCCTTGGTGGCGAAGCAGTAGTGCAGCGTGGCAAGCGGTGCGTTCGCTTCCTCCGCGATGCGACGCGTGGTTGCGCCGTCAACTCCATGAGCGGCGATCATGCGGACGGCGGCAGTCACCAGGTCGGCACGCCGCTGGGCGGCGGGAAGTCGAGCCATGAGTGTCCCCTCTCCCTTCTTTCTGCACAATCGACCAAGTCAACGGCAAGCCTACCAGCTGGGTCTTTGTGCACGGTTAGCGTATTCAGATCTCGGCTCCCTCCTTAAGTTGGTCATACGGCTTGATCATATGACCAACTTTGGTTATGGTCGGTCTACAGCGTTTGCGGGGCCTGCGCGCCAGCCACCCCGCTCCAACGCACATTGCGGCCGGCGGTAGCCCGCGACCGACATGTGAGAACACTTCGAGGGGACGACATGACCCACCTGGAATCGGTCGACTTGGAAGGTGCGACTGCCCATGACCGGATGGCCATGGACCCACCCTTCGAAACCCTCGTCGGACTCCTGCAGGACCGAGCCGTCCGCATGCCCGACCGCGAGTTCCTCCGATTCGCGGATCGAGCGTGGACGTTCGGCGAGATCGACTGTTGGACCTCGCGTCTGGCGCAGCGGCTTGTCACCGAGGACGGTGTCCACGCCGGTGACCGAATCGCCATCATGCTGCCGAACGTCGTGCAGTGGCCGGTCTCCTGGTTGGCGATCCTCAAGGCCGGCGGCGTCGTGGTCCCGGTGAACTCGTCCTATCAGCGGTCCGATCTGGCATTCGTGCTGGCCGATTCCGGCGCGCGCGTGATGATCACAGACACCGCACATACCCGCCTCGTCGAAGACGTTCGCGCAGAGAACACTGCCCTCGCCGACATCCGGATCGTCGACGCCGCCCATCCCGACGAGCTCACACGTTTCCCGGAGACCTCGCCAGCGTGCGCCATCACCGGTCATACCCTGGCGAACCTCCAGTACACCTCAGGGACAACGGGATTCCCGAAAGCATGCATGTTGACGCACGACTACTGGATTCGGGTGGCCTGGGTCTGTGCGAATGCGACGCGGCTCGGACCCGACGACGTCGCCCTCACCTCCCAGCCGTTCTCCTACATGGATCCGCAGTGGAACACCGCGCTGTGCCTCACGATCGGTGCGTCGCTGGTGGTGCTTCCGCGGTTCTCCGCCTCGGGCTTCATGGCCGATGTCCGCAGTAACCGGGCCACCTTCTGCTATGTGCTCGGCTCCATGCCGACCCTGCTGTTCAAGCAGCCACCCACTCCGAGGGATCGCGACAACAGCCTGCGCATGGTGCTCTGCTCGGCCATCCCCGCCGACCTGCACGCACAGCTCGAGCAGCGGTGGGGGGCGCCGTGGCGGGAGGTGTACGGGATGACTGAAAGCGGGGTCGACCTGATCAGCCTGCCCGAGAGCGTCGCGGACGTCGGCAGCGGTCGACTGGGGCAGCCATTACCCACCAAACGGGTTCGGGTCGTCGACCCGCAGGGCCATGACGTCGCCGATGGCGAGCCCGGCGAACTGATCACCTCGGGCACGCCGATGATGCTGGGCTACTGGAATCAGCCTGAAACGACAGCGCAAGTGCTGCGCGACGGTTGGCTGCACACCGGCGACCTCGCCGTCCGGGACGCGGGCAGCTACCGCCTGGTGGGGCGGATCAAGGACATGATCCGCCGCGGTGGGGAGAACATCGCCGGCGCCGAGGTCGAACGCGCACTGGAAAGCGATGACAGCGTCGTCGCGGCCGCGGTCATCGGCGTGCCAGACGAGCTGTTCGGCGAGGAGGTCAAAGCCTACGTACAACTGGCCCCCGGGATCGAGCGCAGCGGCACGGCCGCGCAGCGAGTCGTGCATGACCTCCGAGACAAGCTCGCGGGCTTCAAGATTCCGCGCTTCATCGAGTTCGTCCCGGACTTTCCGCGGACCGCGTCCGAGCGGATCTCCAAGCCGGCGCTGAAGGCACGCTCTGCCGAGCAGCCCGGCACCACCTACGACCTGAAGCCGCCACGCCGGGACATCTCCGGGAGCCGTCCATGACTGACAACCATCTGGATGTGAGCATCCGCAATGACGTCGCGGTGATCAGGCTCAACCGCCCAGCGAAGTTGAATGCGCTGGACGTGACCACCCGAGTGTTGCTCGCCGAGAACATCCGCCGATTCGGCACGGGTGAACTCGTCCGCGGGATCGTGCTCACGGGCACCGGAAGAGCCTTTTCCGCCGGAGAGGATCTGCAGACGCTACCGACCACCTACGACGAACTCCGGTCGGCCGTGACGACCTTCAACGACATCACCCGCGCGATCCTCGAGACGGCGATCCCCGTCATCGCCGCCGTGAACGGGATCGCCGTCGGTGGCGCCTCGGAGGTCACACTCGCCTGCGACAGCAGGATCGGCTGCCCGGCAACCCAGTACTTCCAGCCGGAGAACCACCGCGGGATCATCATCTCCAACGCCTCGAGCCTCCTGATGACCCGTCTCGTGCGTAACCACGCGATGCGAATCATCATGGGCTCGATCTGCATCGACGCGGACGAGGCAATGCGGATCGGACTGCTCGACGAGATCACCACCCCGGAGACGCTGGTGCACCGCGCAGTCGCGGTGGCACGGGACTGGAACTGCGATGCCCGAATCACCGCACTGCACCTGAGCCTGCTGCGGCCGCGGCTCGAAGACATCGAGGCCGCTTTCGCCCGCGAAGACGACGCCGCCCGCCAGTCATGGGCCTCCGGCGCCTTCATCGACGGCATCTCGGACTTCTGGACTTCAAAGGACCCCGCGCCTTCGCCGTACGCACAAGGCAATCCAGATCGGAGACGAAGATGATCACCACCGAAGCCGCGCTGCTCACCGCGGTGAACGAACCACTGGAATTCACCGAAATCCAGGTCGACGACCCCGAGCCGGACGAAGTTCGCATCACGGTCTCCCATGTGGGTCTGTGCCACAGCGACCTGCACTACATGACCGGCACCGTGCAGGCCGACCTGCCCGTGGTGGTCGGGCACGAGATCGCGGGCGTTGTGGAGTCCGTCGGCTCCGCGGTCACCTCGTTGGCTCCGGGTGACCGCGTCGTCGGCGCCCTCACACCCTCGTGCGGACTGTGCCGCAACTGCCAGGGCGGCCATTCGACCCAATGCCAGCGGGTAGCCCGGATCAGGCAGCGGCCACGGCCCGCTTTCGAAATGCCCGGCGGCCAGGTCGTCGAGCGCCTCGGCGACGTCGGGGCGTTCTCCCGCCACACTCTCATGCGGGAGAACTCGCTGGTGAAGATGCCCGCCGAGGTGAGTCTCGAGGTGGGATGCCTGCTCTCGTGCTGCATCGTCACCGGGGTCGGGGCGGTCTTTCGCGGCGCCCGGGTGCGCCCGGGCGCCTCTGTTGCCGTGATCGGTTGCGGCGGTGTCGGTTCGGCCATCATCCAAGGTGCGCGACTCGCTGGTGCCTCGGCAATCGTTGCGGTGGACCTCGATGACACCCGACTCGCGGCGGCACGCATGTACGGTGCCACCCACGCCGTGAACGGCGCGGCCGATGTCGCGACCGAAATCGCCGAGCTGCTCGGCGACGGCGTGGACTACGCGTTCGAGGCCGTGGGATCAGCACACACGGCTGCCACCGCGCTGTCCGTCCTGCGCGCCACGGGCACCGCATGCCTGGTCGGGATCGCGCCCGACGGCACCGACCTGACCCTGCCGGCATCGGACTTCTTCTTCGGGGAGAAGCGTCTCATCGGCTCGTACATGGGTTCGGGCCAAGCACGCGAGGACATCACGCAATTCGCCCGCCTGTACCTGCAGGGACGCCTCCTGCTCGACGAGATGATCACCGACATCATCCCGTTCCACGACATCGAAAAGGGCTTCGAGGCGATGAAGTCCGGCGGGGTCACCCGCATCGTCGCCGACCTCACCGTCTGATCCCATCACACCCGTCTTTCCCGGGCAGGAAGGAAACGCACATGCCGAATCTTCCGATTGCGCAGCCGATCAACTACATCGCCGGCCAGTGGTGCAAATGCGCGACGGTCCCTGACGCCTGGAACCTCGACCCGAACACCGGCAGGCCCGTACACCGCTCGGTCACCACCTGTCCGGCCGACGTGGAGCGCGCGCTGCGCCATGCTGAGCGGTCCTACGGCTTCGACCGCTGGGACGACGCGGCGAGCGAAGAACGCGCCGCTGTCATTGACCGCGCAGCCGACATCATCGACAACCGGATCGAAGACATCGCCCGCACCGATGCCCTCACCAGTGGTGTCCCGATCGCGAAGGCCCGGATGATCGCGCAGTTCCTGCCGCATCGCATCCGCTCTACGGCAGCTGACCTGCGCACCATCCCGCGCTGCACCACGCTGCGTGCCGGCGGCCGCGATGTGCGGCTGTACAAGGTTCCGTGGGGGCCCGCGGCCATCCTCACCCCCTGGAACGGACCGAGTTTCATCCCCGCCGCGAAGTTGGTCAGCGCACTCGCCGCCGGGTGCCCCGTCATTCTCAAACCGTCCGAACACGCGCCGAGCAGCGCCCAGATAATCGTTGACAGCTTCGTCGAAGCAGGATTACCTGACGGTGCCCTGCAGCTCGTCCACGGCGCGGGCGACGTGGGAGCCGCGCTCACCGGTGACCCCCGGGTGAAGATCGTCTCCTTCACCGGCGGCCCGACCGCGGGGCGAGCGATCGCCCGAGCGGCCGCCGACGACTTCAAGGTGCTCCAACTGGAACTCGGCGGCAACAACCCCGCCCTCGTTCTGGACGACGCCGACATCGACGTGGCCGCCGACGGGATCCTCGACGGGATGACCAAGCTCAACGGTCAATGGTGCGAGGGACCCGGAAAGGTGCTGGCACACAAAGCCTTGCTGGGACCGCTGCTCGATGCGCTGCTCGACCGCATCGCCCAGATCGAAGTCGGGCACTCGCTCGACGAGAACAGCGAACTCGGCCCCATCTCGAATGCCCCTCATTTCGCCACGCTGCAGAGCCGCATCGACGGGCTTCGCGCGAGCGGTGCCACCATCCACCAACGCGCGAAACTCCCCGACATGCAGGGTTTCTTCCTCTCACCCACCGTCGCGTCGGGAATCGACGCCTCGATGGCCACAGCCGAGCTGTTCGGACCGCTCATCAGCCTGCACGCGGTGGAGTCCGACGAGGACGCCCTGCGAACCGCCAACGCCAATCCGTCAGGTCTCGACGCGTACGTCTTCAGCCGAGACACCGATCGCGCGATCACCGTCGGATCGCGGCTGCACTCGGGTGAGGTGCGCGTCAACGGCGCCAACATCGCGGATTTGGCCGATGGATCGGCACAGAGCTTCTGGGGCGCCGCGGGAATCGGCGGGCACGCCCCAGGCGAGTGCGTACGGGTGTTCTGCGGCGATCGCGTCGTCGGCGTCGACTCACCCGACCTTCCCCTGTAAACCGTCTCTCAACGAAAGCGGCGAACGCCATGCATTCCACCTCCACTGCACATTCCGGAGTCGTCGACGTCATCGGCGTCGGAGCTGGCTTCACCGGCCTCTACCTGTGCCACCGGCTCACCAGCTCCGGCTGGTCCTTCGCCGGCTTCGAAGCCGGGCCAAACGTCGGCGGCACCTGGTTCTGGAACACCTACCCGGGCGCACGCTGCGACGTCGAAAGCATCTACTACTCCTACTCGTTCGACGAGACGCTTCAGCAGGAATGGACATGGAGTCAGCGGTTCGCGCCGCAAGCCGAGATTCTGCGCTACATCGAACACGTCGCCGACCGCTTCGACCTGCGCAGGCATTTCACCTTCAACACCCGTGTGGTCGCCGCGACGTGGAACGCCACCGACCGGCTGTGGGAGGTGCAACTGGACAACGGCGCCAGCCGGCGCAGCCGCTATCTGATCTCGGGCGCCGGCGGTCTGTCCACCCCCAAGGACTTCGATGTGCCGGGCCTGCAGAATTTCGCCGGCCTGCAGGTGTCGACCAGCCGCTGGAACACCTCGCTCGACGACCTCGCGGGCAAGCGCGTCGCCGTGATCGGGACCGGATCGTCCGGCGTACAGGCCATCCCGCTGATCGCCGAGGTCGCCGACCACCTCACGGTCTTCCAGCGCACCCCGAACTACGTCATGCCTGCTCGCAACGCCGAACTCTCACCGAAGCAGGTCGACGCCGTCAAGGACGATTATGTGGCGATCCGTGAGGAGTGCAGACACTCACCTGGAGGCATCCCCGATCGCCCCGTCACCGACAATGCGTTCGACGTCTCGGATGAGGAACGCAGACGGCGGTACGAGCAGGCGTACGAGCGCAGCGGGTTCCAGGGTGTCGGCGCCGAATTCGCCGACCTGCTCGTCGACCCCGAGGCAAACCGGACCGCGTCCGAGTTCATCCACGACAAGATTCGCCAGATCGTCGAAGACCCAGCCACCGCCGAGCTGCTGGTGCCGAAGTACCACCCGCTGGGCGCCAAGCGCAGCGTCTTCGGCACCGACTACTACGAGACATACAACCGGCCGAACGTTTCATTGGTGTCACTGCGTGACGAGCCGATCGAGACGATGACCGACGACGCGATCATCACCTCCAAAGCCAGCTACGAGGTGGACGCCGTGGTGCTGGCCATCGGGTTCGACGCCTTCACCGGCCCCCTCTACGGGCTCAACCTCACCGGTGCATCCGGCGCGAAGCTGCAGGACGCCTGGCGCGACGGCATCCGGTCCTACCTCGGAATCATGGCCGCGGACTTCCCCAACTTCTTCATGGTCGGCGGTCCGCTGAGCCCCGCGCTGGTGAGCAACGTGGTGGTGACGATCGAGCAGGCCGTCGACTGGATCGCCGATCTGCTAGAACATGCGCGCGACGCCGGCGCCACGGTGATCGAAGCCACCGCCGCGGCCCAAGACGAGTGGGTGGACATCACCGAGCGCACGGTCGCCCCCACGCTGTTCGCCACGACCGACTCCTGGTACCGCGGCTCCAACGTCGCGGGAAAACCCAACACTTTCATGGGTTACGTCGGCGGCGTCGGCAAATACCGCCGTATGTGCACCGAGATCGCCAAGCGCGGTTACCCCGGCGTCGAGATCGATGGCGAAGCGCAGTCCCGCACCCTGGGACCGATCCACGAGGAGATCTCATGAGCAGAGCGGTCCACCGGCGGTACGTCGCTTTCTCCGACGCGCACTACGCCGGCAACCTGGTCGACGGCGCATACTCCTTGAAGCTCTTCGGCGATGTCGGCACGGACCTGTCGATCGAGCTGGACGGCCATGAGGGTCTGTTCGCCGGCTACTCGTCCGTCGAGTTCCTCGCCCCGGTCCGCGGCGGCGACGTCGTCGAAGCCGAGGCCACCCTTGTGCGAAAGGGAAACCGCAGTCGCACCGTTGATTTCGAGCTCCGTGTCGTCTGCCGCGGCTCCGACGACACCGGCCGCGCTGAGGTATTGAGCCCACCCTTGATCGCGGCGCGCGCTCGCGGGACCGCGGTCATTCCCGCGCAGGCAACGGACGAGCTGCCATGGAGCTGATGTCGGACACCGGTTGGGCGGAGCAACCCGCCACGGTCGAAGCGCCACTGACCGGCGGCGTCGACTGCGACGTGGTGGTGATCGGAGGCGGTGGAGGCGGCATGACGGCCGCTCTCCGCCTCGCCGAGGCCGGCGCAGACGTGGTGCTGCTCGAGGCGAAAACCCTCGGCAGCGGCGCCACCTCCCGCAACGCCGGATACATCACCAACTCGATCGCCGCAGATCCCGAGCTGCTGGGATTCCTGCTCAGGCGTGAGCGGCTGCGCAACCTGTATCGGTTCGCCGAGAACGCGGTGCACTTCGCCGAGCACGCCATCGCGGGTCACCACATCGACTGCGGCTACCGACGGGAGGGCATCGTGATGGCCGCCGTATCCAACGGACAGCTCAGGCACGCACGCCGCATCGCCAAAGTCGTGGCACGCGCTGGATCGTCAGCCGAATTCGTCGAAGGCGCTGCGGCCGGGCTACCCGAGGGCTTCCTCGGCGGGGTACGCGAGAAAGTCGGCGGCACACTCAACCCGGGCGAATTCGTTCTCGGACTGCGAGCCGCGACGATCGCCGCCGGAGTGCGCGTTCACGAATTCACCTCCGCCCGCGACGTCACCGACACCGGCGACGGAGTCACCGTCGACACCCCGAGCGGGATGGTCAAGGCACGCAAGGCGCTGCTGACCACCAACGCCGACAGCAACGGGCTGTCGATAGCGCCCAAGCATCTCGCCAGCCCCGTGTGGACGTCGCTGGTCGAGACCGAACGCATCGCACCCGAGCGACTCGACGAGATCGGTTGGACCAGCCGCGCCCCCCTCGTCACACTGCACATGATCCTCGAGAGCTACCGCCTCACCCCTTGGAACACCATCGTATTCGGCACGCGCCGGCTACAGGTCGGCCGCAACCCACTACCCGACCGCATGCCCGCGCGAACCATCGCTGACGATCTGGTTCGGGGGTTCCACCAACGCTTTCCCGGATTGCGCGACGTGAAGGCGCGGCAAGCCTGGGGCGGCTGGATCGGCATGAGCTCCAGCTGGCTGCCCGTCGCGGGCGAAGCGTCGGACAACGTGCTGTACTCGCTGGCCTGCAACGGCCACGGGTTCGCCCAAGCGCAGTACGTGGGCCGTCTGCTGGCCGACCACGTCGGTGGCGCGCCGTTACACGAGGACCTGGCGGCGATCTGGCAAGGCCGCAGGCGATTTCGGCGCGGCTTCGTCAGCAGTCCCGCGCTGTACGCGGGATGGCTCGCCGACCGCGCATCGGACCGGCTGGCAGCCCTCACGAACTGACCATCGGCGCCAGTCGGCTGGTGTCACCATCCAAGGAGAGAAAGTGTCGATCAGGGAACTGCTGTTCGCGGTCGCGGACATCTGGATGATCGCCGTCGGATTCACCTACGGAGTGAAGTTCATCCGAACGCACAAGAACTACCTGCTCGGCATCGAGTGGATCATCGTCGCAACCTCAGGAACGAACTTCTTGATATACGGCCTGCTCAAAGCGGGACACGACAGCCCGATGTACGGCCTTGCCTACTTCCTGGACGCCTTCTCCCGGTCGATCGGCATCACGCTGATCCTGGTGCTCGGATTGATGAAGGTCACCCACCGGTACAAGCCGCCCGTGGCGGTGGATATCGCAGCGTTCGCCCTCGCCGCAGTGGTGGGCTTCCTGCTCAGCCAATTCGCGGACGAGATCGGCACTTCCGGCAAGATCTTCTACATCGTGGTCAACGTGCTCACCACGATGTTCTTGATCTATTTCGTCAAGCGCCTGTGGAACATCGGCGAGCGCAAGCATGCCGTGTGGTCGGCCGCCGCAACGGCCTGCGGCTTCGTCATCGCAGCGACCTACGACTTCGTCCACATTCCCGGCGACGACGCCGAGCACACGATCTTCTACATCTTTGCGCTGTCGACGTGGGGCCTGCAGATGTTCGCGTACTACCGCGCCTACCAAGTATTCGACGCGCACAACAAGCGAGTAGATGCCCGAACCGCCAGCGGCAGCACTCACGCAACGGCCTGAGCCCGAGAGTCGGAAGATGACATCGACATCGCATGCGAAGCACGAACAGGCCACTGACGTCGTCGTCGTCGGTGCCGGAATGGCCGGGTTGATGGCCGCGACCACGCTGGCGCCCCGAGCCGACGTCGTTGTCCTCGAGTCCAGTGACCGCGCGGGAGGACGCGTCGAGACCGTCCGAGACGGTGACTACTGGGTCAACGTGGGCACTCAGTTCACCGAAGGCACCGGCCCACTTATCGATGCCCTCGATCGGCACGGCATCGAGATAGGATCGCTCGCGGACAAGAGCGTCGCGCTGTACGTCAATGGTGAGGTCGTCGATACGTCGAATCCCCTTCGGCTCCTGCTCCGCACACGGATGACGATGATGGACCGACTCGGGATGGCCATCGTCGGTACACGCATCCTCGCGGCCATGCCATTTCTGGAGTCCCAGAGCGGCCTCGCGCAACGTGTGCGAGACACCTCGACGCCAAACCCGCGTCCTACCTACTCAAAGGCGTCCGATCAGCGTTGGCCACCGCCGTCGTCCGGTCATGGTCAGCGCAGTGGATGGGATGCGAACCGGAGGAGACGGCCGCCCTGCAATTCGTCATGTCGGTGGGCCTCGCGCTGGCCGACCCAGAGAGAATTCTGAACTTCTCACTGCCCGTCGGTGGCAATCAAACTTTGACCGACGTCCTCGTCCGGGATCTCGGCGAACGGATCCGGCTGAACGCGACGGTGAACTCGGTACGGCAGGACGGCGACGGCATCGTGGTCGAATATCACGCTGCTGACCAACCCGTGCGGCTGCGGGCGAAGCGCGCGATCGTGACCACACCCGCCGACATCACCGAACGGATGGTCCGAGATCTCCCGCAAAAGCACCGAAACGCTCTCAACGACATCGCTTACGGCCGCTACGTGATCGTGGGCTTCTTCACCGACGAAGTCGGGCGGCAACGCTGGGACGACTACTTCGGCGTCTCGACTCCCCAATTGGCCTTTCAGGCGATCTTCAACCACGCCGCGGCGATGCGGCGCGGCGACGATCGCAA
Source organism: Mycobacterium sp. NPDC050551 (assembly GCF_040674075.1). NCBI lineage: Bacteria > Bacillati > Actinomycetota > Actinomycetes > Mycobacteriales > Mycobacteriaceae > Mycobacterium > Mycobacterium sp. NPDC050551. Next base: position 585,417 of record NZ_JBFARC010000001.1, on the reverse strand, counting down.
GTCGGGTGGAGCACTGGCCTGCTTCGCCGGCGGCGCCCATGCTGATGCGTTGCTCGACCTGCCCGATGCAGACATCGTGTCGCAGTTCGCGAAGGACTTGCTCATCGTGTTCCCCGAGTTGGAAGGGAAACTGCACGAGGGCATGGTGCGGCGGCACCATCGGGTCGTGCCCTTCTGGGCGCCAGGGCAGCGACACTCGCTTCCGACTTTGCGTGATCCGCTCGGATCCGTCTTCCTCGCCGGCGACTATCAACTCGATCTGCCTTCACTCGCCGACGCAGCCGCCTCGGGCGAGCGAGCGGCCAATGCTGTCTTGGCGAGCCTGAGCCGACCTCGAGGACCCAACACTTCAACCACGACCCCTGCTCGATGACGGCCCAAGGAGATAAATGTTCGACGTGTTTCAGTTGCCTGAGGAACATCAGGAGTTGCGCAGCGCGATCCGTGCGCTCGCCGAGAAGGAGATCGCGCCGCACGCCGCGGAGGTCGACGAGCAGTCGCGCTTCCCCGAGGAGGCTCTGCAGGCGTTGAACGCCTCGGGTTTCAACGCCGTGCACGTGCCCGAGGAGTACGGCGGTCAGGGTGCGGACTCGGTGGCGGCGTGCATCGTGATCGAGGAGGTCGCCCGTGTCGATGCGTCGGCGTCGCTGATCCCGGCGGTGAACAAGCTCGGCACGATGGGGCTGATCCTGCGCGGCTCGGAGGATCTCAAGAAGAAGGTGCTCTCCGACCTCGTCGACGGGGCGATGGCGTCGTATGCGCTCTCGGAGCGCGAAGCCGGCAGTGACGCGGCGGGCATGCGGACCCGCGCGAAGGCCGACGGCGAGGACTGGATCCTCAACGGCACCAAGGCGTGGATCACCAACGGCGGCAAGTCCGACTGGTACACCGTGATGGCGGTGACCGACCCGGACAAGGGCGCCAACGGCATCTCGGCGTTCGTGGTGCACCTCGACGACGAGGGCTTCAGCGTCGGGCCCAAGGAGAAGAAGCTCGGCATCAAGGGCTCGCCCACCACCGAGCTGTACTTCGAGAACTGCCGCATCCCCGGTGACCGGATCATCGGCGAGCCGGGCACCGGCTTCAAGACCGCCCTGGCCACCCTCGACCACACCCGTCCGACGATCGGCGCGCAGGCCGTCGGCATCGCGCAGGGCGCACTGGACGCCGCGATCGCCTACACCAAGGACCGCAAGCAGTTCGGCCGCCCGGTGAGTGACAACCAGGGTGTGCAGTTCATGCTCGCCGACATGGCGATGAAGGTCGAGGCCGCCCGGCTGATGGTCTACAGCGCCGCGGCCCGCGCCGAGCGCGGCGAGCCGGCGCTTGGCTTCATCTCCGCGGCGTCGAAGTGCTTCGCCTCCGATGTCGCGATGGAGGTCACCACCGATGCCGTGCAGTTGTTCGGCGGCGCCGGCTACACCATCGACTTCCCGGTGGAGCGGATGATGCGCGACGCCAAGATCACCCAGATCTACGAGGGCACCAACCAGATCCAGCGCGTCGTGATGTCACGCGCCCTACTGAAGTAAACGCCGCCCTAGCCGCGGGTGACCTTCTCCATCTCGCGGCGGCGCGGCAGTTGCGCGGCTTCGGCGTTCGTCACCTGAACCAGCGACCCGCCGGCGGCGAACACCGCGAGCAGGTGGTCGACGAGGTCGTCGGCGGTCTGCCACCCGTGGGTCGACAGCACCCGGTCGGTGGCCGTGAGACCTTGTGCGGTAGCGGATTCGCGGGCCGCGGTGACCACGTCGTCGGCTGACCGGCCGGCCAGTGCCGGGCCCGGAACGCGTGCCGGAATGATCTGGTCGCCGTGCACGCGCACCGCGGTGGCGTAGTCGGTGATGCCGACGGGCAGGTCGGGAACCGGCTTGCCGAACGGATCCAGTGACAGCACGGCGATCTCGCCGACGCCGACCGCGTCGTCCGCCTCGGGCAGCCGGTCGAGGGTGCACAGCGCGACATCGGCCTCCCCGTCGAGCACCACCTCGGCGCCGATCCACCACACACCGAACAGCACCGCCGCAGTCTGCCAGTGGGCGGGCAGCAGCACCGCCACCCGGCTGCCCGGTCCGGCGCCCATCTCGTCGCGCAACAGATTGGCGGTCTTGGCCGCCCAGTTGGCCAGGGTCACCGCGGACAGCTCGATGCGCTCGCCGGTGGCGTCGTCGTAGTAGGTGATGCGCGGCCCGACGGGGTCCGCCGTCAGCAGCGGGTCGAGCAACGCACCGGACACGGTGGTCATGTCAGTTGACGCACTCCGGGTCGTCGGAGCCCGCGGTGATCACCGGCGCAGGCGGCGGAGGCGCCCCGGTCGACTCGTCGGTCGAGCCGGTGGCCGTCGGGTCGGCGGCCAGCAGGGCGGGATCGGCGCCGTCCAGACCCGAACCGGGGCCGGTGTAGTCGCCGGCCAGCACCACGCGCACCGCGCCGGACGGCACCGAGGCGTCCTCGACGACCGGCAGCCCGCCGAGGTCCTTGGCGACGGCCTGCGCGCCGAGGTCGTCGGCCTCAGCGGCCTGCACCTGGCTGCCGGTCACCTGGACGCCCTGCTCGTGGTTCCCGGTGGGCCCGGGCGTGAATCCCTTGTCCGCCAACACCCCCGAGACGGCGGCCGCCAGCCCGTTGATGTCGGTCGCGTTGACCACCTCAGCGGTGGTCTTGCTCGGCGTGTACGCCAGCTCCTCGGTCTTTCCCTCGTCCTGCTCGTGCAGCAGGCTCGACACCCACTCCTGCACCTGGACCGGGTCCACCCGCACGACGCTCTGCATACCGTCGTCGCTCCAGCCGTCCTCGCGCAGCACGGGGATGGTGGCGAACGCGACGTTGCCCGCCGCCAGCTTCTGCAGCTGGTCGACGAAATCCATGATGTCCCAGCCGTCGGAGAGCACCACCGAGCGCTGCACCGCGGCTTCGAGCCGGCTCAGCGTGGCGGGGCTGGACAGCGTCTTGCCGGAGATCACCTGGTGGGCGAGCGACGCCATCACCGCCTGCTGGCGGGTCACCCGGTCGAGGTCGCCTCGCGGCAGGTCGTGGCGCTGCCGCACGAAGCTCAGTGCCTGCGGGCCGTTGAGCTTCTGCCACCCGGCGGGGAAGTCGGCCCCTGAAAGGGGCTCGTAGACAGCGTCTTTGAGGCACACATCGACGCCGCCGAGGGCGTCGGTGATCAACGAGAAGCCGAGCAGCCCGATCTCGGCGTAGTGGTCGACGGTGACACCGGTGAGGTTGGCGACGGTCTTGATCAGCGCCTCGCGACCGTCTTCGACGGCCTGCTTCTCGGCCTGCGCCGGATCCATCCCCTCGACCTCGACGAGCTGCTTGAGCGTGTCGAACCTGGCCTCGCCGTAGACGCCGTTGATCTTGGTCTTGTACATCCCCGGCGTCTCGACGTAGGAGTCGCGGGGGATCGAGATCGCGGTGGCCGACTCGCCGCTGTTGGGAATGCGGATCAAGATGATCGTGTCGGTGTTGGTCGCGACGTCGTCACCCGCCCGCAGCGTGGCGAGCTCATCGGCCGACAGTGGGTTGCCGTGGGCGTCGGTACGGCTGTCCGAGCCCACCAGCAGCACGTCGATGGCGCCGTCCTCGCCGCCGCCGCCCAGAGTGGCCGAGCTGATGTGGTTGATGCCCGACTCGAACGACCGGATCCGGCTCCACGCCACACCCGTCCCCAGCACCACCGCCAGCGCGGTGGTCACGGCGACAGCACGAAGCACACGGGCGGGCATCAGCCCAGGTTACTTGCGAGTGGCGCTCCAACGGGGTAGCGCTCGTCGGCGTGCCAGTCGCCGTGTCAGACTCGCCGCCATGACCCAGCGCATCGTGATCACCGGGGCCGCCGGCCTCCTGGGCGCTGTTCTCGCAGCTCACGCCAGGCGGCAGGGGCACGATGTGGCGGCGCTGACCTCCGCCGAATGGGACATCACCGATCCCGCCGCGGCCGAGCGCGTCGTACGGGCCGGCGACGTGGTGATCAACTGCGCGGCCTACACCAAGGTGGACGCCGCGGAGTCCGAGCCCGAGCGCGCCCACGAGGTCAACGCCGTCGCTCCCGGCCACGTCGCCCGGGCGTGCGCGGCCGCAGGCGCCGGCCTGGTACACGTCTCCACCGACTACGTCTTCGGCGGCGACCGCCTCGAGCCCTACGAGATCGATGACGAGACCGGCCCGCTGAGTGTCTACGGCCGCACGAAGCTGGCGGGGGAGCACGCCGTGCTCGAGGCGCTGCCGTCCGCGCACGTGGTCCGCACCGCGTGGGTCTACCGCGGAGCGGCGGGCGGCGCCGACTTCGTCGCCGTGATGCGGCGCATGGCGGACGGCGACAGCACCGTCGACGTGGTGGCCGACCAGGTCGGGACCCCGACCTACGCGGGCGACCTGGCCGCGGCGCTGCTGCACGTCGCGGGCGGGACCGTGGACGCACCGGTGCTGCACGCGGCGAACGGCGGCCAGGCCAGCCGCTTCGATCAGGCGCGGGCGGTGTTCGAGATCGTCGGCGCGGATCCGGAGCGGGTCCGTCCCGTCGGCACCGAACGGCACCCGCGGCCCGCGCCCCGGCCGGCCTACAGCGCCCTGTCCGCCGTGCGGTCCGCGCAGGCCGGACTGACACCGCTGCGGCCGTGGCGGGAGGCGCTGACCAGCGCGCTGAACGAGGCACCCTGAGCGCCCGGTTACCCTCTACGCCGTGATGGTGATGTCACGTGGGTGACGAACTGGTGGTGGTGACGGTGACGTATTCACCGGGCCCGCACCTCGACCGGTTCCTGGCGTCGCTGGCGCACGCGACGGATCGCCCGGTCACGGTGGTGATGTCGGACAACGGTTCGACCGACGGGTCGCCCGAGGAGGCGCTGCAGCGGTATCCGAACACACGCCTGCTGCGCACCGGCGGCAACCTCGGTTACGGCAGCGCGGTGAACCGCGCCGTCTCCGAGTACCTGCGCGACGCCGACCCGTCGCGCGACCCGGAGTTCTTCGTCGTCGCCAATCCCGACGTGCAGTGGGGTCCGCACTCGATCGACACCCTGCTCGACGCGGCGGCAAGGTGGCCGCGGGCAGGCGCGCTCGGACCGCTGATCAACGATCCGGACGGCACGGTCTATCCGTCGGCGCGGCATCAGCCGAGCATCGTCCGCGGCGGCATGCATGCGGTGGTCGGCCCGTTCTGGAAGTCGAACCCGTGGACGGCGGCCTACCGGCAGGATCGCCAGGAGCCCAGCGAACGCGTCGTCGGCTGGTTGTCCGGGGCGTGCCTGTTGCTGCGCAGGTCCGCCTTCGACGATGTGTCGGGCTTCGACGAGCGCTACTTCATGTACATGGAGGACGTCGACCTGGGTGATCGCCTCTCGAAGGCGGGCTGGCAGAACGTGTACGTGCCGTCGGCGGAGGTGTTGCACCACAAGGGTCATTCCACCGGCCGCGACCCGGCCCGCAACTTGGCCGCACATCATCGCAGCACCTACACTTTCCTCGCTGACCGATACCCGAGGTGGTGGCAGGCCCCGTTGCGCGGGGCGTTCCGGGGAGCCCTCGCCGTGCGCGCAGGATTGGTGGTCAGGAAGTCGCGGCGAGGGAAAGGGCACTAGCGTGGCGAATCCGCTGAACCCGGCCGAGGTGGACGCGGTCGTCCTGGTGGGCGGCCAGGGCACCCGGCTGCGACCGCTGACGCTCTCGGCGCCCAAGCCGATGCTGCCGACGGCAGGCCTGCCCTTCCTGACCCACCTGCTGTCGCGCATCGCCGCAGCCGGTGTCGAGCACGTGGTGCTGGGTACCTCCTACAAGGCCAAGGTGTTCGAGGCGGAGTTCGGTGACGGCTCCGAGCTCGGCCTGCAGATCGACTACGTCACCGAGGCCGAGCCGCTGGGCACCGGTGGCGGCATCGCCAACGTCGCGGGCAAGCTGCGCCACGACACCGCGATGGTGTTCAACGGCGACGTGCTGTCGGGCGCGGACCTGGGCGCGCTGCTGAACTCCCACGCCGAGCGGGAAGCCGACGTCACGCTGCACCTGGTGCGCGTCGGTGATCCGCGGGCCTTCGGGTGTGTGCCCACCGACACCGACGGCGTCGTGACGGCCTTCCTGGAGAAGACGCAGGATCCGCCGACCGATCAGATCAACGCCGGGTGCTACGTGTTCCGGCGCGAGGTGATCGAGCAGCGGATCCCCGCTGGGCGCGCGCTGTCGGTGGAGCGCGAGGTGTTCCCCGCGCTGCTGTCCGACGGGCTGAAGGTGTGCGGCTACGTCGACGCGACCTACTGGCGGGACATGGGCACACCCGAGGACTTCGTGCGCGGGTCTGCCGACCTGGTGCGCGGCATCGCGCCGTCGCCGGCGCTGGGCGGTCACCGGGGCGAATCGCTGGTGCACGACGGCGCCGCGGTGGCGCCCGGCGCGCTGCTGATCGGCGGCACGGTGGTCGGTCGGGGCGCCGAGATCGGGGCGGGCGCCCGGCTGGACGGTGCGGTGATCTTCGACGGTGTCCGGGTCGAGGCCGGATCGGTGGTCGAGCGGTCGATCCTCGGCTTCGGTGTCCGGATCGGGCCCCGCGCACTCATCCGGGACGCGGTGATCGGCGACGGCGCCGACATCGGCGCCCGTTGCGAACTGCTGCGCGGCGCGCGGGTGTGGCCCGGCGTGGCCATTCCCGACGGCGGCCTGCGCTACTCCACCGACGTCTGACTTCCCCGCGGAACTGCATTCCCGGTCATCAAGGCGTGCGTTTGCTAGCCGGGAACGCCGTTCCGGCGCAACGCGGCCGCCGCCAGTTGCGCCAGGCCGAAGTCGGTGCCGTCGGGCAGCGCGTCGAGTGGCCACCAGCGCAAGTCGAGTGACTCGCGGCTGACCGCGATCTCGGCGTCGCGCGGCGCGTGCACGACGAACTGCATGTCGAGGTGACGGGTCGGCACGCCCAGCGAGCAGGTCACCGGGTGCACGTGCAGGGCGGCCAACGACGGGTCGATGGACAGGCCCGCGACCCCGGACTCCTCGGTCGCCTCACGCAGCGCCGCGGCGACGATGTCGGCGTCGCCGTCCTCGCAGTGCCCGCCGAGCTGCAGCCACCGGCCCACCCGCGGGTGCAGGGTGAGCAGCGTCCGGGTGCCGGTGTGATCGACGACGAGCGCCGAGGCGGTGATGTGGCCGGGCGCGCAGGACCGCTCACAGGCGTCGGGCCTGGCGGCCAGGAAGGCCAGCACCGCGTGCCGCAGGCTGTCCTGGGCGGGGTCCGGTGCCTCCCACCCGGCGAGCACGTCGACCGCCGAGGCGTGCACCGTCACCGGCGCACCAGCAGCCCGTCGACGGACGCAGGCGGGCGGGGGCCCGCCGGTTCGGCGGCGTATCCGATGGCGATGGCGCCCAACGGTTCCCAGTCGTCGGGCACCTCGAGCTCGTGGCGCACCAGGTCGGCGGCGAAAATGGTGGAGCCGATCCAGCAGCTGCCCACACCGCGTACCGCGAGGGCGACCAGCAAGGCCTGCACCGCGGCGCCGGCGGCGACGGTGAACATGGTGCGCTCGGCGGCCGTGCGCTGCGCGTCCGGGTAGTCGTGCGCGCCGTCGGGCACCACGAACGGGATCACCAGTTCCGGCGCGTCGTAGAGGATCTGTCCGCGGGCGACGCGCCGCTCGACGGCGTCGGCGGGCATCCCGTCGCCGGTCAGGTCGGCACGCCAGCGGTCCCGCATCCGGTCCAGCACGCGGCGGCGGGTGTCGGCGTCCTGCAGCCACAGGAAACGCACCGGCCGGGTGTGGTGCGGCGCGGGGGCGGTGAGCGCCTCGGCGACCGACGCCTCGATCAGCTCGGGCTCGACCGCGTCGGCGCTGAACTGCCGGACCGATCGGCGCAGCAGCTGGGCCTGGGTGCGGCCGAGGTGCATCGCCTCCTCGGTGCCCAGCCAGAACAGGTCGTCCTCGCCGGGCCGCAGCAGGTCGTGTGCGGTCGACCCGTCGTCGGGCAGGGCCAGCCCGCGCACCACCGCGACGGGGATGCCGGTCAGCTTCCCCTTCACCAGATCCGCCGCCGCCGCGATCTCGTCGGCGACGGCCACCTCGGTGACGAGCAGTTCGTTGCCGTGCACGTCGCGCGCCCCGGCGTAGCCGTGCAGCACGGTCAGTCCCGCTGCGCCGATCGCCGCGTCGGTCTGGCCGTTGCGCCAGGCGCGTCCCATGGTGTCGGTGATGACCACGGCGACGCGCACCCCGAGCCGGTCGGCGATTCCGGACCGCAGGGCCGCCGCGCTGCCGTCCGGGTCGACGGGCAGCAGGGCGAGTTCCGTCGAGCCGACGTTGGAGCCGTCGACCCCGGCCGCCGCCTGGATCAGGCCGATGGCGTTCTCGGTGATCAGCGTCTTGCCCTTGCGGGCCAGTACCCGTACGGCTTCATCGTCGATGAGCTTGCGGCGCAGGGCATCCCGTTCGTCCGGGTCGGCAGGCGCGGCGACGATGCGGCCCTCGCACTTGGACACCACCTTGCTGGTGACCACCACGACGTCGCCGTCGCGCAGCCACGGCGCCGCCGCCGCGAGTGCGGCGGCGAGGTCGTCCCCGGTGCGGAACTCCGGCAGCCCGGGCACCGGCAGAAGCTCGACCGCGGCGGCGGATCCGTGCTCGGTCACAGCGTCAGCCCGGCCAGGTCGAGGGCGGCGCGCACCATGTCGGCGGTGGTGGCCGGGTCGGTCATCAGCAGGGGAACGGCCCGCACGTCGACGCCCTCGATCGCGGCGTCGTCGCCGGTGTGCACCAGCCAGCCGTCGAGCAGGCCGACACCCGAGCGCGCGCCGAAGTGTCTACCGACGGCTTCGGAGGTGGACTCGACGCCGATCACCGAGAGGCAGCGGTCGGCCATGCCGCGCAACGGCTTTCCGGCGATGATCGGGGAGTAGCCGATCACCTTGGCCTGCGTCGAGCGCAGGGCGGCGCGGATGCCTCCGACGGCGAGGATCGGTCCGATGCTGACCACCGGGTTCGACGGCGCGAGCAGCACCACGTCTGCATCGGCGATCGCGTCGGTGACGCCGGGGGCCGCGGTGGCCGCGTCGGCGCCGACGAAGGCGAAACTGTGCGTCTCCACATTCGCCCGGTAACGCACCCACCATTCCTGGAAGTGGATCGCGCGCCGCTCGCCTGCCGCCTCACCCGGGCCGGGGTCGGTGATCACGACGTGGGTCTCGCTGCGGTCGTCGCTCACCGGCAGTAGCCGCGCGCCCGGCGCCCATCGCACGCACAGCGCCTCGGTGACCTGAGAGAGCGGGTAGCCGGCGCGCAGCATCTGGCTGCGCACCAGGTGGGTGGCCAGATCCCGGTCGCCGAGCCCGAACCAGTCGGGTTGCACGCCGTAGGCCGCCAGTTCCTCCTTCGCATGCCACGTTTCGTCGCGGTGACCCCAGCCCCTCTCGGGGTCGATGCCGCCGCCCAGGGTGTACATGCAGGTGTCGAGGTCGGGACAGATCCGCACGCCGTGCATCCAGGCGTCGTCGCCGACGTTGACCACGGCGGTCAGTTCATGTCCGGAGGGCTCGCCGGTGGCGAACTGCCCGAGTCCCAGCAGATGCTGCACACCGAGCAGGAAGCGCGCGCCGCCGACTCCGCCGACCAGTACGGTGACCTTCACATCGATCGAGATTAGGCGCTCCCGCTGCCGTCGCCGCGACCGCCCGTGGCCCGCGGTGCGAACGACCAAGATCACAAACGAGACACGCCGACGTCACGGCGCGCCGTATGCCGGTCACGGGATGGTATGAATTTCTGTTCCAGCGCTTGACCCCGGCAGCTAACGCGTGTCTAATCACATCAGTGTCATTCCCGGTTGGCCGGCCGAAATCGGTGTCGCAGACCGAGATTCGATCACTTGTTCGAATTGAATTGGTCGCACATTGCCATCGTGGGGCTCCCAGTGTATCTACGACACCGAGTGAGGAGGCGGGAAATGTCCTTTGAGAGTAGCGATTTCGATCGAGTGGTCCGGTTCGACAACCGGCTGCTCGGCGCTGTCGGCAGCATGCCGCAGATCGATATCATGCAGGCGCCGACGGCGGCCGCAAGCCGGCCGCAATTGAGCCTGGTCCCCGACCAGGCCGACGAATGGGAAGTTGATCCGGCAACTACCGAGGATCAGTGGCAGGAGCGCGCGCTGTGCGCGCAGACCGACCCCGAAGCGTTCTTCCCGGAGAAGGGTGGCTCGACCCGCGAAGCCAAGCGGATCTGCCTGGGCTGCGAGGTGCGCGACGAGTGCCTCGACTACGCACTGGCCCACGACGAGCGGTTCGGCATCTGGGGCGGCCTCTCCGAACGCGAACGCCGCCGCCTCAAGCGCGGCATCATCTAGTACCGACCTGGCCCGCGACGGGCCTCACTCGTCCTCGATCGTCGGGTCGATGACAGTGGGTTCGACGCCCAGGAATGTGGCCACCTGCGCCACCAGCACCTCATGCAGCAGCTCGGCGAGTTCGTCGGTGTCTTTGGCCCGGCGCTCGATCGGCTTGCGGAACAACACGATTCGCGCCCGGGTGGAGTTTCCCCGGACATCGACGCCGGCGGGTATCAACCTCGCCAGTGCAATCGGCCCGTCGGCCACCACCTCCGGCGGCCACTGAACACTCTCGGGATCCTTCGGTGATATCCGTGGGATCTCGTCCACCGCGACGTCGAGTGTGGACACCCGGTCGGCCCAGCGCCGCTCGATCGGCTCGTAGGCCTCCAGCACCGCCATGTCGAATCGCTCGGCGCGGCTGCGCCAACCCGGCACCGACGGCGGCAGCAGCGGGCCGCGCATCTCCCGGCCGCGGCGTGCTCGCCAGCGATTCCGTTCGGCCACGGTCACCGATCGTAACGGTTCGAGATCGGCCGCCCCGATGCTGCGCGTGTCCGGTGCCGCGGGGCGGCGGTGCGCGATAGCCTCTCGATCGTGAACGTTCCCCGTCGCTGCTGCCGGCCCGGGTGCCCTCACTATGCTGTGGCGACGCTGACCTTCGTGTACTCGGACTCCACCGCCGTGGTCGGGCCGCTGGCCACCGTGAGCGAGCCGCATTCCTGGGACTTGTGCGTCGGCCACGCCAGCCGGATCACCGCACCGCGGGGCTGGGAGCTGGTTCGCCACGCAGGCCCGCTGCCCACCCATCCCGACGAGGACGACCTGGTCGCCCTGGCCGACGCGGTGCGCGAGGGGCGTGAGGTGGCAGCGCCGATGAACGGTGTGGTGGCCGGTTTCTCCGATCCGTCCACCGGGGTCGCAGGCGGTGCGTTGATGGCGCCACCCGCCCGCCGGCCCGATTCGACCGGGCGTCGGCGCGGCCACCTGCGGGTGTTGCCGGACCCCGGCGAGTAGCCCCGAACCCAGCGGCTGCCGGCGGAGCGACGAGCCCGGCGATAGCCGCTGATCCGTCATCCCCCGACGGCTAGGCTGGCGCAGAAGATCCCGTCACGAGGAGTGCTATGTCCCGGCCGGCTGCGGCGGTTAACCGCGTCATCAAGGCGTATGACGTGCGTGGCCTGGTCGGTGACGAACTCGACGAGGCGTTCGTCGCCGACGTCGGCGGTGCCTTCGCCCGGCTGATGGCCGCCGACCCGGCAGTCCACCAGGTGGTGATCGGCTATGACATGCGGGAGAGCTCGCCCGCGCTGGCCGCGGCGTTCGCCGACGGCGTGGTGGCCCAGGGTCTCGACGTCACCCGGATCGGCCTGGCGTCCACCGATCAGCTGTACTTCGCCTCCGGTCTGCTCGACTGCCCCGGCGCGATGTTCACCGCCAGCCACAACCCGGCCGCCTACAACGGCATCAAGCTGTGCCGCGCAGGTGCCAAACCCGTCGGCAAGGACACCGGGCTGTCGGCGATCGCCGAGGAGGTGATCGCCGGTGTGCCCGCTTCCGACTCGCCGCGCGGCACCATCGCAGACCGCGACGTGCTCGCCGACTACGGCGCATTCCTGCGATCGCTGGTCGACCTGGCCGGCGACCGCCCGCTGCGGGTGGCGGTCGACGCGGGCAACGGCATGGCCGGCCACACCGCTCCCGCGGTGCTGGGCGCCATCGAGTCGATCACCATGGCGCCGTTGTACTTCGAACTCGACGGCACTTTCCCCAATCATGAGGCGAACCCGCTGGACCCTGCCAATCTCGTCGACCTGCAGGCGCACGTGGTGTCCTCGGGCGCTGACATCGGGCTGGCGTTCGACGGCGACGCCGACCGCTGCTTCGTCGTCGACGAGCTGGGGCGTCCGGTGTCGCCGTCGGCGGTGACCGCTCTGGTGGCCGCGCGTGAGCTGCAGCGCGAGATCGGCGCGACCGTCATCCACAACCTGATCACCTCACGGGCCGTGCCCGAACTCGTGGTCGAGCGCGGGGGCACCCCGGTGCGCTCCCGGGTGGGGCACTCCTACATCAAGACGCTGATGGCCGAATCCGGTGCGATCTTCGGTGGCGAGCACTCCGCGCACTACTACTTTCGCGACTTCTGGGGCGCCGACTCCGGGATGCTGGCCGCGTTGCACGTGCTCGCCGCGCTCGGTGAGCAGGACCGGCCGCTGTCGGACCTGATGGCCGACTACCAGCGCTACGAGGCCTCCGGCGAGATCAACTTCACCGTCGCCGATGCGGCCGGCTGTGTCGATGCCGTGCTCAAGTCGTTCGGCTCGCGCATCCACTCCATCGACCACCTCGACGGCGTCACCGTCGACCTCGGCAACGGCAACTGGTTCAACCTGCGCACGTCGAACACCGAGCCGCTGCTGCGACTCAACGTCGAGGCGCGCAGCACCGAGGAGGTCGACGAGGTGGTCGGCGAGGTGTCACGGACGGTCGAGGCTCAGAGCGTCACCGCCGTTGGGGATTCGTCGTGAGAGCCACCGAGGCTCCCGTCGACCTCGACGACGCCGAGGGGCTGCTGAACGCCGATCGCGACGGGCTGCTCAGGGCCACCGCGATGGCCGGCGCCCAGGTGCGGGCGACCGCGGCCGCGCTCGACGAAGGAGTGCTCGAGCCGCTGCGGTCGGGCCAGCCGCCGCGCACCGTCGTGTGGGTCGCGGGCCGTGGCGCCGCAGAGACGGCTGGGGCGATCCTCGCCGCGACGATGGGACCGTCGGCGGCGGCGCCGATCGTCGTCACCGCGGAGGTACCGCCCTGGATCGGTGCGCTCGACGTGATCGTGGTCGCGGGCGACGACGCCGCCGACCCCGCTCTGGTGGCGGCCGCCGCGACCGGTGTCCGCCGTGGCGCTCGGGTGGTGGTCGCCGCGCCCTACGAGGGTCCGCTGCGGGATGCCACCGCAGGCCGGGTGGTCGCACTGGCGCCGCGGGTGTGGGTGCCCGACGACTTCGCCCTGGCCCGCTACCTCGCGGTCGGGCTTGCCACACTGCACACCGTGGACCCGGGCCTGCCCGCCGACCTCGCCGCTCTGGCCGACGAACTCGACGCCGAGGCGCTGCGCAACAGCGCGGGCCGCGACCTGTTCACCAATCCCGCGAAGACACTGGCCGACCGCATCTCCGGACGCGACGTGGTGCTCGCCGGCGACAATGCGGCGACGCTGGCGCTCAGCCGGCACGGCGCGGCCGTGTTGCTGCGGGCGGCCGGTGAGGCGGTCGCCGCGGTGGGGCTGGCCGACCTGCTGGTGGGCCTGCGCAGCCGACCGTCCGGTCGCCGCGGCGAGACGTCGTACGAGGGATCGCTGTTCCACGACGAGGAACTCGACGGTCCGCTGCCGCGACGGGTGCGCGCCTTCGTGCTCACCACCGACACCGAGCGCCCGGTGATACTGGCCAGGGTCGCGGGTTTCGACGGCGTCGACGTGGTCAGCGCCGAGGATGTGCCCGACGCCGGTGACGGCGCGGCGAGGGGGGCGAGCAGCCGGCCGGAGCATCAGCTGGCGACGCTGGCCGTGCGACTGGAGATGACGGCTGTGTACCTGAGACTGGTTCGGGGCTAGACAGTGCACCTGCTACGAGGAGCGGTGCGAACCTATGCGTGGGGTTCGCGCACCGCGCTTGCCGAGTTCACCGGAAGGCCAAGTCCCACAGCGCATCCCGAGGCGGAGCTGTGGTTCGGCGCGCATCCGGGCGACCCGGCCTGGCTGCAGACCGCCGATGGTGAGCAGTCGCTGCTGACGGCGCTGCGCGACGACCCCGAAGGCCAGCTCGGAACGGCCTTGCTCAACAACTTCGGCAACGCCCTGCCGTTCCTGGTGAAGGTGCTCGCCGCCGACGAACCGCTGTCGCTGCAGGCCCATCCGAGCGCGGCGCAGGCCGCCGAGGGATTCGACCGCGAGGACCGGCTGGGGATCCCGGTGTCGGCGCCCATGCGCAACTACCGCGACCGCAGCCACAAGCCGGAGCTGATGGTGGCGCTCGACCAGTTCGAGGCGCTGGCCGGGTTCGCTCCCGTCAGCCACACCATCGAGCTGATGCAGGCGCTGGCGGTTCCCCAGCTCGAGCTCTACCTCAACCTGTTGGCCGGCCAGCCCGACGCCGACGGATTGCGCGCGTTGTTCACCACCTGGATCACCGCGCCGCAGCCCCACCTCGACGTGCTCGTCCCCGCGGTGCTCGAGGGCGCGATCGACTACGTCCGGGCGGGACACAAGCGGTTCGCCGCCGAGGCCAGGACCGTGCTGGAGCTGGGGGAGCGCTACCCCGGCGACGCAGGCGTGCTGGCCGCGTTGCTGCTCAACCGCATCACCCTGCGACCCGGCGAGGGGATCTATCTGCCTGCCGGCAACCTGCACGCCTACCTGCACGGCATCGGCGTCGAGGTGATGGCCAACTCCGACAATGTGCTGCGCGGCGGTCTCACGCCCAAGCACGTCGACGTGCCCGAGCTGCTGCGGGTGCTCGACTTCACGCCGACGCCGGAGGCCGACCTGCGGCCCGAGATGACCCGCGACGGAATGGAAGTCGTGTACCGCACGCCGGCGCCGGAGTTCGCGGTGTCGGTATTGGGCGTGGCCGGCGACCAGTGTGGCCACGAGATCGACGCGCCGTCGCGCTACGACGGCCCGCAGGTGCTGCTGTGCACCGAGGGTGTGACGGTGGTGCACGCGAAGAGCACGTCGCTGACCCTGCAGCGCGGCGCGGCGGCGTGGGTCGCCGCCGACGACGGGCCCATCCGGTTGGTGGCGCAGGAACCCACCACCCTGTTCCGCATCACCGTCGGCGTCTGACGCCCCGCGGGTTCAGCCGACCGCGACGGGATCGCGCGCAGCCCGCCGTTCGGCCAGCCACAACCGCATGTTGTGCCGGATCGTGCGGCCGACGAGTCGCGGCGACGGCACCATCCACAGGCTGTCGAGCAGGCTGAACCGCCGCAGAAACCATTCGGCCAGCACGGGATCGGTCTCCGCGGCGCCCAGGAACTGGTCGAACAGACCGCCGACGGGCGAGTACCACCACGGCATCGGACCGGTGGCCCCGTGCAGCGTCAGGTCGCCGACCGCGTTCATCTGCCACACCGGGTACGTCGATTTCGCGGTGGACTTGCCCAGCGTGCGGGCCAGGCTCTCGCCGGGATTCTCCAGCGCCCGGCGCAGGTGACCGGCCTGCAGCGACGTCATCGTCATGCCCTGGCCGTAGGTGGGATTGAAGCTGACCACGGCGTCGCCGAAGGGCACGATCCCGGCGGGGAAGCGGTCCAGCTTGTCGAATCGGCGCCACCGGCTCGTCGGGTACTTGTGAAAAGCCATCTCTCCGACGGGTTTCCCGGCCCGCAGCGCCGCAGCGACATGCGAGGGCAGGATCTTGTCGGCGAGCGCGCACATTCCGGTGAAGTCCTTCGGCGGCTCCACCTTGCCGACACCGAAGGTGGTGACGTTCCACAGGCCGTCCTCGTAGAACAGCATCCCCACACCGAGCGGCAACTCGTCCGACGCGCCCGCGACCACCACCTTCTCGGCGAGCAGGCCGTCGGGCACCTGCACCTGCTGGCTGGCGTAGCCGATCCCGACGTCCACCGCGTCTTCGCGGGGACGCTCGAAACCCCACTGCGACAGCCACACCGGCAACCGGGTCCCGCGGCCGGTGGCGTCGATGACGAGGTCGGCGGGCACCGCTTCGTCGTCTTCGAGCCGCACGCCGGTGACGCGCTGGGCGGCGGCGTCGAACGTCGGTTCCGTCACCAGCCGGCGAACGATGTCCACATTGGGGATGGCGACCACCCGGCGGCGGATCTGCCATTCCAGCTGCGGGCGGCTCGGCACGTAGGCGGTGAATTCGTCGCGCAACGTGTGCTGGGTGCCCAGCACGTGACCGGCCGCGCCGAAGTGGATGCAGTCGGGCCGGTTCTCCAGAATGGGCACGCCGGCGGCGACCATGTCGTCGAGCAGGCCGGGGAAGTGGCTCTCGAACTCGGCGGCGCCGCGGGCCATCAGCAGGTGCACGTGCCGGCCCTGGGGGACGGCGGCGCGGTTGGCCGGACCTTGGGGCAACTCGTCGCGCTCGAAGACGGTCACGTGCTCATAGAAGTCGGAGAGCACCCGCGCGGCACACAGTCCGGCGATGCTCCCCCCGATGACGATTGCGTGTTTAGTACTCCGCCCCATCGGGTGCACAGTACCCGGTAGATTTCGCACACCCGGGCGAGAATCTGGTCCGCACCGGATCCGAAAGGAAATCGTCATGAGCGGCAGATGGCGCACCAAATCCGTGGAGCAGTCGATCGCCGACACCGACGAACCGAGCACCCGATTGCGCAAGGATCTGACGTGGTGGGACCTCACCGTGTTCGGCGTCTCGGTGGTGATCGGTGCGGGCATCTTCACCATCACGGCGTCCACCGCGGGCAACCTGACGGGCCCGGCGATCTCGATCTCGTTCATCCTGGCCGCGATCGCCTGCGGGCTGGCGGCGCTGTGTTACGCCGAGTTCGCCTCGACGGTGCCCGTGGCGGGCAGCGCGTACACGTTCTCCTATGCCACGTTCGGCGAGTTCGTCGCTTGGATCATCGGCTGGGACCTGATCCTGGAGTTCGCCGTCGCCGCGGCCGTGGTGGCCAAGGGCTGGTCGAGCTACCTGGGCACGGTGTTCAACTTCGGCGGCGGCGTCGCCGAGGTCGGCGGCTTCAAGGTGGACTGGGGCGCGTTGGTGATCATCGCGTTCGTGACGCTGCTGCTCGCCCGCGGGACCAAGCTCTCGGCCGGCGTCAGCCTGGTGATCACCGTGATCAAGGTCGCGGTCGTGCTGCTCGTGGTGGTCGTCGGCGCGGGCTACATCAAGATGAGCAACTATTCGCCGTTCATCCCGCCGGCTCAGGCGGCCGAGGGTGGCAGCGGCGCCGAGCAGTCCCTGTTCTCGTTGGTCACCGGCGCCGAGGGCAGCAGCTACGGGTGGTACGGCCTGCTGGCCGGTGCGTCGATCGTGTTCTTCGCCTTCATCGGCTTCGACATCGTCGCGACCACCGCCGAGGAGACCAAGAATCCGCAGCGCGACGTGCCGCGCGGGATCCTCGGTTCGCTGGCGATCGTCACGGTGCTCTACGTCGCGGTCGCCGTCGTGCTGTCGGGGATGGTGTCCTACACGGTGCTGCGCGACGCGGGGGAGAAGGCCAACCTGGCGACGGCGTTCTCCGCCAACGGGGTGGAGTGGGCCGCGACAGTGATCTCGATCGGCGCGCTGGCCGGTCTGACGACCGTCGTGATCGTGCTGATGCTGGGCCAGACGCGGGTGTTGTTCGCGATGTCGCGGGACGGGCTGATGCCCCGCCAACTGGCCAAGACGGGGGAGCACGGCACGCCGGTGCGCATCACGCTGATCGTCGGAGCCCTGGTGGCCATCGCGGCGTCGGTGTTCCCCATCGACAAGCTAGAAGAGATGGTCAACATCGGCACGCTGTTCGCCTTCGCGCTGGTGTCCGCCGGTGTGATCGTGCTGCGGAAGACCCGCCCCGACCTCGATCGCGGCTTCCGGACACCGCTGGTGCCGCTGCTGCCGATCGCGGCCATCGCGGCCTGCGTCTGGCTGATGCTCAACCTGACCGGGCTGACCTGGATCCGCTTCCTGATCTGGATGGCCATCGGTGTGGTCGTCTACTTCGCCTACGGCCGCAGGCACTCGGTACTCGGCCGCCGCGAAGCCGCCTCGGTCGAGTAACACCCCCGCCTCACCCACCCCGCGATTTCGGCGCGCTTTCGATCGCTCAGCGACCGGAAGCGCGCCGAAGTCGTTCCGGTCGCTTTACAAAACAGCCTTCGATGTCTAGACAACGGACAAACAGAGTCGTATAGTCAACCTAAGACGTGATCCCGATCACCGAGGAGGCTGTTCGATGGCGACCGAAATCTCAGACATCACCGCTGATCAGTGGAGCGACAGAAAGCGGTATCTCTGGCTGATGGGGTTGATCGCCCCGACCGCCCTGTTCGTGATGCTGCCGATCGTGTGGGCGCTCAACGACCTCGGTTGGCACGCTGCGGCTCAGGTGCCGTTCTGGATCGGCCCGATCCTGCTCTACGTGCTGCTGCCCGCGCTCGACCTGAAGTTCGGCCCCGACGGCCAGAACCCGCCCGACGAGGTGATGGAGCGGCTCGAGAACGACCGGTACTACCGCTACTGCACCTACATCTACCTGCCCTTCCAGTACGCCAGCATGATCGTCGGGGCGTACCTGTTCACCGCGGCGGACCTGGGCTGGCTGGGCTTCGACGGCGGTCTGGGCTGGCCGGCGAAGATCGGCCTCGCGCTGTCGGTGGGGGTGCTCGGAGGGGTGGGCATCAACACCGCGCACGAGATGGGGCACAAGAAGGACTCACTCGAGCGTTGGCTCAGCAAGATCACCCTGGCCCAGACCGCATACGGCCACTTCTACATCGAGCACAACCGCGGCCACCACGTCCGCGTCGCCACCCCGGAGGACCCGGCGTCGGCGCGCTTCGGCGAGACGTTCTGGGAGTTCGTGCCGCGCAGTGTGTGGGGCAGCCTGCGGTCGTCGTGGAAATTGGAGGCCCAGCGCCTGCGCCGCAACGGCCGCAGCCCATGGGACCCGAGGACCTACCCGGGCAACGATGTGCTCAACGCGTGGGCGATGACGGTGCTGCTGTTCGGTGCGCTGATCGCGGTGTTCGGCGTGGCCGTCATCCCGTACCTGGTGATCCAGGCCGTCTTCGGCTTCACGCTGCTGGAGACGGTGAACTACCTCGAGCACTACGGCCTGCTGCGGCAGAAGACGGCCAATGGCCGCTACGAGCGCTGCGCACCCGCGCACAGCTGGAACTCCGACCACATCGTCACCAACCTGTTCCTCTACCACCTGCAGCGCCACAGCGATCACCACGCCAACCCCACGCGCCGCTACCAGACGCTGCGCAGCATCGACGGCGCGCCGAACCTGCCGAGCGGATATGCGTCGATGATCGCGCTCACCTACTTCCCGCCGCTGTGGCGCAAGGTGATGGACCATCGGGTGCTCGACCACTACGACGGCGACATCACCCGCGTCAACCTGCACCCGCGGATGCGCGACAAGATGCTGGCGCGCTACGGGGCGGTGGCGGAGGTCTCCCGATGACCGCCTACCGCTGCCCCGGATGTGACTACGTGTACGACGAGGCCAACGGCGCTCCGCGCGAGGGATTTCCGGCAGGCACAGCGTGGGATCAGGTCCCTGACGACTGGTGCTGCCCTGACTGTGCGGTGCGCGAGAAGGTCGACTTCGAAGAGATGGGAGCAACCCGATGAGTGACTACAAATTGTTCGTCTGCGTGCAGTGCGGATTCGAGTATGACGAAGAGAAGGGCTGGCCCGAGGACGGCATCGCCCCGGGCACCCGGTGGGACGACATCCCCGAGGACTGGAGCTGCCCGGACTGCGGCGCGGCCAAGTCGGATTTCGAGATGGTGGAGGTAGCGCGGTCTTGACCGCTACCCTCGCGCGTGTGACAAGCCCGCGCGACCGTCGAAGCGCGCAGCGCATCCCGTACGCCGAGGCGTCGAGGGTGCTGCTGCGCGATTCGATCCTGGACGGGATGCGCGACATGCTGACGACCCGGGATTGGTCGGCGATCACGCTGTCCGATGTCGCCAAGGCCGCAGGGATCAGCAGGCAGACCATCTACAACGAGTTCGGCTCGCGGCAGGGCCTGGCGCAGAACTACGCGCTGCGGTTGGCGGACCGCCTGGTCGACGCCGTCGACGAGGCCATCGAGAGCAACGTCGGCGACGTGCACGCCGCGTTCCTGCAGGGCTTCCGTGCCTTCTTCGCCGAGTCGGCCGCCGACCCGCTGGTGATCTCGCTGCTGTCGGGGGACACCAAGCCCGACCTGTTGCAGATCATCACCACCGACAGCGGTCCGATCATCACCCGTTGCTCGGACCGGCTGACGGACACCTTCGCCCACAGCTGGGTCAGGGCGAGCGACGAGGACGCGGGCGTGCTGGCCCGTGCGATCGTCCGGCTGGCGATGAGTTATGTCTCGATGCCGCCGGAGGCCGACCACGATGTGGCCGGTGACCTGGCCCGGCTGATGACGCCGTTTGCCGAACGATACGGTGTCATCGAGCAGGATTAGCGGCGCCCCGAGCGCGCCGACTACTGTGTAACCAGGCTAAATAAATGGCCTCACGCGTGCGCACGAAAAGGAATGCATATGACTGAGTTGAAGGCTGACAGCCTCAACGGCATCGACTTCAAGGTTGCCGACCTCGCCCTGGCCGAGTTCGGCCGCAAGGAGATCCGGCTGGCAGAACACGAGATGCCGGGCCTGATGTCCCTGCGTCGCGAGTACTCCGAGGTGCTGCCGCTCAAGGGCGCCCGGGTCTCGGGGTCGCTGCACATGACCGTTCAGACCGCGGTGCTGATCGAGACGCTGGTGGCACTCGGCGCCGAGGTGCGCTGGGCGTCGTGCAACATCTTCTCCACCCAGGACCACGCCGCGGCGGCGACCGTCGTCGGCCCGCACGGCACCCCGGAGGAGCCCAAGGGCGTCCCGGTGTTCGCGTGGAAGGGCGAGTCGCTCGAGGAGTACTGGTGGGCCGCCGAGCAGATGCTCACCTGGCCGAACGAGCCGGCCAACATGATCCTCGACGACGGCGGTGACGCCACGATGCTGGTGCTGCGCGGCGCGCAGTTCGAGAGGGCCGGCGTGGTTCCGCCCGACGAGGAGGACGCCTCCGACGAGTACAAGGTCTTCCTGAACCTGCTGCGCCAGCGGTTCGAGACCGACAAGGGCAAGTGGACCAAGATCGCCGAGTCGGTCCAGGGTGTCACGGAGGAGACCACCACCGGCGTGCTGCGGCTCTACCAGTTCGCCGCCTCAGGTGAGCTGACGTTCCCCGCGATCAACGTCAACGACTCGGTCACCAAGAGCAAGTTCGACAACAAGTACGGCACCCGGCACTCGCTGATCGACGGCATCAACCGCGGCACCGACGTGCTGATCGGCGGCAAGGCCGCCCTGGTGTGCGGTTACGGCGACGTCGGCAAGGGCTGCGCCGAGGCGCTCAAGGCCCAGGGCGCCCGGGTGGCCGTCACCGAGATCGACCCGATCAACGCCCTGCAGGCGCTGATGGACGGCTTCGAGGTCAAGACCGTCGAAGAGGCTGTCGGCTGGGCGGACATCATCATCACCGCCACCGGCAACCAGGGCATCATCACCCTCGACCACATGCGGTCGATGAAGCACCAGGCCATCCTCGGCAACATCGGGCACTTCGACGACGAGATCGAGATGGCCCGCCTCGAGCGTGACCCGGACATCCGCCGGATCAACATCAAGCCCCAGGTCGACGAGTTCGTCTTCCCCGACGGCCACTCGATCATCGTGCTGTCGGAGGGTCGTCTGCTGAACCTGGGCAACGCGACCGGCCACCCGTCGTTCGTGATGAGCAACAGCTTCTCCAACCAGGTGATCGCGCAGATCGAGCTGTGGACCAAGAACGACGAGTACGACAACGAGGTCTACCGCCTGGCCAAGCACCTCGACGAGAAGGTCGCGAAGATCCACGTCGAGGCACTCGGCGGCTCGCTGACCAAGCTCACCAAGGAGCAGGCGGAGTACATCGGCGTCGACGTCGAAGGCCCGTACAAGCCGGAGCACTACCGCTACTGAGTTCGCGCGCTGAACGTGCGCTCACGGCGAGGATCAGCCTGATTTCTCGCAGTGGGCGCACGTTCGGCGTTTGCGGGCCCGACGAGTCCGTTCTCAAAACCTCCGGCCCGCACCGTATCTCGTGGTTCGAGGACCAAAGCGCCGTGGCGTCGTTATCGAACTGTTAACGTTCGCGCCGTGGGTCGGGGGATTCGAGCGTTTGTCGTGCTGTTGTCGTTCGTCGTGATGACGGGATCGGCGACCGCGTTCGCCGACGACCCGACCATCGACGACCACAACCCGTATTTCAACGAGGACGAGTACCAGGCGTTCTACACCCCGCCGGATCCGCTGCCGCCGGGCCAGCCGGGAGACGTGGTGCGCTCGGAGCCGTCGCGGCTGGTGCTCGAGCCGTCCGGCCAGCTCGGCATGATCATGGCCAACGGCACACGAATCATGTACCGCAGCACCGATGCTCGCGGGAACCCGA
Organism: Mycobacterium sp. NPDC050551; assembly: GCF_040674075.1. NCBI lineage: Bacteria > Bacillati > Actinomycetota > Actinomycetes > Mycobacteriales > Mycobacteriaceae > Mycobacterium > Mycobacterium sp. NPDC050551. The sequence continues at coordinate 562,931 of NZ_JBFARC010000001.1, read as the reverse complement.
ACGTCGTCACGGGCACCTATTTCGAGCCGCACAACGCGTGGCCGTTCGGCGGGCCGCGACCGCTGATCGTCTACGGGCCCGGCACCCAGGGCCAGGGTGACCAGTGCGCACCGTCGCGGCAGTTCAACCAGGGCATCCACTGGTCGCCGTATCTCGACCTCGCGTTCAACTACGAGGAGCTCTTCGTCGCGACGATGGTGGCGCGCGGGTTCGCGATCGTCATGACCGACTACGAGGGCCTCGGCACCCCTGGCCTGCACACCTACGTGAGCCGGGTGTCGCAGGGCCACGCGATGCTCGACGCCGCCCGCGCCGCCAAGCGGCTGCCCGGCACGTCGCTGGCGCCCGACGGCCCGCTGGCGTTCTGGGGGTACTCCCAAGGCGGGGGAGCGGCGGCGTCCGCGGCGGAGATGGCCGAGCTGTACGCCCCCGAACTCGACGTCAAGGGCACCTACGCCGGTGCGCCGCCCGCCGACCTGAAGGCGCTCTTCCCGTTCGCCGACGGCAGCATGCTCGTCGGTGTCGTCGGCTATGCGCTGAATTCGGTGATGACGGCCTATCCCGAGCACGAGGCGGCGATCCGCGCGACGCTGACCCCGCGCGGCACCGACATGCTGTTCAAGGTGCAGGACCAGTGCATCGCCGAGACGATCTCCAAATTCATGTTCCGGCACCTCCAGCCGTACTTCAACCAGGACATGAACACGCTCGTCGGCCAGGAGCCGTTCAAGTCGCTCTTCGAAGAGCAGAAGCTGGGCAAGACGAAGCCCAACGCGCCGGTCCTGATCAACGCCAACAGGTTCGATCCGCTGGTGCCGTGGGCGCCGGCGATGCAACTCGGCCGGGACTGGTGCGCCCAGGGTGCCGACATCGAGGCCCGCACCAACGAGCAGCCGCCGTTCCTGAACAAGGCGGTCGTCAACCATGCGCTGCCGATGCTGGTCGACGGTGAGCCGGCCATGCAGTGGATCGCCGACCGGTTCAAGGGAGTGCCGACGGCGCCGAACTGCGGACGGATCTAGCGGCGGGTCACACCGGCTCGAACGAGCTGATCAGCCACTGGTGCTGCACCTTTCGCAGACCCACCTGGACGGCGGACTCACTTCGCTGTGGCCGCGGGTCGGCGCGCTTGGTGGTCTGCTGGTCGACGAAGACCAGCACCGACGCCTCGTCGGTGCCGAGCGACTCGACCGCCGCACCGATGACTTCGGCGTCGGTGGTGATGCGTTGTTGCTGTGCCTGCGGCACGATCGTTTCTTCGAGGAGCTCGCGGTATTCGACCTTGAAGTCGCCGGTCAACAGCGGTTCGACGGTGTCGGCCATGGTGGCGACCGAGGTCGGCGTGTAGGACAGAAGTCGGGGGACCACCTCTTGCACGTGTTTCTGTAGCTGCTCCGGGGTGGCGCCGGGGCCGGCTGGGCGGCTCGCGGGGGCGTCGCGGCCGGCCTGCCACACGCCGATGGCCGTCGCCACGACGATGCCGAGGACCAGCAGGACGTTGAACGTCCACCAGACGAGGCGCGCGCCGGTCGAGTTCACGACACGAACTCCACGTCGGACGCCTTGAACCCCGCCTCGGATTCGACGACGGTGATCCGCAACCGCCACGATCTCGGTGTGGCATCGGCTCGGCCCCTGTTCTCCGTTTCAACGCTGAGCGCGACGAGAACCCTTGCACCGTCGGGGTCCAACGATTCGATTCCCGCGCCGTCGACCGTGCCGGTGCTGATCGACTGCGACGTGCGGACCGTCTCGACGAACTCGCGGGAACGCTTGGCGAAGTCGGCGTGGAACGAACCGGTCGAACTGTCGAGCACCCGCTGAACGTCACGGTCCGCGGTGCGGTAGTCGATCGTGGCGAGGTTCTCAGCGACCGTCTCCCCGGCGTCCACATAGGGTTTCCAGTCGGCTTCGGCGACGGGCGCCTTGGTCGCCACCGGGTTGATCTTCCGGCCCTGCACGCCGGCGAACGTGATCGCCGCGATCAGGGCGACGGTGAGGACGACAGGCACGGCGAGGACGAGCGCCATGGATCCGCGCCGCGCAGGGGGTGGCGGGTGGCCACGATGGCCCGGGTACGCCGGCGGTGTCGTCATGATGCAGTGAATCTACCGCCGGGGCGGTGCCTCGAAACTCACGTCTTGACGGCTGTCTGTGCAGCCTACGATTGACTGGCCGTCCGGTGGCTGCCGGTGCGAGACGTGGGGGTGCAGGGGAATGAAGACGGTCACCATTGCCTTCGACATCGACGGAACGCTGCGCGACAACACCATCGCCGACGGCTTCGTGGCCAACGAGCGCATCCGCACGCTCCTGATCACGCTCGCGAGTATGAGGAACACCCGGATCCTGCTGTGGTCCGGCGGCGGTGAGGCGTATGCGCGCCGCGCAGCCGAGGCGCTCGGGATCGAGAAGTACGTCGACGATTACGGCGACAAGGGCTACGGCGGCTACGACGCCGACGGCCGTCCGATCTTCCACACCGACCTGCGGCCGGACATCGCGATCGACGACATCCATGAATGCGAGTTGGGCACACTGAATCTCATCGTCGACGAGAAGGGGTTCACCCCCGGCTACGTGCCACCGGATCAACGGTGACCGGGTGTGGCCGGTGCCTGATCGGTTCTCATCGCACTATTCCGTGCCACTGCGGTGCGTCTGCGACCTTTCGAGCGTTTCCGCGTGCGCGGCATCGAAGTGCTTCTCGATGATCGATCGCACCCAGTGCAGCGGTGTCTCGTGACGGTCGTGTTCCCGTCGAGCGGTAAGCGCCGGCTCCTCGAGCGGGAGCTCCGGGCGAGCTGTGGACAAGCCCAGGAACCGCCACAACTTCGATCTGCTGCGCAGTCCGTATTCGTTCGCCGCGTGCAGCGGTGCGATCATGCAGTTCGTCTCACCCTCGCGCGACGACCGGTAGATCTGAAGTCTGCAGTCGCTGCCTCGGTAGTACACGATCGACAGTGGGCGCCCGGTTGCTCCGTCGTCGAGCCCGTCGAAGATCTCGTCGAGCACGAGGCCGTTATCCGACAGGGCAGCGCCGACGGTCTGCTCGACTTCGGTGGCGAATTCGGGACGCGTGGCGGGGCTCATGAGGCAGCGTCCGCGCTCTTCTTCGCGTCGATCGCCCGCAGCGTCGCGCGGGCGGCGCGTTCGGCCAAGCTCTGGTCGCTCACTTCGCCGTGCACATTCCACTGCCAACTGCCGACATAGGTGGTCGCGGTGTTCTGAAGACCCGGGAACCCGATCTGGAGGTCTTCGTGCGTCGGTGAGGTCTGCGTGCTCTGCCCCAGCGCTTCTCGGACCATCTCGATCACCACTTCTGCGGCGTTGCCGACGTAGCGCCCGGTGCCTTCCGCTTCCATGCCGACGAGGTAGGCATCGGGTGCGCCCTGCCCCCGGGTATCGCGGTTCACCGCCACCCAGCAGCTTCTCGCCCAGTTCTCGACGATGATCCTGTCGGGCGCAGTGAACATGGGTCGTTCAATGTCTTTGAGGCCTGCGGCGAGTACGTGCACGCCGTCGTAGGGATAGCTCCATAGGCTTCGCGTCGGCTCGCAGCCGCCGACTTCCCATCTGCGGTGGTACGGAACCGACAGGCCATCGCCCTTGCGCATCCTCGCCAACAGTGCCGCTGCGATGTCGGACGCCGAGCCCCGCAGCGCCACATGCTCTTCGACGTCGATCAGCTCCGGGACCGGTATCTCGCCGATCACCTCGTACTTGTCGGGACGGTACATCCCGGGCAGACCAGAGACCTCGTCGAATCGTGCGCCGAGATAAGTGACGTTGGCGGTGTCACCGATGATGATGCCGACTTCGAACCGGTACCCGCACCATCGGGCCACGGTCCGGATGTTGTCGAGCCGCTCGACGTCCGTCTTCTGAACGATGGCCTCGCCTCGAACCCAACTCTTCGTGGACGCTGTGAAGCCCGGGGGAAGTGGGTCGTCGTCGGAGTGGAGACGCACGCGATCGCCGAAGCTGTGCGCGAAGTACTCGCGGCCTTCGTATGTCGCGTACTCGCCGGAGGCGCGGATGCCGTGTTGTTGGTTGTCCATTTAGCGCAACTCTTTTCTGCTCACTACAGCTGAGGCGTGTCCGGTGACGACGGTCATCAGAATCAGCCTCTATCTGCTGTGCCAAATGTCGGCTTCTGACGAACGGTCGCTTCATATCCCGCCGCCCGCACTCCGCTGACCAGGTCACTGCGGAGCTGTGCCAGCTCTACAGCGCTGGCTTCAGGTTCCTCGTCGTCGAGCACCTGAAGCGTCCACGATCCGTCGAACTGACGCAGGAGAATGACTTTTACTTGCCCTCCGCTGCGCTTTTGTGAAGTCCGATGGCCGAACTCTTGATCCCAGTCGTCGGTCAACCGCCCTCGCCTACGGAGACCCAGCTGGCAGCGGAGCCGTTCGAGTCCCGATTGGTCCAGCTCACCTTGGAGATCGATCACGAGCAAGAGATGCAACATTACGGCAGGTCCTCCCGAGATCGATGAATGGTCATCTGGTGCAACCCTTCTCTACTCTCCGCAGCTGAGTAGTGTCCGGCGTGAGAACCATCAGTCGTCGTCTGCCGGTCGCTCCGCACGTCCGGCAGATCACTCACGCGACCCTGTACTACGTAATCACCAGATCAGACGGAAGATTAGTCGCGGCGATGAAGTGCTCGATCGTTGACGCGTTGGCACCGGAATCGGAGGGGTCGGCAGACAAGGTGACTGTCTCACCCCGGCGATCGATGCCTGAGAGGAAGACAGTCTCACCTGTGATCAATTGAAGTACGAGCAGTTGTCGCTCGGGATGACTATCGCCAACTGGCCGAAAGCCTTTCTGCAACAGATCGGTGATCTCTCGGACCGTAGCTTGCAGTCGTGCGACTGGTACAGCTTGGCTGAAAGCCTTGCGCGAGTCGGAGGAGTCGAGGCTTCGAAAGTTCGGTTCGGGCCAAGGTCGCCGAACATCGAGTTCCGCGGCGACCGCACGCAGGAAGTCGGCAAGTTGTGTCTGATTGAACTGCGGCAGTTGACCGCGCCCGTCGAGAATTTCGCCCGATGCCAACGAATCGTTGATTGCTTTGTAGTAGGCCTGCGGTCCTAGATCGAGGGCTTCGTAACGCACGGCGTTATCCGCGATCCATGTCACGAATTCTTCAGTGATCTGCTCCGTGAAGGAAAGACTGTAGAGGATCTCGTCGATCGCGAAGCGCCAGTCCGGAGCCATCAGATCGTCCCAGGAGGAGCGGTCAACTGCACACTCGAAGCATCCAGATGAATCCCTTGGCTCGCGAGTTGGTCGAGCACCTGCTGTGTACGCGCCTGGCCAGGACGATAGTGACCGCTACAGTCGCTGAGCAATTCGATCCTTCCGTTCTTGACTACTAGTTCCCCGGCCCCGGCGACCGGCGCTCCGGCGAGAAAACTCGAGTGATGGAAGACCCTGTACTTCTGAAAGGTCGACGCGTAAAGGTTGCCGTGCTGGTCCATTACGAAGATCGCGCGACCGTCGTGATTCGGACCGAAGGCCGAAACGCCGTTGGCAGTATCAAAAGGCTTACCGCTCGAGTCGTAGACTATGCCATCGCGGATGGTTATTCGCCGAGCCTCTCGAGCCGCTTCGTCGAGGTACGTCACCCCCGGTGAACCCATGGGGCCTCCGGGATGTTGTTCGCCTACATAATTTGGCAAGATTCCACCGGTGTTTGGATACGGCGTCTCGCGCACCAACGGCGGCGGGATCTCGTCGAGCGAATTGTTGGGCCATTTGTCAGCGTCGGTGGGCTTGTCGGGCGCTGGCGTGGAGCCCGGAGCGTTGCCGTTGTCAGGAGCGGTGGAATCTCCGGATGCGGGGTGCGGCGCACCAGTATTGTTGGGTGTAGTGCCTCCGGACGGATGAACCGGAGGTCGGCCATGTCCATCGCGGGAACCGGCTGACTCACGAAGCGGCGCACCCGGCGGGCCGTCCGTCGGCGAACGCGAAGGATGTGTTGGGGCGGGATCTGCCGGAGCCGACGGCGTCTTTCCAGCGGCCGGGCCCGTGGCCGTCGGCTGTTGCGCCCGAGGGCTTTCCGGTGATGTGCCCTGCGGACCTTTACCGTCCGGGTTACGTGTGGCGCTCTCCGCCGTCTTGGGAGCCGCCGGCGACCCGTTGGCGGAACCCGGCGTCGACCCGGACCCGTGCGATGCCATGGGCGTGCCGAACCCGCCCATCCCGATCGGCATCACTCCCGCGGGCTCGTGCCGCTTCGCCTCGCTGTCACCTGCTGCATGCGCCGGCTCACGCATCTGGCCGCCGTCCCCGGTGCGCTCGTGACCGCTCGGCTGTTCCGCCGCAGGCGAATTGGCCGGTTGGTTGTCGGCGGGCATATGCATCCGGTCATCCGGTCGTGCGGTGTGCTCGTCGGTGTCCGGCCGTCGGCTTTCGGCCGGCGCGTCGTTGCCCATCGGCGGCTGCGCCGGATCTTCGCCTGTGCCCGTCCCTCCCGCGTGTTGTTCAGGCGCGTGCCCGTTGGTGGGAGCTTCCGGCGCCGTCGGCTCATTGATGGTCGGTGAGCCCGTCTCGGACGGCGATCTGCCTGACGCCGATTGATCAGACGGAGCGGGAGATTCGGGTGTCTGCGGCGTCGCCCCCGGCGCCGGGTCGCCCGCGGAGGGCGCATCACCGGGCGCTGTTGGCGGCGGGTCGGCAGAACCCGAACCCGGCCCCTGCGATGCCGGCGACTGCGGAGGCGGGCCGTCAGTACGCCCGGGGCCGGAGTCCGACGGACCGGGCGTGCGCTCGGGCGGATCCGGTGGTGGCGGGGGACCGCTGCCACCGCCGTCGCCGTGATCCTCACGACCACCGGGTGTGCCCGCGTGTGGCGACGGAGGATCAGGCGGTCCCGCCGGTCCTTCGAGGCCGCGCGGATCCGGCGGCGCGTCAACACCGTTGGGTGGGACGGGGCCGATCACCGAGTCGGGGATCGCATCAGGCCTGACGTCGGTGACGTCGGTCAGCCGGTTCCCTGGTCCGGAACCTTCGCCGAGTCCTTCCAGATCGTGTGATCCGAAGGTGGGTGCGGTGTCCGGCGCGGGTGAATCGGGACTGCCGAACCGGTGGCGAGCCCAGTTGACGCCCTTGGCCACGTTGCCGGTCTTGGACAACGCACCACCCGGCACGAACAGCGTCGCGACGTTGAAACCTGCCTCACCGATGCCGCGGGCCGGATTGTCTCCGGCGATCTTGTCGGTGGCGAAGAATTCCTGAGCCACGGCTATTGCGACGTCGTCTGCCTTCGTGGGGTCCTGGATCACTGCCCAGGCCGTTTCGGCCATTCCCTGCCAGGTATCGATGTCCGCCATCGCCACCACCCCGGCAACAGTGTTGACGGCCCCGGTGAGCACGCCGGTGGTGAGGTCGGTCTGCACCTTGAAGGCAGCGGAGATCGCACCACCGACCTCGTCGCCGAGTAATTCACGAAGCGTCACGTCGACGTGCTGTTGGAGCTTCGTCACGGTGTCGCCGAGGGCTTCGGTGAGCTCTCCGAGCAGTCCCCCCACGGCTTTGACCTGGCGTTGAAAATTCTCGAGGAGCGTCTGGACGTCTTGGGCGATCTCACGCAGGATGTCGTCGGCCTCGCCGGTGAAGATCCCCCCGATGAAATCGAGTAGACCTTCGAGCGAAATGCGGTCCAGCAGGCGGCGTATCGCGTCTTGTGTTTCCTGCACCACGCGCGCGAAGTCCTCGACCAGCACCGCGAGCTCGGAGGCCTGTGAGGCCAAGTCGGACACCCCGGCCACGAGGTCGTCATGCGCCTTGGCGATCTGCGGACCCTCGGGAACTTTCTGCGTCGACACGGCCGTCCTCGACCCGGCGACCTCGTTCCCGATCACGGCGAAGCCCTTGGCCAGGTTGCGCCATTGCTCGGCAGTGACCCGGAGCAACGACGGATTGCCCGAGGGCCACTGTCGCAAGGTCAGGAATCGCAGTATCAGGTTCCAATGCGACGGCGGGGGCACCACGCTGAGGCTTGGAAACGTCGCGGCGTCGGCGGCTTTCGTCTCACTCGGCACCTCACCCACCCGTCCGGTGGGCCCCGAACCTCCGATCGTGGAGACGGCATCGGCGTTCGCGTAGTTGTGTCCGCTGGCTTCCAGTTTGTAGCCGACGGCGTTGAACGCATTCGCCGCCGCAGCAAGCCCGTCGGAGAATTTCTGCGCCGCATCTTCGTACTTCGCCGCGAATTCGAACCCGGCCGGATCAATGCCCGAGGCTATGCCGTCGGACAGCATCGGCCCCAGCGCACCCATCAGCGCCGCGAGCTGACCGCCCAACGAGCCCATGGTCTTTCCGGCGCCGATGAGAACCTCCGGATCGACCTCGATCCGTACGTTCAACGCCCCGCTGCCGGCAGGCACTACTCGCCGTTCCCCCACATTTGAGCGTTGTTGCTGACCGCGCCCTTGTAGTTCTGCTGCGCCGTGTCCGCGATCTTCTGCAGCTGTGAAAGCGCCGTCTTCATCTGCTCGGCGCCCGCGCGCCACTGCGCCTGAGTCTGGGCCTGGGCGTCCGAACTCTCGCCGTGCCAGGTCGCCCGCAACGCGGCCATGGCCTGGTCGACGTCTGCAAGGCACTCGTCGACTTCCCGTTGGTAAGCCTTCATGTGCTCGATGGCCGCCGCGAGCTGGGCGAAATCGACCACCAGCGCGGCGCTACCACCGCTACCCGGCACTGGAAGGCCTCGAGGCACCCGTGGGAACACCGGTCGTCGGCGTGGGCTGCGGGGCGTCCACGGGTGCGCGCGATGACACCCGGTCGGCAGCCTCCTCGGCTTCGCGCGCCTGCTCCGTCGCTCCGTCGATCCGTTCGTCGTCGTCCTTTTCTGGATCGTCCTTCTCGGCGGCCTGCGCGGCCTGCTGCGCCAACGCCGTCACGGCCTGCGCGATCCCGGCGGCGGCCTGCGCCAGACCGGCGGCCAATTGTCCCGTCGCCTGGCCGAGCGCCTGCCCGGCCTGTGCCGCCGGCTGCCCGAGGTTCATCATCTCGGCCATCGCGCCGGAGCCACCCTGACCGCTCGGTGCACCACCACGCGCACTCTGGTCGAGAGGCGCCGAACCCGCGCCAGGGCCGGCGGGGCCGGCCGGGCTGCCGGCCGGTGCACCTTCCGGCGCGCCGCCCGTCGGTTGGAAAGACGAGTCCACAGCAGCAGCGGCCTGCTGATCGGTGGCGGCGTAATGCGAACCCGCGGCTTCGAGCGACTCCGACATGACCTGCAGCGCCCGGACGATCTGACCCGCACCGCTGTGCCATTTGTCCCACTCGGCCGTGTAGGCCGTCGCGGCGCCGCCCTTCCAGCCCTTTCCCAGTAGCTCCTCGACCGACAGGTCGACGGCGGACAGTCCGTCCTGCAGGCGCTGTCCGGCATCCGCCACGCGCCCGGCCGCTGAATCCAACTCCGAGACGACGACCTCGACCGATCCCCCCACCCGGCGAACCCCCAGTCACTCGTCGGCCGGCTCCGATGCGCCCGCCACAGCTTCCTTTCAGCTGCAGCACAACCGGAGGAAAGCCTATCGACGGTCCGAGGGGGTCACGTGCACCAGTTACGCTCGCCGGGGGCAGGAGAGAAGCGACCCGGGAGAAGCGAACAGCGTGCTCATCGCGATCGAGGGAGTGGACGGCGCGGGGAAGAACACGCTGACGACCGGTCTGCGGGCGTCCTTCGAATCCGACGGGCGCTCGGTCGCCACCCTGGCCTTCCCGCGGTATCACCGGTCGGTCACCGCCGACCTCGCCGCCGAAGCCCTGCACGGTGCGCACGGAGACCTCGCGCAGTCGGTGCACGCGATGGCCGTGCTGTTCGCCCTCGATCGCGCCGACGCCCGCGACGAGATCGGGCACCTGACTGCCGCCTACGACATCGTGATCCTCGACCGGTACGTCGCCTCGAACGCCGCCTACAGCGCTGCCCGGCTCAACCAGGGCGCCGACGGCGAGGTCGTGGAGTGGGTGCGCAGCCTCGAATACGACCGGCTGCGCTTGGCGGTGCCCGACTGGCAGCTCCTCCTGGACGTGCCCGTGGAACTCGCCGCCGCCCGCGCCGACCGGCGGGCCGAACAGGACGCCAGCCGCGCGAAGGACTTCTACGAGCGCGACGGGGGACTGCAGTCCCGCACCGCGGCGGTCTACCGGGAACTGGCGGCCCGCGACTGGAGTGGACCGTGGCGCAGCGTCGGTCCCGACGTGGTCGCCGCGCAGCTGGCAGCCGACCTGGGGCGTTAGCCGACTCGCGGGTGCGCGCTAGCAGCGTTTTGTCGCGATCTGGTGACACCATGGACACCATGAGGCAAAGGATCCTGGTCGTCGACGACGACCCATCGCTGGCCGAAATGCTCACCATCGTCCTGCGCGGAGAAGGCTTCGACACCGCGGTGGTCGGTGACGGCACGCAGGCTCTCACCGCGGTCCGTGAGCTGCGGCCCGATCTCGTGCTGCTGGATCTCATGTTGCCCGGCATGAACGGCATCGACGTCTGCCGGGTGCTGCGCGCCGACTCCGGCGTGCCCATCGTCATGCTGACCGCCAAGACCGACACCGTCGACGTGGTGCTCGGCCTGGAATCCGGCGCGGACGACTACGTGATGAAGCCGTTCAAGCCCAAGGAGCTCGTCGCCCGGGTGCGCGCCCGGTTGCGCCGCAACGACGACGAACCCGCAGAGCTGCTGTCCATCGCCGACGTCGACATCGACGTGCCCGCCCACAAGGTCACCAGGATGGGCGAACAGATCTCGCTGACGCCGCTGGAGTTCGACCTGCTGGTGGCGCTGGCACGCAAACCGCGCCAGGTGTTTACTCGAGATGTGCTGCTCGAACAGGTGTGGGGATACCGTCACCCCGCTGACACCCGTTTGGTGAACGTGCATGTCCAGCGGCTGCGGGCCAAGGTCGAGAAGGACCCGGAGAACCCGCAGGTGGTGTTGACCGTTCGAGGAGTGGGATACAAGGCCGGACCTCCGTGACCGTGGCCGCTCGGGCGGCGACGTGATCTGGAGTTCGCGACGCCGCATTCACCGACGGTCCGCACCGCTGCTGCGTGGCCTCGGCACCCTCGGCCGCGCACTCGGACTGGCATGGCGCCGGTCGCTGCAGCTGCGAGTCGTCTCGCTCACGCTCGGGCTGTCGCTCGCGGTCATCCTGGTCCTTGGCTTCGTGCTGACCAGTCAGATCACCGACCGCATCCTCGAGGTGAAGGTCAAGGCCGCCACCGAGGAGATCGAGCGGGCCCGCAACACCGTCAGCGGCATCGTCGGCGGCGAGGAGAGCCGCTCACTCGACAGCAGTCTGCAGCTGGCCCGCAACACCCTCATCGACCGCAAGGCCGAAGCGGGCGCCGGCCTCGGCGGTCCGTTCGACGCCGTGCTCGTGGTCCCCGGGGACGGCCCGCGCGCCGCGACCGCCGCAGGACCGGTGCAGCAGGTGCCCGAGGCGCTGCGCGATTTCGTGCAGGCCGGTCAGGTCAGCTACCAGTACGCCACGGTCACCACCGACGGCTTCAACGGACCCGCGCTCATCGTCGGCAGCCCGACGTCGTCGCCGGTGACCAATCTCGAGCTCTACCTGATCTTCCCGCTGAGCAACGAGGAGAGCACCATCGCGTTGGTGCGCGGCACCATGGCGACCGGTGGCGTGGTGCTGCTCGGCCTGCTGGCCGCCATCGCGCTGTTGGTCGCCCGCCAGATCGTGCTCCCCGTGCGGTCGGCGTCGCGGATCGCCGAACGGTTCGCCGAAGGTCACCTGACCGAGCGGATGCCGGTGCGCGGCGAGGACGACATGGCGCGCCTCGCGGTGTCCTTCAACGACATGGCCGAGAGCCTGTCGCGGCAGATCACCCAGCTCGAGGAATTCGGCAACTTGCAGCGCCGCTTCACCTCCGACGTCAGCCACGAGCTGCGCACACCGCTGACGACGGTGCGGATGGCCGCCGACCTGATCTACGACCACAGCGAGGACCTCGATCCGGCGCTGCGCCGCTCCACCGAACTGATGGTCAACGAGCTCGACCGGTTCGAGACGCTGCTCAACGACCTGCTCGAGATCTCGCGCCACGATGCCGGTGTCGCCGAGCTGTCGGTGGAGTCGGTCGATCTGCGCGACACCGTGCAGAGCGCGCTGGACAACGTCGGACACCTGGCACAGGACGCCGACGTCGAGCTCATCGTGGACGTGCCCGGCGAAGAGGTGATCGCCGAGGTGGATCCCCGCCGCGCGGAACGCATCCTGCGGAACCTGATCGCCAACGCCATCGACCATGCCGAACGCAAACCGGTCCGCATCCGGATGGCCGCCGACGAGGACACCGTCGCCGTCACGGTGCGCGACTACGGGGTGGGGCTGCGGCCCGGTGAGGAGAAGCTGGTGTTCAGCCGGTTCTGGCGGTCCGACCCGTCGCGGGTGCGCCGGTCCGGTGGCACCGGACTCGGCCTCGCGATCAGCATCGAGGACGCCCGCCTGCACCAGGGTCGGCTGGAGGCGTGGGGTGAACCCGGCAAGGGTGCCTGCTTCCGCCTGACGCTGCCACTGGTCCGCGGCCACAAGGTGACGACGAGTCCGTTGCCGCTCAAGCCCACCCGGCCCGACCGGGCGCCGCGACGCGGTGCGGTGGAGCGCGAACCGGCGGGGGAGAGCGTGTGAGGCGCATCCTGACCGCGGCATGGCTGATGCTGTTCGCACTCGCCGTGGCCGGATGTGCCGGGGTACCGAGTTCGTCGGCGCCGCAGGCGATCGGCACGGTCGAGCGCCCCGCGCCGCCGAGCCTGCCCACACCGACACCCAACATGGATCCCGACGTGTTGCTGCGCGAATTCCTGAAAGCCACCGCGGATCCGGCCAACCGGCACCTGGCGGCACGGCAGTTCCTCACCGAGTCGGCGTCGCAGGACTGGGACGATGCCGGCAGCGCGCTGCTCATCGACCGGGTGGTGTTCGTCGAGACCCGCAGGCCCGACCATGTCTCGGTCAGCATGCGTGCCGACATCCTCGGATCACTGTCGGACATGGGCGTTTTCGAGACCGCCGACGGCGCGCTGCCCGACCCCGGTCCCATCGAGTTGCTCAAGACCCCTGGCGGCTGGCGGATCGACAAGCTGCCCAACGGCGTGTTCCTCGACTGGCAGCAGTTCCAGGCCACCTACAAGCGCAGCACGCTCTACTTCGCCGACCCCACCGGCGCCACCGTGGTGCCCGATCCCCGCTACGTCGCGGTGTCGGATCCCGACCAGCTGGCGACCGAACTGATCTCCAAGCTGATCGCGGGGCCCCGGCCGGAGATGGCGAACACCGTGCGCAATCTGCTCGGTGCGCCGCTGAAGCTGCGGGGCCCGGTGACCCGCGCCGACGGTGGCAAGACCGGCATCGGCCGTGGCTACGGCGGCGCCCGCGTGGACCTGGAGAATCTGTCCACCACCGATCCGCACAGCAGGCAACTCCTTGCCGCGCAGATCATCTGGACACTGTCGCGGGCCGGGATCAACGGGCCCTACGTGCTCAACGCCGACGGCGCACCTCTGGACGACCGGTTCGCCGACGGGTGGGAGACCTCGGACGTGGCGGCCACCGACCCGGGCGCCTTCCCCGGCGCGGCGGCCGGGTTGCACGCATTGGTCAACGGCTCGCTGGTGTCGCTCGACGGGCAGCGGTCAACACGGGTCGCCGGCTCCTTCGGGCAGGCGCCCAACCAGGTGTCGGCGGCGGTGTCGCGCAGCGGACAGGATGCCGCGTCGGTAGTGGTGCTGCGTCCGGGCGCGCCGGACATGTTGTCCTCGTTGTGGATCGGCCCGCTGGGTGGGGCGGCCGGCCAGGCACTGGAGGCGCGGAGCCTCACTCGGCCCAGCTGGTCGCTGGACAACGCGGTGTGGGTGGTGGTCGACGGCAACAACGTGGTCCGCGTGATCCGCGACGCCTCGGGTCAGCCGGCCCGCATCCCGGTCGACGTGGCGCCGGTGGCGGCGAAGTTCCCCGGCCTGATCAGCGAGCTGCAGCTGTCACGCGACGGGACGCGCGCGGCGATGGTGATCGAGGGCCAGGTGATCCTGGCCGGCGTCGAGCAGACCCCCACCGGCCAGTTCCTGCTGAACTACCCGCGCCGACTCGGCTTCGGTCTCGGCAACACCGTGGTCTCGCTGTCCTGGCGCACCGGCGACGACATCGTGGTCAGCCGCCGCGATCCGCAGCACCCGGTCTCCTATGTGAACCTCGACGGCGTCAACTCCGACGGCCCGAGCCGCAACCTGCTGATGCCGGTCACCACCGTGGCGGCCAACCCGTCCACGGTGTACGTCTCCGACCAGCGCGGGGTGCTGCAGCTGTCAAGCGCTGCCGAGGGCGACCCGGCGTGGTCGGAGGTGCGGCCGTTGATGAACGCAGGCGCCATCCCGGTGCTGCCGGGCTGATCTGGCCGGCCGGGACCCGCGAAACACCGCGGTGCGGGCCTCGGCTTGCTTGACTGTCAGTCACGTCACGTCTTGCGCCGCCGGACCTCGGGGGTGACCGGTTCGACACAGACGGGCGTCACGAAGGAGTGCGAATGCAGCACAGGCGAATGGCTCTCATGGTGGCGCTCGGGGTGGCCGCGACCACGCTCGTGGGCTGTGGCTCCGGCGGCAGCGGTGAGAGCGCCACGGGCAGCAGCACTGCTCCCGCCGCCGAGGACCCCAAGGACATGACGATGGTCAACGTCGTCAAGGTCGCGGGCATCCCGTGGTTCGACCGGATGGCCGAGGGCGACGCCAACTTCGCCGCGCGCACCGGTGTGAAGACTCGCCAGGAGGGCGCGGACGACACCAGTCCGGACAAGCAGGTCCGGATCATCGCCGACCTGATCCCCCAGAATCCGACGGCCATCACCGTGGTGCCGAACTCACCTGAGGCGCTGCAGACGGTGCTCGGGCAGGCCCGCGGGCAGGGCATCAAGGTGGTGTCGCACGAGGCCACCGGCATCCAGAACGTCGACATCGACATCGAGGCGTTCGACAACGCCGCCTTCGGCGAGCAGATCATGCAGAACCTCGCCCAATGTATGGGCGAGCGAGGCGAATACGTCCAGTTCATCGGCGGCCCGACCGCGAAGACGCACATGCAGTGGGTCGGTGCCGCCCATGATCTGCAGGTCGCCAGGTTCCCGGACATGGCGCGGGTGGGAGACCCGATCGAGAGCGCCGACGACGAACAGGTCGCCTACGACAAGGCCAAAGCGGTGCTGGCTGCGCATCCGGACATCAAGGGCTTCCAGGGCTCGGCCGCCAATGACGTGCCCGGCATCGCGCGGGCGGTCCGGGAAGCCGGCCTGCAGAACCAGATCTGCGTGATGGGTACCTCGGTTCCGTCATCGGCCGCTGCAGATCTCGCCGACGGCTCCATCGACAAGATCTTCTTCTGGGACCCCGCCCTCGCCGGTGAGGCGCAGCTGCAGATCGCCCTGATGCTGGCGCAGGGCGAGCCGATCGAGGCAGGCACCGATCTGGGCATCCCCGGGTACGAGTCGCTGACCAAGATGGACGGCTACGACAACGTCTTCGTCGGTGACGCGTCGCTGGAAGCCGACGCGAAAACGGTGTCGCAGTACAACTTCTGAGACGGCGGACAGGATCGCGAAGGACGCCGTCAGGACGAGCTGATGCCGGGGATCCGCCCCTCGCGGAACGCCTCGACGAAATGCCGGTGGTCGTCGCGGACCACCGCAGCGTACTCGAGGCCGAACGTCACCAGATCGGCGACGAACTCGTCGAGGTGGTCGCCGATGACCGCGTCGATCGCCTCCTCGGTCTGGAAGTCCACCAGCGACTGGTCACTGTCGGTGTCGCCCACGCAGTGCACCTTGGCCACCGCCTGGCCCAGCTGCGCGACGACCTCGCCGAGTTCGTCGGGCTCGGTCAGCTCACTCCAGTCGAGATCTGATTCGTACGGTGACAATTCGCTGACCACGAATCCCTTGCCGTCGATGTCGGTGTAGCCGAGCAACGGGTCGGCATGGGCCTGCAGCGCGCGCTGCGAGACTGCGGTGCGGTGCCCGTGATGTTCGAAGTAGTCGTGCACCCGGCTGTCGGTGATGACCCGGCTCGGCGCGGCGACGTTGCCCTGCTTGACCGACAGCACGGCATCGTTGTCGAGCGCCTGGTTGAACCCCTCGATCAACACGGTGTAGGTCGGCAATCCCGCACTGCCGATGCCGTGACCGCTCTTGCCGACCACGTCCTTGATGTCGTACGTGATGCCCTGATACCGCTTGGTGCGCGGAATCGTCTGCAGATACCGCTCGAACGCCGACTCGATCTTCGCGCGCTCGTCGTCGTCCAGGCGGCGCACCCCGGCTGTCTCGCGGAATTGCCGGTCCCACTTGTCGACCCGGGTGAGGCGGTTGAGCATCTCGGAGCGCGTCGAGAGGCGGGCGCTCTGCAGTGTCGAGAGCACGGCGCCCCGGGCGGTGGACAGGTTCAGCGAGAAGCTCGAATCGTCGGCCTCGTCGAGGAACCACTTGATCTGGTCGGCGTAGGCGCGGGCGAACGTGTCGATCAGCTTGGAGATCTCCTCGTCGGACAGTGCCTTCTGCCAGCACATCAGCGCGACGCTGGCGGCGAACCGCTTCAGGTCCCAGGTGAAGTGACCGACGTAGGCCTCGTCGAAATCGTTGACGTCGAAGATCAGCACACCGGAGCCGTCCATGTACGTGCCGAAGTTCTCGGCGTGCAGGTCGCCCTGGATCCACACCCGGCTGGTGCGCTCGTCGGCCCACCTGTCGTCGCGAGCGGCCACGTCGGCGTAGAACACGCAGGCACTGCCGCGGTAGAACGCGAACGGTTCGGCCGCCATCTTCCGGAACTTGGTGCGGAAGGCGTCGGGATCGGCGTCCATGAGCTCTTTGAACGCCTTCACGAGGCAATCGACGATGAACGACTCACGTTCGTCTTGCGGCATGGTGCCAGTACAGCGCGTGCGGAACCCGAGTGTGGGGATTGTCGACGAACCGGGCCCGAGAGCGCACTGCTGGGTTTTGTTCGCCATACCCAGGAATGGTTTCCGCCTCCGGCGCCTACACCGAACGAGCCGACGAAAGGCAGCCGCCATGACCGCGACCAGCGTTCCGTTCACCGGAGTACGCGTGCGATACGCCAGCAGCAGGAGCTACGACGAGCTGGTCGCCGCACTGCTCGCTGACGTGGGCGAGCAGCCGGTGCCGATCGACGCCGTCGCGGCCGGCTCCGACAGCTGGGAGTCCTATGAACGCGCCGTCGGCGCGTACGTCGGCCCCAGCGGCTTCATGCTGTTCGGTTCCTTCGACCACGGCGGATGGCTCCCGAAGGCGGGCATCGACCGGGCGGTGCTGCGGGTGGTGATCGGCAACCCACTGATCGCGATCACGATGCTGCGGCACGATGTGACCGCCGGTCTGTTCGCGCCGGTCGAACTCCTACTCACCGGCGAGCCCGGCGGCGGCAGCGCCCTGACCTACGTCGTCCCGTCGACGCTGATGGTCGTCGAACCCAAGCCGGAACTGCTCGCGGCCGCCGAGGTGCTCGACGCGAAGCTGGCCGCGCTCGCGGGCGCCGTCACCGCAGGTTAGAAAGCCCGGGGTCTGTCGGACCCGGGCGCGACACTGCCGCCATGCTCGACCTGCTCCTTCCGCTCGAGTGCGGTGGCTGTGCCGCCCCGTCCACCCGGTGGTGTGCGCGGTGCGCGGTCGACCTGCGGGTGCCACCCGACGCCCCGCACCTCATCACGCCGCGGGTGGACCCGGGCGTCCCGGTGTTCTCGTTGGGCCACTACGCGGGCACCCGCAGGCACGCCGTGGTGGCGGTGAAGGAGCGTGGGCGCGCCGACCTCGTCCGGCCACTGGGCGATGCCCTGTCGGCGGGGCTGGCGCAGCTGCTGCGGTGGGGCATCGTCGAGGCGCCGATCACCGTCGTGCCTGCGCCGACCCGCAGACTTGCCGCGCGCCGCCGCGGCGGCGACCCGGTCACCCGCATCGGTCAGGTCGCGGTGACCGGGCACCCCGGTGTCGGGCTGGTGCAGGCGCTGCGGCTCACGGCATGGACCAGGGACTCGGTCGGGCTGTCCGGTCCCGCCCGGGCGCGCAACGTGGCCGGGCGGGTGCGCCTGCTTCGGCCCGTCGACGGTGCCGTGGTCCTCGTCGACGACATCGTGACCACCGGCGCCACGGCCGCCGAATCCACCCGAGTACTGCAGGCGGCAGGCGCGCACGTGCTCGCCGTCCTGGCCCTGGCGCACGCCTGACGAAGGCGCCGGATCACCCCTGGGTCAACCCCGCGTGAAGAACTGAAAACACGTCCGCGAAATCACTGGCACGACCGGGTGAACAACGACTACCGTCGCAAACAACCACCCGTGAACACCTTCACGGCGGCGCTCAGCAGTCAGCGCCACTTCGCCGCACCACGGTAGGAGGTGAGTAGTCGACACCTTGCGCCGCTGGTCGCGGAAGAAATCTCTTCAATCCCCTCTCCTGCGGCGCGAATCGTGACCCACCCGGCACGCACTGCGTGCGACGCGCGAGAGAAACGAGTTGCCAAGTATGTCAATTCAATCCGTGGAATCAGACCGAACGATGGTGGTCGAGGAGGGCCAGCCGGCAACCGAGCCGAAGGCGGACGTCAACCTCACCGGCCGCAACGTTGAGATCCCCGATCACTTCCGCGTCTACGTCGCCGAGAAACTCGAGCGACTGGAGCGATTCGACCGCAGCATCTACCTCTTCGACGTCGAGCTCGACCATGAGAAGAACCGCCGTCAGCGAAAGAACTGCCAGCACGTGGAGATCACCGCCCGCGGCCGCGGACCCGTGGTGCGCGGTGAGGCGTGCGCAGACAGCTTCTACGCCGCCTTCGAAGGCGCCGTAAGCAAGCTCGAGAACCGGCTGCGCCGCAGCAAGGACCGCCGCAAGATCCACTATGGGGACAAGCGCCCGGTGTCGGTGGCCGAGGCCACCGCGCTCGCCGCTGCCATGGACGCGCCCCAGTCCACCGCCGAACCGATGTCCGACGGCGCCGCACCCGACGATCACGAACCGGGCCGCATCGTGCGCACCAAGGAGCATCCCGCCAAGCCCATGACCGTCGATGACGCCCTCTACGAGATGGAACTCGTCGGCCACGACTTCTTCCTGTTCCACGACAAGGAGAGCGACCGCGCGTGCGTCGTCTACCGCAGGCACGCCTACGACTACGGGCTGATCCGGCTGTCCTGACCCGGCACGGTCCGATCGCCACGAACCCCGCGACGCCCACGGTGTCGCGGGGTTTTCGGCATCGGTCCCACGCCCAGGAGGTCGCGGAGGGCCGGGCTCCCAGCGGCGACCTCTACCATGGACTCCGTCTGATACGTCAACCCACAGGGGAAATCCGTGCTCGATAAGTTGCTCCGTCTCGGCGAAGGCCGCATGGTCAAGCGCCTGAAGAAGGTGGCTGACTACGTCAACACCCTGTCCGACGACGTCGAGAAGCTGTCTGACGCCGAGCTGCGGGCCAAGACCGACGAGTTCAGGAAGCGCATCGCCGACGGCGAGGACCTCGACGACCTGCTGCCCGAGGCGTTCGCCGTCGCGCGCGAGGCGGCGTGGCGGGTGCTCAGCCAGCGGCACTTCGACGTGCAGGTGATGGGTGGCGCAGCGCTGCACTTCGGCAACGTCGCCGAGATGAAGACCGGTGAGGGCAAGACGCTGACCTGTGTGCTGCCCGCCTACCTCAACGCGCTGTCCGGCAAGGGTGTGCACGTCGTCACGGTGAACGACTACCTGGCCAAACGTGACGCCGAGTGGATGGGCCGGGTGCACCGCTTCCTCGGGCTCGACGTCGGCGTCATCCTTTCCGGCCTCACCCCTGACGAACGGCGCGCCGCCTACGCCGCCGACATCACCTACGGCACCAACAACGAGTTCGGCTTCGACTACCTGCGCGACAACATGGCGCACTCGCTCGAGGACCTGGTGCAGCGCGGACACAACTTCGCGGTGGTCGACGAGGTCGACTCCATCCTGATCGACGAGGCCCGCACCCCGCTGATCATCTCCGGCCCGGCCGACGGTGCGTCGAACTGGTACAGCGAGTTCGCCCGCCTGACCCCGCTGATGGAGAAGGACGTCCACTACGAAGTCGACCTGCGCAAACGCACGGTCGGCGTGCACGAGGTCGGGGTCGAGTTCGTCGAGGACCAGCTGGGCATCGAGAACCTCTACGAGGCCGCCAACTCCCCGCTGGTCAGCTACCTCAACAACGCGCTGAAGGCCAAGGAGCTGTTCCAGCGCGACAAGGACTACATCGTCCGCAACGGCGAGGTGCTCATCGTCGACGAGTTCACCGGCCGCGTGCTGCTCGGCCGCCGCTACAACGAGGGCATGCACCAGGCGATCGAGGCCAAGGAGCACGTCGAGATCAAGGCTGAGAACCAGACGCTGGCCACGATCACGCTGCAGAACTACTTCCGGCTCTACGACAAGCTCTCCGGTATGACGGGCACCGCCCAGACCGAGGCGGCCGAGCTGCACGAGATCTACAAGTTGGGTGTGGTCTCGATCCCGACGAACCGCCAGATGGTCCGCCAGGACCAGTCGGATCTGATCTACAAGACCGAAGAGGCGAAGTACATCGCCGTCGTCGACGACGTCTCCGAGCGATTCGAGAAGGGCCAGCCGGTCCTGATCGGCACCACCAGCGTCGAGCGCTCCGAGTACCTGTCGCGCCAGTTCACCAAGCGCAAGATCCCGCACAACGTGCTGAACGCCAAGTACCACGAGCAGGAGGCCGGCATCATCGCCGAGGCCGGCCGGCTGGGTGCGATCACCGTCGCCACCAACATGGCCGGTCGCGGCACCGACATCGTGCTCGGCGGCAACGTCGATTTCCTCGCCGACAAGCGGCTGCGGGAACAGGGGCTGGACCCCGTCGAGACGCCCGACGAGTACGAAGCGGCGTGGGAGGCGGTGCTGCAGCAGGTCAAGGAAGAGCACGTCGAGGAGTCGAAGGACGTCATCGCCGTCGGCGGGCTCTACGTGCTGGGCACCGAGCGCCACGAATCCCGCCGCATCGACAACCAGCTGCGCGGCCGCTCCGGCCGTCAGGGCGACCCGGGCGAGTCCCGGTTCTACCTGTCGCTGGGCGACGAGCTGATGCGGCGGTTCAACGGTGAGACGCTCGAGGCGCTGCTCAACCGGCTGAACCTGCCCGACGATGTGCCGATCGAGGCCAAGATGGTCAGCCGCGCCATCAAGAGCGCCCAGACGCAGGTCGAGCAGCAGAACTTCGAGGTCCGCAAGAACGTCCTCAAGTACGACGAGGTGATGAACCAGCAGCGCAAGGTCATCTACCGGGAACGCCGCCTCATCCTGGAGGGCGAGAACCTGCAGGACCAGGCGCATCAGATGCTCGTCGACGTCATCACCGCCTACGTCGACGGCGCCACCGCCGAGGGCTACGCGGAGGACTGGGACCTGGAGAAGCTGTGGGAGGCGCTCAAGACGCTCTACCCGGTCGGCATCGACCACCACGACCTGGTGGACTCCGACGCCGTCGGGGAGCCCGGCGAGCTGACCCGCGAGGAACTGCTCGACGCACTCGTGGCCGACGCCGAACGCGC
This sequence comes from Mycobacterium sp. NPDC050551, assembly GCF_040674075.1. Lineage (NCBI taxonomy): Bacteria > Bacillati > Actinomycetota > Actinomycetes > Mycobacteriales > Mycobacteriaceae > Mycobacterium > Mycobacterium sp. NPDC050551. Next base: position 541,311 of record NZ_JBFARC010000001.1, on the reverse strand, counting down.
GTACGCCGATAGGGAGCGTCAGCTCGAGGAGATGGCCGGCGAGGGCGCGATGCGTCAGCTGGAGCGCAACGTGCTGCTCAACGTCATCGACCGCAAGTGGCGCGAACACCTCTACGAGATGGACTACCTGCGTGAGGGCATCGGCCTGCGTGCGATGGCCCAGCGCGACCCGGTGGTCGAGTACCAGCGCGAGGGCTACGACATGTTCAAGGGCATGCTCGACGCGCTGAAGGAGGAGTCGGTCGGGTTCCTGTTCAACGTCACCGTCGAGGCCGCCCCCGCGCCTGCGGTGGCACCCGTGTCCGCGCCGAGCGGTCTGGCCGAGTTCGCCAAGGCCGCCGCGGCGCAGGCGCAGGAACGCGGCGCAGGCGAGGGCAGCGTGGCCACCAAGGAGCGGCCGGCCGCACCGTCGTTGCGCGCCAAGGGAATCGACAACGAGGCGCCACCGCTGACGTATGTCGGTCCGGCGGAGGACGGCTCGGCCGAGGTGAAGCGTTCCAATGGCGGCCCGCGGCCCGCCGCGTCGGGTGCCGGCGGCGCAGGCGGTACCCGACGGGAACGCCGCGAGGCGGCCCGTCAGCAGGCCAAGGGCGCCAAGGCCCCGCGGTCACGCCGCCGCGGCTGAGCGCTCAGCCGATCTGCAGCGCCACCAGCTGCCAGCGATCCGGCGCGACGAGTTCGACGCGCGCGGCGATCGCGCGCACCCGCTCGGCGCGGCTGTAGGTGGCGAACACCTCGGCGGCCGTCGACCCGGATCCCGCCGCGCGCAGGCCGACCCGGCGCAGCCGTGCCGGCGCCGTGTGCCGCAGCCGGGCGTGGATGACCACCGTGGCGAGCAGCGGCGGCGCCAGCAGTGGCCGCAGCTGAGCGGCCGGACGGCGTCCGTCGATCACCTCCAGCACGCGGCGCAGTGCGGCGTCGGCGAACACGGCCGCGGGCCGCGGCGCAGCGGGTACGGCAGCCGGCGCGGGCCGCAGCGGCCGGGGTGTGCGCCGGTGCAGGGCGGCCGGCGACGGTTGCGGGCAAGGCCCCGTGACCGGGGTGGGCGCAGGCTCGTAGTCGATGACCGGTGAGGTGAGGGCGCGGCGACCGGCCGCGGAATGGGTGGCGTGCGAGGGCATGACGAACTCTCCTGATGCTCGGCGTACTGATCGGCATCTGCTGGAGAGTCGCAGACCTGTCCATCGTCGCACGGTTCGCACCGGGCTCGATGCACCCGTGCTGCGGGGTCACAGATCGGCCGGATACGGTGGCGGGGACCGAGCAGCGACGGCCGAAGAGGGGGATAGCGCCGCATGGTGACGAGGCTGTCGGCGCCCGACGCGACGTTCTTCCATCTGGAGAACACGGCCACCCCGATGTACGTCGGGTCGCTGTCGATCCTGCGCAGGCCACGCAACGGGCTGAGTTACGAGACCCTGCTGGCCACCGTCGAACAGCGGCTGCCGCAGATCCCGCGATACCGGCAGAAGGTCCGCGAGGTCACCCTCGGGCTGGCCCGGCCGGTCTGGGTCGACGATCCCGACTTCGACATCACCTACCACATCAGGCGTTCGGCGCTGCCGTCGCCGGGCAGCGACGCCCAGCTGCACGACCTGGTCGCGCGGCTGGGTTCACGTCCGCTCGACAAGTCGCGGCCGCTGTGGGAGATGTACCTGGTCGAGGGGCTCACCAAGAACCGCGTCGCGATCTACACGAAGTCCCACCAGGCTCTGGTGAACGGGATGACCGCGCTGGAGATCGGTCACGTCATCGTCGACCGGACGCAGAAGGCGCCCGAGTTCGGCGAGGACATCTGGGTCCCGGCCCGCGAACCGAGCGACCGCCAGCTCCTGCTCGGCGCGGTGGGGGAATGGGTGACCCGGCCGACGGCACAGCTGGGTGCGGTGCGCGACGCGGTCACCGACGTGGCCACCAACGCCGGGCAGCTCGTCGAGATGGGCCGCCGGTTCGCCGACGTGGCACGCACCGTCGCCCGCGGCACCGCGCCGAACAGCCCGCTGAACACCCGGGTCTCCCGCAACCGCCGCTTCACGGTGGCCAGTCACCCGCTGGAGGACTACCGGCGGATGCGGGCCAGGTACGAGTGCAACATCAACGACATCCTGCTCGCCGTGGTCGCAGGCGCGCTGCGGAACTGGCTGCTGTCCCGCGGCGAACCGGTCACGCCCACCACGACGGTGCGTGCGATGGCCCCCATGTCGGTCTATCCCGACGCCGAGATCGACTCCGCGGGCCCCGGGCAGGCGATCAGCGAGGTGGCCCCGTTCCTGGTCGACCTCCCCGTCGGCGAGGGCAACGCCGTGGTGCGGCTGTCCCAGATCTCGCACGCCACCGAATCACATCCGACGGCGGCCAGCCTGGTCGACGCCCGCACCATCGTCACCCTGTCGGGGTTCGCGCCACCCACGCTGCACGCCATGGGGATCCGCGTCGCGACGACGTTCTCGGCGCGGCAGTTCAACCTGCTCATCACGAACGTGCCGGGAGCGCAGAAACAGATGTACGTGGCGGGCACCAAGCTGCTCGAGACCTATGCCGTTCCGCCGCTGCTGCACAACCAGACGCTGTCGATCGGGGTGACCTCCTACAACGGCATGCTCTACTTCGGCATCAACGCCGACCGGGACGCGATGAGCGACGTCGACGTGCTCCCAGGCCTGCTGCAGGAATCCCTCGACGAACTGTTGGGAGCCGCGAGGTAACCAGTTCGTAGCCTGCAGGGGAGTTGACGTGGTGGAGCCGAGAGGTTCTGATGAATTCACCATGACAATCAGCCCCGAGAAGAAGAAGTCCGATCGCGCCCGGCGGACGGTCGACCACGCGCTGCGGTCGCCCACCGGCGGTGCCATTCCGCACCCGATCCTCGACGTGGCGATCGACGAGGAGGCGCAGGCCAGGCGGATCGGAATCGACTGGGTGGTGTTCGGCGTCACCGCCGCGCTGGCCATCGGGTTCCTGGTCTGGGGCGGGGTCAGCACGTCGACGCTGGCCGACGCCTCCGGCGGTGCGCTGAACTGGGTGCTGACCAACATCGGTTGGTTCTTCGTCCTCACCGCGTCGGGATTCGTGCTGTTCGTGCTGTGGCTGGCGGTCAGCCGCTTCGGCAACATCCCGCTCGGCCGCGACGACGAGGAACCGGAATTCCGGACGGTGTCGTGGATCGCCATGATGTTCAGCGCCGGCATGGGCATCGGGCTGATGTTCTACGGCGTCGCCGAACCGCTGACGCACTTCGTCACCCCGCCTCCCGGAACGGGCCCGCCCGGCAACCAGGAGGCCGCGCAGATCGCGATGGCCACCACCCTCTTCCACTGGACGCTGCACCCGTGGGCCATCTATGCCGTCGTCGGCCTCGCGATCGCCTACGGCGTGTACCGCAAGGGCCGGTTCCAGCTCATCAGCGCCGCGTTCGAGCCGTTGATCGGATCACGCGCCAACGGCGGCTGGGGCAAGGTCATCGACATGCTGGCGATCTTCGCCACGCTGTTCGGCTCGGCCGCCTCACTGGGCCTGGGCGCGCTGCAGATCAGCAAAGGTCTGCAGATCGTCGCGGGCATCGGCGAGACCGGTAACGCCGTGCTCATCGGCATCATCGCCGTGCTGACCGTGGCGTTCGTGCTGTCGGCGGTGTCGGGCGTGGCCAAGGGCATCCAGTGGCTGTCCAACATCAACATGGTGCTCGCCGTGGTGCTGGCGCTGTTCGTGTTCATCGTCGGCCCGACGGTGTTCATCCTCAACCTCATCCCGACGTCGGTGGGCAGCTACTTCCAGGAGCTGGCGATGATGTCGGCGCGCACCGGTGCCGAGGGCGGCGAGGTGAACGCCTGGCTGGGCAGCTGGACGGTGTTCTACTGGGCGTGGTGGCTGTCCTGGACACCCTTCGTCGGCATGTTCATCGCCCGCATCTCGCGCGGCCGGACCATCCGTCAGTTCGTCGCCGGGGTGCTGCTGGTGCCCAGCGTGGTGTCGCTCGTCTGGTTCTGCATCTTCGGCGGCGCGGCGATCCGGGAACAGCAGCAGGGCGTCGACGTGGTCGGCGACGGTAGCTCGGAGAGCCAGCTGTTCGGTCTGCTCGAGCAGTACCCGCTGGCCACCGTCGCCAGTGTGCTGGTGATGATCCTGGTCGCCATCTTCTTCGTCTCCGGCGCCGACGCCGCGTCGATCGTGATGGGCTCGCTGTCCGAGCGCGGCTGCATCGAACCGTCGCGCAAGATCGTGGTGTTCTGGGGTGTGGCCACCGGAGCGGTGGCGGCGGTGATGCTCATCCTGGGCGGCTCGGACGCGCTCACCGGGTTGCAGACGATCACGATCATCGCGGCGGTGCCGTTCGTCATCGTGATGGTCCTGCTGTGTGTCGCACTGGTCAAGGACCTGCGCCGGGACCCGATGATGGTGCGCAAGCAGTACGCCGAGGAGGCCGTCGAGGAGGCCGTCGTGCACGGCGTCACCGAACACGGCGACGACTTCATCATCTCCGTCGAGCGGGATCCGACGAAGACATAGCTAGTGTCGGCGGAATGCGTGTCTACATTCCGTCGACCCTGGCCCTGCTGCAACAGCTCGTCGCCGACGGGTCGGTGCACGCCCGCAGCGGCACGGCCTTCGCGGTGACCCCGACGCTGCGCGAGTCCTACGCCGAAGGCGACGACGACGAGCTGGCGGAGGTGGCGCTGCGCGAGGCGGCGCTGGCGTCGCTGCGGCTGCTGTCCGGCCCGGACGGCGCGTCGGGTCTGCCGCGGCGCGCGGTGCTGGTCGCCGACGTCCAGGAGGCCACCGCCCGTCCCGACCTCGACGACGCGGTGGTGCGGCTCGCGGGTCCGGTGGCGCTCACCGACGTGATCGCCGCCTACATCGACAATGCGGACGCCGAGGCGGCGGTGCGGCAGGCGGTCGGCGTGGTGGACGCGGCCGACCTGGGTGACGAGGACGCCGAACTGACCGTCGGCGACGCCCAGGATCACGACCTCGCGTGGTACGCGCCGCAGGAGCTGCCGTTCCTCCTCGACCTGCTCTGAGGTGGTTTAGAGCTGAAGATCACACTGGATACGGAAGCGTAAGTTACGGTACCGTAGGTTTCATGGCCAAGAACACCATCAAGGTCGCGGCCAAAGGCGCCGACACGGTGCGCCCCGAGGTCGCGGGTGCCCACAAACATCCCGGACTGCACGCGTTGCGCACGCTGGTCGGACGCATCACCACTCCGCTGCTTCCGGATGATTACCTGCAACTGGCCAACCCGCTGTGGTCGGCGCGCGAGCTGCGCGGCCGCGTGCTCGAGGTCCGTCGCGAGACCGAGGACTCCGCCACGCTGGTCATCAAGCCCGGGTGGGGCTTCTCCTTCGACTACCAGCCCGGCCAGTACATCGGCATCGGCCTGCTCGTCGACGGCCGCTGGCGTTGGCGGTCGTACTCGTTGACGTCGAGCCCGGTGACCGGTGCCGGGCGGCCTGCGATCGCCGGCCGCTCCGGGAAGACGATCACCATCACCGTCAAGGCCATGCCCGAGGGGTTCCTGTCCACCCACCTCGTCGGTGGAGTGGCGCCGGGCACGATCGTGCGACTGGCCGCGCCGCAGGGCAACTTCGTGATGCCCGACCCGGCGCCGGCGTCGGTGCTGTTCCTCACCGGCGGTTCCGGCATCACCCCGGTGATGTCGATGCTGCGCACGCTGGCCCGCCGCGACCAGATCACCGACGTCGTCCATCTGCATTCCGCCCCCACCGAGGCCGACGTGTTGTTCGGCGCGGAACTCGAAGAGCTCCATCGCAGCCACCCGGGGTATCGCCTGACCGTGCGTACCACGCGCACGCAGGGCCGGCTGGACCTGGCCCGGCTGTCCGACCAGGTGCCCGACTGGCGTGACCGGCAGGCCTGGGCATGCGGGCCCGAAGGCATGCTCAGCGAGGCCGAGAAGATGTGGAAGGCCGCGGGCGTCGAGGAGCGACTGCACCTGGAGCGGTTCGCGGCGGTCCGTACCGCGGTGCACGGGGACGGCGGATCGGTCGCCTTCGCGCGCAGCGGGAAGACCGTCCGGGTGGACGCCGCGACGTCGCTGATGGATGCGGGCGAGAAGGCCGGGATCCAGATGCCGTTCGGCTGCCGGATGGGCATCTGTCAGTCCTGTGTCGTCGGCCTGGTCGACGGATACGTCCGCGACCTGCGCACGGGCGTCGAGCACGAACCGGGTACCCGGGTACAGACCTGTATCTCCGCGGCATCCGGCGACTGCACACTGGACGTTTAGTCGTTACTGGCTGGTAACCTACGCAGTCGTAGGTTACGCTAGCGTAGGTACCACGAAAGGAGGCACACGATGGCAATCACGGACGTACCGGCATTCGCGCACCTGACCGAAGCCGACATTGACAATCTGGCTCTCGAGCTCGACACGATCCGACAGGACATCGAGGACTCCCGGGGTGAGCGCGACTCGCGCTACATCCGCCGCACCATCGCCGCGCAACGCGCCCTCGAAGTGGCCGCACGCCTGACGCTGGCCGCGAGTTCGAAGCGTTCCGCCTGGTGGGCCGGCACCGCCGCCCTGGGCGTGGCCAAGATCGTCGAGAACATGGAGATCGGCCACAACGTCATGCACGGCCAGTGGGACTGGATGAACGATCCGGAGATCCACTCGTCGACGTGGGAGTGGGACATGGGCGGGGCCTCCAAGCACTGGCGGTTCACCCACAACTTCATGCACCACAAGTACACCAACATCCTCGGCATGGACGACGACGTGGGCTACGGCCTGCTGCGCGTGACCCGGGATGCCAAGTGGAAGCCGTTCAACCTCGGCAACCTGCTGTACAACACCATCCTCGCGCTCGGCTTCGAGTGGGGCGTCGGACTGCAGCACGTCGAGCTCGGCAAGATCTACAAGGGCCGCGACGACCGGGACGAGAGCAAGATCCGGGCGCGGGAGTTCGCCGTCAAGGCGGGCGCCCAGCTGGCCAAGGACTACGTCGCCTACCCGGCGCTGACGTCGCTGTCGCCCGGCGCGACCTACCGGTCGACGCTGACGGCCAACGCGGTCGCGAACGTGATCCGCAACGTCTGGTCGAACGCCGTGATCTTCTGCGGCCACTTCCCCGACGGCGCAGAGAAGTTCACCAAGACCGACATGGTCGGCGAGAGCAAGGGCCAGTGGTACCTGCGCCAGATGCTGGGCAGTGCCAACTTCGAGAACGGCCCGGTGCTGCGCTTCATGAGCGGCAACCTCTGCCACCAGATCGAGCACCATCTGTACCCGGACCTGCCGAGCAACCGGTTGCACGAGATCTCGATCCGCGTGAAGGAGATCTGCGACAAGTACGACCTGCCCTACACCACGGGCTCGTTCCTGGTGCAGTACGGCAAGACGTGGCGCACCATCGCCAAGTTGTCGCTGCCCGACAAGTACCTGCGCGCGACCGCCGACAACGCTCCCGAGACCCGCAGCGAGCGGATGTTCACGGAGCTCGAATCCGGCTTCGCCGGAACAGATCCCGAGACCGGTCGCCGGCGTGGCCTCAAGACCGCGATCGCGACCGTGCGGTCGTGGCGGCGCGACAGGCGGGCGGCGAAGGCCGGCGCGGTCGAGGCCCGACTGGCCGCCTGACCCATCACACGTCACCGCGAAACTGCGGGGAGATCGCGATTCCGAGCGAATCGTCGATCTCCCCGCAGTTTCGTTCTCCGGTGTGGGGCTGAGTAGCCGACTACCTCAGTCGATCTCGTTATCCGACAGGTCTTCTGGACGGCGTCCGCCGCGTGCCATCATCGCGGCAGGGCGGCGGCGGCTCCTGCACTCACAGACCGGGCGGATCGCCGACGGGGGACAGGGGACGACGATGTCGGGCTGCACACATTCACCACGAGCGATGATGCATGGTCGAACGTTCAACCAGGGGGACAACCCACCGCACTCGACGCACTACGACCACGGCAAGTTCGGCCGGCTCTTCCCCGCGCTGCCGCCGTTCTCCGCCGACAACCCGTCTGTGCGTGAGGCGCTACGGGACATCGGCAGGGCCGGTGAGCTGATGGACGCCAAGGACCAGCTCGCCGATCCGGTCGCGCTGATCACGAATCCGCAACTGAGCGTTCACAACCGGGACAATCCGGACCTGACTGCCGGGATGACGTTCCTCGGGCAGTTCCTGGACCACGACATGACGTTCGACACCACGTCGAGTCTCGAGCGGCAGCAGGATCCGGAGGCGATCGCGAATTTCCGCACGCCCGTCCTCGAACTCGACAACCTCTACGGTCCGGGCCCGGGCGCCGCACCGCACCTCTACGACCACACGGTCGACGGTGGCCTGACGACCTTCCTCGTCGAGCAGATCCCCGGGTCGGAGGCGCGGACCCGGGACGGGAGCCCGCGGTTCGACCTGCCGCGGAACAGTCAGAACATCGCGCTGATCGGTGACCCTCGCAACGACGAGAACCTGATCGTCTCGCAACTGCACGTCGCCATGCTGAAGTTCCACAACGCCGTCGTCGAGTGGGTCAAGGCCGAATTGGGTCTCACCAGCCCGCACGAGGTCTTCGCCGAGGCGCAGCGCCTGGTGCGGTGGCACTACCAGTGGATCATCGTCCACGAGTTCCTGCCCAAGACCGTGGGAGCGGCGGTGGTCGACGACGTGTTGACGAACGGCCGCAAGTTCTACGAATGGCGCAACGCGCCGTACATCCCGGTCGAATTCTCGGTCGCCGCATACCGGTTCGGGCACTCCCAGGTGCGCCCGAGCTACCGCGCCAACTTCGGACCCGCGGACGGCCAGGAGTTCTTCGCGCTCATCTTCGACGACACCCAGGCCGACTCCGGTGATCCCGCCGACCTGCGCGGGGGCAAGCGGGCGGCACGGCGCTTCATCGACTGGCAGACGTTCTTCGACTTCGGTGACGGGCGTGCCCGGGGGAACAAGCGAATCAACACCACGCTGTCGTCGGTGCTGTTCGACCTGCCCGGTATCCCGAGTGCCGAACCGCAGTCACTGGCACAGCGGAACCTGCTGCGGCATCTGACCTTCGGTGTGCCATCGGGTCAACGGGTGGCACGGGCCATGCAGATCGACCCGCTCCCGCCCGCCGACCTCAAAGACCTCACCGACTTCAAGCTGCAGGAGCGGACACCGCTGTGGTTCTACGTGCTGCGCGAGGCCGACGTCCGCGAGGACGGCAAGCGGCTCGGGCCGGTCGGCGGCCGGATCGTGGCCGAAGTGTTCCTCGGCCTGCTGCAGGGTGACCCGCTGTCCTATCTCAGGCAGGACCCGGAGTGGACGCCGACGCTGCCTGCGGATGGCGAGTTCGGCATCGTCGACCTGCTGCGATTCGCCGGCGTGGTCGGCGCCCTGTGACCGGTCAGTCCGGCACGTAGTCGAACGTGTCCGGGTTCGCGCCGGTGCGGCCGTCCTCGCTCTTGTCCAGCGCGGTGAGCGCATCGACATCCGATTCACCGAGTTCGAAGTCGAACAGCGCGAAGTTCTCCTTGATGCGCTCGGGTGTCACCGATTTCGGGAACACGATGTCGCCGCGCTGGATGTGCCAGCGCAGCACCACCTGGGCGGGGGTCCTACCCGTCGCCTCGGCGATCCGCGTCACCACCGGATCGTCGAGCACCTTGCCCTGGGCGATGGGCGACCACGCCTCGGTCGCGATGTGGTGCTCGGCGCCATAAGCCCGCACCGTGTCGTTCGTGAAGTACGGATGCACCTCGATCTGGTTGACCACGGGGGCCGTATCGGTCTCGCGCGCAAGCTTTTCGAGATGCTCGACCTGGAAGTTCGACACCCCGATGCTGCGGGCGCGGCCGTCCTTCTTGAACTCCTCGAGCGTTTGCCAGGTCGACACGTAGTCGCCGTCGTAGAGCGTCGGCAACGGCCAGTGGATGAGGAACAGGTCGACGTAGTCGAAGCCGAGCTCCTCCAGCGTGGCATCGAAGGCGCGGCGGGCGTCGTCGGGCCGGTGGAAGCCGTTGTTCAGCTTGCTGGTGACGTACACCTCGCCGCGGTCGATGCCGGCGTCGCGGATGCCCTGCCCGACGCCCCGCTCGTTCTGGTACATCTCCGCGGTGTCGATGTGCCGGTAGCCGATCTCCAGCGCGGTGCGGACCGCGCCGGCGGTCTCGTCCGGGTCGATCTGGTACACGCCGAAGCCGAGCTGCGGGATGTGCGTGCCGTTGTTCAACGAGATGGTGGGAACAGTGCTCACAGGAGGATCTCCTCGGGTCGGATCAAGGTCTGCTGAAGGGGTGCCCACTAAGACAACCCCGCACACCCTGCCGAGGCGTCCGTCATCGGCCGGTCAGGACGCTGACCATCTCCTGCGGGATCACGCGTCCTTGAGGGCGGCGAGCAGTCGGCGCGCGGCGGTGACCCGGTCGGCGGCCGCGCCGGTCAGGGCGTCGAGTGCGCACCCCGGGTCGGCCGGCGGCCCCATGTGGCGGCAGCCTCGCGGGCAGTCGGCGATGGCCTCGGCCAGGTCGGCGAACGCCAACAGCACGTCCTCGGGCGCGATGTGCGCCAGGCCGAACGAGCGCACCCCGGGCGTGTCGACCACCCAGCCGGATTCGGCCAGCGGCAACGCGATCGACTGGGTGGACGTGTGTCTGCCCTTCCCGACGCCGGACACCACGCCGATCGCCCGGTGTGCGTCCGGCACCAGCCGATTGACCAGAGTCGACTTGCCGACCCCGGAGTGGCCGAGCAGCACGGTGACCGAGCCGGTCAGCAGGGGAGCGACGACGTCGAGCGGGTCGTCACGACCGGCCGTGACGACGGTCAGGTCAAGGCCGGCGAACTGGGCGGCGAACGGCTCGGGCGGCGCGAGGTCGGACTTGGTCAGGCAGAGGATCGGACGCAGGCCACCGGCGTACGCGGCGATCAGCGACCGCTCGACGAAGCCGGTGCGCGGCGGCGGATCGGCCAGCGCCACCACCACGAGCAGCTGGTCGGCGTTGGCGACCACCACGCGTTCGGTCGGATCGGTGTCATCGGCGGTGCGGCGCAACACTGTTCGGCGTTCGCTACGACGGACGATGCGGGCCAGGGTGTCGGGCCGCCCACTCAGGTCGCCCACCACGTCCACGTCGTCACCGACGACGATCGGGGTCCGGCCCAGTTCGCGTGCCCGCATTGCGGTGACGACCTGATCCGGGTCGCCGCCGAGCGCGCAGCCCCATCTGCCGCGATCGACGGTCACCACCATCGCGTTGAGCGCGTCGGCGTGGTCGGGGCGGGTCTTGGTCCGCGGTCGCGAGCCCCGACCCGGTCTGATCCGGACGTCGGACTCGTCGTACTCGCGAGGGCTCAACTACCTGCCTCGGGCCCGATGGTCTGTCCGGCCAGCATGTCCGCCCACAGCTGCGGGAACTCCGGCAGCGTCTTGGCGGTGGTGGCGATGTCCTCGACCTCCACGCCCGGTGTGCGCAGGCCGACGATCGCGCCGGCCATCGCCATCCGGTGGTCGGCGTAGGAGTGCCAGGTGCCGCCGTGCAACGGCACGGCCGTGATCACCAGGCCGTCGTCGGTCTCCTCGCACCGACCGCCGAGGCCGTTGATCTCGTTCGACAGCGCGGCCAACCGGTCGGTCTCGTGGCCGCGCAGGTGGGCGACACCGCGTAGCCGCGACACCGAATCGGGGGTGGCCAGCGCCGCCAGCGCGGCCATCGTGGGGGTGAGTTCGCCGACGTCCTGCAGGTCCACCTCGAACCCGCCGAACAGGCCGCCACCCTGCACCTCCAGATAGGCGTCGCCGTGACGGACCCTCGCCCCGAGCTTCTCCAGGATGGCCAGGATGGCCCCTGCGGGTTGGATGCTGCGCGGCGGCCACCCCGTCACGCGCACGGCGCCGCCGCTGACCACCGCGGCCGACAAGAACGGCACCGCGTTCGACAGGTCCGGCTCGATGACCCAGCGCCGCGGCGCGACCGGGCCCGGCCGCACCCGCCAGCGCGACCGCTGGCTGTCGTCGACCTGGACGCCGGCGTCGCGCAGCATCGCCACCGTCATGCCGATGTGCGGCGCCGACGGCAGCGACTCACCGGTGTGCACGACGGTCAGCCCGTCGGTGAACGCCGCGCCCGAGAGCAGCAGCCCGGAGACGAACTGCGACGACGCCGACGCGTCGATCTCCACCGTGCCGCCTGCCACCGATCCGCTGCCCGACACCCGGAACGGCAGGCCGTCACCGTCGACGTCGACACCGAGCGCACGCAATCCGTCGAGCAGCGGTGCGATCGGCCGGGCACGGGCCTGCTCGTCGCCGTCGAACGTGACTGTCTCCGTGCCCAGCGCGGCGACCGGAGGCACGAAGCGCAACACGGTGCCGGCCAGGCCGCAGTCCACCCGCGCCCCCGAGGCGGGCGCGATCCGTCCGCCGACGGTGAGTTCGGTGTCGTCACCGCCGACGGGCTCCACCGTGACACCGAGGGTCTGAAGCGCGCCGATCATCAGGTCGGTGTCGCGGCTGCGCAGCGCGCCGCTGAGCGTCGACGAACCCTGCGGGGTGGCCAGCGCCGCCAGCAGCAGGGCGCGGTTGGTCAGCGACTTCGAGCCCGGGACGGTGACCGTCGCGTGGACCGGGCTGGGCGTCGACGGTGCCGGCCAGTTGCTCACGACTCACCATCCTGCCCTGTCAGGGAGCGGCGGCCAAAGGCCCGCCCGCACCACTGCGGCTCGGATCCCCTTCTCCCGACCCTGCTGTCGGCGTCTTCTGCCACTATCGATGGCATGTGTGGACGATTCGCCGTGACCACCGATCCCGCGCTGCTGGCCCAGAAGATCGAGGCGATCGACGAGGCGACGACGGCCGCCAAGGGCTCGGTCGGCCCGAACTTCAACGTGGCGCCGACCACCACCATCAGCACCGTCGTCAAGCGGCACACCGAACCCGAGGACGAGTCGACGCGGCGGGTCCGTCTGATGCGCTGGGGCCTGATCCCGCCATGGGTGAAGACCACCGAGGACGGCGCCCCCGACAACAAGGGCCCGCTGCTGATCAACGCGCGGTCGGAGAAGGTGAGCAGTTCGCCGGCGTTCCGGAACTCGGCGAAGAACAAGCGCTGTCTGGTGCCGATGGACGGCTGGTACGAGTGGCGGGGGGAGAAGGGCGCGAAGACGCCGTTCTACATGTACGGCGGTGACGGCGAGCTGCTGTACATGGCGGGGCTGTGGTCCACCTGGCGGCCGAAGGAGGCGCCCAAGGACGCACCCCCCTTGCTCAGCTGCACCATCATCACCACCGACGCGGCAGGCCCGCTGGCCGAGATCCACGACCGGATGCCGCTGACCATCAGCCGCGCCGACTGGGACCGCTGGCTCGACCCGGACACCCCGATCGACGAGGGGCTGCTGCGCGGCCACGGCGACCTCGACCGCATCGAGATCCGGGAGGTGTCCCGTCTGGTCAACAGCGTCCGCAACAACGGCCCGGAGCTGATCGAACCCGCCAAGCCGGAACCCGAGCAGGCGACGCTGCTTTGACGGGGTCCGCAGGCCCACTGCGCCACACCGCCGTCGTCGACGCCCTCGCGGCGGACATGCGTGCCGCGGGCTACACCACCGACGGGGTGACCGACCTGCTCGGCGGCGACGCCGGCGCGGCGTTCAGCCGGGGACTGTGGTGGTCCGCGCTGCGCGCCACCGACCGGGCCGCGCCGGACCGGCGTCGGCTCGCCGTGCTGGTGCGGCTGTTCCTGCTCGGCGCCGACGAACCCGTCGACCGCGTCGCGTTCGCGCTGCCCACCGCGGGCGTGGATGCGCTGTTCGACGACGGCGTGCTCGAGCTCACGCCGCACGGATCGCTGCGGGCCGCGCTGGACGTCCGCCCGCACGGTGACGGCGTCCGCGATTTCCTGGTGGTCTCCGACCTGGACGCAGCGCTGCGCCCGGGGCCGGTGCGGCATGACCATGTCCTCGGCATCGGCGGCGCGTCGGTGTCACTGGCGCACGCGGTGATCCGCGCACCCGTCGGACGGGCTCTCGATCTCGGCACCGGGTGCGGCATCCAGGCGCTGCACCTCGACGCGCACTGCGATGCCGTCGTCGCCACCGACACCAATGCGCGGGCGCTCGCCGTGGCCGCGGCGACGGCCCGCCTCAACGGCATGTCCTGGGATCTGCGGCAGGGCAGCATGTTCGAACCGGTGGACGGTGAGCGCTTCGACCTGATCGTGTCCAATCCGCCGTTCGTGGTGGGCACGGGGACGCTCGATTACCAGTACCGCGATTCCGGGATGGCCGGTGACGCGTTGTGCCGCACCCTCGTCGAACAGGCCGGCGATCACCTCGAGCCGGGCGGCACCGCCCAGATCATGGCCAACTGGATCGTGCGACGCGGCGGCGAGGGCGGCACATGGCGCGACCGGGTGCGCGGTTGGCTGGCCGGCACCGGCCTGCACGCCTGGGTGGTGCAGCGCGAATTCGCCGACCCGGTCAGCTATGTGTCGCTCTGGACGTCGGATGCCGGCGAACCGCCCGACGACGCCGCACGCCGCGGCGGGCAGTGGCTGGACTGGTTCGACGACGAGGGCATCGCGGGAATCGGCATGGGGATGATCACGCTGCGGGCGCCGCGGTCCGGTGAGCGCCGCCCGCCCGACCACGTGCTCGAGGAGATCACCGGCGCCGACGAGGCGCTCACCGGCCCCGAGGTGGAGGCGTTCTTCGCCCGCCGCGAATACCTGCACGACACCACCGACGAACAGCTGCTGGCGGCCCGGCTGTCGACCGCGCCGGTGCTCCTCGAGGAGCACTCGCTGCCCGGTCCGGACGGCTGGCAGGTGATCGGCGCCGCGGTGCGCCGGCCCGGCGGGCCTGCCGCGGTGATCGGGGTCGACGAGGTGTCCCGGGCACTGCTGGCGGGCTGCCGCGGCGAGGTGCCGCTCGGCACGCTGATCGAGCTGCTCGCCGCCTTCCACGGTGTCGAGGCCGATGCCCTCGCGACGGCCGCTCTACCGGTGGTGCGGGAGGCGGTCGGCCGCGGGATCCTCCATCAGGCGCGCTGAGTGATTGCGCAGGCAAAAGCCCTCGAATTGACGTAGTCGAAGAGCTGTCGGCGGCTAGGCCGCGGTGTGATGCTCTTCACATGACTGATCTTGCTTCGAGGCCCGATGTCGCCGTCATCGACGTACGCAACCCCGCCAACGGCCGCACCGTCGGCACGGTGCCGATTCACTCCGCCGAGTCCGTCGCCGCCCGGGCGCGCGAGCTCCGCGCGGCCCAGCCCGAGTGGGAGGCGATGGGTCCGCGCGGGCGCAGACGCTGGCTGCTCGCCTTCCAGGAGTGGGTCCTCGACAACGCCGAGCGGCTCGCCGACGTCCTGCAGTCCGAGACCGGAAAGACCCGCGCGGACGCGAGCGCCGAGCCGACCTGTGTGGCCGACTCGCTGAACTACTGGAGCGGGCATGCCGATCGGTTCCTCGCCGACGAGCGGCCGGCGTCGCTCAACCCGTTGACCATCACCAAGAAGCTGACCACCGTGTACCGCCCGTATCCGGTGGTCGGCGTCATCACGCCATGGAACTTTCCCCTCGTGATGCCCGGGATGGACATGGTGCCCGCGCTGGCCGCAGGTGCCGCCGTGCTGCTCAAGCCGTCGGAGGTGACGCCGCTGTCGGCCGTCGAGCTCGCCCGCGGCTGGGCCGAGGTCGGTGCGCCGCCGGTGCTCGCCGTCTGTACCGGACTCGGTGAGACCGGTGCCGCGCTGATCGACAACGTCGACTATCTCCAGTTCACCGGCTCGACCGCGACCGGACGCAAGGTCGCCGTCGCGTGCGCCGAACGCCTGCTGCCCTTCAGCCTCGAGCTCGGCGGTAAGGACCCCGCACTCGTGCTGGCCGACGCGGACCTCGAGCGGGCGGCCAACGGCATCGCCTGGGGCGGCCTGTTCAACAGCGGGCAGGTGTGCGTCTCGGTCGAGCGCGTCTATGTCGAGGCGCCGGTGTACGACGCCTTCGTCTCCCGGCTCGCGCAGACGGTGAGCGGTCTGCGTCAGGGTGAGGACGACCGCGGATACCGCTTCGACGTGGGCGCCCTGGCCACCGAGGCGCAGCGCGACATCGTGGCGCGCCACGTCGACTCCGCGGTGGCCGCGGGCGCGCGGGTGCTCACCGGCGGAAAGCCGACCGGTGTCGGCACCTTCTTCGAGCCGACCGTGCTCGTGGACGTCGACCACTCGATGGCGTGCATGACCGAGGAGACGTTCGGACCGACCCTGCCGGTGATGAAGGTCGCCGACGAGGACGAGGCCGTCCGCCTCGCCAACGACTCGCCTTACGGGCTGTCGGCGACGGTGTGGACCGCCGACCTCGAGCGCGGTGAACGCATCGCGCGCCGTCTCGACACGGGGGCGGTCAACATCAACGACGCACTGTCCAACGTCTTCTCCTATGCGGTGCCGATGGGCGGCTGGAAGAACTCCGGCGTCGGCGCCCGCTACGGCGGAGCTGCCGGTGTGCTCAAATACTGCCGCCCACAAGCGATCACGACACCGCGGGTGCCGACGCCGAAGAAGGAGCTGATCTGGTATCCGGTCTCCCGGCGCCGGAGCCGCTTCGCCTTCGGCATGGTCCGCGCCGCGGCCGCCCGTGGGGGGCGACGGTTCGGATTCGCCGCCCCGAGGTCGGACCGGTGAAGTGCCGGGCCGCCGTCCTGCAGGGGGTGGGCAAGGACTGGGAGATCCTCGACATCGAGCTGGACCCGCCGAAGGCGGGCGAGGTGCTGGTCGAGATGGGCGCCGCCGGGCTGTGTCACTCCGACGACCACTTCGTCACCGGCGACGTCGTGCCGACGCCGGAGATGGCCGCGATGCTCACGGCGGCGGGGCTGCCGGTCCCGGATTTCTACCCGCTGATCGGAGGGCATGAGGGCGCAGGCGTCGTCGCCGAGATCGGGCCCGGGGTGACGTCGGTGCGGCCGGGCGATCGGGTGGCCGTGGCCTTCGTGCCCTCCTGCGGGTCGTGCCGGTGGTGTGCGTCGGGCCAGACCTACCTGTGCGATCTCGGGGCGGGCACCTACTCCAAGGAGATGGTCACCGACGGCACGTCGCGCCGCCACCTCGGCGACGAGGACCTGATGACCGTCGGGCAGCTGGGCACGTTCGCCGAATACGCGGTCACCGCCGAGCAGTCGCTGGTGAAGATCGACGACGACATCCCACTGCATGCGGCGGCGCTGGTGTCGTGCGGGGTGAACACCGGCTGGGGCTCGGCGACGGTGTCGGCAGGCACCGAGGTGGGGGACACCGTCGTGGTCATCGGTACCGGCGGAGTCGGGATGAACGCACTGCAGGGCGCCAGGGCCGTCGGCGCACGGATCGTCGTCGGAGTGGATCCCGTTGCGTTCAAGCGGGAGTCGGCGCCGACCTTCGGCGCCACCCATACCGCGGCCTCGGTCGAGGAGGCCTACCCGCTCGTCCAGGAACTGACCAGGGGCGTGATGGCCGACCGGGTGGTGATCACCGCAGGCGTAGTGCATCCGGACCTACTCATGCCGGCGATGATGCTGACCCGCAAGGGCGGCACGTGCGTGCTCACCGGGATCGTGCCGAGCAACGAGATGATGGTGCCGTTGCTGCTGACCGAGATGACCATGTCGCACAAGCGGTTACAGGGCGCGCTCTACGGCGGGATGAACGCACATGCCAGTACGCCGATGCTGTTGTCGATGTACCGCAGCGGACACCTCAAGCTGGACGAGCTCGTCACGCGGCGATACCGGCTCGATCAGATCAACGAGGCGTACACCGACCTGCGGGACGGCCGGATCATCCGCGGAGTCATCGAATTCGGCTGAGCCCCCCGGGTCACGTCCGCCGCAGGGCGCTCACCACGACGTAGGGCGAGGTGAACGTCACCGTGCCCGAGGCGTCGACGTGCTCGCGCAGCGCGGCCTCGAACGCCGCGGCCAGCCGCTCGGCCTGCGCGCCGTCGACGCGACGGAACGTCTCGACGTGCATCGGCGACTCCTCACGCAGGAAATGCATTGCCGCGCTGAGTGACTCGAATTCCCAGCTGTGCCGCGACCGCCGGATGTCGATGGCGTCGTAGCCGGGTGCGAGGCGGTCGGTGATGGTGTCCGGGTCGCCCCACTGATCGGGCGAGAACCCCGACCGCGCGGGCGGTCCGAGCACCTCGACCACCGGGTCGAACAGTGGGTTGTGCGTGTCGCGCACCCACGACGAGAACGCGAACACGCCGCCGCCGCGGAGCACCCGGTCGACCTCGGCGACCTGGCGGTCGGGCTCGACGAAGATGATCCCCATGTTGGACACCACGGCGTCGAACGACGCGGCAGGCAGTCCCGTGTCGGACGCGTCGCCGGTCCGCCAGTCCACGGCGGCATCGCCGTCGTGCCGGCTGGCGATGGCGATGAGATCGGGAGTGATGTCGACACCGGTCACCTGCGCGCCGCGGGCGGCGGCCGTCAGCGCCGCGTTGCCTGTCCCGCAGGCCAGGTCGAGCAGCGCGGTCCCGGCCAGTGGGCGTCGCCGTTCGACGGCGTCGATCACCTCCCCGGCGATGTGGGCGATCCGTCGGGCAACGGCTTCGTAGCGGCCGGCAGACCACATCGTCGGCGAAGACACCGCACCAGCGTGCCACGATGACGGGGTGAACAGTGGTGCCGGTCGCCGGCCAGCGAGAGGTGCGCCGTGACCTTTCGCGTGTCGGCGCCGGTGTTGCCCCGCCCGGTGTTCTTCGACCAGTTCTGGTCGGAGCTCACCTTTGTGCACTGGCCGGTCGACCCGCGCACCGTCGCGCACCTCTACCCCGCGGGCACCCGCCCGGACGTGTTCGACGACGGCCTCACCTATGTGGGACTGGTGCCATTCGTGATGCGCCACACCAGGGTGGGCGCCGCGGTGCCGTTGGGGTACTTCGGGACGTTCGCCGAGACCAACGTCCGGCTCTACTCCGTCGACGACGCGGGCCGCCACGGAGTGCTGTTCCGCTCACTGGAGACGCAACGCGCCGCGGTGGTGCCGGTGACGCGGATCGGTCTCGGCGTGCCTTACACGTGGGCGAAGATGCGCGTCGTCCGATCCGGCCGTCGCCTGGCCTATTCGAGCGTGCGCCGGTGGCCCCGCCGCGGTCTGCGCAGCGCGTTGACGGTCGACATCGGCGACAGGGTGGAGCCGACGCCGCTGGAGGTCTGGCTGACCGCCCGCTGGGGCGCGCACACCCGCAAGGCGGGCCGGACGTGGTGGTTCCCCAACGAACACGTGACCTGGCCCCTGCACGACGCGGACGTCGTCGCACTCGACGACGACCTGGTGTCCGCGGCGGGCGTCACGACTGCGGGTGAGCCGCTGCGTGCGCTGTACTCGGCGGGGGTCCACGCCCGGTTCGGGCGGCCGAGCAGGGTGACCTAGATCCGATTCCCAGGGGCCGAGTACCCGGGTGGGTTGGGGGTGTCCACCCACAGGTCGACGCCCAGGTCTGAGCCGGGCACGCAGTCGTACACCGACAGATCGGTGACCCCGGAGTCGAGCAGCACGTCCTCGCACAGCAGGCTCTGGCCGGTGAACTCCCGCGCGGGCCTGGTCAGGATCGCGTACGCCGCGTCGGAGTAGACCTCGGGCTTGCGGGCCCTGGCCATCGCCTCGTCACCGCCGAGCAGGTTCTGCACCGCGGCCGTGGCCACCATGGTGCGGGGCCACAGCGTGTTGGACGCGATGCCCTCGTCGCGCAACTCCTCGGCGATCCCCAACGCGCACAACGTCATTCCGAACTTCGCCATCATGTATGCGGTGGGGGTGAGCCACTGCTGCTCCAGCCGGATCGGCGGTGACAGCGTGAGAATGTGCGGGTTCTCCCGGCCCTTCATGTGCGGGATGCAGGCCTGCGACACCGCATAGGTGCCGCGCACCTGGATGCCGTTCATCAGGTCGAATCGCTTGAGCGGCACCTCCTCGACCGAGCCCAGATTGATCGCCGAGGCGTTGTTGACACAGATGTCGATCCCGCCGAACCGTTCGACGGCCTGCGCCACCGCCGCGGCCACCGAGTCGCCGTCACGGATGTCGCCGACGATCGGCAGTGCCTGCCCGCCGGCTTCCTCGATCTCCTTGGCCGCGGTGTACACCGTGCCTTCGAGCTTGGGGTGGGGTTCGGCGGTCTTGGCGATCAGCGCCACGTTCGCGCCGTCGGCGGCGGCGCGCTTGGCGATCGCCAGACCGATGCCGCGGCTGGCGCCGGAGATGAACATGGTCTTCCCGGAGAGGGGCGTGGCTGCCATGGGGTCACCATATGCCCGGCGTCAGGCTCTGATGTCGGCGGTGACCGCATCGGTGAGCCGCACCAGATCGGCCGGCGCCACCGCGACGTCCCACCCGCGCTTGCCCGCGCTGCACAGCACCCGGCCCCAGCGCAGCGCCGAGGCGTCGACCACCGTCGGCAACGGTCTGCGCTGCCCGAACGGTGAGATGCCGCCGAGCACATATCCGGTCGACCGTTCGGCCGCCGCCCGCTCGGCCATCGCCACCTTGGGGACGCCGAGCGCCGCGGCCGCCGCCTTGAGCGAGAGCTTCGCCGGCACCGGCAGCACCGCGACCGCCAGGCCGGCGGGCGCCGCGACGATCAGCGTCTTGAGCACCTGGTCGGGCTGCACGCCCGTGTCCGAGGCCAGCGCGGCGACCGCCTCCTCACCGAAGGACTCGGCGCGGGCGTCGTGGGCGTAACGCAACACTTCGTGCGGGACGCCCGCGGCGAGCAGCGCCGCGATCGCCGGGGTCGCCGCTCGTGCCACCGGCCCAGGGTAGTGCCGGCGGTCGGGGAACAAGTCCCATCGGGTCTGCTGTTGTTGACTGCAGTTCCGCCTGCTGATGCAGCGGTCAGTCGGTTGTCGGGAGCAGCCACTAGGATCTCCGAAGGAGGGGACTTACGGTGCCAACGGTTTGCCTGGAACGTCCGGTGGATCTGCCGGGCTTGTTCGGCGGCGCCGCGACAGAAGGGACGGTGTCGACCCTGATGACCGACGTCGACGGCTCAGCGCCCGAGAGATCGACCGAGACCGATGCCGAGCTGACCGCCCGGTTCGAGAGGGACGCGATCCCACTGCTCGACCAGCTCTACGGCGGTGCGCTGCGGATGACCCGCAATCCCGCCGACGCCGAGGACCTGCTCCAGGAGACCATGGTCAAGGCGTACTCCGGCTTCCGGTCGTTCCGCGAGGGCACCAATCTCAAGGCGTGGCTCTACCGCATCCTGACCAACACCTACATCAACAGCTACCGCAAGAAGCAGCGTCAGCCGGCGGAGTACCCGACGGAGGAGATCACCGACTGGCAGCTGGCGGCCAACGCCGAGCACTCGTCGACGGGGCTGCGGTCGGCCGAGGTGGAGGCGCTCGAGGCGCTGCCCGACACCGAGATCAAAGCGGCGCTACAGGCGTTGCCGGAGGATTTCCGGATGGCGGTGTACTACGCCGACGTCGAGGGATTCCCGTACAAGGAGATCGCCGAGATCATGGATACGCCGATCGGTACCGTGATGTCCCGGTTGCACCGGGGTCGCAAGCAACTGCGTGACCTGCTGGGCGATGTCGCCCGCGACCGCGGATTCATCCGGGCCGAGCAGGCGCCCGAGGAGGTGCCGTCATGACCGACCAGCCACGCGACGACGAACGCTGGACCCCGCCGGTGGGCCCTGTCGACCCCGAACACCCCGAGTGTGCGGCGGTGATCGCCGAGGTGTGGACGCTGCTCGACGGTGAGTGCACCGCGGAGACCCGCGACAAGCTCCAGCACCACCTCGAGGAGTGCCCCGCCTGCCTGCGCCACTACGGCGTGGAGGAGCGGGTGAAGCACTTGATCGCCACCAAGTGCAGCGGCGAGAAAGCGCCCGACCGGCTGCGCGAGCGGTTGCGGATCGAGATCAGCCGCACCACGATCATCCGAGGCGGCTGAACGGCGCCTGCCCAGTCACGACGAACGCCCGCCCGTCCTGCAGGACGGGCGGGCGTTTCGGTCGACGGTGGGGCTAGCGCACCGACTTCGAGCCGGCGTTGGGTCGCTTCCCGTGATTCGCCTTCGTGTGCTTCCGGTCGCGCTTCTTGCGGCCACGCTTGGCCATGGCTGTTCCTCCGTACGGTCTTCGGTACTTCCGGCCCGCGTCCCACGGGCGGCACCACGCCATTGTCTCACGGCCCGGCGAATGCTCCGGCCACGCGGGGTTGTGGTTCGATAGAGGCGCGAAACCGAGAGTGAGTGGGGTGAAGATGGCCGAGGACGTTCGCGCCGAAATCGTGGCCAGTGTGCTCGAGGTCGTGGTCCACGAAGGTGATCAGATCGGCGAGGGCGACACCCTGGTGCTGCTGGAGTCCATGAAGATGGAGATCCCGGTGCTCGCCGAGGTCGCAGGCACGGTCACCAAGGTCAACGTCAGCGAAGGCGACGTCATCCAGGCCGGTCATCTCATCGCGGTCATCGGCTAGCCACTCCCCGGTACCCGACCGCCCGACATGATGCTCGATGTCCACACTCGGTGACCTGCTCGCCGAGCACACGATGCTGCCCGGCAATGCCGTCGACCATCTGCACGCCCTGGTCGGCGAGTGGCAGCTGCTGGCGGACCTGTCCTTCGCCGACTACCTCATGTGGGTGGGCCGCGACGACGGCGTCCTGGTGTGCGTCGCGCAGGTGCGGCCCAACACCGCGCCCACGGTGCTGCTCGCCGACGCGGTGGGCACGCTCTCGGACGACCAGCGGCTACCGGTGGTGCGCTCCGCGTTCGACACCGGTGTCATCGTCACAGAAGACGAAGCGACGCAACAGGACTCACCCGGCCTGAACGTCGAGGCGGTTCCGGTGCGCTGGGACGGCAAGGTGGTCGCGGTGCTGACCCATCAGACAGCGCTGGCCGCGAGGCGCACGGCGAGCCCACTGGAGAGCGCGTACCTCGACTGCGCCGCGGACCTGCTGCACATGCTCTCCGAAGGCACTTTCCCGAACGTCGGTGACCTCGCGATGTCGCGTTCCAGCCCGCGGGTGGGCGACGGCTTCATCAGGCTGGACGGCGCGGGCACGGTGGTGTTCGCCAGCCCCAACGCGATCTCGGCGTATCACCGGATGGCGCTGACGTCGGAACTCGAGGGGCAGAACCTGGTGGCGATCACCCGCCCGCTCATCTCCGACCCGTTCGAGGCCCAGGAACTGGCCGATCACATCCGCGACTCGCTCGCCGGCGGCTCCAGCATGCGCATGGAGGTCGACGCGGGTGGGGCCGCGGTTCTGCTGCGCACCCTGCCGCTGGTGGCGCACGGCGAGGCCGTCGGCGCCGCGGTGCTGATCCGGGACGTCACCGAGGTCAAACGCCGCGACCGGGCGCTGCTGTCCAAGGACGCGACCATCCGGGAGATCCACCACCGCGTCAAGAACAACCTGCAGACGGTCGCGGCGCTGCTGCGGCTGCAGGCCAGGCGCACCAACAACGCCGAGGGCCGCGAGGCGCTGCTGGAGTCGGTGCGCCGGGTGTCGTCGATCGCCCTGGTGCACGACGCGTTGTCGATGTCGGTGGACGAGGAGGTGAACCTCGACGAGGTCGTCGACCGGATCCTGCCGATCATGAACGACGTGGCCACCGTGGACACCCCGATCCGCATCAACCGCGTCGGCGACCTCGGCGTGCTCGACGCGGACCGGGCCACCGCGCTGATCATGGTGATCACCGAGCTGGTGCAGAACGCCATCGAGCACGCCTTCGACGACGGCACCGCCCACGGCTGCGTGACGATCCGCGCCGAGCGCTCGGCGCGCTGGCTCGACGTGGTGGTGCACG
This sequence comes from Mycobacterium sp. NPDC050551, assembly GCF_040674075.1. Lineage (NCBI taxonomy): Bacteria > Bacillati > Actinomycetota > Actinomycetes > Mycobacteriales > Mycobacteriaceae > Mycobacterium > Mycobacterium sp. NPDC050551. The sequence continues at coordinate 517,550 of NZ_JBFARC010000001.1, read as the reverse complement.
ACGACGGGCGCGGGCTGCCCGACGGGTTCAGCCTGGAGAAGTCCGACCGGCTCGGTCTGCAGATCGTGCGCACCCTGGTGTCGGCCGAACTGGACGGGTCGCTGGGGATGCACGACGTCCCCACCGGCGGCACCGACGTGGTGCTGCGGGTGCCGCTGGGGCGTCGAACGAGGCTCCCGCAGTAACGGACGTCACAGCCAGAAAACGAAATTCGCTCAGCGAATTGACAGGAAAGTGCTTGGGAAAAAGTGACGGCCCCGACGCTGTCGTCGGGGCCGTCGCTCGCGCGGTTCTGACCGGTCGTCAGACCCCGCTGCGGGCCTTGGTGCGGGCATTGCGCCGCTTGAGCGCGCGACGCTCGTCCTCGCTCATCCCGCCCCACACGCCGGCGTCCTGGCCGGAATCCAATGCCCAGGTCAGGCAATCGGTGGTGACGGGGCAGCGGTTGCAGACCAGCTTCGCGTCAGCGATCTGAGCAAGCGCGGGACCACTGTTCCCCACGGGGAAGAACAGCTCGGGATCCTCGTCGCGACAGACCGCCTTGTGGCGCCAATCCATAGTTCTAACTCCTCATCAGTCACTAGCTTGTATGCGCAGCAAAACGCACGAGCTTTTCTTCGGCTGTTAACGCGTGCACACGAAATGTTTCTGCACTGTTGCATCCGATGTTTTCACAGGCTGAACAGATGTCAAGAGAACTGCGTTAACACGTGTGCTATCTCACTCCGGCACCGTGTTACCGGAGCGCTTACCCATGTGTACTACACTCAACCCATCTGCGCCCTGAATTCTTCGGGCGCGCACCATACTCCCAGGTCAGAGCGTTGTGACGGGTGGTGCCACCACGGCGAGAGCGTCCGGGACCGACGTGAAGGTCATCGTTTCGCGCAGTCCGGCGTAATCTCCGTCGATCTGACAGGCCACCGGGACGTCGGCGGTCACCCGCAACCACGCCACATCGTCGTCGCGCAGCAGATGGCGTGCCTCGATGCGGGGCGTGCGGGACAGCATCCGCCGCACCAGCCGCAGATTGGCCCATACGTTCATGCTGGTGACGGCGAAGACGCCGAGACCGGTCTCGAACGAGGTGTCCGGGTTGGTCCACACCGGGCGGGTGTTGGCATAGGTCCACGGGCTGGAGTTCGACACGAAGGCGAAGTGCACGCCCGACACCGGTTCGGCGTCGGGCAGGTGCAGCGTCAGCGAGGGTTCCCTGCGGGCGCTGGCCAGCATCTCGCGCACCGCGACGCGGATGTAGCGCGACGCGGTCACCGCACGTCCCTTGGCCCGCTGCGCCTCGACAGCGGCCACGACGTCCCCGTCCACCCCCATGCCCGCGGTGAACACCGCCCAGCGTTCGCCGCAGTCCATCACCCCGATGCGCCGCCATCGGCCGTCGCGGCGGTAGTCGCCGAGCAGGTCGACGAGTTGATTGGTGGCCTCGGTGGGGTCGGGGCTGATGCCGAGCGCCCGGGCGAAGACATTGGCCGACCCGCCGGGCACCACGCCGACCGCGGGGGCCGGCAGGCCGGGACTGCGTTCCGACAGCACGCCGTTGACCACCTCGTTCACCGTGCCGTCACCGCCGTGCACGATCAGCACGTCGACCTCGTCGCGGGCCGCGTCGCGGGCGATCTCGATCGCGTGGCCGCGGTGGTCGGTGTGCACGACCACCAGCTCGACCCGGCTCTCCACCGCGTGGGCGAGCAGGTCGCGCGCGGCGGGGGTGGTCGACGTCGCATTGGGGTTGACGATCAGCACGGCGCGCACGAGGCCAAAGCCTAGCCAAGAGCGGCATGGCTGCGCCGCCGGTACGGACGGTCAGCGCAGACGGACACCCAGCCGGTCGCCGAGGTCCGCCACGCCGATGCCGAACGTCTCGACCACCCGCACCGGGCGCTCCCCGGTGCGGTCCAGTTCGAAGATCGCCAGGTCGGTGTAGACCCGGTTCACGCAGCGCCTGCCGGTGAGCGGGTAGGCACACGCCGGCACGAGTTTGGCCGCGCCGTCCTTGGTGAAGAGATTCATCATCACGAAGATCTGCTTGGCGCCGATGGCGAGGTCCATGGCCCCGCCGACCGCCGGGATCGCGTCGGGTGCGCCGGTGTGCCAATTCGCCAGATCGCCGTGGTGGCTGACCTGGTAGGCGCCCAGCACGCAGACGTCCAGATGGCCGCCGCGCATCATCGCGAACGAATCGGCGTGGTGGAAGTAGGACGCCCCCGGGGTCTCGGTGACCGGGATCTTCCCGGCGTTGGTCAGGTCGGGGTCGACGGCGTCGCCGACCGCGACGCCGCCCATGCCGAGCATCCCGTTCTCGGTGTGCAGCACCACGCCGTCCGCCGGTGACAGGTGCTCGGCCACCCGGGTCGGCAGCCCGATCCCGAGGTTGACGTAGGACTCGGCGGGGATGTCGCGCGCGATCAGCGCGGCGATCTCGTCGCGGTCGAGCGGGTCGCGGTCGAGGCGCTCGACGGTGTCACTGCCGATGGTCGTCACACCGCCACCTCCGAATCATGCTGTGCTGCCGACAGATCGAGGATGCGGTCGACGAAGATGCCAGGGGTGACCACACATTCGGGGTCGAGTTCACCGGCCTCCACCACCCGGGACACCTCCACGACGGTCATCTCGGCGGCGGTGGCCATCACGGGGCCGAAATTGCGCGCGGTCTTGCGGAACACCAGATTTCCGGCACGGTCGCCGACATGCGCGGCGATGAGGGCGACGTCACCCCGAATCGGGTATTCCAGGACGTAATCGCGACCGTCGATGGTGCGTGCCTCCTTGCCCTCGGTCAGCGGTGTGCCGACCCCGGTCGGGCAGAAGAACGCGCCGATCCCGGCGCCCGCGGCACGGATGCGTTCGGCGAGATTGCCCTGCGGCACCACTTCGAGGTCGACCTCGCCGGCGCGGTACAGGCGGTCGAAGACGTAGGAGTCCGCCTGGCGGGGGAACGAGCAGATGACCTTGCGTACCCTGCCCGCCGCCAGCAGTGCGGCCAGGCCGGTGTCGCCGTTGCCTGCGTTGTTGCTGACGATCGTCAGGTCACCGGCGCCCTGGTCGATCAGCGCGTCGATCAAGGTGGTCGGCATGCCGGCCATGCCGAATCCGCCGACGAGCACCGTTGCCCCGTCGGCGATCCCGGCGACCGCCTGCTCGGCAGTGGTGTGGATCTGGGTGCGGCTCACGACGGGTCCTCCTCGGAGTCTCGGGCGGGGTGGTCTCGGCTGTCCTCGGCGAGCACCCGGCCGGCGATGCGGAACGCCGTGTTCGCGTCGGGCACCCCGCAGTAGACGGCCGTCTGCAGCAGCAGTTCCTTGATCTCGTCGTCGCTCAGGCCGTTGCGCCGGGCTGCCCGCAGGTGCAAGGCCAACTCCTCGTGATGACCACGGGCGACGAGTGCGGTCAGCGTGATCAGTGAACGGCTGCGCCGGTCGAGGCCGGGGCGGGTCCAGATGCTGCCCCAGGCGTATTCGGTGATCAGCGTCTGGAAGTCGGCGCTGAACGGGGTGGTCTGCGCCTGCGCGCGGTCGACGTGGTCGTCACCGAGCACCTGCCGCCGGACGGCCATCCCGGCGTCATGGCGGGTGATTTCGGCGCGCTCACCATCGCTCAGCGATCGCGAGCGCGCCGAAATCACCCCGGGCCGGTGCCGGTGGGCGTGCTCGACGACGAGTTCGGCGACCCGTTGCGGGGCTTCGGCGGGTGCGAGGTGACCGACGCCGGGCAGCACCACGAGTCGGCCGTCGGCGACGCCGTCGGCTATCCGTCGCAGATCCTGCGGCGGCGTCGGCACGTCGTCGCTGCCCGCGATCGCGAGGACCGGCGCGGTGATCTCCGCGAGGCGCGCGCTCACGTCGAACGCGGCAAGCGCCTCGCAGGCCAGCGCATACGATTCGGCATCGGTGGTATGTAGCGCGTTCAGCAGTGCCGCAGCAAGATCGGGATGCCGGTCGAGGAAGCCGGGGGCGAACCAGCGTTGGGACGAGGCGTCGACCACCGCGTCGACTCCCGACGCGCGAACCGTGGCGGCGCGCTCTTGCCACCCCGCGGCCGTGCCGATCACGGCGCCGGTGCAGATCAGCGTCGCCGAGGCCACCCGATCGGGCGCTGCCAGCAGCAGCTGCAGGCCGACCGCGCCGCCGAGTGAGTCGCCGGCGTAGTGGAACCGGCCCGCCGCAGGGAACTCGTCGGCGAGCGTGAGCACCGCCGCGGCGAGGTCGCCGACGTCGAACGGCGAGGCCGCCGGGCTGTGGCCGTGGCCGGGCAGATCCCATGCCACCACCCGGAAGTGGTCGATCAGGTGTCGAGCGGCCGGTCCCCACAGGGATTGCGCGGACGTGCCGAGTGACGGCCCGAGGACCAGTAGGGGGCCGGCCGCCGGTCCGCCGAAGTCGGTGGCGACCAGACGCGGGCCGGTCATGACGGTGCCTCGAGGTGCCGGCGGGCCCGCGCCAGCACGGACTCGATCAACAGGTCGGCCGCACCGGTGTACGTTGCGGCGACGGGGCGGCCGGTCAATTCCGCTATCGACCGCTGCTCGGCCGAGAGACCTTCGGCCGCAGTCAGATTCGCCGCAGCCCGGTCGGTGTCGACCTGTAGTCCGGTCAGCAGCGTGGTGGTCTGGCCCGCGGCGGCCGCGGTGCGCCTGCTGAGCGTGCGCAGGGTGCCCCACTCCGCGTGCCAGGCCCCGTCGGCCCGTTCGTCGACACTCGAAGCCGACGCGACGTGCAGTGCGGCGGCCAGGGACGGCGCGGTCAGTGCCGTGCTGCGGATGAGCACCGACATCACCGGGTTGCGCTTGTGCGGCATGGTCGACGAGCCGCCCGCCTGCCCCTCGGTGAACTCACCGATCTCGGGACGGCTGCCGGTCGCGACGTCGGTGGCGATGTGTCCCCAGGCGTCGCAACACGTCACCAGGGCGTCGCCGATGCGGGTGACGATCGACCGGGTGGTGTGCCACGGCATGGCCGGCGCCAGGCCGAGCGCCTCGGCCATCGCGTTCGACAGGCCGAGCGCGGCGTCGGCCGATCCGGTGAGTTCGGTTGCCGCGGCCATGGTTCCGACGGCGCCGCCGGCCTGCACCGGTAGCGGGGGCAGGCCGCCGAGAGTGTCCGCCGCGTCCAGCACTCCGCCGAGCCAGTGCGCCGTCTTCATGCCGATCGTGCTGGGCAGCGCTGCCTGGGTGAGCGTGCGGGCGAGCATCGGCGCGTGGCGGTGCGTCTCGGTCAGGCGCGCGAGTTGCGCGATCTGCATGCACATCTCGTCGTCGACGGCGGCCAGCGTGGCGCGTGCGCACAGCATCAGCGCGGTGTCGACGACGTCCTGACTGGTGAGCCCGCGGTGCAGCCAACGGGCGGTCTGGCCGCCGGTGCGTTCACGCAGCATGGCGACCAGGCCGGTCACCGGATTGCCGTCGCGCTCGGCGCCCTCGGCGAGGGTGTCGATGTCAGTGGGGGACACGACCGCGCCGAGGTCGGCGCGCGCGGCGGCCGGGGCCACCGCGGTGTCGACGAGAGCATCGAGCCAGGCCCGTTCCACGGCGATCATGGCGGCCAGGAACGCCCGGTCACCGAACAGGTCACCGGCGCGGCCGTCGCCGGGCGACAGCAGGTCACTCATGGTCGGTGCCCCGGGAAGCGCAGGAACACCGTCTCGTCCGCACCGCCCTGCAGCCGGATGTCGAAACGCAGCCCAGCCGCGTCCCGGCGGGCGACGAGTGTCTGCCGCCGCTGCGCGTCCAGCGAGGCCAGCAGCCGGTCGCCGGCCAATGCCGGACCGGGTACGTAGATCCTGGTGAACAGCCGGTTCAGCAGTCCGCGTGCAAACACCGTGACGGCGAAGAAGGCGGCCGTGTCCGGTTGTGGCACACCGGGTTCCACCGTGGTGAAGGAGTAGTGACCGTCGTCGTCGGTGCTCGCCCGTCCCCAGCCGGTGAAGGTCCAGCCGTCGCGGTGCAGCGAGCCGGTGGCCGAGGGCACCACTCCATCGGCGCCCGCCTGCCAGATCTCGAGCAGCGCGTCCGGTACCGGGTCTCCTGCGCCGTCGGTCACCTGCCCGTGCAGCCGGATCGCGCCCGGCGTGCCCGGCCGCACCAGTTCGTCAGAGCCGGGGTACGGCAGCGCGTAGCCGAAGAACGGGCCGATCGTCTGCCCCGGCGTCGGTGCCACGGTCATCGGCTGCCGTTCCCTTCCACCGGCGTCTGTGCGGCGCCGGTCAGCACGATGTCCCACCGGTAGCCGGTGGCCCATTCGTGAGTGGTCACGTCGTGGTCGTAGGCGGCGACAAGACGGTCGCGGGCCTTCCGGTCGGTGATCGACTGGTAGATCGGGTCCAACGCGAACAGCGGATCGCCGGGGAAGTACATCTGGGTGATCATCCGCTGGGTGAATTGTGTTCCGAACAGCGAGAAGTGGATGTGCGCGGGCCGCCACGCGTTGTGGTGGTTACGCCACGGGTACGGGCCGGGCTTGATGGTGGTGAAGCGGTACCAGCCGTCGCCGTCGGTCAGGCAGCGTCCGACGCCGGTGAAGTTCGGATCCAGCGGCGCGGGGTGCTGGTCGCGCTTGTGCAGGTACCGGCCCGCGGCGTTGGCCTGCCAGATCTCGACGAGCTGGTGCCGGATCGGTCTGCCGTCGCCGTCGACGACGCGGCCGGTGACCACCGCCCGCTCGCCGATCGGTTGGCCGGCGTGCTGGATCGTCAGGTCCGCCTCCAGTGGATGAACGTCGCGATTCCCGAAGCAGGGGCCGCTCAGCTCGACGGCCTCCGGGTCGGTGGTGTGCAGCGAACCGTGCGGATGCCGCAGCCGGCTGCTGCGGTACGGCGGGTAGGTCAGCCGGGGCTGGTACTCCTCCACACCCGTGCGATCGTATTCGCCGGCGATCGAGGCGATTTCGGCACTGATCTCGTGCTGGCTGCGCAGTGCGTTGTCCGGCGCGAGATCGCCCACGGCGATGGCGTTCTCCACGGTCACCTCCCGCCGCTCAGCCGTTGACAAGTGTCTTGGGCGAGTGGGGCGCCCCGGTGCCCAGCAGTTCGGTCGGCACGTCCTTCGTCTCGCGTGCGGTCGTCGCCGCCACCGCGGCGATGAGGCAGACGACGGCGGTGAAGATGCTGATGACCACCCAGCCGCCCTCCCGGACACCGCCGAGCGCGGTGACGATGGTCGGGGCGAATCCTGCCAGGAGGAAACCGATCTGGGTGCCGATCGCCATGCCGGAGAAACGGACCTGGGTGCTGAACATCTCGCCGTAGAACGACGGCCACACGGCGTTGGCGGCGGCGTATCCGAACGAGAACGTGGCGACGGCCAGGGCGAAGGTCAGCAGCGTGTTGTCGTTGCTCATCGACAGCATGTAGAAGGGCATCAGTGCGGCCGACGACAGCGCACCGTAGATGAAGACCGGCTTGCGGCCGATCCGGTCGGCGAGCATGCCGAACAGCGGCTGGGTGAACAGCGCGACCACGTTGGCGACGACGACCAGCCACAGTGTGATGCCGGCGTCGAGGCCCACCTTCTTGCCGTATGCGATGGCCAGGGTGCCGAACACCGTCGACACGGCGGCGATGAACGCGCAGAGCACCACCCGGATGACGTCTCTCCAGTGGTTCTGCATCAGTGGCTTGAGCGGCATCCGGGCGATGGCGCCGGTGGCCTTCGCTTCGTCGAACTCCGGGGTCTCGTGCAGCCGGCGGCGGATGAAGTAGGCCACCACCACGACGATCGCGCTGAGCCAGAACGGAACCCGCCAGCCCCACGACATCTCGGCGTCGTCGGGCAGTGAGACGAAGGGCAGCATCACGAGCTGAGCGAGGATGAGGCCGCCTTGGGTTCCGGTGAGCGTCCACGAGGTGAAGAACGCGCGCCGGTTGTCGGGGGAGTGTTCCAGGGTCAGCGAGCTCGCGCCGGCCTGTTCGCCCGCGGCGGAGAAGCCCTGGAGCAACCGGCACAGCACGAGCAGTCCCGGCGCGAGCCAGCCGGCCATGGCGAAGGTGGGCAGGCAGCCGATCGCGAAAGTGGACACCCCCATCAGCACGAGGGTGAACATCAGCACGTTGCGTCGGCCGAGGCGGTCACCGAAGTGGCCGAGGACGAAGGCGCCCACCGGCCGTGCGACGTAGGCGACGCCGAAGGTCGCGAACGACAGCACCAGGGCGGCGTCGTCGCCCGACGGGAAGAACACCTTCGGGAAGATCAGCGCGGCGGCGGTGCCGAAGACGAAGAAGTCGTAGTACTCGACGGCGCTGCCCATGAAGCTGGCGACGGCGGCGCGGCCGGGCGTTCGTCGCGGTGACGCAGCTCCGCCGCTGTCTGATTCGGCGATGGTCGTGCGGCTCATGACTTCTCCTGTTCGGTCGGGCGGTGGTTGGTCAGCCGACAAGGCTGCGGAAGTGTCGGGACATCCGGTCGGCGTCGGGGGTGACGCCGGTGATCAGGGCGAAGGCCTCGGTGGCCTGGTGCACGGCCATGTGGCCGCCGTCGAGCGTGCGGCAGCCCGCCTGTCGTGCGGCGGCGAGCAGCTCGGTGTCCAGCGGCCGGTACACGATGTCGGCGACCCAGAGCCGCGGGTGCAGCAGGTCGGCGGTCAAGGGCAGTCCCGGGTGTTCGGCCATACCGGTGGGAGTGCAGTGCACCAGGCCGTCGGCGGCGGGCAGCAGCACCGACAGCTTGTCCGGCGTCGAGGCGTCCACGCGGGCCTCGGCATGGCGGGCGCCGAGCTGATGTGCGAGGGCGGTCGCGCGGTCGAGGTCGGCGTCGACCACCGCGAGGTGCTCGGCGCCGAGTCGCAGCAGTGCGTCACCGACGGCCGCGCCGGCCCCGCCCGCGCCGATCATCACCACCGAGGTCCTCGGCGCCTCCGGCAGGCCTTCGTCGAATCCGATCGCGAAGCCGGTGGTGTCGGTGTTGTATCCGATGTCTCCGTGCTCGGCGAAGACCACGGTGTTCACCGCGGCCACGGAGGCCGCCAGCTCGTCGACGTGGTCGAGGTGCTCCATCACCAGCTGTTTGCACGGGTGGGTGATGTTGAGCGCGTTGTAGCCCATGGCGCGCGCCCACGCGAGGACCTCGCCGATCCGCTCGGCCGCGATGCCGGCCGAGTTCAGGTCGATGGTGCGGTACACGTAGTCGATGCCCTGTTCGTGGGCTTCGCGCATGTGCAACTTCGGCGTCAGTGACGGGCCGACGCCGGTCCCGACCAGACCGACCAGGTAGGCGTCGTGGCTCATGCCGTCTCCTCAATGTACTAACTAGTACGTACGTCGAGGAGAACACAGTGACCGCGCTCACGTCAACCCCGTGCTGTGAAGCGGGTCTCCGCGGTCAGGTCCGGGTCAGGGCGCGGAGGTGAGCCAGCCGACGACCACGTCGCCGAGCATCTTGCGCAGGTGAGCGCGCCGCGAGGGCTCGGTGAAGTCGATGCCGAACAGGTAGCCGAACGTGTACCGGTTGGCGACCTGGAACACGCAGAACGAGCTGATCACGATGTGCACGTCGAGCGCGTCGGCGTCCTGCCGGAAGACCCCCGCGCGCCTGCCGTTCTGCAGGATCTCGTCGAGCAGCGTCGTCGCCGGTCTCGACAGCGTGCGCAATGATTCGAGCCGGCCGATGAACTCGCCGCGGTGGATGTTCTCGATGGACACCAGGCGGATGAACTCCTGATGGGCGATGTGGTGGTCGAAGGTCAGGCCGGCCAGTGCGCGCAGCGCGTCCACCGGATCCACGTGGTCGACCGCCAAGCGCTGCTCGGCCTCGCGGATGCCGAGGTAGGCCTTCTCCAGCACGGCCATGTACAGCTGCTCTTTGCCGCCGAAGTAGTAGTAGATCATCCGCTTGGTGGTGCGGGTGCGCTCGGCGATCTCGTCGACCCGCGCGCCCGAATACCCGGATTCGGCGAACACCGTGGTCGCCACCTCGAGCAGCTCCGACCGCGTGCGTTCCGCGTCGCGCTGCAGCTCGGGGCGGGACTCGGTGGTCACTTCGCCGAGCCTAGCGGGGTCGCCGCGGCAGTAGGCCCTTGTGGCTTAACTAACTATTTCGTACATTAGTGGCGATTGGAGGACGGCCCATGAGGACTTCCATCGCCACCGTCTCGTTGAGTGGCTCCCTGACCGAGAAACTGCATGCCTGCGCCGCCGCCGGATTCGACGGGGTCGAGGTGTTCGAGCCGGATCTCATCGCCAACGACCGCAGTCCCGAGGAGATTCGCAGCCTGGCGCGGCGGCTCGGACTGTCGCTCGACCTGTACCAACCGCTGCGCGACATCGAGGGTGTCGACGAGGCGACGTTCGCGGAGAACCTGCGTCGCGCGGGTGCCACCTTCGCCACGGCCGCACGGCTCGGCATCGACACCATCCTGGTGTGCAGCAACGTCGCGACGGCCACCGTCGACTCCGACGAGGTCTCGGCCCGCCAACTCCGCAGGCTGGGCGATCTCGCCGCCGAGTACGGCATCAGGGTCGCCTTCGAGGCACTGGCGTGGGGCCGCTTCATCGACGACTACCGGCGGGCCTGGCGCGTCGTGGAACTCGCCGACCACCCCGCGGTCGGTACGTGCCTGGACAGCTTCCACGTGCTGTCCCGCGGCCACGATCCGGCCGACATCGAGCGGATCCCGAGCGAGAAGATCTTCTTCCTGCAGCTCGCCGACGCGCCCGCGCTCACCATGGACGTGCTCTCCTGGAGCCGCCATCACCGCCTGTTCCCGGGCGAGGGCGCATTCGACCTGCCCGGATTCCTGTCCCGGGTGCTGGCCACCGGGTACGACGGGCCGCTGTCACTCGAGGTCTTCAACGACACCTTCCGGCAGACCGACCCCGAGCGCACCGCGGTGCACGCGCTGCGCTCGCTGCTGTGGCTGCAGGACAAGACCGCGCACCGGAAACCGGAGGGGTGGCGCCGCGACGTGGTGGCGCTGACGCCCGCCAAGCCGCCCACGGCGTTCGACTTCGTCGAGATCAAGGCGGAGGAGACCACCCACGTCGAGGTGCTGCTCGAGCAGTTCGGCTTCACCTCCGCGGGACGCCACCGCACGAAGCCGGTCTCGCTGTGGGTCGCCGGCGACGCCAGGGTGGTGCTCAACGAACAGCAGGCCCGCGACCAGGCGCCGCACGTCGCGGCTGTCGGCTTCCAGGTCCCTGACGGGGGCGAGACCACCAGGCGCGCGCGAGAATTGATGGCTCCCGTGGCCTACCGCCGGACCTACGCCGCGGAGCAGGCCCTCGGGTCGGCCGTCGCTCCGGACGGCACCGAGCTGTTCTGGGTGACCGAACCCGCCGGTGGATCGGAGCCGGCCTGGGTGCACGAGTTCGACGGCGGGCGCCCGCCGACGCCGACGGCCGTCCGCGCCATCGACCACGTCAACCTGTCGCAACCGTGGCACACCGCAGAGGACGCCGTGCTGTTCCTCACCAGCGTCTTCGGCCTGTCGGCCGGCACGCCCGCCGAAGTGCCCGGCCCCACCGGCCTGGTGCGCAGCCAGGTGCTGCGGACCGTCGACGGTGCGGTGCGGATACCGCTGAACGTCGCACCGCAGGTTCTCGACGACGTGACGATGCCCCAGCACGTCGCGTTCGCCTGCGCGGACATCTTCGCCGTGGCCAGGGCCGCGCGCAGCCGCGGCGCCCGGTTCCTCCCGGTGCCGGACAACTACTACGACTACCTGGCCGGCCGGTTCGGCCTCGACGCCGCGGTGGTCGAGGAACTCAACGAGCTCGACCTGCTCTACGACCGCGACCCCGACGGCGGCGAGTTCGTGCACTTCTACACCCGCACCGTGGGCACGGTGTTCTTCGAGTTCGTGCAGCGCCGCGGCCAGTACGACGGCTACGGCGCCGACAACGCCCCGGTACGACTGGCGGCACAGCGCGGTTCGCACGTCGCTACCGTGTGACGGTGACCGAACGACGTGCGCAGCGCCACCAGCCGGACGCCGGCCTGACCGATCGGCGGGCCCGGTGACGGTACCCGCGCCGTCGACCGTGCGGATGGCGGCGGTAGTGGTGCTGCTGCAGGGTGCGGCCGGACTGGCGGCGGCGGTGTTCTACGTGGTGAGCGGGCTGTCCGGTGAGCGCGAGCCGGGCCTGAACTTCTACGGGACCGCAGGCTGGTTCGCGATCATCGGCGGCGCCGTCGCGGCGGCGGGCTGGGCGCTGTGGACCGGCCGCAGGTGGGGCCGCGGGGTGGCGGTGTTCGCCCAGCTGTTGCTGCTGGGGGTGTCCTGGTACGTCGGTGTCGGATCACACCAGTGGGCCTACGGCATCCCGCTGGCGCTGACCGCGCTGGTGGTGCTGGTGCTGCTGTTCAGTCCGGCAACGCTGCAGTGGCTGGCCGCGCCCGACGATCAGGACGCCGGTGGGGCCGCCAGCGCCGACAATTCAGGGCCCGACACCCGGTAGGTGATCCAGTCGGTCTGCGGTTTTCCGCCCAGCGCGTCGTAGGTGGCGATCGCGTCGGCGTTCCAGTCCAGCACCGCCCAGCTCAGCCGCGAGTAGCCGTGCTCGACGCACTCGCGGGCGAGGGTCGAGAGCAGCGCACGGGCCAGGCCGCGGCGGCGGAACTGCGGGCGGACGAACAGGTCCTCGAGGTAGATGCCGGCGACACCGTCCCAGGTCGAGAAGTTGTAGAACCACAGCGCCGCGGCGGCGGGCGCGCCGTCGACTTCCACGATGTGTCCGAAGACCACCGGGCGGTCACCGAAAAGCGCTGTCGCGAGCTGACTCTCGGTCACCGTGCACCCCGCGGCGGCGCGTTCGAACTCGGCGAGCTCGTGAATCATCGCGGCGAGTTCGGCCTCGTCGCCCCGCCGCACCGGCCGGATCGTGGTCCCGCTCATGTCTGCACCCCCAAACCGGACAGGATGGTCCTGAACTTCGTCGTGGTCTCGTCGACTTCGTCGTCCGGGTCGGATTCGGCGACGATGCCGCCGCCTGCCCTGGCGTCGGCGCTGCGCCGGTCCGCGGACAGCTGCGCGCCGCGGATGGACACCACCCAGCTGCCGTCGCCGCGCGCATCGCACCAGCCGACGGCGCCGGCGTAGAAGCCGCGGTCGCCCTCGAGTTCGGTGATCAGTGCGGCGGCCGTATCCGCGGGCACACCGCCGACGGCTGGCGTCGGGTGCAGCGCGACCGCCAGATCCAGTGCGGTGGTTGACCTTTCGCGAAGCCGGGCGGTGATCGGCGTGTTCAGGTGCCACACCGCCGCGGTCCTGCTCAGCGTGGGCGTCGGCGCGATCTGCAGATCGACGCACAGCGGGTCGAGTGCCTTGCGCATCGCGTCCACGACGAGCTGGTGCTCGTGGCGGTTCTTCGCGGAGTCGGCAAGCGCCGCACCATTCGCCCGGTCGGTGTCCGGGTCGGCGGAGCGCGGCGCGGAGCCCGCGAACGGCCGGCAGGTCACCACGTCGCCTCGGCGCGCCACCAGCAGTTCGGGCGTCGCCCCGACCAGCACGGTGCCGGTGTGGACGCCTCCTGCCGGGCTGAGGTCGACCAGATACCCGGTGGCGGAGGGGTCGTCGGCCACCAACCGGGTCAGCACGGTCCACCCGTCGACCCGCCCGTCGGCGACCAACTGCAGCGAGCGGGCCAGCACCACCTTGTGCAGTCCGGCCGCCGGGTCGTTGAGCCGCCGCACGGCGGCCGCGACCCGGGCCCGGTGCTCGGCGGGCTCGGGCAGTGCCCGTGCGACGCGCACGGCAGGCAGCGGGCGGACCGGCCAGTCCGGCAGCGCGCCGGTGAAACGCACCGCCTCGGGCGCCATCAGCGCCGTCGGCTGCGACACGTCGAAAGGCAGCGCGCCCACGACGATCGACGCGTCACCGGCGGAGAGCGCCGCCTGCGCGTCGGCCAGCCGCCGGTAACCGGTGCGGGTTCCGGCGGCGACCACCACGCCGTCCGGGCCGGCCAGGACGAAGGGCGCGTTCACCGCGGTTTACACGAATCCGTGTGTCCCGTGAGCCCCTGCGCGATGATCTGGCGGACACCGTGCTCGAATCCGAGGACGGCGATCGACGCCGGCGCCATCGCGAAGCGGATGCCCTTCGGTACGGGCAACTCGACCCACCGGGAGATCACCGAGCGGGAGAAGTGCGCGTGTCCGACGAACACCACATCGCGTGACGCCATGTACTGCAGCGCGAGGTCCACCGCGCCGTCGGCACGTTCGGTGACCGCGGCGACACTTTCGCCGCCCAGGGCGCCATGCGTCCAGATCAGCCAATCGGGCACCGACTCCCGGATCTGCGGTGTGGTCAGTCCTTCGTAGTCGCCGTAATCCCACTCCTGCAGAAGCGGCGAGACCTCGTCGACCCGCAGGCCGGCGAGTTCGGCGGTCCGCACCGCCCGCACCATGGGGCTGCTGATCACGAACGGGTCGTCCAGCTCCAGCTCGGCGATCGCCTCCGCCGCTTGCTCGGCACGCTCCCGGCCCAGCTCGGTGAGGTCCAGGTCGGTGTGACTCGTGTGCCGGCCGGATCGAGACCACTCGGTCTCGCCGTGCCGCAGGAGGAACAGTCGGTGCTGCAGAACACTCACGCCCACCGATTCTGCCGCACGTCCAACGACCGGGTCGGTGCGCATGTGAGGATGAACACCGTGACGGGGGTACTCGCGATAGCCAATCAAAAGGGTGGGGTCGCCAAGACGACGACGGTGGCATCGTTGGGCGCGGCGCTGACCGAGCAGGGCAGGCGGGTGCTGCTCGTCGACCTCGACCCGCAGGGGTCACTGACGTTCTCGCTGGGCCACGACCCGGACAAGCTGCCGGTGTCGGTGCACGAGGTGCTGCTCGGCGACGTCGAACCGGACGCGGCGCTGGTCGAGACGCCCGAGGGAATGACGTTGCTGCCGGCCAACATCGACCTCGCCGGCGCCGAGGCGATGCTGCTGATGCGGGCCGGCCGCGAGTATGCGCTCAAGCGCGCACTGGCCAAGATCACCGGACCGGTGGACACCGGGAAGTCGGGCCGGGCCAAGGACCGGTTCGACATCGTGATCATCGACTGCCCGCCGTCGCTGGGCGTGCTCACCCTCAACGGGCTCACCGCTGCCACCGAGGCGATCGTGCCCCTGCAGTGCGAGACGCTGGCCCACCGGGGCGTCGGACAGTTCCTGCGCACGATCTCCGACGTGCAGCAGATCACCAATCCGGACCTGACGCTCCTCGGCGCGCTGCCCACGCTGTACGACTCGCGCACCACCCACAGCCGCGATGTGCTGCTCGACGTCGCCGACCGCTACGGTCTGCCCGTCCTGGCGCCGCCGATCCCGCGCACCGTGCGGTTCGCCGAGGCCAGCGCATCGGGCGCGTCGGTGCTGGCGGGGCGCAAGAACAAGGGTGCCCAGGCCTACCGC
The DNA here is from genome assembly GCF_040674075.1 of Mycobacterium sp. NPDC050551. Lineage (NCBI taxonomy): Bacteria > Bacillati > Actinomycetota > Actinomycetes > Mycobacteriales > Mycobacteriaceae > Mycobacterium > Mycobacterium sp. NPDC050551. Next base: position 502,196 of record NZ_JBFARC010000001.1, on the reverse strand, counting down.
GAATTGGCGGCGGCCCTGCTCAAGCACTGGAAGACCGGCAAGGCGATGGCCACCTTCACCCCGGAGGTGTGAGCCGCCCCGATGGCCACCGTCTCGACCGCTGCGACCGCCACCGACAAGGGTCCGGTGCGGCCGACCAACCAGGACAGCGCGCTGGTCGAGGATCCGCTCTACGTGGTCGCCGACGGGTTCGGCACCTACGGCGACATCGCCAGCCGGCTGGCGGTCGAGGCGCTGAGCACGGTGTTCGCCGCCGCGCCGGACCGGGAGGGGCTGTTTCGTGCGGTCGGTGACGCCAACACCCGCATCTGGGACCACTCCGCCACTCTGACCGGCAACGCGACCATGGGCACCACGCTCGTCGCGCTGGCGATGCTGTCGGACGCCGACGGCGGCCCCGTCGCGATGACCATCGGCGATTCGCGGCTGTACCGGATCCGCGACGGCGCGCTGGACCGGCTGACGGAGGACGACAGCGTCGTGGCCCATCTGGTGCGCGCCGGTGAGCTGACCGAGGACGAGGCGCGCTGGCACCCGAAGCGACACCTGCTGACCCGGGCGCTCGGTATCTCGCCGACGGTGGACCCGCGGGTGGTCGACGTGGACTGCCGCCCGGGGGATCGGCTGCTGATCAGCTCCGACGGGTTGTTCGGCCAGGTGCACGACGACGAGATCCTGGCCACCGCGGCGCCGGTGGATCCCGACGAGGCGGCGCGCGGACTCGTCGCGCTGGCCAACGGCGCCGGTGGCTCCGACAACGTCACGGTCGTGGTGATCGACCTGGCCTGACGGCCGCAGCCGTGCTCAGCCGAGTGCGACCAGTTGCTCACCGCGCTGCTCGACCAGCATCGAGCCCGCCACCGCGGGGACGACGGGTGCCGTCGACGGGGGCCGCTGCAGCGGGATGTGCCGCTGGCCGTCGCCGGTCGCGGCGTCGAAGACGTCGTAGCCGGTGGTGACCGGCACCAGGAGCCGTCCCGCGAGCGCGGTGGCCGGCCCGACCGCGGCGGCGCCGCCGGACGGGCTGATCGTGTACTTGTAGCGCAGTTCGTCGCTGTCGAAGACCATCACCGCGTTGCCCGTCCACCAGGTGATGAGGTCGCCGGCGCGCGACATGGCCGCCTGCGGCGACACCGGTCCCGGCAGGGGCGTGGTGGCCACCGTGGCGCCGGTCTCGTCGACGATGTTCACCACGGGCTTCGGGGTCGGCACGTACACCGCGGTCGTGACGTCGGACACCGCGATCACCCGGGCGCCCGAGTCGTCGGACACGCCCGGTTGGGGGACGAACTGGGTCTCCGGGGTGTCCTCCTCGTCCGACGGCCGCAGCAGCGTCAACCGCAGGTCGGCTTCGTGCGGACAGGCCTCGAGCACCGACACGGCCGTCGAGCTCGCCGCGGCCGACACCAGCCGGCACACCGGCGACGGCGGGACACCGGGCTTGATCCGGGCGTCCAGGGCGCCGTAGCTGAGCATCCGGACCATGTCCGAGCGCCACAGTTCGAGCCTGCTGTCCCCGGCCGACAGCACCGTGGTGCCGTCGGCCGACAACGTCACCTCGGGATCGGCGTAGGCGGTGCGGGCCGGTCCGCGGCGGCCGGTCTTCCCGTCGATGGTGCTCACCTGGCCGCAGCCGCGGGCGTCGGGGTACACGGCCACCACGTCGTAGTAGACGTAGGTGACGCCGCACAGGTCGACGTCGCGTGCATAGCTCCACAGCGTGGCGCCGGTCGCCGGATCGCGTGCCTCGACGTCGCGGCCGTTGCCGGTCACCACCGCGCCCGCGACCACCAGCGGAGTCGTGGTCTTGGGGCTGGGCACCGTCCAGCGCTGCTGGAGGGACGCCGGGATCTCGCGGGGCGTCTGCAGGGCGGGCACCGGGGTGGCGGCGGGGCGGCTGATCGTCGCCCGCGCATCACTGGTCCACCAGATCAGGCCCGCCGTCACCACGACCACCGCGGCGATGACGAGCGCCGCCACGATGTCGCCGCGGGTGCGGCGCTCGGGTGTGACCATCTGCCGGTCGCGGGACCGCTAGCTGGCGCCTGCGGCCGCGGTCTTGCGCGGACGACGGCGACGGCGCCGCTTGGCCGGCGACCCCTCCGACGATTCGCCGTCGGCGCTCTGGGCCGGTGCGTCGGTGTCGGTCCCGGCGCTGTGCTCGGTGGGGGTCTCGCCCGCGCGGGTCCTCCTGCGGTTGCGGGTGCGTGCCGGCTTGGCATCGCGGTCGCGGTCGCGGGGTTCGCGCTTGGGCTTGTCCGAGGTGCGGGTGGCTCTGCCGACGGAGCCGCCGGACTCGGCCGGGATGCCCAGCTCCTCGTAGAGGTGCGGCGAGTTGGAGTACGTCTCTGCGGGATCGGGGGTGTTCAGGCCGAGCGCCTTGTCGATCATCGTCCAGCGGGGCAGCTCGTCCCAGTCCACCAGCGTGACGGCGATGCCGGTCTTGCCGGCCCGGCCGGTGCGCCCGATGCGGTGCACGTAGGCCTGCTCGTCCTCCGGGATCTGGAAGTTGATGACGTGGGTGATGTCGTCGATGTCGATGCCGCGGGCCGCCACGTCGGTGGCCACCAGCACGTCGACCTCGCCGGTGCGGAAGGACTTGAGAGCCTTCTCGCGGGCGCTCTGGCCGAGGTCACCGTGCACGGCGCCGACCTTGAAGCCGCGCTCGGCCAGCTCGTCGGCGACCTTCTGCGCGGTGCGCTTGGTGCGGGTGAAGATCATCGTCGCGCCGCGGCCCTCGGCCTGCAGGATGCGGGCCACCATCTCGACCTTGTCCAGCGCGTGCGCGCGGTAGGCGAACTGCACGGTGGTGTCGTGGGTCTGCGACGACTGCGGCGCCTCGGCCCGGATGTGGGTCGGCTGGTTCATGAAGGTGCGGGCCAGCGTGATGATCGGGTCCGGCATGGTCGCCGAGAACAGCATCGCCTGGCGGGTGTCGGGTGTCAGCCGCAGGATCCGCTCGATGTCGGGCAGGAAGCCCAGGTCGAGCATCTCGTCGGCCTCGTCGAGCACCAGCACCGACAGGCCGCCCAGCTGCAGGTGGCCCTGCTGGGCGAGGTCGAGCAGCCGGCCCGGGGTGCCGACCACGACGTCGGCGCCGCTGCGCAGCGACTCGATCTGCGGCTCGTAGGGCCGTCCGCCGTAGATGGACACCACGGAGAACTTGCGATCGCCTGCCCGCAGATGCTTCGAGGCCAGCGCGAGGTCGTTGTAGACCTGCAGGCACAGCTCACGGGTCGGCACCACGATCAGGGCGCGGGGGATCCCCGTCAGCTCCTTCTCGGTGTCGGTGGTGACGCGCTGCAGCAGCGGAACGCCGAACGCGTAGGTCTTGCCCATGCCGGTGCGGGCCTGACCGATCAGGTCGTCGCCGGCCAGCGCCATCGGCAGCGTGAGCTCTTGGATGGCGAACGGGTGCTCGATACCCTCCTCGGCGAGGGCGCGGACGATCTCGTCGCGCACACCGAGTTCGGCGAAGGACTTGGTGAGAGGTGGCAGTGGAGTCATACGGAGTAGACAGAGCCTTTCGTGGTCAATCCTCGTTTGCGTCACGCGCGCACGAGTGAAACGAAAGACGCGGTCTCATCGCCCCGGAGGCGGGGCGTTGGCGATCCGCTGGGCACAGCGAGGTATCGGGCCCATGGCGTGCACGCACATTTCTCGGTCCCGGCTCAGCAGAGCTTTACGCCGGTATCCGCCCCCATGATAGCTGGTCGCGCTCTCAACGGGTTGCTGCGCGGGCCGGCGTCTAGAGTTGGGTCATGAATTCGACCCCGGCCGCGGCCACGCCCGAGCAGACGGTCAACCCGGCGACGTCGGGCGTCTCGGCCGCCCATCGAGGGGTCGACGAGCTGTTCGCACTGCTGGCCTACGGCGAGGTCGCCGCGTTCTACCGGCTGACCGAAGAGGCGCGGATGGCGCCCAATCTGCGTGGCCGGATCAACATGGCGAGCATGGCCGCAGCCGAGATGGGCCATTACGAGTTGCTGCGGGATGCGTTGCAGCGCAGGGGAGTCGACGTGATCCCCGCGATGACGAAGTTCGCCTCCGCGCTGGAGAATTATCACCGGCTGACCACTCCGAGCACCTGGCTGGAGGCGTTGGTGAAGACCTACATCGGTGACGCACTGGCCGCCGACTTCTACCTGGAGATCGCTGACTCGCTGCCCGCCGAGGTGTCCGACGTGGTGCGCGGCGTGCTCGCCGAGACCGGCCACTCGCAGTTCGTGGTCGCCGAGGTGCGCGCCGCCGTCACCGCCAGCGACAAGCAGCGCCACCGCCTCGCGCTGTGGTCCCGGCGGCTGCTCGGCGAGGCCATCACCCAGGCCCAGTACGTGCTGGCCGAACACGACGCACTCGTCGACCTGGTGGTCTCCAGCGGTGAGGGACTGACCCAGCTCACCGAGTTCTTCGACCGGTTGCAGAACACCCACAGCGCGCGGATGCAGGAGCTCGGCCTGGCCTGACGGTCACTGGGTGCAGGTGGCGATCATCGTGTTGGCCGCCTGCGACGCCAGGGTCGCCCCCGCGGCGTCGGTGATCGCACAGTTGAGCTGACCGGTGACGCTGGTCGCGGTCACCGACTTCAAATCGACGCCGGGGTCGAGCACCACGGTCCTCGTCCACGGCAATGCCACGTTGACCTCGCTCTGCAGCGCGCCCTGGTGGTCGGTGTAGATCACCGTGACCAGATCGAGCAGCGGTCGGTTGCCGGTCACCTGGTAGGTGATGGTGCGCGGACTCGGCGCAGGCGGCGGGGGTGCGGCCGCGGCCGGAGGGGGTACGGGCGCGGCGGCGGTCGCGCTCGGCGACGGTGTCACGGTGGTGACCGTCTCGGCGGGCAGCGACGTCGGTGCGGACGTGGCGGCCGGCGGTGGCGCCGCGGTGGTGGCCGGTTGGCTGGTCTGTGTCGGGGGCACCATCGTCGCGGTGACCGAACCGCTGTCGCCGCCGCCGAGGATCACCACCGTGCAGATCACGGCGACGAGCAGCACCGCGCCCGCGACGCCTGCGATGAACTTCCACCGGGGGTCGAGCAGCGGCTCGTCGTCGAATCCTTCGTAGGCGTCGGACTCCCCGGAATCTTCGGAGTCGTCGGCGCTGCGGTAGTCGGTGTCGTATCCGGTGTCGCGCAGCGAGTCGTAGCCGGCGCCGTACGGGTAGTCCTCGTACGCCGGATAGTCCTCCACGCGCGAGGTGGGCTCGGCATAGCCGACGCCGCCGTCGGCGATCCGGGTCGTCGCTGCGTCGAACCGCTCGGTGGGCGCCGTCGTGTACGGCGAGTTCGCCGAATATCGCCTGTCCATCGGGTTTTTCCCCATCGTCTCGTCCACTACCGGCCCCGATGCTATCGGGGCAGAAGTGACGGATGAGGTGTGTCAGCCCGTGTGTTGGTCACGGTCGGGACTCGGTTCGATCGCGCTCCGGAACACGCTTCGCTCAGCGCGAACCGCCCACGGCGGCGCGGGTGCCGTACCGTCCACTAGCCTGCTCAGCAGGAGAGCGCATCAGGTCGACTCTCGACGGTGCCGAGGCGAGAAAGGGTTCAACGTGGAGGTCAAGATCGGTGTCACGGACAGCCCGCGCGAGTTGTCGTTCAACAGCGTGCAGACTCCCGCCGAGGTGGAGGAGGCGGTCTCCGCGGCACTGAGCGGCGAGTCCGGCGTACTTTCCCTGACCGACGTGAAGGGCCGCCGCTACCTCGTGCAGAGCGGCCGGATCGCCTACGTCGAGATCGGCGCCGCAGACGTGCGCCGGGTCGGATTCGGTGTCGGCGTGGTGGGGGCCGAGGCCGTCAAGAACGGGTGAGCGGCACGTGTGACAGGCCGCCCCAGGCGAACTGCACGGTGCCTTCGACCGCGGCGTCCTTGGAGATGGGGCGCTCGCTGTCGAGCCAGTAGCGCGCACAGTCGACGCTGATGCCGACCAGACCCACCGCGATCATCCGGGCGCGGTGCGCCTCGAGGCCGGAATCCCGGCTGATCAGGTCGAACACCGCGTCGGTGCACGCCTCGGTGGCGACTTTGACCTGCGAGGCGACCTGTGGCTCGGTGGTGTAGTCGTTCTCGAAGATCAGCCGGTAGCCCTGGCTGTCGTGCTCGATGAAGTCGAAGAACGCGTGGATCGCCGCGCGGAGCCGCTGCCGGTTGTCGGTGGTGGTGCGCAGTGCCTGGCGGACTCCGGAGACCAGGTTGTCGACATGGCGCTGCAGAACCGCGAGGTACAGCTCGAGCTTCGATGAGAAGTGTTGGTAGAGAACGGGTTTGCTGACGCCCGCACGATCTGCGATCTCGTCCATGCCTGCGGCGTGGTAGCCGCGGTCGACGAAGATCTCGCTGGCAGCAACCAGTAGCTGGCTGCGCCGCTCGTCGCGGGGGAGCCGGTTGCCGCGGCGGCCGCTACCCGAGGACGGCGCGGTGTCGCCGCTCTTGGCACCTCTCCTCTCGGCGGTGTTGGCGAGATCGCTCATCAAGTCCTCAATCTGGATTCCAGTGGCGCTCTTGGGTGTGTTTCACCCAAGCCGCTCATCGAAACGACACTACTACCGATCTTCGGCGGTGTGCGCGAGGACGACCTCCGCTGCCTCCGCGGTGGCGCGGCGGAGGTGCAAGTGCCCACCTCTGTGCCATCCTGTTTCGGTGACCTACGACCCGGGGCGTCGCGGGCCCGGTCGTGCCCCGGCGCTGCGCAACGAATGGCGGGAGCCACTGCGCGCACAGCGTGATCCGCTGGCCGTCGACTCGGGGCGGGTCCGCAGCAATCGCGACGAGCACAAGCGCTGGCGCAAGCAGACCTGGCTCGGTCGGTTCGTCTCCACCTATGGCTGGCGCGCCTACGCGCTGCCGGTGCTGATGGTGCTCACCGCCGTGGTGATCTACCAGACCATCACCGGCACCAGCGCGCCGCAGGCCGCCGACGACGAGCAGGGGCCGGTGCAGGGACCGCCGACGCTCGGGGTGTCGAGCACCGCCATCGTCGGCGCACCGCCGAAGGGGCTGACGCAGTTCGACGCCAGCCTGCCGACCGGGATCCTGCCCGAGGGCGGCCCGTTCACCGAGGCCGGTGCGAGGACGTGGCACGTCGTCCCCGGCGCCACCCCGCAGGCAGGCCAGGGCACCACCAAGGTGTTCACCTACACCGTCGAGGTCGAGGACGGGGTGGACACCACGACCATCGGCGGCGACGAGGGCTTCGCCCGGATGGTCAGCGAGACGCTCGCCAACCCCAAGAGCTGGACGCACAATCCGCAGTTCGCGTTCACCCGCGTCGACGCCGCGTCCGGCGTCGAACCGGACTTCCGGGTGTCGCTGACCTCGCCGATGACCGTCCGGGAGGGCTGCGGCTACGACATCCAGCTCGAGGCGTCCTGCTACAACCCGGCCTACGCCGGCGCACAGCCGCGGGTGTTGCTCAACGAGGCCCGGTGGGTGCGCGGCGCCGTGCCGTTCCAGGGCGACATCGGCTCCTACCGGCAGTACCTCATCAATCACGAGGTCGGCCACGCCATCGGGTACCAGCGGCACGAGCAGTGCGCGGAGAACGGCGCGCTGGCGCCGATCATGATGCAGCAGACGTTCTCGACCAACAACAACGACGCGGCCAAGTTCGACCCGGAAACCGTGCGCGCCGACGGCAAGACCTGCCGGTTCAACCCCTGGCCGTACCCGATCGCCTGATTCCCGCGACCGTCGGACGGGAAGCAATACGGGGCGTTCACGGTTGTGGAAAGTGCCTATTGTGATGGGGTACGCCCACGTCTGCAGCCCGCAGGAACTGAGGAGATATCGGTGTCGTCACCGTTGCCGCCGCTGGTCGAACCAGCGGCCGAACTGACCCGCGAAGAGGTCGCGCGCTACAGCCGCCACCTGATCATCCCCGACCTGGGTGTCGACGGTCAGAAGCGCCTCAAGAACGCGAAGGTGCTGGTGATCGGCGCAGGCGGGCTCGGCTCGCCGACGCTGCTGTACCTCGCCGCGGCCGGCGTCGGCACGATCGGCATCGTCGAGTTCGACGTGGTCGACGAGTCCAACCTGCAGCGCCAGGTCATTCACGGCCAGTCCGACATCGGGCGGTCCAAGGCGCAGAGCGCCCGCGACTCCATCAAGGAGATCAACCCGCTCGTCGACGTCCGGCTGCACGAGGTGCGGCTGGAACCCGACAACGCGCTCGAGCTGTTCGAGCAGTACGACCTGATCCTCGACGGCACCGACAACTTCGCGACCCGCTACCTGGTCAACGACGCGGCCGTGCTGGCGGGCAAGCCCTACGTGTGGGGCTCGATCTACCGCTTCGAGGGCCAGGTGTCGGTGTTCTGGGAGGACGCCCCGAACGGCCTCGGCCTGAACTACCGGGACCTCTACCCGGAGCCGCCGCCGCCCGGGATGGTGCCGTCCTGCGCCGAAGGTGGCGTGCTCGGGATCCTGTGCGCGTCCATCGCGTCGGTGATGGGGACCGAGGCGATCAAGTTGATCACCGGCATCGGTGACCCGCTGCTCGGCCGGCTGATGGTGTACGACGCACTGGACATGACGTACCGGACGATCAAGATCCGCAAGGACCCGGAGACCCCGAAGATCACCGAGCTGATCGACTACGAGGCGTTCTGCGGCGTGGTGTCCGACGCGGCCGCCGAGGCCGCCGCCGACTCCACCATCACCCCCCGTGAGCTGCGTGAACTGCTCGATTCGGGTAAGCCGCTTGCACTGATCGACGTGCGGGAGCAGGTCGAGTGGGACATCAACCGCATCGAGGGCGCCGAGCTGATCCCCAAGGGTGCGTTCGAGACCGGCGAGGCGCTGTCGAAGCTGAAGGTGGACCGCACGCCGGTGTTCTATTGCAAGACGGGTGTGCGGTCGGCCGAGGTGCTGGCGATCGCGAAGAAGGCCGGGTTCTCCGACGCGATGCACGTCCAGGGCGGCATCGTCGCCTGGGGCAGGCAGCTCGAACCCGACATGGTGATGTACTGACCCGACGGTCACGGTCGCGACACGACGCCGACACAAGGCTGCACGGCGCACCGACCTGCGACTTGTCGCCGGTAGCCTGTGCCGTGTGACTGACCCTCGTCCGCCGGAGCACGTGCTGGCGGCGTTCGGGCTGACCGGCCAGCGGCCGGTGGCGCTCGGGTCGACGTGGGAGGGCGGCTGGCGCTGCGGCGAGGTGGTGCTCTCGCTGATCGCCGACCACGCGCGGGCCGCCTGGTCGGCCAAGGTCCGCGAGACGCTGTTCGTCGACGGCGTCCGGCTGGCCCGGCCGGTCCGGTCGACCGACGGCCGGTACGTGGTCGCCGGGTGGCGGGCCGACACCTTCGTCGCCGGGACGCCGGAACCCCGCCACGACGAGGTCGTCTCGGCCGCGGTGCGGCTGCACGAGGCCACTGCCAAACTCGAACGACCCCGATTCCTGACCCAGCCTCCTGTCGCGCCGTGGGCCGACGTGGACGTCTTCATCGCCGCCGACCGCGCGGCCTGGGAGGAACGGCCGCTGCAGAAGCTGCCGCCCGGCGCGCGGGTGTCGCCCGGATCGGCCGACGGGCAGCGTTCGGTCGAACTCATCGGTCAGCTCGCAGGGCTGCGCAAACCCACCAAGAGCCCCAGCCAGCTGGTGCACGGCGACCTCTACGGCACGGTGTTGTTCGCCGGGGCCGCCGCGCCCGGCATCACCGACATCACCCCGTACTGGCGGCCGGCGTCGTGGGCGGCCGGTGTGGTGGTCGTCGACGCCCTGGCCTGGGGTGAATCCGACGACGGCCTCATCGAGCGGTGGGCCTCGCTGCCGGAGTGGCCGCAGATGTTGTTGCGGGCGTTGATGTTCCGGCTCGCGGTACACGCGCTGCATCCACGTTCGACCGCCGCGGCGTTCCCGGGGCTGGCCCGTACCGCTGCGCTGGTCCGGCTGGTCCTGTAGGCCGCGTCAGAACGCGTGCCGGGCCTCACTCAACCGGACGCGGCCGTCGTCGGCGAGCACACCCTCGGCGCGCAGCAGTTCGAGTTGGCGGGTGGCAAGGTGGGCGGCGGGCCTACCTGATGCGGTGATGACGCGGTGCCAGGGCAGGTCCGACGAATCGGTGCGCATGATCCAGCCGACGATGCGCGGGCTGGAAAGCCCGGCGGCGTCGGCGATGTCGCCGTAGGTCGACACCCGGCCCGCCGGGATCCTGGCGACCAGCGCACGGACGGCTTCGACCTGCTCGTCGGTGATGGGTGCCATGTCAGTGACGTTCGAGATGGGCCCGGATGAGCGCCGCCGTCTCGGCAGGCCGGGCATGAGGCACCATGTGATCGCAATCCCACTGCAGCACCCCGAGATCCGAGCCCAGCGTCGCATCCAGTGCGGCGATCAGCTCGTCGGAGGCGTAGGGCGGCTGCGTGCGCAGGGCTCGCACCAGCGTGGTGCGGGTGCCGTCGCGGGGCAGTGCGACCGGCCGCGCCAGCTCGCTCCAGTACGACATCATCGCCGGGATGCTGATCCGCCATCCGCTGCGCCCGCTGGGCAGCTCGACCAGGTGCTCGTCGAGGTCGCGGTCCAGCTCGGCCGGATCGACCTCACCCCATGACCCGTTCGCCTTCTCGGCGCGCGCCTCGGCGCGGTCGGTGTAGTCGGGAGAGGCGAACATGTCGTCGGCGATCTCGCGCATCCATGCGCCGTCCAGCCCCACCGCGGGATCGAGCAGCACCAGGCCCGCAACCAGATCCGGGCGAGCGCAGGCGAGGTCGAGCGCCACCGCGCCGCCGAACGAGTGCCCCACCACCACGACGGGACCGCCGGCGTCGGCGTCGAGCAGTGCCGCCAGCGCTGTGGTGTTCTCCGACAGCGTCCACGGCGCGTCCCACGACGACCGCCCGTGCCCGATCAGATCGGGTGCGGCCACCGCGTATCCGGACAGATGGTGGATGGCAAGGGTCTGCCATCGCTGACCGTGCCCGGTCAGGCCGTGGACGGCGAGGATCTGCGCGGGCCGCGAGGGCCCGTACCGGTGCACGTGCAGTCGCGAGGTCACGCGTCGATGGTAGGGCTCCATCCCAGCGGACGGCCCGACGGACCGTCCCGGAGGGCGACGCGGACCGACATGTCGGACCCCCGTGGTGTCATGCCCTCATGACCGCGTCACGCACCGAGCCGGCACCGACCTCGCTCACCGGCCCCGGCCGCAGCGGCGTCGTGCGTGTGCTCGGCGGCCCGGGGACGGGCAAGACGGCCCTGCTGGTCGAGACCGCCGCCGCCCACATCGCCGCCGGAACCGATCCGGAATCCGTTCTGCTGCTCACGGGTTCGGCCCGGCTCGGCGCACAGGCCCGTGCGGTGATCACCCGCCGCATGTTGCGGGACGGCACCCGCACGGTGGTGCGCGAACCGCTGGTGCGGACGGTGCACTCGTATGCGTTCGCGGTCCTGCGGATGGCCGCGCAGCGCAACGGCGATCCGCCGCCGCGGCTGATCACCGGCGCCGAGCAGGACGGCATCATCCGGGAGATGCTCGCCGGCGACCTCGAGGACGGTGACCGCTCGGCGAGCGGCTGGCCCGCCGCCCTCCGCCCCGCCCTTGCCACCGTGGGTTTCGCCAACGAGATCCGCGACCTGATGGCCCGCTGCGCCGAACGGGGTGTGGATCCGGTTGCGCTGCAACGCCTCGGCCGGTTGTCGGGGCGGCCGGAGTGGCAGGCGGCCGGTCGGTTCGCTCAGGCCTACGAGCAGATCATGCTGCTGCGTGCGGCGGTCGGCGCGGCGGCGCCGCAGGCCACCGTTCCGGCGCTGGGCGCGGCCGAACTGGTCGGCGCCGCGCTGGAGGCCCTCGGCAGCGACCCCGACCTGCTCGCCGCCGAACGCGCCCGGCTGCGCGTGCTGCTCGTCGACGACGCCCAGCAGCTCGATCCGCAGGCCGCCCGGCTGGTGCGGGTACTGGCGACCGGCGCCGAATTGACGGTCATCGCGGGCGATCCCGACCAGGCGGTGTTCGGCTACCGCGGCGCCGACCCGGCACTGCTGCGCGGCGGCGACGACGGGGACGGCGCGGTCGTCACGCTCACGGCGTCGCACCGCTGTGCGTCCGCCGTCGCCGACGCCATCACCGGGCTCGCCCGCAGGCTGCCCGCCGCGTCGGCGGTGCGCCACCTCACGGGTGACACCACCCGCACCGGAACCGTCGCGGTGCGGGTGGCGGTGTCGCCGCACGCCGAGGCCGCGGTCATCGCCGACGCGCTGCGCCGCGCCCATCTGGTCGACGACGTGCCGTGGTCGCAGATGGCGGTCCTCGTCCGGTCGATGCCGCGCACCGGTTCGGCTCTGGCGCGGGCACTGTCGGCCGCCGGTGTACCGGTCGACGTGCCACCCACCTCCGCGCCGCTCGCCGATCTCCCTGCGGTCCGTGCGCTGCTGACAGTGCTCGAAGCCACCGCCGACGGCCTCGACGGCGCGCGGGCCCAGGAGCTGCTCACCGGGCCGATCGGCCGGGTCGATCCGGTGTCGCTGCGTCAGCTGCGCCGTGCACTGCGGCGGGCCGACGGCAGCCGGCCGCCGCGCGACTTCGCCGACCTGCTCGTCGCGGCGCTGGAGGACGGGCCGTCGGACCTGTCCCCGGAACAGCAGCGCCCGCTACGTCGCATCCACACGGTGCTGACCGCGGCACGCCGCAGTGCCGCCGCGGGGGCCGACCCGCGGGACACGCTCTGGCAGGCCTGGCACCGCTCGGGTCTGCAGCGACGCTGGTTGTCGGCGAGCGAACGCGGCGGCCCGCCCGGCGCGCAGGCCGACCGCGATCTCGACGCGGTCACCGCGCTCTTCGACGTCGCCGAGCAGTACGTGAGCCGCACGGCCGGCGCCTCGCTGCGAGGTCTGATCGACCATGTCGTCGCGCTCGGGCCGCCGCCACCGCCGCGCGACCAGCGGCCCGCACCCGACGCGGTCGCGGTGCTGAGCGCACACGCCGCACTCGACCGGGAGTGGGAGTTCGTGGTGATCGCCGGGCTGCAGGAAGGACTGTGGCCCAACACGGTTCCACGCGGCGGGGTGCTCGGCACACAGCACCTCGTCGACGTGCTGGACGGCGTCGCCGCCGCCACCGACCGCGAGCTGTCCAGCCGCGCGCCCCTGCTGGCCGAGGAACGCCGCCTGCTGATCGCCGCACTCGGCCGGGCCCGCACCCGGGTGCTGGCCACCGCCGTCGACAGTGAATCCGGCGACGAGGCCGCGCTGCCATCGCCGTTCTGCCACGAACTGGCGGCGCTGGCCACCGATCTCCGGCCGGAGCCCGATCTCCCGGCCCGCGCCCCACGCGTACTCGCCCCCGCCGTGCTGGTCGGCCGGTTGCGGGCGGTGGCCTGTGCGCCGGGCGACGGCTCCGACGGCATCGCCCGTGAATGCGCCGCAACGCAATTGGCGCGGATGGCCGCGGTGGGTATCCCGGGTGCCGACCCCGCGCAGTGGTACGGCATGACGCCGGTGTCGAGCGTCGAGCCGCTGTGGTCGGGCGCCGACCACACCGTCACGCTGTCGCCGTCGACGCTGCAGACGCTGACCGACTGCCCGCTGCGCTGGCTGCTGGAGCGCCACGGCGGCAGTGACGCCCGCGACGTGCGGTCGGCGGTCGGGTCGCTCGTGCACGCCCTGCTCGCCGACCCCGGCCGCACGGAGAGCCAGTTGGTCAACGAGCTCGAAACAGTCTGGCGGCAGCTGCCGTTCGAGGCCCCGTGGCACGCCGACAACGAGTTGACGCGGCACCGCGCCATGCTCGCGGGTTTCGCGCAGTGGCGCGAGCAGACCCGCCGCGACCTCACCGAGGTGGGCACCGAGGTCGATGTCGACGGGCTGATCGCCGAGCCGGGCGCCGACGGAGCGCCGGGGGTGCGTGTCCGCGGACGGCTGGACCGGCTCGAACGTGACGACGCCGGCCGGCTGGTCGTGGTGGATCTGAAGACCGGCAAGAGCCCCGTCACCAAGGACGACGCGCAGCGCCACGCCCAGCTGGCCATGTACCAGCTGGCGGTCGCGGCCGGCCTGCTGTCCGACGGTGACCAGCCCGGCGGCGGTCGGCTGGTGTACCTCGGCAAGGCCACCGCAGGCGGCCCCGCCGAGCGCGAGCAGGATGCGCTCACCCCCGAGGCTCAGCAGCAGTGGCGGCAGCAGGTCAGCCGGGCCGCGGCGGCGACCCAGGGTCCGCAGTTCGTCGCCCGGATCAACGACAGCTGCACGCACTGCCCCGTTCGCGGCAGCTGCCCCGCCCAGTCAGTCGGAGAAGAGAGGTCATGACACCCCGCTACAGCCCCGCCGAACTCGCCTCGGCGCTCGGCGTTTTCGCGCCCACCGAGGAGCAGGCCGCCGTCATCTCCGCACCGCCGGGTCCGCTCGTGGTGATCGCGGGCGCGGGCGCGGGCAAGACCGAGACCATGGCCGCACGGGTGGTGTGGCTGGTGGCCAACGGCTACGCCACGCCCGGCGAGGTGCTCGGCCTGACCTTCACCCGTAAGGCCGCCGGGCAGCTCCTGCGCCGGGTGCGCAGCCGGCTGTCCCGGCTGGCGGGCGTGGGGCTGTTGCCCGGCGGAGACGACGCAGACCCGGCGACGGTCAGCACCTATCACGCCTTCGCGGGCACGCTGTTGCGCGACTACGGGCTGCTGCTGCCGGTCGAGCCGGACACCCGGCTGATCAGCGAGACGGAGCTGTGGCAGTTGGCTTTCCGGGTGGTGTGCGAGCATCCCGGTGAGCTGCAGGTGGACAAGACCCCGGCCGCGGTGACGGCGATGGTGCTGCGCCTGGCCGGACAGCTGGCCGAGCACCTGGTCGACACCGATCAGCTGCGCGACACCCACGTCGAGTTGGAGCGGCTGGTGCACACCCTTCCCGCGGGCCCGTACCAGCGTGACCGCGGCCCGAGCCAGTGGCTGCTGCGGCTGCTGGCGACGCAGACCGAGCGAACCGAACTCGTGCCGCTGATCGACGCGCTGCACCGCCGGATGCGGGCCGACAAGGTGATGGACTTCGGCATGCAGATGGCGGCCGCCGCCCGGCTGGCCGCCGATTTCCCGCAGGTCGGCGCCCAGGTGCGGCAGCGCTATCGGGTGGTGCTGCTCGACGAGTACCAGGACACCGGCCACGCCCAGCGGATCGCGTTGTCGTCGCTGTTCGGCGGCGGGGTGGACGACGGTCTCGCGCTCACCGCGGTCGGCGACCCGATCCAGTCGATCTACGGCTGGCGCGGCGCATCGGCCACCAACCTGCCCCGGTTCGCGACCGACTTCCCGCATGCGGACGGCACTCCGGCGCCCACGCTCGAACTGCGGACCAGCTGGCGGAATCCGCCGCGGGCGCTGCGGTTGGCCAACGAGGTGTCGGCGGAGGCCCGCCGCCGGTCGGTGGCCGTGCGCGAGCTTCGGCCCCGCCCCGGGGCCGAACCCGGCACCATCCGCTGCGCGCTGCTGAACGACCTGGCGGCCGAACGGGAGTGGGTGGCCGACCGGGTGGCCGCGCTCTACCACGGTGCGGGCGACGACGTGCCCACGGCCGCGGTGCTGTTGCGCCGCAACGCCGATGCCGCGCCCATGGCCGATGCGCTGACCGCGCGCGGCGTCCCGGTGGAGGTGGTCGGCCTGGCCGGGTTGCTCTCGATCCCCGAGGTGGCCGACGTGGTGGCGATGCTGCGGCTGCTGGCCGATCCCACGGCCGGTGCGGCCGCGATGCGGGTGCTCACCGGTCCGAGGTGGCGCCTCGGCGCCAAGGACGTCGCCGCGCTGTGGCGGCGCGCCGTCGAACTCGACGACACCGCGGCGCCGGCCGGGTCGGCGTCCACCGAGGAGATCGTGGCCCGTACCGCACCCGATGCCGACGCCGCCTGCCTCGCGGATGCCGTCTGCGATCCCGGTGCGGCGCAACGGTATTCGACCGAGGGTCACCGCCGGATCGTCGCGCTGGGCCGTGAGCTGACCGCCCTGCGCGCGCATCTGGGTTTCCCGCTGCCCGAGCTGATCGCCGACGTGCGACGGGTGCTGGGCATCGACGCCGAGGCCCGTGCGGCCCAACCCGTCGGCGCAGGCTGGGCCGGTGCCGAGCATCTGGACACGCTCGCCGACGTGGTCGCGGATTTCGCGGCCCGGCCCGGCGCCACGGTGAGCGGACTGCTGGCCTACCTGGACGCCGCCATGGTCGTGGAGAACGGGCTGGCGCCGGCCGAGGTGTCGGTGTCGGCCAACCGGGTGCAGATCCTCACCGTGCACGCCGCCAAGGGGCTGGAGTGGCAGGTGGTCGCCGTACCGCACCTGAGTGCACGGGTGTTCCCGTCCACCGCCCAGCCGCGGACGTGGCTCACCGATGCCGCCGACCTGCCGCCGCTGCTGCGCGGCGACCGCGCGACGGCGGCCGACCACGGGGTCCCGGTACTGGACACCTCCGACGTCAACGACCGCAAGATGCTGTCGGACCGCATCCACGAGCACAAGAGCCGTCTCGAACAGCGCCGTGTCGACGAAGAGCGTCGGCTGCTCTACGTCGCGCTCACCCGCGCCGAGGACACACTGCTGCTCTCGGGTCATCACTGGGGCGCCGCTGAGTCAAAACCGCGGGGGCCGTCCGACTTCCTCTGCGAGCTCAAGGACATCATCGACCGTTCGGTGGCCGACGGCGATCCGTGCGGCGTCGTCGAACACTGGGCTCCGGCCCCGGCCGACGGTGAGCCGAACCCGTTGCGCGAGAACGTCGTCAAGGCTGTCTGGCCGCCGGATCCGGCGGGTGGCCGGCGGGCCGACCTGGATCGCGGTGCCGCGTTGGTGATGCGGGCGATGGCCGGTGAACTCCGGCAGGACGCCGATGTCGACGGCTGGCGGGCCGACGTCGACGCGCTGCTGGCCGAGCGGGAACGCACCGGACGGCCCGCGCAGGTCGGTCTGCCCGCACAGGTGTCGGTGAGCACACTGGTGGACCTCGGCAGGGATCCGGCGGCGGCCACGCAGCGGCTGGCCCGCAGGCTGCCGATGCGGCCGGACCCGCATGCACTGCTGGGCAGCGCTTTTCACGATTGGGTGCAGCGCTTCTACGGCGCCGAGCGGTTGTTCGACCTCGACGACCTGCCTGGTGCGGTGGACAGCGAGCTGCGCCGCGGTGAGGCCGAGGCACTGGCCGAACTGGAGGCCGCGTTCATGGTGTCGCCCTGGGCGGCGCGCACCCCGATCGACGTGGAGGTGCCGTTCGACATGGTCATCGGCGACACCGTGGTGCGCGGCCGCATCGACGCGGTGTTCGCCGACGACGACGGCGGCGTCACGGTGGTGGACTGGAAGACCGGCGGGCCGCCCGACACCGACCGGGCGCGCACCCAGGCCGCCGTGCAGTTGGCGGTGTACCGCCTGGCCTGGGCCGCGCTGCAGGATTGTCCGGTGTCCTCGGTGCGCGCGGCGTTCCACTACGTGCGCACCGGCGAGACCGTGCGTCCGGCCGTCCTGCCCGGCGTCGACGAACTGGCCGCGCTGCTGAACCAGGAGGCGGCCTGACCGGTGCGGCGTCCTAGGCCTCGCGGTAGACCTTGAGCGCCTGGGTGATCATCGGGATCTGCAGGGGGAGGCGGGCGATCGCGGCCACCCGCATCGGCCACGGCTTGTCCCACCACAGCCGGACCATGTTGACGTTGCCGGGTAACACCGCGAGGTAAAGCGCCACCGCCGCCAGCGCGCCCACCTTGCGGGTCTGCGGTGCGATCAGCAACCCGCCCGCCGCGAGTTCTGCGACCCCTGAGGCGTAGGTGTAAAACCGCGCGGTGCCGGGCAGTTCGGCGGGGACGATCCCGTCGAACGGTTTGGGCGCCACGAAGTGCAGCACCCCCATGCCGACGAGCATCGCGCCCATCTTGGCCCCGCGGGACGAGCCGGCGATCCGCTGCAGTTCTGGTGGGAGAGAGGTCATGGTTACATTGTGACGTGCGCACTGCCGGGCGATCGATGAACGGCCCTCGTGGCCAAAGGTAGGTTGCGACGTCGGCTCGCCGCGGTAGACCAGGATCTGACCAACCGGCCGGACGCCGACCTGGTCGACGTCCTCTCGATTCCGGAGCCGTTCGTCAGCCCGGCCCGCCGGATCGTCATGCGGATGATCTACGCGTTGTCCGCGCTGTTCGCCGCGGTCCTGATCGTCTACCTCGACCGGCACGGCTACCGCGACATCGAGAGCGCCCCGGACGCCGACAACCCGTTGTCGTTCCTGGACTGTCTGTACTACGCCACGGTGTCGCTCTCGACGACCGGCTACGGCGACATCACGCCGGTGACCGATTCGGCCCGCCTGGTCAACGTCCTGGTGATCACCCCGCTGCGGGTCGCCTTCCTGATCGTGCTGATCGGCACCACGGTCGAAACCCTCACCACGCAGTCGCGCCAGGCGTTGAAGATCCAGCGATGGAGGAACAAAGTGCGCAACCACACCGTCGTCATCGGCTACGGCACGAAGGGCCGCACCGCCGTGGCGGCGATGATCGGCGACGAGGTCGCCCCGGCCGACATCGTGGTCGTCGACGAGAACCCCACCGCCCTCGAGCGCGCCAAGAGTGCGGGGCTGGTCACGGTGCGCGGCAGCGCCACCGACTCGGAGGTGCTCCGGCTGGCCAGCGCCCAGCACGCGAAGTCGATCATCGTCGCCACCAACCGCGACGACACCGCCGTGCTGGTGACGCTGACCGCCCGCGAACTCGCCCCCAACGCCAAGATCATCGCCGCGGTCCGCGAGGCCGAGAACCAGCACCTGCTGCAGCAGTCCGGGGCCGACTCCACGGTGGTCACCTCGGAGACCGCGGGCCGGCTGCTCGGGATCGCGGTGCAGACACCGAGCGTCGTGGAGATGATGGAGGACCTGCTGACCCCGGACGCAGGCTTCGCCATCGCCGAGCGAGAGGTCACGCCCAAAGAGGTGGCCGGCTCACCCCGGCATCTGTCCGACATCGTGCTCGGTGTGGTGCGCGACGGGAAGCTGCTGCGCGTCGACGATCCGAAGGTCGATGCGCTCGAACCCGGTGACCGGCTGCTGCACATCCGCAGCGCGGACGCGGAGCGATGACCTCCGGCGTGCCGGAGCGACGGGGGACCAGGTTCAGCCTGCGCAACGTCCCGCTGCTGTCCAGGGTCGGCGCCGACCGGGCCGACACGCTGCGCACCGACGTCGACGCCGCGGTCGCGGGCTGGGCCGACGCCCTGCTGCTGCGGGTGGACCGGCGCAACCAGGTGCTGATCGGCGGCGGACGGGTGGTGCTCGGACCGGCCGCGGCACTGGGTGACGCGCCCCCCGGCGACGCGGTCTTCCTGGGTCGCCTCGACGACGGCCGACACGTTTGGGCGGTGCGCGGCGAGTTGGAGCCGCCCGAGGGTCCCGAACCGGTGGAGGTGCTCGACCTGCGTCGGGCGGGGCACATCTTCGACGACGTCAGCGCCCAGCTCGTCTCGACCGCCACGGCACTGCTCAACTGGCACGACAGCGCCCGGTTCAGCCCGGTCGACGGCGCCCCGACCCGACCGATCAAGGCGGGCTGGGGCCGGTCGAACCCGCTGACCGGCCACGAGGAGTTCCCGCGCATCGACCCGGCGGTGATCTGCCTGGTGCACGACGGCCACGACCGCGCGGTGCTGGCTCGCCAGACGGTGTGGCCCGAACGGCTGTTCTCGATCCTCGCGGGGTTCGTCGAGGCGGGCGAATCGTTCGAGGCGTGCGTGGTCCGCGAGATCGCCGAGGAGGTCGGGCTCACGGTCACCGACGTCGAGTACCTGGGCAGCCAGCCGTGGCCGTTCCCGCGCTCGCTGATGGTCGGCTTCCACGCGATCGGCGACCCCGAGCAGGAGTTCTCCTACAACGACGGGGAGATCGCCGAGGCGGGCTGGTTCACCCGGGCGGAGATCCGCGACGCACTCGAGCACGGGGACTGGAACAGCCGCTCGCCGTCACGGCTTCTGCTGCCCGGATCGATCTCGATCGCCAGGGAGATCATCGAGTCCTGGGCGGCCCAGGACTGACGTCGCCCCGGTTACCCGGCGAGTTTGGCCTTGACGTCCTTGATGCTCGGGTTCGTCAGCGTCGAACCGTCCGGGAACTTCACGGTCGGCACGACGTGATTGCCGCCGTTCACCGACCCGACGAACTCGGCGGCGGCCGGGTCGGCCTCGATGTCGACCTCGCTCCAGGAGATCCCCTCGGACCTCAGGGCGGTCTTGAGCCGCGAGCAGTACCCGCACCACGAGGTGGTGTACATGGTCAAGGTGGCGGTATCGGAAGCAGTCATAACGGATTCAACCTAACCGATGGGCCGAACATGCCCGGCACTGCGGCGGGCGTTTGTCACACCGCCCTGTCAAGATGGACCGCATGTCGGTAGAGGCCCGCTCGTCGCTCGAGCCGCTGCTCACCGACCTCGACGACGAGCAGCGCGAAGCCGTGCTCGCTCCCCGCGGCCCGGTGTGCGTGCTGGCGGGCGCAGGCACCGGCAAGACCAGGACCATCACCCGGCGCATCGCCTACCTCGTCGCGGCCGGGCACGTGGCGCCGGGCCAGGTGCTCGCCGTCACGTTCACCTCCCGGGCGGCCGGTGAGATGCGCGCCCGGTTGCGTGCACTCGACCAGGACTCCGACGCCAGCACGGCGTCGGTGCAGGCGATGACGTTCCACGCCGCCGCGCGCCGCCAGCTGCAGTACTTCTGGCCGCGGGTCGTCGGCGACACCGGCTGGCGGCTGCTCGACAGCAAGTTCTCGGTGGTGGCGCAGTCGGCGAACCGGGCCGGGATGCAGTCCTCCACTGACGACGTGCGCGACCTCGCCGGTGAGATCGAGTGGGCGAAGGCGTCGCTGATCAGCCCGGAGGGCTACGCCGCCGCGGTCGCCGAGATCGGCCGCGACATCCCGTTCGACGCCGCCCGCATCGCCGCGGTGTACGCCGGCTACGAGGCGCTCAAGGCCCGCAACGACGACGCCGCGCTGCTCGACTTCGACGACCTGCTGCTGCACACCGCCGCGGCGATCGAGAACGACGCTGCGGTCGCGCAGGAGTTCCGGGACCGCTACCGCTGTTTCGTCGTCGACGAGTACCAGGACGTCACACCGCTGCAGCAGCGGGTGCTCGACGCCTGGCTCGGTTCCCGCGACGACGTCACCGTGGTCGGCGACGCGAACCAGACCATCTACTCCTTCACCGGCGCCACGCCCCGCTACCTGCTCGACTTCTCCCGGCGGCACCCCGAGGCCGCGGTGGTGCGGCTCGAACGCGACTACCGGTCCACGCCGCAGGTGGTGTCGCTGGCCAACCGGGTGATCGCCGCCGCGCGCGGACGCATCGCAGGCAGCAAGCTGCACCTGGTGGGGCAGCGTCCACCGGGCCCCGAGCCGACGTTCTCCGAGCATCCCGACGAAGTCGCCGAGGCGGCGTCCGTCGCCAAGGCCATCGCCCGGCTCATCGAGTCGGGCACCTCCCCGGCCGAGATCGCGGTGCTGTACCGCATCAACGCCCAGTCGGAGGTCTACGAGGAGGCGCTCACCGAAGCCGGGGTGGCCTTCCAGGTGCGCGGCGGCGAGGGCTTCTTCAGCCGCCAGGAGATCCGTCAGGCCCTGCTCGCCCTGCAGCGCGCCGCGGAACGGGCCGAGGACGACGGGGCCGGGGCCGCACTCGGTGAGGTGGTGCGCGGCCTTCTCGAGCCGCTCGGGCTGACGGCCGAGGCGCCCGCGGGCGTGCGGGCGCGCGAACGCTGGGAGGCGCTCGCCGCGCTGGCCGAACTCGTCGACGAAGAGGTGGCGCTGCGGCCGCATCTCGACCTGCGCGCCCTGGTGGTCGAGTTGCGTCAGCGCGCCGACTCCCGCCATCCACCGGTCGTGCAGGGCGTCACCCTGGCGTCGCTGCACGCCGCCAAGGGGCTGGAATGGGACGCGGTCTTCCTGGTCGGGCTTGCCGACGGCACGCTGCCGATCTCACACGCCCTGACCCACGGCCCCGACAGTGAACCGGTCGAGGAGGAACGCCGGCTGCTCTACGTGGGCATCACGCGGGCGCGCGTGCACCTCGCACTGAGCTGGGCACTGGCCCGCGCGCCAGGCGGCAGGCAGGGCAGGCGGCCGTCGCGCTTCCTCAACGGCCTCGCACCGCAGGCCTCGTCGGACACCGGCCCCGGTCGGCCCCGTCGCCAGAAGGGCGCCACCCCGCGCTGCCGGGTCTGCAACGGCGCGTTGACCAGTCCGCCGGCGATCATGTTGCGCCGCTGCGAGTCCTGCCCGTCCGACCTCGACGAGGAACTGCTCGGGCGGCTCAAGGAGTGGCGGCTGCAGACCTCCAAGGAGCTGAAAGTGCCCGCCTACGTGGTCTTCACCGACAACACGCTGATCGCCATCGCCGAGACGCTGCCCACCGACGACGCCGCGCTGGTGGCGATTCCGGGCATCGGTGCGCGCAAGCTCGAGCAGTACGGGCCCGACGTGCTGGCCCTGGTGCGCGAGAGGGGCTGAAGGCGGCCAGGAATCGCAAAGATTCCGCCAAAAGCGCAGGTAGAAAATAGGTTGTGCGGCTGCGCTGTTAGGCTTAGCCTCGAATCACACGTTGGGCGACGAGTCGGAAGGAGGGTGCCCGGATCATGATCAGCAACACGAACGCGTTTGTCGGTGTAGGCGTTGCCGGTATGTCGCGGACCCTCCACGTCGTCGCCGGCACCTCCGCCGTTGCGGCGTATCACGCGTCCGCGGCTGCCGCCGCCGCTATTGCGGCGTGGCCTGCCGCCGCCATTCCGGCGCCGCGCAAGCGCCACGCCGCCACCGCGACTCGTCCGTCCGTGAATCGGGGCACCACCTAGGTACGCCTTCGACACGCCACATGGCCACGGACCCGCAGTCACCGGATCCGTGGCCAGAGTTTTTTCGGAGATGATCCGAGCACCTGGTCCCAGATCCATCAGAAATCAGATGGCCGAGGAAACAACGACCAGGAAGCAGGAATCAACTGATGTCGCAGGGTATGTGCCTCGAGCGGAAGCTGCCGGCAGTGCCATGTCACCTCAACGACCCCGACATGTGGTTCGCCGAGAGTCCGACCGACCTCGAACGGGCCAAGGCACTGTGCGCCGATTGCCCGATCCGGCGTGAGTGCCTCAACGCCGCGCTGGAACGGCAGGAGCCGTGGGGGGTGTGGGGCGGGGAGATCCTCGACCGTGGCACCGTCGTGGCACGCAAGCGTCCGCGCGGACGGCCGCGCAAGAACACCGAAGGGAATCCGGCGGCGGCCTAGTGTCGCCGCCGGGCTTCCCGGACGGTCATGCGGCTTCGACGAATCCCGGAACCAGTTCCATCGCAATGGCTTTGACGGGCACGTGGGCGTCGAGCTGACACGAGATCGCGACCGACGAGGCGATCACCCGCATCGGGATGGCGAGCTTGGCCGGGATGTCCATCTGCCTGGCCGTCTTGATCTGGGCGACGGACTTGTCCAGCTGCACGGCGGTCATCCTCTGCAGCCACTTGCGGGTGAAGTGGAAGGTTCCGGCCTGCAGCGGCTCCACGTACTGCCGCAGCATGTCATCGACGTCCTGCACCGACACCTTCTCGCCGGGCTGGATGAACCCGATCTTCTCCATGGTGGCGATCAGGTTGTCGTAGTCGTCGTCCAGCGCGTAACGCATGATCCGGCCGAGTTCGACGGGGAGCCCGCCCGGCAGGGGAGCGACCGCGCCGAAGTCGATGACGCCCATCCGTCCGTTCGGCATCAACATGAAGTTTCCCGGGTGGGCGTCGCCGTGCATCATGTCGAGCCGGCGCGGCGCGCTGTAGGTCAGTTCCGCCAGCCGGGTGCCCATCAGGTCGCGCTCTTCCGGGCTGCCCTCGCGGATGATCTGCGACATCGGGATGCCGTCGATCCATTCGGCGATCAGCACCTTGGGCGCGCTGGCGACGATGCGGGGGATGACGAACTTCAGGTCGTCCTCGTAGGCCTTGGCGAACGCGCGCTGATTGTCCGCTTCGAGCCGGTAGTCCAGTTCCATCTCGGTGCGCTCGATGAGCTCGTCGACCACGCCGTCGACGTCGGCGCCGGGGGCGAGCTGCTTGAGCACATTCGTCATGCGCTGCATCGTCTTGAGGTCGGCGCGCAGCGCCTCGTCGGCGCCCGGGTACTGGATCTTGACGGCGACCTCGCGGCCGTCGGCCCACACCGCCCTGTGCACCTGGCCGATGCTGGCCGAGGCGACGGGCTGGTCCTCGAACGAGGTGAATCGCTGGCGCCACTTGGTGCCGAGCTGGCCGTCGAGCACCCGGTGTACCTTGGCCGCGGGCAGCGGCGGGGCCTCGCGTTGCAGCTTGGTCAGCGCCTCGCGGTAGGGCTTGCCGTACTGCTCGGGGATGGCGGCCTCCATCACCGACAGCGCCTGGCCGACCTTCATCGCTCCGCCCTTGAGATCACCCAGCACGGTGAACAGCTGCTGGGCGGCCTTGTCCATCAGTTCGGCGTTGACCTCGTCGCGTGACTTGCCGGTCAGCCGCTTGCCGAAGCCGAGTGCGGCACGGCCAGCCATGCCGACGGGCAGGCTCGCGAGCTTCGCATTACGGGCGGCGCGCCCGCGTTTGATGTCAGCCACCAGTCCATCATCCACGACTCAGCTGAACGGCCCGTCACCAACTGGCAACAATCGTTTTCAGCAGCCGCAGCGGGGATGACGCGACCAGTGCCGGGCCACGATGGAGTGCCTGCGGACGTCGAATTCGAGGGTGGTGTCCAGCGTCGGCGGCGGATCGGCGGGCCGGCGTGCATCCTCGTATTCGCGGACCGCCCGGATCACCCGGTCGACCTGATCGAGGGCGAGCGCCGCGGTGGCCAGCAGCGTCGCCCGGTTCGCGGAGCCGACGGTGCCGCGCAGTTGCGCCGCCACCGCGGGCCAGGCCGAATCGCGGTCGCTGCGGTGCAGGTCGGCACATTCCAGGCAGCTGGTGCGGCCCGGGATCACCAGCGGTCCGATCACGCCCGCGCCGTCGCGGATGTGCACCGGAAGGTGTGGCATCCCCGCGTCGTGCAGCTGCTGGACGACGCGCGGTTCGGTCACCAGATAGTCCGAAAGCACCACCAGATCCGTCGATTCCGCGGTGACCTCGGCGTGCGACAACCTGCTCTGGAAGACCCGGGCGCCGGAGCACCGCAGGCCGCCGGCCAGCAGGTCCGACAGCGGGCCGCGCCCGTGGATGCGGACCGACGCGGCGCGGGTCCGGTGCGTGCGTGCCGACGTACGCGTCACCGTGACGGTGCCGGCGTCGACCAGCGCGGCCAGCAGGTCGTCCAGTGCGGCGGCATCGGACAGGCCGGCGTCGGTGGCGGCGGCGCGCAGGCCGTCGAGGGTGACGCCGCCATGCATCATGCGCAGCAGGCCGGTCAGAGCGGTGGGGGTGACGCCGTCCGGCGGGCGAACCAGTAGTGCGCGCCGGGGATCCCACCCGATCTGCACCTCACCGTCGGGCCGCAGCAGCACCGGCATCGACGGGTCGAGCGCATAGCGCGTCATGCGATGACTGTGCCACGGTCGGCAGACCCCGCCGCGGGTTGTCCACAGGGCTCCGACGGCGACTCGAGCGTCGCCGCGAGGACGATCTAGTCGGCCCCGCCCTTGTCGTCGTCCTTCTTGTCGTTCTTCTCGAACTCGGCGATGACGTCCTCGATGCCGCTGGTGTCGCCGCCCAGCACACGGTCGATGAAGCCGGCGGGTTCGTCGAGGTCGGACGAGTCCGGCAGCAGGTCGGGGTGCTGCCACACCCCGTCGCGCGCATCCGCGCCGACGGCGTCGGTGAGCCGCTCCCAGAGCAGGGCGGCCTCGCGCAGCTTGCGCGGCCGCAGTTCCAGCCCGACGAGGGTGGCGAAGGTCTGCTCGGCGGGCCCGCCCGTGGCGCGGCGGCGGCGCAGCGTCTCCGACAGCGCCGAGGTGCCGGGGATGCGGTCGCCGAGCGCGGCGATCACGACGGTCTGCACCCAGCCCTCGACCAGAGCCAGCAGCGTCTCCAGCCGTTCCAGCGCGGCGACCTGTTCGGGGGTGGCCTTCGGCTCGAAGATGCCCTGGTTGAGCAACTGCTCCATCTCCGAGGGGTCGCCGAGCGAGGCGGGGTTGAAGCCGCGCGCCAGGTCTTCGATGCCGCTCATGTCGATCTTCATGCCGCGGGCGAAGGCCTCGACGGCGCCGAGCAGCTGCGACGACAGCCACGGCACGTGGCTGAACAGCCGGTGGTGGGCCGCCTCCCGCGCCGCGAGGAACGTCAGGATCTCGCTGCGGGGCAGTTCGAGCCCCTCCGACAGCGATTCGACCGCCTCCGGCATCAGGGCGGCCAATCCCTTGGGGCCGAGCGGGAGCCCGATGTCGGTGGAGGTCAACACTTCTCGCGACAACGTGCCCAGCGCCTGGCCGAGCTGCGAGCCGAAGGCCATGCCGCCCATCTGCGACATCATCGCCAGCAGGGGGCCGGCCATGCTCTTGGCTTCTTCGGGCAGCGCCGACGCCCACACCGTGGAGATCTGTTCGGCCACCGGGTCGCACAGCCGCTTCCACGTCTGCAGGGTGTTGTCGAGCCAGTCCGACGGTGTCCAGGCCACCGCCCGGGTGGTGCCCGCAGGCAGCGGGGTGACGCCGTCGAGCCAGGTCTCGGCCAGCCGGACCGCGTCGGCGATGGCCGAACTGGTCGACTCCGGCACCGGTGCGACGAAGCCGATCGAACTCGACGCGATCTGGCGGGCCAGGTCGTAGTTGACCGGGCCGGCCTGCCCGCCCGGGGTCATGGCGCCGGCGCCGCTGAACATCTCACCGAGCTTGGTGAAGATCTGGCCGAGATCGGACATGTCGAAGCCGGCCCCGCCCACACCGAACGGATTCGACGGCCCGCCCGCACCGGAACCCGGGTCGGGGTCCTTCTTGCGGTCACGTTCGGGGTCGTCTCCAGAGTTGAACCCGAAGGGCAGGTCAGCCATGCCGTCAACGGTACTCACCATGGGCGGCCCGTGCGGGTGCGCGGGTCACGCTGAGAGTGAACCGCCCCCCGGCCTCTACTGTGGGCGGCGTGAACAGGCGGGTTTTGACGCTGCTGGTGGCGCTCGTGCCGATCGTGGTGTTCGGGGTGCTGCTGTCGGTGACGACGGTGCCGTACGTGTCGCTGGGCCCCGGGCCGACGTTCGACACCCTCGGTGAGGTCGACGGCAAGCAGGTCGTCGACATCGAGGGCCCCGGCGCCGACGTGCACCCGACCTCCGGGCACCTGAACATGACCACGGTGTCGCAGCGCGACGGCCTGACCCTCGGCCAGGCGCTGGCGCTGTGGACGTCGGGCCGCGAGCAGTTGGTGCCCCGCGACCTGGTCTATCCGCCCGACAAGTCCAAGGACGAGATCGACGAGGCCAACAGCACCGACTTCCGTCGTTCTGAGGACAACGCCGAGTACGCGGCACTGGCCTACCTGAAGTACCCCAAGGCGGTCACCGTCGAGTCGGTCTCCGACCCCGGGCCGTCGGCGGGCAAGCTGCAGGCCGGTGACGCCATCGACGCGGTCAACGGCAAACCCGTCGCCACCCTCGACGAGTTCCAGGCGATCGTGAAGGCCACCCGGCCCGGTGACACCATCACCGTGGCCTTCCGCCGCAAGAACGCCGACGACGGCGAGACCACGATCACGCTGGGCAAGCACCCCGACGGCGGGCAGGGCTTCCTCGGGGTCGGCGTGCTGGACGCGCCGTGGGCCGACTTCACCATCGACTTCAACCTGGCGAACATCGGCGGGCCGTCGGCGGGCCTGATGTTCAGCCTGGCCGTGGTCGACAAGCTGACCACCGGCGACCTCAACGACGGCAGGTTCGTCGCCGGTACCGGCACCATCACCGCGGACGGCGAGGTCGGCTCGATCGGCGGCATCACGCACAAGATGCTGGCGGCCAAGGAGGCCGGCGCCTCGGTGTTCCTGGTGCCCGCCGACAACTGCGCCGAGGCGAAGACCGATCCGCAGGACGGCCTGGAGTTGGTCAAGGCGGAGAATCTCACGCAGACGGTCGACGCGCTGAAGACGCTTTCCGCTGGTGGCGAACCGCCCCGCTGCTAGGTCGCGACACCCGGTCGGGTGCGTAGAGTTGGTGCCACGTCGACAGACGTGCCTTCGATGGACTTCCCCAGAACTGGAGTGACGAGTGGGTATGCGGCCCGCGGCGAGGATGCCGAAGCTGACGCGACGTAGCCGTTTCCTGATCGGGACCGCACTCGCGGTGGTCGTGCTGTTGCTGATCGGGCCCCGCCTGATCGACGGCTATGTCAACTGGTTGTGGTTCGGCGAACTCGGCTACCGCTCGGTGTTCACCACGGTGCTGCTGACGCGGGTGCTGATCTTCCTGGTGGTGACGCTGGTGATCGGCGCCATCGTCTTCGCCGGCCTGGCGCTCGCCTACCGCAGCCGCCCGGTGTTCGTGCCGACCATCGGACCCAACGACCCGGTCGCGCGCTACCGCACCACGGTGATGAGCCGGCTGCGGCTGTTCGGCCTCGGCATCCCCGCTTTCATCGGCATCCTGTCCGGCTTCGTCGCGCAGAGCTACTGGGTGCGCATCCAGCTGTTCCTGCACGGCGGCAGCTTCGGTGTCACCGACCCGCAGTTCGGTCTGGATCTGGGCTTCTACGCCTTCGACCTGCCCTTCTACCGGCTGGTGCTGAGCTTCCTGTTCGTCGCCGTCTTCCTGGCGTTCGTCGCCAATCTGCTGGGCCACTACCTGTTCGGCGGCATCCGGCTGGCCGGGCGCAGCGGTGCGCTGAGCCGTTCGGCGCGCATCCAGCTGGTGACGCTGGTGGGCGTGCTGATCCTGCTCAAGGCGGCGGCCTACTGGCTGGACCGTTACGAGCTGCTGGTGCACACCCGCGGCGGCAAGCCGTTCACCGGCGCCGGCTACACCGACATCAACGCGGTGCTGCCCGCCAAGCTGATCCTGCTCGCGATCGCGCTGATCTGCGCGGCCGCGGTGTTCTCCGCGATCGTTCTGCGCGACCTGCGCATCCCGGCGATCGGCGTGGTGCTGCTGCTGCTGTCGTCACTGGTGGTGGGCGCGGGCTGGCCGCTGGTGGTCGAGCAGTTCAGCGTCAAACCCAATGCGGCGCAGAAGGAGAGCGAATACATCAGCCGCAGTATCGCGGCCACCAGGGAGGCCTACGGGCTGACCGACGACGTGGTCAGCTATCGTGACTACCCGGGCAACGCCGCCGCGACCGCCCAGCAGGTGGCGTCCGACCGCGCCACCACGTCGAACATCAGGCTGCTGGACCCGAACATCGTCGCCCCGGCGTTCACGCAGTTCCAGCAGGGCAAGAACTTCTACTACTTCCCCGACCAGCTGTCGATCGACCGCTACATCGGACGGGACGGCAATCTGCGGGACTACGTGGTCGCCGCCCGCGAGCTCAACCCCGACCGGCTGATCGACAACCAGCGTGACTGGATCAACCGGCACACCGTCTACACCCACGGCAACGGCTTCATCGCCTCGCCGGCCAACGTGGTGCGCGGCGTCGCCGAGGACCCGAACCAGAACGGCGGGTACCCGGAGTTCCTGGCCAGTGTCGTGGGCCCCAACGGCACCGTCGACCGGCCCGGCCCGGCACCGCTGGACCAGCCGCGCGTCTACTTCGGCCCGGTCATCGCCAACACTCCCGCGGACTACGCGATCGTCGGCGAGAACGGCACCCCGCGCGAGTACGACTACGAGAACAACGTCGAGACGAAGAACTACACCTACACCGGCAGCGGCGGCGTCGAGATCGGCAACTGGTTGACGCGCAGCGTCTTCGCCGCGAAGTACGCCGAGCGAAACTTCTTGTTCTCCAACGTGATCGGCGAGAACAGCAAGATCCTGTTCAACCGTGATCCGGCCGAGCGGGTGGAGGCGGTGGCGCCGTGGCTGACCACCGACACCAGCGTCTACCCGGCCATCGTGAACAAGCGGATGGTGTGGATCATCGACGGCTACACCACGCTGGACAACTACCCGTACTCGGAACTGACCACGTTGTCCTCGGCGACCGCCGACTCCAACGAGGTGGCCGTCAACCGGCTGGCGCCCGACAAGCAGGTGTCCTACATCCGCAACTCGGTGAAGGCCACGGTCGACGCCTACGACGGCACCGTCTCGCTGTACGCGCAGGACGAGCAGGACCCGGTGCTGCAGGCGTGGATGAAGGTGTTCCCCGGCACCATCAAGCCCAAGAGCGAGATCTCGCCCGAGCTGCAGGCCCATCTGCGTTACCCCGAGGACCTGTTCAAGGTGCAGCGCGCCCTGCTGGCCAAGTACCACGTGGACGATCCGGTGACGTTCTTCTCGACCTCGGACTTCTGGGACGTGCCGCTCGATCCCAACCCGACGGCGAGCAGCTTTCAGCCGCCGTACTACATCGTCGCCAAAGACCTCGCCCGCGAGGACAGTTCGTCGTCGTTCCAGTTGACGAGCGCGATGAACCGGTTCCGGCGTGACTTCCTGGCGGCCTACATCAGCGCGAGTTCCGATCCGGACACGTACGGCAAGCTGACGGTGCTGACGATCCCCGGCCAGGTCAACGGTCCCAAGCTGGCGAACAACGCGATCACCACCGACACCGCGGTGAGCCAGGACCTCGGCGTGATCGGCCGCGACAACCAGAACCGCATCCGGTGGGGCAACCTGCTGACATTGCCGGTGGGCAACGGCGGCCTGCTCTACGTCGAGCCGGTCTACGCCTCACCCGGGGCGAGCGATGCGGCGTCGTCCTACCCGCGGTTGATCCGCGTCGCGATGATGTACAACGACAAGGTCGGCTACGGCCCGACGGTGCGCGACGCGCTCACCGACCTGTTCGGTCCCGGCGCGGACGCGACCGCTCAGGGGCCGGCGCCCACGGCGCCGCCCAACGGGCGTCCTGCCGCGGCGACACCCGACGGGCAGCCTGCGTCACCGCCGCCGTCCAACCAGGCCGGCCGCGCCCCGGAGACACCGTTGCCCGCCGGCGCGGTACCACCGGGTCCTGCTGGGCCGCAGCAGTTGTCGGCGGCCAAGGCGCAGGCACTGCGGGAGGTCGAGACCGCTCTGACGGCCGCCCAGGATGCGCAGCGCAGTGGTGACTTCGCCCAGTACGGCGAGGCACTGCAGCGTCTCAACGACGCGATGACCGAGTACACCAACGCGCGCTGACCCGCGCACGGCCCACTTAAGCTCGACCGGTGCACTATCGACTGCTCGGACCCCTTCAGGTGGTCCGTGCCGGTGTGCCGGTCGACCTCGGCCCGCCCAAACAACGCGCCGTGCTGGCCGTGCTGCTGCTCGCCCACGGTCGGGTGGTGTCGGTGGACCGGCTCGTCGACGCGGTCTGGGGAGACGACGCGCCGGGCAGTGCGACGGCCGGCCTGCAGGCCTACATCTCCAACCTCCGGCGCGCGTTGC
Source organism: Mycobacterium sp. NPDC050551 (assembly GCF_040674075.1). Taxonomy (NCBI): domain Bacteria; kingdom Bacillati; phylum Actinomycetota; class Actinomycetes; order Mycobacteriales; family Mycobacteriaceae; genus Mycobacterium; species Mycobacterium sp. NPDC050551. Next base: position 470,809 of record NZ_JBFARC010000001.1, on the reverse strand, counting down.
GTGACGACGCGCAGGCATCGCCCATCGTGCGCCAGGCACCCGGCTATTTCCTCGACATCGACGCCGACAGTGTCGATCTGGCGGTGTTCGCGAGGCGGTGCACGGAGGTGGCCGCCGCCGTCGAGGCCGGTGACTGGCCGGCGGCGCTGGATATCGCCGACGCGGCGATGGCGCTGTGGCGCGGGCCGTTCCTCGACGATCTGAGCGATCAGCCGTGGGTGGCGCAGGACGCGGCGCGGGTGGAGGTGATGCGGGCGGACTGCCTGGACAAGCGCATCGCCGCGCTGCTCGCGCTGGGCCGGGTGCCGCAGGCGCTGACCGCGGTGTCCGAGCTGCGTGCCGCCGATCCGTTGGCCGAGCGCGGCTGCTGGCTGCAGATGCTGGCGCTGTACCGGGCCGGCCGTGCGCCCGATGCGCTGGAGGCCTACGGCGGCTACGCCCGGCGGCTCGACACCGAACTCGGCCTGCAGCCGGGCGCTGAACTGCGGGAGCTGCAGACGGCGATCCTGCGGCAGGCGCCGGAGCTGGCGGCGTGGCCCCGCCATCCGGAGTGGACCGGTGCCGGCGAGGTGGCGACCCCGCTCGCCGCACACGTGGTGTTGGACGGGCCCGCGGCGGCGCCGTCGCGCGGACAACTGGTCGGCCGTGCGCGCGAGATGACCACTGCGGCAAGCCTGCTCGCCGATGTGTCGGCCGGCGCCGCGCGCTGGCTGGTGCTGTCGGGGCCGCCGGGCATCGGAAAGACCCGGCTGGCCGAGGAGCTCGTCGCGCAGGTCGACGGGGCGGGTGGCGACGTGGTGTGGGTCGGTTGTCCCGACGAAAGGACCACTCCGCCGTGGTGGCCGATGCGCCAGTTGGTGCGCGCGCTGGGCGCCGATGCCGACGAGGTGCTCGAGGTGCCGCCCGACGCCGACCCGGACACCGCGCGGTTCAGGGTCTACGAGCGGGTGCAGACGCTGCTCGAGGGCGTGTCGCGGACCCTGGCCGTCGTGATCGACGATGTGCAGTGGGCGGATTCGACGTCGGCGGCCTGCCTGGCCTATGTCGCCGGCGCACTGCGTGACCACCCGGTGGCGGTGATCGTCACGGTCCGCGACGGCGATCACTCCGCCGAAGTGGCGCGGCTGCTGGCGACGGTGGCGCGCGGCGACCGCAACCGCCACATCGAGGTGTCCGCGTTGTCGGCGCGCGACGTGGTGGATCTGGCCAACCAGGTGGCCGACGACGCGGTGAGCGACGCCGAGGCCGCCGTTCTGGCCGATCGGACCGGTGGGAACCCGTTCTTCGTCTGCGAGTATGCGAGGCTGCCCCGTGCGGAGCGGGTGGGCGCGGAGATCCCGGTGGCGGTGAAGTCGGTGCTGCACCGGCGATTCGCCGCGCTGGACCCGGCGGTGATCGCCGTGCTGCGCGCCGCGGCGGTGATCGGCGACGTCCTCGACATCGATGCGGTGCGGGTGCTCGCCGAGGCCACCGGTCTCGACATGGACACGCTCGCCGACCATCTGGACCAGGCTGCCGACGAGCGGATCATCGTCACCGCGCACAGCGGCGACGGGTACACCTTCGCCCACGGCCTGCTCCGCGAGCAACTGCTGGCCGACATGCCCGCACTGCGCAGGCAGCGTCTGCACGCCCAGATAGCGAAGGTGTTGCGCGGCAGCGTTTCCGGTGACGCAGTGACGCGGCGGGCCCGGCACCTGGTGGCCGCCCAGCCGCTGGTCGAGCCCGCCGAGGTGGTGCAGGCGTGCCGGCGAGCCGCCGAAGAGGCCACCGCGCGGTGGAGTTCGGACATCGCCGCCGGCTGGTGGCAGTCGGCGCTGGACGCCTACGACCGGTTGCCGTCGTCGATGCGCACCGACGATGAGCGTGACGCGCTGACCGTCGCACTGCTGGAAGCGCATTCGCGTGCGGGTCGCGGCCGGCTGGTGCTGGAAACCGTGGAACGCAACCTGGCGGAGGCGGTGCGGGCGGGCAACGCCGGGACGGCGGGCCGGGTGGCCAGCGCACTGCTGCGTGCCAGTGGGGGATGGCCGTGGCTGGCTCCGGGCCACGATCCTGGAGCGCTGCTGGCGCTGCTCGAGCGCGCGGCGGCCATCGCGCAGTCCTCGCCCGCGGCGGGGGCCCGGGTGCTGGCCGCGCTGGCGGTGGGGCACTGCTACCACCCGGACACCTCGGTGGCCGCGGGCCACCTCGACCTGGCGCAGGAGCTGGCCGACCGCACCGGCGATCGGGAGGTGGTGGCCGACGTGCTGATGGGCCGGCTGATCACCTACTCCGGCGTCGCGCCGCTGAGCCGGCAGACGCTGGACTGGGTGACGCAGTTGAACGGTCTGCGGCACAACCGCTCTCACGAGGACAACGTGATCGCACGCTCGGTGGCGACGATGGCGGCGATGAACCTGACCGACGTGGACGGCGCGGCGGCACATCTGCGGGCCGGCATCGAGGGCAGCGAGCAGCTGCAACTGCCGGTGCTGCGGGCGCAGCTGCGCTGGATGGAAGCGGTGATCGCGGTGTGGCGGGGCGACTTCGCCGAGGCCGAACGCCATCACGGCATCGCCGCGCACGTCCACGAGCAGACCGAGCTCTACGAGGCGGGCAGCGGCCTGGTGGCGGCGGTGTCGCTGCTGCGCGAGAAGGGCGGTCCGGTGGGCGACGACTGGCCGGGACTGCGTGCGAGTCGGGAGACGGGCGGGCAGGGGATGGTGGGACTCGTCCACACCGCGCTGCTCACCGTCGATCACCGGCCCGATTCGCGCACCGCGGCCCTTGCCCGCCTGCGGGAGTGGCGGGCGTCGGGCAGCCGGGCGCACGTCTGGACGGCGCTCGGTCATCAGACCCTGTTGGCCCACCTTGCGGCCGACCACCGTCTGGACGAGTTCGCCGTGCCGCTGGTGTCGGCACTCGAGCCGTTCGCCGACCGCATCGCGGTGATCGGCCAGGTCGGCTGCGCCGGGCCGGTGGCCCTCGCGACGGCGCGGCTGCACGCCCTGCTCGGCGACCGGGGTCGGGCGCTGGCCGATGTGGCGCAGGCGCGCGACATCGCCACCCGCACGGGCGGGACGCCCTCGCTGGTGCGCTGCAGGCTGCTCGAATGCGAGCTCGAGCAGCCCGGGCCGCAGCGCAGTGCCGCCGCTCGCGAGGTGGCCGAGCAGGCACGACGGCTCGGGATGCGTGCGGTCGCCGAGGCGGCCGACCGACTGGCCTGACGCGATATTGGTGCATCCGACCCTCGGCCCCAGCACGCACAATGGAGGCACTGGCCACGCAGACAGGGGATCGGCACGGTGTCTCCGGGAATCGCAGCGGTCCTCGGCTCGAAGCCCGAGGCACTGATCACCGCTGCCGGTCAGATCGTCGAGTCGGTGTCGAACGTCGATGTCCAGATCGCCGGCGGACGCACCCAGTTCGCTGATCTGGACAGCAAGTGGACCGGTACCGCCGCCGAGGCGGCCCAGGTCAGCGGCGAGGAGATGATCGGCGACCAGGTGATCTACCGCGACAAGCTGTCCGCCTTGGAGAAGCAGCTGAACCACTACGGGGCGAGCCTGCGCGACATCCGCAAGGAGCTGTCCGACCTGGTGAGCAGCGGCGAGGCGGGATACTTCGACATCTCCGACGACGGGACCGTGACGCCCGGCTGGCGGCTGCTCGCGTGGGGCGCGCTGTCGGCGCGAAACGCCATGGAGGTCAACATCAGGCGGCTGCAGCTGCAGACGAAGATCCAGACAGCGCTCGACAAGTTCGACGCCGCGGACAAGGCCGCCGCAGGCGCGATCCGCACGGCGAACCGGAACTGATGTGGCGCCCGAGGCTCTGGACGTCAGCATCGACGGGATGCGCGACAGCGCGAGCGGGCTCGCCACGATCTCGAAGTGGCTCTGGTTCGACCACGCAGGTGGAGAGGTGTCGGCGGCGGCGGGAGGGATGTCGGGCTTCGCGACCGCGTCCGCGCTCACCGAGGTCGGCGAATCGCTGACCGGTCAGGCGAAATCACTGGGCAACGACGTCTCCGACTTTTCCGACAAGCTCTACCTGGCGGCGAGCAGGTATCAGGACGGCGACATCGAAGCGGCCGAGAACATCGACTTCGCCGGGCCGGAGGAACCCCCGGCCGAGGACCCCAACGCGACACCCGAACAGAAGCTTCCGGCCTACGAACAGGCGCTGCGTGACGCCGGCCTTCTCACCGGTCCGGTGGAGAAGGGGTCCAAGTACGAACAGTGGCTGCTGAACGCCGCCGAGAACGGGGTGCCGCCCGAGACCATCGTCGACATCGCCCGCACCCACGACATCGACCCGCAGGACTTCGACGTGTTCGACGGCATGCAGGAGGTCAAGGATGCCGACGGCAAGTCGTTCTTCATCATCCCGCCCGGCACCAGCCCGGCGGACATCAAGAAGGCGACCATGATGACCTATGTGCTCAATGCCGGCACCGACTACGGCAAGGCGGCAGCCGGTGATGACGGGATCGCCGGCACGTCGGACGACGTGCAGAACGACTTCGAGGAAGTGCCGTACTCGGCCGAGGAAATCCAGCGGATCATCGACCGGCAGAACGAGAACGACAGGAGTTATCTGGTCGCCGCCGGACTGCCCTACACCGGCGCGGCGGTCGCCACGACGCCCAACGGGATGCTGATGTCGCTGGGCGGCAAGCCGACCGACTACGCGGCCTTCCAGGGCGGCTCCACCTACGGGGACATCTTCGCGGTCAACATCAACAACGTTGCGGACCCGGCCGGGCAGCTCACCGCGATCATCGAGTCCGGCGACATGTGGTACGCGGGTACCACTCCAGGGTCCGCCGTCCAGGGCGGCCTGGACCTCGATCGACTCCTGCACCACGAGGAGCGGCATTCGCAGCAGTGGGCCGAGAAGGGCACCCTCATGATGGGCATCGACTACGGCACCGGCTATTACATGGACCAGCACGGCATGACGAATCCACTCGAGGAAGACGCCGGGCTGCACGACGGGGGGTACACACGGTGATCCGTCGGTGGTTCGCCGTTGCCATGGCCGTTGCGGCGCTCGCTTCCTCGAGCGCGTGCGACAGCGAGAAGGGTTACCGCCCGCCGCCCGGCGCGCCGAGCTTGCTGCCCGTCTGGGGTGCCCGGGAGACCGACGGGAAGTTGAAGATCTGGACCGGCTCGCCGTGCACCGGGATCACCACACTCTCACTCGGCTACAACATGGGCGGCGCTGAGCTGCGCTTGGCATCGGTCCGTCCCGACGGCGCCGACGTCGAGTACCTGACCTTGGGCGGGCCATACCCGGGCTTCACGGTCACCGAGTCGTGGCCGGCCGACGCGGATTGGCGCCGCGCCGACCAATTGGTGCTGCAGGTCGACGGCAAGGGCGTCAACTTCGGGTCCGGGTCGAAGGTCTCCGAGATCGTCGACGGCTCACCCGATCACCCGCCGGACACCTACTGGTTCGACGGCGTGGGCTGGCTGACCCCTGCCGATGTGGCCGCCGGGGACGGCAAGGACTTCGCCGCCGTCTGCACCGCCAACCCCCAGGCCACGGCCTGACTGAATCCTTGGTGGGCACTTGGTGTGCGCGCCAAGCCGACGCCAAGCGCGGTCCCCGATGCTGGTCACACATCAGACCTGAAGGGATTTCGATGACCGTGACCGATGTCGCCCGCGACGGACTCGACGATGCGCTGCTCGCTCTGCGACGCGAGGTGTCCGCGCCGGTGGCCCTGCCCGGCGAGGCCGGCTACGAGCGCTGCGCGCCATGGAACGTCGCCGCGGCGGTGACGCCCGGCGCGGTGGTGCTGGCCGGCGCACCGCACCACGTCGCCGAGACCGTGCGCTTCGCCGCGAAGCGCGGCCTGCAGGTGACGGTGCAGGCCACCGGCCACGGCGCGTTGGGCGTCGCCTCCGACACGATCCTGGTTTCGACCACCGGCATGGCCGCGGTGACGGTCGATCCGATGAGCCGGTCGGCGCGGGTGGGTGCGGGCGCCAGCTGGCAGCGGGTGGTCGACGCCGCTACGCCGTTCGGGCTGGCGCCGCTGTGCGGCTCGGCGCCCGGCGTCGGGGTGGTCGGCTTCCTCACCGGCGGCGGGATCGGCCCGCTGGTGCGCACCTTCGGGGCGTCCTCGGACCACGTGCGGTCCTTTGAGCTGGTGACGGGGGAGGGGGACCTGTTGAGGGTGACGCCGCACGACCACGCCGACCTGTTCTGGGGGTTGCGCGGCGGCAAGGCCACGCTCGGCATCGTCACCGAGGTCGAGATTGACCTGAAACCGGTCACCGAGTTCTACGGCGGCGCAGTCTTTTTCGACGGCGCCGACGCGGCGGCGGTGCTGCACACCTGGCAGCGGTGGTGCGCCGAGCTTCCCGAGACGGTGAACACCTCGCTGGCGCTGCAGCAGTTGCCGCCGTTGCCCGGTATCCCCGAACCGCTGGCCGGCCGGCTGACGGTAGCGGTGCGGTACACCGCGCTGGGCGACTTCGGCGAGGCCGAACGGCTGCTGGCGCCGATGCGGGCGGCCGCGGTCCCGCTGCTCGACACCGTCGGGATGCTGCCCTACGCGGCGATCGGCGCGGTGCACGCCGATCCGACGGATCCGATGCCGGTGCACGAGGAGCACGCCCTGCTGGGGTCGTTCACGCCGGAGGCGGCCGACGCCCTGCTGTCGGTGGCGGGTCCCGGCTCGGGCTCGGTGCAGGCGATCGTGGAGCTGCGGATGCTCGGCGGCGCGTTCGCCCGCGAACCGCGGCACCGCAGCGCGCTGGGGCACCGCGACGCGGCCTTCACGCTCGCGACGATCGGCGCGCTGATCCCCGAACTCGCCGAGGCGGTGCCCGCGCACGCGGCTGCCGTGCTCGCCGCGTTGGCGCCGTGGTCGACCGGTGGTCAGCTGCCCAACTTCGCGCCGTCGGCCGATCCTGAGCGCACCGCGCGGGTGTACGGCGAGGACACCAGGCACTGGCTCGCCGCGCTCGCCGACCGCTACGACCCGGCCGGCGTCTTCCGCAACGGTCAGGTGGTGCGGGCGTGACCAGCGCCACACCCTCGCCCGTTCTCCGCGAGCGTGCGTGTCTGCCGGTGACACGCCGCTGATGACCAGCACTTTGTGCACGCTCGACGCGCTGTGAGGGTGCGTCGACGGCCGGCGACCACGCGATTTGGAGCTGCGCCCCCGGCATAGGTAACCTTGCGTTCACCCGACGCGGGGTGGAGCAGCTCGGTAGCTCGCTGGGCTCATAACCCAGAGGTCGCAGGTTCGAATCCTGTCCCCGCTACCAGGTAAAACGGCCCCCGGAGATCACTCCGGGGGCCGTTTTCATGCCGCTTGGGAACGCTTTTGGGAACGTCGCGCCCGCACATGTCGTCTGAGGGCACACGTGGGCCGGTCTAGTCGTCGCTTCTCTGAGACGTGGGTGCGGCACCGCACGTCCCTCCGTCACGCAGCACCGCCGAGAAATGAGTGTCCCTCGCGTTGATGTGGCTCGCGCGTGGCGGTGATGCGGATGGCTACGCGGCCGGCGAGCGCTTCGACCTGGGTGCGCACCGTGCCCGCGGCGGCGTCGTCGGTGATCGGCATGCGGGCGGCGATCGCTTCGACGAGGTCGGCTCGGGTGAAGGCTGGATTGGTGATGTCGGCGACGGCTGCACGCGCAGCGGCGAGCGCGTCCGGCTGCGCGGCCAACCGATTCATCCGCGCGGCTCTTTGGGCGGCCTCGTCGACCGAGAATCCGCGCGAGTCCGCGGCCCATTTGCGAAGCAATTCTGGCCACGACACGTGCTCGGGTTTGGCTGGCCGGGTGGCCTTCTGGGCGATGCCCAACTGCGCCGCGGTCAGCCGATCGCCACTGTCCGCCACAGTGAGGTTGAGCGCCGCCCATTCGTGCAATTGCGTGGAGCGCCGCGACCATGCTCGGATGTCCTTTCGATCGACGCCCGCCACTTCCGCCATTCCCGTGTGCGGGTCGCCGGGACCCCATTCGATACCTAATGAGCTAGTCAGTTCACGTCGAAGCGTGGCTTGATAGATGACGCCGGCGGCGCGGGCTTCGTGGTAGCGACGTGCCGTCGAGCGACACCAGCCGGCCGTCGCTACGCGCCTGCCGGTTTGGGACGATGACGTGTGCGTGGAGGTGCGGATCGCCCTCGCGGGATGTCTCATGCTGATACGCCACAGCCGCGATGCCGGGCAATCGAAGGAGGTCCTTCTGACCCGCGGCGGCGTTGTGAACGCGGCTGTATCCAGCGTGCTGACTGAGGTAGTTCATTGCCTCCGCGAGCGCGGCGGCGTGAGCGTTAGCGACCGCTTTGCCCGCCACACTTTCGTGGCCGACGGCGCGCAGAAGCGAAACGCTCTTGGGGGCGCAGAACGTCAAATCAAAGCCGTGAACACTGGTGCTGTTGAATGTGCGACCGGCCCCGCCGTTGGGGCTCACTCCCTCGTCGAGCCATCGCTGCACGGCGTCCGGATCCGCCGCCGCGCCCGCCCGCAGTGCGGTTGTCAAACCGACCAGCCTCGCCACCGTTTCAGCGTCTCCTGAGATGCACCAGACGGCAGTTCGCGTCTCACTTTCGGAGTAGTACTCACCCAATCCTCCGCCGGCTCTTCTGGCGTCAGTAGCGGCAGCTGCCGCGCGGGCGGTGTCTTTGTAGTAGTTGATCGACCACCGCTTGAGCTTGGCGACGGTCAGCACGTCTCCGCACCTCCCCGTCAGGCCGGACTTCGATCGCATGCCCGCACCTGGAACCAACCTCGCACTCCCCGTGCAAATGTGCCATGGTCATTTGCAGGAAGAATTTGAAAATTGTTGCGAAAGAGACGATTCGATCGTAGTTGAGACGGTGATGGAGTTGTTAGACGTGGCAATACGCTGCGCAAGAGCGGGCTGTTGACGTGCGAGCTCGTGGGTGGAACGCCCTGGAAAGATGAAGTACTCGTAGCAATGGGCAAGCCTGCCGCTTCGGCCCGGTCGGCGTGTGAGCGGCGCACTCGAAGTTACTGCCGGCGGCAGTACAACAAGCGGTGGCTGAGCTAGTCCGGCACTGGGGGCTTGATCAAGACGTCGAGCGCTGCCAAGGTCGCCACTTCGGATCGAATGACGACCTGCGCCGGACGAGATGTGTTGCGGATGGCTGACATTGAGCTCTAGTGGACGAGTCACAGCCTCGTGTCGGCGTCGCGGTGCGATAACCGCGCCTATAGATGCCTGTGTCCTAAGCCTCATTCGAAAGAAGTCGCGCTGACCAACGGCCGGACCTGATGAGTCGCGCCGTCTCCTCGCGCAGCGTGTCCCCAAGCACAGTCGCGATCTCGCTGGGCAGATCCAGCTGGGCTGTCGCGGCAACACCCAGTTGTTGGCTGAGGACCGGTTCCGTTATGGGCGAGAAGCGCATTCGACCGTCTCGCAGCTCGCGTGAACATGCCGACTGTGGCAACACCGCAAATGCGAGCCCCGCTTCAACCAGGCACTTCATCACACTAAGGGAGTCGGTCGTGCTTCGGTAGGCGAGGGCGACTTTGGCGCGTAGCGCCGCATTCTGGAGGGCTTGACCGATTCCTGTCGGTGACCGCGGCACCACCAGCGGTAGCTCGACTACGTGGGCGAAAGTGGAACCGCGAGTTGGGTCAAGGGCCGAGTCGGGCCCACCGATGAGAACCAAGTCTTCGGTGAGCAGTTTGCGGTAAAACACTCGGTCGTCGGGTACCGGGTTGACCATGGCGACATCGATCGACCCTTTGAGCATCGCCTCAACCAAGTCATCGGTGCTGCCCGCCACCACCGAGAAGCTGACGCGCGGGAACAGGGTCGTCAGGCTCGTGATCAGTGGTGCTGCCAGGACGTCGACGGCCGTCTCTGGCAATCCCAGCTGCAGGCCCCGCTCCAGCCGCGCCAGCGGTGAACCCACGTACTGTACGGCCAGTTCCAATTGCCGCAGCGGTGCGGCTGCCGAGGAGCGAAGCCGCTCACCTGCCTCGGTGAGATGTACGCCGCGGCGGGTGCGATGGAAGAGCGTGACGCCGAGATCCTCTTCGAGCAACTGCACCTGTCGGCTCAACGCGGGCTGGGCAATCCCCAGCACGCTCGCCGCACGCGTGATCGAGCCCTCTTCGGCGACGCGCAAAAAGTACTTCAACCGGTGGGTGTCCACTCCATCCAGGTATAGCAGGCATAAGAAAAAGGCATGACTGAATCCCCAGATCGGTATTACCAGCGGGCGGGTTAGCGGCCATAGTGTCGCCATCAAAGTAAGGACCTAAGCGAGGAGACTCTTCATGACGCTGGTGAACGACAGCGAGGCTGCCGCCATCACGGCGTTTGATCTGGGCCGGTCGGCGCCCCCTGCTGTGAACCTGGGCTGGGCGTGACCACACTGAGGGCTGTTCACGATGCCGCTACGTCGCAGACGGGTCTAGACGAGTTCGGAGACGATTCGTACGTCGAGGGTCTCGAAATCCTTCTTGCATCGCTTCGGAACGAAGCGCGACTCAGCGCTCACGGTGAGGCGTTCATCTACCAGCGCATCGTCGGGTACCTGGGCCAGCGGTTGCAGGTCGAGGACTGGTACCGCCGCCATCCCGAAATCGATGACGAGCAGATCGAGGCGCCGCTGATCGGGCTAGGGCTGCCTCGCACCGGATCGACGGCGCTGTCGATGCTGCTGGCCCAAGACCCCAACGTGCGGTATGTCCGCCGATGGGAATCCTCGCAGCCGTGCCCACCACCGTCGACCGTGCAGGGCGTCGACCCGCGTATCCCCCCGGACAAGGGTGAGATGATCGGCACCCGCTACCACGTGCCGGCCGACACGCACGGCCCGATGGAATGCCATGACCTGATGGCCCTGAGTTTCGCCTCACACCTATTTCAGTCCTTCGCCCAAGTCCCGGCGTACTCGGCGTGGCTGAGCGAGAAGGCCGACCTGCGTCCCACACTCGCATATCAACGTCGAGTGATGAAACTGCTGCAGTGGGGTGAACCGACGAAACCGTGGCGCCTGAAGTGCCCGTCGCACGTGCTGTGGCTAGAAGCTGTCGACGCCGCCTTTCCTGACGCCAGATACGTTATGACACATCGTGACCCAACCGATGTCATCCTATCGGTGGCCGAACTCTATGCCGACATCATCGGATCGTTCACCGATCACCTGGACCGCCAGTACATCGGCCGGCTCAACGTGGAGCACTGGGCACTCGGGATGGAGCGGACCCTTGAGTTTCGGGCCAGAAAGGCCGGCGACCGGTTCTATGACATCGATTTCCCCGCCATGCAGGCCGATCCGATCGGCGAGGTCACCGGTCTCTACTCCTGGTTGGGAGTGCCGGTCGGGGACGTGTTCGAGAAACGCATGCGCAGTTGGTGGACGCAGGCGGCTGCCGAACGGGAGCCGAGCCTGCGCGCCGATCCGATCGAGTTCGGCATCGACATCGACCAGGTACGTCCCCGCTTCGCCGACTACGTGGACCACGCGAGCCGATGGACAGCCCACGAGAGGACACAGTGACCACTGATCTCAGCGGCGGAATCAATCCGGCCCGCGAACACGTCTTCGCCGAACGCCCCGACGACCCCGAGATGCGCGACTCTGTGAGCTTCTGGACCGTCGATGATCGGGGTGAACTTGGTTTGCCCCGCATCGGCGTCGAGGCGGTGGCCGACAACTGGGACAACCACGAGATCCAGATCAACGTCGCCTTCCCGGACGGACAGGTCTACCGCCTGCGCGGTGGCGGCCCCTCACTGTCACCACGGGGCCCCGACGGGGAGCCCACCGTGCTGGGTGCGGCGGGGTTGACCTTCCGCTGCGTCGACCCCTTCCACACCTGGGCCATGACCTATGACGGCAAGGCGGTGCAGACCTCCTCAGCTGACCTGGTCGCCGGCAAGAAGGCCGGACCGCTCGTCGACATCCAGTTCACCGTCGAAGCCACAATGGCTGTTCCGCCCTGGGTCCAGGGATCGCTCCAGCGCGAAGCCGGTGAGCAGATCAAGTCCTCCATCGAGGGAGACCTCATGGGCGGTGCCCGCTATGAGCAGCTCTACCGGGCGAAGGGTTCGCTCACCATCGACGGGGGCGAGCGGCGCGACTTCACCGGAAGCGGGCTACGGATCCGCCGCCAAGGTGTTCGCAAGTTGGCCGGATTCTGGGGCCACGCCTGGCAATCGGCCGTGTTTCCCAGCGGCAAGGCATTCGGCTATATCGCCTATCCGCCCCGGCCCGACGGCGAGCCCACTTTCAACGAGGGCTACCTGTTCGCCGGCGACGGGCCCCTCATCCCTGCTCGAGTGGTGACTGCGCCGTGGCTCACGCGTCTGCAGGCGGTCGGCGAAGACGTCTCGCTGGAACTGGAAACCGCGGAGGGCACCGTGCGCATCGAGGGTGAGACGGTGTACTCCACCCACGACATCCATCACGACGACGACACCTACTCGGTGACAGCAATGAAGAAGGAGACCCCGAACTTCCCTGCGCTGCAGCAGGCAGGCGTCCGGTACCGCTGGGACGGCGAAGAGACCTACGGAATGTTGGAGCGCTCCAACCCCCTGGACAAGATCGAGCGGTGACGGTCACACGACACCCTGGCGTCATCGCCGTGGGCATGGACGGCGGTGCTGTCAAGAGCCCGGTCGATCGGCTGACCGGACAGCGTTGAGGAGAACATCCTCGCCGACGAATCTGAGACGACAACTGCACACCCCGCCACGCCGGCACGCGACCTTTGAGGACATCCTGTGACCGACATCGCCATCAACGTGCCACTACCCTTCGACAACATCGACGCAGCCGAGGAGTTCCTGACCGCGGAAGCCGTCACACACATCGGAAAGACACTTGAAGCTGCCGGCTTTCACGCCGGGCTGGTGACCGATCACCCATGCCCCACCGGGCGCTGGCTCGACGCCGGCGGACACCACGCCCAGGACCCCTTCGTGATGCTTGCGCTGCTCGGCGCAGCCACCCGCACTCTACGACTGCAGACCGGCATCCTCGTGCTGCCCTACCGCAACCCGTTCATCGTCGCCCGCGCCGTGGCTACGCTGGACCGGTTCACCGGCGGACGCGTCACCCTCAGTGTCGGTACCGGTTACCTCAAGGGGGAGTATCGCGCGCTGGGCGTGGACTTCGCCCGCCGTAACGAGCTCACCGACGAGTACCTGCCAGCGCTGATAGCAGCGCTGTCATTGGACGAGTTCGTATTCGCCGGTGGGGATTTCACCGCCTACGGCAACCGCGTACTTCCCGGCTCCATTCAGCGGCCGTACCCTCCGATTCTGGTGGGAGGCAATTCTCGGCGCGCTATCCGCCGCGCCGTCGAGTTCGCGGACGGCTGGAACCCGTTTCTGACCTCCGTTTCCGGGGTCGACCTTGCCACCACCCGGACCGCGTCCTTCACCGGAAAGGACGATCTGCGCGCAGCCATCTCCTACATCGCAGAAGTCAGCGATCAAGTCGGACGCACGAGGCCTTTGGACATCGTCCTCGGCAGCGTTGTGGCACCGGGTGAGCAGTGGACGCCATCGATGCTGGTTGACCGCATCGGCCGCTTCCGGGAGCTCGGGGTCAGCGCCGTGGCGATATCGGTGTCTGGCAGAACCCGCAACGAGTGGTGCGATAACGCCGCGTTCATCGGCGAGCACGTCATCGCCCAGATCAAACCGACGTCTGCCAAGGGCAGCTAAGGCACGACAAAATTCGGTCGGGTACCAGGTCGCGTGCAAGTAGAGGCGGGACCTCGCCTCGTGAACGCGGTACCTCGCGGACTTTGGATTCGGATGACTGCAAGGATGAGCCGCCGAGCGATGGAAGCGAGCGTGGGCGCGACCCCTCGAAGTAAGGACCGGAATGGGAACAGTAATGGGAACGAAACGCTACGAAACCGCCCCGAACGGCTGAGACCCTGCGCCGCATCCACGACGCCGTCCGCGGCGTGAGCAGGCGTTATGAGACGCGGCGCATCCGGGCGCATGCCTGGCGCTCGGCTCATAACCCAGAGGCGCAGGTTCGAATCCTGTCCCCGCTACTAGGTAGAACGGCCCTCGGAGATCACTCCCGGGGGCCGTTTTCATGCGCTGGTGAGAGCGGTCGTTCTGTCGTCGGCTTCAGCCGGCGAGCCCGCTCACCCCGGGCCAATGATGGCTAGTCAGAAGCCTACTGGCCGACGCTGCGAGTGGACGTCACCCGATGAGGGGAGTCCGGGTCGCGGTCATGTCGGTGAGCGCGTCTTGCATCGCGGCTTGGACGCGGGCTGCGTACCCGTCGGCATCCTCGCTCTCGGACGCCGACATCGCGGGTAGAACGCGAGTGATGAGCTTGGTGGGCAGCGGAAGATAGGGCAGCAAGCCGACGGCGCCGACGTTGATGCCCCAGGGAAGAGAAACGCTGATCGGGGCCGTCTTGAGACGAAGGAGCTTGTCGAGCCGGAGCGCCCGAGCCAGGCGTTCGCCGCTGGAGATCACGAACAGAGACTCGCCTGCGCCTGCGGTGACGATCGGGACTATGGGAACACCCGCTTCGATGGCCAACCGGGCGAACCCGGCGCGACCGTCGAACTTGATGACGTTGCGGTCGTCCCACGACTTGGCGGAGTCGATGTCGCCGCCGGGGAACACGGCGACGTGGTCGCCTCGCGCGAATGCCTCTTGCGCGGACTGCTTGTTGGCCGGCCGCGCCCCGAGAGGCTCTATCAGGCTGCCGACTCTCAGCGTCCAGGCCAATTGGTGGGTGAGAATCGTTACCTCGCGCTCCAGTGCCAACTGTTCCAGCGTGGCTGCCACCGCAAAGACGTTGAGGTCGAAGATCCCGCCGAATCCGTGATTCGCCACGAAGAGGACGGCGTCGTCTGGAGTCGTCGCCTCGGCGGTCACCTCGAGGCGGTTGTATCGACGGACGAATTCGATGGCCATGCGCCGGAACGCAAAGGCCGCACCACTGATCAAGTCACTGGGGTTGTCTGCAGCGCTGGTGTCCGCCTCGGCACCCTCCTCGATTGCTGCCAGGAGTGCATCGGCAAGTCTCTCGACGTCGTCGTGGTCCTGGGACTCTGTGCCGGGCATGGGACCTTTCCATCGTTTCCGTCCGTCGCGTTACCCAAATGATGCCGCATTGATCGCTCACCGGATGTGCCTTGGCCGAATGTCGGATCGACCGGTCTTCGCGCTTGCCCGTCAGTGTGAATCCCAGGCTCGGCCCCTCGCACGGCAGGTCACTCGAACCTGTTGCGGCTCAGGACTCGAGGAAGGCGAGTAGGTCGGCGTTGATGGTGTCGGCGTGTGTGGTGGGCATGCCGTGGGGGAAGTCCTCGTAGGTGATCAGGGTGGCGTTCTGAAGGAGCTCTGCGGATTTCGGGCCCGCAGCGACATAGGGCACGATCTGGTCGTCTCTGCTGTGGATCACCAGGGTGGGGATGGTGATCTTCTTCAAGTCCTCGGTGAAGTCGGTTTGGGAGAAGGCGACGATGCCGTCGTAGTGGGCCTTGGCGCCGCCCATCATGCCTTGACGCCACCAGTTCGCGATGACGGCTTCGACGGGTTCCACACCGTCGCGGTTGAATCCGTAGAAAGGCCCGGAAGCCAGCTCGCGGTAGAACGTGGACCGGTTGGCGGCCAATTGCGCTTGCAGGTCGTCGAACACGGACTTGGGTAGGCCGTCGGGGTTGGCGTCGGTTCGCACCATCAGAGGGGGTACGGCGGAGATGAGTGCGGCTTTGGATGCGCGAGACTCGCCGTGGCGACCCAGAAAGCGGGTGACTTCGCCCCCGCCGGTGGAGTGTCCGACGTGGAAGACGTCGTGCAGGTCGAGGTGCTCGACGACGGCGAGCAGGTCGTCGGCGTAGTGGTCTGCGTCGTGGCCGTCGGCGCCCTGACCCGAGCGGCCGTGTCCGCGGCGGTCGGCGGCGATCACGCGGTAGCCCTGGGCCAGGAAGAACAGCATCTGGTTGTCCCAGTCATCGGAGGAAAGCGGCCAGCCGTGGCTGAACACGATGGGTCGGCCCGACCCCCAATCCTTGTAGAAGATCTCGACGCCGTCGGAGGTGGTGATCGTGGGCATGGGTGCTTCTTTCTTGGTAGACGAGATTGACGAGTGCTCTCGGATCAGTCGGAGGTCAAGTCAGGGTGGGTAACTCAGCGGTCGCAGGTTCGCCGGACATGGCATCGACGATGTCCTCGGTGGTGACGACGGCGTGGGCGAGGAACCTGTAATTGATCAGGGCCGCTTGATAGCCGTCGCCGCGGGTGGGGTGCCGGGGGCCGGCGGTGGCGTCGCGTACCACGGCGACCTCGAAGCCGTTTTCG
This sequence comes from Mycobacterium sp. NPDC050551, assembly GCF_040674075.1. Taxonomy (NCBI): domain Bacteria; kingdom Bacillati; phylum Actinomycetota; class Actinomycetes; order Mycobacteriales; family Mycobacteriaceae; genus Mycobacterium; species Mycobacterium sp. NPDC050551. Next base: position 454,529 of record NZ_JBFARC010000001.1, on the reverse strand, counting down.
AGTAGGTCCCGAAGATGGGATTCCACACAGATGTTCGCGAGCATGCCGCACAGGATGACTTTGGAGACGGCTCGTTTGCGTAGCTGCAGGACGAGGTCGTTGCTTGCCGGGCTCCACACTTTGTGCGGGCTGGCGATGACGGTTTTCCCGTCCTCGATGTACGGTTTGAAGTCGTCGAGCCAGTCGGCTCCTGACCCGGTGAATCCGTCCAGGGTGAGTGCGCCAGTGCGGGCGAATGTGTTGCTGGCGAACTCGTCTGCTTCCAGCGGCCCGTTGAACAGCCAGGTGCTGTCCGTGGGATAGAAGTAGTGCGGGGAGATGAACACGCCGAAGTCGGAAGTCTTGGCCGCGTCGAGGATGTCCAGCAGGTGCTGCACTGTGTTGTTCTCGGTGACGCTGGCCCCCACGCTGTCCCAGTTCTTTCCGTGTGGGCTCAGGACGTCGTTCTGCGGGTCGATGATGACGACCGCGGTGTCGCTGTGGTGAATTCTCATGTGGAAAGTCCTTTTCGGGGTCGGTGAGTGAGAGTTGCGGTCAGGCGGGGAGCTGTGCACGTGGGTCGGTGCGGCTGGCGTGGGCGGCCGTGACGCTGAGTTGAATGGCGATCGCGATGAGCAGCACGGCGAAGGACACCGCAGATACTGCGGGAGGGAGTGCGACAGCCACGTACACCGCGGGCACCGATGTCGCAGCCGCGGTCACACCGAGGATCAGCCCGGCGCGGAGGTCGACGAAGCTGCCGCCGTTGCGGTTGCTGATGGTGCCGGCCAGGCTGGTCGGAATGCTGACCAGCAGCGCGGTGCCCTTGGCGACTGCATCGCTCAGAGCGAAGACCGATCCCAGCACGGGCACGGAGATGATGGCGCCACCGATGCCGAACAAGCCCGATGCGATGCCGGTGAGGACGCCGAGACCCAGATAGCCGACGGCGACCAGAGGTGAAAAGACCAGTGCGTGAACGGGTTCAGGGTCGGCGATCAGCATGTGCGCGGCGACGAGGAGGAGGAACGTGATGAACAACCATCGCAGCCATGTCAGGGGGAGACGGCGCAAGAGGCGGCTACCGATGACGGCACCGCCGATGGCGCCCAAAGCGATCAACGCCACGGCGGCGATGTCGACGTCGACATGGACCAAGTAGGTCGCCGAACTGACCACGGCCGTGGGCATGATCGCCACCAGCGAGGTGGCGGCGGCGCGGCGTTGATCCATGCCGGCGCGCCACACCAGCAGCGGCACCATCACGATGGCGCCGCCGACCGCGAACAACCCCGAGAGCACCCCGCCGACCGCACCGGTGAGGATCAGCGCGGCCCACGCGGTTCGGACGGCAGCGGCGTCCGAGGGGGCCGTGCGGGTCATCGAAGCTGTGGTCACGAGGTTCTCCTGCGCACTGGTGAGGATGTCGCTTCGAAGCGTGCGCGCTGCGCCGGTGCGGAAAAAGGGCCAATCCGTTCAGGCACTGATCGGCTGGGCCGATCAATGACGGACGCGAATCAACACGAGCGCTTGCGGACGAAGGCGGCGTGCAGGCACGTCAGCCGCGATGGCGCAGATGCCCGGGCTCGAGGTGCCATCCCGGTGGAACGGCCATCGCCAGGGCCAGTCGGACGAAGCGGGCGACCGCGGCGGTCTGGGTTCGTTCCGGGCTCCACTGCAGCGTGTAGGGAACCCGTAGTGCCGGAATCACCTGAGAGACTACGGTTTCCGGCGGCGTTCCCAACGACGCGGGGAGCAGTACCCACGTCGCCTCGGGCTGGTTCGCCCAGCCTGATGCCGACAGGTCGGTGGCCTCGAGGGTCACCACCGGCGGGGACACACCCGCCGAGTCCAGGGCTTGACGCAGGGCCAGGGCCAGAGCGGGGAACAGGCTGTCACTGGGCATCGCGAGTCGCTTGTGTGCCAGATCGTCGAGCGTCACCTCGGCTCTGCCTGCGAGGTGGTGGTCCGGTCGCAAGCCCACCAGGAGGGGCTCACTGCAAAAGACCGTGTTCACCACTCCGGGTGCGTCGGGCAGTCGAGCGCACGTGATCGCCACGTCGGTGGTGCCCTCGGCAAGTGCCCTGGTGAGATCGGGCAGCCACATCCGTTGCACGGCGACAGTGACGTCGGGCAGATGCTCGTCGGCGGCACCGAGCAGGTGCGGGGCCAGCACGGGCGCCACCGGGGGAGTGATCGCCACCCGGACCGTGCCGCTGTCGCCCTGGGCGGTGCGCCGCACTGCGGCCGCGGCGGCGGCGACTTCGTCGAGGATGACCTTGGCCCGGCCGAGGAGTTCTTGCCCGGCGCCGGTCAAGGCGACCTTGCGGGTGGTACGGGTCAGCAGCGGAGCGCCGAGTTCGCGTTCCAACCGGCGGATCAGGTCACTGAGCGTCGGTTGACCCATGCGCAGTCGCTCGGCCGCACGCCCGAAGTGAAGCTCGGTGGCCACTGCGACGAACGCTTCGAGCTGCCGCAGCTCCATGCATCCCGAGGGTAATGCGTGCTGGTCGGGTCAGCAGCGCATTGATCGCCCTCGTCGATGAGTGTGTTGGCGTACCGGCCCTTTTTCGGCCGGTACGCGCCCCGCACGATGAGTTCGACGCCCCAACTCGGGCGTCCCCAGCATCGAAAGAGAGTCGCCATGACCAGCTCCGCACCTATGACCCCAGCGACAACTCCCGCGGGGCGCCAACTCGAAGGAAAGACGGCTCTGGTGACCGGAGGAAACTCCGGCATCGGACTGGCCACCGCTCAGCGCTTGGCGGCCGAGGGCGCCCATGTCTTTCTCACCGGGCGCAATCAGGAGACGATCGACGCCGCGGTAGCGACGATCGGTGGCAGCGCAACCGGCATCCGCGCCGACGTGTCCAGCGTCGAGGACCTGGCCACGGTCGCGGAAGCCATCGCGGCTCGGGGATCCGGCCTCGACGTTCTGTTCGCCAACGCGGGCGGTGGAGAGTTCACCCCGCTCGCGGAGATCTCCGCGGACCAGTTCAGCTCGGTGTTCCTCACCAACGTCGGTGGCACCCTGTTCACGGTGCAAGCGATGCTGCCGCTACTCAACCCAGGTGCGTCGATCGTGCTGACCGGATCCACCGCGGCGTACAACGGAACGCCGGCATTCAGCATCTATGCCGCGACCAAGGCGGCGATCCGTTCGTTCGGGCGGACCTGGGCCACTGAACTGATCCCGCGCGGTATCCGGGTCAACACCGTCATTCCCGGTCCGATCGAAACCCCGGGACTCACGGGGCTGGCCCCGGCCGGACAGGAACAGCAACTTCTCGACGGCGAGGCGGCCAGGATCCCGATGGGCCGCGTGGGCCGACCCGATGAACTCGCCGCCGCAGTGCTCTTCTTGGCCTCAGGACAGAGCAGTTTCATCACCGGCACCGAACTCTTCGTCGACGGCGGACAGTCCGACCTGAAGATGCCGTCTCAGATCGCGGCCGGTTCCAGCCGCGACCGCTGAACGAAACCACGTCGTCAGTCCAGCGTCATGATCACCTTGCCGGCCTTCACCTTTCCGGCTTCGAAGTACGAGAGCGCCTCGACGGTCTGCTCGAACGGGAACGTCCGGTCGATGACCGGCCGCAGATGGCCTTCGTCGTAGAGCTTGGCCAGGGCGGCGAGCTGGCCACCGCTCGCATGCATGAAGAAGAACTGGTACCGCACGTCGAAGTCTTTGGCGGCCTTGCGCACCTTGCGACTGAGCCAGGACATCAGCCACTCGACGGGTTTGGGAGCCTTGAGTTGTCGCGCGAAGCCGGCATCCGGTGGGCCGGTGACACCGATGGCCAGACCGCCCGGCTTGAGCACGGTGAGCGACTTCAAGAGGTTCAGCCCGCCGAGGGAGTCCACCACGAGGTCGTATCCGGAGAGGGATTCGGCGAAGTCCTGCCTGGTGTAGTCGACGACGACGTCGGCGCCCAGTTCGCGGACGAGTTCCTCGTTCTTGGGGCCAGCGGTCGTGGCGACGTGCGCCCCGAGATGCCTCGCGAGCTGGATGACGGTGGAGCCGAGCCCTCCGGCGCCGGCGTGCACGAGCACCTTCTGCCCGGGCCGGATGCGCGCGGTGTCCACCAGGATCTGCCAGGCGGCCAACGCCACCAACGGGACAGCCGCGGCCTCGTGCAGGCTCAGCGACGCCGGCTTGTGGGCGACGTCATCCTGGTCGATCGAGATGTACTCGGCGAAGCCGCCGATCCGCATATCGCGCGGCCGCGCGTACACCTCGTCACCGACCGCATAGCCCCGGACGTCCGCACCGACGTCGACCACCGACCCGGCGAGGTCGTGGCCGAGCACGAACGGCTTCTTGTAACGCAGGAGCTGCTTGAATTCGCCGTTGCGCACCATCTTGTCGAGCGGATTGATGCCGGCCGCGCTCACTTTCACCAACACGTCGCGGGGGCCCACCGGCGGGTGGGGCACCTCACCGGGGCGCAGTCCATCCGGGCCGTACCTGGTGACGACGAATGCCTTCATCTCTGTTCGCTTTCTCGAAATGGCCGGCCGGCTCAACCCACGGCGCGGTCCAGAACCGGCAGGTGCAACTGCGAACGGACCTGGCGGCTCAGTTCGTCTGCGAGCACTTCTGCGGCGCCGGACTCGATGCCGTCGAGCACCTGGCGGACCACGTCGGCCGGTTCCGATTTCGGACTGTCGGAGAAGGACGCCATGTCGGTGTCGACCAGACCGACGTACACGCCAAGGACCTGCACGCCGCGCGATGTGAGTTCGATACGCATCGCGTCCGTCGCACTCGCCAACGCCGCCTTGGACACTCCGTAGCTCGCTCCGATGGGCAGCCAGGCGAGGACCGACGCCACGTTCACGATCGCTCCGCCCCTTTCCGCGATGCGATCCACGAAGGCGGACGCCATGGCCAGGGGCCCGAACAGGTTCGTCTCCAACTCATCTCGCAGATCGGCGTTGTCGTCAGCCAGCACCGAAGCGCCGCGCACGATGCCGGCGTTGTTGATCAGGACGCTCACATCGGGCGCAGCCTCGGCCGCCGCGGCGACGGACGCCGGATCGGTGACGTCCAGTGGCAGCGCGATCACGCGCGGGTGGGTGACGTCGATCTGCCGCGGGTTGCGTGCGGCGGCGTACACCCTGGCGACGCCTCGCTCGAGTAACTGGGTGACGTATTCGCGTCCCATGCCGCGATTGGCGCCGGTGACGAGCACGGTCTGGTCCTTCAGCGATGTCATGCGATTCTCCTGATGGTTTCGAGGTATTGGTCAGTCGGCGAGGAATTGCAGTGCGTCCGCGACGAAGGTCTGGTGATGTTGGAACACACCACCGTGTCCGGATCGGGGGTAGATCGTCAGTTGTGCGTGGGGAAGTCGTCGTGCCATGTCGGCCGAGTGGCTGCTTGCCACCATGAGGTCGTCATCGCCGTTGACGACCAGGACGGGATGCGTGATGACGGACAGGTCGTCCGGTGCGCTCCGGCCTGCACGCCGGATCGCCTGGATCTGTGCGAGGCGGGCCTGCATCGAGATCTTCCTGTCGCGGTTCATCGTCCGTTCTTCGAGCCGACCCAGGTACTCCGATGCGGCGCGCCTGCCCTCGGGCGTGCGCGGGAAGAACAGGAAGTTCCTCGGGTCGCTTCGGGTGAGTGCCGCCTTGAGGTACGCGCCGCCGACGATCGTGGCCATCTTGTCGATTCCGCCGCCGCCGCGCGGTCCCGTGCCGGCGAGGATCATGCGGCGGATGAGTTCGGGAGCCTGCAGGGCGACCAGCTGAGCGACGCCGCCGCCGAGTGAGAAGCCGAACAGGTCGACCTTGTCGAGTCCCAGGGCGCGGATGAAGGCGATCGCGTCGGCGGCCATCTGCTCGACGCTCGCGGGCACCGACCCCTCGGTGGCGCCGACTCCGCGATTGTCGAAGGCGATGACGCGGTGATGGGCGGCGATGCCGTCGACGACGCGCGGGTCCCAGTCGTCGAGGACAGCCGTCAGATGATGCAGGAACACCACCGGAATTCCGGGACCGCTGCCCAGTTCGCGGTACGCGAACCGGACGCCGCCGACGTCGACGGTCCGATTGGGCGTCTCCTTCCACGACATCGTCGTGTGCAGGGCCTGTGGGTCGCGCGGAGCGTTCATCGATCGTCTTCCCGTCACCGGTTCAGTTGGCTTATGACCGTAATATTATGACTGTAAGCCAATGGGGTAGGATGTGCAAGCACTGCAGATGTGATGACGGGAGGCGCCCAGGATGGCCAGATACGACAGCGAGCACAAGACGCGCACCCGTCGGCGGATCGTCGACACCGCGGGCCGCCGCTTCAAGCAGCACGGCATCGACGGCTCAGGCGTGGCGGCGCTGATGGCCGACGCGGGGCTGACCAACGGTGCGTTCTACGCACACTTCGAGTCCAAGGACGACCTCGTCGGCACCGTGATCGGCGACCAGCTGGCGGCCCAACGTGCCGTCCTCGCGGCAATGCCAGAGGGCGGCGCAGCAGTGGAAGAGTTCGTCCGCCAGTACCTGTCGCCGCAACACCGCGACGACCCCGCCACCGGCTGTCCGAACGCGGCCCTGCTGGAGGAGATCGGCCGCTGCGGCGACACCGTGCGCGAGTCCTACACCACGGGCATGCAATCCATCGTCGACGTGATGGCGGCGCACCTGTCTCCTGGCGACCCGACCGCGGCGCGGACCAAGGCGTTGGGTCTGCTCACCATCCTCGTCGCCACCATGCAACTCGCACGCGCGGTCTCCGACAGGAAGCTCTCGGACGAATTACTCGAATCGGGCGTCCACAACGCGATCGTCCTGCTCCGCAGCGAGCCGTAGCGCCTCGAGTCCGCCGTCGATCGCACCGATGCTCGGCGATTGCCCATGGCGACGACAGGTGGTCGGATACGCTCGCCCCATGGCGTCGCCCCGAAGTGGATCGCGCATTGACGACGTGACGTCGGCGTAGGGATCCCTGCATGGTCCGCCCGCGCTCGGTCAAACGCGTCTTCGCCGACTTCCGCTGGGCCTGGCTGGGATTCGCGGCGCTCGTGGCGTTCGTGCTCGGCTGGGTGGGCTACTCGGACCACCTCACCGAACTGTACGTCGAGGGGTCCGCCAAGCATCCTCCCGTGGCAACCGACATCGCCTACAACACCTTCAAACTCTTCCTCGGGGGATCGCCCGGCGCGACGGCGTTACCGGTGACGCTCGAGATCGCCCGGATTCTCGCGCCGCTCGTGTCCGGGTACGCCGCACTGAGCGGGCTGGCCCTGCTGTTCCGCGACCGAGTGCAACAGCTCCGCATCCCGCTGATGCGGGGCCACGTCGTCGTCTGCGGACTGGGCTATGTCGGCACTCTGTTCGTGGACCGCCTGCGGCGGGCCGGCCATCGGGTCGTCGTCGTCGAGTTGGACCCGGCGAATCCGCAGCTGGAGGTGTCCCGGAGCTGGCGTAGCCCCGTCATTCTGGGCGACGCGCGACTGGAAGCCACGTTGCGCGAGGCCGGGGTGGAGCGCGCGGCCCGCCTTCTCGCGGTCTGCCCGGACGACTCGGTGAACACCGAGATCGTCGCCGTCGCGCGGCGACTCGTCACGGGTCGACGGCGGGGTCCACTGCGATGCCTGGCGAGGATCGACAATCCCGAGCTGTGCCGGTTGTTGCGTGTACAGGAGGCGAACCTGTCCGCCGGTTCGCCGTCGTCGCTGGACTTCTTCAACCTCGAAGAGATCAGCGCGCAGCTGTGCCTCGACGAGTTCCCGATCGCCGTGGGGGAGTGCGACAGGCCGCACATTCTCGTCAGCCGCCTCGACGCGGTGGGCACGTGGCTGGTGAAACACGCCGCCTGGAGCTGGTATTCGGACCGGAAGGACGACACGCCGCTGTGGGTCACGGTCGTCGACGACCAGGCCCGCGACCGCATCCAGGCGCTGCTCGACCGGTACCCCGCGCTCGAATCGACGTGCCGGTTCATCGAATCGTCGATGTCGGTGCGTGATCTGGACCGACTCGACACAATGCGTGCCGAGGCGGGCGCTCCGCCCGTCACGCGCGCCTACGTGAGCGCGTACCGCGACGAAGACGCGATCGAGGCCATGCTGAGGCTGCGCCACGACGTCGGTCCGACGGTTCCGATGATCGTCGTGCTGTCGCGGACGGACGGTGTGGCCCGACTCATCACCGATGCCACCGCCAGTGGTGAGCTGACGCACGTCAATGTGTTCCCAGCGCTCGAGCGAACGTGCACGGCCGAGTTCGTCGCAGGCGGGTCGTACGAGCGGGTTGCCATCGCCATCCACGAGCGCTGGCGCTCCGGGCAACTCGCCGCAGGCAAGGACGCGCCGCCCTGGTCGGAGCTGGACGAGTCGCGCAGGGAGTCCAACCGGGCGCAAGCCCGCGACATGCCGGTCAAGCTGCGCAGCATCGGATGCAGCATCGCGCCGTTGCATGACATGGGCGCCCCCGCATTCGAATTCACCGAGGCGGAGTTCGAGATGCTGGCGGTCGCGGAGCACAAGCGCTGGGTCACCGAGCGCCTGGAGTCGGGCTGGCGTCCGGGTCCCAAAGACGTCGAGCAGAAGACCACGCCGTATCTCGTACCGTTCGACGAACTCCCGGATGACATCGCCGATCTCGACCGTGATGCGGTGCGTCAGATTCCTGACGCACTCGCTCTGGTCGATCTCAAGGCCGTCCGGACCGACACGGCCCCTCGCCGCCTCGGACAGCCCACGCTCGTCGGCGATGATCGGTAGGCGTGCCGGGTACAGCTAGTCGGGATGAATCGGTAGATCCGGACAGACCTTGATGTAGTCGATGTCGGGTGAGACCCAGTCGTTCCACTGCGTGTGGCTCATGTTCTCAGTCAACTTGTCGCACAACTCTTGTGACCCGGCAACGGCCGGCCAGACCCGGACGGTACCGTCAGCGCTGCCCGAGACGATGCGGCGGCCATCGGGGGTGAACACCACGCTGTTCACGTTGTCGGTGTGCGCGGTCAGTGCATCACCCACCTGCTGGCCGGACTCGACGTTCCACAGCCGGATTGTTTCGTCGCGACTGGCGGAGGCGATGGTGCGGCCGTCCGGGCTGTACGCCAGGGAAACCCCCCTGTCCTCATGGCCTTCCATCGGCTGACCGACGATGCCGAGCCCGTTGGCATCCAAGATCTCGATGAAACCGTCGACACCGGCGGCGGCGACGCGGTGCCCGTCGGGGCTGAAGGTCACGGCCCACACGATTCTCCGCTCCTCGCCGATCGTTGTGGCCGCCACCAATTGCCCGGTGTTGGTGTCCCACAACCTCACGGACCCGGTGTTGTCACCCTCGTCGCCGCCGGAGACTATGCGGTTCCCGTCCGGGCTGAACGCAAGACTGTTCACCCGTTCGCCGTGTCTGCGCGGCTCACCGACGGGACGGAATGTCGTGACATCCCACAACTGGACGGTGCCGTCGCGGTCGCTCTCCACGCCGACCGACGTGTCACCGCCGCCGATGGCCAACCGGCGTCCGTCGGGACTGAACGCCACGCTCGTCAGTGGCCCCTGCCCTGGATCGATCGGCGTACCGATGGCCGTGCCCGTGTCCGCGTTCCACATCCGCACGAAGCCGTCGACGCCGGCGATGGCGAGACGCCGTCCGTCCGGGCCGAACGCGACGCTGGACAGCGGCTTGTCGCTGACGACGAGCGGCTTGCCGATCGGGCGGCCGTTGGCCGCGTCCCACAGGCGCACCGTGCCGTCGTCGCCGGCCGACGCGATGCGTTTTCCGTCGGGGCTCACCGCCACGCTGGACACGCCGCCGATGTGGCCGATGAGGGGCCGACGTATGCCGACATCCCACAATCGAATCGTCCCGTCCTGCGATCCCGAGAGGAGGCGCGTCCCGTCGGGACTGAACGACAGAGTCCACACTCCACCCTTCTGGCCCAGCATGGGCGCGCCGAGTAGTCGGCGAGTGTCGGCGTCCCACAGGCGCACCGCACCGTCACCACTACCGGAGGCGAGCCGGTGACCGTCGGGGCTGAACGCCACGCTGAGCACCCGGCTCCCGCGGGCGGCAAGCGGTTCGCCGATCGGCCGCCCGGTCGCGGCGTCCCACAACCGCACATCTCCGTCGCCGCCCGCGGACGCGATGCGGCGGCCGTCGGGGCTGAACGCCACGTCGATCACCTCGCCGGCGTGACCGGTCAGAGAAGGCCCGGATTGCTTCCCTGTCTTGACGTCCCACAACCTCAGCGTTCCGTCGGCATTCCCGGTGACGATGCGCCGGCCGTCGGGACTGAACTCCACACTGATGACCCTGTCCGGGTGTCTCAGCGGTTGGCCGATGGGCAGGCCGTTCTTGGCATTCCACAGCCGCACGGTGCGGTCGATGCTGCCGGACGCGAGCATCTGCCCGTCCGGGCTGAACGACACCGCCCACACCTGATCTTGATGGCCTGTCATCGGCTGGCCGATGGGCTGCCCGGTGTCGGCGTTCCACAGCCGTACGGTGAGATCGTCACTGACGGAGGCGATGGTGTGACCGTCTGGACTGAAGGTGGCGCCGTCGATCCACTTCGTGTGTCCGACCAGGTCCGGGCCCAGCTGAAGGCCGGTCTGAGCGTCGTACAAGCGCAAAGTCCCGTTGTCCCCGCCTGCGACGAAGCGCCGGCCGTCCGGGCTGAAAATGGCACCGAAGACGCCCATAGCGGGGTCGATCAGCTTGAGGGTGTCGAACGTGTCGACACCGACGGAGTACATGTTCTGGTCGAATGTGTTCGCAGACAGCGCGTTCGCGGCTAGTAGCTCGTGCAGGGCCCGGGCATCACTGCCCGGCCTGCTGCCATTGAGCATGCTGTCGGCGTCGGAGGCCAGCCGGACGCTCGTCGCCTGGCGGAACCGGTCCTGTGCCTGATGGCGAGCACTGGTGGCGTAGACGAGCCCGACGACGGCAACCACGGCGACCACCGCGGTCATGGCGAGAACGGCACGCAGGATGCGCGATCGCTTGCGGAGATCGTTCGTGTGCGCCTCGGCCTCCGCCTGCCGTTCCTGCGCATGACGCAGTTCGGCGTGCCGACGTTCTTCCTCCGCGGCCACCCGTTCGTTCTCGCTCTGACGGGAAGCGTCGAGGTACTCGCGCACCGGCTGCATGCGTTGCGTGAAAGTAGGCGAACTCACCACGGTTTCGGCATCTGTGAGACGGGTTCCGGCCAGCAGCCACGCCGCATCCCTGTTGTTGGCCTTCCACGCCGTGTCGGCGCGCTCGACGTCGTCGGCGACCTGCAGTTCGTGCCGCTGCTCGCGAAGCCATTCCGCCAGCTCGTCCCACTGGCGCAGAAAGCTTTCCAAGGCGACCTCGACCACCACCTGGCCTTCGCGCCGATCCTTGACCAGCAGTCGCTTGGCGACCAGCCGGTCGATCAGTGGTCTGCTGTCCTCCGGAAGGTCGTCATAACGGGCCATCCGCCGCAGGGGCTGGTCGTTCTTCGGGTTCACCGTGGCCAGCCAGGGGATGAAAGCAGCTCGCAGACAGCCGAGTTGCCTGGTCCGCTCGTCGGGATCGGTGGCGAGCACCTCGTCGATCTCGGTCTGGACGACGCGGCGCATCCCACCCATCGCCTCGTACTGCTCGACCGTCAGTTCACCGGTCGAGCCGTAGTCGGCGTACAGGCGTGCCAGCGTCAACGACAGCATCGGCAGGGTGTCGGCACCTTCGGCGGCGTCGGTGAGCAGCGTCTCCACCAGGGCGGGCGAGATCGAGAGGCGGCGTCCCCCTTCACGGGCGCGCGCCGCCGGACCGGTGATCACTTCCTTGAATTGGGTGGGCGGCATCGGCTTCAGGTCGTCGAAGACCCTCGACTCGATACCGGCCAGTTCCGGATGGGTCTGCATGATCTCGAACCGGTCGGTCCGGATGGTCGCCACCACGATCAGGCTCAGGGGGCGAATGTCGGTCCGAGTCGTCAGCCGCCTGATCAGCGACAGCAGCTCCGCACCCTGCGCCCCGGCGTCAGCGGAGAACAACTCCTCGGCTTGATCCAGGGGCAGTATCAACGTCGGAGCGGCTGCTCGCTCGTCGCCGCGCACCGGATCGGGCAACCGGTCGGCCGCTGCCTGTTGAACGTCGAGCAGTAGTTCGCGGAGGCGCTCGATGTCGTTCGTGCACGCCGTCTTGATGTCGCCGAGACTTGGCGTCGACATACCCATCCTGTCCCGGGCGTGCCAGACGGCCGTTGCCAGCCCGGTATCGCCGGTGAGCGCGTTGCGACCGGGCCGCACGGTGCCCAGGAGTGTGAACCGACGATCCTCGCGCGCCAGGCGCGGCAGCAGACCCGCGCGGAGGAACGAGGACTTGCCTGCGCCGGAGGGGCCCAGAATCACGAACAGCGATTTCGTTTCGGCAAGTCTCATGCCGCGGAGCTCGTCGAGCCCCCGCACGATCGGCGCATCGCGGCCGAAGAACACCGCCGCGTCGACCTGTTCGAACGGCTCCCAACCGCGGTACGGGGCCCGATTCACATCCTCCGGTGGCGGCCACACAAAGGAATTCGCGCTGATTCCGGTCCCACGGATGGCGTCGCGCAACCGGTACAAGCCACTGGTGGCGAACAACACCGGCGGTCCGCTGCCGACGTCGATGGAGGTCATGTCGCTCTCACCGAAGAGGTCGCACCGCTGCCACTCCGAGGTCAGCTCGTCACCGACCGAAGGCTCGATCCGGGCACACAGGATCTGCTTGTTCAGATTCTCCGCGACGCGGTACTCGGTCTTGCACTCATGGGACGCTTCCCAATTGGCGGACAGCAGGCAGACCACGGCCTCACATCGGGCGCTGGCCTGCTGCAGTCTGTCCTTCCACCGCTCTCCCGGCCGCAGCCCCACCTCTGGGTCGATGTCGAGGAAGATCTCGGTCGCCAGTGCAGGCTCCTGGCCCACCATCCAGCGCTTCAGAGCCAACGCCTCGCGCGCATCGAGACTCGAATGGCTGAGGAATATCCGCGACATGTGATCCTTGGGTGGTTAGCTCGGAGGTTAAACCTCCCTGTCGGAGCGTGAAGTCGCTTTGCGGGAAATCGTCGTCAGCGTCAACGGCCGGTTTAGCCTCAACCTATGACAACTGACGGTGCCGGCAGCGCCCCCACGCCGGGTACGGCGAAGCCGCATCACGGGTCGGTCGCCGACAAGCTCAACTGGCTACGTGCCGCAGTTCTGGGGGCCAACGACGGCATCGTCTCGACGGCGGGGATCGTCGTCGGGGTCGCCGCGGCCTCCGCCGACCGCGGACCGCTGTTCACCGCCGGCCTTGCCGGGCTGGTGGCCGGGGCGCTGTCGATGGCGGTCGGCGAGTACGTGTCTGTCAGCACTGCCCGCGACACCGAACAGGCGATGCTCGACCGGGAGGAACAGGAACTGCAACAGCAGCCGGACGCCGAAATGGACGAACTGGTCGGGCTGTACGAGGCGCGGGGGCTGTCGCCGCAGACGGCGCGTCAGGCCGCCGCCGAGCTGACCGCCTTCGACCCGCTCGCCGCGCACGCGGAGGTCGAGTTGCGAATCGATCCGGAGAATTTGACCAATCCGTGGCTGGCGGCGTTCTCGTCCGCGGCGTCATTCACGGTCGGCGCCCTGCTGCCGTTCCTCGCGATCCTCATTCCGCCACCAACGGCCCGTGTCCCGGTCACCGCCGTCGTGGTGCTGCTGGCGCTGGCGGTCACCGGCTGGGTGGCTGCCCGGCTCGGCGGCGCGAAGCCGTTGCGCCCGATACTGCGCGTGACCGTGGGCGGCGGGTTGGCGATGGCCATCACGTTCGGCATCGGCCACCTCGTCGGCGTGATGATGGCATGACGTCGGCCCAGATGCCCGGTACCGGCGCAGGAAGCATGCCGGAGAACCTGGCATTCGGGGCCGCGCTGAGCTCACTGTCGTTCTTCTGCACCGCGGTGATGAGCGCTCTGGTGAGAGCCACCGAGGATCTCACCTCGACCGCCGTCATCCTGCTGTTCCAGAACCTGATCTGTCTCCTGTTCATCGTTCCGGTCACCCTCCGTCGCGGCTGGGCCTCGCTGCGCACCCGCAAGATCGGCCTGCACGTGCTCCGCGCGGTGACCGGAACGGCAGCCTGGTACGCGCTCTTCGTCGCCATCACACTGATGCCGCTGACGAACGCGATCCTGCTCACCTTCAGTGCGCCACTGTGGATGCCGGTGATCGCCTGGGCCGTTCGACGCCAACGCGTGTCGAGGGCGACATGGGTCGGCGCCGCGATCGGCTTTGTCGGCGTGGTGTTCGTACTGCAGCCCCATCACCAGGATTTCAACGTCGGCGTCGTCTACGCGCTGGCTGGTGCGTTCTTCCTCGCGGTCGCGCTGATGACCGTCGGCTGGCTGGGGACGACCGAGCCGGCGCCCAGGATCCTGTTCTACTACTTCCTGTTCTCCACCCTGCTGGTGGCGCCGTTCGCGCTGGCCGACTGGGAACCTTTCGGTGCGAAAGCGTCGATATACCTGGTCGGTATCGGGTTGACCCTGCTCGTCGGCCAGGTGTTCATCGTGCTGGCCTACCGCTACGCCTCGGCGGTGAAGGTGGGCCCGTTCATCTACACGGTCATCGTGTTCACCGCACTGATCGACTGGGTGCTGTGGGACCGGGCGCCGACGGTGTTCGTCGTCCTCGGCATGGTTCTGGTGATCGGCGGCGGCATCGTCGCGATCCGCAAGAAGCCCGAGCCGACACCCGTGGACACATAGGAAGCGGCGACGATGACCGATACTGCGCACGCGGATCCTGACCCGGCTCGCGCCGCGCGCAGCGAAAGCTCCGGGCCGCCGCGGCGGGTGATCACGGTCGCCGTCCTCGCCCAGGCCGTCGAGTACTTCGACTTCTTCGTGTTCGCGACCGCCTCGGCGATCTTCCTCGGCCCCCTGTTCTTCTCGGAATTGAGCGGTACGGCAGGCACTCTCGCCTCGTTCGCGACCTTCGCCGTGGGCTTCGTGGCCCGTCCTCTCGGCGGCGCGGTCGCCGGGCACTACGGCGACCGGTACGGCCGCAAACCCGTTCTCGTCGCGTCGAACCTCCTGATGGG
The DNA here is from genome assembly GCF_040674075.1 of Mycobacterium sp. NPDC050551. Classification (NCBI taxonomy): domain Bacteria; kingdom Bacillati; phylum Actinomycetota; class Actinomycetes; order Mycobacteriales; family Mycobacteriaceae; genus Mycobacterium; species Mycobacterium sp. NPDC050551. Next base: position 439,508 of record NZ_JBFARC010000001.1, on the reverse strand, counting down.
CGTGAGCACGTTCGTCATCGGCCTGCTGCCCACCGCGGCCGCGATCGGCTGGGCGGCACCGGCGGTGCTGATCGCCATGCGAATCCTGCAGGGCTTCGCACTCGGCGGCCAGTGGGGTGGGGCGTCCCTGTTGCTGACGGAGGGTTCTCCTGCCGGACGCCGGGGGTTCTTCGGCAGCTTCGTGCAGATCGGGGCGCAACTGGGGCTCATCGGCGGACTGTCGAGCTATTTCGTTCTGTCGCTTGCGTTCACCGACGAGCAACTGATGTCGTGGGGGTGGCGCATCCCCTTCTTGAGCGGCATCGTCATGGTCGGCATCGGCCTCTACATCCACCGTGCGATCGAGGACACCCCGATGTTCCGTCGTCTCGAGGCCGAGCGCGCCTCCCGCCCGGCCGCCGCGACCCGCCCCGACTCCGCGCCGGTCGTCAGCGTCGTGAGGGATCACTGGCGAACGATCCTGCTCGCCGGCGGAGCGTTCGTCCTGCCGAACGCCGTCGTGTTCATCATCGTGTCGGGCATGCTGAACTATGGCGTCCAGACACTCGAACTCCGCCGGGAAGCTGTACTGGGCGTCATCCTCGCCGCCTGCGCCTGCCCGCTGTTCTTCATCCCGTACTTCGCCCACCTCAGCGATCGGTACGGCAGGCCAAGGCTTTTCCTCATCGGAGCGCTCGGAGTCGCGATCTGGGCGTGGCCGATGTTCGCCCTCATCGACACGGCCAACCTGTGGCTGTTGCTGTTCGCGCTCGTCGTGTGTTTCGTCGGGCACTCGATGATGTTCGGGCCGCAGGTGGCGCTCTACTCGGAGTTGTTCCCGACCGAAGTGCGCTACTCCGGGGCATCGCTGGGGTACCAGGTCGGCACCGTGTTCGGCGGTGGCCTCGCTCCGTTCGTGACGGCGTCGCTGCTCGCGGCCACCCACACCAGTTGGTCGGTGGCCGGCTACATCGACGTGCTCGCCGTCATCAGCGTCACCTCGATGCTGTTGCTGCGGCGCCAGGCCGATGCCGGCGCCAAGGAACTGCAGTGATGGCCCCGGACATCCTCCGCAGTTCCCCGCTGGCCGACGAGATCCTCGAGTCGCACCGCCACGTGGCCCGCGGTGACGACGAGGGCTTCGACGCCTATAAGGCACACGTCTACCGCGTGATCAACTTCGCCCGAGCGCTGACCCCCGATGAGAACGACCGTGACGACAAGCTCGCGATCGCCGCGGCATTCCACGACCTCGCCGCATTCGACACACTGGACTACCTCGTGCCCTCGATCGAGGCGCAGGATGCGTGGCTGCACCGGACCGGCCGTGAACCGTGGTCCGACGAACTCGCGCTGATCGTGGCCGAGCACCACCGGCTGCGGACGTACGGCCCACCGCGGCCGCACGCGCCGCTCGTCGAGGCCGTCCGCCGCGCCGATCTCATCGACGTCAGCCAGGGCATCATCCGGTTCGGCCTACCGAAGACCTACGTGAAGGAGGTTCGCGGCACGTTCGACGCCGGCGCCTTCTTCAAGCGGGTGATCCCGATGGGGACGTTGCGTGCGATCCGCACGTTGCAGCAGCCCGGCTTCCTACGGCCCGGCGATGCACTCGTGCGCTCGGGTCACAGCGGGGCGGATCGCTGAAACCCCATTGGGTCTGCGCCTTTCGTCACCGGGCCCGCAGCAGGGGTTCGAGCAGCGCCAGTTCCGCCACGCTCACCCAGGACGGGTTGGCCTGCTGCGGCGACCGGAACACCTCCATCGAGCGCAGGCCGGGTACCGCGGACAGTTCGTCGACGGTGAGTGGTTGGCTGAACAGCGGAATGTGCACCGGCACACGCAGTTGCCCATCCTCGATCGACACGTCCCCGGTGACCCGGCCGGTGCCCCAAATCCCTCGCTGAGGGTGCGCCGACACCCAGAACAGCACCCGCTGATCCGGCCGGATGAGTGCCGAACGATAGTTGCCGGCCACGCACCATGCCGGGTGGGCGTGGCCCGACGCGCGCATGGGTTCCACGGGAGTCCTGTGCGGATTGCACTTGATCACCCATGCCCCCAGTGTCTCCGGGGTCACGCTGCGTTGCGGTGCCAACGCCTCAGCCTGTGCTTGTGCGAATGGTTTCGGCGACAAGGGCCGGGTCGTCGATCATCGGCACGTGTCCCACGCCCGGAAGCACCACGAACCTCGCCTGCGGCAGGCGTTCTCGTGCGATCACGCCGTTGACGTCGACGGGGAACACCTTGTCGCGTTCGCCCCAGGCCAGCGTCACCGGGCACGGCAGTGGGTCGAGGGACGCGACGGCTTCCGGGGTGCCGAGCAGGTCGGTCGCGACCGCGCAGCCGAGCACGTCGTCGATCGCGGCGACGGCCTGCCCATGGGAGAGCCGTTCCCCGCGGGACGCGATGTCGCGGAACGCAAGCCGCCGCGCGAGACCCGACCGCAGGGTGACCGACGACAGAGGCCGCGGTATCCGACTCATCGTGACCGTGCGCCGGACTCGGGCGGTCGACGCGGAGTGCGAGCGCTGTCCCACGGTCCAGAAGCCTGCCGGCGAGAGGGCGCACACACTCGCCGCCCGTCCTCTGCGCGCGAGTTCGACGGCCATCCAGCCGCCCATCGAATTGCCCGCGATGTGCGGCCGGGCGAGTCCGCGCTCGTCGAGGTAGCGTTCCGCCGCGTCGACGGTGTCGGCGATGGTGGCGGGGCGACGGCGTGCCGCGGGACCGCCGCGGTGTCCGGCGGCGGTGGGTGCGTGGACCTCGAAGTCGGCGTCGAGCAGCGGTGCCACGTCCCGCCAGGCTGCGGCGGACATGGTGACGCCGTGCAGGAGCACCAGGTCGGGTTTGTTCGCACTCATCGCGGCCACTTTTCCATCCGCGCCGCGACGGCGTGACGAGAGGTCGTCAGCGCTGCACGAGGGTGCGCGGTCTCGCGCAACTGACGCCTGCGACCTGCGGCGTCTCGACCGTCCGTCGCTCGGCACGCAGCTCGCGCTGTATCCGCCGGCCGAGCACTCGTTCGTCGCGCCGGCTCATGGCGCGGTTGCGGTCGACCAGGAGGTCCAGCTGCTCCCAGCTGAGGCCGTCGAGGTCACCGTCGGCGTCGTGAGTGGCCACGACCACGGAACCCCGCAGCAGGGGGACGGTCTTGGCCGTGAAATCGGTGGTCGCCAGGAACAGTTCGGTGGCACTGCGGTTGACGCGGCGCTGGCACCGGCTCGCCGAGGGGCTGAACCAGAAGTCGAACTGCCGGTCGGCGCTGGTCAGGCTGTGCAGGCCCTGGTCGTGAATGAGGTGTTCGATGTCGGCCCTGGTGTAGGCACGGGTCTCATATACGGTGCCGCGGGTGCTGAAGTAGAGAATTGTGTTCATCGCGATGATCCATTCGACTCTTTCTCGCCGTTGACAGCGGAGCAGATGTCCCGTCCGCTGTTACTGGAGTTACCCATGTGACAAGTGGGACAAACTCTGATAACGAAATCGGCACAAAAGTCATTCCCTGGCCGCCTCGACGTGCGGCGACTTCGGCATGGTGGGCCGCAGTCATAGTTCAGCCTGGACTTATTTAAGCGGCAGCTTTATCGTCGGATGGTGCACGCGTTCGACGTTCTCGGAGACCCGGTGCGTCGCCGCATTCTCGAACTGCTCGCCGACGGTGAGAGGCCAGCGGGTGACATCGGTTCGGTCATCCGGGGCGAGTTCCACATCACCCAGCCGGCGGTGTCGCAGCACCTGAAAGTGCTGCGGGACAGCGGCTTCACGACGGTACGACCGGAAGGCCAGCGCCGCCTCTACGCCGTCAACGGCGCAGCGCTGCGCGACGTCGACGAATGGCTCGACACCTTCCGGCGATTCTGGGCTCCGCGCCTGGATGCCTTGGCGACCGAGATCGCACGAGGTAAACGACAACGACGAGGAAATACATCATGATTGACGTCGATCATCAGATCAATGCGGTGCGGCGCACCGTCGGTGACACGGTGCACGACGCGGGGGAGGCCCGCATCCTGACCATCAGCCAGTCCTACGACACCGACCAGGCCGACCTGTGGGACGCGGTGACGAACATCGAGCGGATCCCGCGGTGGTTCCTGCCGATATCCGGCGACCTGGCCGTCGGCGGCACCTACCAGTTCGAGGGTCATGCCGGCGGCAGGATCCTCACCTGCGACCCTCCGGAGAACTCACGGCCACCTGGGAATACGGCGACAACGTCAGCTGGATCGACGTCCGTGTCACCGGTGACGGCCCCGGTCGGGCCCGAGTGGTGCTCGAGCACATCATCGATGCCGACGACGACAACTGGCGTGAGTTCGGGCCCGGCGCGGTCGGTATCGGTTGGGACTCGATGCTGCTGGGCCTGACGCTGCATCTGGCCAGTGGGGAGTCCATCGACCCGGCCTTCGGACAGCAGTGGCTGGCCACCGACGGCGGCCGCCGCTTCCTGCGGCTGTCGAGTGAGGACTGGTACACCGCGAACGTCGGCAATGGCGCGGACGGTCCGACGGCGCGCGCCCTGGCCGACCGGTGCCTCAAGGCCTACCTGGGGGAGGAGTAGGGCCGCGGTAACGCCGGATGCAGTTGCACTTCTTGTGCTTTGACCACGAAGTAGACCGTCTTGCCGGGTTCGACGTCGAGATCGGCCGCGGCGGCCGTGGTGATGTCGGCCGCCAGCCCGGTGCTTCCGTCGGGTTGTTCGGCGCCCCTGATCCGCACGGCGGTGCCGTGGATGTCGACCTCGGCGATCGTCACGGCGATCACGTTGCGCGGGCTGCCGTGTGGCGGTTCGAGGTGGACCGCGACCGCACCGGGCCGGAACAGTGCGATGGCGCCGGCGCCCGGTTCGACCTCGCCGGTTCCGTGTACGGCGGCGTCCCATGACGTGCGGATCACCCCGGGTTCGGTGACGACGCCCGGGACGAGGTTCACCCCGGCGATCCTGGCCGCGAAGTCGCTGCGAGGTGCGCTGAGCACACGACGGGCCGGGCCGCTCTCCACCACCCGGCCGTTCTCGATGACGACGATCCTGTCGGCGACGGCCAACGCGTCGAGCACGTCGTGGGTGACGATGATCGCGGTACGGCCGCCGTCGCGCAACATCTCGCGCAACAGTCGGCGCAACGCAGGAGCGGCGGCGACGTCGAGCGCAGCCAGCGGTTCGTCGAGCAGCAGCAGCCGTGGTTCGGCGGCCAGCGCGCGGGCGATGGCGACGCGCTGCGCCTGCCCGCCCGAGAGCTGGCCGGGCTTGCGCGCGGCGAGATCGGTGGCGCCGACGGCGTCGAGCCAGCGGTGGGCCGTGGCCTTCGCCACCGACCGGGACTGCCCGCCGCAGCGCGGCCCGTAGGCGACGTTGGCTTCGACGCTCAGGTGCGGGAACAACAGAGCCTGCTGGGTGAGCATCGCGACATTGCGCGAGTGAGCCGGAACGAAAGTGCCTGTGCGGGTGTCGGTGACGACGGTGCCGCCCAGCTCGATCCGTCCGTCGTCGGGCCGCAGCAGGCCTGCGATCATCAGCAGCAGGGTGGACTTGCCGACGCCGTTGGGGCCGAGCACCGCCAGCACCTCGCCGTCGTCGAGGTCCAGGTCGAGGTCGACTCCGCGTCGTGTCAGGCGCGCATCGACGCGCACGCTGCTCACAGCCGGCCCGTCATGCGGCGGCCCGCCGAGGCGATCACGATAACCGCGGCGACGACGATGAGCAGCAGTGACAGCGCGACGGCGGCGTCGGCGTCGGTTTCGCGCTGCAGGTAGATCTCCAGTGGCAGGGTCCGGGTCACGCCCTGCAGCGAGCCGGCGAAGGTCAGCGTGGCACCGAACTCGCCGAGCGAGCGCGCGAAGGCGAGCACGGCACCCGACACCAGCCCGGGCAGCACCAGGGGCATCGTCACGGTCCGCAGCACCGTGGTGGGTCGGGCGCCGAGCGTGGCGGCGATGTGTTCATAGCCCGTCCCCGCCGAACGCAGCGCACCCTCGAGGCTGACGACGAGGAAGGGCAATGACACGAACGACTGGGCGAGCACCACCGCGGAGGTGGAGAAGGCGATCCGGATGCCCAGCAGGTCGAGTTGGTGGCCGAGCAGCCCCTGCCTACCGAATGTGTACAACAGCGCGATGCCGCCCACCACGGGCGGCAGCACGAGCGGAAGCAGCACCAGCGCGCGCAGCACGGATTGTCCCGGGAAGTTGCCGCGAGCCAGGACGAGCGCCATCGGAATGCCGAGCAGCACGCACACCACGGTGCTCGCCGTCGCGGTCTGCAGGCTCAGAAGAAGTGCGGCACGTGAGGATTCCGAAGTGACGAGCGGAATGAAGTGCGCCCAGTCGATCTGCAGCAGGATGGCCACCAGCGGCACGATGACGAAGAGCGCTCCCGCCGCGGCGGGGAGGTAGACCCAGGCCGGCAGGCCGACCTGGATCAGCCCGCTCGTCCGCCGCGGGGTGGTCACGGCGCGGCGAAGCCCGCTGCCGCGAGGGCTTGCTGGCCCGTCGGGCCGGTGACGAGGTCGATGAATGCCTGTGCTGCAGCGGTGTTCGCCGAGTCCTCGAGCACGGTGATCGGATAGGTGTTCACCGCTTCGCCGGCTTCGGGGAAGGGGATCGCGGTGACTTCGTCCCGCGCGGCGGTGGCATCGGTGACGTACACCAGTCCGGCGTCGGCCTGGCCCGAGGTGACCTTGCCGAGCACGTCGGTCACGGCGGACTCCTCGCTCACCGGGGTGAGCGTGACACCGGTGGCCCGCTCGACCTTCTCGGTGGCCGAGCCGCAGGGCACCTGCGGTGCGCACACCACCACCTGCGTTCCGGGCTTCGCGAGATCGGCGAATGTCATGATCTGCAGGGGATTTCCGGGTTGCGTGACGATGGTCAGGGTGTTGGTGGCGAAGTTGACCGGTTCACCGGCCACCAGGCCTGCGTCGACCGCTTTGGTCATGTTCTTCACGTCAGCGGAGGCGAAGACGTCGGCGGGTGCGCCCTGGGTCAGCTGAGTGACCAGGTCGGAGGAGCCGGCGAAATTGAATGTGACTGTGGCGCCCGGATTGTCCTGCTCGAACCGGGCGCCGAGTTCGGTGAATGTCGCCTTCAACGATGCCGCGGCGAACACGGTGATCGGCGCGCCTGCACCGTCGCTGGTGGAGGACGAGTCGGTCGACGACGACGAACATGCCGCGACGAGTACCGCAACGGCCAGGGTCGCGGCGGCGCCGACGGTCGACTTCACGAGGCGCCGCCAGGAGTCTCGACGATCACGTTGGTGGCTTTGACCACCGCGACGGCGAGCACGCCGGGTTCGAGGCCGAGCTGTCGGGCCGACTCGGTGCTCATCAGGGAGACCACTGTGAACGCCCCACACTGCATCTGCACTTCGGACATCACCTGGTCGGCTGTCACCTTGGTGACGAGCCCGACGAACCGGTTGCGAGCCGAGCTACCGCCGCCGAGGGGGTCCGGTGGCGGCGTGGCATGTTCGCGGGCGAATTCGGCCAGGACCTTGCCGTCGATGACCTTGCGGCCCGCGTCGTCCTTATGGGCCGCGAGGCTGCCGCTGTCGATCCAGCGGCGGACGGTGTCGTCGCTGACGCCGAGGATCGCCGCAGCGTCCTTGATCTTCATTGCGGGCACCGCATCACTCACTGGTCGGAAATCAGGTCACCGCAGTTGCGGCAGTTCTCTCCGAATTCAACCATGAATGCGGATGTGCGCGGGTAACAGGCCCGTATCCGCGATTCGGGAGTGCTAGATCCCGAGCGCCGCGCGGAGCCTATTCCGGTGCCGTCGGTAGGCGTCAGCGCCGTCGCGTTCCGCGGCGTCGATCCGGATGAGTGGTGGATGTCCCGCCGCGGGCGTGGCCAGGTCGCGGAGTGCGTCGTAATACGCACGCTGGCGCTGCCGGCCGCCGATCCCGAAGCCGCGGGCTGCCTTCGTGCGGTAGAAGTTGTCCGACCTGCCGAGCCAGGTCTCGGAGAGGGCCGTGTACCGGCCGTGTTCGAAGCCGAGCGGCGCGTCATGCGGATACAGCAGCAGTGATCGAAGCCTTGCCGAGGTGAAGTGCTGCGATTCGTCGACCTCGATCAGCGTCCCGGAGTCGACGTGGAGGAAGTCGCCGCGCAGTGCCGTGGTGCGGGCGGTCGCCAGCGTCGCCAGGTCGCCGCCGAGCGCGATGTAGATGCTCTCCAGAGTCGCCCTCACCGAGGCGAATTGCGCACCGGGCGGGAGCCCGAGGTGACCGCGCTGGTTGAGCCATTCGAAGCGCTGACCGGCGAGTTCGACACCGTCTTCGCGCGCAGCGTCGCGGAACGCATCCTGCGTGCTCCCTACCGGCATGTCACCAGCGGCCGTGGCGGACGACGTCGTCGAACGGGCGGCGGTCCGGTGTGGTGATCGGCGCCAGCGGGCGGTCGGCGGGATATCCGATGCCGAGCAGATACGCGACGATGCGGTCCTCTGGGACACCCAGGATGGCGCGAGCTTTCTCCTGATCGCCGACCGAGGAATGTCCGGTGCCGATGCCGAGATCGGTCGCGGCGAGCATCATCGCCATCGTCGCCTGCCCGAGGTCGTACTGGTCGAGTGTCTTGCGACGCTCCTCCGGCGGCACCGGCGCGACGAGCGCGATGGCCGCGGGTGCCGATGCGATGTGACCCGCGCCCTGCCACACCGTCGACAGTTCCTGCAGCGTCGCAGGGTCGGTGACGACCACGAACTCCCACGGCTGACGATTCCTCGCCGACGGTGACCGCCACCCGGCCTCGGCGATGCGCCGCAGCGCCTCCTCGGGCACCGGGTCCGGCCGGTAGCTCCTGACGTTGCGTCGAGCGCGCAGCGCATCCCAGGTCTCCACGTCGTCCTCCATCCCTGTGCGGCTGCCGCGTCCTGTCATGACGAGAACAGCCGCGCTTCCGGCGTCTGACTTGATTGCATCACGACCGCCAGACGCCGCGACACCTCAGTCCAGGTCGGCGAGAACCTTTCGGGCGGCCTCGAGTTCGGCCTCGAGGGCGGCGACCCTGGCGGCCTGCTGGGCACGCGCCTCCTCGATGACCTCGTCGATCGGGGCGGAGAGATCGTCGTGTAGTTCCCTCGCGGCGCGAGAGACTGCGGCAGCCGCGACGGCGAGGTCACGCACCAGGTAGCTGCTGCCCCGCTTGAGTTCCGCGCTCCATTCGCCGTCGGCGGTACCGGTGACGGTGAGGGTGAGCTCGAGCGTCTTGGATCTCTTCGTCGCCTTCTTGGCCGGCCCCTTCTCGGGCTTCCCGGCAGGAGTCTCAGCAGCGACCAGGACCTCGGGGGTGTCCGACGCTGCCGGCAACGCATCTTCTGCCAGAGTGTCTACGGTCAACGTCACGGCGAACTCCTTCTCGTCATCGCCCGCAGTGCGCAGGCTCGCGGTCCGAGCCATTAGAACACACGTTCGACGTCGGGAGTGATCCCGCGGGGCCCGTCCTTCGGTTCACGGGCGGGGGACGCCCGTCGCCGCACATAATGTCGAGACGGGTTCGCCGGCGGCCGCTGCCGGGCTGCAGAGGGGATCGCACGATGGCGCAGCGCTTGTCCGATGTGGCGGAGGACGACGCGGCCCACCGCCCGTCGGCGCGACCGGTCGTGGTGCTGACCGCACTCGGTGTGGTGTTCGGAGACATCGGCACCAGCCCCATCTACACGCTGCAGACGGTGTTCGACCCGACCGATCCGCATCCGGTCCCGCTCAACGACACCAACGTCTACGGCGTCGTCTCGACGATCTTCTGGTCGGTCATGCTCATCGTCACCCTCACCTACATCACGCTGGTGATGCGCGCCGACAACCACGGCGAGGGTGGCATCATGGCGCTGATCACGCTGCTGCGGAAATGGGGCCAGCGTCAGGGCAAGCGCACCGCGCTCATGCTGGCGGCACTCGGGATATTCGGCGCCTCACTGTTTTTCGGCGACAGCATGATCACCCCCGCAATCTCGGTGCTGTCCGCGGTGGAGGGCCTCAAGGTCCTCACACCGGACTTCGAGGACTTCGTGGTGCCGATCACCGCTGTGATCATCATCGGCCTGTTCGCCGTACAGAGCCGGGGGGCGGCCGTGATCGGACGGTTCTTCGGTCCGGTGATGATCGTGTGGTTCACGGTGATCGGCGCGTGCGGCGTCGGCGGCATCGCCACCCATCCGCAGATCTTGAAGGCGCTGTCGCCGACGTATGCGGTCGAATTCCTGGTGGGCCACTTCCACATCGCCTTCTTCTCGCTGGCCGCCATCGTCCTGGCCGTCACCGGCGCCGAAGCCCTCTACGCCGACATGGGGCACTTCGGCCGCCGCGCGATCACCATCGGCTGGCTGGGCGTCGTGTTGCCGGCGTGCACTCTTAACTATCTCGGTCAGGGTGCGCTGCTGCTGGGCGACCCCGAAGCGGTGCGTGCACCGTTCTTTCTGCTGACGCCGTCCTGGGCGTTGCTTCCCCTGGTGTTGCTGGCGACCATGGCGACGGTCATCGCCTCCCAGGCCGTGATCACCGGCGCGTTCTCGGTGGCGTCGCAGGCGATGCAACTGGGATACCTGCCGCGGTTGCGTATCGCGCACACGTCCGCGTCGGTGATCGGTCAGGTGTACGTGCCGTTCATCAACACGCTGCTGCTCGTGGCGGTGCTGACCCTGGTGTTCGCCTTCCGGAGTTCGTCGGCGCTGGCGTACGCCTTCGGCATGGCGGTCACCGGCACGATCACCATCGTCACAACGCTGTTCCTCTATTACGCACACTCGCGGTGGAAGGTGCCGCTGTGGCTGGTGCTCATCGGTGGCGGAGTGCTGCTCACGGTCGACTTCCTGTTCCTGGCAGCGAATCTGACGAAACTGCTGCACGGTTCGTGGCTGCCGCTGTTGATCGCCGTCGCCGCGTTCACGGTGATGACCACCTGGCAACGCGGACGTCGACTCGTCACCGAGAAGCGAGCCGAGATCGAAGGGCCGTTGCGCGACTTCGTCGACGAGTGCGCCGAACGGCAACCACCGCTGCCGCGCATTCCGGGAACCGCCGTCTTCCTGAACCGCGGCGACGACAGCGCTCCGCTGGCGTTGCGTGCGAACGTCGAGCACAACCACGTCCTGCACCAGCATGTCGTGGTGCTGGCGCTCGAAACCCAACCGGTGCCGAGGGTCTCGGACAGCGATCGCATGGTGATCAACGACCTCGGGCACGCCGACGACGGAATCCTCCATGTGACGGCCAGGTACGGCTACATGGAACGACCCGACGTGCCCGCCGCGCTGCGATTACTGGATCCGTCGCAGACGGAGGGGCACATCGACCTGGACAGGGCGTCTTACTTCCTGTCGAAGCTCGACCTGTCGGCGGGAGACGAGCCCACGATGGCGCCATGGCGCAAGCGGCTGTTCATCGCGACGTCCTTCATCACCGCCGATGCCGCGGGCTACTTCAAATTGCCGTGGGACCGCACGATACTCGTCGGGTCGCGGATGGAGCTGTGACCCGACTGGGCGGTGATCCCAGCTAGTCCGCCTCGCCCTCGTCGTCCTCGTTGGTTCGCTCGGTCAGGTAGCGCTGGGGGTGGTGGTGGTTGTTGACGCGGGTCTGGCCGGTGTCGAGGGTGGGTGGGGGGATCCATTCAGTGCGGCCGTGACGCCGGCGGGTGGTCCAGTCGGTGTTCTCGATGAGGTGATTGTCCGGTGCGCAGGCCAGGGCCATGTCGGTGGTGTTCGTCAAACCGCCTTCGCACCAGTCCTGTTGAGCGTGATGGACCTGGCAGTCGAACGCCGGGCGGGTACAGCCGGGTCGGGTGCAACCTTTGTCGCGGGCGAACAACGCCAACCGCTGCGCCGTCGACGCACACCGCCGCGCCCGCCCGAAGTACAGGACTTCCTCGGTGTGGTCGTCGAACACCGCCAGATAATGCTGTGACTTCCCGGCCAGGCGGATCAGATCCCGCATCGGCAGCTTGCGGCCGCCGGCGGTGTCGGCGTACCCCACCCGGGACTCGAGATCCTTGACGGTGGTGGTGGCCACGATGGTGGCCGGCACACCGTTGACCTGACCCAAGGATCCCGAGGCGGCAACGTCACGCAACGCGGTCTTCAGCGCATCATGGTGGCGCTGCCGGCGGGTACGCGGGTCAGCGATCCCGAAGACCTCCCGCGGGACGGTCTCCCCGGCGCCCGGATCCTCAGGCAGATTCTGACCCGGGGGGCCGTACTTGGCGATGATCACGTCCAACAGCGCAGCGGTCTCCGGGTCGAGGTCACCCTTGGTCGGCGTCATGCCGTTGGGCTGTTGCTCACCGATGACCAGGTTGCGGCGGTGCTGTTGCTCATCGTGATCGGGTTCGGCGCCGTCGGGGTCGATCGCGTTGAGCAGGTAGTCCGCGGCCACCTCGAGATCCTGCGGCGGCATCCGTTGAGCCCAGCCGGCGAGGTCGCGTTCGGCATCGGCCCGGGTCGTCGCGTCCACCCAGCCGGGCAGCTTCTTGAGGCATTTGCGGATCACCTCGACATGCGCGGGGTCGATTGCCCCCGAACGCAACGCGGCGGCGGTGTGCACCCAGGCCGGGTCGAGGCGTTCACCGGTGAACGTCCACCGCGGCCCCAACGTCTCAGCCGCGGCAAGGCGTCGCGTCGCATCGGCAGTGTCCAGATGCAGCCGCTGGGCCAACACATCACGCAGGCTGGTGTTGCCGTACACCTCGGGGCGGAACTGCTGCTTCAGTTGGGCCAGCACCGCGTGGTCGAGGCCCGTGTCCTGGCGGTGCGCGTATACGCGGCGCTCATACACCGCGAGAAGGTCCGCGGCGGAGAGACTGTCGAAGGGCAGGGCGGCGAACGCGGCACGCGCGGCATCCCACGCCTCCAACGCCGCCACCACCTGCTCCCTGTCCATGCCTCGAACACTAGTGCGAGGGTCCGACAGAATCGGCCGCGCTGTGACAGCAGAAACCACTGTGAAGCAAGTGTTTTCGCTGCCAACCCGGCGACCGAGCGCTCCGGGCCGACCTCTAGTCCCGCGGGTCTTTCTCGCCCGCCTCGACCGCGACGGCGAGCCGGTTCTCCGGCGGTGCCACCGGGCATGTCGCGAAGTCGGTGAACGAGCACGGCAGGTTTGCCGCCCGGTTGAAATCGAGCACCACCTGCCCCGCATCGTCCGGTGCCGCCACCGCCAGCGACCGCGCGCCCGGATAGGTGGTCACCCCGCTGGTGGCGTCGGTGAACAGCAGATGCAGCGACCCGTCCGGGCGGGCGAATGCGATCAATCGCGCTGCGGTGCCCGCGATGTCGACATCGATGGTGCCAACGGCCGAGTGATGGTGCTCGAGTCCCGCCACCACCGCGCCCGTCGTCACCGTCTCCGGATGCCGGAACGGCGTGAAGGTTCCCGTCACGCGCCAGCGTTCGTCCGGCTCGTAGGCGGGTATTCCAGAGAATTCTGCCAGGTGCGGCGACCGCGGATCGTGTACCCGCAGCGCCACCGATCCCGTCCGACGGATGACCTCGATGCGCCGGTCGCCGTCGTCGACCAGCAGCCCCGGCGCGCCCTCGACGGGCTCCAGCCGCTCGATGCCGTCGATGCCCTCGACGTACACCGCGTCGGCGTCGGCGCGCCAACGACCCGGCAGATCGGCCACGGTCTCGAATTCCTCCGTGAGCCAGTGCAACCCGGTGATGCTCACCCAGCCGAGCGGATCGCGGTAGTAGCGTTCGCGTTCGGCGTGCCAGTCGTTCCACTCAGTCCGGAACGACGCGGTTGTGGTGGTGGTCACGACCGGGCTAGTCCTCCTTGCGGATCAGCCGCTGCAGTGCCTCGCGGTCGGACGCCAGCAGCTCGTCGATGCGCGGGTGGTTCACCTCGGCGACGATGATCTCGCCGACGTCCTCGTGCACGTCGCTGAAGATGCCGTGCGACTTCATCTTCTCCGTCTGGTACACGTTGTCCTCGGTCGGCGTCACGTAGTAGAACGCGTCGGCCTTGAACCGGTGCACCAACCACAGGTGGATGAGCGTCATCAGACGCTTCTGCCGCAGCTTCTCGGCGTAGGTGTTCTGGTCGCGGATGGTCAGGATGCTGCGTCCGTGCCGGTCCTTGATGGGGTCGACGAGCACGTCGGCGAGCTTGTCCTCACCGTCGCCGTAGATGCCGAGCTCGAGCACCTCGCCGCCGGCGCGACGGGGCCGGAGTTTCACGCGCAGGGTCTCGTCGAGCTTGTAGTGCTCACCCCACAGCGCAAGCCATTCCTCCAGCAGCTTCTTCGGCACCTCGGTCTGCACCAGATGCTGACTCTGCGTGGAGCCTTCACCCATCGACTTCGTGGTCGCCGTGCGGCCTGAGGAGGCGGCGAGCGCGGCGTCGCTGCGCGGTCCGCCGACCAGCGTCTGCGGCGTGCGGTACGGCGACTCCACCAGCCGCAACTTGCGCTGCAGGCGGGCGAGCGACAGCATGCCGTCCTGGCGGAGCGCGGTGGCGAACTCCTCGGCGGCGACGCCGTCGATCTGATGGCCGCCGTAGGTCATGAAGTTGAAGACGAACCCCATCTTGCCGAGTTCCTCAGGGAACACCCGCATCTCGTCGTCGCTCATGCCGGTGGTGTCCCAGTTGAACGAGGGCGACAGGTTGTACGCCAGCATTTTGTCGGGGAACTGGGCGTGGATCGCCTCCGCGAACTTCTTGGCGTCGGCGAGGTCGGCGGTCTTGGTCTCCATCCACAGGATGTCGGCGAAGGGCGCCGCCGCAAGCGATTTCGCGATCGCATAGGGAATGCCGCCGCGAATCTGGTAGTAGCCTTCAGGCGTCTTGGCCAGCTCGGGGTCCCACGTCGCGACGAGGCCGAGTTCGCGGGCCTTCTCGGTGGCCGTGTAGAGCGAGGCCCGCTCGGCGAATGCGCGCCAGTCGGCGACGGACATGTCCAGCCCGTCGTCCTCGCCTTCCCGGAACTGGATGAGCTCGGCGACCGCCTCGCCGTAGGTCATCACGCCGGCATCGACCTGCCAGGCGTCGACGAGCTTCGATTCGATGTCGTCGTAGAGCTTCTCGTTGGCGGGGTCGCCGTCTTTCCAATCCGCGGCCGCCTGATCGATCGCGGCCAGGATGCCCTGGCGGTCGAGCCACGCGTGCGCAGCCGCATACTCTCCGTCGGCGATGGCGTACAGCAGGTGGCCGTTGATCTCCTTGACGCCGCTGTCGTAGAAGTGGCGCATCATCGCGAGGAAGCACGCCTTGTACGGGGGCACGTTCACGTTGGTGACGCCGAGCAGGAACGGCTGGTCACGCTCGTCGGCGCGGCTGTCGATCAGGTTGGCCGCCTCGGCGTCGGTGCGCGCCACGATGATGCCGGGCACGCCCATGATGTCGAGCTGGAAGCGCGCGGCGTTGAGGCGCTTGATCTGTTCGTCCGAGGGCACCAGCACCTTGCCGCCCTGGTGGCCGCACTTCTTGGTGCCCGGACGCTGATCCTCGATGTGGTAGCCGGGCACACCGGACTCGACGAAGCGGCGAATCAGGTTGCGCACGTGCGGATCACCACCGTGCCCGGTGTCGGCGTCGGCGATGATGAACGGCCGGTAGTCGACCGCAGGCGTCGTCGCGCGCTGTTCCTCGCTCATCCGCAGCCGCAGGTACTGCTGATTGCGGTCGGCGGTGAGCAGGGCGCGCACCAAGCCGGCGGCCTCGTCGGGCACTTGGCTGAGCGGGTAGCTCGCCAGGTCGGGTCCGGGATCCTCACTGGTGGACCCCTTCGCCGAGGTCGCCCACCCACCGAGGTAGATGCCTTCGATGCCGATCCGCTTCATCGTCACGGCCTGCCCCGGTGAGTAGGGGCCGAAGGTGGTGATGCTCTTGTGCTCGGAGAACAGTTCGCGCAGCCGCGGGTAGAAGGCGGCGGCGGCCTCCCGCGCCACCGGATAGTCGGCCGGGATGGTGCCGCGCTGTTCGACCACCTGCCGCGCCGTGTAGAGCCGGATGATGCCCTCGAACCGGGGGCTGTCGAAATACCGCTGGGTGGCCTCGACGTCGTCATCGAAGCTGGTGCGGGCCGTCGGCTCCGCGTCGATCAGGGTCATGGTTCTACGCTCCTCGTTGAGCAGACTGCCGCTGTGCTCCGAGTGTATGGCGGGCGTTCCGCGAGCGAGGCTTTCCCGCGAGGTCGGTGCCCGCTCAGCGCAGCGCGACGACGACCTTGCCCCTCGCGGTCCGGTTCTCCAGCGCGGCGATGGCGTCGGCGGCCCGCTCGAGCGGGTAGACCTCCGGTGCAGGCGCGGAGACCTTGCCCGACGCCAGCAGCGGCTCCAGTTCGGCCCACTGCTGCCGGATGTAGTCCGGGTGGGAGAACGTCCATGCGCCCCAGCCCGCGCCGACCACGTCGACGTTGTTGAGCAGCAGGCGGTTCACCTTCACCGTGGGGATGTCGCCGCCGGTGAAGCCGACCACCAGCAGCCGGCCGCCCACCCCCAGCGAGCGCAGGGAGTCGGTGAACCGGTCGCCGCCGACCGGATCGACCACCACGTCCACGCCGCGGCCTCCGGTGAGCTCTTTGACCGCGTCCTTGAAGCCGTCGGCGAGGACGACGTCCGACGCCCCGGCCGCGCGGGCGATGTCGGCCTTGTCCTCGGTGCTCACCACCGCGATCGTGCGGGACGCGCCCAACGCCGGCGCCAGCCGCAGCGTCGAGGTGCCGATGCCGCCTGCGGCGCCGTGCACCAGCACGGTCTCGCCCTCGGCGAGGCGACCCCGGGTGCGCAGGGCGAAGTGCACGGTCAGGTCGTTGAACAGCAGGCCGGCGCCGGCCTCGAAGGACACGTTGTCGGGCAGGGTGAACACTCGCTCCGGGGGCAGCGCCACCACCTGGGCCATCCCGCCGGACAGCATGGTCAGGCCCGCCACCCGGTCGCCCGCGGCGACACCGGAATCGGCCGGTGCGCTGCGCACCACCCCGGCGATCTCCGCCCCGGGAACGAAGGGCAGGTCGGGCTTGTACTGGTAGAGGCCGCGGCTGAGGAGCGCGTCGGGAAACGCCACCCCGGCGGCATGCACGTCGATCAGGACGGCGCCGTCGGCGCCGGGTTCGTCGATGTCGACGACCTCCGCCGCCTGCGGACCGTCGAGCCGGGCTATCTGGATCGCGCGCATGGCCGCCTTCCTGTCGTCGACGAAGAACATTTAACCTTCCCGGGTGATCGATGCCCGTGCCGCGGTGCTGCTCGACGCCGGGGCCGACCCGGAGCTGACCGAAATCCGGATCCGCCCGCCCGCCGGTGACGAGGTGCTGGTGCGCATCGACGCCGTCGGCATCTGCCACACCGACATCAGTGTCGCGGCCCGCTGGCCGCAGCGGCGGCTGCCGATGGTCTTCGGCCACGAGGGGGCGGGCACCGTCGAGGCGGCCGGGCCCGCCGCCGGTGTGGCCGTCGGCCGCCGGGTGGTGCTGACCTTCGCCAGCTGCGGCGAGTGCGCGAACTGCGTCGAGGGCCGTCCGGCGTACTGCAGGCGCTCCACCGACCTCAACATGCGCGGCTGGCGCAATGCGCTGCACCTGGGCGACGAGGCGATCACCGGCGGTTTCTTCGGCCAGTCGAGTCTGGCCACCTACGCCCTGGCCTCCGGCCGCAACACCGTGCCGGTCGACGACGACCTGGACCCCGCGCTGGCCGCCCCGCTGGGCTGCAGCGTGCAGACCGGCGTGGGCACCGTGCTGAACACCATCGCGCCGCAGCGCGGGGACGCCATCGTGGTCTACGGCGTCGGTGCGGTCGGGTTGTCGGCGGTGATGGGCGCCAGGATCGCCGGGTGCGGCGTGATCGTCGCGGTGGACCCGGTGGCCGGGCGCCGCGACCTCGCCGCGGAATTGGGCGCGACGGCCGCTGTCGACCCCACGTCCGCGGACGCCACCGCCCAGATCGTCGAGCTGACCGGCGGCGGTGCGCACGCCGCGGTCGACACCACCGCGATTCCCGACGTCCTGGCTGGCGCGCTGACGGCGCTGCGGGCACGCGGAACGCTGGCCATCGTGGGCCTCGGCGCGCCGACCGCGGCGCTGCCGGTGGGACTGATCATGGGCAGCGGCCTGACCGTGCGCGGCGTCGTCGAGGGCGACAGCGAGCCGCACGCGTTCATCCCGCGGCTGGCCGGGCTCGTCCGAAGCGGTGAGCTGCCGCTGGAGAAGGTGGTGACGCGGTACCGGTTCGACGACTTCGCCGACGGCTGGGCGGCGGCGAAATCCGGCCGGGTCGTCAAACCGGTTCTGGTCACCGGGAGTTAATCTGGCAGTTCCGGCAGCGTTGCCGGCGGCGATCGGAGCGAACCATGGCACGGCGTGACCGCAGGGGCAGTGGGGGATTCGCCGCCGCGAGATCGCTCCCGACCGGCCGCATCGTGCCGGTCCGGTCGATCGACGGTGTCCGCATCCACACCGAGGTGTTCGGCCCGAACGACGCGCCGCCGATCGTGCTGGCTCACGGCATCACCTGCGCCATCGCAGTGTGGGCGTACCAGATCGCCGACCTGGCTCGCGACTATCGCGTGATCGCCTTCGACCACCGCGGGCACGGCCGCAGCGGTGTGCCCGCGCGGCGAGGCAACTACAGCCTCGACTATCTGGCCGCCGACCTCGACGCTGTGCTTGCCGCCACCGTGTCCGCCGACGAGCGCGCCGTCGTCGCAGGCCACTCGATGGGTGGCATCGCGATCACGTCGTGGGCAGAGCGGTATCCGCAGCGGGTGACGCAACGCGTCCGCGGCGCCGCGCTGATCAACACCACGACCGGCGACCTGCTGCGCGACGTGAAGTTCCTGCCGGTTCCGGAGCGGTTGTCGGCGGCCCGGGTCCGTGCGGGCGGCACGCTGCTCAAGACCTTCGGTGCGGTCCCGGCGCTGCGCGCCGCGGAACGGTCGAGCCGGCGTTTCGTCTCGACGCTCGCGGTCGGACGGGACGCCGACCCGTCGGTCGCCGACTTCGTCTACGAACTGTTCGTGAACACCCCGCCCGCGGGTCGGGGCGGCTGGGCCCGCATCCTCGTCGACGCGATGGGCAGAGACCACATCGGCCTGCAGAACCTGACGGTGCCCACCCTGGTCATCGGCAGCGCGAAGGACCGGCTGCTGCCGATCACGTCGTCGCGGCGGATCGCCGAGCACGCCCCCAACTTGGCGGCGTTCGTCGAGCTGAGCGGCGGGCACTGCGCGATCCTCGAGCGCCCTGACGAGGTCAACCGCCACCTGCGCGAGCTGTTGGAGTCCTCGGCGGCCGACCGCCGCGCCACCTCCTAGCCCAGGGCGGCGTGCACCTCGGCCGCCGCGCGCAGTCCCGACCGCACCGCGCCGTCGAGGAAGCCGGTCCACTCGTCGGCGGTCTCGGTGCCTGCCCAGTGGATCGGCCCGACCGGCAGGCGCAGCGTGGGACCGTAGGCGGTCCACGACCCCGGCGGCACGGCAGCGGTGGGCCCGCCGGGCGCGAATTCATCGGCGCCCCAACAGTGGTCGACGTAGTCGATCGGCGACAGCGCCGGTTCGCCGAAGAGTGCCGCGAAACCGTCCAGCGCCTCCTGGCGGCGATCCTGCGGGGGTAGGGCGTCGAAGGTGCGGGCATCGGTGAAGCCCAGCAGGATGCCGGGGCCGTCCGCGTCCGGCCCGTCGCCCGGACTGACGTCGAAGGTGATGAACACCGGGCCCTCGTCGGACAGCGCCTCGCCCGAACAGCCGCCGGCCCGCCAGAACGGCGTCTCGTAGGCGGCGTAGGCCTTGCTCAACCGGCCCTGCGGCCAGTGCGCGGCCAGCTCGCGACACCCCTCGGGCAGGGCCGGCTCGAAGGTGATGGCGTCCCGGTGCGCGGGCGCGACAGCGACGACGACCGCCTTCGCCGTCGTCGAGGCGCCGGACCCGGCGTGCACGCTGACCGTGCCGTCGTCGTGGCGGTCGATGCGCAGCACCGGCGTGCTCAGGAGGACGCGGACGCCCAGCTGTTCGGCCATCCGCAGCGCGATCTCCTGCGTCCCCGCCGGGAACCGCTCCTGTTGTGCGCCGCCCTCCACGTCGAGCATCCGCCCGATCCCGCCCGCGGCCTTGACGTAGCGCACGGCGTGCAGCATCGACACCTCGTCGGGCTCGCAGCCCCACGTCACCCGCGCCATGATGGCCATCAGGTCGCGGGTCGACGCGCTGGCGTGCACTGAGCGCAGCCAGCTCTCGAGGGTCTGTTCGTCGAGGCGGTGCGCCGCCGGCGACGCCCACGGCTCGGCCACCTTCACCTGTCGGCACAACCGCTCGAATCGCCACTGGATCCGCGACACGTCGACCAGTTCGATGATCGACAGCCGCGGGACCGTGCTGCGGTAGGACCGGACCTTGCCGCGCCAGCGGATGAGGTTCTTGCCGCGACTGTGGGTGCGCACCGTCGGACAACCGAGCTCCGCGGCCAATGTGGTGACCGCGTCCTGGGTGGGCCCGACGAACGTCGCGCCCAGGTCGACCGGGATGCCGGCGATCGTGGTGGTCGACGAGCGGCCGCCGACGCGGTCGCGACCCTCGAGCACCACCACGTCGCGCCCGAGCCGTGTCAACTCGCGGGCGGCCGCCAATCCGGCGAAACCCGCGCCCACCACGACGACATCCGCCTCGGCTGGCATGGTCATCGGACTAGGCTCTCACGCCGTGGAGGTCATGACGGCGTTGTTCGGCCCGACGGACGCGATCGACCGGGCGCAGGCACTGCGCGAGGCCGGAGCGGCGGGCGTGTTCACTTTCGAGGGTCCGCACGACGTGTTCGCGCCGCTGACGCTCGCCTCGACGGTCGGCGGCCTGCAGCTGATGACGAACGTGGCGATCGCGTTTCCGCGCAACCCGATCCACCTCGCCCACCAGGCCATCGATCACCAGTTGCTCAGCGAGGGCCGGTTCACTCTCGGCCTGGGCACCCAGATCCGTACTCAGATCGAGAAGCGCTTCGGCGCCGACTTCGACCGTCCGGTTGCCCGGATGACCGAACTGGTCGCGGCGCTGCGGGCGATTTTCCAGACCTGGTCGACGGGGGAGCGGCTGGACTTCCGCGGGGAGTTCTACCGGCACACCTTGATGACGCCGACATTCACCCCGCGTGCCAATCCCTTTGGACCGCCGCCCATCTACGTCGGCGCGCTGGGACCACGGCTGACCAGGGCCACCGCCGAGGTCGCCGACGGTCTGCTGGTGATGCCGTTCGGGTCACGGCGGTACCTCGAGGAGGCGACGCTGCCGGCCGTGCGTGAGGGACTGTCGGCAGCGGGCCGCAAACTCGACGAGTTCGCCGTGGTGCCCGAGATCATCGTGTCGGTCCTCGGCGACGACAACCCTGACCACGCCGCCGCCCGCAGACTGCTGGCGTTCTACGGGTCGACCCCGGCGTACCGCCCGGTGCTCGAGGTGCACGGCTGGGGCGATCTGCAGCCGGACCTGCATGCGCTGTCCAAGCAGGGCCGCTGGCAGGAGATGGGTTCGCTGATCGACGACGAGGTGCTGCACACGATCGCGGCGTGCGGCACGCCGACCGAGGTGGCCGCGCACATCCGCGGCCGGGTGGCGGGGGTGTCCGACCGGATCTGTCTCTACCAGCCGGGTCCGATCGAGATCGACGCGTTGGCCCGGATCGTCGACGAGCTCAAGAGCTGAGTCCTATCGTGGTACCCGAGCGGACCAAGGGAGGTTCATCGGGATGGCACACGCGGCCGAATACTCCGACGTCATCATCATCGGGGCAGGTATCTCCGGGATCGGCGCGGCCTACCGGATCCACGAGAAGAATCCCCAGCTGACGTACACGGTGCTGGAGCGACGGGCGCGCATCGGCGGCACCTGGGATCTCTTCCGTTATCCCGGCATCCGATCCGACAGCGACATCTTCACCCTGAGCTTCCCCTACGAGCCGTGGCGGCGGCCCGAGAACGTCGCCGAGGGCGCCGACATCCGCGACTACCTGGCCGATGCGGCGCGCAACAACGGCATCGACCGGCACATCCGGTTCAACACCCACGTCCGCTCGGCCGACTGGGACTCCGGCACCGACACCTGGACGGTCACCGCCGTGCACGAGGGGCCCGACGGGAGCGAGGAGAGGCAGTACCGGGGCCGCTTCCTGTTCTGCGGGACCGGCTACTACAACTACGACGAGCCCTACGCTCCGGATTTCCCGGGCGTCGAGCAGTTCGGCGGCGAGGTGGTGCACCCGCAGTTCTGGCCGGAGACACTCGACTACTCGGGTAAGCGGGTGGTGGTGATCGGCAGTGGCGCCACCGCGATCAGTTTGATTCCGGCACTGGCCAAGGACGCCGCGCACGTGACCATGTTGCAGCGGTCACCGACGTACATGATGTCGATGGCGCGCATCGATCCGATGGTGGATTTCATCCGGAAGTTGTTGCCCCCGAAGCTGGCTCATCCAGTGGTCCGGGTGCGCAACGCGGTGTTCCACGTGCTCACCTATTTCCTGTTCCGCAAGGCGCCGAAGTTCGGGCGGAAGTTGATCCGCAACCGCACGGTCGCGGCGCTGCCGCCGGATTACGAGGTCGACGTGCACTTCAATCCCCGGTACAACCCGTGGGATCAACGGATGTGCCTGGTGCTCGACCATGATCTGTTCGAGCACATCAGCGACGGGCGTGCCGAGGTGGTCACCGACCACATCGACCGCATCGACGCCACTGGCATCGCGCTGAAGTCCGGCGGCCACCTCGACGCCGACATCATCGTCACGGCAACGGGACTGCAGCTGCAGGCGCTCGGTGGCATCACGGTCAGCATCGACGGCAACGAGATCAAACCGACCGACCGGTTCGTCTATAAGGAGTACCTGCTCGAGGACGTGCCGAACATGGCCTGGTGCATCGGCTACACCAACGCGTCGTGGACGCTGCGCGCCGACATGACCGCCAAGGCGGTGGCAAAGCTGCTCGCCTACATGGACTCTCACGGGTACACCCACGCCTATCCGCATCTGGGCGGGCAGCAGATGAAAGAGAAGCCGACGTTCGACCTGCAGTCCGGCTACATCAAGCGGGCCCCGCACGCGTTGCCGCGGTCGGGCACCAGGCGGCCGTGGCACGTCCGGCACAACTACTTCCTCGACGTCATCGACCACCGCTTCGACCGCATCGAGGAGTCGATGGTGTTCGGCAAGGTGTCCGCGCCGGTCAGCCAGACCGCCTGAGCGCAGCGCCCGGCGGGTGGAGTGCGTCAACTCTTGTTGACGCGCGCGAGTCGTTGGGGTTGTCGAAATCAGCGGCCCGCCTGTCGGTAACCATCCGCATACTGCGCCCATGGCGCCCGACGGAAGCGGCACGGCTGAACCGCCCCAACCGCGGCAACCATGGTGGGCCGACCACCCTGACCTCGAGGAGATGCGCCGCCGCACCCTCGAGGAACTCGGATGCGGAGCACGCGACGACCGGCCTGCCATCGAGGAACCCGACCCGGTCATCGCCGAGATCATGTCGGGCGAATGCCGACGCGGACTCCATTGCCCGCGACGACCTCGACCGCGCCCGCGAGAACCACGACGCCGCGATCCGTGCGGCGCGCACCGCCGGCTACTCGTGGGGGGACATCGCCCGGATCCTCGGCGTATCGAAGCAGTCGCTGCACCGCCGCTTCCGCTAGGGCGCCAAGGTCAGCCAGTCCGCGAAGCCCGACGGGTCGTGCCGGCCGAGTGCCCCGTGCTCGAACAGGCCCCATCCTTCGACGGTCTGACCGCCGGCACTGCACGAAGCCCGCCCGACGTGGTCGATGACGCCGAACATCGCCCGCCCCGACACCGCCGGGTCGGTCATGTCGTAGGTCAGCCGCTCGGTGAACTTGTCGCCCTTCCACATTCCGTGGATCCAGTCCGAGTCGCCGCCGTAGCCGCCGCCGATGTGAATCGGCACCGCCAGCTTCGACTCGACCTCCAGTACCACCGGCGAGCCGTCAGGAGTGGTGGCCTCGATCGTCGCGCCGTAGGGGATCCGGGTGCCGGACGTGTAGTGGATCTTCACCCGCGGCCAGCCCAGCTGCTCGACCCTGCCGTCGCGCCAGATGCGGGTGCAGTCGTTCAGTGACCGGAAGCCGGTCGGTTCCTCCTGGATGATCAGCACGATCGCGAAGTCGTCGAATGCCATCGGCACGTACAACCACCACATGCCCTCGAACGGCGGATCAGCCGGCCGGCCCGCGGGCTCGGCCTCGCCGATGGGTCGGATGCCCCACGACCGGTCCCGTGTCCCGATCCAGCGGGCGGGATCGACGGGGATCTCCTCGCCGTCGACGACGAGGTGCCCGCTCCAGGTGCCGACCTGCGCGAACCGCTGCGCATCGAGGGTCACCCGGTGGCCGGTGCGCAGCAGGTGCCGCTGCTCCTGTACGACGGGGAACAGGCCGTTCCAGGTCAGGTCGGCCGCGATGCCCTCGGTCTCGTCGAGCACGATCCGCAGCCGTTGCAGCGGTTCGTCGACCTCCACCCGGTAGCCGCCGACGTGCTGGTTGAGCCGGTCCTGGTCGACGCCGTCGGACACGTGCACCGCGGTCTGCGTGTCGCCGCGCCGTATCAGCATGAAGGCGTCCTTCACGCCGAGATTCGGGTAGTACCCGATCCCGGTGATCACGAAGATGTCGCCGGTGCGGTCATGGGCGTTGAAATAGGACCGGTCGTAGAAGTTGCGGTCCGAAGAGCCCGGCCAGGCGATCGGCTGCGGGATCTGGTGAACCGGGAATTCGTCCATGGGTCCGAGCATCAGGCGTCGTCTCCGATCAGCCGGCGCAGCAGGGCGCCGTGGTAGAACAGCGATTCCACATCCTGGGGCGCCTCGATCTCGCCGAAGCGCACCCGCCGCGCACTGGTCCGCATGAAGACGCACGCCCAGATGACGGCCGAGTACACGTAGAACCACTGCAGGTCGCCGACGGGCACGCCGGTCAGCTCCGTGTAGGTGGCCTTGACGTCGGCCTCGCGCATGAAGTCCGGCATGCCCGGTAGCCCGGCGAGGCCGGTGAGCTCCTGAAAAACCATGTGCGCGAATATCATCCACGCGAGATCCATCTCCCGCGGACCGAGCGTGGCCATCTCCCAGTCCAGCACGGCGACGGGCCGGAAGTCTTCGTAGAGGACGTTGCCGATCCGCGCGTCGCCCCACACCAGCACCGGGTCGGCGTCGGCGACCTCGGTGGGCCAGTGTTCCTCCAGCCACGCCAGCGCCCGCTCGATCAGCTCGGAGCGGCCGATGTCGGGAACGGCGAACGCGTACCACGACGTAAGCCAGTCCAGGTTGCGGCGTAACGCATTCCGATCCGGCGCCTTCTCGGCCAGGAAGCCGAAGGTCTGTTCCGGCTGTGGCACGGCGTGCAGCTTCGCAAGCACTTCGACGGTGCGATCCTGCAGTTCGCGTTGCTTCTCGGCCGGCGCGTCGAAGAACCAGTTCCCGCCGAACGTGTAGGGCATCACGTCGGGCGGCACGATGCCCTCGACATGATCCATCAGGAAGAACGGGGTGCCGAGCACCGACCCCGTCGGTTCCAGCCAGCGCACCTGCGGCACCGGGATGTCAGTCGACTCGCCGACCAACCGGATCACCTCGAACTGGTGGTCCAGGCGGTACGAGTCGAAGACCGGCACGTCCTCCGCCGACGGCGCGACCCGCGCGACGAACCGCTCCTCGACGGCAGACCCGTCGTCGTCCCGTCGGACCGTGAGGACGATTGTCTCCGAGGACATTCCGTTCGCATCGATGCCGCTCTCGACGGTGACCTGTGGCGCGACCCCGCCGGGCAGCACGGTGGCCAGCCACCGGGACAAGACATCGGGCAGCGTGCTGGTGTCGCGGCCGGAGCGCTGCAGACGGCCGACGTCTTCGACAGCCGGTTCTGTGGGCATGAGACCCTTCCTTTGGCCGCAATTACGATACGGTGGGTAGCGTTATGAAAGCAGACCCTGTTTCGCTTGACAAGACCCCGGGCGCCGGGCGGCCCCGGGATCCGCGCATTGACGCTGCCATACTGCGCGCGACCGCGGATCTGCTTGTGGAAATCGGCTATTCGAACCTGACCATGGCAGCGGTGGCGCAGCGCGCAGGCACCACGAAGACCGCGCTCTACCGCCGGTGGTCCAGCAAGGCCGAACTGGTGCACGAGGCGGCGTTTCCGGCGGCGCCGACCGCGCTGACGGCGCCGGCCGGCGACATCGCCGCTGATGTCCGCGCGATGATCGAAGCCACCCGCGACGTGTTCACCACACCGGTGGTGCGCGCGGCGCTGCCCGGCCTGATCGCCGACATGTCCGCCGACGCCGAACTGAACGCCCGGGTGATGGGACGGTTCGCCGGGGTGTTCTCCGCAGTGCACATCCGACTCGCCGACGCGGTGCGCCGCGGAGAGGTGCACGACGACGTCGATCCCGACCGGCTCGTCGAGATCATCGGTGGCGCCACCATGCTGCGGCTGCTACTGGTTCCCGGTCACCCGCTCGACGACACCTGGGTGGGCCAGACCACGGCCATCGTCGCGCACGGCGTGGTGGCACATGGCGCTGACGACTAACTCGGCAGCAGCTTCTCCCTGGGGCCGAGGAACAGCCCGCCGTTGACGTCGAGCGTCTGCCCGGTCACCCAACGACTGTCGGGGGACGCGAAGAACGCGACGGCGTCGGCGATCTCGTCGGCCTTGCCGATCCGGTCGAGCGCCGTGATGTTGGTGAATCCCGTCTGCGCGTCGTCACTGTCGTGCAGCCACGAGTTCATGTCGGTGTCGGTGACCCCGGGTGCCACGTTGTTCACCGTGATGCCGCGCTCGCCGAGTGTGTTGGCCAGTGACCGGCCGAGGACATTCAGCGCGCCCTTGGTCATGGAGTACACGATCTGCGGCGTCGCGAACCATGTGACGCCGGAGGAGACGTTGATGATCCGGCCGCCGTCGCGCAGCAGCGGCAGGGCTCGCTGGGTGATGAAGAACGGCGCGCGGACGTTGATCGCGAACTCCCGCTCGAACTGCTCGGGCGTCGCCTTGTCGATGGTCGCGTCCGCGGTGGCGATGGCGGCGTTGTTGACGAGGATGTCGAGGGGACGGCCGTCGAGCCCCTGCTCGAGGCCGGCGAACAAGGTGTCGACGTCGTTGTCGACGCCGAGTTCTGCTTTGACGGCGAAAGCCTCGCCGCCTGCGGCGCGGATCGCGTCTACGGTCTCCGCGGCCGCGGCGTCGTTGCTGCCGTAATGCACGGCGACGACGGCCCCGTCGGCGGCCAGCCGGCGCGCGATCGCGCGCCCGATCCCTCGCGACGCGCCGGTCACCAGCGCGGTCTTGCCCGAAAGTGTGGTCATGCGTCGCCACAACCGCGGCCGGCGGCGGGCTATTCCCCGGCGATCTGCCCCTTGTTGCGCGCGCTCACCTGGCTGAACCGCTCACCGAGGTCCGCGAAGTCCCGGGTCTGCGCCGCTGCGATCTCCTGCTCGGCCGCCAGCGCAGGGGAGAGGACCGGCTCCTGGCCGCGCGCGTAGATCTCCTTGAGTCCGGCCATCGTCTGCGCCGGTACCTCCGCGATCTGGTGCGCCAGTTCGAGGGCTCGTTCGACGAGGCGGTCGTGCGCGACGACCTCGGTGACGAGGCCGATCCGTTCGGCGCGGGCAGCGTCGACCACCTCACCGGTCATCGACAGCCGACGCGCCATGGCGGCGCCGACGACGTGCGGAAGTCGCGCGGTCATCCCACCGCCGGGCAGGATGCCGACGCGGGCGTGGGTGTCGGCGAACACCGCCCGCTCCGAGGCGATCAGGAAGTCGCAGCCCAGCGCCATCTCCAGGCCGCCGGTGAAGACCGCGCCGTTGACCGCCCCGATGATCGGTGTCCGCATCCGGCCGGTGGCATCGATGCAGCTGTGCTCACGGAACTCCTCGAAGTAGGCCGTGCCGATCTGGTGTGCCTCCTTGAGGTCGACCCCGGCGCAGAACGCCGGATCGGCGCCGGTCAGCACGACCGCGTGCACCGACGGATCGGCGTCTGCATCGGTCAGCGCCGTGTACAGCCGGCGAATCAGATTGCGGCTGAGCGCATTGCGGGACTGCGGCCGGTTAATGGTGATCAGCCGGACCGGGCCCTGGTCGAGGACCAGGACGAGCGCGTCGACGTCGGTCATGGCGTCATCTTCTCAGCGCAGGAACTGGTCGGCGCTGTCGGCCAGATCGAGCAGGGGCTGCGGCAGCGCGCCGAGGGCGAGGGTGACGGCGGCCGTGACGGTCACCGCTGCCGTCGTCAGGCCGCTGGGCACCAACACCTCCGGTGCGTCGTCGGGGGGTTCGGTGAAGAACATCAACACGATCACCCGGACGTAGAAGTACGCGGCGATGGCGCTGGCGACCACGCCGACGATCACCAGCGGGATCGCGCCACCCTCGCCCGCCGCCTTGAACACGGCGAACTTGCTGACGAATCCACTGGTGAGCGGAATGCCGGCGAAGGCGAGCAGGAACAGCGAGAACACAACTCCGACAAGCGGATACCGCCGGCCCAGCCCGGCCCAGCGGGCCATCGCCGTCTCCTCCTCACCGTCGGCGTCGCGCACCAGGGCCACCACTGCGAACGCGCCGAGTGTGCTGAATCCGTAGGCGAACAGGTAGAACAGCGTCGAGGACAGACCAGCCCGGTTCTCGGCGATCACGCCGGTCAGGATGAAACCCGAATGCGCGACGGCCGAGTAGGCCAGCATGCGTTTGACGTCGATCTGCGTGACGGCGGTGACCGTGCCGACCACCATGGTGAGGATGGCGATCGCCCACAGCACCGGCCGCCAGTCGTCGCGCAATTCGGGCAGCGCGACGTAGAAGATGCGCAACATCGCCCCGAATGCGGCGATCTTGGTGGCCGCCGCCATGAACGCGGTCACCGGGGTCGGCGCGCCCTGGTACACGTCGGGGATCCACGAGTGGAACGGCACCGCACCCACCTTGAACAACACGCCGACCAGCAGCAGGCCGGTGCCGAGCAGGGCGAGCGATGTCGGTCCGGTTCCGTCGGAGACGACGGCGGCGATGCCGCGCAGGTCCAGCGTTCCGGCGTAGCCGTACAGCATGGCCGCGCCGTAGAGGAAGAACGCCGAGGAGAAGGCGCCGAGCAGGAAGTACTTCAACGCGGCTTCCTGTGACAGCTGCCGTCGCCGCCGCGCCAGTCCGCACAGCAGGTACAGCGGCAGTGACAGCACCTCCAGCGCGATGAACATGGTGAGCAGGTCGTCGGCGGCCGGGAACAGCAGCATGCCACCGACGGCGAACATCGTCAGCGGGAACACCTCGGTCTGGATCACCCCCGCCTTGGTGGCCAGTTGCTCGGCGACGCTCCCGGTGATCGCCGACGCCTGCGGCGTGAAGGAGTCGAGTCCGCCTGTCGCCTCACCGGTTTCGGTGCGACTGGGGATCCGGCGCTCGGCGATGAGCAGGACGCCCAGCAGGGCCACCAGCAGCACGGTGCCCTGCAGGAACAGCGCGGGGGCGTCCACCACGACGGCGCCCATCACCGCCTGGCTCTCGGTGTGTCTGCGCGCCAACACGACCACCGCGACGAGCGCCGCGATGAGCGCGCCGAGGGCCAGTGCGACCTGGGCCCCGTAGCGGCTGCGCCGGGGCAGGAACGCCTCGAGGAGAACGCCGAGGACGGCCGCGCCGAGCACGATCAGCATGGGCGACAGCAGGCCGTATTCGACGCTCGGCGTGGGCATGTCAGCGACCCCCTTCGGCTTCGGTCGAGACAGCGACGCTCGGAGCCGGATCGCGCTGGTCGATCGTGGTCAGCGTGTGCTCGACCGCCGGGTTGATCACGTCCAGCGCCGGTTTCGGGTAGACGCCGAGCAGCAGCAGCAGCGCGATCAGAGGTGTGACGACGACGAGTTCCCGGGGCGCCAGGTCGCGGATCCGGTGGGCGCCGTCGGCCAGATCGTCGGGCACCGGACCGGTCATCATCCGCTGGTACATCCACAGGATGTAGACCGCCGACAGCACCAGCGCGGTCGCGGCGATCACCGCGAGCACCGGATATCGCGTGAACGTGCCGATCAGCACCAGGAATTCACTGATGAACGGGGCCAGGCCGGGCAGGGACAGCGTGGCCAGCCCGGACACCAGGAAGGTGCCCGCCAGCACCGGCGCCACCTTCTGCACACCGCCGTAGGCGTCGATCAGGCGGGAACCGCGGCGCGACACCAGGAATCCCGCGATGAGGAACAGCGCCGCGGTGGAGATGCCGTGGTTGACCATGTACAGCGTCGACCCCGACTGACCCTGACTGGTCATCACGAAGATGCCGAGGATGATGAAGCCGAAGTGCGAGATCGACGTGTAGGCGATCAACCGCATGACGTCGGTCTGACCGATCGCCAGGATCGCGCCGTAGACGATGCCGATCACCGCCAGGGTGATCACCACGGGCCGGAACAGCGTCGACGCGTCGGGGAACAACTGCAGGCAGTAGCGCAGCATCCCGAAGGTGCCGACCTTGTCCATCACCGCCATCATCAGCACGGCACTGGCCGGCGTGGCCTGCACCGCCGCGTCGGGCAACCAGCGGTGGAACGGCCACAGGGGCGCCTTGACGGCGAAGGCGAACATGAACCCCAGGAACAGCAGGTTCAGTACCGCGGCGCTGGGGGCGAACTCGCCGGACGACACCGCGGCGACGATGGCGCGGAAGTCGAAGGTGCCCGCGTCGAAGGCGTCGCTGCCCGCGGTCGCCACGTAAAGACCGATCACCGCGGCCAGCATGATCAGCCCGCCGAACAGGTTGTACAGCAGGAACCGCACCGCCGCCCCGGAGCGGTTCTCGCCGCCGAAGCCGCCGATCAGGAAGTACATCGGGATCAGCATCGCCTCGAAGAACACGTAGAACAGCAGCACGTCGAGCGCGACCAGCGACATGAAGACCATGCCCTCGACGGCCAGGGTCAACGCGAGGTAGGTGTGCACCGAGCGGCGTTGCGCGCCCGCGTCGTTCCAGCCGGCGACGATCAGTAGCGGCACCAGCACCGCGGTCAGCACCACGAGGGCCAGCGCGATGCCGTCGACGCCGAGGATGTATCCGGTGCCGAACGACGGGATCCACCGGCGTGATTCGACGAACTGGTACTGCGCGCCGGCCGGATCGAAGCGGACCGCGATCACGGCGGTCAACACCAGCGCGGCCACCGCGACGGCCAGCGCCACCCACTTGGCCAGCGTCCTGCGGGTCGCAGGCACCAGCATCACGGCGCCCGCGCCCAGGATCGGCACCGCCCACAGCGCGCTCAGCCACGGAAAGGCGCTCACCAGACCCGCACCGCCATGATCATGCCGATCACCAGGGCCGCGCCGGCGAGCATCGACAGCGCATACGATCGCGCGAATCCGGTCTGCCACTGCCGCAGTGCATCCGAGGTCCTGCCGACCCCGGCGGCCAATCCCGTGGCGGCGCCGTCGACGCCCCTGTCGTCGACGTCGACCATCGCCCGGGTCACCACCTGTCCACCGCGCATGAACACCGCCTCGTTGACGGCGTCGCCGTAGAGATCACGCCGGGCCGCCACGGTGAGAGCCGATCCGGCAGGCGCTTCCGCGGGCACCGGCCGGGTGCCGTAGGCGCGCACGGCCACCGCGATACCAACGGCCACCACGCCGAGGATGATCGAGGTGACCACCCACACCGGTGCCACGTGATGGATCTCGTGGCTGCCCACGACGGGTTCGAGCCAGTGTTCGAGCGTGCCGCCGATCGCGAACAGCGCGCCGGAGCCCACCGAACCGACCGCGAGCAGGATCATCGGCCACGTCATCACCTTCGGCGCCTCGTGCGGATGGGCGTGGGCCGCCCAGCGCCGCTCACCGAAGAACGTCATCAGCATCACCCGGGTCATGTAGAACGCTGTGATTCCTGCGCCGAGGATCGCCGTGCCACCCAGGATGATGCCCTTGGCGCCGCCCGCACCGAGGGCGGCCTCGATGATGCCGTCCTTGGAGAAGAACCCGGCCAGCGGCGGGATCCCGATGATGGCCAGGTATCCCAGCCCGAAGGTCGCGAAGGTGATGGGCAAGGCGGTGCGCAGCCCGCCGTAGCGGCGCATGTCCACCTCGTCGTCCATGGCGTGCATCACCGAACCGGCGCCAAGGAACAGCCCGGCCTTGAAGAAGCCGTGGGTGAGCAGGTGCATGATCGCGAACGCGTACCCGGCGGGACCGAGTCCGGCGGCGAGCACCATGTAGCCGATCTGGCTCATCGTCGACGCGGCGAGCGCCTTCTTGATGTCGTCCTTCGCGCAGCCGATGATCGCGCCGAAGAGCAGGGTGATCGCGCCGACGATCACCACGCCGAGTTGTGCGGTGGGGGCGAGGTCGAAGATGGGTCCGGACCGCACGATCAGGTACACACCCGCGGTGACCATGGTGGCGGCGTGGATCAGCGCTGACACCGGGGTGGGGCCCTCCATGGCGTCACCGAGCCAGGACTGCAGCGGCACCTGGGCGGATTTGCCGCACGCGCCGAGCAGCAGCATCAGCCCTACGGCGGTGAGCATGCCGTCACCGAGTTCCTCGGCGCCCGCGAACACCGTCGCGAACGAGACCGAGCCGACGGTGGCGAACATGATCATCAGCGCGATCGCAAGGCCCATGTCGCCGACCCGGTTGACCACGAACGCCTTCTTGGCCGCGGCGGCCGCCGAGGGCTTGTGCGACCAGAATCCGATGAGCAGATACGACGCCAGACCGACGCCCTCCCAGCCCATGTAGAGCCCGAGGTAGTTGTCGGCGAGCACCAGCAGCAGCATGGCGGCCAGGAACAGGTTCAGGTACGCGAAAAATCGGCGCCGTTGCGGGTCCTCGGCCATGTAGCCGATGGAGTAGACGTGGATCAACGAGCCGACGCCGGTGATCAGCAGCACGAAACACATCGACAGCTGGTCGAGCTGCAGCCCGAAGTCGACCTGCAGGCCGGCGACGGGCACCCAGGAGTACAGCGTCTCGACCACCGCGCGGTCCTCGGCGCCCCGGCCGAGCATGCCGGCGAACAACACGGCGCCGACGGCGAAGGATGCGATCGACGCCGCGCAACCCAGTAGATGTCCCCACCGGTCGGTGCGCCTGCCGGACAGCAACAGAACCGCGGCGCCCGCCAACGGGAGGGCGATGAGCAGCCATACCGGAAGTGTCATGGCGGGCCTAGTTCTTCAGCAGACTGGCGTCGTCGACCGAGGCCGAGCGGCGGGAGCGGAAGATGGTCATGATGATCGCCAGGCCGATCACCACCTCGCAGGCCGCGACCACCATGGTGAAGAACGCCACCACCTGGCCGTCGAGGTGGCCGTGCATCCGGGAGAACGCGACGAACGCGAGGTTCGCGGCATTGAGCATCAGCTCCACGCACATGAACATGACGATCGCGTTGCGGCGCAACAGCACTCCGGATGCGCCGATCGTGAACAGCAGCGCCGACAGGTACAGGTAGTTGTCGGGGTTCATCGACGACCGTTCCTGCCGTTGGCGTGACCGTTCCTGCCGTTGCCGTCGACCGGTGCGTCGTCCATCGTGGGCACGGGGCGCCGCTGCAGGATCGCGCTGACCGACGATTCGGAGGCCGAGCCGTCCGGCAGCCGGCCCGGCATGTCGACGGCGTTGTGCCGGGCGTACACGCCGGGGTTGGGCATCGGCGTCGCGTGCCCGCCGGTCTGGAAGCGTTCGATCGCCAGCTCGCGCTGGGTTTTCCGATGCTCGAAGCGCTCGCGGTGGGCCAGCACCATGGCGCCGAGCGCCGCGGTGATGAGCAGCGCGCCGGTCAGTTCGAAGGCCCACAGGTAGCGGGTGAAGATCAGGGCGGCCAGCCCCTCCACGTTGCCGCCCGCGTTGGCTTCGGCCAAGGATCCTGCGGATTGGCCCGACGACTCGGTGAGTCCGGCGAACCCGGTGGTCGACACGCTGCCGATGCCTGCGATGAGCAGGACACCGAAGCCTAGTCCGACCGCGATCGCCGCGACCCGTTGTCCACGAAGCGTTTCCACCAGCGACTCGGACAGGTCGACGCCGATCAGCATCAGCACGAACAGGAACAGCATCATCACCGCACCGGTGTAGACCACCACCTGCACGACGCCGAGGAACAGCGCGTCCTGGGCGATGTACAGCATGGCCAGCACGATCATCGTGCCTGCCAGGGACACCGCGGAGTAGACGGCTTTCGGTGCGGCCACCACCCCGACCGCGCCGATCACCGCGATCGTGCCGAGCACCCAGAACATGACGGCCTCGGTGGTGGTGGTGCGGGTGGCGCCCTCGGCGGCGAGCAGCATCACGGCATCGGTCACGTGGTGATCTCCGGGACGGGCGCGATCCGGCCGAGGTAGTAGTCGTCGTCGGTGGCGCCGGGAGCCATCGCGTGCGGCGGCGGCGTCATCCCGGGCTGCATCGGCGCAAGCAGCTTGTCCTTGCCCCAGATCAGATCGGCGCGGTTGTCGTCGGCCATCTCGTACTCGTTGGTCATCGTCAGCGCCCGGGTGGGGCACGCCTCGATGCACAGGCCGCACCCGATGCACCGCAGGTAGTTGATCTGGTACACCCGGCCGTACCGCTCACCCGGCGAGAACCGTTCGGCCTCGGTGTTGTCCGCGCCCTCCACGTAGATGGCGTCGGCGGGGCAGGCCCATGCGCACAGTTCGCAGCCGATGCACTTCTCGAGGCCGTCGGCGTAACGGTTGAGCTGGTGGCGGCCGTGATACCGCGGGGCGACCGGGCCGGGCTTCTCCGGATACTCCTCGGTGATCGGCTTCTTGAACATCGTCGTGAAGGTGACCGCGAATCCGGCGACGGCGTCCCAGAGCTTAGGCATCGGTCTTCTCCTTGGGTGTGGACTGGACCGTCGCTGCGGCACGTTCGTGGGGCAACGGCGGCACCGGGAACGAATCCGGGCCCGCGACCGGGTCGGCGACGAATCGTTCGGTGCCGGGCCGCTGCGCCCGCCACAGCGCCCTGGCGAGCAGCAGGGTGGCGATCGTGCCGCCGATGAGCAGGGCGGTCGCCCACGCCCCTTCGCCGTGCACGCGCAGGCTGTGGGCCGTGGCCACCACCATGATCCAGGCCAGCGACACCGGGATGAGCACCTTCCAGCCGATGGCCATGAACTGGTCGTAGCGCAGTCGCGGCAGCGTGCCTCGCAGCCAGATGTAGAGGAACAGGAAGGCCCACACCTTGGCGGTGAACCAGAGCAGGGGCCACCAGCCGGTGTTGGCGCCGTCCCAGATGCTGATCGGCCACGGGGCGTGCCAGCCGCCGAGGAACATCGTGGTGGCCAGCGCGGAGACGGTCGTCATGTTGACGTACTCGGCGAGCATGAACATGGCGAACTTCAGTGACGAGTACTCGGTGTGGAACCCGCCGACCAGTTCCCCCTCGGCCTCGGGCAGGTCGAACGGCGCCCGGTTCGTCTCGCCGACCATCGAGGTGACATAGACGAGAAATGAAGGCAGCAGCAGGAACACGAACCAGGTGCGGTCCTGGGCGGCCACGATGCCGGAGGTGGACATGGTGCCCGCGTAGAGGAACACCGCCGCGAACGACAGGGCCATCGCGATCTCGTAGGACACCACCTGGGCGCTCGATCGCAGTCCGCCCAGAAGCGGGTAGGTGGACCCGGATGCCCAGCCGGCCAACACGATTCCGTACACGCCGATCGAGGTGACGGCGAGGATGTAGAGCACCGCGACGGCCAGGTCGGTCAGTTGCAGGGCCGTGCGGTGGCCGAACACCGACACCGCTCCGCCCATCGGGATCACGGCGAAGGCGAGGAATGCGGGCACCGTCGCGATCACCGGCGCGAGCAGGTAGATCGGCTTGTCCACCCCGGCCGGGGTGAGGCCCTCCTTGAGCGCCAGCTTGATGCCGTCGGCGAGCGACTGCAGCAGGCCCTTCGGTCCGACCCGGTTGGGCCCGAAGCGCATCTGCATGCGGCCGAGCACCTTGCGTTCGATGAGGATCGCCGCCAGGACCGTCAGCAGGAGGAAGGCGAAGACGCCGACCGCCTTGGCGAGGATCAGCCACCACGGGTCGTGGCCGAACAGGGTCGGGTCGGGGTGGATCATCAGGTGGCCCGGCCGATCGTCACCACGGCGCCGGCGCCGACTCCGAGGCGCTGATGCAGGGGCGCGCCGGGGGAGTTCGCCGGCAGCCACACCACCCGGTCGTCCATGTCGGTGACGGCCAGCGGTAGCACGACGTCGCCGCGGTCGGTGCCCACGAGCACCGGATCGCCCTCGGCGCAGCCGATCTCGGCGGCGGTCGCGGCCGACATCCGGACCACGGGTGGGCGTGCGGTGCCGGCCAGGTGCGGTTCCCCGTCCTGCAGTCGGCCCGCGTCGAGCAGCATGCGCCAGCTGGCCAGCACCGCCTGCCCCGCTTCCGGTGCGGGGGAGGGCAGGGTGGCCTCGTCCGGACCGGCCGGCCGCGCGCCGGCCCACAGGCCGAGTTGCGCCATCTCTTCCGCGGCGGCCTCCGCCGTGGGTAGTCCGAGGTCGACACCCATCTCGTCGGCGAGGATGTGCAGCACCCTGCGGTCGGCGTTCGCGTTGGTCGGCAGCGCGGCGGGGAACGGACGTTGCCGCCCTTCCCAGTTGACGAACGAGCCCGACTTCTCCACGACCGGGGCCACGGGGAAGACCACGTCGGCGATCGCGGTGACCGCGCTCTCACGCAGTTCGAGACTCACCACGAACGGTGCGGCGCGCAGGGCCGCCATGGCGGCGTCCGGGTCGGGCAGGTCGGCCACCTCGACGCCGCCGACGAGGACGGCGCCCAGACCGCCCGCGCCCGCCGCATCGAGGATCGCCGTTGTGTCGCGTCCGGTCGCGGCGGGCAGTGCGGAGATGTTCCATGCCGCCGCCGTCTGTGCCCGCGCCTGCGGGTCGTCGACCGGACGCCCGCCGGGGAGCAGGTTGGGCAGCGCTCCCGCCTCGACGGCGCCGCGTTCGCCGGCCCGACGCGGAATCCACGCCAGCCGCGCCCCGGTGGCGGAGGCCAGCCTGGTCGCCGCGGACAGCGCCCCTTGCGCCGCCGCCAGGCGCTCCCCGACCAGGATCAGCGCTCCGGGCATCCGCAGCAGCGGTTCGTCGGTCAACGCGTCGAGGGCGGCGGCCTCGGCACCCGGGCCGGTCCGGATCAGCCGGCCGGACATCTTGGTGAGCGCGCGTGTCGCGTAGGGGGCGATGGAGAGGACCTGCAGACCGTTCTTGCGTGCCGCCTTGCGGAGCCGCAGGTACACGATCGGCGACTCCTCCTCGGGCTCGAGGCCGGCGAGCAGGACGGCGGGCGCGTTCTCCAGATCGGCGTACCGCACGGTGCGCGGCGCTCCGGCCACGTGGGCGGCCAGGAAGCGGGCCTCCTCGTCGCTGTGCGGCCGGGCGCGGAAGTCGATGTCGTTGGTGTCGAGCACCATTCGCGCGAATTTCGTGTAGGCGTAGGCGTCCTCGGCGGTGACGCGGCCGCCGACGAGCACGCCTGTCGCGCCGGTCGCCCGGGCCAGTCCGGCCCCCGCCACACCCAGCGCCTCGGACCATGACGCAGGCCGCAGCGTGCCGTCGGGGTCCCGGAGCAGCGGTGTGGTGATGCGGTCGCCGAGGCCGGTGTAGGTGAAGGCCCACCTGCCCTTGTCGCAGTTCCACTCCTCGTTGACCTCGGGATCGTCACCGGCCAACCGGCGCAACACCTTCCCGCGCCGGTGGTCGGTGCGCTGCGCACAACCGGAGGCACAGTGCTCGCACACGCTCGGCGTGGACACCAGGTCGAACGGACGTGCCCGGAACCGGTATGCGGTGCCGGTGAGCGCGCCGACCGGACAGATCTGCACGGTGTTGCCCGAGAAGTAGGAGGCGAACGGTTCGCCGGGAGCGATGCCGACCTGTTGCAGCGCACCGCGTTCCAGCAGGTCGATGAACGGGTCGCCGGCGATCTGCTCGGAGAACCGGGTGCAGCGGGCGCACAGCACGCAGCGTTCCCGGTCCAGCAGCACCTGGGCGGAGATGTTGATGGGCTTGGGGAAGGTGCGTTTGACGTCGGTGAACCGGGTCTCGGCGCGGCCGTTGGACATCGCCTGGTTCTGCAGCGGGCATTCGCCGCCCTTGTCGCAGACCGGGCAGTCCAGCGGGTGGTTGATCAACAGCAGTTCCATCACCCCGCGCTGCGCCTTGTCGGCGACCTCGGAACTGAACTGCGTGCTCACCACCATGTCCGGACTCACCGTGGTGGTGCACGACGCCATCGGCTTGCGCTGGCCCTCCACCTCGACCAGGCACTGCCGGCATGCGCCGACGGGATCGAGCAGCGGGTGGTCGCAGAACCGCGGGATCTGGATGCCCATCAGCTCGGCGGCCCGGATCACCAGCGTGCCCTTGGGCACGCTGACCTCGGCGCCGTCGATCGTCAGCGTGACCATCTCGACCGGCGGCACCTCGGTGCCGGGTTCGGCGGTCTGCGTCATACTCCCACCCCCTCGGCGGCCAGCAGTGTGGAGGCGTGCGGATCGAACGGGCACCCAGGTGAGGCCGGGTCGAGGTGGGCCAGGTACTCGTCGCGGAAGTACTTGATGGACGAGATGATCGGACTGGCCGCGCCGTCCCCCAACGCGCAGAACGACTTCCCGAGGATGGCGTCGGAGATGTCGAGCAGCTTGTCGACGTCCTCAGCAACCGCCTGCCCGCTCTCCAGCCGGGCGTAGATCTGGGTGAGCCAGTAGGTGCCCTCGCGGCACGGCGTGCACTTGCCGCAGGATTCGTGGGCGTAGAACTCCGTCCAGCGCCGCACCGCGCGCACCACGCAGGTGGTCTCGTCGAAGATCTGCAGCGCCTTGGTGCCGAGCATCGATCCGGCCTTCGCCACACCCTCGTAATCCAGTGGCACGTCGAGGTGTTCGTCGGTGAGCAGCGGCGTCGACGACCCGCCGGGGGTCCAGAACTTGAGCGTGTGTCCCGCCCGCACACCGCCCGCGTAGTCGAGCAGTTCGCGCAGGGTGATGCCGAGCGGCGCCTCGTACTGTCCGGGCCTGGTCACGTGGCCGGACAGCGAGTAGAGCGTGAAGCCCGGGGACTTCTCCGAACCCATCGAGCGGAACCAGTCGATGCCGTTGAGCAGGATCGGCGGGACGCTGGCGATGGACTCGACGTTGTTGACCACCGTGGGGCAGGCGTACAGGCCGGCCACCGCGGGGAACGGCGGCCGCAACCGGGGCTGGCCGCGGCGGCCTTCCAGCGAGTCCAGCAGCGCGGTCTCCTCGCCACAGATGTAGGCGCCCGCGCCGGCGTGCACGATCAGTTCGAGGTCGTAACCGGAGCCGCCGATGTCGCTGCCGAGGTATCCGGCTTCGTAGGCCTCGGCGACGGCGGCCTGCAGGCGGCGCAGCACGGGCACCACCTCGCCGCGCACGTAGATGAACGCGTGGTGGGCCCGGATGGCGTAGGCGGCGATGATCGCTCCCTCGACCAGGAAGTGCGGCGTGGTCATCATCAGCGGGATGTCCTTGCACGTGCCGGGTTCGGACTCGTCGGCGTTGATGACCAGGTAGTGCGGTTTGGCGCCGGCGCCGGTGTCGTCCTGCGGGATGAAGGACCACTTGGTGCCGGTCGGGAAGCCTGCTCCGCCGCGCCCGCGCAGCCCGGAGTCCTTCACCAGCGCGATCACGTCGTCGGGCGCCATGCGCAGCGCGCGGTCCAGTGCGCGGTATCCGTCGTGCCGGCGGTAGGTCTCCATCGACCACGGCTGCGGCTCGTCCCAGAACCGGCTCAGCACCGGCGTCAGGCCCGTCATGCGTCGGACTCCGTTGCGCGCGGCGTGGTTTCGGCGGTATTGGATTCGGCGGGCACGGTGGCCGACGGCGCGGGCGCGGGTTCGTCGCGGGTGGTCTCCACGGCGTCCGGCGCGGCGGCGGACCCGGCGGCACCGGTGGGTGGCCGGTCCTCGGCGGCGGTCGGCGCGGGGGCCGTCATGGCGTGCTCGTGCGCGACGTGCAGACCGGCGAGGGTGGCGGCGCCTGCCGCTCCCGCGGCGGCCCGCGGTTCCCCGAGTCCGGCGAGCGTGCGGGCGGTTTCGCGGAAGGTGCACAGCGGCGCGCCGCGCGTCGGCTCGGGCGGTGTGCCCGACCGCAACCCGTCCACCATCTCGCGTGCCGACGACGGGGTCTGGTTGTCGAAGAACTCCCAGTTGACCATCACCACCGGTGCGTAGTCGCAGGCCGCGTTGCACTCGATGTGCTCCAGGGTGACGCGGCCGTCCCCGGTGGTCTCACCGGCGTGGATGTCCAGATGATCCTGCAGCGCCTCCAGGATCGCGTCGCCGCCCATGATCGCGCAGAGGGTGTTGGTGCACACGCCGACGAGGAAGTCGCCGGTGGGATTGCGCCGGTACATCGAGTAGAACGTGGCGACGGCGGTGACCTCGGCGGCGGTCAGGCCGATGTGCGCCGCGCAGAAGGCGATCCCGGCAGGGGTCAGGTAGCCGTCCTCGGCCTGCACCAGGTGCAGCAGCGGTAGGAGTGCCGAGCGGGACTGCGGATACTTCGCGACGATCGCTGCCGCGTCCGCGGTCAGCCTCTCCGCCACGTCGGGCGGATAGGCCGAGGCTCCGTGGATGGGCGGACCCGCTTCGTCGGGACGTTGACCGAGTTCCAGGAAGATCGTCACGGCCGCCTCCTCTTCGCGCAAGCGCTCATCACCGGTCCACCCCGCCCATCACCGGATCGATCGAGGCGACGGCCGAGATCGCGTCGGCCACCATGCCGCCCTCGCACATCGCCGCCACCGCTTGCAGGTTCGTGAACGACGGATCGCGGTAGTGCACCCGGTAGGGCCGTGTTCCGCCGTCGGACACCATGTGCACCCCGAGCTCGCCCCGCGGTGACTCCACCGCCGAGTACACCTGGCCTGCCGGTACCCGGATGCCTTCGGTGACGAGCTTGAAGTGGTGGATCAGCCCTTCCATCGAGTGGCCCATGATCTTCGCGATGTGCTCGGGAGAGTTGCCCAGCCCGTCGGGTCCGAGCTTCAGGTCGGCGGGCCAGGCCAGCTTCTTGTCGGTGATCATCACCGGACCCGGCCGCAGCTTGTCCAGGCACTGTTCGGCGATCTTGATCGACTCGCGCATCTCCTTGACCCGGATCAGGTAGCGGCCGTACGCGTCGCAGCCGTCGTCGGTGATCACGTCGAATTCGTAATTCTCGTAACCGCAGTACGGTTGGGCCCTGCGCAGGTCGTGCGGCAGCCCGGTGGACCGCAGCACCGGCCCGGTGATGCCCAGCGCCATGCAGCCGGCCAGGTCGAGGTAGCCGATGCCCTGTGTGCGGGCCTTCCAGATGTAGTTCTCGTTGAGCAGGTCCTCGAGATCCCGCAGCCGTCCGGGCAGCAGATCCAGCAGATCGCGGATCCTGGGCACGGCGTCGTCGGGCAGGTCGGCCGCCAGCCCGCCCGGCCGGATGTAGGCGTGGTTCATCCGCAGCCCGGTGATCAGCTCGAACACCGAGAGGATCTGTTCGCGCTCCCGAAAGCCGTAGAACATGGCGCTCATCGCACCCAGTTCCATGCCGCCGGTGGCCAGCGCCACCAGGTGCGACGAGATGCGGTTGAGCTCCATCAGCATCACGCGGATCACGCTGGCGCGCTCGGGCACCGCATCGGTGACGTCGAGCAGTTTCTCGACACCCAGGCAGTACGCGGTCTCGTTGAAGAACGGTGAGAGGTAGTCCATCCGGGTGACGAACGTGACGCCCTGAGTCCAGTTGCGGTACTCGAGGTTCTTCTCGATCCCGGTGTGCAGATAGCCGATGCCGCACCGCGCCGAGATGATCGTCTCGCCCTCGATCTCGAGGATGAGTCGCAGCACGCCGTGGGTGGACGGATGCTGCGGGCCCATGTTGACGACGATGCGCTCGCCGGACTGCGCCTTCGCCGCGGCGGCCACCACCTGGTTCCAGTCCTCACCGCCGACGACGACGACGGTGTCGGTGCCTGCCGCGGAACCACCGCCGTCGGTGGGCGGGTTCGGGGTCGTGGGCATCAGTGGTAGGCCCTCCGCTCGTCGGGCGGGGGGATCTCGGCGCCGTGGTACTCCACGGGAATCCCGCCCAACGGATAGTCCTTGCGCTGGGGATGTCCCACCCAGTCGTCGGGCATCTCGATACGGGTCAGCGAGGGGTGGCCGTCGAAGACGACGCCGAAGAAGTCGTACGTCTCGCGTTCGTGCCAGTCGGTTGTCGGGTAGATGCCGAAAAGTGAAGGGATGTGGGCATCGGCGTCGGGGGCGGCCACCTCCAGCCGGATGCGCCGGTTGTGGGTGATCGACATCAGCGGATACACCGCGTGCAGTTCGCGCCCGGCGTCGTCGGGGTAGTGCACGCCGCTGACGCCGAGGCACAACTCGAAACGCAGTGCGGCATCGTCACGCAACGCACGCGCCACCGCAGGTAGCTGCTCGCGTCGCACCTCGAGCGTCAGCTCGTCGCGATACACCACCACCCGCTCGACCGCCTCGGCGTACGCGTCCTCACCGAGGACGGCGATGAGGGCGTCGACGACGTCGTCGAAGTAGCCGCCGTAGGGGCGGGGGCTGCCACCGGGCAGGGCCACCGGGCGCACCAGCCGTCCGTAGCCAGATGTGTCGCCGGTGCCCTTGGCGCCGAACATGCCTCGGCGCACGCCGATCACCTCCGGCGTGGCGGCGCCGTCACCATTGGCAGCACCGTTGCCGTGCCCGTTGCCATTGGCGTCGCTCACCGCAGCAACCCCTTGAGCTCGATGGTCGGAGTCACCGCCAGGGCGGCCTCTTCGGCCGCGCGGATCGCCTCTTCCCGGTTGACGCCGAGCGGCATCTGCTGAATTTTGTCGTGCAGCTTGAGGATTGCGTGCAGCAGCATCTCCGGACGCGGTGGGCAGCCGGGGAGGTAGATGTCCACGGGCACCACGTGGTCGACGCCCTGGACCACCGCGTAGTTGTTGAACATCCCGCCGGACGAGGCGCACACCCCCATGGCCAGCACCCACTTGGGTTCGGCCATCTGGTCGTAGATCTGCCGCAGCACCGGCGCCATCTTCTGGCTGACCCGGCCCGCAACGATCATCAGGTCGGCCTGTCGCGGCGTCGCCGAGAACCGTTCCATCCCGAAGCGGGAGATGTCGAACCGCGGGCCGGCGGTCGACATCATCTCGATGGCGCAGCACGCCAGGCCGAACGTGGCGGGCCACAGCGAGCCCTTGCGGACGTAGCCGGCGACCTTCTCGACGGTGGACAGCAGGATCCCGCCCGGCAGCCGTTCTTCTAGTCCCAATTCAGGCCTCCCCGCCGCCATACGTAGGCATAGGCCACGAAGACGGTGAGCATGAACAGCAGCATCTCGACCAGCGCGAACAATCCCAGACTGTCGAAGGCCACCGCCCACGGGTAGAGGAACACGATCTCGATGTCGAAGACGATGAACAACATCGCGGTCAGGTAGTACCTGATCGGGATCCGCTGGACGGTCGCCGACCGCGACCCGCCTTTGTGCAGGCCGACGGCCCGCGGCTCGAACGGCGGCGCCAGCGGTTCGATACCGCACTCATAGGCCTCGAGCTTGGCCCGGTTGTACCGCCTCGGGCCGATGACCATGGAGATCACCACCGATACCACCGCGAAGGCGGCCGCGATCGCCCCCAAGACCAGGATCGGTGTGTACAAATCCATACCGCGCAAGCGCTCCCTCGTGGCTGTCGATGTGAGCTAACCCACAGCCTAGCCATGTTTGCGATCCGCGCCACACGTTTTGGTTAGTATCGGTATCCAATGGGTGGGCGCGCCGCAGCGCTCATGTCTTCGCGCTCAAGGTCCAAGAGCGCCAATTCTTTTGATGTTCGGTCGGTGCCGGTTCACTGCACCGGTGTGCGCAGCAGCGAGACCACCGCGTCACCGAGCCGGATCGGGTCGATGGGATGGGGGACCGCAGCCTCGGCCCGCGACCAGTTGGCCAGCCAGGCGTCGTCTGGACGCCCGGTCAGCACCAGGACGGGCGGACAGTCGTCGATCTCGTCCTTGAGCTGCTTGGCGATGCCCAGGCCGCCGGTCGGACTGGCCTCGCCGTCGAGGATCACCAGGTCGAAACCGCCGGCGTCCATGTGCTTGATCACCATGGGCCCGGTCGCGACGTCGACGTAGGACAGTTCGGGCAGTTCCGGGTGGATCCGCCGGCCCAGGGCCAGCTGCACGGCCTCACGGGTGCGCGGGTTGTCGCTGTACACCAGGATCCGCAGCGGGCGGGACGGCTCGGCCATGCGCGAGATGC
The DNA here is from genome assembly GCF_040674075.1 of Mycobacterium sp. NPDC050551. Taxonomy (NCBI): domain Bacteria; kingdom Bacillati; phylum Actinomycetota; class Actinomycetes; order Mycobacteriales; family Mycobacteriaceae; genus Mycobacterium; species Mycobacterium sp. NPDC050551. The sequence continues at coordinate 395,269 of NZ_JBFARC010000001.1, read as the reverse complement.
TACCGATTCCGCCGACGCCGGCAGTGGGGTCGGCGAATCAGAAAGCGTTGCGGCGTGTTTGGGTCGTCAGGTGGTGGCTCGGCGGAACACCAGATCAGCTGACACGCCGGACTTGGGTCCCATCATCCCGATCAGGTTGCCGTCGACCCCGAACTCCGTGCGGTCGATGGTGGTCTCACCGGAGATCCGGATCGCGCCGTCGTCGAGCACCCGCACGACGGCAGGCAGCTCGATCGGCCGGGTGACCCCCTTGATGCGCAGTTCGGCGCGCAGTTCGGCACGGTCGGTCTCGCGTGGTTCGGCGGCCGTCACGACCACGCTGATCTCGGGGTGGGCCTCGACGTCGAAGAACTCGTCGGACCGCAGGTGCGCGTCGCGTTTACCGATACCGGTGCTCAGTGAGGCCGCGCGCACGTCGACCCTGCCGAACACCGCACCCGATTCGGTGATCTGCCCGTCGCCGCTGAAGTCGCTGAACGACCCCTTCACCTTCGCGGCGCCCCAGAACGTCCGATTGCTGAAACCGATCCGGGACCGGTCCGGCTCCAGGGTCCACACGCCCACCGCCTGCCGGCTGGCGAGCAGTTCTGCCAGGCTGGCCATCATCACCTCCGTGGTTGCTGATCGAGCAGCGGCGCCCCGGCTTCGATCGCCGTGAAGAGCCGGTCGGCCACGTCGTCGGCAGCCTGAAGCGGTGCCGGTGCCATGGCGACCTCCTCGTCGTGGGACTTGACCTCAATGATTATTGAGGTTTCACACTGCAGTCACAAGCAGGATTCCGCATCAGAGGAGGCCAGGCAATGCCCGACGTGACACCCACCAGGTCCGTGTTCGACGACGCCTACCGGTCGGGGACCCCGCCGTGGGTGATCGACGGCCCGCAGCCCGCGGTCGTCGAGCTGGAACGACGGGGACTCATCCGGGGGCAGGTCCTCGACGCCGGGTGCGGCGCCGGTGAGCACACGATCCTGCTGGCCGGCCTCGGCTACGACGTGATCGGGATCGACTTCTCGCCCCACGCGGTGCGCACGGCCAGTGACAACGCAGCGGCCAGGGGCGTGAGCGCGCGGTTCGAGGTGGCCGATGCGCTGGAACTCGACGGGCGGCAGCAGTACGACGCCATCGTCGACAGCGCACTGTTCCACGTGTTCGACGTGGCCGACCGCGCCCGCTACGTCGCCGCGTTGCACCGGGCGTGCCGTCCCGACGGGCTGGTGCACGTGCTCGCGCTGTCGGACGCCGGTCGCGGGTTCGGGCCGCAGGTCAGTGAGGCCGACATCCGTGGCGCATTCGCCGGCGGCTGGACACTCGAGGCGCTGGACACCGCGACCTACCACGGCGTGGTCGGCCAGGCGCAGAGCGAGGCGTACGGCCTGCCGGTGGGCACCCGGGTCGAGGAGCCGGCCTGGTTGGCGACCGTGCGTCACGTCGCGTCGTAGCCGGGATGGGCGATGGTGAGGCGGTGCCGCACGAGCACCCGCAGCGCGGCCAGCAACTCGGCGGGCCGGTCGTCGACCTCGCCTGCCCGGATGCCTGCAGCCAGGTGCGCTTCGTCGTCGTAGCCGAGGTCACGCACCGCTGCGGTGACGTCGGCCGCCGAAGGATCGAGCAGTTCGCGTTCGACGGTGCGCAGCACGTTCGCCGCCACCCGGGCATGGAAGCCGACCTGCCCCTCGGTGGCCGCGCGCACGTCGTGCTCGAGGAATTCCGCGACGGCGGCGACGAGTTCGGCGGCGGTGGGACGGCCGTGCAGCGGTGCGTCGGGCATCACCGCGGCCCCCTTCCCTCGAGCAGCTCCAGCAGGTCCCACTCGGTCTCGCAGACACGCCTGCCGATGGCGGCGAGCTCGACCGACCTGGTCTGTCCGCTGAGATGCCGCTCGGCCTGGAAGCGGCAGATCACGCCCCAGCGCAGTGTCGCCACCGCCAGCCACCACCGGAAAGCCGCACGGTCGATCTGAGCTCCGCCCGCGGCCTCGTACTCCGACAGGAACGTCTCGACGCTGCCCAGTCCGCCCGCGCCGAGGTGTTCCGGCGCGCCGAACCGCCAGGCGCGGATGCAGAACCAGGCAAGATCCTCGTGCACCTCGCCGATGTGGACGAGTTCCCAGTCCAGCACGGCGGCCAGCCCGTGGTCGTCGACGATCAGGTTGCCCATCCGGAAGTCGCCGTGCACCAGCCGAGGTGGCGTCGGCGGCGGCCGGTTGGCCTCGAGCCAGCGGAACGCCCACTCGAACGTCGCGGTGGTATCGCCCATCTCGTCGAGCCGGTCACGCCATTCGGCCAGCGGGTCGGCCGGCGTCAGGCCGATGCCGTCGGGGTCCGCGCGATGGATCGCGGCCAGCGCCCGGGCGCACTGCCTCAGCAGCCGGTCGCGCCCGGTGTCGTCGAGGCCGCGGAAGATCCGCCGCACAATGGTCTCACCCGCGATGGCCCCGCAGATCAGATACGGATTGCCCAGCGCGGCAACCGAATTGTCCGCGGCGAGGATGTGAGGCACCGGTGCGCCTACGGCAGCCGCGCGCTGCTGCGCCCTGGCCTCCAGTTCCATGCCCGCGTGTACCTCGTCGGGCGGCCCGGTGCGCAGGATCAGCGCCTGCGGCCGGTCGGTGACCGCGTCGAACGACCAGGTGGTGCGGCTGGCGCCACCGGTGAGGCGGTGCAGATCGCGCACCGTCACCGTGTCGCCGAGCACCGGCCGCAGCACCGTGACGAGTGCGTCGGCCAGATCGGTGGTGACGTCGCCGCCCGCCATGTCAGCGCTTGCCGAATCCGAAGAGCCGTTGGGCCACCCGCCGGATCTGGATCTCCTCGGCGCCCTCGGTGATGCGGTAGCGCCGGTGGTGGCGGTAGATGTGCTCGAACGGCTCGTGGCGGCTGTAGCCGACGCCGCCGTGCACCTGCATGGCCCGGTCGGCGGCCTCGCACACCAGCCGGTTCGCCCGGTAGTTGGCCATCGACACCTTGTCCGAGACCTCCATGTGATGGCTGCGATCCAGTTCGGTCGCGGCGTAGTACACCAGCAGCCGCACCATCTGCGCCTCGGTCTGAAGCTCGACCAGTGGCCACTGCACGGCCTGGTTGACGGCCAGCGGTTTACCGAACACGTTGCGCGAGTTGGCGTAGGCGACCGCGCGGTCGATGCAGTGCTGTGCGGCGCCGAGGCTGCTCGCGGCCTGCCGGATCCGGTTCTCGTGCAGGAACGTCTGGCCCACCTCCAGGCCCCGGTCCGCCTCGCCGAGCACGGCGTCGGCAGGCACGCGGACGTCCTTCAGTTCGACCTCGCCGTGGTCGGTGGGCATGTTGAACGTCCACCAGTAGTACGGCACGGTGAAGCCGGGGGAGTCGGTCGGCACCAGGAACGCCGTGATGCCGCGGGCCTGGCCGGGTTCCCCGGACGTGCGGGCGAAGATCAGGTCGTGAGTGGCGCGGTGCACCCCGGTGTTCCACCGCTTGGTGCCGTTGATCACCCAGCCGTCGCCGTCGGGCACGGCGCGGGTCTCCAGCCAGGTGGCGTCGGAGCCGTGCTTGGGCTCGGTCAGTCCGAAGGCCATCGACCGCTCGCCGGTCAGCATGGCCTCGATCCACTCTGCCTTCTGCGCCTCGGTGCCGAACCGGTCCATCATGATGACCTGGGGGAAGTTGCCCACGATCGAGGACTCGTCCTGCAGGTCGTTGTGCAGACCGAGGCCTTTGTGCGCCAAATGTTCCCGGATCACCGCCATGTCGATGTTGGTGCCGTCGCGACCACCGAACCGGGACGGCAGCCCGTAGCGCAGCCAGCCCGCCGCGTCGGCGCGCCGCCGCATCTCGTCGAGCAGGTCCTCCCACTCGCGGCGCGGAATCCCACCGTTGTCCCAGTCCGTGCGTGCGTACTCGCGGCGGTGGTCGAAGTATTGGATGTGTTCGCGCTCCAGCGGTTTGATCTCCGCCTCGACGAACGCGTCCATCTCCTCCAGTAGCGCGGGAAGGTGTTGCGGCAGTGCGAAATCCACTCTGATTCCTCTCTGGTGCGCTCAGTACCCGTACAGTGTCTTCTTCCAGATCGTCGACAGCGTGGTGATCGCCTCGGCGTCGCCGATCTGCAGCCCGAGGCCGTTGGGCCGCAGGAAGACCGCCGTGAAGTTCTCGAACAGCAGCGCGATCGCCGCCCCGGTGTGATCCGGTGTCAGATCGGCGGCGTAGCCCTGCTCCTGCGCGCGTCGCACGGTCGCGGAGACCATGTCGACGCCGAAGCGCCGGAATTCGTTCTGCACGTCGGCGAATCGCGGCCTGGTGTCGGCGAGCTGATTGACCGCGATCATGATGCCGATGTTCTGCTTGAACATGTTCCAGTAGCCGGTGACGACTGCCGAGAAGAACGCGGTGTCGTCGGCCGACTCGGGCAGGTGAACGGTGAGCCCGGACGGCACCACGACGTCGTGCAGGAAGGACTCCGCCAGCGCGACCAGCAGGTCTTCCTTGTCGCGATAGTAGCGGTAGAACACCGCGGGTGACTTGCCCGCCGCCGCGGTGATGTCGGCCAGCGTCGTGCCGTGAAAACCGCGTTCGGCGAACAGCTTCCGTGCCGCGGTCTCGATCGCCCCACGCGTCTGGCGGCCCTTGGCGGTGAGCGAGTCGGTGGCCACGGTCAGCGCAGGATCCGGTCGCCGGCGCGCAGCAGCGCGCTCGGCAGATCGTGGCCGACGACCCGGCGCGCCACGTCGGCGGCGGCGATGGCCGCCTGCAGGTCGACGTCGACCTCGATACCGCTGTCGCGCAGCAGGTAGACGAGATCCTCGGTGGCGATGTTGCCGCTGGCGCCGGGGGCGAACGGGCAACCGCCCAGCCCCCCGACCGAGGCGTCGAGCCGGGTGATCCCGGCGGTGACGGCGGCGTATGCGCTGGCGAGGCCCGCGCCACGGGTGTTGTGGAAGTGCGCGCCCAGAGGGACGTCGCCGGCCGCCGGGCGGACCGCAGCGACCAGGTCCGCGACCCGCCTCGGTGTCGTGGTGCCGATCGTATCGGCGATCGCCAGCCGGTCGGCGCCGAGTTCGGTTGCCGCTGCGACGATGTCGACGACGCGGCGCGTATCGGTGGGGCCGTCGAAGGGACAGTCCCACGCGGTGGCGATGATGACCTCGATGGTGGCGCCGCCGTCGTGGGCGATGCGGGTGATGTCGGCGATCAGATCGGTGGACTCGGCCGTCGACCGCCCCACGTTGGCCTGGCTGTGGCCGTCGGCCGCAGACACGACGTACTCGATCGATCCCATTCCCGCGGCGATGGCCCGCTTCGCCCCGCCGGGACCTGCGACCAGGGCGGAGAACTCGACGTCGCGCTCGGCCCGGAACCGGTCCAGTTCGGCGGCCAGTTCGGCGGCGTCGGCCAGCGCGGGCACCTTCGACGGTGACACGAACGCCGTCGCCTCGATCTCGCGGACGCCGGTCGCGACGACGGCCTCGAGCAGTTCGAGTTTGGCCGTCAACGGGATCGGCTCCTCGATCTGCAGCCCGTCGCGCAGCGACACCTCCCGGAGGTCGACTCTGTCGGGCAATCCGGTCACAGCACTCCCTCCGCCCGCAGTTCGTCGAGTTGCCCGGCGGTCAGGCCGAGCAGACCCTGGTAGATCTCGTCGTTGTGCCGGCCCGGTCGGGATGGGCCCGCACTGCGGATACTTCCCGGCGATTCCGAGAGCTTCGGCACGATGCCGGGGCCCAGGACCGTGCGCTCGATCCGCTCGTCATAGTGTTCGGCGATCATGCCGCGGGATCGCAGCTGCGGGTCGACGACCACCTCGGCGACGGTGTTGATGGGCCCGGCGATCACCCCGGCGGCCGACAGCACGTCGATGATGTCGCCGGGTTGCCGCTCGGCCGCCCAGTCGCCGATGATCTTGTCGAGTTCGTCCTGGTTGCGTCCGCGGGCCACATGGTCGGCGAACCGGTCGTCGGTGGCGAGCTCCTCGCGGTCCATCGCCAGGCACAGCCTCCGGAAGACGGTGTCCTGGTTGGCCGCGATCACCACCCAGCTGCCGTCGGCGGTCTTGTAGATGTTCGACGGCGCGATGCCCTCCAGCCGGGTGCCCGAAGGTCCGCGCACGACACCGCCGACGTCGTAGTCCGGGATGGTCGATTCCTGCACGGCCAGACAGGATTCGGTGAGCGCGGTGTCGACGATCTGGCCTTCGCCGGTGACCGAGCGGCGGTAGAGCGCCGCCAGCGCGCCCTGGGCGGCGAACATGCCTGCGAGACTGTCGCCGATCGAGAGCGCGAGCCGGGGCGGCGGGCCGCCGGGGAAGCCGTTGAGATGGCGCAGTCCGCTGGCCGCCTCGGCGACCGAGGCGTATCCCGCGCGGTGCGCGTCCGGTCCGGTCTGCCCGTAGCCGGAGACCCGGACCAGGATGATGCCCTTGTTGCGCCCGCTCAGCACCTCGTAGCCCAGGTCCCACTTCTCCAGCGTGCCGGGGCGGAAGTTCTCCACGATCACATCGGAGCGCTCGACGAGCTCGAGGAACAGCTCGCGGCCGCGGGGAGTGCGCAGGTCGAGGGTGATCGCCTTCTTGTTCCTGGCGTGCACCGTCCAGAAGAAGTGCCTGCCGTCGACTTCGGCCTGTCCCCAGGTGCGCAGCGGGTCGGGCGCGCCGGGCGGTTCGATCTTGACGACCTCGGCGCCCATGTCGCCGAGCAGCCGGCCGGCGAACGGACCGGAGATCAACGTGCCCACCTCGATGACGCGGACGCCGTCGAGCGCACCGGTCGGAGTCTGCCCCGGATCGGCTTCTCGCCCGCCGGTAGGTGTCATTGCGCCCTCGCGAAGTCGTGGCGGATCAGCCAGTCCGTCACGATACTCACCGCCTGGCGCAATTGAGCGCGTTGGTCGGGACCGGCGTAGTAGTGGTTGGCGCCGGGGATCTCGTGCATCTCCTTGTCGGGGTGCCCGAGCGCCTCGAAGAGCCTTCGGGTGTGGCTGGGCGTGCAGGCGTCGTCGGCGAGATTGCCGATCACCAGCGCGGGCACCGCGATGTCCGGCCCGGCGGCGACCGCGTCGCCGTTGGCGTCGTCGTAGCTCCACTGCGACAGCCAGCTGCGCAGGGTGCAGAACCGGGCCAGCCCGACCGGGCCGTTGTTGACCACCTGCGGGTCGCCCAGGTAGCAGGTGCCCGGCGCCCGTTCGTTCGGGTCGACGGCCGGGTCGAGCCAACGGGGGTCGGCCATCGTGCCGTGCACGACGAAGGCGAACTCGTCGTCCGGGCGGCCTGCGGCCTTCAGGTCGGCCAGTTTGGCCTTGACCCACCTCGTGATCCGTCGGTTGCGGTCGATCTGCGCCTGCCGGTAGCGCTCGAGGAAGGCATGCGTGTACGGCGGCTGGTTCGGGTTGTCGGGGTTGTAGAGGTCGAGTTCGGGGTCGCGTCTGGTCGGGTCGGACTCGTCGAGGATCGAGGCGTCGAGCCACTCGGTCAGCGTGCCGTGCCGGCTGATGTGGGCGGCCAGCAGCATGATGGCGTCGGCCGGGACGAGACCCAGCTTCGTCAGGTCGGGTCCGTCGCCGGACGGGCTGGCCGTCACGGTGGGATGCTGGGCCTGCTGCTGATAGAACGCCGACAGGGAGCCGCCACCGCTCCAGCCGGCCAGCACCACCTTCTGGTAGCCGAGCCGGTTCTTGGCGTCCTTGATGCACTCGCCGAGGTCCTCGACCACCTTCTCCATCAACAGCGCGGAGTCGGTGCCACGAAAGCGGCTGTTGCAGTAAATGACATGGTGCCCGGCGCGGGCCAGCGCGTTCATCATCGGGAGGTAGGCGCCACCGCCGATGGGGTGCATGAACACCAGCACGGTATCGGACGGGGTCTTCGGCCGGAGCAGATGACTCTCCAGCACGACGAGTTCGGCGACGCCGCCGTAGACATCGCGCACGCCCGAAGCGTTCTGATAGGCAACGAGATACGGGACCCGGTCGTACTCGTGCCTGACCGGTGCCACGGCTTCGGCGCTCATGCGTGCTGCCCGAGGTCGTTGGCGAGGATCTCGGCCGACGGGACGAGCCTGCGCCTGGTGTCGACAGCGATCACCGACCAGTCGACCCGGCTGTACTCGTCGAACTTCCTGCGGGCTCGTTCACGTGCCTTCTCCGGGGCGCCGTGATGGACGCCTTGCGGCGCATGGGAGATCAGTCCTGGCGGCATCGGGATGCCGTAGAGCGATCCGCTGTGGAAGAACGCGATCTCGTCGAAGTCGACGTTGCGGTGGTACCAGGGGGTGCGTTCGGTGCCGGGTACGGATTCGGCGGGTTTGGGCAGCAAGTTCATCACGTAGACACCGGTCGCCTGCATGAACAGATGCACCGTCGGGGGCAGGTGCACGCTGTCGGAGGTGATGACGTTGTAGTCGGCGATGTTGAAGGTGAAGGGGAAGTTGTCGCCCCGCCACCCTTCGACGTCGAGCGGATGGTGTCGGTAGTACAGGCTGGTCGGCCCGCCCTCGTGAAAGAGCCGCACCTCGTACTCGCCGTCGGTGCGGGGGCCGACACCGTCGTCGATGGGCGCCGGTTCGGGAACGACGATCAGTGACGGGTCGAACGGGAAGTGCCTGCCCAGTGAGCCGGCGGGCGGTACCCGGAAGTCGTCGGTGGCCTGGATCATCAGCCACATGGACTCGGCAGGACCGTCCCCGGTGTGATCGGGGACCTGGCGCCAGCTGCACGCCTTCGGGATGTAGACCCAGTCGCCTTCGCGGTAGCGCAGCGGCCCGAACTCCGTTTCGAGCAGGCCGGACCCCTTGTGCACGAAGGTCAGCAGGTCGCCGTCGATGTAGCGGGCGAAGTAGGGCATCTCGTCGGCTCGCCGCGACAGCAGTACCTGGCAGTCGGTGTTCGAGAACATCAGCAGCGGCGCGCCTGCGGCGTCGGTCGCGTCCGATGGCTCGAGCTGGTCCCCGAGGACGTCGAGGGGACGCAGCGGACCTGCGGCGCGGAACGCGGTGGGATCGTTACGCCGGTACAGGTGGGCCGTGCGTCCGGTGAACCCGCCGCGACCGAGTTCGTCGTCCTTCTGTCCGTCGAGGTCCGCGTGCACGCGGCGCGGCGTCTTGCCTCTGTGCAGGTGGACGAACGATTCCATCAGCGGCTCCGATGACGTTGGGTGTTCGAGGGTTCGCAAAACTAAATCTGACGTTACTTTCATCTATGGTGCGGTGCAAGGGTCTCCGATGAGTTCGGAGCGCGTTCCGGGTCGTTCTCGTGACAGCCGCCGAGAAAGGGCCACAACCATGCCGAACGACGTCATCACCGCCACCACGACCGTCGACGCCTCCGCCGACGCAGTCTTCTCGATCCTGGCCGATCCCGCGCAGCACGCCGCGATCGACGGCACCGGGTGGGTGCGCGAGTCGCTCGACGGACGCGTACTGACCGAGGCCGGCCAGATCTTCCGGATCGCCATGTTCCACGGGAACCATCCCGACGGTCACTACGAGATGGCGAACAAGGTGGTGCACTTCGACCGTCCGCAGGCGATCGCCTGGGAACCGGGCCAACGGTCCTCGGACGGAGGGGATCTCGAGTTCGGTGGCTGGATCTGGCGCTACGACCTGGCCGCCGACGACGCCGCTCGCACCCGGGTGACACTGACCTACGACTGGTCCGCGGTGCCGCCGAGCCTGCGCGAGCACATCGAGTTCCCGCCGTTCGGGATCGAGCACCTGCAGAACTCGCTCGACCATCTGGCCGCACTGGCGCGCCGCGAATGATGGGGCGGCTCCGGATCCTACGTGCCGGCGATCCTCACCCGTCGAGGTCGACGCGCACGGTGAGCAGGCTGGTGCCGAAGGTGCGCACTCCAAAGCTGTTGAACTGCGGGAGCTCACGCAATCGGGCGCGGGCGTCGTCGTCCGGCAGCAGGTGCGCGGTGCCCGAGTGCCACCTGCCCCGCAGCCGCACCCGCACCCGCGGGTCGGCCTGGATGTTGCGGATGTACTGCGACTTCTCGCCGAACTCCGAGACGAACCAGAAGGCGTCGCCGATTCTCCTGCCGCCCAGCGGAGTTCGCCGGGGCAAGCCTGATCTGCGGCCGGTGGTCTCGAGGAGCGTCTGGATCGGCACCAGCCGCATCAGCGGATTGGCCAGGTACTTCTGAAACCCGCGGGTGAAGCCGTCGCGCAATTGGGCCATCGTCGTCTCCTCCTGGTCGGCCGAGATGCGCTCGGCGTCCTCGACGGCGGACCGAACGATACCGGCATCGGCCCCTGCCGGCGGTTGATCTCCGCGCCCAGTCGCGGGCGGTGGCCGCGCTCGATGACCGGTCGCTGCAGGCACTGACGTGCCTCGCCGCTAAGGGAAAGGCCGATGTGCGAGACCCGCGGCAGGGATGGTTCCACGTTGGCTGAATCGGAGATTCACCGGTGTTCGCCCTGGTAGGGGGTGTGCGGACGGCCCTGCCTGGGAGTAGGTGGCGTCTCGCTTGGGATCTCCGGAGGACGACTCACCTGTTCACGGGGTTTTCTCAGCTTGACCCTCATGTTTTACTCAGGGCGCGAGAACTGAACCTTCGGTCCGTTCTGCTGCCGTTCTCACGGTCAAGCCGGGCGGGCGCGCGACAGCGCAGTGAAGAAACCGCTGCGGTGCCGTCTGTGCGATCTGTGATCGCGTGCTAGTGACGAATGACGCGGTAACCGGTAGATGGATGGACTCCTCTCTATGACCTTCGTTGACAAGTTTCGTAACCGTTGGGCCCGCCGTTTCGCGGTGACCGCCGCCGTCGCGGCGCTGCTCCCCGGCCTGATCGGCTTCACGGGCGGCTCGGCGATCGCCGGGGCGTTCTCCCGTCCCGGCCTGCCCGTCGAGTACCTGATGGTTCCGTCACCGTCGATGGGCCGCGACATCAAGGTGCAGTTCCAGAGCGGTGGCGCCGGCTCGCCCATCGTCTATCTGCTCGACGGACTGCGCGCCCGCGAAGACTTCAACGGCTGGGACATCGAGACCCAGGCGTTCGAGTGGTACCTCGATTCGGGTCTGTCGCTCGTGCTCCCGGTGGGTGGACAGTCGAGCTTCTACACCGACTGGTACCAGCCGGCGTGCGGCAAGGCCGGTTGCCAGACCTACAAGTGGGAGACCTTCCTGACCTCCGAGCTGCCGAACTGGCTGGCGGCCAACCGGGACGTCAAGCCCACCGGCAGTGCCGCGGTCGGTCTCTCCATGGCCGGATCCGCCTCGCTGATCCTGTCGGCCTACCACCCGCAGCAGTTCATCTATGCCGCGTCGCTGTCGGGCTTCCTGAACCTGTCCGAGGGCCAGTGGCCGTTCCTGGTCGGCCTGGCGATGGGCGACGCCGGTGGCTACAAGTCCGAACCGATGTGGGGCCCGGGCGGCAGCGAGGCGTGGCGGCGCAACGACCCGACGGTCAACATCGACAGGATCGTCGCGAACGGCACCCGCATCTGGGTCTACTGCGGCAGCGGCAAGCCCGGCGAGCTGGGCGGCGGCGGCCTGCCGCAGGAATTCCTGGAGAGTCTGACGCTGCGCACGAACATCAGTTTCCAGGAGCGGTACATCGCCGCGGGCGGCCAGAACGGCGTGTTCAACTTCCCGCCGAGCGGCACCCACACCTGGATGTACTGGGGCCAGCAGCTGCAGCAGATGAAGCCCGACCTTCAGCGGGTGCTGATCGGCTGACCGAACGAAGAGATCGCGGAACCCCCGCCACGCCTCGCGCGTCGCGGGGGTTTCGCGTCTCTACGATGGCGACATGACCGCAGTCAACGCCCTCGTGGCGCACCAGGACTCCGACGGATCGATCACCCTGAACCCGGAGGTGGTCGACGAAAGCTTTCTGCCCGACGGTGAGGTCACGATCGCCGTCGAATACTCCGGCGTGAACTACAAGGACGCGTTGGCCGTCACCCCCAAGGGCGGCGTGGCCCGCTCCTATCCGCTGATTCCCGGCATCGACGCCGCCGGGACCGTGGTGGCGAGCTCGGCCGACAGTTTCGCGCCCGGCGACCGGGTGGTCGCGCACGGCTACGACATCGGCACCGGCCGACACGGCGGGTACGCCGACCGCGCCCGCCACCCGGCGGACTATCTCGTCAAGCTCGAGGCGCTCAGCACCGCCGAGGCGGCAGCGATCGGCACCGCCGGCTTCACCGCCGCGATGAGCGTGGATGTGTTGCGCATCAACGGCATCCGTCCCCAGGACGGGCCGATCCTGGTGACGGGCGCCACCGGAGGCGTTGGCAGCATCAGCGTCGACCTGCTGGCCGGGCTGGGTTACGAGGTGATCGCCTCGACGGGCAAATCCGACGCCCACGACTACCTGATGGGGCTGGGCGCCTACCAGGTGATCGGCAGGCTGCCCGCCGAGGGCGAGAAGGTGCGCCCGCTGGGCAGGTCCAGCTACGCCGCCGTCGTCGACAGCGTCGGCGGGGACACCCTCGCCTACGCGCTCAGCGTTTTGAACTACGGCGGCGTGGCGGCAGTGTCCGGTCTCGCGCGGTCACCGGAGCTGCCGACCACGGTGCTGCCGTTCATCCTGCGCGGCGTCACCCTGGCGGGAATCGACTCGGTGCAACTGCCGATCGAGCGGCGCCGCGAACTCTGGCGGTCGATCGAGGGCGACCTGAAGCCGGCCCACCTCGACGCGATCACCACCGACGTGTCGATTCTCGACGCGCCGAAGACGCTGCGCACCATCGTCGGCGGCGGCGTCACCGGGCGCACCCGCGTCGCGGTCGCCGGCGGCTTCTGATCTCCGGCCCGGCGACTACTTGAGCTCGGCGGAGGACAACCCGAGCAGCCGGCGCGCGACCACCAGCTGCTGGATCTGCTGGGTGCCCTCGAAGATGTCGAGGATCTTGCTGTCGCGGGCCCACTTCTCCAGCAGCGTCTCCTCGGAATAGCCTGTGGTCCCGGCCATCTCGACGGCCTTGAGGGTGATGTCGCTGGCCACCCGGGCGGACTTCGCCTTCCCCATCGACGCCTCTTTCGAGTTCGGGATGGCGTTGTCGGCCTGCCACGCCGACCGCACGGTCAGCAGGTAGCCCGCCTCCCAGTCGGCCTCCATCCGCAGGAACTCGGCGGCCGCGGCGCTCTGCGCGTGGGCGGGCTTGTCGTAGGAGATCTCGATGCCGGCGTCGGTGAGGATCTTGCGCAGATCCTCGAGGGCGGCGCGGGCGATCCCGACGGCCATCGCGGCCACGATCGGGCGGGTGTTGTCGAAGGTCTCCATGACCCCGGCGAAACCCTTGTCGACGTGCACCTCGTGGTCGCCGAGCAGGTTCTCCTTCGGCACCCGGGCATTCTCGAAGCGGATGGCGGCGGTGTCGGAAGCCTTGATGCCCAGCTTGTGCTCGAGGCGCTCGACGGTGACACCCGGATGCTCGCGCGGCACGATGAACGACTTGATCGCCGCCCGGCCCAGCGACTTGTCCAGGGTCGCCCACACCACGATGTGGGTGGCGCGGGATCCCGCGGTGACGTAGATCTTCTCGCCGTTGATCACGTACTCGTCGCCGTCGAGCACCGCGGTGGTGGTCACCGCCGCCGAGTCGGATCCGAAGCCGGGCTCGGTGATCGCCATCGCGGCCCACACGTCCTTGCCCAGCTTCTCCAGCTGTTCGGGGGTGGCCACCGAGGAGATGGCGGCGTTACCCAGGCCCTGACGTGGCACCGACAGCAGCAACGCGACATCGCCCCAGCTGACCTCCATCGCGTTCACCAGGGCGGACATGTTCCCGCCGTTGACGTTCTGCTTGGGGCCACCGCTCGAGGTGTCGCGGAACGCCTCCGCGCCCGCGAACGAAATGGTGTTCGCCTCGGACATCCCCTCGAACAGGTCCGCGAGGGTGTCCAATTCCACCGGGTAGGCGTGCTCGGCGAGATCGTACTTGCGCGAGATCGGCCTCAGCATCTCCGCGGCGCCCTCGTGGGCCATGTCGATCACGGCCTGCAACTTCTTCGGCATTTCCAGATTGATTGCCATGACTGGTTTTCCGTTCCTGGTATCTAGGTGGTTGCCGTGCGTTACAGGACGACGACGCCCTCGGCGACGCCGAGCGCGCGCAGGTCGCGGTACCAACGTTCCACCGGATGTTCCTTGGTGAATCCGTGACCGCCCAGCAGCTGGACGCCGTCGAGACCGATCTGCATGCCCTTGTCGGTGCCGAACTTCTTGGCCAGCGCCGCCTCGCGGGCGAAGGACAGGCCCTGTTCGGCGCGCGCGGCGCCGCGCCAGGTGATGAGCCGCAGCCCGTCGAGTTCGATGGCGATGTTCGCGCACATGAAGGCGACCGACTGACGGTGCGCGATCGGCTCGCCGAAGGCCTCACGTTCCTTGACGTAGGGCACGACATAGTCGAGCACGGCGTGCGACGTGCCGACGGCCAGTGCGGCCCAACCCAATCGGGCCAGCGCGATCGCCTCCGAGTAGTCCGCATCGGTGGCCTGGTCCTCGCCGAGCCGGTTGCTCAGCGGAACCGCGACGTTGTCGAGTTCGACACGGCCGAGTGCGGCGGCGCGGATGCCCATGCTCGGATCGGCCTTGACGGTCAGTCCCTCGGAAGCCGACTCCACGAGGAACAGGGCGGGCTTGCCGTTGAGTTGAGCGCCGATGACGAACAGCTCTGCGTCGGCCGCGGCAGGGACCAGGGATTTGACGCCGGTCAACCGGTAGCCGCTCGGAGTGCGCACCGCGGTGGTCCGCAACGCGGTCGGATCGAACAGCGCGTGCGGTTCGGCGATCGCGACGCACGCCTGCGGGACCTTCTCGCCGGCGAACTCCTTGAGGTAGGTGGCCTGCTGGTCGGCGCTGCCCCAGTGGGTCAGCGCCGACGCGACGCCGCCGGGGGCCAGAATGGGCAGCGCCAGCCCCATGTCGCCGTACGCGAGGGCCTCGGCCACGAGCGCGTTGGTGATCGTGCTGCGGTGCTCGGCGATGCCGTCGAAATCCTCGGGGACGTTGACGGCGGTGATACCGAGTTCAGCGGCCCTGGCGATGAGATCGGCCGGGTACGCCGCGGCTGCGTCGGCGTCGTACGCGGCCGGGCGGAGGATCTCCTCGGCGAACTCCGCCACCGTCTCGACGATCATTTTCTGGTCGTCGTCGGGCGTCAGGTCGAAATAGTCCGCGCCGCTCGGCTTCAGTCTCGTCGGCGGTTTACCGAGACCCTGCACGCGGTTGAACTGGCGGGTGGAGGCGCCGAGGGCGGAGAAGGCCGTCCTCACGCCGTAGCGCAGACCGCGATTGAGTGGGTCGCGAAGCCCGTGCCGGTCCAGGAACTCCTGGCCGACGAGGGGTGTGACCAGCGCCAATCCCACGGATGTCGCCGTCCGCTTGGGGCGTTGCATGCCGATGGCGCTCTCGCGCCCGGAGCGCCGTGGACGCTGCGGCTCGGAGCCGTGCTTGGACGGCAGGGTGTTGGTCATGCGACAGCCTCACTTCGTCGGGCGGTATCTGGACCGTATCTTACTCCAGAGTAAGGTACGCCCGTTCTGTCGCGAACGTCACAGGTCGACAGGAGGCGGCGCTTCGCTGACTGTGGTCACCACACTTGAATTTCGGAAGACGGGCGAGGTGCTGTGCGGCAATCGCTTGCCTGATGGGCGAGGCCTTCCGCTGCAGCGCTCTCGATGACTATAGTCAGTGAAAGTCGGACGCGACCTTGCCGTTACGGCCGAGTGACGCGAGTCGGACGACTGTCGTCCGGCGGATACAGGCAGGAGCCGCCCAGGTGCCGAAGCCGCCCGAATCGCATGCCGCCGACTGGGACCTCCGGCACGAGGACTTCCAGGACGACGAATTTCTCTACGAGGTGTACGCCGTCATGCGGCGCGACGGCCCGTTCGTCCACACCGACACACCGTTCCTCAGCACGTCGCCGGGCGGGGCGTGGGTCGCCGTGCGTTACCGCGAATGTCACCAGATCCTGCAGGACTGGGAGCACTTCTCCAGCAATCCGACCCCGGAGGGTGCCGAGCAACTCGCCGGCGATCTCGTCATCACCCTCGATCCGCCACGGCAGCAGGAGTTCCGCCGGGTCCTCAATCCGTACTTCTCGCCGGCGCGGATGAAGGCGCTCAGCCCTCAGATCCGCGCCGAAACCGACCTACTGATCGACGGCTTCATCGAGGAGGGCGAGGGCGACCTGGCGCAGGTCGCCTGGCGGCAGCCCGGGATCGTTTTCTTCAAATACCTGCTCGGTATGCCCGTGGACGATGTCCCGCTGTGCATACAGCTCGCCGACCGCGCGCTGAACGGTGAGACCGAGCAGGACCGTATGACGGCGTGGGGCGGGCTCTACCAGCACATCCACGATGCGGTGTCCCTGCGCAGCACGCAGTCACCGAGGGACGACATGATCGACGTTCTCCTCCGGGCGGAGATCGACGGCGAGAAGCTGCGTTTCGAGGACGTCGTCTCCAACGCCATGTTGCTGGTGCAGGCCGGGTTGGAGACGACGGCCAACGCGATGTCCTTCGCATTCCACTACCTCGCAACGCATCCCGGTGATCGCGATCGCCTGATCGGTGAACCCGACCTGATGCCGAAGGCGATCGAGGAATTCCTCCGATTCGCAGGCTCGATCCACGGCATCCCCCGAACCGTCGCCAAGGAAGTCGAAGTCAGCGGGCACACCTTCCATCCCGGTGAGTCGGTCGTGGTGAACTACGCGTCGGCCAACCGAGACGACGACGCCTTCCCCGAGCCGCAGCGTTGCGTGCTGGACCGGACCGCGAACCGGCACCTCGGCTTCGGCGCAGGCGTTCACCGCTGCCTCGGCTCCAATCTCGCGCGGCTGGAGTTCCGCATCGGTGTCGAGCAGGCGCTGCGACGAATGCCCGACCTCTCGCTCGCTCCAGACGCCACGGCGACGTTCCACGGAAATTCGATCACCCGGGGATACCGGCGTATCCCGGTGGTGTTCACCCCGGGGGAGCGGTTGGCCGACACCGCAGCCGAAGCTCGTTCCACCGCGGATGCCGCGCTGTGGGCGTGACCTGCCACGCCGGCTCGTGACCGGCGTGCGCTACCTCAGCCCCACCGCCCGATGTTGAGGCGTTGTGCTGACGTGGGGCGGTTGATGGTCGAGAGTGTGCACCATGGCGACGTTGATATCGGTGAACGTCGGTCTGCCCAGGAACGTCATCTGGAACGACCGAACCGTGTACACCGGCGCCTGGAAAGACCCGGTCAGCGGTCCGCGCATGGTCCGGCGGCTCAACATCGACGGGGACGGCCAGGGGGACCTCGGCGGGCACGGCGGCGAGAACCGGGCAGTGCTGGTCTACCAACGGGATTCGTACCGGCACTGGGCCGAGGAGTTCCACCGCGACGACCTCCCGCCTGGGACGCTCGGCGAGAATCTCACCGTCGACGGGCTGCCCGACGACGAGGTGTGCATCGGCGACCGGTACCGGATCGGCGATGCGGTCTTCGAGGTCACCCAACCACGGGTCACCTGCTACCGAGCCGGTCTGCGCATCGGCGAGCCGAGGATGGCTGCGCTGCTGGTGTCACACCGCCGGCCCGGCTTCTACTGCCGGGTGATCACCGAGGGTGAAGTGGAGGCCGGTCAGGAGATCGTCAAGATCAGATCCGGGCCCGAACGCGTCACCGTGGCCGAGATCGACGCACTGCTGTACCTGCCGGGCCATCCTCGCGACGACCTGCACCGCGCCCTGCGCATCCCCGCGCTCAGCCCCGGCTGGAAAGCGTCCCTGCAGAGCCTGGCCGAACAGGGTGACGGGGCGGGCAATGCCGGGCTGACGGCAACGGGGGGCAATCCGCCACCGGCGTGGGCGGGGTTCCGGCCGCTGGAGGTCACGGCGGTGCACGACGAGAGCACGCACGTCCGATCCATCACGGTCGCCGACCCCGACGGTTCTCCATTACCGGAATGGTCTGCCGGCCAATCGATCACGGTGCGGATGTCGACCCCGGACGGCCCGGTGATCCGCAACTACTCACTGTCTAACCGACCCGGTTCCGCCGAGTACCGCATCAGTGTCAAACGCGAGCCGCACGGCGTCGCGAGCGCTCACCTGCACGCACACGTCGCGACCGGCGATCTGCTGGACGTGGCCGCACCACGGGGGACCTTCGTCCTCGCAGGCGGCGACGGCCCGGTGATCCTGCTTTCGGCCGGAGTGGGCGCCACCCCGGTGCTCTCGATGCTGCACTCGCTCGTGAGCGCACAGTCGACGCGGCGAGTCTGGTGGTTGCACGGAGCTCGCAACGGATCTGAGCATCCGTTCGCGCGGGAGAGCCGCGCATTGCTCGAGCAGTTGCCGGGCGGTCAGTCCCGGGTGTTCTTCAGCAGCCCGGCGTCCGATGACCGGGTCGGCGTCGACTACGACGTCCGCGGCCGCCTCTCCTCCGAGGCGGTCAGTCGGCTCGACCTGCCGCACGACGCCGACGCGTATCTCTGCGGGCCGGCGACCTTCATGGCGGAATTGGGCGCGGACCTCGTCAGCCGCGGCCTCGGATCCGGACGCGTTCACACCGAGATATTCGGCGCCACAGCGGCGCTCACCCCGGGCATCGCCGCGGCCGCGGCGGGTAGTCCGCATGTGCCTGCGGGACCGCCAGGACCCGGGCCGGCCGTCCAGTTCGCCCGCAGCGGCGTTTCAGCGCCGTGGGGTCCGCCGAGCACCAGCTTGCTCGAATTCGCCGAAGCGTGCGACGTCCCGACCCGGTGGTCGTGCCGCACCGGCGTGTGTCACAACTGCGAGACGGCGCTGCTGTCCGGATCGGTCCGCTACGACCCCGAACCCCTCGAGCCAGCGGCCGAGGGCAACATCCTCATCTGCTGCGCACAACCCGACGAGCCGGTGGTGCTCGATCTGTGAACGGCGGAGCAGTGCGCCGAGTGTGAACCCACGGCGAGAATCCGGCCCGAAAATCGCCGAGGTTGCACACTCGGCGACGGTCAGCCGCGCAGCGCCGCCAGCACCGCGCCGTGCAGCAGGCCGTTGGTGGCCACCGCACTTCCCGCGTGCGGTCCGGCGGTGCCGTCGAGACCGGTGAACGCGCCGCCCGCCTCACGGACGAGCACATCGAGGGCGGCCAGATCCCACAGCGACACCTCGGGTTCGGCCGCGATGTCGACGGCCCCCTCCGCGAGCAGGCAGTAGGAGAGGAAGTCGCCATATCCGCGCACCCGCCACACGGCGTCGGTCAGCGCGATGAACCGGTCGCGCACACCGAGGTCGGCCCAGCCGGACAGGCTGGAGAACGACAGGCTCGCGGACTCGAGATCACCGACCGACGACACCGACAACCGGCGAGCCGGTCCGCCCGCCACCGACACGTGGGCGCCCGCGCCCGCGCCCGCCCACCACCGGCGCTGCAGTGCCGGTGCGCTCACCACGCCGACGACCGGCACACCGTCGTGCAGCAGCGCGATCAGCGTCGCCCACACCGGCACGCCGCGGACGAAGTTCTTCGTGCCGTCGATCGGGTCGATCACCCACTGCCGTCCCGCGAAGACCGCCGAACCGCCGAACTCCTCGCCGAGCACCGCGTCACCCGACCGCTCGGCGGTCAACGTGTCGCGCAGGGCCGCTTCCACGGAGCGATCGGCGTCGGTCACCGGAGTCAGGTCCGGTTTGGTGTCGACGCGCAGATCCATCGCGCCGAAGCGCTCGACGGTCACCGCGTCCGCCTGGTCGGCGAGCCGCAGCGCCAGCGTCAGATCATCAGGAGGAGCCGCGGTCATGGCAGCAGTCCTACCATGGCCGGGTGTGGGAATTCGGAATCCTGTTGCTCATGGTCGGTGCGCTCGCGTTGTTGATCGGGCCGATGATCATGCGGCGGCGCGGGATGAAGGGTGAACTGGCCCAGGGCACGCTGCTGGTGACAGGTGTCAGCCCGCGCCCGGACGTGCCGGGCGAGCAGTTCGTCACGATCACCGGCGTGATCAACGGGCCCACGGTCAACGAACACGTCGTCTACCAGCGGATGGTGGTCGACGTCGAGCAGTGGCCCACCATGGGGCAGCTCATCCCGGTGGTGTACTCGACGAAGAACCCGGACAAGTGGGGCTTCGGCTCGGACGAGGTGCCGCCACCGCCCCCGCCGCAGACCTACTCCTGATTCTCAGCCGTGGCCGATGCGCAGCAGTTCGGCCACGCTGGTGAGCTTCCTGCGCGGCCGGCCCGCCGACTCACCCGTCGTGCGCTCGTGCTCGTCGATCAGCCGCCAGTGGTCGTCGGTGACCAGCTTCGGCTGCCGCGACAGCAGCCACTCGACCAGCTGCTCGGAGTGGTCTTCGTCGACATCGGAGAGCTGTGCACCGGACAGGTCGGCGAGCAGCGTGTCGACCGTCGCCTGTGAGTCCTTCTTGTTGCTGCCGATGACGCCGGACGGCCCGCGCTTGATCCAGCCGACGACGTACTCGTTGCGCCTGCCGTCGACGCGGCCGTCGGTGTGCGGGATGGTGCCGGTCTTCTCGTCGAACGGCAGGCCCGGGGTGGCCACCCCGCGGTACCCCACCGCCCGCACCACCAGCTGGGCGGGCAGTTCCTCGCGCTCACCGGTGTCCCTGGCCACGATGCGGCCGTTCTCCTCGACCAGCTCGTTTCTCCCGAGCACGATCGACTCGACGTGCTCGCCGCCCTTGATCTCGATCGGGGAGGTGGCGAACCGGAACACGATGCGTCGTTTGGCTCCGGCGGGCTCGCGCTCGGCGTAGCCGCGCAGCACCTTGATGTTCTGTTTGACGGTCTTGCCCGCCGCTTCGAGGTCCTCGTCGGTGATGCCGGCGAAATCAGCCGGGTCGACGATGACGTCGACGTCGCCGAGACCTTCCAGCGCACCGAGCTCGCGCAGTTCCAGCGTGGTGAACGTGGCCTGCAGCGGTCCGCGCCTGCCGATGACGACGACCTCCTCGACACCGCGTGCGTGCAGCGAGTCCAGCGCGTGGTCGGCGATGTCGGTGTTGGCGAGCACGTCGGGGTCGGTGACCAGGATGCGCGCCACGTCGAGGGCGACGTTGCCGTTGCCCACGACGATCGCGCGTCCCGTCGACAGGTCGGGGCCCATCTGCTCGAAGTGCGGATGGGCGTTGTACCAGCCGACGAAGTCCACCGCTGCGACGCTTCCCGGGATGTCCTCACCGGGAATGCCGAGCGACCGGTCGGACTGGGCGCCGACGGCGTAGACCACGGCGTCGTAACGCTCGGTCAGCTCGGCGGCCTGCACGTGCTCGCCGACGGCGATGTTGCCGAAGAATCGGAACCGCGGATCGCCGGAGGTCTTGTCGAACTGGGCGCTGATCGACTTGATCTTCGGGTGATCCGGGGCGACGCCGGAGCGGACCAGCCCCCACGGCGTCGGCAGCATCTCGAGCATGTCGACCCGCACATCGGGGGAGTCCTCGGTGTCGGCAGCTTTGAGCAGTGACGCCGCGGCGAAGTAACCGGATGGACCGGAGCCGACGATCGCCACGTGATAGGGGCGCTTCTGCATGGGCAGCCTTCTGTCGCTTGCCCGGTCACCCGCGAGGGGCTGTCACGGCGCGGCCGGGCTGGTAACCGCCACCGATGCTAACCGGGTGACCCGCCGCGTCGCGGCAAGTCGCGGAGAACCGGTGCGCCGGACAGTGGGACGGCCCCCGGCGGGCGGCAGGCGGGAATCCGCCCGCTGACCGGTACCCTCGACTTTCGTGGATCCCGACCGTCAAGCCGACCTCGCTGCCCTCGACACCACGCTCACCACCGTGGAGCGGGTGCTCGACATCGACGGTCTGCGTGCCCGGATCGACAAGCTCGAGAACGAGGCGTCCGACCCCACGCTCTGGGACGACCAGACCCATGCCCAGCAGGTCACCAGCGAGCTGTCACACGCCCAGAACGAACTGCGCCGGGTCGAGGAGCTGCGACAGCGCCTCGACGACCTTCCGGTGCTCTACGAGCTGGCCGCCGAGGAAGCGGGCGCGACCGGTTCCGCGGCCGAGGTCGAGGCCGATGCCGAGCGCGTCAAGCTGCGCGAGGACATCGAGGCGATGGAGGTCCGCACGCTGCTGTCCGGCGAGTACGACGAACGTGAGGCCCTGGTGACCATCAGGTCCGGTGCGGGCGGCGTCGACGCCGCCGACTGGGCCGAGATGCTGATGCGGATGTACATCCGCTGGGCCGAACAGCACTCCTACGGCGTCGAGGTGTTCGACACGTCCTACGCCGAGGAGGCCGGCATCAAGAGCGCCACGTTCGCCGTGCACGCACCGTTCGCCTACGGGACGCTGTCGGTCGAACAGGGCACCCACCGACTGGTGCGGATCAGCCCGTTCGACAACCAGGGCCGCCGTCAGACGTCCTTCGCCGAGGTCGAGGTGCTGCCCGTCACCGAGACCACCGACCACATCGACATCCCCGAGGGCGACGTGCGTGTCGACGTCTACCGCTCCAGCGGTCCCGGCGGGCAGTCGGTCAACACGACGGACTCCGCCGTTCGACTCACCCACATCCCGACCGGTATCGTCGTCACCTGCCAGAACGAGAAATCGCAGCTGCAGAACAAGATTTCGGCGATGCGCGTGCTCCAGGCGAAACTGCTGGAACGCAAACGTCGCGAGGAACGTGCTGAGATGGACGCGTTGAAGGGCGACGGCGGGAGTTCGTGGGGCAACCAGATGCGGTCCTACGTACTGCACCCGTACCAGATGGTGAAGGATCTGCGCACCGACTTCGAGGTGGGCAATCCGGCCACCGTGCTCGACGGCGACATCGACGGGTTCCTCGAAGCCGGAATCCGGTGGCGCAACAGGAAAGATGACGATTAACTCTCTACTCGCACTCTCGATGTCAGAACGCTGGTCCGGCTTCTGGCAGGGCGAGATCGGTAGATGGATCCTCACCAGCGGCATCCGCATCGCGCTGCTGCTGATCGGCGGACTGCTGGCCGCCCGCTTCATCAACTGGGCCGCGCAGCGCATCAGCCGCCGCATCGACGCCGAGTATCAGGAGAGCGACCAGCTGGTGCGCTCGGAGAGCGCCAAACACCGCCAGGCCGTCGCCTCGGTGATCTCCTGGGTGTCCATCGCCATCCTGTTCGTGGTGGTCGCGGTCGAGATCACCGACGCGCTCGCGATCCCGGTCGGGTCACTGGTCGCTCCCGCCGCGGTGCTCGGCGCCGCGCTGGGTTTCGGCGCCCAGCGCCTGGTGCAGGACCTGCTGGCCGGCTTCTTCATCATCACCGAGAAGCAGTACGGATTCGGTGACCTCGTCGCGCTGACGGTCGCCGGCATCGCGCTGCCCGCCGAGGGCACCGTCGAGGACGTGACGCTGCGGGTCACCAAGCTGCGCTCGTCGGACGGCGAGATGCTCACCATCCCCAACGGCCAGATCGTCAAATCGGTGAACCTGTCCAAGGACTGGGCCCGCGCGGTGATCGACGTGCCGGTGCCGGCGTCAGCCGACCTGAACAAGGTCAACGACCTGCTGCACGAGGTGGCCCAGAAGGCGATGGAGGACCCCGCGCTGCGTCAGCTGGTCCTCGACGCACCGCAACTGATGGGCGTCGAGAGCATCGAGCTGGACACCGTGAATCTGCGGATGGTGGCCCGCACCCTGCCGGGCAAGCAGTTCGAGGTCGGCAGGCGGCTGCGGGTGCTGGTTATCGCTGCGTTGCGGCGCGCGGGCGTCGTCACCCCGGGCGACGGCGGCGCCACCCCGACCGTCGGCGCGATCGTGCACCCCGCCACGGCCGGCGGCGCCGAGGAGAACCAGGGCCCGGTGAACAAATGAAGCTGACCGAGTTCTCCCGCGCGGTGCTACGTCCCCGCGCAGCCGCGCGCAAGGTCGGCCAGGGCTGGCCGGGATACCTGTTCGGCGGACGGGTGCGCACCACCACCGCCGCGCTCCTCATCGCGTTCTTCGCACTGTCCTGGGTGCAGCAGAGGTTCGAACCGGAGCCGGCGCCGCCGCCCGCCGCGGTGGTGCCGCCGGGTTTCGTGCCCGATCCCGAGTACACCTGGGTGCCGCGCACCCAGGTGCAGGAGCCCACCACGACGCGCCGCACCACCACGACCACCACCACGACGACCACCGCCCCCACCGCGACGACCACCACCGACCCGAGCGCCACCACCACGACGCCGACCTCGACGACGCCGCAGACCACGGTCATCGACCCCGACGGCCTCGGGCCGCTGCCCCCGCAGACGCAGACCGTGCAGTCGTTCCCGCCCACCACGCCGACGGCGACCGCACCGCTGGAGGGCCCGGGACCGGCGCCGACGACGCCTGCGCCGCCGCGGTAGTCCGGCCGGGCCGGCCACACCGCTACACTGGCGTGCCGTGATGATCACCCTCGACCGCGTGAGCAAGCAGTACAAGTCTTCGGCCCGTCCGGCTCTGGACAATGTCTCTCTCAAGATCGACAAGGGTGAGTTCGTCTTCCTGATCGGGCCGTCGGGTTCGGGCAAGTCGACATTCATGCGGCTGCTGCTCGCCGAGGAGTCGCCGTCGACCGGTGACATCCGGGTGTCGAAGTTCCACGTCAACAAGCTGCCCGGCCGCCACATCCCCGGGTTGCGTCAGGTGCTCGGCTGCGTCTTCCAGGACTTCCGGCTGCTTCAGCAGAAGACGGTGTTCGAGAACGTCGCGTTCGCGCTCGAGGTCATCGGCAAGCGCGGCGACGTCATCAACCGTGTCGTGCCCGATGTGCTCGAGATGGTCGGGTTGTCGGGCAAGGCGAATCGACTCCCCAACGAGCTCTCCGGTGGCGAACAGCAGAGGGTGGCGATCGCCCGCGCGTTCGTCAACCGGCCGCTGGTGCTGCTCGCCGACGAGCCCACCGGAAACCTGGACCCGGACACCAGCAAGGACATCATGGACCTGCTCGAGCGGATCAACCGCACGGGCACGACGGTGCTGATGGCCACCCACGACCACCACATCGTCGACTCGATGCGCCAGCGCGTCATCGAACTCGAACTCGGCCGCCTGATTCGCGACGAACAGCGCGGCGTCTACGGAATGGACCGCTAAGTGCGCTTCGGCTTCCTCATCAACGAGGTCCTCACCGGCCTGCGTCGCAACGTCACCATGACGGTGGCGATGATCCTCACCACGGCGATCTCGATCGGCCTGTTCGGCGGCGGCCTGCTGGTGATCCGGCTCGCCGACCAGTCCCGGGAGATCTACCTCGACCGGGTCGAGAGCCAGGTGTTCCTGACACCGGAGGTGTCGGCGGGCGATCCCAGCTGCGACGCCGACCCGTGCCGGGCGCTGCGGGCGAAGATCGAGGAGCGCGGCGACGTCGCGTCGGTGCGCTTCCTCAACCGCGATCAGGCCTACGACGACGCGATCAAGAAGTTCCCGCAGTACAAAGAGGTCGCGGGCAGAGACGCCTTCCCCGCGTCGTTCGTCGTCAAGCTCGCCAACCCGGAGGAACATCAGGGCTTCGACGAGTCGATGGTGGGCCAGCCCGGCGTGCTCAACGTGCTGAACCAGAAGGACCTGATCGACCGGCTGTTCGCCGTCCTCGACGGCATCAGCAACGCTGCGTTCGCGATCGCGTTGGTGCAGGCGGTCGGCGCGGTGCTGCTGATCGCGAACATGGTGCAGGTCGCCGCCTACACGCGGCGCACCGAGATCGGCATCATGCGACTGGTCGGCGCCACCCGCTGGTACACGCAGCTGCCCTTCCTCGTGGAGGCCATGCTCGCCGCGTTCATCGGCGTGGTCCTCGCCATCGTCGGGCTCATCCTGGTGCGCGCGCTGTTCCTCGAGGACGCGCTCGACCAGTTCTACCAAGCGAACCTCATCGCCAAGGTCGACTTCAAGGACGTCGTCTACTACTGCGCGCCGTGGATGCTGGGTCTCGGTCTGACCATGTCGGGGATCACCGCCTACGTCACGCTGCGCCTGTACGTGCGGAGGTAGCGATGGCCAAGAAGGCTCAGCAGGCCGAGAAATCCAACAACAAGGTGGTCGCCACGAATCGGCGTGCGCGGCACAACTATTCGATCCTGGAGACCTATGAGGCCGGGGTCGCCCTGATGGGCACCGAGGTCAAGAGCCTGCGCGACGGCACCGCGTCGCTGGCCGATGCGTTCGCCACCGTCGACGACGGCGAGATCTGGCTGCGCAACCTGCACATCCCGGAATATCACCACGGCAGCTGGACCAACCACACGCCGCGGCGCAACCGCAAGCTGCTGTTGCACCGCAGCCAGATCGACACGTTGATCGGCAAGATCCGCGACGGCAACCTCACGCTGGTGCCGCTGTCGCTGTATTTCACCGACGGCAAGGTGAAGGTCGAGCTGGCGCTGGCACGCGGCAAGCAGGCCCACGACAAGCGGCAGGACATCGCCAAGCGCGACGCCGCCCGTGAGGTCGTGCGCGAATTGGGCCGGCGCGCCAAGGGCATGACCTGAGCGGGCCGCTCGAGGGTCCGTCTTTCGCGCTGGCATCGGGTCTCGCCTACGGGGTCAGTGATTTCGTCGGGGGCATCGCCTCGCGCCGCGTCGCCGCGCTGCGGGTGGTGCTCATTTCGTACCCCGTCGCAATGGTCCTGCTGGCGGGGCTCGCGTTCGTCGTGGGCGGTGACATCTCCCGTGGCGCGGTGATCTGGGGCGCGCTCTGCGGGGTGTCGCAGGCGTTCGGCGTGTGGTGGTTCTATGCCGCGCTCGGTTCGGGCCCGATCTCGGTGGTCTCACCGCTGACGGCGGTGGTGGTCGCGGGGGTTCCGGTCGGTGTCGGCCTGGCGCTGGGGGAGCGGCCCAGCCCCGTCGCGACCGCGGGTGTCGGCCTCGCGCTGGTGGCCGTGGTGCTGGTG
Organism: Mycobacterium sp. NPDC050551; assembly: GCF_040674075.1. Taxonomy (NCBI): domain Bacteria; kingdom Bacillati; phylum Actinomycetota; class Actinomycetes; order Mycobacteriales; family Mycobacteriaceae; genus Mycobacterium; species Mycobacterium sp. NPDC050551. The sequence continues at coordinate 368,518 of NZ_JBFARC010000001.1, read as the reverse complement.
AGCCGGCAGTCGGCCTCGCCCGACGCGGCGGCGCTGCCGTTCACCCCGAAGGTCGCCTGGCTGACGCTCGGCTCCGGCATCGCATTCGGCCTGAATTTCGTGCTGATCGATCAGGCGCCTGCAGAAGCGGGCCTGTGGCCGCTGGTGTTCGCCAGGGTCACGGCGACGGTGCTGGTGCTGGTGATCGCGGTGGTGAGCGGCAACCTGCGGGCTCCGACCGGCACTCCGCTGCGGCTGGCGTTGCTGGCGGGTGTGCTCGACACCGGTGCCAACGTGGCGATGCTGCTGGCGCTGCAGGCCTCGCTGCTGTCGCTGGCCGGGGTGTTGATGTCGCTGTACCCGGCCGCGACGATGGTGCTGGCCATCGTGGTGCTGCGGGAACGGGTCACCCGGTGGCAGGTGTTGGGCATGGTGGCGGCGCTCGCCGCGGTGGCGATGATCGCCGGCGGCTGAGAAATCCTTCCGCGGATCATCAGGTAGCTGCGTTGTCGAACGGCGCCGCGCCAGGTAGGCCATCATGGCGGCATAGGTTTACGTGGCCTGCGTGAGGGAGGGGGCGGTCGCGGTCAGGGCCCACCATCTTCGCCTCGTTCTGTTCGCCGGCGTCCTGGCGCTGGCGTCGGTGAACGCGCCCGCTCCCTACGGAGACCAGGCCGCCCGCTGGGTCGGAGTCGCCCTCCAATCGGCGGTTGGCGCGAGCGCGATGGTGTGTGCGGTGGTGGTCGCTCGCCGGGTCGACGGCGTCGCGCGCTGGTGGCGGTTGCTGGTCATCGGCGCCATGGTCAGCTGGCTCGTCGGCGAGCTGATCTGGCAGTTCAGTGGCGCAGACGAGCGCGGTGAGGCCGCGCCGACGGCCGCGGTGGTCGCCTACTTCCTGCCGCCCGTGCTGTCCCTGGCAGCGATGATCATGCTGGCCCGCGCCGGCGGGCTGCGCACCGCCAAGGATGGACGGGCGGGTAATCCGCCGCTCATCGCGGCGCTGGACGGGCTGGTCGCGGCCGTGTCCTTCGCGTTCCTCGTCGTGATCGCCGGCAGCGGCGCATTGACCGGCGCCGCGGCGCCCCGGTCGCAGAACGCCGCCATCGTGCTCGCGTACTCGGCGCTGGAGCTGGTGGTGGTCGTGCTGGCCGTCCTGATGGCGATGGCCTTCCAGCGCAACCGTCCCTACCGCGCAAACTATCTCCTACTCGCGGGCGGGGTCGTGATGATCGCCGCGTCGGACAGACTGGTGGCGTATTTCCGCTCCGTCGGTGCGGACAACTGGGATCTGTGGGGCGGCATCGGTGGCATCCTCGGGCCGCTGACGATCTTGTTCGCCGTCCTCGATCTGCAGCCGCAACCGTCGAGCGACCGCGCCCAGGATGCGATGGACTGGGTGCGGGCGGTCGTGCCCTACCTCGGCTTCCTCGGCATCGTCGTGCTTGCGGCCTACCACGTGCTGATCGGGCGCAACCTCAGCACGGCGGTGGTGTGTCTCGGAGTTGTGATCGTCCTGCTGGTCACCGCACGACAGGTGGCGACGATGCGTGCGCAGCGGCAGCTGACCCGTCGCCTGTACGAGGCGCAGCGCCGGCTCGCCCATCAGGTGCACCACGACCCGCTGACGGGACTGCCCAACCGGGTGCTGTTCGCGCAGCGGCTCGACGCGGCGTTGACCGACGGCGGATTCGTGCTGATCTTCGTCGACCTCGACGACTTCAAGGAGGTCAACGACCGGTTCGGCCACGCCGCGGGCGACGAGCTGCTCCGGGCCGTCGGCGAACGCCTCAAGGGGTGCGTCGGCGACACGGACACGCTGGCCCGCATCGGCGGAGACGAGTTCGCGATCCTGATCGACGACGAACACGAGGCGCCGGAGGTGGTCGCGGACCGGCTTCGGGTGGCGCTGCGTGATCCGTTCGCCGTGCACGGTTCGTCGGTGCGGGTGCGCGCCAGCATGGGGCTGGTTCGGCCGGGATCCGAGCAACCGCGTCCGACCTCGGACGACCTGCTCCGGCAGGCGGACATCTCGATGTATGCGGGTAAGCGGCTCGGCAAGGACACCGCCGTGGTCTACCAACCGTCATCGGGGGTGTCCGTCGACTTCCCGACCGCGCTGCGGCGGGCGAACGGCGACTCGCCGAAGGGGTTCAGCCTCGCCTACCAACCGGTGGTGGATCTGCCGTACGGCAGAGTCGTCGCCGTCGAGGCACTCGCCCGATGGGCGGCGCCGAACGGCATGCAGATCCCCCCGGAGACGTTCGTCGCGGCGGCCGAGGGCGCGGGGTTGGGCGCCGCTCTCGACACCCTGGTGCTCGATCTGGCCTGCCGGCAGGTCCAGGTCGCCGGACTGGACCTCGACATCCACGTCAACATCGGCGCGGCGCGGCTGGGCAACCGGGCGTTCGAGCAGCAGGTGAACCGCACGCTCGGCCGTCATGGCGTGGCACCCGGCCGCCTGGTGCTGGAGATCACCGAGACGGTTCCGATCGTCGACCTCGCCGCAGGCGCCGCCGCGATCAGGCGGTTGACCGCGAGCGGCGTCCGGGTGGCCCTCGACGACTTCGGCGCGGGGTTCAACTCGCTGACCTACCTGCACGCGCTGCCCGTGCAGATCCTAAAACTCGACCGCAGCCTCGCCGTCGGCGCCGAGCACGACGGCAACCTGGCGGTGTACCGCTCGGTGGTCGGCCTGGCCGACGCGCTCGGTCTGCAGGTGATCGCCGAGGGCATCGAGTCGCAGGGACAGTCCGACGTCGTGTTCCGGGCGGGCTGCCGGATGGCGCAGGGCCATCTGTTCGGCCGGGCGATGCTGATCGACGAGATCGCCGCCGAGCTCGACTCCTCCACCACATCCCGCGAGCGTGCGGGTCTGTCGGCCGACACGCCGTAGATCGTCGGCGTCTGCGCACGCTCGCGGCCTGCCGAGGGTGCGCGTCGCGACACGGAACAATCGAGTGGAAACGCTCGTTGATGTGGGCGTACCATTGATTTTCCTGCCGATGTTCGGCGGGTGTGCGAGGGGCTGAACGGTTTCGACTTCGCGCATCGAATCAAGGGAAGCGTGCCGGTGCAGGCAATTGACCACCGTAAGCGTCGTTGCAACCAATTAAGCGCCGATACCAATCAGCGCGACTACGCCCTCGCTGCCTAAGCGACGGTGTGTCTGTCAGACCGGGAGCGCCCTCGGCCCGGACCCTGGCATCAGCTAGAGGGACCCACCCACGGGTTCGGTCGCGGAACCCGTGGGGACATCAAACAGCGACTGGGATCGTCATCCTGACTTGTTCGCGTGATCAGGAGATCCGAGTAGAGGCATAGCGAACTGCGCACGGAGAAGCCTCGAGGAAGTGCCGTAGGACCCGGGTTCGATTCCCGGCAGCTCCACCAGGAACCAGGCCAGGGCGGAAGCCCTGGCCTGGTTTTGTGTCAATGTTCTCGCCGTTTGTTCACCGCGATGGTCCGCGTTCACATTCGCTGAAAACCCTCGATCCCGCACGAATGCTGCGTATCTCCTGGCTAAGGGTAGATTCCATGTATGCCACCTCGTTGCGGGCGTAGCTCGCGGGCGACGAATGCGCGATTGGTGGGCCGCTGGGCCGGGCGTGGCGCGGTTGCGCTGGTCATCGCCGCCGTTCAGGCGTGGAGTCCGAGCGCCGCACCGCTTGCGTCCGCCGCCGACTGCGCCGACGCCGAAGTCGTGTTTGCCAGGGGCACCGACGAGCCCGACGGAATCGGCGTCGTCGGCGATGCCTTCGTCGACTCACTGCGGGAGCAGGCCGTTGGCATGAACATCGCGACCTACGCGGTGAACTATGACGCGGGCAAGCTGCAGCTGGGCAGCGGCGACGGCGCCAAGGACGTGATCAAGCACATCAAGTCCGTGGTGGCCTCGTGCCCCGACACCAAGATCGTGTTGGGTGGCTATTCGCAGGGCGCGAACGTCGTCAACATCGTCGCAGGTAATCCCATCGTCGGGATCGCGTGGGGCGAGGCACTCCCGTCTTCGATGGCGGACAACATCGTGGCGATCGCCACCTTCGGGAACGTCGCCCACCGCGCGGGCACCAAGCTGCCTTCCGAGTCCGCAATGTTCACCGGCAAGGCGATCGACTTCTGCCATCCAGCCGATCCGATCTGTCACGCAGGCCCGGGCAACGCATGGAGCGGGCACACCGACGGCTACGTCCCCGCGTACACCGCGCAGGCCGCGAGTTTCGCTGCGTCCAAATTGCTGGCTGGGATGGCCCCATCAACATCCGGCTTCGGGCCGCCGACGGGTTATGGACCCCTGCCTTCCTATGCCTCGCCGGCGCCGGTTTATGCGTCTCCGCCGCAAGGCACTGATCACATGCCGCCGGGGTACTACGCGCAGACCCCGGCGTATGGCCCGCAGGCGCCGGCGTACCAGCAGTTGCCCGGCTACACCTCGTCCGGGCCGGGGTACGACCCCTCGGTCGCGGCCGGATTGCCCTGACGTTCCTCGACCTCGCATGGATGGGGCTTCTCCTATGGAGAGCTTCCCTCCGTAGGAGTATTGGCCCGGTCGGTGAAGTTCGACTGATCGCGATTCCGCCCTACTCGGACGTGCCCGTGTACTTACCGTTCTTGTAATGGTCGACGTGCAGCCCGCCACGGATGTCTGTGTAGCTGCAATCCGAGTACCTGTTGCCGTCGGGTCCGACGCCCGTCCCGTACGTGCCTCCCGCGGACTTGCATTCAGACTTGATGGTGCCCTCGGGAAGTGCGCTGGCGAGGGGGCTTGCCCCGAGCGCGATGCCCGTCATGAAAGCGGCTGCGGCAAAGCCGAATCCGATTCGAGTCACGATCGTGGAGGTCATGGTTTTCTCCTAGTCTCGGCCCTCAAGGTGAGCCGGTTGCTGGAGATCGTATGAAGGCTGCAGTGTCGCCTGATATCCCTTTGGGAGCCACAATTTTCAGTCAATTGGATAGGTCAGGCTTGCTTCGAGGTAAGGGAAGCGGGCCAGGACAGAAGTCCTGACCCTTTTTGTTGTGTGGGTGGCGAAGGTGCTGCTGGTGGTCAACCAGACGACGGCGAGTCGAGAACACCCCGAAGCCGCTCACAACGCCGCTGCTCTTCATCAACCGGCGTCGACGTCTCGGGGCCGGATGAAAATGCCCTGCGCGTCGACCGTGGCGTCGCCCTCGCACAGGATGCGGCCCCGCGCATAGGTCTTGCGTCCCTGCTCGTGCTCGACCCACGCCTCCACCCGGAGCCGACCCAGCGGAGTCGGGCGAAGGTAACGCAGTTGCAACGTGCCGGTGTAGGCGGGACGTCCCCGCCGGTGGGCGGTGGCGCCGAGGACGTGGTCGAGGAGCAATGAGCAGACACCGCCGTGCACATGGCCGACCGGCCCCTCATACGCGGCACCCAGGTCGACGTCGGCACTGACCTGGCCGGTGGCGTCGCGCTCGACGATGAGCGGGGGAGCGATGGCATTGCGTTCGCCGATCACCACATTGCCCGCTGTCGTGGGTCCGTGGGTTGCGAGTGCGTGCACGCCGAACGAAGCCGGCATCATCCGTTCCTCGAGCAGACCCAGAGCGGCAGCCACATGCGCTCGGGCGGCCTCTTGCGTGGCCGTGTCGGCCCTGGTGCGGATGACCCTGTCGATCAGCGCCCGTACCGACTCCGTCAGCGGGTCGTGTTCGCCGAGTTGGCCGTTGATTGTCACCGCGATGCCCGGCGGACCATGTCGAGAGCGGCGAGGTGGCTGAACAACAGCGACGCGCCGATCGGATTGCCGCCGCCCGGATAGGTGGTGCCGCTGACCGCCGCCATGGTGTTGCCTGCCGCGTAGAGCCCGGGGATCGGCGCACCGGACGTGTCGAGCACCCGTGCGTCGACGTCGGTCCGCAGACCGCCCTTGGTGCCGAGGTCGGACAGCCCGAAGACCGCGGCGTGGAAGGGCGGCTTCTCGATCGGAACCAGGGGCAGCTCACCGCCTGAGAAGGCTCGATCGTAGGGCTCGTCGCCGCGCCCGAAGTCGGTGTCGCGCCCACCGGCGACCAGGGCGTTGTAACGGGCGACGGTGGCGCACAGCGCTTCGGCCGGCACGTCGATCAGGGCCGCGAGGTCGCCGAGGTTCTCGGCTGTGTGCCACAAACCAGCCGACCGATAGTGCGCGGGATCCACCATCGAGACGTTGGTCGCCTTCACCGGCGGCGTCTCGCCCTCACGGTCGTCGTAGATCATCCAGAACGGCAACGCCGTGCCCCGAGCATCCATCTGAGCCAGCACCGAACGACCGAGCCGGTCATAGGGAGCGGACTCGTTGACGAATCGCTCACCGGTCCGGTCGACGAAGATGCCGCCGGTGAACCAGAGGGCGAAGGCGGAGCGGCCGTCGGGATGGGTCAATCCCGGCGACCACCAGGCCTGATCCATCAGGTCGGTGTCGGCTCCTACGCGGATCGCCGCCTGATGTGCGGCGCCGGTGTTGCCGGGACACCCCATGCTGTCCTCGGCGCGTCCCGGCACACCCCAGTACCGGCGCAACCGAGGGTTCTGTTCGAAGCCGCCGGCCGCCAGCAGCACTCCCCGCCGCGCGCCGATCCTGACTTCTTCGCCACCGCGGTCCACGACGGCCCCGGTCACGGCGCCGTCGCCCGTGGTGATCAACTCGATGAGGGGCGAATTCAGATACGTTCGTGCGTGCCGAAACCGGCTGAGTGCCCACAGGAACCGGCCGATGAGCGCCCGCCCCCCGGTGAGCATCGGCGGTGCCGGATGGCCCAGACGTTCGGTGTCGAGCGGACCACGGATGACCTCGGCCAGAGTTCCGAGTGCCGACGCCGACACCGGTACCGGCACGATGTGCCGCCGCCCGTCGGCGCGCGCGCCCGGCACCGATCCGTAGTAGTCCGGCCACGGTAGTTCGGCGAACGCGAAATGTTCGTCGCGCTCCAGGTATTCGATGAGCCTCGACCCGCCCACCACATAGGTCTGCTGCAGTTCGTACGGGGTTCGATCGCCGACCACCGCGTGGAAGTACTCGAGCGCCTGCTGCGGGCTGTCGTCGACGCCTGCTCGCTGGATCACCGGATTGCCCGGGAACCACATGCCCCCACCGCCGGAATACGCGGTGGTGCCGCCGAATTGATCAGTCGCCTCGACCAGGGCGACCGACAGGCCTTCGCGCGCCGCGGTGTATGCGCCCGCGACCCCGCCGCCCGACCCCACGACGACGACATCCACCTCGTCATCGAAGGCGTCGTCAGGCATCGCCGGAGCCCGCCTCCACGCGTCCCGCGAAGTGGCCCAACACCCGCCGCATCACCGCGGGATCGGGAGAGCAGTCCTCGACGCTCGTCTGAGTGGTCTCGCTGATCGTCATCACCATCCTGGCCGGGTCTGGAGTACCTCAACTGTCGGCGGCCCACAACGCACTGGCAAGTGGCGCTCCCGATCAGCGGATGACGCGACGACCGCTGCGACCGGGAGTTGTTAGCCTGGACAAATGCCCTCGAGTGCCGACAGGCCGAAGGTGACCGCGACAGGCTGGGCCCTGCTCGGGGTGCTGTCGTATGAGGACGAGCTGTCGGGGTACGACATCAAGAAGTGGACCGAGTGGAGCTTGCGGTTCTTCTACGGTAGCCCGGCCTACAGCCAGATCTACACCGAACTCAAGAAGCTCGAAGAGCAGGATCTGCTCACCTCGCGGGTCGAGAACGACGGCGGTGCACGTAGCAAGCGGCTCTACAAGATCACCGAAGCGGGGTCGGCCGCGTTGCGGGAATGGGCCGAGAAAGCGCCTGTCGACCCGCCGCAGCTCAAGCACAATCCTCTGCTGAGAGTGATGTTCGGGCACCTGACCAATCCGGCCCGACTCAAAGAGATCATGCAGGAGCACGTGGCGTTCGCCGATCGGATGCAGCGCGAAGCCGCCGTCGAGGCGAAGTGGGCCGAGGTGGAACCCGCCTGGGCGTACGGACGTGTGGCGCTGCAGTGGGCCGAGCGCTATTACGCCGCCGAGCGGGAACTGGCGCTCAAAGTGATCAAGGACCTCGACGAGGCCGAGGAAGCCTTCGCGAAGGCGCAACCCGCTAGCGACAAGGGGACGCCGCCCTTGCTGCGCGACTACTGGTACGAGATCGAGCGCAGAGTGCAGGCCGAAGAGCCGGAGTAGTCCGCCCGTTCACGTCGATGCGTCTCTGACGCATCGGCCGCTCTACGTCGCGTGTTGTGCGGCGTCTCGGGCGGCGATGTATCCGTACACCAGTCCTTGTGCAATCGTCGCACCTGCGCCCGGGTAGGTCGTCCCGAACGCGTTGGCGGCCGTGTTGCCGATCGCATAGAGACCAGGGATCGCGGTGCCGTCCTCCCGCAGCACCCTTGCGCGCTCGTCGGCGCGTAGGCCGCCACAGGTGCCGAGGTCGCTGAGCACCATCTTCACCGCGTAGAACGGCCCGCGGTCGAGCGCCCGCAGATTCGGATTGGGCGTCACCGTGAGATCGCCGTAGTAGCGGTCATAGGCGCTGCGACCGCGCCCGAAGTCCGAATCCTGTCCGGCGCGAGCCATCTCGTTGAAACGAGCGATGGTGGTGAGGAAGTCGGCGGGCGGCACCCCCATCCTGCGGCCGAGTTCGCCGAGATCGTCCGCGCGGTGCGCGATGCCCGCGTCGTACCACGCTTGCGGAAGCGCCATGCGAGGAAACAGTTCCGCCGCGAAGACATAATTGTTGCGGTACTGCTGGTCGAACACGATCCACATGGAGTCGACGGGATTGCCGGCGCGCTCGCGATCGAGCACACACTGTCCGAAGGACATGTAGTCGGTGGCCTCGTTGACGAACCGGCTGCCGGTGTGGTCGACGATGAGTGATCCGGGGAGTGACCGCTCTGCCAGCATCACCTTCGGATCGGCGTCGGGCAGGGCCGCCACGGCGGGGAACCACCATGACTGGTCCATCAGATCGATTGCGGCGCCGACATCTTGAGCGACACGGATCGCATCGCCGGTGTTGGTCTCCGCGCCCAGGCTGGCATGTTCACCCAGCGACTCGGACTGGAACTTCCAGCGCATGTCCATGCGGTGGTCGAATCCGCCGGCCGCCAGCACGACGCCGCGTCGCGCGGTCACGCTGAATTCCCGCCCGCAATGGTCGACCACCGCACCCGTCACTCGGCCGTCGTCGTCAATGGTGAGGCGTTGCAGCGACGTCTCGGTCCAAACCGGGATACCGGCCCGCAAGACCCCGGCGAACAGTCCCGCCGCCAGCGCCTGACCGCCGGCGGCGTACCGCCGGCCCAACAGCAGGCCGCCGAGGCCCTGGCCGAGCCGCTTGAGCACCACCGGTACACCCTTGCGGGGCACCCGTGACATCAAGTTCAGCCAGCGGTAGTCCGCACCGGTGGTCGGCATGGGGATCTTGACCTCCATGACGCCGGGACGCAGTCGCGAGCGATGCCGGCCGAGCACCGCGGTGTCCAGCGGTCGGCACTCACAGGTTCGACCCGCCGCGCTGCCGCCCGGAAGCTCGGGGTGGTAGTCGGAGTACTCCTTCGCCCAGAAGAAGCGCATCGGTGTGGTGCGGCGCAGCAGGTCGATGGTCGAGTCGACGTGTGCGAGGAATGCGGTGGAACGCGACGAGGGCGCGGTGCCGTTCACCGCGGCGTCGAGATAGGTCCGCGCCCGCTGCTGGGTGTCGCCGCCCCCGTCGCCGCTGATCACCTGGCTGGCGGGCAGCCAGAGGGCTCCACCGGAACGTGCCGTCGACCCGCCGACGTATCCGGACTTCTCGACGATCAGCACCGACAGCCCGTGATCCCTTGCGGCCAGGGCCGCAGCCATACCGGTGCCCGACCCAACCACCAACAAGTCGATGATGCTGTCGTTGACGGGCAGGCCCGTCGGGATGGTGCTGTGCGGCGCAGTGGTCACGAACCGACGTTAGGTGGCTCGGGCGGAGGACGGCATTGCCTGTCCTGATGAGCGGAACAGCAGGTTTCTCGCTGCCTCCAACGGCGGTAGAACAGTCCCATGACGCTACAGCCCGATGTCGAGGTGCGGCACATCGAAGCCGATGCGGCGCCGACACGCTTCGCCCGCGGATGGCACTGCCTCGGTCTGACGAAAGATTTCGGTGATGGGCAACCTCATTCGGTCAACGCCTTCGGCAACAAGTTGGTGGTGTTCCGTGGCGGCGACGGCAAGATCAACGTCCTGGACGGGTACTGCCGGCATATGGGTGGGGACCTGAGCCAGGGCGAGGTCAAGGGCGACGAGATCGCCTGCCCGTTCCACGACTGGCGTTGGGGCGGTGACGGTCGATGCAAGAAGGTCCCGTACAGCAAGCGGGCCCCCCGACTGGCTCGCACGGCGACGTGGACGACCCTCGAGCAGGACGGGATGTTGTTCGTCTGGAACGACCCGGAGCGCAAACCTCCGCCGGAGGGCGTGACGATCCCGCGGATCGAGGGCGCCACGAGCGACGAGTGGACCGACTGGCACTGGTACACAACGGTGGTCAGCACCAACTGCCGGGAAGTCATCGACAACGTGGTCGACATGGCGCATTTCTTCTACATCCACGGGTCCCTGCCCACCCACTTCAAGAACATCTTCGAGGGCCATGTGGCGACGCAGTACATGAACAGCGCCGGCCGGCCCGACATGCAGCCCACCGAGGGGCCGAAGATGCTGGGCACCACCTCGGTCGCCTCCTACCACGGCCCGTCTTTCATGATCGACGACCTGACCTACCACTACGAGCAGGCCGACCACCACACGGTGCTGATCAACTGCCACTACCCCGTCGACGCGGAATCCTTTGTCCTGCAATACGGCATCATCGTCAGGAAATCTGATGCACTACCCGATGATCTGGCCGTGCAGACGGCCGTCGCGCTGGGCGACTTCGTCAAGATGGGTTTCGAGCAGGACGTCGAGATCTGGCGGAACAAGGCGCGCATCGACAACCCTCTGCTGTGCGAAGAGGACGGTCCGGTCTACCAGCTGCGCCGTTGGTACGAACAGTTCTATGTCGACGCCGCTGATGTCACCCCGGACATGGTCGACCGATTCGAGTACGAGATCGACACCACCCGCCCTCGGGAGGAGTGGATGAAGGTCGTCGAGGAGAACCTGGCGGCGAGAGTCTCGGCGTCGAGCGCGGGATGAGCATACGGCCGGACAACCGCCTGGACGACGCGCCGATGGTTCCGGTGACCTGCCGGGCCTGCGGGGCGGACGTGCTGGCGCGCAAGAGCACCTGGGAGCAGACGAGTGTGCAGTGGAACGCCGCGGCGGTGCGTACATGTCCGCAGCGCCGTGCCGCCGAGGAACTGGCTGCACACGGCCGCCCCCCAGTGTTTCTCTCTTGCTCCGAGCTGACCGAATCGATCGTGGACGCGGTGCGCGGGGGCCGGTTGCAGATCGTCGACGAGGCGCCGGTCGCACCTTAACCTCGCAGTGTGACTCACTCTTCTGACGCACCCGTCGCGGTGGTGACGGGCGCCAGCCGCGGCGCCGGACGCGGCATCGCGCGGGCCCTGTCGAACTGCGGGTGGCGGGTGTACGCGACCGGCCGAACCGTGGTCGCGACCGGCGATGGAGCGGTCGCGGTGCCGTTGGACCACCGTGACGACGCCGCGGTCGCCCAGCTGTTCGCCCGGGTCGAACGCGAGAGCGGTCGGCTGGACCTGCTGGTCAACAATGCTGCCGCAGTGCACGATGAATTGACCGGACCGAACCCGTTCTGGGAGAAACCGATCGATTTGGCCGACATCCTCGATGTCGGGTTGCGATCGGCGTACGTCGCGTCCTGGCATGCGGCCCCGCTTCTGTTGCGCAGCAGTTCGGGGCTCGTCGTGTTCACGTCATCCCCGGGGTCCGTCTGCTACATGCACGGCCCGGCGTACGGCGCGCAGAAAGCCGGCATCGACAAGATGGCGGCCGACATGGCGGTCGACTTCCGCGGTACTCCGGTCGATGTCATTTCCCTCTGGATGGGGATCCTGCTCACCGAGAAGATGCGGCGAGCCTTCGGCGAAGACGGGGATGCGCTGGACGCATTCGCGCAGCACGCCGAGACGCCGGAGTTCACCGGCTATGTCATCGATGCCCACTTCCGCGATCCGGACCGGGCGGCGCTCAGCGGCCACACCCTGATCAGTGCCGAGCTGGCGCAGCGCTATGGAGTCACGGACGAGGAAGGACGAACTCCGCCGTCACACCGAGAGGTGCTGGGAGCGCCCCGGACCCCGAGCGAGGTGATCGTGCGCTGACGATCAAGCGTGGGCGCCGCCGTCGATGCGGATCTCGGTGCCGGTGATGAACGCTCCGTCTTCAGAGGCCACCATCGCGATGACGGAGGCGACCTTGGCGGGCTCGCCCAGGATGCCGCCGTCGTCCTGCGGCAGGATCGGTGTCTGCTTGGCCCACAGGCCGAGGTCGTAGCCCTCGGGCATCTTGTCCAGGGTGCTCAGCGCCAGCGCCGTGGACACGCCACCGGGCTGGATGTTGACCGCGCGCAGTCCCTGCTTCGCGTATTCGAGTGCGAGGCCGTGCGTGAATGCCAGGATCCCGCCCTTGCTGGCCGCGTAGGCCGCCATGTACGGGTGAGCGAAAGATGCCGAGGTGGACGTGAAGTTCACGACCACGCCTCGGCCGGATTCACACAGCGCCGGTAGTGCCTGGCGGGTCATCAGGAAAGTGCCGGTCAGATTCACCGCCAAGGTGGCGTTCCAGTCGTCGAGCGTGTGCTCGTGGGTGTTGGCGCACCGTTGGATCGCCGCCGCGTTGACGAGGACGTCCAGTCCGCCCAGATCATCGATCGCGAAGCCGACCGAGGAGGTCACTGACTGCTCGTCCGAGATGTCGAGAACCGCAGTGTTCAGCCGTTTGTCGGTGCCGGCGTCTGCGGCGGCCGACACTGTCTGCGCCAAACCGTCTTCCGAGATGTCGAAGGCGACGACGGTTGCACCCTCGTCGAGCAGACGACCGACGGTCGCCTGACCGATGCCCGATCCCGCACCGGTGACGATGACTCGGCGATCGATGAAACGATCCATCGGTCAGGCCATCTGGAACGCCGACAGCGGCGCCTCGTCGGGATAGATCGCCGGTCCACCGAGGTCGTAGGCGGCGTTCAGCGCACCGATGAACTGCGGGTCGTGCAGCGGCTCACCAGGCACGTCCAGTTTGATGCCCTTGCGGCTGAGGTCGTCGACCATCATGCCGATGGCCTGCTCGATGGTCAGGTCGTCGGAGTGGTCCATGTTCTTCTTGAGCTCGTCGAAGTCGGAGAACACCTCGGCCGACCAGTGCACCAGGAAGCGGAGTTCGTCGGTGTGATGGCGGGCGATCACGTCATCGCCGTTCTTCAACAGCCACTGGTCCCGATCTCCCGAGTCGCCGGTGAAGACGGTATCGAACCGGAGACCGGCCGGGACCTGCTGCGCCAATGGGCCGTTGGCTTCGCCGCGGTGCACCATCATCTCGTTCTGCACGACGACGCCACGGTTGAAGACCGGCGGCAGCAGACGCTGCGGGGCCTTGAGTGGACCGTCGGGCCAATAGGTGAAGCCGCTGCGCTCATCGAGTGAGAACCAGGTGATCACCTGGGCCATCTTGATCAGATAGTCCTGGAACAGGCCGGACTTGCCCATCACACTGCAGAGCCACGTCGGTGCGTTCTCGTGGCGCACACCGCGAAAGCTGGGGGAGTCCAGGTGGCCGGGGTCGCGGTTGGCGCATGGGCCGTTGATGTTGAACAGCATCAGCTCGGGCTTGGCGTATTGGGCGTTCCAGTAGCTCTTGGCCTGGTTCAGGAAGGTCTCGTTGTAGAAGCAATCGTGCAGTTCGGGGTAGAGCACCGCACCGTAGTTGGCGAGGTAGCCACGGAAGGTCGGCGTGAGGAAGAGGTCGAGTGACGGTTCGAATCCTTCCGGGAACGCGCCGCTCATAGTGGCCATCAGTTCGTCGGCCGACGCGAAGTGCTGGGCGATGATCAGTTTCCACGGTCCCTGGGTGCGCACCACGTCGAGCAGACGCTCCCGCTGGTCGTCGGTGTAGACCTCGTCGATCTCCCGCGGCGGCGAGGCCGGGCGCAGCACGTCCGACAGCTCCATGCGCCGATCATCAGTCAGCATCGGGTCTCCTCCAGTTCCATCAGGCGCTCGGCAGCACCGTCGTAACGTCAATACTGGGGCGGTAACGGCTTCCGGCGAGCCCACCTGTCCGGTGATCGGGAGGCGAACACCGGCTCAGACCGACAGGGGGTGAGCAAACTTGGCGCGAATCAAAGCTCCGGTCTCGGCGATCGCGAGCCGGCCTCTGGCGGTGGCGTCCGAACGCATCAGGAACCCGTGGTAGACGCCTGGATAACGGGTCAGGGTGGTTTGCACACCTGCATCTCGCAGCCTCATTGCATAGCGCTCCCCCCAATCACGAATCGGATCGCAGGCCGCGGTCACCACGATTGCCGGCGGAAGTTCCGCGAGATCGGTTGCCAGTGCCGGGAACCGGTAAGGGCCAGGCGGCGTGATCACGCCACGGTCCGCCAGTTCGTGCATGTAGTCGATGTCGTCGCGGCTGAGCATCGGTGCGTCGGGCATGCTCACGATGGACGAACACGTCATGTCGCGATCGAGACCCGGATAGAGCAGCACCTGAGCGCAGATCGGGGGTTCGCCACGGTCCCTGGCGGCCAGCGCGACAGCCGCGGCCAGCGACCCGCCGGCGCTGTCTCCTACGACAGCGAGGCGGCGCGCGTCCACGTCGAGCGCATCGGCATGGGTGTTGACCCACGCGGTGGCGGCGTAGGCGTCGTCGAACTGGGCGGGCGGTCGCGCCTCGGGTGCGAGGCGGTAGCCCACGGACACCACCGTCGCCCCACTGGCCGCGGCCAAGGCCCGAGCGAGAGGTTCGAAGGAGTTGTTGGAGCCGAGCACCATGCCGCCGCCGTGAAAGTAAACGAGCACGGGAGCCCGATGCTGCTGGGTCGGCCGGTAGATCCGCAGCGGAATCGGTCCGGCCTGTCCGGGCGCCAGGAGATCATGAACGTCGGCCATCTCCGGCATGAGTTCGGGCAACGGCGCCGCCTCGACGGATCGGCGGACCTCGGCCAGGCCACGCTGCCGCATCGGAGGAATCACCCCGAACGCCTCGACGCGCGCGGCGGCATCGGGGTCCAAGGCGTACCCGGACATCCCGTCAGTGCTTCGCGGAATCGAAGCGCTGCTTGGTCTTCAGTGCTGGTGCGCGCTGCGAACGGAGTACGTCGGCACGCTCGGCCATCGCCGACCCGACGTACTCGGGCTGGGTGAGCAGATAAAAGCGCCCCTCGGCGGATTGCTCGAAGATCACCTCGGCCGCCGCGACCGGATCCATCGCCTCGGCTTTGATGTCGAGCATGGCGCTGCGTTGCGCTTCAGCAGCCTCGATGTCCCCGTCGGAGACGCCGCCCGCGGACTCGAAGATGTTCGACACCACCGCACCCGGCAACACCGCCTGCACGTGGATGTGGTCATGCCCCGCCAGTTGTGTCTCCAACTTGAGGCATTCGGTGAGGGCCAGCACCGCGTGCTTGCTCATGATGTAGGGCGCCTGAAGCGGCACCACCGCGACACCGCCGATCGAGGACAGGTTCCATACCCACGCCGGCGATCCGGCCGCGATCATGTGCGGCAGGAACGCACGTATGCCGTTGAATACGCCTGAGATGTTGATGTCGACCAGCCGCTGCCAATTGGCGACCGGAATGTCCCACAGGAAGCCGAACTGTTCGACACCGGCGTTGTTGATGAGTAGACGGACCGGCCCGGCGTCGCGGTAGGTCCGGGCGGCGAGTTCCTGCACCGCATCGAAATCAGTCACGTCACAGACCGCATCGATCGCACGAACGCCCTGTGCGGTCAGTTCGTCGCGCAGCGCGGCGATGGCGTCGCCGTCGATGTCGGCCAGCATCACCGTCATGCCGAGCTCGGCAGCGTGACGGGCGAGCCCGGCGCCGATGCCGGCACCGGCGCCGGTGATGACGGCGACACCGCCGGAGAAGGTCTCGCGGGCGTCCACGCCGCTCAGGCGCCCGCACTGGCGTCGGCGGACATCTCCGATAGCAGCACCGAATTCGTGGTGTCGAGGACCATTTCCATCTCGGTGAACTCGAGCCCGCGCGCGCCGCGGCGCACCGCGACGTTGGCGACGCCGCTGGACACCGCGAACGGCACGAAATTCGTGACCTGGTTGACGAAGATGTAGAAGCGGGCACGGACGGTGCCGTCGTGGGTGCCCGTGCGGTGGATGTTGGTGGCGTGGTGGCGCAGCGGGTAGGGACTCTGGCGGCGATGGTCGGTGAGCCACTCCATCACCGCGTCGCGGCCGTGCAGCTCGGGCGACATCAGCTCCTCGAACGGGCTGGCGCCGGAGTCGCTGCGGGTGATGAAGCGGATGTCCTCGGCTTTCGCCGCCGCCATGTCGTCGTACAGCGCTTCGTCGTAGGCGTACCAATAGCCGGAGACGAAGTCCTGGAGTTCAGCCAGGGTGATGTCGTTGCTCATGCCGGTCAGTCAAGCCCCTTCGAGGATTCGGAAACAGAGGCGTGACCGGTGAGCGGAACACCATCGGCCCCTCTCAGTGACTGTGCTCGAGGCTGAACCGCTGGCGCAGATCGCGCTTGAGCAGCTTGCCGCTGGGGTTCTTCGGCAGTGCCTCGACGAAGAACACCTGCTTGGGAGCCTTGAACCCGGCCAGGTGCGCTCGGCAGTGCGCGATCACGTCGTCCTCGGTGATGTCGGCTCCCTCGCGCAGCACCACCGCGGCGACAACGGCTTCCACCCATACCGGGTGAGCCAACCCGAAGACCGCGACTTCTTGTATCCCGTTGTGGCGATAGAGGACTTCCTCGACCTCACGACTGGCCACATTCTCCCCGCCCGTCTTGATCATGTCCTTCTTGCGGTCGACGACGTGGAGCAGCCCGTGCTCGTCGTAGTAGCCGAGATCGCCGGAGTGGAACCAGCCGGCACGGAACGCTTCCGCAGTCTTGGCCGGGTCGTCGAGATAGCCGAGCATGAGATGGGGGCTGCGGTGGGCGATCTCGCCGATGACGCCGGTGGGCACCGGCGAGTCAGCGGTGTCGAGGATGGTGGTCTCCACGTTGAGCACCGGGCGCCCGGCGGAGCCGGCGTGCGCGTCCTGCTCGTCGGGGCCGAGCGCCGAGGCCAGCGGCGCCATCTCGGTCTGTCCGTAGAAGTTCCAAAGCCGCAATTCGGGAAGGCGTTCCCGCATCTCGGCGAGGATCTCCGTCGGCATCGCCGACGCACCGTAGTAGCCTTTGCGCAGACTGGACAGGTCGACCTGATCGAAGACCGGACAGCGCAGCAGGCTGATCCACACCGTCGGCGGCGCGAAGTAGTTCGTCACCCGGTACCGCTCGATGGTGCGCAGAACCGTCTCGGGATCAGGGAGTGCAAGGATGATGCTGGTGGCTCCCAGGTAGATGTCGGTCGCCAGGAAGTTGTCCAACTGCGCGCAGTGGTACAGCGGCAGGGAGTGGATCTCGACGTCGCCACCGGACATGCCTCCGGCCAGAATCGTGCTGACGTACTGCCACATCAAGCTGCGGCTGGTGTGCATCACCGCCTTGGGTCGCGATTCGGTGCCGCTGGTGTACATCAGGCGCAGCACCTGCTCGTCGTCGATATGTGGGCGCGGGGACGGGCTGTCGGTGTCGAGCCACGTGGCGAAGTCCTGCCATCCGGGCGGCGGGGTGGCCCCGTCGGGGGTCAGCGACACCGTGGTGGTGACCGCGCCGCCGCGAAGCATGGCTTCCTCGGCGGTGGGCGTCAGCTCGGCTTCGACGATGAAGCCGGTGACCCGGCTGTGGCCGAGCAGATAGGCGATCTCCTCGGCGGTGAGCATGAAGTTCACCGGCACCAGCACCACGCCTGCCCGCGCGGTTGCGAACGTCAGCACGGCGTACTGCCAGCAGTTGTGGGACAGCAGCGCAATCCGGTCACCGACATCGAAGCCGTTGTCGCGCAGCGCTGCTGCGGTGCGGTCGACAAGCCGATCGAACTCTGCGAACGTCAGTATGACCTCGCCGTCGATGATCGCGGTCTTGTCGGGTTGCCGGCGGGCCGACCGCCGCGGGATGTCACCGAGTGCGTGGCTGCGAGCCCGTGCGACCAGGCTGTCGGTGTCGGGGTCGCCTTGCATGAGGGCAGCCAAACACGAACCACCCCTGCTCACCGATCGCTGTCCCGCTCAGTAGGCACAGCCGGTGCCGTCACCGGTCAGCGGTTCGATACTCGATGACGTGACGATTGACGCCGCAACCCCGACGACGCACGACGCATCCCAGGTCGACCTCGAGGCGCTGAGGACCCACCTGCGGCAGGCGGATCCGGGCGTACTGGTGGCGGTGCTGGCACAGATGACCGATGACGCGTCGGTGCTCGACCGATTCGCGCCGATGATCTCGCACGAACCCGACCCTCCGGAGAAGAGGGGTGTCACCGACTCCGACACCATGGAGGCGATCGTGGCGGCACTGGTGAGCGCCCTCGAAGCTCAAGCGGCACCGGTGCCCGTCGATGAGGTGCTCTTCAGCCGCCTGCTCCCGCTCGCCCTCGGTTCCGACGTCGACGACGAGTTCGTCCCACTTCTGCTCGAGCAGGGCGGCTTTCAGCTGTCGCAACCTGCACTCCCGCGTGATGTGCCGATTCCAGCCACCACGACGGTCGCGATCATCGGCGCCGGTATCGCCGGCATCGTGAATGCACTGGCCGCCGCGGATGCGGGCGTGACCTACGAGATCTACGACCGCAACCACGAGGTCGGCGGTACCTGGTTGACGACGACCTATCCGGGCATCGGGGTGGACACCCCGTCGGTGTACTACTCGTTGTCACGCGAGGTCAACCCGGATTGGTCGAACTACTACCCGCAAGGCGCGGAATACCAGGCCTATCTCGTGTCACTCGCCGATAGGTACGGGCTTCGTGAGCACACGCGGTTCGGTACCGAAGTCGAGGCGCTGTGGTGGGACGAGGACCGCCGGCAGTGGCAGATCCACTCGGTGACTCGCGAGGGTCACCGCGAGGTGAGTCACGCCCGGGTGGTGATCACCGCCGCGGGCTACCTGAATCGTCCTCGCTGGCCGGACCTTCCCGGCCGCGAGAGCTTCGCCGGTGTCAGCGTGCACTCCGCGCGGTGGGATTCGACCTTGGACCTGACCGGCAAGCGGGTGGCGATCATCGGCGCCGGTTGCACAGCGGTGCAGATCGTCGATGCCTGTGTCGATCAGGTCGACCATCTGACAGTGTTCCAACGGCAGCCGCACTGGGTGGCACCGCGCAAACGGCTTTCCGACGACGTCCCGGACTTCCGCCGCTTTCTCGGACGACACTTGCCGTACTACGCCAATTGGCATCGGCTGAAGTCGTACTGGGGTACCGCGGACAACAATTATCCCGTGATCCTGCGAGACCCGGAGTGGGCCGCCGAGCATCTGTCGATCTCTCCGGCGAACGACGTGCTGTTGCAGATGTGCACGGAGTACATCGACCGGATGTTCGGCGAGGGAACAGAACTGGCGAGGAAGGTCACGCCGGATTTCGCACCGTACGGCAAGCGCATCATCCGCGATCCCGGCGGCTACTACGCCGCGCTGACCCGCGATCACGTCGACGTGGAGGCCAGTGAGCCCGCAGCGGTAAACGCAGAAGGAATCGTCACGCAGGACGGTCGACAGATCGACCTCGATGTGATCATCTACGCCACGGGCTATCACCTCGACTTCCTGTCGACGGTGGACATCCGGGGACGCGACGGGCGCACACTGCGTGAAGAGTGGGGCGACAGCCCCCGTGCGTACCGCGGCGGCACCGTGCCTGGCTTCCCGAACCTGTTCATCACCTCGGCGCCCAACTACAGCCCGGGCCATGGTGCCGGCGCCAACTTCTCGATGGAGGTGCTCGCGCACTACATCGTGGAGTGCCTGCAATTGATGGCCTCGCGCGGCGTGACGACGATGGAAGTGACGCAGCAGGCCTACGACGACTACGTGGCGCAGATCGACGACGCCATGTCGCGCACAGTGTGGTGCCACACTCCCAATGCGCACACCTACTACCGGTCGGGCTCGGGACGGGTGGTGGTGGCCACCCCGTGGCGTCTGGTCGACGTCTGGCATCAGCACCGGGCGCCGATCGAGGAGCATTTCGTATTGGACGGCCGACAAGGAGCACCCGGTGGCGGATCTGCTGCGGGGTAAGACCGCACTGGTCACCGGAAGCAGCCGGGGGATCGGACGGGCGATCGCCCAGCGTCTGGCCGCCGAGGGCGCCAGCGTGGTGGTGACTGCGCGGTCCCACACGCCGTCGCCCTCGGTGCGCGCGGGAGGGGCGACGGCGCTGCCGGGGACGATCGGCGAGACGATTGCACTCATCGAGGCGGCAGGTGGCACGGCCATCGGCTTGGCGGCCGACCTCGAAGACGCCGTGCAACGAGAAGCACTGATACCGAACGTCATCGAACACACCGGCCGACTCGACATCCTGGTCAACAACGCCGGCTATGCCGACTACTCGGTGATCGAGAACATGGCGATGGACACCTTCGACCGCACCGTCGAGCACTACCTGCGCACCCCGTTCGTGTTGTCACAGCAGGCGATTCCGCACATGCGCAGCCGCGGTGGCGGGTGGATCGTCAACATCGGCTCGGTCACCGGCATGGCGCCCGTGCGCCCGTTCCGCGACTACAACAAGAGTTCCGGAGACGTGGTGTACGCCTCGCTGAAAGCGGCACTGCACCGCTTCGCCCAGGGCCTGGCGGCCGAGTTGGTCGACGACAACATCGCCGTCAACTGCGTCGGCCCGTCGACCGCGGTGCGCACGCCGGGCGCCTCGGACCTGATCCCCGACACCTTCCCGACCGAGCCCGTCGAGTACCTCGCCGAAACGGTGTTGGCCATGAGCCACCTGCCTGCCGCCGAACGGACCGGACTGGTCGCGTTCAGCCTGCACTACCCGTGGTCACAGAACTTGCCGGTGCATACGCTCGATGGGGCGGGCCTCCTGCCGCCGCTGCAGCCACCGGCGACGGCCAATCCGAACATCCTCCCGGCCGGAGTCTGATTGCGAAGGCGCCGCACATAGCTGACCACCGGCGCGCCGGAAACCGGACGAGGCCAGTCGTCGGCGCGGAAGTGCGCGTCGGTGTGCCCATCGACCGCCGGCGTCACGTACCGAACACGGCGTCGAGCGATCCGACGTACGACCGGTTCCTCTTCACTCTCTCGGTGATCTGCCAGCGACCTCCGCGTCTCACCCATGTGTCGCGATAGTCACCCATCGTGTAGAACCGCTGCGTCAGGTCCTTCGAGAGATGAACATCATGGACGTATGCCCGCGACACCGCGTTGTCACCGTCGAGGTCCACGACGACGTTGCCGAGCATGTGCTGAGTGGGTCCGCACGAGTCCAAGAAGTTGCGAATCACCTCGATGATGGCTGTGGCACTGCCGAGCCGGCCGGTGCCGAGATCACCGTTGGCGTCCTCGGCGAAGATCTCGGTCAGGGTGGACCAGTCGTGGTCGTCCATCGCGCGCGCTGCCGTGTACAGCGCGCGCACGATCTCGCGTTCGTCCAGCAGGGACTTGATATCTTCGGTCACTCGGCGATCCTGCCCGTCAACTCGACAATCTGGCAGAAGCTGTGGCAGACACGTTCCCGGACAATCACTTCCGGGCACTCCGGGTCGAACCAGCGATCGACACGTGCCCAGTGGACGGGGTGCATCAGGTAGGGGCCCATCAGGCCGTCGAGGTCGGTGAATTCCTGCTCGAACACGTGCGTCCACGGTGAGGCACCGACGGCCTCCTCGACGCGGCTGAGTTGCCACGAATGAATGGTGCGGACATAGCGGGGGAGCAGGCGTAGGTCGTCTTCGAACCGCTGGACGGCCATGTCGTCGGTGTCAGGGCGCACCCGCAGCAGCAGCGTGCGGTACACGGTGCCGGATCCGTCGGCCGCTGCGACGGGGACGCCGTCGTAAGTGGCGCCGTTGTAATGCCGTACCGCCGGGTCGCCGAGCAGTACGTCGATCGCGGCGATTCCCTCCGCGCGGGCGTCGGAACCGGGGAATCTGAGGTGGACGAGAATGTCTCCGCCGTTCCGCACACCCGGCAGCGTCGGCTGCACGAGTGCCCGTTGGGCGCCGATTCCGCGGGCGCAGCCGCGCAGTTGGTCGAGCAACCGGTCCCGCTGCGTTTCGTCGGCTGTCTCGACCAGCCGGATGACGCTAGACATCGCAGAGGGCGTCCACGTCAGCGGCGGCGGCGGCCACGCTGCGGCTGCGCTCGAGAATCAGATCGCCGATCCTCTCCCACCATTCACCGATCGCCGGATCCGGGCGGCCCTGCCACGTCATCTCCCACCACGCCTGCGCGCTGGGCAGTGACCACGTCGCGGTGACCGTATTCGGATGGTCCTCGAACCAGATGGGGGGACTGACCAACACATGCTCCAGCGTCATACCGCGGCTGCGGGCACCCGGTGCATATCCGGCGAGGTAGGCGTCGACGAAGCGCCGTGCGCACCCCGGCCGGGTGACCACGCGGTCGACGACGTACACCGCACCGTCACCCACGCGCCGCTACTCCGGCCATGAGACTCGCTGCCTGCTCGCACAATCGAGCCCGCGCCGTCTGAGCGATCGTGAACCTGGGCATTGTCATGAACCCGTGAATGCCGCCTTCGAACGTCTCCACCACGGTCGGCACTCCGGCCGCGTTGAGCGCTGCGCCGTAGGCCAGACCCTCGTCGCGCAGCGGATCGTGTCCCGCGATCACGACCACCGCCGGCGGCAGCCCGTGCAGATCGGCGTGCAACGGGGAGGCGTAGGGGTCGGTGCGGTCCGCCTCGTCGGGCACGTACTGGTCCCAGTACCAGCGCAGCGCGGACTCGGGATTGTAGAAGCCGCTCCCGTAGCGCTGGTAGGACTCCGTAGTGAAGTCGGGCGTGATCATCGGATAGATCAGCAGCTGGGCGCAGAGTGCAGGTCCCCCGCGGTCGCGAGACATCAGGGCGGTCACCGTGGCGAGGTTGCCGCCGGCGCTGTCGCCGCCCACCGCGATGCGGCCGGTATCGACGCCGAGTTCGATGCAGTTGTCGGTGATCCACCGGGTGACGGCGTAGACGTCGTCCACCGCCGCCGGCCACGGATGCTCGGGTGCGAGGCGGTAGTCGACCGACACCACCACCGCGCCGAGTCGGTTGGCCAGGTCGCGGCACAGCCCGTCGTGGCTGTCGAGGTCGCAGAACACGAATCCGCCACCATGGGCGTAGACGAGGCCCGGTAGCAATCCGGCCGCGGCTTCGGCCGGGTGGTAAATCCGAACCGGGATGCTGCCACCCGGACCGTCGACGATCCGATCCGTGGCACTGCCGACCGGTTCCGGTTGGGCCGGTGCGACGAAACGCGATCGGATGATGGCGCGCGCCTGTTCACCGGTCATCGTCTCGACGGCCGGGAATCCGCTGTCGAGAGTGTCGATGATCTCGGCGATTTGCGGGTCGAGCGTCATGCGAGCTGCAGGGCGGCCGACTCGTGCAGCGGACGGTGCGCAGGCCCGCCGCGCAGCGGGCGCACCTGCTGCAGCGTGGGAGCGACGCGCTGCGGCCCGCCTTCCACGTTGCGCCAGATGCCCATGGCGGTCATCCGTACCGGTGCGGCCAGGCGCTGGTCGAAGGCCATCCGGCTCATCGGCCCGCACACCGACAGAGCGGCGACGGCGTCACCGGGGGCCCCGATCGGCGCTGCGACGCAGCCGAATCCGCTCAGCGCCTCTTCGCGGTCGAAGGCGACCCCGTGTGCCCGGACCTTGGCCAGATCGCCGGCGAGTTGGGCGGCGCTTCCGATGGAGTACCGGGTGCGCCGATTCGACAGGTCGACCTCGTCGCTTGCGTCGGCGTTGTACGCCAGCATCGCCTTGCCGATCGCGGTGCAGTGCGCCGCCTGGCGGCCGCCGACACGGCTGGGTAGTGCGGCGGCCATGCGGTCGCCGATCTTGTCGAGGTACACCACGTCGGCGCCGTCCAACACCGCCAGGTGCACGACCAGGCCGGTGGCGCGGTGCAGGTCGTGCAGCAGGGGGGCGGCGGCGCGGTGCAGCCGGTCCTGGTGAACGGCCAGCGAGCCGAGTTCGACCAGCCGCATTCCGAGTTCGTAGTCACGACCGCTGCGGCGCAGCCACCGCAGCTGTACGAGGCGCTCGAGCATGCGGTGCGCCGACGATCGGGGCAACCCGGTGCGACGGACGATCTGAGCCAGCGTCAGTCTGCCCGGGCCGTCGAACGCGTCGAGCACCAGCGACACCCGATCGATGACCGCGCTGGGCGTGGTGGATTCCTGGGTGACGGGGGCTGCAGTCATGACATCTCCTCGCTGAATGTGCAGAGCACATATGCCTAATAGGAATATGCCTGTTTGTACCACATCAGAGTGGGCCGTGTCACACAAAGAGTGTCGATATGAGAGAGGCCATCAGGAGGCAGCGCCGGTCAACCGGTCGTCTGCCCCGCTCACGAGGACGACGCCACGTTGATTCCGGCTGGGTCGCGGTCAGCCCTTGGCGGCGCGGCGGCCGGCGCGTCGCCCGTAGAAGCTTCCGTCGCCCAACGAGATGCCGCTGGCGTAGCCCCAGGCAGCGAGGCCCGCGGTGGAGCGCCCGGCGGCGAACAGCCCGGGGATGGGCTCTCCGCTGACGTGCAGCACCTCGCCGTCAAGGGAGGTCTGCAGGCCGCCCAGGGTGAATCCTCCGGTGATCTCCCGCAGATCGATCGCCCCGACCGGCGAGCCGACCGGGCGCAGCCACAGCGGCTTCTTGTGCAGCAGCGGATCCTCACCGCGCGCTGCCCCGTGGTTGTAGGCGGCGATCGTGGCCTGAAGTGATCCGGGCGCCAACCCGATCTCGGCTTCGAGTTCGGCAACGGTCTCGCACACCCACGTCGGCGGACGCATCATCAACTGTGGGGACAGCGATGCCATCGCCTCTTCCTGGGCGTCGCCGTCGATGATCAGGTACGCGGTGTTGTTCTGGTGGTACAGCGTCAGTTGGCCCACCCGGCCCGGGTAGGTGTCCTCGGCGACGTAACGCTGGCCGCGTTCATTGACGAGGACACCGCGGACCAACTGCTGCGGGTCGATGAAGATCGCGACCTCGGTTGCGTCCATGTGGGCGAGGTCGGCGCCGAGCGCCTGGGCCATCCGGATCGCCTGACCGTCGTGCTGTTCGATCGACGCCGCCGGACGTCCGGCAATACGCGGGGCGTACTGCGCCACCATCGCGTCGTTGTAGGCGAAGCTGCCAGTGGCCAGCACCACGCCACGACGCGCGCGGATCGTCACCTCGGTGCCGTACTGCCGGGCGCGGATGCCAGCAACCCGGCCGTCGGCTTCCACCACCAGGGTTTGCACCCGCACGTCGTAGAGCGCCCTGGCCCCGGCCGCGGTGGCGGTCTCGACCAGCGGCTTCATCAGCATGTAGCCGGCGCTGGCCTCGCCCTGCTTCTTGTCCGACATCTGCGGGACGTGTCCGCGGGGTGCCGGCGTGGCGATGGTGTTGAACGGGTAGGAGTTCTCCCCGCCGCTGTACATCAGACCCTGGTCGCCCATCGGCTCCCAGCCCGGCTCACCGAAGAACTCGGCCTTGAACGGCACGCCGCTTTCGACGAGCCAGTCGAAGTGGGCGACACTGCTTTCGCAGTAGTCGGCGATGCGGCGGCCGTCGGCGCCGGGACCCATCGCCGCGTTCAGGAACGCCGCCATGTTCTCGACGGAATCAGCGAAGCCGCAGGCCTTTTGCAGCGCCGTCCCGCCGCCGAGGTAGATGAAGCCGCCGGCCATGGCAGCCGCCCCGCCCCAGGAGCCGGTCCGTTCGAGCACGAGCACGTCGGCGCCCGCTCGGGCGGCCTCAACCGCTGCGGCGGCGCCGGCGATGCCGTAACCGGCGATCACCACGTCCGCCTCATGATCCCAGTGGCTGATCGTGGACGCCGAGACCGGGCTGACGTCGGCGTCGGGTCTCACGGCTGCATCGCTGCAGGCAGGTCGCTCACCCACTGGTGACCCCAGTAGCTGTCGGCGGTGATTTCCTCTGCGGTGTAGTAAGTTTCGTCAACGCGCATCCCGTCGGTGCCGAATTCGATGTCCCAGTCGCCCGGTGCCCGGACATAGAAGGAGACCATCTTGTCGTTGGTGTGCCGACCGAGCGTCGACGACAGCTGGTACCCGTCGGCGCCGACGCGATCCAGCGCCTGCCCGACCGTGTCGAGGCTGTCGACCTCGACCATGAGATGGACCAGACCGGGATCGCGCACGGTTGTCGCCGGACAGATCGCCAGGCTGTGGTGGCGCTCGTTGATGCCGAGGAAGCGCACACGCACCGGCCCGTACTCCGGTGGCACCGGCACCCGGAACGCGCCGCGGGAACGGAATCCGAGTACACCGGTGTAGAAGTCGAACAGGCCGTCGGCGTCCAGCGCGGGCATGACCACGTGCCCCAGCCCCTGTGCTCCGGTGACGAACCGTGCCCCGAACGGCGTGATCACCGGACTGTGGTCGAGGACCGGTCCGTGGAAGACCTCGATCGCGGTGCCGGCCGGGTCGTCGAAGGCGATGACCTCTTCGACACGGCGTGCGTCGGCCTCTTCCAGCGACAACTGCTTGAAGGGCACGCCCGCGCCGTCGAGGGCGGCTTTGACGTCCTCCAGGCCGGCACGGTCGCGCACCTCCCAGCCGACGGTCATTATGCGGTCGGCGTCTCCCGGGGTGACGATGATGCGCGCTGCCCGCTCGTCCATCCGCAGATACAGCGCCGACTCGTTGGATCCGCGTCCTTCTGCGAAACCCAGCACCTGAAAGGCGAAGTGGCGCCAGCGATCGACGTCGGCGGTTTGAACGGTGACGTATCCGAGGCTCTTGAGTGCTGTCATGTCGTGTCCTACAGGTCAGATCATCGCCCGCAGCGGCCCCTGCGGGTCGACGCCCAGGGAGCTCAGCGCCGAGGCGTGGTAGATGGTGCCAGGGACATGGATGGCATGGGCGACGCCGGCGTGCGCATCGCGCCAGTACCGCTGCAGCGGCTTGTCCATCCGCAGTGCGTTGCCGCCCGAGCGGGAGAAGATCTGGTCGACCGCGGCGACTGCCCGCCAGACCGCCTTCACCTGGCTGCGCCGCACAGCCGCACGGTCGGCGAAGCTGACTTCCTTGCCTGCGTCGACCATGTCGTAGACGCGGTCGACGTTGGCCAGCAGCGCCTGGCGGGATGCCTCGATCTCGGCTGCAGCGTCGCCGATGGCGAACATGACGTAGGGGTCGTCCTTGATCGCGGTGCCGTTGGCGCCAACACGTTCACGCTGGTAGTCCAGGTGCGCCGCCAGCGCACCCTCGCAAATGCCGATGGTGGCGGCACTGATCCCCAGCGGGAACATCGTCGACCACGGCATCTTGTAGAGCGTCTTCGTCATGCCGGCTTCGATCTGCGCGGTGCCGTCCATCACCTTCAGGCCGTCCATCGTGCGGTATGCCGGTACGAACGCGTCGCGAACAATGACGTCCTTGGACCCCGTGCCGCGCAGACCGACCACGTCCCAGGAGTCGTCGACGATCTCGTAGTCGGTGCGCGGCAGGATCATGTGCAGGATCTGCGGCGGCATCACGGGTTTGCCGTCGGCGTCACCGACCATCGCGCCGAGGATGATCCAGTCGCACGCGTCGGTGCCGGAGCTGAACTGCCAGCGGCCGTTGAACACGTAGCCGCCGTCGACTGGCTTGGCCACCCCCTGTGGGGCATAGGGTGAGGCGATCCAGGTGTCGACATCGGTGGCCCAGACTTCCTGTGCGACCCGAGGATCTGCGTACGCGAGCTGGTAGGGGTGCACGCCGACCACGCCGTTGACCCACCCCGCCGCCGGGTCGAGCGCCGCGGTGGCCATCACGGTCTCGGCGAACTCGCGGGGGTGCACCTCGAACCCGGCGTATTCGGCCGGCTGCAGCAGGCGGATAGATCCGGCTGCCTTCATGTTCTTGACGGTGGCATCCGACAGCTGGCCGAGCTTCTCGGCCTCGACGGCCTGCTCCTTGAACTGGTCGGCCAGTTCCATCACCCGGTCGATTACCCGCTCGGTCATGAGGTGTCCTTCTCTCGTGAGGCTGTCTTGGATGGTCTACCGCGAAGGGGGCCGACGTGTGGGCTGATCCCGGTGAATGGACGGCGCGTCAGAATTCGACGTGTATGTCGTCTGACAGCGGCCGCGCCTGGCAGCCGAGGATGGTTCCGGCCTCGACGTCGTCGGACTCGAGGATGTCACTGGTCGGCATGTCGACCTCGCCGCGTAGCAGGGTCGCGGCGCAGGAGCCGCATTGGCCCTCCCGGCAGGAGTACGGCACATCGATATTCGCCGCCAACATCGCGTCCACCAGGGTCGACATGGCAGGCCAACGCAACGTGTGCTGTTGTCCGTCGAGGCCGACCCGGACGGTGACCGACTCGCGATCGACGGCGGGGGCGACGACCGGTGGTTCTGCGATCGCGAAGGGATCGCCGGTCAGCGACTGGAAGACCTCGGTGTGCACGGCGCTGCGTGGGACACCGGCGTTCGTGAGCGCGGCCGCAGCGGCGGCCATGAACGGCGTGGGGCCGCAGATGTAGGACTCGGCGTTTCCGAGACGGCGCGCGAGGCCGGTGAGTTGCGGCTGCTGCGGCAACCCCTGCACGGATTCCAGCCAGTGCACCACCGTCAACCGGTCGGGATGGCGGATCGCGAGGTCAGCCAACTCTTCGGCGAAGATGACCGAACGCTCGTCGCGGTTGGCATAGATCAGCGTCACCCGGCCGGTGCCCTCAGCCAGCGCCGATTTCAGTATCGATATCACCGGGGTGATACCGCTGCCCCCCGCCCACAGCAGCAGATCGGCGTCGAGGTCCGCTGGCGTGAAGACCCCAGACGGGGGTAGCGCCTCGATGACGTCCCCTGGATTGACGTTGTCGCACAACCAGTTCGATCCGTAGCCGCCGTCAACCCGCTTGATCGTCACCTTGAGCACGTGATCGGTGTGCGGTGAACTCGACAGCGAATAACAGCGGGCCACCGACGTACTGCCCCGGCCGGGTACCCGTAGCGTCAGGAATTGGCCGGGCCGGTAATTCAGCCGGTGCTGTTCGTGTTCCGCGACGGCGAAGATCAGGGAGCGGGCATCGTGGCTCTCTTCGACGACATCGGCCACGGTGAGCTTCACGCTGCGGGACTCGGGTGGCGAAGACACAACGGTGATGGTGCTGGCGGCTCAAGCGGTGCGCGAGTGCCGAGTCCGATGGCTGGGAAGCGATGACCGCGACGTCCGGTGACCGGGACGGGCTCACCCTCCGCGCGTGTCGGACGCCTACCTTCGACTTTCGTGGACACCACCGCTGACTTGCTAACCGAAGCCGTCGATGCCGTGGTCGTCGGCGCCGGCTTCGCCGGCCTCTACGCTCTCCACAAGCTGCGGGAACAGGGGCTGACGGTTCGGGTGTTCGAGGCGGCGCCCGACGTCGGCGGCACCTGGTACTACAACCGCTATCCAGGAGCGCGATGCGACGTCGAGAGCGTCGACTACTGCTACTCGTTCTCCGAGGACCTCCAGCAGGGGTGGACGTGGACCGAGAAGTACGCGACCCAGGCCGAGATCCTGCGCTACATCAACTGGGTCGCCGACAAGCTGGATCTGCGCCGAGGCATCACGTTCAACGCCAGGGTCACCTCGGCCGTCCTCGACGAGGAGTCGCTGCGGTGGACGGTCACGACGGACACCGGCGCTGTGGTCTGCGCCCGGTTCTGTCTCATGGCCACCGGCCCGCTGTCGGCGGCGCTCACTCCGCAGTTCGACGGACTGGACACCTTCGGCGGCAGGATCTACCACACCGCCGACTGGCCGCACGAAGGCGTCGACTTCACCGGTCGGCGAGTGGCGGTGATCGGCACCGGATCATCGGGAGTGCAATCGATTCCGATCATCGCCGATCAAGCCGAACAGCTCTACGTGTTCCAGCGGACGCCCAACTACAGCGTGCCGGCCGGTAACCGCCCGCTCTGCACCGAGGACGTCGCCCGTATCAAGGCCACCTACGCCGAACGGCGCCGGCTCTCCTGGCGGAGCGGCGGCGGCTCCCCGCACATCGCGCACCCGAAGCTCACCATGGAGGCGTCCGACGAAGAGCGCAGGGCCGCGTTCGAGAAGCGCTGGCAACTCGGCGGGGTCCTGTTCTCCAAGACGTTCCGGGATCAGATGATCGATCCGAGGGCCAACGAGGAAGCTCGCAAGTTCTACGAGGAGAAGATCAGGGCCGTCATCGACGACCCCGACGTCGCCGAGCTGCTCATCCCCTCTGATCACCCGATCGGCACCAAACGCATCTGCACCGATACCAATTATTTCCAAACCTTCAACCGCCCCAACGTGGAGCTGGTCAGCGTCCGCAGAACCCCGATCACCTCGATCGACGCGGATGGGATCAACACCTCCGACGCGCACTACGACATCGACACCATCGTGCTGGCAACCGGTTTCGACGCGATGACCGGAGCATTGGGAAAGATGCAGATCGTCGGGCGCGGCGGTGAAACGCTCAATGACGACTGGCGCGACGGGCCACGCACATACCTCGGGCTCGGAGTGGACGGCTACCCGAACCTGTTCGTCGTCTCCGGACCAGGGGCCCCGGCCGTGCTGGCCAACATGGTCTTGCACGCCGAAGCACATGTGAACTGGATCGCCGACTGCATCCGCTACCTCGACGATCACGGCTACGCGGCCATCGAGGCGACGAAGGAAGCCGTCGACGAGTGGGGCGCAGAGCTGGCGCGCCGCGCCGAGGCGACGCTGTTCACCAAGGCCAACTCCTGGTACATGGGTGCCAATGTGCCCGGCAAGCCGCGGGTGTTCATGCTGTTCATCGGCGGATTCGGTGTCTACCTTGACATCTGCGCGGAGGTCGCCGACGCCGGTTACAAAGGATTCGCTCTGCTGAAGTCCGACTGAGTCCGCCTCCCGTCCGGAACGCTATTCGCGCAGCAGGAACGACCGGACCGTGGCCTCGAACGCCGCCTTCGCCTCGATCATCGCCCAGTGGCCGCAATTCGGGAACACATGCAGTTCGGCGTTCGGGATGGTGCGCATCGGGATCAGCGCCATGTCCAGTGGGCTGACCCGGTCGTCACGGCCCCACGTCAGCAGCGTCGGCGCCGTCACCTTGTGCATCTGCGCCCACGGCAACGGCACATCGGAACTGCGCATGAATGCCATCATCTGGGCGAACGCCGCCTTCCCGTACATCCGTCGCGCTGCGGCGAGCGTGTCAGGATCGGTCGCCAGTTGCCAGCGCTCCTCGATCAGCTCGCCGGTCACCAATTCGGGGTCGTACACCATCGAATGCAGCCAGTCGACGAGCCGCTGCCGGGTGGGGTCCTCGGTGAATTCCTGCAGCAGCCGGATGCCCTCACTGGGGCCGGGGCTGAAGACGTTCGTCCCGATACCGCCGATCGTGACCAGGCGCCGAACGCGGTCCGGATGGTGGATGGCGAAGTTGATGCCAACCCCGCCGCCCATCGAGTTGCCCACGATGTCGACGTGGTCCACTCCGAGCGCGTCGAGGAAGGGCGCGACGACACCCTGTGCGCTGACCATCGGATGCCCGCCCTGGTCATCGCTCACGCCGAAGCCGGGGAATTCGAGTATGAGACAACGAAAGTCGCTGCTGAATGCGGGAAGGATGCCGCGGAAGTTGCGCCACCCCGTGACGCCCGGCCCAGAACCGTGCAAGAACAACAGTGGCGAGCCGGCACCGGTGTCGTAGTAGCGCAGCGTTCCGGCCGGCGTCGACACTTCCTGAAGAGGGATCTCGAGATCGGTGGTCATGGCCCAAGCCTTTCATCGGCCGCTGATGTGGGGTAGGCGACTTCCGGTCAGCGGACGCCGTGTCTGCCGTCGTGCGCGCGACGGTCCACGATGACTCGGTGCTCGATGACCAGCACGTAGTGACTTACCGCCGCTGTCAGGTCAGCTGAGCACTTTAGCGATTCGTTGTAGGCGTTGCCTTGCCTCGGCCGTCGTCGCGCGGCCCTGCACCAAGGCGAGCATGTTCGATACCCATACGTCGGCAATCAGGCCGGCGATCTCGGTCTGTTCCGCCGGTGCCGGACGAGGGCTGATGGCTGAGATGAAGATGCGCGTCAAGGTGTCGCGAACCTGATCCACGTTTGATGCTGCTGAATTTTCGGACAACAGGTACGCGCGCATCAACGCATCCGCGCAGAGCGGGTTACCCCACAGCCGCCGGGTGAGGACCTCCAGCACGTGGGACAGCTGACGCGACGGATCGGTGACTGCTTGCGATCCAGACTCGGATGCCGGTTCGAAGGTGGTCAGCCAACGATCGAGCGCCGCAACCAGCAGGTCGTCCTTCGACGCGAAGTGCTTGTACACCGTGTCGGTCGCTACCTTCGCGTGTTCGGCAACCGTTCGCATGTGGACGGCGTCGTAGCCCTCAGCGGCGAGCGCGAGTGCCGAGGCGACGATGCGCTCACGTTGGGGTCCCCGTTCCGACGGCACCGCCGGAAGCGCTTCCCTGTTGATTGCCGCCTGGTCGGTCACCGATTCAACCGATTGCCGGCGGCCGTCGATAAGACGAAGCTCCCTGGGAATGACGACACTCCTCCTAGCTTGAGGCGTTGCAGCCGCGCAGTGGTGTCGCACCTCGAGGCGGCGGTGATCTCCTGACGCTAAGGGGCGAGACGCATTCACCGACGGTCGCCTTCCGGTCATCGGGATGTTGTCCGGGTGACCGGATCGGACGGATGAGGAGCTTGAATACCTGATTTGCCGGAGTGGGTCGAGGATGTGTTGATGCCATCAACACAAACTGCATCTTCGCAGTGGGCTTCGAGTCAGTTTGCGTCGTTTGGCGGGTGATCTGAGGCGTTCGCCCAGCTCATCGCGTTTCAGCGTCCGGTTCGATTCCCGGCAGCTCCACCAGCCAGGCCGGCCGGACGCAAGGCCTCGCCCGCCTTGTTTTGCATTGTTTATGAGCACGATGCCGCACCGTCCTTAACTGGCGCGGTGGCGAGCATAAGGACGGCGCCTAGTCAGGTTCGGTTTGCTCTACTTGCGGCGAGCAGGGACGGCGCAATTTCGGCGGCACCGAGAATCGATCACAAAAGAGACACATGTCACACCGGTTTCCGCTAGGGTTTGACGGCGCAGTCAATTTGCTGCTGCTCTCGGAGTGGCGTGATCGGGCTGGCACCGACCGAAACTTCACCGACCCCGGTTTCGCGGCGACGTCTGGGTCATCGGGGATGCAGACATGGGTTATGCGATGCACATCGGCCG
Organism: Mycobacterium sp. NPDC050551; assembly: GCF_040674075.1. Taxonomy (NCBI): domain Bacteria; kingdom Bacillati; phylum Actinomycetota; class Actinomycetes; order Mycobacteriales; family Mycobacteriaceae; genus Mycobacterium; species Mycobacterium sp. NPDC050551. The sequence goes on along the minus strand of NZ_JBFARC010000001.1, from coordinate 335,135 downwards.
GGTTGGCGCGTTGGCGGTGGCGCTCGGTGTCGGGGCGGCGGCGGCCACCGGATACGGCATCGGCAATCCGGCGGTGGCATGGGCCGAGGAGGGTTCGCAGTCCACCGGCGACAACTCGGATGACTCCGACAACTCCGACAAACCGTCCGACAAGCCGTCCGACGACGAGGCCGACAATCCGTCCGACGACGAAGCCGATACCGATACGCCGAAATCAGATGCCGACGCCAACATCGGCAGCGCACACCTATCCGATCTGGACGAAGACTCCGATGAGGACGAAGACTCCGATCTGGACGAGGACTCCGATCTCGACGAGGACTCCGATCTCGACGAGGAGGGCGCCGAGCAGGATGTCATCACCCCGACCCCGGTGGTTGACACCCCGCAGAACACCACGCCGCAGACCGGGACCCCCACACCGGTCGCAGTAATCGAAACCGCGGTCGTGACACCCGACCCGCCGGTGCTCACCGAGCCGCCTATCGACTATCTCGCACCCGCCGACACCACCACCGCTTTGATCCAGGACGCCACCGGCCCCACCGACCAGGACAGCGACACCGACGCCGACGCCGACGCCGAACAGTTCAGCGACAGCCAATCCAACGCACGCACGATGAGCACGTTGACCCTCGATGACCCCGCCGCAACACCGCAGATGTTCATCGCCGCCGCGGCCGCGCCCGGCGCCCCAGCCCCGCTGACCGCTCAGCCGGCCAACCTGTCAGAAGCGCTGCTGGGAGCCTCAGAAGTGCTGGGCAATATTTTCAACACCGCCATCACCACCCTGCTGAATTCGATTTTCTCCCCCGGCCCGACCACCCCCGCCCCGCCGATGATGCTGTTCATCGTGCTCGGCTGGGTGCAACGCGAACTGCAACGCAGCCTCTTCAACCAATCTCCCACCGCGGTGGTCGACGCGATCACCACCTCTGAAGACACCCCCGTGGACATCGCGGTGCTGGCCAACGACACCGACGCCGACCTGAGCACCCCGGTCGCCGGCCTGCCCGGCGGCGACGTGCTCACCATCACCAACTACACCCAACCCACCCACGGCGCGGTGGTGCTCAACGAGGACGGCACGTTCACCTACACACCCACCGCCGACTACACCGGCACCGATTCGTTCACCTACACCGTCTCCGATGAAGCCAGCCCCTGGCACGTCCACGGCACCGAGGGCCTGCTCTACGGCGGCCAACACACCTCCACCACCACCGCCACCATCAGCGTCACCCCGGTCAACGATGCCCCCGTCCTCGGACAGGTCACCCTCACACCCGGAGTCGGCAACACCTGGGTGGTGTCGGTCAACGGCAGCAACGACATCGACGGTGACGCGCTGACGACAACGGTCGCGAGCGCCGATGCCAGTATCCCGCTCACGGTGACTCATCTTCCAGGCGGTGGCATTCAGGTCGTGGCCGACCCCACCTGGGCAGCCGCCCACCCCGGAGCCCAGGTGCCGGTCACCGTGACCGTCACCGACGCTCAAAACTTGATCGCCACAACCGGATTGATTATCGGCACCGTCAACAACGTGACCGCTGTCGGCCGAAACGACTTCGGGCAGGCCAACATCCCGGCGCTTCCGGCCGGCGTCACCTACACCCAGGGCGCCGCCGGGTACGTTCACACAGTGCTGCTGCGCTCGGACGGCACCGCCGTCGCCGTCGGCCTCAATTCCTACGGGCAGAACAATATCCCTGCGCTGCCGGACGGGGTCACCTACACGCAGGTGGCCGCCGGCCAAACTTACACTGCATTGCTGCGCTCGGACGGCACCGTGGTGGCTTTCGGCAACAACGACTTCGGGCAGACCAACATCCCCGAGCTGCCAGCCGGACTGACCTACACGCAGGTGGTCGCCGGCGCCCGGAATACGGTGTTGCTGCGCTCGGACGGCACCGCCGTCGTCGTCGGCGCCAATGCCTACGGGCAGAACAACGTCCCCGAGCTACCCGCCGGGGTCACCTACATCCAGGCAGACGCGGGCTTGAACCACACGGTGTTGCTGCGCTCCGACGGCATCGCCGTCGCCTTCGGCCTCAACTCGAATGGCCAGACCAACATCCCGGCGCTGCCCGCAGGCGTCACCTACACGCAGGTGGCGGCCGGCAACGATCAAACGGTGCTATTGCGCTCCGACGGCACCGCCGTGGCCATCGGCGACAACCGATTAGGGCAGACCAACATCCCGGCGCTACCCGCAGGCGTCACCTACGCCGAAGTGGCAGCCGGTCAGGACCACACGGTTCTGCTGCGCTCCGATGGTACTGCGGTGACCATCGGCAGCGCCTTCGCCGGGCAGGGCGCCATCCCGACGCTGCCGAACGGCGTCACGTACACCAAGGTCGCAGTCGGTCAAGACCTCACGATGTTGTTCTCCTCCACTACCGCAACCCCTTTCAACGCTCACCCGGTGGCTACCAACGACACGGCAACCGTCGCCGAAGGCGCCACCGCCACCATCACGGTCATCGCCAACGACACCGACGCCGACGGCACCATCAACGCGGCCACGGTCGTCATCACCGGACAGCCCACTGCCGGAAGCGTCACCGTCAACCCCGACGGCACTGTCACCTATGTTTCCGACGGGACAGAGGTGACCACCGACAGCTTCACCTACCGCGTCAACGACAACATCGGCGCCACCAGTTACGCAGCCACCGTCACTATCACCATCACCCCGGTCAACGACGCACCCCCGGTGATCAACGCGACTGCCGGTGCGCCCGACGAGGTCACAGGCGCGGTGACGGTTACGGTCATCGCGACGGACGCCGACGGCGACCCACTCTCGTTGACGGTCAGCCCGCCGGCGGGTGCATCCGGAACGGTCAGCGCACCGGTGCTGGTGGACGCGGCCACCGGCACCTACACCGTCACCTACACACCCAGCGATACCGCACGGCTAAAGGCCGGTGCGTCCGCCGACCCGATCACCGACAGCTTCTCCGTTTCCGTCAGCGACGGCGTCGGTGACCCCGTGACGGTCACCGTCAACTCCGTTCCGGTCTCCCCGGCAGAACTGAGCGTCACCGCCACCGTCTCCGTCGGCGGGGACCCATATGCGATCGCCTTCAGTCCCGATGGCACCCGTGCCTATGTCGTCAACTTCGCTCAGAGTGGGTACGTCAGCGTTCTCGACACCGATCCCGCAAGCGCCACCTTCAACACCGTCCTCGCCACGATCCCGGCCGGCACCTACGCCGGGGGCGTCGAGGTCAGTCCCGACGGCAACCGCCTTTACGTCAGCACCATCACTTCAACTGGCAATGCCGTGGTGGTCATCGACACCGACCCTGCCAGCGCGACCTACCGCACGGTCATCGCGACCGTCCCGGTCGGGGACGTCCGTCTTCCTCTTCGCGACATCACAACTACCCCCGACGGTAAGCGCATCTACGTCGCCAACTCAATCAACGGCACGGTGGCAATGATCGACACCGACCCTGCCAGCGCGACCTATCACACCGTGGTCGCGACAGTCCGTGTTGGCTCCGGACCCTTTGAGGTAGCGATCACTCCAGACTTCGCCCGCGCCTACGTCACCAACAATTCCAGTGACTCCGTGTCGGTGATCGACATCAATCCCACCAGCGCGACGTACAACAGCGTCGTCGCCACCATTCCCGTCGCGGTCGCTCCCAATACGGTGGAGATCACCTCCGATGGCAAGCAGATTTACATCGCCAGCCGAATCGGTGTCGTCTCGGTGATCGACGGAGATCCCACCAGCCCGACCTACAACACCGTCATCGCCACCATCCCGGTCGCTGTCGCGGACGGGGCGGGACTCAGGCCGGATGACTCACTGGCGTACGCGATCAGCTACTTCACCAGAGTGGTATCGGTGATCGACGCCAGTCCGGCCAGCCCCACCTACAACACCATCATCGCCACGGCGCCCCTCCAGAATCGCCTTGCCTACCTAGCGTTCAGCCCCGACGGCACCCGCGCCTACGTCTCTGCGAGTGAAGGAGTCGTGTACGTGGTCTCGGTCACCCCGGCCAATGCCTCCCCGGTAGCCAACCCCGACACCGCCATCGTCGCCGAAGGCGCAACCGCCACCATCCCGCTCACGGCCAACGACATGGACGTCGACGGCACCATCAACACGTCGACGGTAGTCATTACCCAGCAGCCCTCAGCCGGAAGCCTCACCGTCAACCCGAACGGTTCGGTCACCTACGCCTCCGACGGCACCGAGGTGACCTCCGACAGCTTCCAGTATCAGGTCAACGACAACAAGGGCAAGACCAGCAACGCAGCCACCGTCACGATCACCATCACCTCCGTCAACGACGCCCCGGTGGCCAACAACGACACCGCCACCGTCGAAATAGGTGAAACGAAGAAGATCGCGCTTTTGGCCAACGACACCGACGTCGACGGCACCATCAACCCGGAAACGATCGTCATCACCAAACAACCCTCGGGGGGAGTCCTCACCGTCGAGGACGGCAGTGTTAGGTACACCGCCACCAGCACGGCAAATGACAGCTTCACTTACACCGTCGAGGACAACGCCGGGGCCATCAGCAACACAGCCACGGTGACGATCACCAGGCCCAACGAGAGGCCGGTCGTCGCAGACCAGAGTCTCGCCATGGCGGAGGACACGTCGGTGAGAATCGACTTGCTCGCCACCGACGCGGAGAACAACGCTTTGACGTTTGGACACATCACAACTCCGCCGGACGTCACCGTCCAAACGGTCAACGAGAACGGCTCGTTGTCACTCATCCTCACGCCGCCGGCCAACTACAACGGCCCGATCACCATCTCCTACACCGTCGTTCAAGGCGCCTCGGGCGAACCGGGCGTTCCCTACGCCGAAAGCAATGAAGCGACCGTGACGATCACCGTCACTCCGGTCAACGACGCCCCAGTCGCGACCACCGACGCGTACAGCACCAATGAGGGCACCGCGCTGGTCGTCGCCGGGCCCGGCGTGCTGGGCAACGACACCGACGTCGACGGCAACCCGTTGACCGCGGTCAAGGTCACCAACCCCGCCCACGGAACCGTCACGGTCAACCCCAACGGATCGTTCACCTACACCCCCAACGCCAACTACAGCGGACCGGACAGCTTCACCTACAAGGTCAACGACGGCGACCTCGACAGCAACACGGCAACCGTCAACATCACGGTCAACCCGGTCAACGACGCCCCGACAGCGACCAACGACGCGTACACCACCAACGAGGACACGGCACTCAACGTGGCTGTGTCCATTGGCGTACTGAGCAACGACACCGATCCCGAAAACAATGCGTTGACCGCGGTGAAGCTCAGCAATCCCGCGCACGGAACGGTCACGCTCAACGCGAACGGATCGTTCACCTACACCCCCAACGCCAACTACAGCGGACCGGACAGCTTCACCTACAAGGTCAACGACGGCGACCTCGACAGCAACACGGCCACCGTCAACATCACGGTCAACCCGGTCAACGACGCCCCGACAGCGACCAACGACGCGTACACCACCAACGAGGACACGGCACTCAACGTGGCTGTGTCCATTGGCGTACTGAGCAACGACACCGATCCCGAAAACAATGCGTTGACCGCGGTGAAGCTCAGCAATCCCGCGCACGGAACGGTCACGCTCAACGCGAACGGATCGTTCACCTACACCCCCGCGCCCAATTTCACCGGACAGGATTCATTCACCTACAAGGCCGGAAATGGTGTCCTGGAAAGCAACGTGGCCACCGTGAACATCACGGTCAACCCGGTCAACGATGCGCCGACAGCGACCAACGACAGCTACACCGCCATCGAGGACACCACGCTCTTCGTCGCGGCGCCCCAAAGCGTGTTGCGCAACGACACCGACGTCGACGGCAACCCGCTGAGAGCGGAGAAGGTCACCGACCCCGCCCACGGCATCGTCACCTTCAACCCGGACGGAACGTTCACCTACCTCGCCGCGGCCAACTACAACGGGCCCGACTCGTTCACCTACAAAGTCAGCGACGGCACCCTCTACAGCAACACGGTCACCGTGAACCTGACGGTCAATGCGGTCAACGACGCCCCGGCCGCGACCAACGACGCCTTCAGCACCAACGAGGACACCGCGCTGGTCATCACCGGAGCCGGCGTGCTCGGCAACGACGCCGACGTCGAGGGCAATCCGCTGACCGCCGTCAAGGTCACCGATCCCGCCCACGGGACGGTCACGCTCAACGCGAACGGATCGTTCACCTACACCCCCACGGCCAACTACTTCGGGTCCGACTCCTTCACCTACCGGGCCAACGACGGCGCCACCGTCGGCAACGTCGCCACCGTGACCGTCACCGTCAACCCGGTCAACGACGCCCCGGTCGGGACCAACGACTCCTATACCCTCGCCGAGGACACCACGCTGACTGTCGCCGCTCCGGGACTGCTCACCAACGACTTCGACGCCGAAGGGCCCCTGTTCATCAGCAACCGCACATCGGTTTCGCATGGCACGATCGAAGTCTTGTCGAACGGTTCGTTCACCTACACGCCGACGGCCAACTACAACGGCACCGACTCCTTCACCTATCGCGTGTCCGACGGCACCGTGACCTCGGCGCCGATCACGGTGAACTTCACCATCACCCCGGTCGCCGACCCCGACAACGCCCCCCCGGTGGGCAACACCGACGCCTACACCACCGCCGAGGACACCACGCTGAACATCCCCGCCCCCGGACTGCTCACCAACGACACCGACGCCAACGGCCAGCAGTTGTTCATCACCGATGCCATCGCCCCGGCGCACGGAACCCTCGGCATCAACCCAGATGGCTCCTTCACCTACACCCCGTCGCTCAACTACAACGGCCCCGACTCCTTCAGCTACCAAGTGTCCGACGGCATCGACAAGTCGGCGCCGACGACGGTCAACATCACCGTCACACCGGTCAACGACGCACCGACGATAAACAACGACACCATCCCCTTCCCCAAGAACGGATTCATCGGCTTCAGCCTGCAGAACAGATCCTCCGACGTCGACGGCGACACCCTGACCGCAACCCTGATCAGCGGCACCACGCACGGAACGCTGACCTTCGACGGCGTCCAGCGGACGTTCAGCTACAGGCCCAACACCGACTACGTCGGTGAGGACTCATTCACCTACAAGGTCAGCGACGGCAGACTCGAAAGCCCGACTGCCACGGTCACCTTGAACGTCACCGCACCTATCGAAGCCTGAAACGCCAGTTTCCGAGAGCCATTCGCGCTCGTGCCGGCCTCTGCTCAGCGGTGCCTCTGACACGCGCCATCTCTTCAAGCGGTTATGAGCCCGGTCCTTATGGGCCGAAGAAATGGCATCCAACCGGGTTGGTCGCGCAGTAAGAACCCGGTGCCGGTGGTGCGGGCGGTGGAGGCGGCGTCCGCCCGGGTGGGGAACCGATCCAGATATGGCTCTTCACCGGTTCGCCGGTGGGAATGTTCGTGATGGGGACGTTGCCTTCCCCGAACGGGACGTACCAGTAGTCGTGGCAGACGTTGTCGTCCCAGCCGAAGTCGGCCAACGGACCCAAGGGCACCGGTTGGCCGGGGCACCACGTTCCGGTCGGATTCTCGGCGGCGGCGAAACCTGCGCCCAGCCCCAGCCCGGCCGCCGCGATGGCGCCCGAGATCACGGCCACGGCGACCGTGTGCGCCATCATCTTGGTGGTGTGCATATCGTGTCCTTTGTCCGCCGCGGCCACCGGGCTGCGAATATCTTGCGTTTGCTGATATTTGACGGGTCAGATAATTTGCCCTGCTCGGCCGAGGTAATTAGACCCCGCCGAGGTTGCTGCCGATCGCAATTTCGACAAATTGTGGGTGGCGCACTTCGGCGACCGGCCGGCCGGCATGCTGCTTCGTCCCGCGCCGCGCCACCGGGGTCCGGTTCGACGTCACGGGTACATGTCCGACGGTGCCCGCCCCGGCGCCATGGCACGGGCGGCCAATACGGCCGCGGCGCCGGAGAGGACGTGCCAGGCGCCGTGGTACTGCCAGACGCTGTCGGGTCGGCAGAGCGGTGATCCCGAGCGTCCTGCGGCGTAGGCGGCCAGCCCCAGCGCGAAGACCCCGGCCGCTCCCGCCCAGGCCGACCGCCATCCCGGGCGCCGGCTACGGGCGAGAACGGCGGCGTACACCGCTATTGCGGCGACGATCGGCCAGTCGTGCGCGGGCTCGGCCCAGGACGGCTGAGGCCCGTGGTAGACGACGCTGCCGGCCCCGACCGCTACAAGCGCCACTCCGGCGGCACCGGCAAGCGGAGCCCTCCACCGCACGGCCCAGCACAGCACGGCCATCCCGGCGACGACGTACGCCAGGCTGGTGACGGCCAGGACGGGCTGCGCCAGCGCGGCGGCGAGGATGCGCTCGCAGTCCGAGTGACCGAAACTCGCAGGAGCGGTCAAGACCTGCATGGTCGATCCACCGTAGCGCGCCCGGCGCCCGGCAGACTGGGGTTGGGTGACCGACCAGCCGGTGGGACCGGAGACGTCGAGTGACGCATAGGCGGTGCGTGTTTTGGGCCGAACGTGGTCAGGCCTCGCGGCGGCAGCGCTCGCCGGAGCGCTGCCGGCGCTTGCGTTCCCTGCGCCGTCGTGGTGGTGGCTGGCCTGGTTCGGCATCGTCCCCCTGCTGTTGGTGGTGCGTGCGGCGGCTACTGCCCGCGCTGCCGCTCTGCGGGCGTGCTGCGGAATGGCCGGCTTCGTGCTGGCCACCCAGTACTGGCTGCTGCCGAGTGCCGGGCCGCTGCTGATCGTGCTGGCCATCGGACTGGGCGCGTTGTGGGTGCCGTGGGGTATGGCCGCGTATCTGCTACTGCGCGAACCCATCACGGCCCGCGGAACGCTCGCGGCCATGGTGGTGCTGCCGAGTGCATGGGTGATGGCCGAAGCGGTGCGATCATGGCCGAGTCTCGGCGGTCCATGGGCATTGCTCGGCGCGTCGCAGTGGAACCAGCCGGCCACGCTCGCCTCGGCATCACTCGGCGGCGTGTGGCTCACCAGTTTCGCGATCGTCGGTGCGAACACCGCGATCGCCGGTGTGATCCTGCATCGGCGCATGTCCTTCCGCGTCGCCACGGCAGCGGTGGCAGTGGCGTGTGCGGCACTCGGTCCGGCGTGGTTCTGGCTGGGACCAGCTCCTGCGGCGGGTTCGACGGTACGGGTGGCGCTCGTTCAGCCGGGCGACATCGAGGACTCCGCCGCCCGTCAGGCGGCCGCCGAAGCATTGACCGCCACTCTGGGAGGTCGGCGGCTCGACGTGGTCGTCTGGGGCGAGAGCAGCGTCGGGGTCGATCTCACCGGACGGCCGGAGGCCATGGCGCGCCTGGCCGCATTGTCCCAACGGGTCGGCGCGGACCTGCTCGTCAACGTCGACGCCCGCGACCGCACGGGCGGAATCTCGAAATCGTCGGTCCTCATCGGACCGAACGGATCGCACGGCGCATACACGAAAACGCGGCTCGTCCCATTCGGCGAGTACGTGCCGCTGCGCCCGCTGCTCGGTTGGGCCACCCGGAACACCGAGGCGGCGGCCGAGGACCGACGGCGCGGCAGTGGGCAGGTCGTGTTGCACACCGGTCCGTCGGAAGCCGACTCGGAAAAGCCCGTCGGAGGGCTCGCCATCGGACCGCTGATCAGTTTCGAGACGACGTTCTCCGATCTTCCCCGCCGGGAGGTGCAGCGTGGTGCGCAGCTGCTCGTGTATCAGAGTTCCACCTCGACGTACCAAGGAACCTGGGCGCAGGCGCAGTTGGCCAGCCAGGCCGCGGTACACGCCGCGGAGGTGGGTCACCCAGCGGTGCACACCGGATTGTCAGGAATCAGCACTGCATTCGACGCACGCGGCCGGCAACTCGCCTGGTACCCCGCCACCGAACGTGGCGCGATCGTGGTCGACGTCCCGCTCGATTCACACACCACCGTGTTCCAACGGTTCGGGGACTGGGTGTTGGCGCTCGCCTTTTGCATCTTCGCCTGCGCCGTCGTCGTAGCGACCATGCGCCATCGGCGCTCAACACGCCGGGCGGGATGACGGCCCCCGAATCGGTTCGGGGGCATGATTGATGGCTGATGAACCCCATCACGGTGGATTGTTCGAGCTAGTCGTGGTCAGCGGGCAGGTGCGCGGCTCGCGAGGTCGAAGCCTCGTGCTGCGCAGTGCGTTTCGGGTATCCGCCCACGTTCGGAGATCGCCGTCGCCGGACGGCGGGATGCCGTCCGCGCAGCTGGCCCGGTTGATTGCGGTATTGGTCGACGAGCACCTGGAACTCGCCCCCATTCGGGCCGCCTACGCCGACGGGCGCGATACGCCGCCATGTGATCCGCGTCTGCTGGTCGGGATCCTGTTGTACGGCTACACCACCGGCGTGCGCTCGTCGCGGCTTATCGAACGCAGGTGCGTCGATGATGGGAACTTCCGGTGGCTGGCCGCAGGGCAGCTCCTGGACCATCGAGAGATCGCACGGTTCCGTAGGCGGCACTTGGCTGAGCTGACGCCGCTTTTCGTTCACGCGTTGGTGTTGTGCCGGGCCGCGGGTGTGCTCCGGCTAGGCCGGATCGCGCTGAACGGGACGACGAACAGACTGGCCGAGAAGGTCGTGACCCTGTTGGCCGACGCCGAACACACCGATACGGCCGAGGACGCGGCGTGCAGTAGAGCGCAGATCGGCAAGGCGCCGCAGCAGCCCGCCCCGACCGAGAGTAGAACGGACACCGGAACATCGAAGGTGCAACGTGCGCTGGTCGGCGCACTCTTGTCGGCATTGATGTTCGCGGGCGGCTACGCCGTGGTGGTCCACAAGAGCGTCACGTTGTCCGTTGACGACGTGTCGATGACGGTATCGACCATGAAGTCGCGCGTGATCGACGTGGCGCGGGAGAACGGCTTCGCCGTGGGCGAGCACGACGAACTCCACCCAGCCGCCGATCATCGGATCCACGAGTCCGACACCATCGTGTTGAGACGCGGTCGCCCGCTGCAGGTGTCGATCGACGGTCAACCGAGCAAGCAGGTGTGGACGACCGCCTTGACCGTTGACGAGGCACTCGAGCAGCTGTCGATGAGTGACCATGCGCCCGTTGCGGCGTCCCGCGCCGGCCGCCTGCCGTTGGCCGGCATGGCGTTGCCGTTGGTGAGCCCGAAACAGGTGCACATCAACGACGGCGGCGTGGCCGGCGATCGACGCATTGCGGCAACCACGGTGGGGCATTTGCTGACAGCGGCAGGCGCGCCGCTCCAGCAGGACGACACGGTGGTGCCCCCGATGTCTACGCCAGTCAGTGCTGGCATGCGGATCGTGGTGACCCGCATCAGGACTCATGAGGTCGACGCGCGCATGCCCCTGCAGGCGCCGCTGCGGCGCATCCACGACCCGACGATGAACCTCAGCCGCCGCGTCGTCGAGGACCGCGGAAGGCCCGGCACCCAGGATGTCACCTATGCCGTCTCGACGGTCAACGGGCGCGAGGTCGGCCGGCGGCTGGTCGCTCACAATGTCGTGACACCCGCTCGGGCGCAGGTACAGCGGGTCGGTGCCAAGCCGGGCACCCAGGTGCCTCTGGTGCGCAACAGCGCCACGTGGGACGCGCTTGCGTCCTGCGAATCCAGCGGCAACTGGGCGATCAACACCGGCAACGGATTCTACGGCGGCGTGCAGTTCACGCAGAGCACCTGGGAGGGCCACGGCGGACTGCGTTATGCGCCGCGGGCCGACCTGGCCAGTCGAGAAGAGCAGATCGCGATCGCCGAGGTCACTCGGGCGAAGCAGGGCTGGGGCGCGTGGCCGGTATGCAGCACCAGAGTGCGACGCTGACCGTTCCGAGGCGGAGCAGCTATTCCAGGTTCGACGGCATGGAATGCAAGCGAGTCCAGAGATGGGGGACCGGACGGACGCCGAGTTGGCTGACCACCATCTGCGCGGCCTGGCTGACTCCTTCGGTGAAGGTGGGGAACGCGAACTGGAGCTCGGCGACGTCCTCGACACGCATGCCTGCCGCCATGCAGGCCGCGACCATCTGGATGACCTCGGCGGAGTACTCGCCGAGCACATGCGCGCCGACGATCTGCCTGCGCGCGGTCTCGACGATCAACTTGCAGAACCCTTCCGGGTGTCCGTCGGCGACGGGCCGCAACATGTCCTCGTAGCGGGCCACGGCGACAGTGCAGTCGTAGCGCGCGCGGGCCTGCTCCTCCGTCAGTCCGACGCTGCCGTATTCGGGGTCGGTGAAACTGCCGCCGGGAACGATCTCGTGCACCACCTTGCGACGCCTGCCGAGCACCGCGTTCTCGGCCGCGACACGGCCTTCGAGGGTTGCGCTGCTGATGACCATGCTGTTCCCGTCGACGTCGCCGGCGGCGAAGATGTGCGGCACGTTCGTTGCCGTGTGCTCGTCGACCACCACGTAGCCGCGCTCGGTGATCAGGCCGGCTGCGGCGGCGTCGACCCGGTCGGCGTTTCCGGGCCAGCCGACTGCGAAGAACGTGGCGTCCACATCGACCGTCCCTTCCTCCTCGCCGACGCGGTAGAGGACGCGGACACCGGGGGTGAGCGCGTCGATCCGGTACACGGCAGCGCCGGTGACGACTCTGATGCCGCGCGCGCGATACGCGTGTTCCAGCGCGGCCGAGACGTCGGCATCGGCCCGCGGCACCATCCGCGGCGCGTACTCGACGAGCGTGATGTCACAGCCGAAGTCCGCGAGGATCGACGCGAGCTGGCAGCCGGTGTCGGCGGCGCCGATGACGCAGACCCGGTCGGGTAGGGCGGTCAGGCCGCGGATGTCCTCATAGGTCAGGCCGAGCTCGGCTCCGGGAATCGGCAGTCGCCCGGCCCTGCCGCCCGCGGCGATGATCACCCGGTCGGCGCTCCATCTGCGCCCGTCGGCCACGGCGACGGTTTCGGCGTCGAGGAACCGGGCGTCGCCGGCCTCCTCGACGAGATCGACTCCGGCGGAGCGGATGTGGTCGGCGAGCCGCTTGCGTTCATACAGGTAGTCGGCCACCCGCTGCGCGTTCGCTAGGGTGGCGGCGAGGTCGACCTGGGGTCGCGGCCCGTGCAGACCGAATCTCTCCCAAGAGTTCCAGTCGCGCACCAGTCGTGCGGCGCGAGCCAGGGTGCGCACCGGCGCAGGACCGCTGTTCAGGGCGGTTCCACCGACTCGGTCCCGCTCGATGAGCGTGACCTGTGCCCCCAGCCCGGCGGCGTGCAGGGCAGCGGACACGCCGGCGGGGCCACCTCCGATGACGACAACATGCATGTGGACCAGACCCTTTCGCGACGTGGCTGCATCGGACGAGACCCGATGCCATCCCTGCATACTGACGGTCCCACCGCAGGTTCGCGGGCTTTGGCGAAATGGCGAACGAAGCTTCACCGTCGTCGGCCTGACAGGCCCGTACGCTTCTGGCGTGACCATCAGCGCCCCGGACAGGAACCAAGGACGAGGACGCCTCGTCGGGAAGTCCGCGGTGATCACCGGCGCGGCCTTCGGCATCGGTCGGGCGACCGCCGAGCTGTTCGCGCGCGAGGGCGCCCGCCTGGTGGTGACCGATGTTCAGGGTGAGCCGTTGCTGGCGTTCGCCGACGAGCTGCGGCACGCCGGCGCGGAGGTCGAGACCGTCATCGGCGACGTCTCGATCGAGGAGGACGCGCGGCGGATGATCGAGGCGGCGGCCGAGCGTTTCGGGCGGCTCGATGTGCTGGTGGCCAACGCCGGTGTCATCCCGCTCGGCGACGTGCTGGAGATGACCGCCGCCGACTGGGACGACGTGATGGCCATCGACGGCCGCGGCATGTTCCTCACCTGTAAGTTCGCGATCGAGGCGATGCTGGCGACCGGTGGTGGGGCCATCGTCTGCCTCTCCTCGATCTCCGGGCTGGCCGGACAGAAGCGGCAGGCGGCCTACGGGCCGGCCAAGTTTGTCGCCACCGGGCTGACCAAACACCTGGCGGTCGAGTGGGCCGACCGGGGGATCAGAGTCAACGCCGTCGCCCCCGGGACGATCCGAACCGACGCTGTCAGGCGGATTCCGGACGAGCCGGGTGGCGCGGATTATCTGGCGGCGATCGAACGCATGCACCCGATGGGCCGTCTCGGAGAACCGGACGAAGTCGCACGCGCCATCGTCTTCCTCGCCTCCGACGACGCCTCGTTCATCACCGGCGCCGTGCTGCCCGTCGACGGCGGATACCTGGCGCAATAGCCGCGGTGCGTCGACTCAGGGGGCGACCGCCATTACCTGACGGGTAATCGCGCAGCGCACGTCGATCCGCGACACTCACGATGTGCAGGAGAACGCGAAGCACCAGGGCGACACCCCGATGTCCACCAAGCCACCGATTCTGTTGTTGCACGGCGTGTTCGGCAAGCCGGCACTCATGCAACCCTGGATCGACGTCCTACAGTCCGCCGGCTACCGCGTGGCCACGCCGACGCTGCCCGGACGGGACCCCTCCGACGACGCGGCGCTGATGCGGACGGGCATCGACGAGTGCTTCGCCGTCGCGTCGGCGGCTTACGACGCACTCGGCGAACCTGCGATCGTCATCGGGCACAGCATGGGCGGTCTCCTCGCTCAGAAGATCGCCGCTGAGCGCAGACCGGTCGCGGTCGTGCTCCTCGCATCGGTGCCGCCGGGGATCCTGTGGGTTCAGCCGCGGATGACTCCTCATCTCTTGCCGATCCTGCCGGCGGTGCTGCGTGGCCGCCCGTTCCTGCCCGGTCCGCGCACGATGCGCGACGTGCCACTGGTGACGCTCCCGTCGGCCGAGCAGGATCGGCTCATTCCCGAGCTGGTTCGCGACTCCGGGCGCGTCTTCCGCCAGATGTCGTTCGGCATGGCTCCGACGCGGGTGAGGGCGGCGGATGTCATCTGCCCCGTGTTGTGCGTCAGCGGCGGGGCCGACCGCAACGTCGCGCCGTGGCTCTCCCGCCGGATCGCGAAGCGCTACGGCGCCGAGCATCAGGTGCATCCCGACCTGCCGCACTGGATCGTCGCCGCGTCGGCGGTCGACCGGGTCGCCCCGCCGGTTCTTCGCTGGCTGACGGACACACTGCCGTGAGCAATTGATCACCGCTGTCTGCGATCGCCGCAGAAATGCTGCTCAGCAGCAAAGAATTGTCTTACCGAGCGTCGCTCGCGCCTATCTCGGCAAAAGATGGGCAGGTACGTTGGTGATCTATGTCCGACTCGCCGCCCTCGCCCACGCTCGCGCCGCGGGCCGACGGGGAGCTGCTGCGGCCGGGTGAGCCTTGGTACCGGCAACTGGTCGAACAGAGCCCCGACGGGATCTGCGTGACCGCAGCCGGGCGCGTCACCTATGTCAACGCGGCCGGCGTGCGTCTCATGGGAGCCGAGACGAGTGCCGAGCTCGTCGGCCGCCCGATCAGCGACTTCGTCACAGGCGAGTCGATGGGGCCGATGCTCGCCGACCTCGCCGAGGTGGCGAGGCCCGGCGACTGCTCGCCCCACCTTCCGGCCGAGATGATTCGGAGCGACGGAACCACGCTCGCGGTCGAGGTCGTCGCGGTCAAGCTGGGCCCGACGGGCACCGACTCCTGGCAGATCATCACCCGGGACGTGAGTGTGCGGCACGCCGCCCAGTCGGTGATGAGGAATCAGGCCGCGCTGGTCAACCATGTCAGCGACGCCATCATCGGCACCACCGCAGACGGCACTGTGACCAGCTGGAACCCAGCGGCCGAGGCCATCTACGGACGCTCCGCGGCCGACGCGGTGGGACTGCCCGTCGCGGTCGCGGTAGGCGCAGATCTCAGGCCCGCCTGGATCGTCGCGTCCGGTGGCGTCGTCGCGGATCAACACTGCTCCGCCGGCGGCCACATCCTCGATGTGCGGGTCTCTGCCGCGACGATGGCCGAGGGCTACGTCCTGGTGTGCTGTGACTTGACTGCACTACACCGCGCCGAGCAGCACTTCGAAGCCGTCGTCACGTCGATGATCGAGGGCCTGATCGTGACCGACATGCATGGCACCATCAAGTCCATCAACCCCGCCGGCCTGCGAATCCTGGGTGCTCCGGAAGGGGCGAACCTCGTGGGTGTCAACTTCTTCGAAGCGACCGAGAAGTCCCCGTTCTACGACGAGAACGGCGTGAACATCGCGCCAGAGGACCGTCCCGCTCTCGCGGTACTGCGTACCGGTGTGTCGTTCGACAAGCTGGTGTACGGGTGGGACCGCCCGGAGGGCAGGGGGTGGATCTTGTCGAGCTGTCGACTGCTCAACCCCGACAAGCCGGGATTGTCGGACATGCTCGTCACCTTCACCGACGTCACCGCGCAACGTGCAGAGGCCGAGGAGATGAAGTTCCTCGCCACTCACGACGGTCTGACGTCCCTTCCCAACCGTGCCGCGGTACTTCTGCGGATCAATGACGCGCTGAGCGGGGACTCGGGCGACGTCCGGCTGCGGGCGGTGCTCTTCATCGACGTCGACCACCTCAAGACGACCAACGACACGCACGGTCATGATGCCGGAGATCACGTGCTGCGGACCACCGCAGAACGGCTACGCCGCACCGTCGCTGCCGACGACGTCGTAGGGCGTTGGGGCGGTGACGAATTCGTGGTTCTCGTCTGCCGCGCCGTGACGTCCGCCGAGATCGACGACCTGGTGGACCGGCTGCACTCGGCGCTCGCCCTCCCCGCCGTGCAGGGCCCGATCGGCGCCAGCATCGGTGTCGTCGAGGTCGACCGGTCAGATCGTCGAACGGCTGACGAACTGCTGCGCGACGCCGACCTGGCGATGTACGAGGCCAAACGCGCGCGCGGCCGACGACGAAGCCGCTAGCTGTTCTTCGACGCCCGGCATCGCACCGCCCCGTACTCTTCCCTGGTGAACGCGATAGACCCGGACAAACTCGACATGTGCCTGCAGGTGCTGGCCGACATCGAGTCGCTACCTCCTGAGCATCCCGACGCCGTGGCCGTGCGCCGCGCGACCGCGGGCATCTTCAAGTCGGTCAGGAAGGCTCGCCGGCACGCCAAGCGCGACGCGGTGGCGGCGGCCGACCAGGCAGTGACCGCCGCCACCGCGACCGGTGCGCCGGGCCGCATCGACGACGAGACGCAGGGCCTGCCGCTGGTGTCGACCGCGGTCGGCGCCACCGCGGGGACGTTGCTCCGGCCGCGGGCCTGCTACACGTGCAAGAACCGCTACACGGTGGTCGACGCCTTCTATCACCAACTCTGCCCCGGATGCGCCGCGCTCAACCGTGCCAAGCGCGACGCTCGCACCGACCTCGAAGGCAGAAGCGCCCTGCTCACCGGTGGCCGCGCCAAGATCGGTATGTACATCGCGTTGCGACTGCTTCGCGACGGGGCGCACACCACCATCACCACCCGCTTCCCGAACGACGCCGTGCGCCGCTTCACCGCGATGCCCGACAGTGCCGACTGGTTGCACCGACTCCGCGTCGTGGGCATCGACCTCCGCGACCCCGCGCAGGTCGTCGCGCTCGCGGACAGCGTCGCCGCCCAGGGCCCGCTGGACATCCTGATCAACAACGCCGCCCAGACCGTGCGGCGAGCCCCCGGCTCCTATGCGGCGCTCGTCGAGGCGGAACGCACCCCGGCGCCGGGACTGGTCGACGTCATCACGTTCGACCGCGTCAGCGACGCCCATCCGGCGGCGCTCGCCGGCAGCCTCTCCGAACACCAGACCCCTCATGTGGTGACGGAACTGGCCCTCACCGCCCGCAGCGCCTCGCCGGAACGGATCGCAGCGGGAACCGCCATCGATGCGGGCGGGCTGCTGCCCGACACCGCGTCCGTCAACAGCTGGACCCAACGCGTGCACGAGGTCGACGCGATGGAGTTGCTCGAGGTCCAGCTGTGCAACCAGACCGCGCCGTTCATCCTGGTGAGTCGCCTGCGCCCGGCGATGGCCGCCTCACCCGCCCGTCGCACCTACGTCGTGAACGTGTCGGCGATGGAGGGGCAGTTCAGCCGCGCGTACAAGGGCCCGGGGCATCCGCACACCAACATGGCAAAGGCCGCGCTGAACATGCTCACCCGCACCAGCGCCGCCGAGATGCTGGAGCAAGACGGCATTCTCATGACCGCCGTCGACACCGGCTGGATCACCGACGAGCGGCCGCACCCGACGAAACTGCGGCTCGCCGAGGAGGGTTTCCACGCCCCGCTCGACCTCGTGGACGGTGCCGCTCGCGTGTACGACCCCATCGTCCGCGGCGAGGCCGGCGAAGATCTGCACGGCTGCTTCCTGAAGGACTACTCGCCGAGCAACTGGTAGCCGGAGCGCCGTCGTTGCGGGAAACCTCTGATCGCGCCGCGACGGTGATGAATCGGAGTAGATTGCCGAATCATCTGAGCGGGGGCTGCGAGATGAGCATTGCGGACGGCGAATCGACGCCGAGGACACGCGTGGTGACGTGGCACGACCCGAAGCCGACCGCGGTCGCCGGTGCCTCCATGGCCGGTCTCGACTTCGTGCGAGCCGTGCAGGACATGCAGCTCCCGACGGCGCCCATGCACGAATTAATGCAGATCTCCATCGCGTCTGTGGAATTCGGCAAAGTGGTCTTCACGTGCCGGCCTGACGAATCGGCCTATAACGCCATCGGCACCGTGCACGGAGGTCTCGTCTGCACGCTGCTCGATGCGGTGATGGGCGGCGCGACGCACACCACGATGTCCCAGGGCCGGGGTTTCTCCTCGGTCGAGATCAAGGTGAACTACCTCAAGGCGGTTCAGCATTCCAGCGGAATGCTCACCGCAACCGGAACCGTGGTCAAGTCCGGTTCACGCGTCGCCTTCGCCGAAGGCGCGGTTGTCAACGCATCGGGCGCGCTGGTGGCGACCGCATCGAGCACATTGCTCGTCTTCGACACCAAGACTCAAGGCTGACCTCGGTTCGCCCGCGTGCACGACCCCGCCCTGACTCGTGGCCATTCTGCGTCAACCCCCACGCCCGAATGCCGCGGTTCTCTAGTCTCCCGCCATGAACCGCATCTGGCAGTGGGCGTGGGACAGGTACCGAGCGAGATACTCGTGGGCGGCTTACGCGGGCGCGATTCCCGCGATCCTGCCGGTCTACCTTCTTCCGTCGTTCGTCGTCGTCGCGACTGAGGAGTCCGATCGTTACGTCGAGGCGGCCGGCGTCACCTCCATCGCCGTGCTCGTGCTGGTGTACGTGATGGTCCTTCCCGGCCAGGGTCCGAGCCGCCTGGTCGATCAGTGGGCAGCCGGTCAGGACGTCGACCGGGGAAGGGCGCTGGACGCCACCTACGCCTGGGGCCGGGCGATAGTTGCCCGGACCATGGCCGCCAACGCTGTGGGAGTCACCCTCCTCTTGGTCGTTGTCGGCGCGGTCGCCGGGGCGAGCGGGTGGCGCCTCGTTCAGTACGGAATCCTGGGCGCCGCCTTCGCAACTGCCGTCCAGCTGATTGCCGTGCACAGCTATACGGAAGCCGCGCTTCGGCCGGCCAGGGTCGCCATTGCCGGTGACACGGGGATCGGTGACTCCCTGCCCCGCTCCCGCCCGAGCTTTGCCGGGTGGTCGAATGTCTGCATCCTCGCGACCGCCTTCGCATTCGCCACCGCGGGCGCGATGCTGGCGGCCGTATTCCACGGGGCCACCGCGGTCCCCGTGCTTGCCCTCGTGATCGGCGGTGCGGTGACGCTCGGCTACGGAGTGCCGATCACCGTCGGCGCCGCGTTCTCGCCGTCCCTGCAGCCCGTTCGCGATCTCGCCGAAGGGACTGAACGCGTTGCGGCGGGGGACTACGGCCAACGGCTGCCAGTGGTTCAAGACGACGATCTCGGCGCGCTGGCGGCGTCGTTCAACCGCATGCAGGCGGGATTGGCTGAGCGCCAAAGACTTCAGACGGCCTTCGGAACTTATGTGGACCCCACCTTGGCGGGGCGACTGCTCGAGCAGGGGGACGATGTGTTCACCGGCGAGCGCCGCGAGGTGAGCGTGATGTTCGTCGACATCAGAGATTTCACCCCTTTCGCCGAAACCAATACCGCCGAGGACACCGTCGCCCGCCTCAACGCACTCTTCGGGATCGTGGTGCCTGCGGTCGTCGACGCCGGCGGACACGTCAACAAATTCCTCGGCGACGGCGCCCTGGCCGTCTTCGGTGCCCCGAACGATCTTGCGGACCATGCCGACGCCGCCGTGAAAGCCGCGGTGCTGATTCACCGTTACGTGACAGAGCGATTCGGCAGCGCGCTGCGAATCGGTATCGGGATCAACACCGGTGTCGTCATCGCCGGCACCATCGGCGGGGGAGGCAAGCTCGAGTTCACGCTGATCGGCGACACCGTCAACGTCGCAGCCCGGGTCGAGCAGCTCACCAAAGCCACCGGCGACGTGATACTTCTGACCCGGCAGACCGTCGATGCCCTTGACGTCCGGCCCGCAGAACTCGTCGACCGAGGGTCCTACGCGCTGAAAGGAAAGGCGGCTGCCGTCGAGGTGTTCGGACTCGACACCAGGAACGCGGCGACAAGCTGAGCTCGTCGGCAGCGGCTCCTGCCCGCCACCGCCCCTTACCCCGCAGACAGGAAACCCTTCCCATCCTTCGCTGAAGTCTGGCTTGCCGGCGATTACCCGGCCGCTCCGTGAAGCCGAGTATTCGAGTAGCCCACGAGGGTCCGCATCAACGGCTCAATCACCAACGGAGGACATCATGACCATTTCAGCAAGTGCAGCAGGCCGACGCAGCCGAACCGCAGCATTGATCTTTCTGGCCGCGTTCGCATCTGGCGTCGGAATGGTCAGTGCCGCCGCACCGGCGAGCGCTGCCGACCAGTACATCGCACTGGCCATCGGCTTCGTCAGCGAGAACCCTCCCGTCACGATGGCCGGCGGATCGGCGATCGGCGCCGGCCAGGACCAGGCCGGGCAGGGGGCGCTGTCCAACTGTGTGAGCAATGGCGGCAGCCACTGTGTCACCCAGGTGATCGCGACCAACGAGTGTGCGGCGGCGGCCTCGAACGACTACGGCGAGATGACCGGCGCGTCCGACCCGTCGCTGTCCGGCGCGCAGAGCAAGGCCATGGCGAAGCTGCAGAACCAGCAGGGCGCCAAGGTCATCGTGTCCGGGTGCGCGAACGGGTCCACCCCGCCGCCGCCCAACGACCCGCCGCCGCCTCCGCCGGCGCCCAAGCAGGGGCCGACGGTCTCGTTCGACACCGTGCTGGGTGGCTTCGTGGCTCACATCACCGACCGCAGTGGAGTGTCGTCGCAGTGCACCTACACGGCGGAGAACTTCAACCGTGCCTTCGCACTGCCGGCCAACTCCAGGTACGACATGAAGGTCGTGCCCGCTGTTCCGCGGTTCCGGAACTGGACGGTCACCATCGCCTGCGACAACGGCACCAGCACGACGACGACGACCTACTTCTGAGTCGCCGCCGACCCGATCCGCCCGGACCGTGACAACACGGTCCGGGCGTGATCTGTTGCTGCACGACCCTACCGATCCAGTGCCTCTGTCACCTCGGGACCGCCTGCGAGCCACGTCAGGACAACGCCACGCCGATTCGCGCGGGTTCGATCGACTCGTACCGCACGTTCCCGGCGCTGGCGTCGCTGGGTTCCGAATCGAAGGAGGTGGCGCGGACGAACGGCCCGACCACGGCGTCGAAGACCGCAGGCAGCAACCGGAAGGCGGCGATCGCCGGCCAGTTCAGCAGACCGACTTGACGCTCGCTGGAGCGCCGCCTGTCAGTGGCGCGCACGATGGCGGCCGCGACTATGGCGGGGGCGTCTGCGGTCGGCGGCACCCGTGGGGTGAGGCCGGAGTAGTTCCCCGCCGTCCCGTACACCGGGGTGTCGACCGGTCCCGGGTAGATGCCGTGAATCCTGACTTCCGGCAGATGACGATTCTCCTGACGCAACACCCGAACGAGCGCACTCAAAGCGAATTTACTGAGGACGTAGGGAGATTGGTATGGGACCGCGATCGTTCCCAGCAGTGAACCGACAAGCACCAGGTGCCCCGAGCGCCGTTCCTGGAAGTGGCGCAGTGCCGAGCGCGCCACATTGGCGGCGCCGAGGAGATTCGTCTTCACCACGTCGTCGAAGACGTCCGCCGGAACGTCCTCGAAGCGGCCGAAGGCGGTGATGGCCGCGCACTGGGCCACGACGTCCGCCCGTCCGAATCGCGCGATCGTGACGTCGAACAGTTCCTGGACCTGGTCGGCGACGGCGATGTCCGTCGCCTGCACCACCACATCGGCGGCTCCGAACGATCGGCATTCGTCCGCGACGTCGTTCAGCGCGTCCTTCGAGCGCGACGCGAGCACCAGGGCGGCATTGCGTCTGGCGTAGTGCAACGCGGTCTCCCGTCCTATCCCACTCGAAGCGCCGATGACGACGACCACCTGGGAGCCATTGTTCTGTGTGTTCATCGTTGTCCACCTCTCTTGGCCCGGCGGCGTTCGCTCGCGGCGAGCAGGCTGAGGACCGTGGTGGCGGCGACCGGCGCCCACCCACCACGGAGGCTGGTGACCACGGCGGTGACCACAGCGAGAGGCGCGAGAAGAGCGGCGGGATCGCGACGTCGTGCGAGGACGCGGTCCAGTGCCATCGGTGTGCCGGACGCCAGATTGAGCGCGACGACCGCCGCGTCCGGAGCGCCGGCCCGGCCGACACCCAGCGCACGGGCGAGAGCCAAGCCGCTCCATGTGAGCAGGGAAGCATCGTGGACGTACTGAATCGTGCGCGAGGTCATGCGTTTCTCCTCCGTGTTCCATCCCATCGCCGCACTCGTGCCTGCGGCGCCGTCGGCCATCCCGTCGAGGAGTTCGATCGCGCTCTCCGCCGACGTCCGGGTGGGTGCCCACCCGAGTTCGCGGCGCGCCTTCGACGTGTCCATGACAGGTGAGTTGGTGGCCACGTCGTACCAGCCCGGGGTCAGCGCGACCACGCGGCTCACGCTGAGTGCGCTGACCACCGCGCGCATCAGCTTCGGGTTGACGCCGACGGCCCGCGCCCCCACCACGGCGGCGAGCGCGGTGCTGTCCAGCACGTTCGCCGCGATGTTGTAGGAGCCGTGGGCGCGGTGCTGCATCATCCGGACCACCGCGTCACCGACGTCGTCGGCGTGAACGAATTGCAGCGCAATACCTCTGGGTAGTGGAAGCACACGAATCGCGCCGCGGCGGAGGAGTTCGAGGGCGGCGCGGGGCACGAGGGGGCCGAGGTAGAGCGAACGGATCAGCCAGGCCGCTTCGCGCTGCACCACGACAGTGGGACGGAATCGGGCCACCACCGTATCGGGATGTTCCTCGACGAACCGGTCGAGAATCCGTTCCACCATCACCTTGTGCCGGCTGTACGTAGAGGCGGGCTGGCCGGTGTCCGGCCAGTCCTCCGAGACGGGCTCGCCCCGGCCGGGGGCGTAGATGCCGAGGCTGGAGGCATACACCAGCTGCCGGACCCCGGCCGCGGTCATCGCAGACAGAAGGGATTGCGTGCCAATCACATTGGCCCGATACAGATAGTCCGTATCGCGCACCGGCTGAATCGCCAGCGCGAGGTGGACCACCACGTCGGCGTCTCGCATCGCCGGCTCGAGGTCGGCCGCGGCGTCGGGCGACGCCAGGTCCACGGCGTGCCACCGCACCCGTTCGTACTTCTCACCCGTCGTGGGTGGGCGCCTGCAGACCCCCACCACCTGAGCGTCGGGCAGCCGTTCGTGTAGCGCCCGCAGCACGCCGGCGCCGACGTTGCCCGATGCGCCGGTGACGACAACGCGCATGTAATGCCTCCTGAACAGGGTGTGGGCAGCGGCTGCCCGGTATTCGGAGCCGAATGGCGCAGGGTGCTGCCAACGAGGCTGCGAGTTGCTCACACGTTTCAGAAAGCGTCCGGCACCTGAGCCATACCCGGGGCCGTGGGCGGCAAACGGCGCGCCGCGCGGCGGTCTTAGGCGACCTTGAGCCGGAGCCGCCAGCGGGCGATCGCGGCGAAGAGCACGGTCAGCACCGCCAGCATGGCCATGTCGAACAGCCAACGCGACGGGGTGTGCTGCCAGTGCGGGTCGTCCGCGATCCCGGCGACCAGCGAGCTCAGATCGGCGGTCGACGCGGTGGCGGCGAATCCCCACCGGCCGGGCGTGATCCAGGCCAGCGTCTCGAACAGCGGCCGGCCCGTCACCGGGATGAAGCCGCCTGCGAGCACCAGCTGCGCCATCAAGGTCGCCGCCAGCAGCACGATCACCTGGTCACCCGTCCGTGCCAGCGCCGAGACCGCCAGTCCCAGCACCGCTGCCGCGACGGCCGTCGCCGCGATGCCGGCGAAGAACTCCAGCATCGGGCTGCCCAGGACCACGGCGCGCGAGGGGGCGGGCTTGCCGAACCCGGGTGCCGTGACGACGAGAACCAGGATCGCCGACTGGATCACCGCCACCGCGCCGAACACCGCGATCTTGGCCAGCAGGTACGCCGAGGCGGACAACCCCGCAGCCTGCTCACGCTGGAAGATCGCACGTTCACCGACCAGGTCGCGCACGGTGAGCGTGACACCCATCAGGATGGCGGCGAAGCTGGTCAGCGCGATGACGTGTTTCGCCTCGAAGGGTGGCGCACCGTCCGGCGGGGGCCCGCCGAGGCCGGCGCCGCCGGCCACTGTCAGCGGCAGCAGGCCGACGATGAACGGCAGCACCGCCAGGAAGACCAGATAGCCGCGGTTGGCCATCAGCAGCCGGACCTCACGGCGGGCGATCGTCGACACCTGGCGGCGCAACCCGGTGAACGACGGCGCCGCCGCGGTCACGGGGTGCATGGGCGCGTCGTCGACGGCGCCGGATGCGGCCGAGAGCTCTCTACCCGCCAGGAACCGGCGTTGCGCACCGTCGGGATCGGCGCAGACGCCGGTGAAGATGTCCGCCCAGTCGGTCGAACCCATTGCCGGCCCGAGCTCGTCGGGTGGTCCGCAGAAGGCGGTCTTGCCGCCCGGCGCCAGCAGCAGCACCTGGTCGCAGACGTCCAGGAACGACAGCGAGTGGGTCACCACCACGATCACCCGGCCCGCGTCGGCGAGCCTGCGCAGCATTCCCATCACCGCCCGGTCCAGCGCGGGGTCCAGCCCGGTGGTCGGCTCGTCGAGCACCAACAGCGACGGACCGGTCAGCAGTTCGAGCGCGACCGACACCCGTTTGCGCTGACCACCCGACAGCGTGTCGATTCGGGTGTCGGCATGGCCGGCCAGCTCGAGTTCCTCGAGCACCGCGGCGATCACCTGCCGGCGGTCCTCGGCCGCGGTGTCGGCGGGCATCCGGAGCTCCGCGGCGAAATCCAGTGCCTGAGCGACGGTGAGCCGACCGTGCACGATGTCGTCCTGCGGCACCATGCCGATGCGGCTGCGCAACGCCGCGTAGCGGGTGTTCAGGTCGCGCCCCTCGAACGACACCGTGCCGCTGGTCGGCCGCCCGGCGCCGACGATCGTCTTCGCCAGCGTGGACTTGCCCGAGCCCGACGGGCCGATCACCGCCGTCAGCGTGCCCGGCCTGGCGGTGAACGTGATGCGGTCCAGCAGCACGGTGTCGCGCTCGATCGCCAGACTCACCTCGTTGACCTCCAGGCCGCCGGTGGTGGCAGCCGGCTGAGTACGGCGCACCAAAACACCCGCGGTGAAGACGAAGTCGACGTTGCCGATCGTCACGATGTCGTCGTCGGCGAGGGGAGTGTCGGTGATGCGTTCACCGTTGACGAATGTGCCGTTGCGGCCGTCGATGCTCGAGAGCCGCACGCCGCGGTCGGTGGCGATCAGAGTGGCGTGGTGGCGTGACGCCAACACATCGGGGACCACGATGTCGTTGTCGGGTGTGCGTCCGATCGTGAGGGAACCCTGCCGGTCGGGCTGCCGCGACATCCGCGTGGTCTCCGCGTCGGCCGGAGAAGCCGGTGCGCCGAGCTCGAATCGCAGCTGCGGACCGTCGGGCGCGACGAGATGGATGGTCTGGCCGCCGCGCACCTCGACGGACTGCACGCGTCGCCCGTCGGCATAGATGCCGTGCAGGCTCGTGTCGTCGACGGCGACCCAGCTCTCGTCGAGATGGCGCAGGACCACATGTGACCGAGACACCTTCGGGTGCGGGATGCGGACGTCGGCCCGCACATCGCGTCCGATGACGACGTCCTGTCCGGGCGCGAAGGTGTGTCGCCCATGTGCCGAGCAGACGGTGATCGTGGGCGTCAGCGTGGGTACCGCGGAAGGGCTCATGTGTCCGTTCATCCTAGGAAGTACGCCAGTGGGAGGACGAGCAACAGCGAATCGATGCGGTCGAGCAGGCCGCCGAATCCGGGCAGCCAGTCGCCGGCGTCCTTGACCTGAGCCTGCCGCTTGAGCATCGACTCCAGCAGGTCGCCGAAGACGCCGCCGATGGAGACGGCGACGAGCAGCCCGATCGACATGCTGCCGAGCAGGCTGAGGATGACGAAGGCGCCGATGATCGCGCCGACGAGGCCGCCGACCGTCTTGTTCGGGCTCAACGGCGACAGCGGCCGGCGCGCCCAGGCCATGCGGCGCAACCCCTTTCCACCGCACCAGGCCGCCACATCGGTGGCCGCGACGGCGAAGCACAGCAGATACGTGTCCGGCAGGACCATCACGAGATGGGACAGCGACCAGCAGATCCACACGGACCCGAAGGCGGTGAAAGCGGTGCGCCTGGCGCCGTTTTCGACGTCGCCGCCGAGGACCGAGGGCAGCGCGCACAACAGCAGGACGACCGGTGCCAGTTGCAGCAGCGTCGGGCGCAGCCAGGCAGCGAGGGGGTACAGCACCGCCAGCGCCAGCAGGACGTAGGTGTCGGCCCGTTCGAGCCGGACCAGCCGCGCGTATTCGATCACCGCGACGACGGCGAGCACCGCCGCCAGTACCGCGGTGGTGCCGTGGCCGAACCACACCGGCAACCCGACGGCGGGAGCGATCAGCACCCAGGTCCGCCACTTCTGGATCAGCTCCGGCCTGCGGGAGACCAGGACTGCGATGCCGGCCGCGGCGAGGATGGCGACCGTGATCCACATCAGGAACACCGACCGGCCGAAGAGATGCACGTGCAGCGGGCCCAGGTCGATGTCGAGCGCCATCCGCCGATCGAGGTGGAGGAATGAGCTGTACTGGTCGAAGATCGTCATCAGGCGCCTGTCTCAGGATGCGAGCGCGTATCGGTCACCGGCCCGGCCCTCGAAATCTTCCCGCAGGGCCGACACATGTGCCCGCAGTTGCGCTGCCGACGTGTCGTGGGGATCCAGTGGCGCGCCGAGACGCACCCGCATCGGAGCGGGGGAGTAGCGGCCGTCCTTGGGCAGTACATCGGCCGTGCCCGCGATGGCGACCGGAACGATCGGCACGCCGCATTCGCGCGCCAAGCGCACCGCGCCGGAGCGGAATTCGCCGATTGTGCCGTCGGTCGACCGCGTTCCCTCGGGGTAGAGCACGACGGTGCGTCCGGCCCTCAGCGCCGGCCCGGCGGCCGCCAGCAGTGCGGCGTAGCCACCGTCACCGGTTCGCCGGACCGGGAGGATGCCCGCCAGCGAGGTGGCGACGAAACGCCGCACCGGTACGTCGAACCAGTAGTCAGCGGCTGCGCCGAAGACAGGGCGGGCCGTCGGCGGAAGCGCAGCGAGGAGGGCCGCGGTGTCGGCGTGCGACGCGTGGTTGGCCACGATCACGCAGCCGCCCCGGGCCTCCCAGCGGCCGGTCACCGTCAGTCCGCCCGAGACGCCACACACAGTCCGCCAGAGCCAGTGCCGCAGGACGCTTCCTGCGCCCGACGACGTGCTGCGGGAGGTGAGTGACGTGCCGGTGCGGTGCGTGTTCATGCCATGAGTAGATCGGCCCCGGCGGGCTACCGATCCCAAGAAATCGCGCACGCTGCAACGCCGACTGGCGGCGACGACCTCCACTGAGGTTCGTCGCCGCCGTCTGGGCAGCCGTGGTGGCCGGCGCCTGATCAGGCCGCCGAAGTCAGCACCCCCAGTGGCACCGTGAGGGGCCGGGTGATGGGCAGGATCTCGGCCACCGGCTCGGGTTGGGAACTGCGCTGCGCCTTCAGTTCGCGGTGCGCGGCGCGCAGTCGCAGCACCGTGGTGATGAGTGAACCGTTCACCAGCTGAGCCAGCAGCACGGGCATGATGACCGGGAACGCGGTCGCCAGCACCACGAGCAGGCACCGTTCGGTCTTGCCGAGCGGGCCGCCGTTGCGGCGGGTGCCGCCGGCTGCTGCCGCCGCCAGCGACGCGAACGTCGGCAGTGTCGCGGCGAGTGCGGCCAGGAGCACCTGCAGCACCGGCCAGGACAGCCAGTCGAGCCCTGGGCCGCCCTGGCGCGCCGCCCACACCGCCAGGCCGGCGAAGGCCAGCAGATCCGCGGCGCGGTCGCCGATCTCGTTGACGACGAAGCCCCACGGACGGCTCACGCCGCGGGCGCGGGCGACCGCGCCGTCGAGGTTCGCCCCGGCCAGCCGCAGCACCATGAACAGCGCCGCGAGCGGCCAGCAGCCGTAGGCGACGGCGACGCCGCCGGCCGCTGCGGCCACAACGCCTGCGGCGGTGAAGGCGTCGGGGGAGATCTGCCGATCGACCGCGGCGTCCAGGATCGGCGTCAGCTGCCGGGTGAACCACGGCTTGAGCGCGTAGAGGCCGGACATCCGGGCCCGGCGTGGCGCCACCGCGGCGGGGGTGTGGGTGGGGACGGACGTGTTCATGGCCGGCTCCTTTCGTGTCGCCTGCTCGTGCGCGCCTCGGTGGCGTCGTCGATGCGATGAGTCAAGCGAGTGCGAGGGGCTACCGATCCCAAGAACGTCAGAGCCACGGGCGACAGCGGAACGGCCGGCTCGTCACCGAGCCGGCCGATGCGCGCTGCGCGTTGGTCGCTACCTGCGGGTCAGCGAGACCCGGATGCCGTCGACGTTCACCGGGAAACCCTCGCAGCCGGCCGGGATCCGGCCGGTCGACGTGCCCGTCAGGGTCACCGCATCGAACGAGTAGCCGATGGTGTTCGGCAGCTGCCTGCCGTCGGGGCACGACCACACGGCCTCGCGGCTGAATCCCCACCGGCCGTGAACCAGTCGGGCGTCGGCGGTCCACCCTGTGGTGGCGGCGACACGGGCACAGCCCGCACCGCAGGACGTGATGATCCAGGTCGCCGAGGAACTCGGGTACGGATTCAGCGTGCCGTTGACCGCTCGCTGACTCTGGTCGCTCAGCAGGGTGTAGGTACCGCTGAGATCGTCGGCGTGTGCGGGACCGGCGAGGCCGATCGCGGCACCGGCCATCGCGAGCGCCGTCGCGATTCGTGCGATTCGGTTCATGGTCGTTCCTCACGCCGTGTGGCGCGCCGGGGGCGTCACCTGCGATCAGTGAACTCGGTTCTGGTGCCTACCGATCACAACTTCGCCGACGTCGTGGGCTGCTCGAACGTGACGGACGTCAGTCCTTGGTGTCGACGACCAGCACCTCGGTCTTCGCGCGACGTCGTACCGCGCTCGGAACGGATCCGAGCAGGCGCCCGGCGATCGACTTGAGCCCGACGCTGCCGACCACCAGCAGATCGGCGTTCACGTCGGCGACCAGGTCGACGAGTACGTCGATCGGCGCGCCGACGATGGCCCTTTCGTCGACGTCCTTGGCTCCCGCCTCCCGCGCCCGGTTGCTGGCCTCGCGCAGCATCGCGTACGTCGGCGCACCGCCGTGGGTTCGATAGCCCTCGCCGGTCGGTTGATCGGGTTCGCCGGAATGATGTTCCTGCTCAGGCAGATACGCGGTGGCGACGATGAGCTTCGCGCCGGACTCGGCGGCGATGGCGGCGGCTTTGTCCACCGCGCGCAACGACGAATCCGAGCCGTCGGTGCCGACGACGATGATCTTGTAGTCGCTCATGTTTCCTCCAGAGTTGTCCGTGTCAGCAGATGGTTGCGTAAGTGTGCCGCGGCCGGTTCCCGCCGTCGCGTTTCGCGGCGTACATCGCCGCGTCGGCAACGGCGATCAGGTGCTCGATGTGCCTCGTCGAGGCGTCCGCGTCGGTGATCTCGGCGGTGGTGGAACCAATGCTGGCCGTGATCCGCTGCGGCAGTGCGGCGATGGCGGCGCACAGATTCGTGGCCAGCATCGAGACGTCGCAGCCGGTGGAGATGTCGGCGATCAGGAATTCCTCGCCACCGGCACGGCAGATCGCGGCACCGGGCGGGGCGTGCGAGCGGAGCAGATCGGAGACGGCGATCAGGACGGTGTCGCCCGCCGCATGGCCGTCGGTGTCGTTGATGCGCTTGAAGTCGTCGAGGTCGATCATCAACAGCGACAGACGGTTGCCGGTGGCCTGCATCGCGGCGAGCTGGCGGTCGAGGGTGTCGATGAACCCTCGCCTGTTCAGCAGCCCGGTCAGGGGGTCCTCGTCCGACCGGGCCGCGTACCGGACGAGGGCCCGCGACATCGCCCACACGCCGATCGACACCGAGACGTTGAGGAACCAGATCAGCCAGAACGCTCCCATCGCGGTGACGAGGCCGGCGTCCCGGCCGAGGCGCACTGCAGCGGCGACGGCGATCATGAGGGCCAGCACGAAGTTGACCAGCAGCAGCCTCGTGGTGTGGAAGAACGCGATGTAGCCGGCGATCACGGCCATGCCTGCGCCGCCGAGAGCGGTCAGGGTGGGATTGGGTTGTGTCAGACTCCAGGCGGCTGTCGAGAGGGCGCCCACGACACAGACGAGTTCGGACTGCCTGCGGGTCGGCCAGCGCGTCAACCACAACGCCGTGACCCCGGCGGTGAATACAGCCGTGACGGCGCCCCAGACAAGCGACTCGTTGATAGTTGGCCGGCCACTGGCGAGCACACTGAGCGGCACCAGTGCCGAGGACGTGGTGACCACGCCCATGATGAGCTGAGCCGATCGCAGGAGTCGGCGCTGCCGAAGGAAACTCGTGATCCAGTCGAACGGGTCGGGTTGAGTCCACCACGTCCTCAGTCGTGACACTCGTACCCTCCGGCGACGTTGCTCAGCGCGGTGCAGCGCATCGTTTGAACCGACTGTAGCTGCAGAAGCGCGCCGTGGGCACAGGGTCGCACAAATTGCTGGCGACTTCGGGAGGCGGTTACGGCAGGACGGTGCGCATCAACATCACGTTGTACGCCGACCACAGCGACAGGGTGAAGTACAGCTCCTTGCCCACCGACCACGGGTGCAGATAGGGGGCGTAGATGCCACCAGGGATGTCGGCGGACCGGACGAGCAGTTGTTCGGGTCCCCAGGGGCCCTGCGGGGCCGGCGCCGTCCGGGCCACGATGTCGTCAGCGCCGTTGCCGTACAGCACGAGGTACTGCTTGAGGTAGGTGTTGTACTGCGCCGACATCTCCGAGACCGGGCCGGGGATGACGGGCGTGGCGGCCGCGGGGTTGCCCGGCGCCCAGGCGTTCTGCCCCGCGTTGAAGTATTCGTACTTGCCGAGGTCGAGTACCTGGTTCTGGGCGACCCGGGAGATGTATGCCGCACCGCCGCGGCCTGCCGGGGTACCGAAAGAGTAGAGGTACGGGTCACCCGGACCGGGCTTGAGGAATGCGCCCTGCTGGAAGTTCTCGTTGCCCGGCGCGAACCGGGCGCCCGGCACGCCGTCCGCTCGCGCCGCTCTCACCGTGCCCGGGTGCACCGTCCAGTTCTCACCGTTGTCCGACGACGCCGCGATCGCGGAGAAATTCGTGGTCCATCGGCCGTCGCTGTCCCAGCTGCGGATCGACATCAGGTTCATCACCTGGGTGTTGCCGATCGCGACCCCGGCGGTGGGGATGATGCCACGCTCGGTCTCCGCCCACTTCGGGCTGTTGACGACCTGCTTGGCCATCCCCGACGGCCAGATCGGTGCGCCCGAATACCGGTTCGACAGGCCCGCGTTGGGCACGGCCACGGTCTTCGACAGCGCGCCGTCCTGGCTGCGGAACAGGGTGTTGTACCGCCATTGCTGACCGCGGACACTGCAGTAGCCATAGGTGTCGCCGAATGCCATCAGCACCTGGCGGTTCGAGGAATCGCCGTTGTCCCACATGATGCCGAGGTCGGTACCGGTGATGGCGAACCGGTTGACGGTCTGGTTCGGGCTGTCCGGTCCGGTCACCCAGCCCACGAGCGAGGTCCCGGGTGGCGCCGGTGGTGGTGCCGGGGGAGCGGCCGCCTGGGCCGGCGTGTCGGTCTGCGCCGACGGCGAATTCGCCGTGCCCGGTGCGGGGGCGGGCGCAGGCACCGCTCGCGCCTGCTGCTCGAGCCGGCCGGGCTGG
Organism: Mycobacterium sp. NPDC050551; assembly: GCF_040674075.1. Lineage (NCBI taxonomy): Bacteria > Bacillati > Actinomycetota > Actinomycetes > Mycobacteriales > Mycobacteriaceae > Mycobacterium > Mycobacterium sp. NPDC050551. The sequence goes on along the minus strand of NZ_JBFARC010000001.1, from coordinate 302,853 downwards.
GGCGACACCGCGTCGAGCATCGCCCGGGAGAACTGGCCCATCCTTGGCAATGGGGCGTCGTCATCGGTGCCTGCGGGCCGGTGTCCCCGGGGCGGAATGTCGGAGCCGGGCAGGGCGGGCGCCGCGGCGCCGCTGGGAGTCGGTGGCGGCTTGGCTGCCGCCGCAGCCCCGGTGCAGGGTTCGGCGGACGCGGTCGGGGCGACGCCGATCGCCAGTGTCAGTCCGACGACGGCTGCGGACGCCATGGATGCGGTTGACACCGTGGACAATCGACGACGCAGCGACATGTCACACCTCTCGAGGGGCGGGACGCCGCGATGACGTCAGCAGTAGACACTGTGACGATAGTGACTGGAGTGACGACTACTGGCACTCGAGGGCCAATGGATGCGCATCCGTGACCGTGTCGCGACCTGGCCCCGAAAGCTCACCACCGACGGACCGCCTCGCGTAATCTTCGGCCCGCCGCCTCGGCGCACCCGCACGATGCACCCAAGGGAGGACGACGTGCGTTTCGTACTCGTACACGGGGGATTTCACGCCGCATGGTGTTGGACGCACACCATAGACAAACTCCGTGCGCTCGGCCATGATGCCGTGGCCGTGGATCTGCCCGGCCACGGCTCGCGCGTCGACGAGGAGTCCACGCTGGCGAATCGCCGCGAGGCGGTCGCGACGGTCATCGAGCGCGGCGACGTCGTGGTCGGCCACTCCGGCGGAGGATTCGACGCCACGCTGGGTGTCGACTCGGTGCCGGACAAGGTCAGCCACGTCATCTACCTCGCTGCCGCCCTGCCGCGCGAGGGCCGCAGTTACACCGAGGCCATGACGATGACCAATGCCGAGGACGGCGATCTCGACGGCGATGTCGGAGAGATGTTGAGCTACCTGCACTTCGACGAGGACGGCGCGATGACGTTCGCGGACTTCGAGGGTGCGTGGAAGTACTTCTACCACGACTGCGACGAGCCGACGGCGCGATGGGCCTTCGACCGGCTGGGCCCGGAACGGTTCGGTGAGACGACGGTCGCCCCGGTGTCGACGCCTGATTTCTGGGCGGCCGACCTGCCGCGCAGTTTCATTCGCTGCGAACAGGATCGGGCCATGCCGCGCTGGCTGGCCGACACCGTCGCGCACCGCCTCGGCGTCGAACCGCTGACCATCGACGCGTCGCACTCGCCGTTCCTCAGTCGGCCGGGCGACCTGGCGCAACTGCTGGTCGCGGCGACCGCCACGCGACCGGTTGGACCGCTGACCCCGAATTGAGGCCGGCTCACCGACCGGTGGCCGCGGCGCCTGCGCGCAGCGGTGCCAGCAGCGCGTCGAGCCCGTATTCGAATACCGCGTCGTAGTCAGTGGGTGACTGCAACGCCTCGACGAGCGCCCGGTCCGGCCAGTCGTCGGTCCACAGCGACGGGTCCTCTTCGTCGTGCTTGGCCCCACGCACGGCGGAGAACTGCATGACCGCCGAGGAGATGACGTGGACCTGGATCGCACGCAGCACCAGGGCCGCGTCCGCCCCGGTCACGCCCAGTTCGGCCAGCTGCGCTGCGAGCGTCTGCTGCACCGGCAGGAACAGTGCGGGCGTGCGGTCGCGCTCATGGGCGATGCTCAGGAGATGCTGGCGCTCGATGAGTACCCGGCGTTGCGAACGGGCAAGGGAGGCAATGCGATCGACCGGACTCCGACCCTCTGTCGGCAGGTTCGCCATCTGGCCCAGCAGTCCCTCCACCAGGCTGTCGAACACCTTGTCCCTGCCGCCGACGTGCCAGTAGATCGACGTGACCGCGACTCCCAGCGCCTCGGCGAGGCTGCGCATGGTGAACGCCCCGACGCCGTGCAATTCGATGAGGTGCGCGGCGGCGTCGAGGATCGCGTCGGCGTTGACCGATTCCCGTTTCTTGTCCGCCACGATTCGCCTTTCCCCGCTCTGTAACGGTGTTACATTCGCCACGGTAACGGCTGGCAGCCTCGTGAGGGAGTGATTCGTGTTCGACCTCAAGATCACCGGTGGAACCGTGGTGGACGGCACGGGCGCAGACCGCTATCTGGCGGATGTGGCCGTCCGTGACGGCAAGATTGTCGAGGTTCGCCGCCGCGGTCCCAACGACCCGACGCTGGCAGGCGAGGCGGCCGAGACCATCGACGCGACGGGAACCGTCGTCGCCCCCGGGTTCGTGGACATCCACACCCACTACGACGGTCAGGTCACCTGGGACAGCCTGCTGGAGCCGTCGAGCAATCACGGCGTGACCACGGTCGTCGCCGGCAACTGCGGTGTCGGGTTCGCACCCGTGCGCCCGGGCCAGGAGCAGTGGCTCATCGAATTGATGGAAGGCGTCGAGGACATCCCGGGGTCGGCGCTCACCGAGGGCATCACGTGGGGCTGGGAGAGCTACGCCGAGTACCTCGACGTCATCGGCAGGCGCGAACTGGCGGTCGACGTCGGCAGCCAGGTCGCACACGGCACCGTGCGCGCCTACGCGATGGGCGAACGCGGCGCCCGCAACGAGGCCGCCACACCTGAGGACATCGCGGCGATGAGCCGGCTGGTGCGGGAGGCGGCCGAGGCGGGGGCGCTGGGCTTCTCGTCGTCGCGAACGCTGGCCCACCGCGCCATGGACGGTGAGCCGGTGCCCGGCACGTTTGCGGCCGAGGACGAACTCTTCGCGCTCGGCCGGGCGATGGCGGCCGGCGGCGGAGCGGTGTTCGAACTGGCGCCGCAGGGGGCAGCCGGCGAGGACATCGTCGCGCCCAAGAAGGAACTCGAGTGGATGCGGCGCCTCGGCGGCGAGATCGACTGCGCGCTGAGCTTCGCGCTCATCCAGGTCGACGCCGACCCCAACCTGTGGCGTGAGCAACTCGACATGTCGGCGGCCGCGCACGAGGCGGGCAGCCGGCTGCACCCGCAGGTCGCCGCCCGGCCGTTCGGGATGCTCCTCGGGTTCCCCGGCCACCATGCCTTCACCCACCGGCCGACCTACCGGCGGCTCGAGGCCCAGTGCACGCGCGAGGAGCTGGCTGCCCGGTTGGCCGAACCCGCTGTGCGCGCGGCGATCCTGGCCGAAGAGGATCTGCCGATCAATCCGGACGTGTTGTTCGACGGCATGTTCGCCCTGGCGCAGTACTCAGCGGACCGGCTGTACGCCATCGGGGAGCCGCCCGACTACGAGCCGACCGCCGACCGGACGGTCGCCGCGATCGCCCGCGACCGCGGCGAGGACGTGCTGACCACCATGTACGACCTGATGCTCGAGGGCGATGCCGCCACGATGCTGATGCTGCCGATGTTCAACTACTCCGACGGCAACCACGACGCGATCCGCGAGATGATGACCCATCCCGCAGGCGTCCTGGGACTGTCCGACGGCGGTGCGCACTGCAGCATGATCTGCGATGCGTCCTATCCGACCTTCCTGCTGACGCACTGGGCGCGCGATCGTCACCGCGGGGAGCGGCTGCCGCTGGAGTACGTCGTGCGCAAGCAGTCCCACGACACCGCAGCACTTTTCGGGCTCACCGACCGCGGCGTCATCCAGGTCGGGAAGAAGGCCGACTTGAACGTGATCGACATGAACGCGCTCACGTTGCACGCGCCGAGGATGGCCTACGACCTGCCCGCAGGCGGGCACCGGCTCGTGCAGGGCGCGTCCGGATACCGCGCCACCGTCGTCAGCGGCGTGGTGACCCGGCGTGACGGTGCCGACACCGGGGCCCGCCCCGGCCGGCTGGTGCGGGGCGCACGTTGAACACGACTGAGAAACAGGAGGAATAGATGGCAGGACGTCTGGCCGGCAAGGTCGCCGTGGTCAGTGGTGGAGCCCGCGGGATGGGTGCGTCGCACGTGCGGGCGCTGGTGTCCGAGGGCGCCGAGGTGGTGTTCGGCGACATCCTCGACGACGAAGGCGAACTGGTCGCCCGCGATGTCGGCGAGCGCGCCCGCTACGTCCACCTCGACGTCACGCGGCCCGATGACTGGGACGCCGTCGTGGCCACCGCCGTCGAGCAATTCGGCTCGGTCGACATCCTGGTCAACAACGCGGGCATCCTGAACATCGGACTCATCGAGGACTATCCGCTGTCGGAATGGCAGCGCATCATCGATGTGAACCTGACCGGCGTGTTCCTCGGGATCCGCGCCGTCACGCCGCAGATGAAGCGTGCCGGCCGGGGATCGATCATCAACATCTCGTCCATCGAGGGAATGGCGGGCACCGCCGCCTGCCACGGGTACACCGCCACGAAGTTCGCGGTACGCGGGCTGACCAAGTCGTGTGCACTGGAACTGGGGCCCAGCGGAATCCGGGTGAACTCGATCCATCCCGGGCTGATCAAGACGCCGATGACCGACTGGGTGCCCGACGACATCTTCCAGACCGCGCTGGGGCGCGCCGCTGAGCCGGTGGAGGTGTCCAACCTCGTCGTCTATCTCGCCAGCGACGAGTCGAGTTACTCGACGGGCTCGGAGTTCGTCGTCGACGGCGGATGCATCGCCGGGCTGGGCCACAAGGACTTCGCGACGGTGGAGACCGAGCCGCAGCCGGAGTGGATCACGTGAGGTGCGACGCGCGCTATTGCTCGCCCAGCCCCATCAGCTCGGTGACGCCGTGGTCGCGCCCCGCGGTGTAGCCGCCGTCCACCGCGATCGCCTGTCCGCTGACGAAGCTCGCGTCTGCAGACAGCAGAAAGGCTGCGACGGAGGCGATCTCGTGGGGCTGCCCGAAGCGGCGCAGTTTGTGTTCGTGGCGGAGCCCGTCGCGGGCCTGTTCCATACCCGGCATGCCCACCACGGAGTCGAACAGCGGCGTCTCGATGAAGCCGGGGCAGATGGCGTTGGCCCGGATCCCGCTCGGCCCGTAGTCGATCGCGACATTCTTGGTGAGCAGCACGACTCCGCCCTTCGCCGCGTTGTACGAGCTGCCCCCAGCAGTGCCCTCCAGCCCCTCGACGCTGGACAGATGCACGAGGGCACCGCGTTCGCCGCCGACCCGGTCCTGCGCGATCATCTGCCGCAGCGCGGCGCGGGTGACGACGAACGTGCCCTTGAGGTTGACGTCGACCACCCGGTCCCACTCCTCGTCTGGCACCAGGTGGACCGGGCCACCACCGGCCACGCCCGCCGCGTGCACCACCCCGTCGAGGCGGCCGACCGCGTCCACCACCGCACCCACCGCCGCACCGACGGCGTCACCGTCACGCACATCGGCCTGCCGGTAGGCATACCGGTCGTTCGCGACATCGGTCCGCTCGGCGATGTCGACACCGACGACGCTTGCGCCCTCGGCGAGCAGCCGTTCGACGGTGGCCTTCCCGATTCCCGACGCGGCGCCGGTGACGAGGACACCCTTGGATTCGAATCTGTTCACACCGGCCAACATACGGCGAGCGCACGCACGTTCGCGCCCTTTCCCGACCGACGCGTACGACAACCGTGCGCTCACGACAGCTGACCAGGAAGAGGAGTTCAGATGACGACGACGCCGGTGCGGTTGAGCCCCGTCGATCTGGCGAGAGGCATGAGGGACCTCGTCGCCGAGCAAGCGGGCGCCTGCGAGCGGGACCGCACACTGTCACCACCCGTCGTGGAAGCGATGTGGGACAGCGGGCTGATGACGTCGTTCAATCCGGCGGCCGCGGGCGGTGTCGAACCCTCGATCGCCGAGATGATCGAGACCTGGATCGAGATGGCCTGGCAGGACGGGTCGTTCGGCTGGATCGGGATCGCCAACCTGCCGTCGTCGTTCGCCGCGGCGGCCTATCTGCCCGACGCGGGCTTCGCCGAGGTCTTCACGGCCAACGCCAACCGCGTGACGATGGGCGGGCAGTTCGCGCCCAACGGCCAGGGCATCGTCACCGACGGCGGTTACCGGCTGACCGGAGCGTGGAACTTCGGTTCCGGCACCGGGCATTCCGCCTACATCGCCGCGGGCTTCATCCCGATGGAGAACGGCGAGATGCGGTGGATCCGCGACGGCGAGCCGGAGCTCATGGTGGCCGTCGTCCCCCGCGAGGAGGTGACTTTCACCGACGGGTGGCACGTGCAGGGACTCAAGGGCACCGGCTCCTACGACTACAACGTCGCCGACCTGTTCGTGCCGGCGTCGCGAACGTTCCGGCTGTTCACCCGGGAACCGTTGCGCGGTACCTTCGCCGCCGGCCGGATGGGGATGATGCCGGTGACGGCGGCCGGGCACGCCGCATGGGCGCTCGGCGTCGCGAAGAGCACGCTCGACGACGTCGAGTCGCTGGCGGCCACCAAATTCCGGATGTCGGACATGGCGTCGCTCGCCAGCCGCCCCACCTTCCAGAAGGATCTCGCCCACCACGTCGCGGCGTGGCGCGCCGCCCGCCTTCTCGTGCTCGACACCTTCGGCACGGCCGAGGCGGCCGTCGATGCGGGTGGGGAGTTGACGCCGACGCACCGCGCGGACATGCGGGTGGCGGCGGTGTACGCCACCGGCGTCGCCAGGGCCGCGGCGGAGTGGGCGCACCTCGCGGCGGGCACCACCTCGATCCGGGAGGGCAGCCGCCTCGAACGCGGATTCCGCGACATCTACACCGGGACCCAGCACGCCTTCATCAGCGAGAAGGTCGCGATCGACGCGGCCCAGGTGTGGCTCGGCGTCATCGAGGACCACTTCTCGCTGTGATCCGTTGACGAATCGGCCTGGCGCTGCCCGCGTTCGGCTGCCCGCCCGGCCGGCGTCTGCAAGGCTGACCGGATGTACAACGTGCGCAACGCCCTCCGCCGATCGCTGGCGCCGGCGATGGGCGCCGTCCTCATCGTCGCCTCCGCCGGCTGCGCCGGCCCCGATGCCGCTCCGGCCGCCGAACCGCAGAGCCCGCAGCAGACCACCGCGGCGGCGCCGCGTCCTGACGCGGTCACGCCGCTGGTGGGATCGGTGCCCTTCGCGCCTGTTCCGTTCGCCGGCTCGGACGGCAGGACGCACATGGTCTACGAGCTGGCCGTCACGAATTTCACCGCTGCGCGGCTGACGGTGGACCGATTGAAGGTGCTCGACGATTCCACGGGCGCTGTGTTGGGTGAACTCGATGCCGCCGCACTGCGGGACCGGATGCAGCCGGCCGGCAGCCGCGAGGGCGCCGATCACCTGGAACCAGGTCAGGCCGCGACGATCTTCATCCACCTGATCCTCGACGACGCCACCGCCCACACCACCCTCGCGCACGAGGTGGGGGTCACCGGCGCGGCGATACCGACCGACGGGAACCGGATCACCGAGCGGATCGCGACCACGGCGGTCGACGAGCGGACACTGCCGGTGGTGTCGGCGCCGTTGCGCGGCGAGCGGTTCATCGCCGCCGACGCCTGCTGCGACGCCGTCCGGCACACCCGCGCACTGCTGCCCGTCAACGGGCGGCCGTACCTCGCGCAGCGCTACGCGATCGACTACGAACAGGCCGACGCGCAGAACCGGATCTTCACCGGGAATCCGCGCGATCCTGGTCGCTACGCGATCTACGGCGAGGAGGTGCTGGCCGTCGCCGACGGCACCGTGGTCGGCACCCGCAACGACCTACCGGAACAGACGCCCGGCGTGTACCCGTCCGGGATCCCGATCGAGGAGGCCGACGGCAATTTCGTGGTGCTGGACATCGGTGACGGCTTCTACGTCAACTACGCGCACATGCAGCCGGGCAGCGTCCGGCCCGAGGTCGGGGAGCGGGTGGCCCGTGGCGATGTGATCGGTCTCGTCGGGAACACCGGCAATTCGGTCGCGCCGCACCTCCACCTGCACGTGATGGATGGGCCCTCGCCGCTCGCAGCGCAGGGGTTGCCCTACCTCTACGACCGGTACTCGCTGTCCGGGCAGGTGGCCAGTACCAAGGACTTCGACGCCGCCGAGGGTGAGGGCGTTCCGCTGGTCACCGTGCCGGGCGTCGAACGCGCTGAGCACACCGATCAGCTGATCCTCGACCAGAACATCGTCGACTTCGGATCCTGAGAGATCTCGCGGCCTCGACCTGTGAAGATGCTGGCAACTCTCAGATTGACAGTGGTCAGTTTGACAGGCTAGATATATGACACGCGTGACTGTCTGTGTCACGCGAACGGTCCCCAGCGGGCCGGGTGTGGCCTGATCGAGGGGGCGAAGTGGGGACGCTGGGATGAGCGGCAGGCTGCCCGCGGTGGAGCGGACCGGTTCGGCCGGCTCGCCGCCGGCGCAGCGATCGAAGATCGCGCACGCCATCCGGATCCTCGCGGTGCCGATCCTGCTGGGCTGGGTGGCGCTCACCGTCGTGACGAACGTCTTCGTGCCGTCGCTGGAGAAGGTGGGCGAGGCCCACACCGTTTCGATGAACGCCCACGACGCGCCGGCGTTCATCGCCATGCAGCGGGTGGGGGCGAACTTCGAGGAGTTCGACTCCGACAGCAACGCGATGGTGATCCTGGAGGGCGAGCAGCCCCTCGGCGCCGACGCACACCACTACTACGACGAGCTGATCAAGAAGTTCCGGGCCGACCCTGCGCACATCGAGCACGTCGCGGACTTCTGGAGCGATCCGCTGACCGCCTCGGGCGCCCAGAGTGCCGACGGCAAATCCGCCTACGTACAGCTCTACCTGCGCGGCAACATGGGCGAGACGCTGGCCAACGAATCGGTCGCCGCCGTACGCGACATCATCGCCGAGATTCCGGCCCCGCCCGGTGTGAAGGCCTACGCCACCGGAGGCGCGGCGCTGAACGCCGACCAGCGCGTCGCCGGCGACAAGGGAGCGATGAAGGCGACGGTGGTCACGCTCGTCGTCATCGCCGTGATGCTGCTGATCGTCTACCGGTCGATCGCCACCATGGTGCTGATCCTGTTCATGGTGTTCATCGAACTCGGCGCCTCCCGCGGGATCGTCGCCTTCCTCGGCAACACCGGGGTCATCGGCCTGTCCACCTTCGCCACCAGCCTGTTGACGCTGATCGCCATCGCCGCAGGAACCGACTACGCGATCTTCCTGATCGGCCGCTATCAGGAGGCCCGGGGAGACGGCGAGGACCGGGAGACCGCGTACTACACGATGTTCCACGGCACCGCCCATGTGGTGCTCGGCTCGGGTCTCACGATCGCCGGTGCACTGCTGTGCCTCAAGTTCACCCGACTGCCGTGGTTCCAGACGATGGCGGTGCCGTGCGCGGTCGGCATCCTCGTCGCCGTCATCGCCGCGCTGACGCTGGGCCCCGCGGTGATCGTGGTGGGCAGCCGGTTCGGCCTGTTCGAACCCAAGCGCGCGATCAACTCCCGCGGGTGGCGCCGGGTGGGCGTCGTGGTGGTGCGTTGGCCGGGACCGGTTCTGGTCGCGACGATCGCCCTGTCGCTGGTCGGGCTGCTGGCGCTGGCCGGCTACAAGGTCGACTACGACGGACGCCACTTCCTGCCGGCCGACACCCCCGCCAACATCGGCTACGACGTCGCCGACCGGCACTTCGACGCCGCCCGGATGAACCCGGAACTCCTGATGGTCGAGAGCGACCACGACCTGCGGAACTCCGCCGACTTCCTCGTCATCGACAAGATCGCCAAGGGCATCTTCCACGTGCCGGGGGTCGCCAGGGTGCAGGCCATCACCCGCCCCGACGGGAAGCCGATCGAGCACTCGACGATCCCGTTCCTGCTCAGCATGCAGGGCACGAATCAGCAGATGAACGAGAAGTACATGCAGGACCGGATGTCCGACATGCTGGTGCAGGCCGACGAGATGCAGAGCACGATCGACACCATGGAGCGGATGTCGGCTCTGATGGGCCAGATGTCCGAGGTCACCCACTCGATGGTGGCCAAGACCAAGAACATGACGATCGACATCGCCGAACTCCGGGACCACATCGCCGATTTCGACGATTTCTTCCGGCCGCTGCGCAACTACCTGTACTGGGAACCGCACTGCTACGACATCCCGCTGTGCTGGTCGATGCGGTCGGTCTTCGACACCCTCGACGGCATCGACACTCTGACGGACGACATCCAGGCGTTGGTGCCCGAGCTGGAGCGGCTCGATTCACTGATGCCGCAACTGATCTCGCTGATGCCCCAGCAGATCGAGACGATGAAGTCGATGAAGACCATGATGCTGACGATGCATGCGTCGCAGAAGGGTCAGCAGGATCAGCAGTCGGCGATGCAGGACAAGTCGAACGCGATGGGAGACGCGTTCGACAAGTCCCGCAACGACGACTCCTTCTATCTGCCGCCCGAGGTGTTCGACAACGCCGACTTCAAGAAGGGGATGGAGAATTTCATCTCGCCCGACGGGAAGTCGGTGCGGTTCACCATCGAGCACGAGGGCGACCCCGCCACGCCGGAGGGCATCGAGCACATCGACGCGATCAAGCTGGCGGCGAAGGAGGCCATCAAGGGCACCCCGCTGGAGGGATCGCGGATCTATCTCGGCGGCACGGCGGCCACCTACAAGGACATGCGCGACGGCTCCAACTACGACCTGCTGATCGCCGGATTGTCGGCGGTGGCACTGATTTTCATCATCATGCTGATCATCACCCGCAGCGTTGTGGCGTCGGCCGTCATCGTGGGCACGGTGCTGCTCTCACTCGGCACCTCGTTCGGGCTGTCCGTCCTCGTCTGGCAGCACATCCTGGGTATCCGCCTGCACTGGATCGTGCTGGTGATGTCGGTGATCCTGCTGTTGGCGGTGGGTTCTGACTACAACCTGTTGCTCGTCTCCCGCTTCAAGGAAGAACTCCACCACGGATTCAAGGTCGCGATCATCCGGGCGATGGCCGGCTCCGGTTCGGTGGTGACCTCGGCGGGGCTGGTCTTCGCAGCGACCATGGCGTCGTTCGTGTTCGGCGATCTGCTCAGCATCGCGCAGGTCGGCAGCACCATCGCGCTCGGGCTGCTGTTCGACACCCTGATCGTCCGGTCGTTCATGACGCCGTCCATCGCGGCGCTGCTCGGCCGATGGTTCTGGTGGCCTCAGCGCGTGCAGACGCCGGCGTCGCGACGCCGGCTCGAGTCGATGCGGCAGACCTCCGGCGTCTGACGGACCAGTTGCTTCCGGACCGGCCGGGTCACTCGAGCGTGAACGCCGAGCGGAACGACTCCAGCGCCGTGACATCGTCTCCTGCGGGGTAGGCCTCCATGCCGACAGGACCGCGATACCCGCTGTCGCGCAGTGCGGTTGCGACCGCGCGGTAGTTGATCTCACCCGTTCCCGGTTCGCAGCGACCGGGCACGTCGGCCACCTGGATCTCACCGATGGCGTCGCCGCACCGGCGCACCAGGTCGATGAGATTCCCCTCGCCGATCTGCGCGTGGTAGAGGTCGAGCATCATCTTCACATGCGGATGGCCGACGCCCTCGACCAGCGCCAGCGTGTCCTTCGCGCGCGCCAACGGCACGCCCGGGTGGTCGACGATCGTGTTCAGATTCTCCAGGCAGAAGGTCACACCGGCCGTGGCGCCGAGTTGGCCGAGTCCCTCGAGACCGCGCAGCGCCGACGCCCACATCGTGCCGTCGACACGGTGACGCGGGCGGGCGGCCTGTCCTGCGACGAGCTGACCCGGATGTACCACCAGCCGCGGGACACCCAACACCGCAGCGGCTTTCACGGCCTGCTCGGCGGTGCGCACCACCTCTGCCGCCCCGTCGGCGTCCCACAGGTCGCCGTTCAGATACCCCGTCATCGAGGAGAACCGCGCACCCGTCGCCGCCAGTGCGTCGAGGTCCTTGTCGTCGAAGCTCCAGATCTCGACGGCGAAACCGAGCTCGTCGATGCGGCGCACCCGGTCGGCGATGTCGAGATCGACGAACACCATCTCCGCGCAGACGGCAAGGTCGAACGGGCTCATCGGACTCCTTACTAGAACGTTCTAGGCCGCACTAGTAAACCGGTTCGCGCGCGTGTCGGTCAAGAGCGGTACTAGAACGTTCTAGGCTGTCTGACATGCAGCGCAGAACCACCCTGCAGGACGTCGCCGTCCGAGCCGGGGTGTCCCGGGCGCTCGTCTCGATCGTCATGCGCGACGTCCCGGGCGCCAGCGCGGCCACCCGGGCCCGCGTGCGCAAGGCGGCCGAGGAGATCGGTTACCGGCCCGATTCGCGCGCACGGCTGCTGCGTTCGCAGCGCACCCGGCTGCTCGGCCTCGTCTTCACCGCCGGCCAGGAATTCCACGCCGGCCTCGTCGACGGTGTGTACCGGGCCGCCGAGGAGCAGGGATACGACGTACTGCTCAGCTGTGTGACGCCGCACCGCGACGAGACACGCGCGGTGCAGACGCTTCTCGACGACCGCTGCGAGGGGCTCGTACTCATCGGCACCGAGTTGTCCACATCGGAGCTGACCGCGCTCGACATCCCGGTGGTGTCGGTCGCCCGCCGGGTGCGCGGCGTGGCCTCAGTTCGCAGCGACGACGCCGGGGGAGCGGCAATCGCTGTGGACCATCTGGCCGATCTCGGCCACCTGGCCGCCGTGCACGTCGACGGCGCCCGTGCACCCGGCGCCGCGGACCGACGGCGGGGATTCCGCACGGCCGCCCGTCGTCGCGGGATGTCGGCGACCGTGGTGCCCGGGGGGCTGACCGAGCGTGAGGGAGCGGCGGCCGCCGCGACGCTGGTGGCATCGGACACGCTGCCCACGGCGGTGTTCGCATTCAACGACCGCTGCGCGCTCGGCGTGCTCGACGTACTCATCCGGGCGGGCATCGCGGTGCCCGAGGCCGTGTCCGTCATCGGATTCGACGACAGCCCGCTGGCGGGGTTCTCCCACATCGACCTGACCACCGTCGGACAGGACACCGCCCGCCTCGCCGACCTCGCCGTGTCCCGGTTGGTCGCCCGCCTGGACGCCGCGCAGCCGCACGTGGGCGACGACGTGATGGCACCGCGGTTGATCGTCCGCGGCACGACGGCGCCGCCACGTTGAACGCGCCACAGTTGCTTGCGCCTGCAACCGCCGGCTGAGGCGTAGCGCGAAAAGCGTGATCTTGGTCGGGTCCCGTCCGATAATGGGACGGTTCGAGGGGGATGCGCATGACCGCTTCAGAGATGACCGGACCGGCGAGCTCGACATCGGTGCAGCGTTGCGACGTCTGCATCGTCGGAGCGGGAGTCGCCGGGCTCAACGCCGCGTTCGCGGCCAGCCGCCACCTGTCCCGCGACCAGCGGATAATTCTCGTCGACCGGCGCGGACGGGTCGGCGGCATGTGGGTCGACACCTATCCCTACGTCCGGCTGCACCAGCCGCACGCCATGTTCACCGCAGGCAACGTCAAGTGGACGCTCGGACGCGAACGCTCGTATCTCGCGAACAAGGACGAGGTGCTCGACCACCTCGAGCACTGCCTGGACGAGATCCGCCGTTCGGTCCGCGTCGACACCTTCTTCGGCCACGACGTGGAATCGGTCGACGAACACCCGGGCCGCGTGCAGGTCACCTGTCGCTCGTCGACCGGTGAGCGACTCGTGGTCGAGGCCCGCAAGGTGGTCAAGGCCTACGGCTTCCGGGTGACCCCGAACGACCCGCTGCCGTTGTCGAGCACCCGGGCGCGGTCGGTGTCGCCGGACACCTGCGATGTGCGGACGGGGGACCTCGCCGCCGACGATGCACCCGTGTGGATCATCGGGGGCGGCAAGACGGCGATGGACACCGCGCATGCCTTGATCACGGCGCGCCCCGGGCGTGAGGTCAACCTGGTCGCCGGCCGCGGCACGCTGTTCACCATCCGGGATCGCGCCTTCCCGGACGGATTGCGGCGTTGGTACGGGGGCACGCCGGTCAGTTCGTTCGCCGGTGAGGCGTGCCGGCGGTTCGACGGCACCAACGAGGACGAGGTGTGGCGCTGGCAACGCGGGATGATCGGCACCTGGGTCACTCCGGACGCTGCCAGCTTCCTGTTGGGTGTGCTGTCCGAAGACGAAAGTCGCACGATCAGGAACGGGCTGAACCGGGTCGCGATGGACTACCTCGTCGACGCGGTCGACCGGGACGGCGGCGTCGAGTTGCAGTTCCGTAGCGGTGACACCACGACGGTGCCTGCCGGATCCTGGATCGTGAACTGCACGGGCTACGTCACCGGCAGCGATCATCCCTACGAACCGTACGTATCGCCCGGGGGCTCGGTCGTCTCCATTCAGACGCGGTCGGCCACCCTGCACCTGAGTACCTATATGGGCTACTTCATGACCCATCTGCTGATGCTCGACAAGTTCGACGAGACGCCGCTCTATGAGTTCGACTTCCAGGAGATGGTGCACCGGTCGCGGACGGCGTTCCCGTACGCGGTGCTCACAGTGGCGCAGTACAACCTGGGCCTGATCGCCGACCGGGTCCCGTTCAAGGTGTTCACCGACTGTGGTCTCGACTTCGACCGGCACTATCCGCCGCACCGCAGGCTGGTCCGAATGGTCGAGTTCATGCTGACCCACCGCCGCGAACGCGAGCATCAGCGTCGCACGCTGGACACCGTCCGCGAACGCTTCGACATCCGATGCGGGCCGCTGCGTCACGACCAGCCGGCGGATGCCGACGGCCACGCAGCCATGTGAGTCAGATCACATCCATCCGGTCGCCGCACGGTGACGAAGAACTGTTGTGTACACCGAAGTAAGACAGCCACGTCTTCGCGGCCGGCCCCGCGCCTCGGACAGCACCGACACCCGCGAGGGCATTCTGCGCTCGGCGCGCGACGTCTTCCGTGAGCTCGGCTACGAGGGCACCACCAACATGAAGATCGCGACGCACGCGGGTCTCACCCGCCCCGCGATCAACTACCACTTCACCAGTAAGCGGGAACTCTTCCGCACCGTGGTCGAGGCCAATCTCGCGATCCTCGGGCGGGCCATCGGCGAGGCGGCGGGTGAGCGGAGCCTGCGCGACCGGTTGAGAACGCTCATGATCTCCGCCGACACCGACCCCGACGTGCGCGCCGCCACGGGCTTCCTCACCGTCGCCGAACTGGACTGTCAGCGGCACCCCGAACTGCGCGCCGACGGCTGGGACGTCGCCTCGGCGCTGCGGGACTTCCTGTCCGCATCGGTGGCCACCGCGATGGAGGACGGCGAGCTGCGGGCCGACGTCGACCTCGCGTCGGTGGTCGACGCGCTGCACGCGGTGCTGAGCGGCATGGCGTTCCGCGTCGGTGCGGTCGGAGACCACGGTCGCCGCCAGGCGCAGACCGATGCGCTGATGGCGCTGGTCAGCGGCGATCTGTTCACCAGCACCAGTGAAGATCGGCGCGACGAGCCCGCACGGCTCGGCTGAGTCTCTATCGTTGGTGCCGTGACCGTCGTCCTCGCCCTGCGCTGCGCCGACGGCCTGGTGCTCGCCTCCGATTCGCAGATCACCGATCCCGGTCGCGGACTGTCCTACCCGGCGCAGAAACTGCACCCGCTCGGTTCGCACGCCGCCTGGGGCGGCAGTGGCTCGCGTGCGGTGCTCCACGACATCCAGCGGCTGTTCGACGCCGAACCCGACGCGGTGGTCGAGGCGCAGGACGTCGGCCGGGCCGTCCAGGAACGGGTGCTGCCGATCTTCAAGCACCACTACGCGAACTTCATCTCCGACGTGCCCGAGGCCAAACCCGGTGCGACTCCCGCCACCTACGTCCTGGCGGCGGGCTACGCCGGTGAGAACCCGTTCATCGTCGACGTCGACCCGCACGGGCTCGTCGGTCACTACGAGGACATCGGGTTCCAGGCGGTCGGCAGCGGCGCACCGATGGCGCAGCAGGCCTATGCGCTGCTGGCCAACTTCCGCATGACGGAGCGCGGCGTCGACTACGGGGTGGTGGCCGCGTTACGCGTGCTCGACGCGCTCGACCTGTCCTCGCCCAGCGTCGGCGGTCCGATGGACCTCTGCCGCATCACCCCCGACGGCGCCCACCATCTGGACGACGACGAGATCGGCGAGGTGCGCCGCCATGTCGGCCGTTGGCAGGAGCTGGAGCGCACCGCACTCGACGACCTGTTCGCCTGAGGTCAGGATTCCTTCTCCTCGCTGCTGAAGCGGTTGCCGATGAACGCGAGCAGATCCGGGTCGTCGGACCGGAATCGCTCGACCTCCTCACCGCCGTCGCACTGCAACAGCGCGATCGTCACCGCGTCCGGCGTGCGGGCGTCCACCCGCCACACCGCGCCGGAATCCTGCCAGCGCCGCAGTTCCTCCACGCGGTCTCGATCGTCGGGTGCGTGGGTCATGTCTCCACGATGACACGCTGTCATAGTCTGCTGACGTGGGTGCAGCGTCAGCGGTCGCGGCGGCCGCGGTCTTCGTGTGGCTCGGCATGGTCCTGGCGATCTCCTTCCTCGAGGCGCCGCTCAAGTTTCGCGCCCCGGGCGTCACGCTGCAGGTCGGACTGGGCATCGGCCGGCTGGTGTTCCGGGCCCTCAATGTGTGCGAACTCGCGCTGAGCGCCGTCGTCACGGCGTCGTTCGCGTTCGACCGCCCGTCGATCCTCCCGGCGTTCGCGGTCGCTGTTGCCGTGGGGGCGCTGCTGGCGCAGGTGCTGGTGATACGGCCTGCGCTGACCCGGCGCTCCGACGCGGTGCTGGCGGGCGGAGACGGCCCGCGATCGCGGGCGCACTGGTTCTACATCGGCCTGGAGATCGGCAAGGTCGCGGCACTGCTCACCGCGGGCGCGACACTGCTGGCGTGAACCCGCCGACGGCTTTAGGTAGGTAAACCTACCCTCATCTGCTGCGGTAGGCTCGTCGCTCGATGACCGACACCGATGAGGCGATCAAGCCCGTCCTGCCCCGTGAGCTGGCGTCGATCGCCGACGAGGTTCGCGCGGTGCCCGCGCCACCGATGCCGGCGCTCGCCGAGCCGTATTCCATCCGCCTCGTCGACGCCGACCGGGACGCCGAGATGATCTCGGAGTGGATGAACCGGCCGCACCTGGTCGAGGCCTGGGAGTACCCGTGGCCGCCCGAGCGGTGGCGGCGTTACCTGCAGGCCCAGCTGGACGGCGAGTACTCCCGACCGCTGATCGGCAGCTTCCGCGGCACTGAACTCGCCTACGTCGAGGTGTATCGCGCGGCCAAGGACTCCATCGCGCCGCGCTATGCCGCCGACCCCTACGATCTCGGCCTGCATGCGGCGATCGCCGATTTGCGGTTCGTCAACCGGGGATTCGCCCCGATCCTGCTGCCGCGCCTCGTCGCCAGCATCTTCGACATCGAGCCGCGGTGCCGCCGCATCATGTTCGACCCGGATCACCGCAACTCCGGCGCGCGCCGGCTGTGCGAGTTCGCGGGCTGCGCCTTTCTCGGCGAGCACCAGATGTCGAACCGCCGGATGGCGCTGTACGCGCTGCCCCGCACGCCCGAGGACGTGCCGGGTCAGTAGTCCCAGTCGGGCGAGTTGATCAGCTCGGCGTAGCCCTCGTAGTCGGGCTTCATTGCAGCGGCGACGAGTTCCCAGAGCACCTCGTCGGTGCCGCCGCCGACCCGGGCCAGCTTCATATCCCGCCACCACCGCCCCAGCGGGGTCTCGTCGACGAGATAGCCTGCGCCGCCGAAGATGTGCATGCACTCGGAGAACACCTCTTCGCCGAGGCGGGCGGCGCTCACCTTGATCGCGGCGGCGGCGCGCAGGTCGAGCCGGCCTTCCGCGGCGATCCCGGCCAGCCCGTAGCGCAGCATGTCGACGCGGGCCTGCAGGTCGGCGATGCGCATGCGCAGTGCCTGGTGCTGGTACAGCGTCTGCCCGAACTGGCGACGTTTCATCATGCGCGCCAGCGTGATTCCGATGATCCGCTGGCAGGCGGCGGCGACCTGGCCGGCGATCGACAACCGCTCGTGCGCGAGTCCCCACGAGATGGCGGCCAGCCCGGTGCCGGCCCTGGCCACCAGCGCATCGGCAGGCACCCAGGTGTCGATGTGGACCGCGGCGGTGTCCAGCGGGCCTGCACCGACCTTGCGGTAGGGGGTCTGCACCTCGACCTGGCTGGTCGGCACGGCGATCACCACGACATTGCCGTGCCTGCTGGTCGGATCCTGGTCCATGCTGCGCGCCACCACCATGATGTGGTCGGCAATCGGCGACAGCGACACGAACTTCTTGACGCCGCGGACCTCGAAACCGTCCCGGGCGGAACGCACCTCGGTCTGGACGATCTGCAGGTCGGAACCGCCGGACTCCTCCGACGCGCCGATGCACAGCACCGCTTCACCGCGGATGGCCTGCTCACAGATCTCGCGCAGGTAGTCCGAACGGCCGAACCGGCGCAGCAGCGCGATGGCCGAGTCGTGCAGGCTGACCCCGACGCCGATGCCGGCCGAGCCGAGCCCGCCGAGCGCAGTGGCCAGTGCGACCAGCTTGGCCACGTCGGGTTGCACTGCGTCGCGCCATTTCTCGGCGAACACCCCAGAACGGCCGAGGTGCTCGATGAGCTGACGGGGGAAGCGCTCGGTCTCCTCCGCCTCGGCTGTCCACGCCGTGACCTGCTCGTCGAAGACGCGGTCGAGCAGCGTGCGGTAGTCCTCGACGGTCGTCAGGGACAGGGTCATGGTGTCACCGCTTCCAGATTTCGTTTGACTTCCAGGCGGCGCAGCTTGCCCGAAGACGTCCTCGGCAGCGAGCCCGGCGCCAGGAACACGACGTCGGACGGTACGACACCACATTCGGTGGCCACCCGCTGCACCAGGGCACTGCGGGCGTCTGCTTCGTCGGATCCCTTGTACTCCGCGGCGATGACGAGGCCGGGCCGGACCGACGTCTCGTCGGTGCCGACCGCCACCACGGCACCTTCGCGGACCCCGTCGATCTGGGCGGCCACCCGCTCGATCTCGGTGGGGAAGATGTTGCGCCCGGCGACGGTGATGAGTTCCTTTGCGCGACCGCACACCACGAGTCCGCCGTCGACGAAGTAGCCGAGATCGCCGGTGGGGAACCAGCTGTCGGCCGCCAGCTGCGCCTCGCCGAGGTAGCCGGTCATCATCGACGAGCCGCGGACCTCGACCTCGCCCACCTCGCGGTCCTCGATGCCGTCGCTGCGCTGCTCGAGCGGGGTGATCCGGATCTGCACGCCTGGGATCGCCTCACCGAGTAGGGCCTGCTTGCGCACGACCGTCCCACCCTCGGTCGTGACGCGGATCTCGTCGACGAGTAGTCCCGTCCCGGGCGCCGGAACCGAGACCGCACAGTTGGATTCGGCCAGTCCGTAGGAGGGGCACAGCGCCGCGTCGTCGAAGCCGAAGCGGGCCATCTGGTCGGCGAACCGCCGGGTGCCGTCGCAGTCGACGGGTTCACCGCCGTTGAGCGCGAACCGCAACGTCCCCAGGTCGACGCCGTCGATCAGCCGGGCGTACTTGCCGACCAGGTTGTAAGCCATGTTGGGCGCCGCGGTCATCGACGAACGGCTGTCACTGAGCCACTGCACCCAACTGAACGGCGAAGCCGAGAACGAGGTGGTCGGCGCCTGCCAGAGATCGCCACCGCCGAGGGCCATCGTGAGCAGGAACGTCAGTCCCATGTCGTGGTAGAGCGGCAGCCAGGAGCAGCCGACGTCGGCCCGGGTGACGCCCACCCGGGTGACCAGGCCACGCAGATTGGCCAGCACCGCCTGCGGCGACAGTCGTGCGGTGCGCGGCGAGCCGGTCGATCCGGCCGTGCCCTGCAACACCGCCACCTCACCGCGGCCGCCCGGTGCCACGAACGTGACGGAACGACGGGCATGGCCCACTGTGGCGACATCGTGGACGGCGACCGTACTGTCCACCGCGCGCAGCAGTTCGAGCTGTTCGCCGTGGCTGAACACCGTGCTCACCCCGATGGCGCGCAAGCGTCGCAAGGTGGCCTGCGCCCATTGCGCGGTGTCGGCGCCGCGGACCGGGCCGGGCAGCAGGGACACCGCGGCGCCGGCGATCATCCCGCCGAAGACGGCCGAGATGAGCTCGACGGTGGGATCACCGACGAGGCCGACGGCCGGGGCGTCCTCGTCGAGGATGCGGGTCGCGACATTCTCCGCGCGGGCGTAGACCTCGGCCCACGGATGCGGGGTCCAGGTCTGACTCGGATGGTCGAAGACGACCAGGTGGTGACCGGCGGAGGTCAGGGCTTCGGCGAGGGCCGCCGCCAGAGGGTTCACTGGTTGCTCTGTGCCGCCGGGACTTTCGCCAGGATCGCGGCTTCCAGGTCACCCACGGTGTCGCAGCTCAGCAGATCCTCCTCGGTCAGTGCGACGCCGAGCTTGTCCTCGATGGCCACCATGCCGACTGCGAACGCCACGGAGTCGAGGCCGACGTCGTCGATGAGGCGTGAATCTCGGGTGACACGACGGATATCGACGTTCATGTCGTCACGCAGAATTTCGGACAGCGCGGCGCTCACGGCATCAGGGGTAGTCGACTGCATGACGTGGGACGGTACACGGCGTACTAAACTTAGGCTAGGCTTACATCTCGGGCGCTGACGCCGGCCGGATGCCGCCGCGCCGCAGGCCGCTGTCGATCGAGACGACCGCCGGAACCACCGCGCAGGTCACCGCGCCCTGCCCCTCGGTCACCTCGTCGACGAGGTCGAAGGACGCCGCGATCCGATCCGGTGTGTCGACGTACTCGGTCGTCACCGGCACATGGCGGCCGAGCTGAAACAGCCTGTCGCCACCGGGTTCTGCGTCGCCGGTGAAACCCCACACGCCCCGCAGGACCGTCACCCCGGCCGTCGTCGGCGACTCCCGTAGGCGGCGCAGCAGAGTCCGGTGCACGGGCAGTCCGCGGTGCAGATCCGCCTCGCAGGTGTAGACCGTCAGCTTCTGCCACCGAGCCAGTCCGAGGTCGTCGGTCGCGGGCACCGGCGCCGGACGGCTCACCGGCACACCGCGCCCCTTGCACAGCTGGACCGGCGCGACCGTCATCAGGGCCGACGGCAGCAGCGGCCGGAGAGTCCGGACCGCGTCGCCGGCGGCCGCCGCGGATCCGACCGCGACCGTCAGCACCGGAACCGCGGCGTTGAGACCGAAGAAGGTGGCGCGGCGGCGCTGTCCGGCGGTGACGCCGTCGACGCCGAGAAACGATGCCGCCGAGGCGAATCCGCCCCGTCGGAGCACATCGCACACCGCGGCGTGGGCCGGTCGCCCGTTCAGCCGGTCCGCACGCCCGGTGAGCACCCTGAACTCCACGTGGTCCGCCGTCACGGTGTCATCGGCATGCCGCACCCGCTCCACGGCCAGGGTGCCCCGGGGCAGCACCTCCGTCGCCCGTGCGGCGAACGCGGCGATGCGCTCGGCGTCGCACACGGCGACGAGCGCGATCGGCAGGTCCTCTGACTGGCTCAGCGTCAGATCGGTCCGGATGTCGTGGCGCGGACCGAATCCGGCGGCTCCGCGCAGGACCACCGCGGCCTCCACGGCGCCGACATCGAGCAGGGCGTCGGCGACGAAATGGCCGTCGTGGCGGGCGCGTTCGCCGAAGTAGGCGGTCAGCCGGTGCAGTTCGGTCACAGCCGTCCCCCGAGCCAGTGGCCGGACCACACCGCGGCGAGCCCCAGCGCCAGACTGACGACGATGTTGGCAACGGCGGGCCATCCCCGCCGCTCCTCGCCGAGGCGCTGCGTCTCGAGCATCCAGGTGGAGAACGTGGTGTAGGAGCCGACGAACGCGGTGCCCGCCAGCAGGGCGTGGTGCGGCGCGAGGGCCAGCGCGCCGAGCAGGCCGAGCAGCCAGGCCCCGGTCAGGTTGACCGCGAGGGTGCCGTACGGGAACGGGCGGCCGACGCGGGTCGAGACGGTGCGGTCCACCGTGAAGCGCAGCACCGCGCCCACGCCGCCGAGCAGCGCGACGCCCGCCCACACCGCGACGGTCGTCACCGCAGCCTGGCCCGGCGGACCAGCGCCGTGGCGACGTACACCGCCAATAGGCCCGCGGCGATGCTGGTGGTCAGGTAGCCGGCGGCCAGGCCGAGGTGGCCGTGTTCGAGCATGCGCAGCGTCTCGACCTGCATGGTCGAGAACGTCGTCAGCCCGCCGCACAGACCGGTGCCCAACAGCGGACGGCGGTAGGCCGAGACCGGGAGGCGCTCGAGGAGGCGGGTGGTGAAGTAGCCGAGCAGGAACGCGCCGACGATGTTGACCGTGAACGTCGGCCACGGCCACCGGCCCGGATCCGCGGGTGCGAGGGTCTCCAGCCCCGCGCGGGCCAGCGTGCCGAGCGCGCCGCCGACGAACACGGCGGCCAGTTCGCGGCGGTCGAATCCGGGCACGATGCAAAGTATCGCGGCTGTTCACCCGGCCGCCCGTCAACGCCGCGCGCACCGGGAGCAGAATCGAACCATGGCCGCCAACCCTCGTGCCGGTCAACCGGCGCAACCCGACGATCTCATCGACGTGGCCCAGGTGGTCACGGCGTACTACACCAAGCAACCCGATCCCGACGATGTGGCTCAACAGGTGGTGTTCGGCACGTCAGGGCACCGCGGGTCGAGCCTGGACACGGCCTTCAACGAGGCGCACATCCTGGCCACCACACAGGCCATCGTCGAGTACCGCGCGGCGCAGGGCACCACCGGACCGCTGTTCATCGGCCGTGACACCCACGCGCTGTCCGAACCGGCGTGGGCGTCGGCGATCGAGGTGCTCGCCGCCAACGACGTCGTCGCGATGATCGACTCGGCCGACCGCTACACCCCGACCCCCGCGGTGAGCCACGCGATCCTGGCGTTCAACCGCGGCCGGGACGCCGACCTCGCTGACGGAATCGTCGTCACGCCGTCGCACAACCCACCGCGCGACGGCGGCTTCAAGTACAACCCGCCCAACGGCGGCCCCGCCGACACCGACGCCACCGGGGTGATCGCCAAGCGCGCGAACGAGATCCTGCGCGACGGCCTGCGGGCGGTGAAGAGGATCCCGTTGACCCGGGCGCTGCAGACCGCGCAGCGGCACGACTACCTCGACGCCTATGTGAGCGATCTGCCCAACGTCGTGGACGTGCACGCCATCCGCGCCGAGGGCATCCGGATCGGCGCCGACCCGCTCGGCGGCGCCAGCGTCGACTACTGGGCGGCGATCGCCGAACGCCACGACCTGCAGTTGACGGTGGTCAACCCGCTCGTCGACGCGACGTGGCGGTTCATGACGCTGGACACCGACGGCAAGATCCGGATGGACTGCAGCTCGCCGAACGCGATGGCCTCGCTCATCTCCAAGATCGGCGACTACCAGATCGCCACCGGCAACGACGCAGACTCCGACCGGCACGGCGTGGTCACCCCCGACGGCGGCCTGCTCAACCCGAACCACTACCTCGCGGTGGCCATCGAGTACCTCTACACCCACCGCCCGGACTGGCCGGGTTCGACGGCCGTCGGCAAGACCGCGGTCAGCTCCTCGATCATCGACCGGGTGGTGGCCGGGCTCGGCCGCGAACTGCTCGAGGTACCGGTCGGGTTCAAGTGGTTCGTCGACGGGTTGCTGGGCGGGACAATCGGTTTCGGCGGTGAGGAGAGCGCCGGTGCGTCCTTCCTGCGGCAGGACGGCACGGTGTGGTCCACCGACAAGGACGGCATCATCCTGGCGCTGTTGGCGTCGGAGATCCTCGCCAAGACCGGGCAGTCGCCGTCGCAGCGCTACCAGGCGCTGGCCGAGAAGTACGGCGCGCCGACCTACGCCCGCATCGACGCCCCCGCCGACCGCGAGCAGAAGGCGCGGCTGGCGAAGTTGTCGGCCGAACAGGTGAGCGCCACCGAGCTGGCGGGGGAGCCGATCACCGCGAAGCTGACCACCGCGCCCGGGAACGGCGCCGCGCTCGGTGGCCTCAAGGTGACCACCGAGAACGCCTGGTTCGCCGCGCGGCCGTCGGGCACCGAGGACGTCTACAAGATCTACGCGGAGTCGTTCAAGGGGCCCGAGCATCTGGCGGAGGTGCAGGAGGCCGCGCGCGAGGTGGTGAATACAGTCATCTCGTGAGTGCCTCTGCGGAGGGCGACTGTTCGCAAGCCGTCGCCAAGGAGAAGTTGCCGGGCGAAGTCTGGGTCCTCATCGTCTCGAACGCGGTGATCGCACTGGGTTACGGCGTCGTCGCGCCGGTGCTGCCGGCCTACGCCCGCCACTTCGGCGTCAGCATCAGCGCCGCGACCTTCGTGATCACCGCCTTCGCGTTGATGCGGCTGTGCTTCGCGTGGCCCACCGGACTGCTGATCCAGCGGCTGGGGGAGCGGCGGATCTACACCAGCGGGCTGGTCATCGTCGCGCTCACCACCGCTGCGTGTGCATTCGCGCAGACGTACTGGCAGCTGTTGATCTTCCGGTCGCTCGGTGGCATCGGGTCGACCATGTTCTTCGTCTCCGCGCTCGGCTTGATGATCCGGATCAGCCCGGAGAACGCCCGCGGCCGGGTGGCGGGCATGTTCTCGTCGGCATTCCTCGTCGGCTCGGTCGGCGGACCGGTGCTGGGCAGCCTGACCGCGGGCCTGGGACTGAGCGCACCGTTCCTCATCTACGGCGGCGCGCTGCTGGTCGCCGCGGCGGTGGTCTTCATCAGCCTGCGCAACTCCTCGCTGGCCGCTCCAGAAGCCGAGGCCACGGAGAAGGTGACGGTGCGGGTCGCCTGGCGCAACCGGGCCTACCGTGCCGCGCTGCTGTCGAACTTCGCCACCGGGTGGTCGGCGTTCGGGTTGCGGATCGCGCTGGTGCCGCTGTTCATCACCGACGTGCTGCACCGCGGGGCGGGTGTCGCCGGGCTCGCGCTGGCGACCTTCGCGATCGGCAACGTCGCGGCCGTGATCCCGAGCGGCTACCTGTCCGACCGGGTGGGCCGCAAGATGCTGCTGATCGTCGGCCTGGCGGCGGCAGGGGTGGCGACCGCGCTCGTCGGGTTCACCGACGCGCTGCCGCTGTTCCTGGTCAGCGCCGTCATCGCGGGATTCGCCACCGGCATCTTCACGTCGCCGCAGCAGGCCGCGGTGGCCGACATCATCGGCAACAAAGCGCGTGGCGGGACGGCGGTGGCGACGTTCCAAATGATGGCCGACGTGGGTTCGATCGGCGGGTCGCTGCTGGTGGGGCTGATCGCGCAGTACTTCTCTTTCGGCTGGGCGTTCGTGGTGTCGGGCGCCATCCTGGTGGTGGCGGCGGTGAGTTGGACGTTCGCCCCGGAGACCCGTCCGCGGCCGACGAGGGAACACGGCCCGGCCCGGCCGCTCGGCCCGGAAGCCGGCGGCGAGGTGCCGTGACCTGCGATTTTGAGCGGCTGCCGAGCGTGGTGTAACTTCGGTGGGCACAACTTCAGGGGCTATGGCGCAGTTGGTAGCGCACCACACTGGCAGTGTGGGGGTCAGGGGTTCGAATCCCCTTAGCTCCACTTTTCTCCGCAGTACGGGCCGTTCGTTCACGCCTCCGCACCCTCAGAGTGCCCGCAGGCCCTGCAGCGTCCGTCTGATCAGTTCACGTCGCTCGGCGATCGTCATCGAGTCACCGGGCATGGCCTGCACCCGCAGATAACCCTGGGTCACCAGCTCGCCCACCAGGTACCGCGTCGCGCCGAGCGGTAGGGACAGGTGCGCCGCGATCTCCGCGACCGAGCGGCTCTGCCTGCAACACGTCAGGACCTGGCCGCGCACATCGTGTTTCGGCCAGTGCGGCGGCTCCGCGGTGTCGGCCGCTTCGACGAAAGCTTCCAGCGGCAGTTCGGCGTGAGTGTCGTCACGGCCTGGCGTCTCGGTGGGCGGCGCGACCTCGCGCCGCTCGAGAACGTTCCGGTTCTGCAGGAAACGCAAGGCGTGGTCGGCGTGCACCGATGCGCGCACCTCGTTGGAGATGACCTCGAGCACGGTGCGGTCGGTGTCGATGACGAAGGTGGCGCGCCTGACCGGCATGAATCGGCCGAGCAACCCTCGACGCCGCGTGTGCCGGCCACGCCACACCGTCGCACGCGGCACGACGGAGCCACGCAGCCTGGCGAGCCTGCCTCGGCGCACCCCGAAGAGCTCGGACACCACGCCGTCCGAATCGGACAGCAGCGGGTAATCGAAGGACCGCTGCTGGGCGAAGTGGGCCTGCTTGTCGACGGTGTCGGTGCTGATGCCCACCCGCTGAGCGCCCACCGCGGCGAACTCGTTGCTCAGATCCCGGAAATGACACGCCTGGGCCGTGCAGATCGGCGAGGACGCGATCGGGAAGAAGAACAGCACGACCGGTCCGTCGCGAAGAAACTCGGACAGGGTCCGAGGACGGCCGGTGTGGTCGTAGAGAGTGAAGTCAGGCGCCTTCTCGCCCGCAATCATCGGCAGAGACTAGCGCGGGCACGCCCTGCATGACCCACGACTCGGGAATCTGGCTCGCTGAACGGCTGGGACGCGGGAACCACGATCCTGTCGGCGATGCCGCTGACGCAGAGCTGGCAGACTCCTAAGTTTTCTCTGAGGGTTTACACACGCGTCAGCGCGGGAAATCTGCTCGCCATGGAGGGTCGTGGGCTTCTGGGCGACCGCTATGAGCTGGGAGAAGTCCTCGGCTTCGGCGGGATGGCCGAGGTGCGTGACGGCTGGGACATCCGCCTGAACCGACCGGTAGCGGTCAAGATTCTTCACTCCCACCTGAGCGCGCAGCCCGAGATCCGCGAGCGTTTCAAGATCGAGGCCTGCGCGGCCGCGGCGCTCAACCATCCTCATATCGTCGGGGTGTACGACTTCGGCGAGGGGGACAAGACACCGTTCATCGTGATGGAGCGATTGCCGGGGGACACCCTGGGCGATCAGATCGAGTGCGGCCCGTTACCCCAGGCTCAGGTGTCGACCGTGATGCGCAGTGTGCTCTCCGCGCTGGCGGCCGCACACGGCGAAGGCATGCTGCACCGCGACATCAAGCCGAGCAACATCCTGCTGACCGAATCCGGTGCAGTGAAGGTCGCAGACTTCGGGATCGCGAAGACGCCGGGCGCCGCCCACACCACGACGGGTCAGATCGTCGGGACGCTGGCCTACCTCAGCCCCGAACGGCTGGCCGGCGAGCCGGCGTCGGTCGCCGACGACCTCTATGCCGCGGGAGTGGTCGGCTACGAGGCGCTCGCCGGTCGCAAGCCCTTCGACCAGGAGGACATCGCGCCCCTGGCGCGCGCCATCGTCGAGGAGCAGCCGACACCCCTGACCCAACTTCGTCCCGACCTCGATCCGAGCCTCGCGCAGGTCGTCGAACGGGCGATGTCACGGGACCCACGGCAACGCTTCGCGAGTGCGGACGCGATGCTGGCAGCGTTGACCGGCAAGGCAGTGCCGCCGCCCGTCACCACCATCCCTCACCGTCGATGGGCGATGCCTCCGGTCGAAGCGCCGGTTGCCCGGGCAGACTCCTCGCTGGACACAGTGGTTCTGCCGCCGGTCGGACATCGCCGGTCGCACAATCGATCCCGGCAGGCCGTCGGCGCCGCGGCCGCGATGGGGGCGCTGGCCATCGCGGTGGTGGTCTTCACGCTGGAATCGCCGTCCGCGCCGGCGCCGACCCGACCGGAGTCCGTCAGCGTCAGCACGCCGAACATCGCCCCGATCAGCGCGACGGCCGTACCGTCGCCCGTCCTCCAGCAGGCACCGGTGGCCGAGCAGATTCCGGTGGTCGAGCAGGCACCTGTGGTTGAGCAGGCGCCGGTGCTCGAGCAGGCACCGGTGTTCGAACCTCAGCCGGCACCCGCCCCCGTGATCGAACAGGCGACCCAGGAACAGAAGCGCCCCAAGGGCAATGGCAACGGCCGAGGCAACGGGAACGGCAACAAGAAGCCGAAATGAGTCAAGCGGCCCGAGCACGTCGCGCCCCGCTTCTGGTGATCCATATTTGTCGGACCCCTCTGCGATGATGGGGTCATGTCCTCGAGCGCAACGTCTTTCGCTCCTTTGGTGAGGCCGAAGGACCGGCTCGCGGAGTTGTTCGACGAGATCGCGGAGTTGTGCGGTCAGCGCAATGCGATCGACGGGCGGCTGGTGGAGATCGTCGCCGAGATCGACCGCGACGGACTGTGGGGCATGACCGGCGCGCGGTCGGTGGCGGCGATGGTGGCGTGGAAGACCGGCTCGTCACCGAGGAACGCTGAAATCGTCACCGCCGTCGCGCAGCGGTGGGAAGAATTGCCGCGCTGCACCCAACTCCTGCGCGAGGGTCGGGTGTCACTCGATCAGGTCGGGGTGATCGCCGAGAAGGCCGGGCCAGGATCCGATGCGCACTACGCCCAATTGATCACCGCCGCGACGGTGAACCAGTTGCGCACCGCGACCAAGCTCGAACCCCCACCTCCACCCCCACCGCAACCCGACCCCAAGCCTGAACCCGCACCGTCGTACAGCAAGACCACCGACGACAAGGGCACCTGCTACCGGATCTGGCTGCCACACCTGGAGGCGGCGAAGTTCGACGCCGCCGTGCAGTCACATCTCGACGGGATGGTCGCCGACTGGAAACGCGACCACGCCGAGGGCGACGGCGACCCCGCTGGCGCGTCGGAGCAGGCGCCGCCGATGCCCACCACGGCTGATGCGTTCCTGAGTCTCGTAGATGCCGGTTGGGACGCCGAGGTGGCGCGGCGCCCGCACGGACACCGCACCACCGTGATCGCCCACCTCGACGTCGAGCAGAACAGCGCCTCGTTGCATCTGGGTCCGCTGCTCACCGACGCCGACCGCCGCTTCCTGCTGTGCGACGCCACGTTCGAGGTGTGGCTGGAACGCCACGGGCAGGTGATCGGGTCCGGGCGCGACACCCGTCAGATCAGCCGCCGGCTGCGCCGGGCGCTCGAGCACCGGGACCGCTGCTGCGTGGTGCCCGGATGCGGAGCCACTAGAGGTCTGCACGCCCACCACATCGAGCATTGGGAGGACGGCGGCCTCACCGAACTCGACAACCTGGTCCTGGTGTGTCCGTACCACCACCGGATGCACCACAAAGGCGGCATCACCATCACCGGACCCGCACAGAACCTTATCGTGACCGATTGCGATGGGCGACAGCTGAGTTCGGCGTCATTGGCCCGCCCGCCAACGAAACCGCCACCCGATGTACCTCCCTGTCCCGGACCCACCGGCGAACGGGCCGACTGGTGGTGGTACTCACCATTCGAACCACAACCGCCACCGGCAGCCGCCTGAGGCGGGCACCGGTGAGCCGCCATGGCCTGCCGGTGCACACCGTCGCGTCTTGTGCATTTGCAATTTGGTCTGCGTCAACAATTGTTGACGAGTGAGAGACCGCTGGTCACTTCGGTGCGGCCTGCAACTCCGGCGCGGCCGCGGCCAGCAGCGCGGCACGGTCACCGTCGAGCGGCGGGTAGATCCGCTCGCCGTTGATCACCCGCTTGGTGGCCTTCGCCTCGGCGCCGCGCTTGACGACCCGGCGGTCCCAACCCTCGGTGTACACGGCCCCAGCAGGCCCGAGGTCGAGAACGGTGACGTACCAGGGGATCCGGAGCGTCAGCATCGGGGCGCCGAGCAGGTCGCCGACCACGTTGTATCCCGCATAACGGCCCATCGGCCGACCATGCTGACACGACATCACCGAGAGGTGTTCGTCGTCCATTCGCGCCGCTGCCACATCGCCCGCGGCGAACACACCGCTCACGTCCTGCACCCTCAGGAAGTCGTCGACGGGCAGCCGGCCCAGTCGGTCGCACGGCACGCCGAGCTGCGCTGTCAACGGATTCGCCCGCATGCCGGCACACCACACCACGGTCGCGGCGGGGATCTCTTCCCCGGTAGACAGCGTCACGCCCCGCTCGCCGACAGCGGTCACGCGGACACCGGTGACCGTGTCCACGCCGTTCCCGGCCAGCGCCTCCTCGATGACGGGCCGCGCCGATTCGCCCATGTCCGAACCGACGTGCGGATTGTGGTCGACGAGGACTACCCGCGGCGGGACACCGAGGGCGCCGGCGAGCATCTCCGGTAACTCACAGGCGGTCTCGATGCCGGTAAGGCCCGCGCCGACGACCACCGCTGTCGCCGCTGCCGGGTCGTCCGGGTTCAGCGAGTGGACGTGATCCTGCAGCCGCATCGCCCCGTCGTACGTGTCGACGTCGAATCCGAACTCCGCCAGGCCGGGAAGCTCCGGCCGCACCACCCGGCTGCCCACCGCAAGCACCAGGCGGTCGTACCCCAGGGTCGTGCCGTCGGTGGTGCCGACGCTTCGCGCCGACGCGTCGATCTCGGCCACCTGGCCGGTGACATGCGTGACGCCGACCGGCTCGAGCAACTGCGGCAACGGGATTCGGCACGGCGCGAGGTCGGCCTCGTAATTGCGCACTCGGATGTCGTGATACGGCTGCGAACTCACCACCGTCACGTCGACCGCGTCCCGGGGCGTGCCGAGTTCGTCGAGCCGCCGGGCGGCGCCCAGTGCCGCCCACAGCCCGGCGAACCCCGACCCGAGGACGAGGATGCGTGCGGTGTCCGGCATCGGCCTATCGTCACGCCGCGACAGGCCCGGCACAAGGGGGACGACGGCTATGGCAGCGACCGCGGCAGGCCGAACGACGGGAGGACGGAGTTGTCGAACCGCGTCATCGCGCTGATCCGGTCCCCGGCGAGGGTGAGAACGTAGATGCCGGTGCCGTGCCGGATCCCACCGGGTGCGCGCAGATAGGCGCCGAACGCCGGCTGCCCGTTCGCCCGCGTCGGCACCAGGTCGAAGCGGCGTCCCGCACCGAAGATGTCGGCGCAGAATCCCGCGACCAGATCCCGCCCGACGTACTCGAACGGCATCGGCGGCATCGACATGAAGACGTCGTCGGTCAGCAGGGTCACCAGTGCGCCGACGTCGGCGGATTCCCACGCGTCGACGAATCGAGCCACCACCGTGCCGGTGGAGGGTGGACGGCGGGACGGCGGTCACCGGCCTGCGCTGCTCGACGCCGGCCCGCGCCCGTTTGAGTGCGCTCTTCACCGAGTCGACGGTCGAGTCGAGCATGGCGGCAACCTCGTCGGCGCGGAACCCGAGCACATCGCGAAGGACGAGAACCGCGACCTGGCGGGGCGGCAGGAGCTGGAGCGCCGTCACGAACGCCAGGGAGATGGCCTCGGTCTGCGCATAGCGGGCCTCCGGACCCGGCTGCGCGTCGACGACACCCTCGAGCAGGGCGTCGGGAAACGGCTGCAGCCAGACGACCTCACCGAGCCGGCTCGGCTCCCGCGGCACCACACCCGGCACGTCCCAAGCCGACGCGGGGAGTCGACCGGCCGTCCGCCGCGCATTGAGGCATCGGTTGGTGGCGATCCGGTAGAGCCAAGTGCGCAGCGAGGCCCGCCCCTCGAAGGTCGCGAACCCCCGCCAGGCCGCCAGCAGCGTCTCCTGCAGCGTGTCCTCCGCGTCCTGGAACGACCCGAGCATCCGGTAGCAGTGCACCAGCAGTTCGCGCCGATACGGCTCAATCAGCTCGCGGAACGCATCACTGTCCCCGGTCCGTGCCCGCGCCGCCAGGTCGTCGGCCACCAATCGCGTCTCTTTCTCCCACACATCTGTATGGACACCGGCCGACGGACGCAGGGGGCACCCGGACTGACGCCACCTTCGCCGGCGTCACGGTGTCAGTACATGGGACAGCCAACACCGATCGAGGAGCAGCGATGGGACGAATCGTCGTCAGCGAGAACATCACGCTCGACGGAGTCATCCAAGACCCCACCGGAGAGGAGGGCTTCGCGTGTGGCGGCTGGTTCTCGGCGGCAGGCGACGACGACCGCGCCGCGTGGACGGCCCTCATGCTCGACGAGGCCCGCACGGCGCAGGCGCTGCTACTCGGCAGGCGAAGCGATGAGTGGTTCGCGGCGCGGTGGCCGGCCCGCAGCGGCGACTGGGCGGACAGGCTGAACAGCATGCCCAAGTACGTCGTCTCCGCGACTTCACCGCAGCCCCGGTGGAACGACGCGACGGTCCTGCACGGCGAGGTGGCGACCGCGGTCGCCGAACTGACACGAACGGTCGACGGCGACATCGTCGTCTACGGCAGTGCCCAACTGGTGCACGCAGATCGACAGCGACCTCGTCGACGAACTGAGGCTCACCGTGTACCCCGTCGTGGTCGGCGCGGGTGCGCGCCTCCTCGGCGCGACGGCCTTCGCGACGCGCCTGCAACTGGTCGACAACCGCACGCTCGGTCGCAACCTCGTGTTCCTGCGGTACGTCCGCTGACGCGGTTGACAGGTGTCGACCGGGTCAGTCGTGATAGACCACCGGCATGGCCGAACGCGTCACCTTCTCCAGTTCCACCGGGCCGACACTCGCGGGCATCATCGAGCGGCCCGCCGGCGAGCCCCGCGGCTGGGGCGTCTTCTCCCACGGATTCACCCTCGGCAAGGACTCGCCCGCGGCGGCGCGCATCTGCAAGCAGCTGGCGAAGGACGGAATCGGCATGCTGCGGTTCGACGCATTGGGCCTCGGTGACTCCGAGGGGGACTGGGGCGACGGGTCGTTCACCCACAAGGTCGCCGACATCGTGCAGGCCTGCGAATTCATGGCCGACGGCGGCACCCCGGCCGACATCCTGATCGGACACTCCTTCGGCGGAGCGGCCGTGATCGCCGCCGCCAGGGAGTGCCCCGGCGTGCGGGCCGTCGTCACCGTCTG
The DNA here is from genome assembly GCF_040674075.1 of Mycobacterium sp. NPDC050551. Taxonomy (NCBI): domain Bacteria; kingdom Bacillati; phylum Actinomycetota; class Actinomycetes; order Mycobacteriales; family Mycobacteriaceae; genus Mycobacterium; species Mycobacterium sp. NPDC050551. The sequence goes on along the minus strand of NZ_JBFARC010000001.1, from coordinate 270,351 downwards.
CGCCCCGTTCGACCCCGCGCACGCCGAGAAGCAGTACGACGCCGTGGTGGAGCGGGTGCTGGCCGAGGGCAGCGCGGAGTGGATGGCCGGACGCCGGTCGTTGACGCTGAAACGGGCATTCGTCGAAGACGTCCGGGCGGCCGACCTGCGCGACAAGATCCGCGAGCTGCGGATGCCGCTGCTGATCCTGCACTCGCCGACCGACAACACCGTCGGCATCGCGAACGCCAGCGAGATCTTCCGCACCGCGCGACACCCGCGCAGCTTCGTCTCGCTCGAGGGCGCCGAGCACCTGCTCACCGGCCCCGGGCAGGCGCACCGTGCCGGCCGCATCATCGGCGCATGGGCCGACGCTTACCTCGGGGACTAGCAGAGCGTCAGTAGTCCGGGATCGGCAGCGGCGAGTTGTTCGAGTCGATGCCGCCATCGACGTGGAATGTCGCGTTCGTGGCGTAGCAGTCCTTGGTGCACAGATAGACGGTCAGCCTGCCGAGGTCGGCGACGTCGCCCAGCCGGTGTAGCGGGGTGAGTTCCTGCATCCGCTCCAGCGAGCCGGGCATCATGTCGAGGCTGCCCTGCAGTCCCGCCGTGGCGAACGACCCGAGTGCGATGGCGTTCACCCGGATCTTCGGTGCGAGTTCCTGCGCCATCGCGCGGGTGAGCGCCTCGAGGCCGCCCTTGGCCACGCAGTATGCGGCGAGCGCACGGATCCCGAAACGCGCTGAGCCCGAGGAGATGTTGACGATGGAGCCGTGACCGGCATCGAGCATGTGCGGAGCCACCAGCTGGCTCATGATGAACGCCGAGGTGACACACCAGTCGAAGGTGTGCCGGAAGTCCTCGTCGGTGATGTCCAGGAATCGCCCGTAGGTGGAGCCGCCGACATTGTTGACCAGTATGTCCACCCGGCCGAAGGTCTCCATTGCGGTATTCACCACGCGTTCGCCGTCCTCACGGCTGATCGCATCGGCCACCAGGGCGAGGCCGGTACCGCCCTCGGCCTCGATCTCGCCGATCGTGCCGACGATCTCCGACTCCGTGCGAGCCGTACCGACCACCGTGCACCCGGCTTCGGCGAGCACCTTGGCGATGCCCGCGCCGACGCCGCGTCCGGCGCCGGTGACGATCGCGACCTGGCCGTCCAGGTTGAATTGCTCGAGTGCCATGTTGCTCCTGAGGACGTTCGACGGGACTGCGACCCACCCTACATTCGATGACTTGAGTCAGTAAGTGGAATGCGCGAACGATCATCGATCCCGAGCGCCGGCCAGTCGCGGACGTGCGAAGAACCGGCACGACCAGCCACTTGTTCCGCAGCCGACCCGGACCGGGAGGCGGAGACGCTACTGTCGATGGTTCAGCCGTGCTGGATGCGGCTGCTCAGGTCGGCACACGGCAGAACGGTAGGGCGGTGGCGAACGGTCTATCCGCGCGCGAGGCAAAGCGGTTGCAGACGAGGGAACGCCTAATGGGCGCCGCCATCGCCGAGTTCAAGAGGTCGGGGATGGCCGACGCGGACGTCGGGGCGATCGTGGCCGCCGCGGGCGTCGCCCACGGCACCTTCTTCTTCCACTTCCCGACCAAGGAGCACGTCCTCCTCGAACTCGAGCGCCGTGAAGAGGACCGCATCGCCAAACAGCTCGGCCAGTTCCTCAAGTCGAAGTCCGACCTGCCGTCGGCGTTGGCCGAAGCGGCCAGGCTGATCATCGGACTCGAGCGGCGCCTGGGCGACTCGTTGTTCAAAGACTTCCTGGCGCTGCACTTCTCGCAGACCCGCCCTCCCGCCGAGGACGGTGACGACCACCCCATCATCGTGCTCGTCGCCGAGCAGATCGAGAAGGCCCGCGAGCGGGGCGACATCGATTCCGACGTGAATTCGATGAACAGCGCGGTGTTCTTCCTCCTCGGCCTGTACGCGCTCCTGGTCACCACCAACGACTGGCCGACACGCCGGGCGCTGCTCGACGACTACATGATCCGGACCCTGCGCAGCCTGCGGGCGGCGTCCGCCCGCTGACCGACCCGCGGAACGGAATCGCCGGCCTTCCATCGCGCCAGACTTGATGACTATAGTCAGCCAGTAGTCTGGCGGCCGGTGCCTGTGCACCGGGAATGACGAGCCCGTCGGCGGTCGGTAGGAGGGGTCGTGAATCTGCCAACGGTGAATCTGCGGGGCGGCGGGCGCAGGGGCAAGTCCTCGGTGAGTTCGGCGCCGCCGAAGGCGGGGCTGTCGTTCGAGGACCACCACGAACGGTCGCAGCAGGCGCAACGCCAGGCCGACAAGTGGTTGATCTCGGGTTCCCTGCTGATCGGCACCGCGGCTCTCGGGGTCTTCGGCCTGCCGTTGTTCCTGCGCGGGGTGTGGCTGCTGCGCAAGGCTGCCCGCGATGGGCTGTCGGTACGCCCGATGATCGTCACCCTGATCGGCTACCTGGTCATCATCGACGCCGCCATCAACACGGTCGGTTGGGCGCTTGACCTGGTGGCGAATCACACTCTGCTGGCTCGCGTCCTGCTCAACGGGTGGGGCAACATGTTCGACGCCGGCTACTTCTGGCACTACAACGAACTGTTGCTCGGAGGTGCGGCGGGGCCGGGGGAGAAGGCGATGGAGGTGGGGATGATCCTCACCGTCTTCACGATGCGCATCGCCGCGGCGATCGGGTTCCTGCAGATGAAGCGTTGGGGCCACCAGTGGATGATCATCACCTGCTGGATGGGCGTGGTCATCTGGACCACCTACGTGTTCAACATGACGATGTTCGCCGACGTCCGGTTTGCGGGCGTGGTCTTCCCGGTCATCGGCTGGTGGCTGTACGACATCTTCTACATCACCCCGTTCCTCGCCATCCCCTATCTGCACACGGTGAACCGCGAGATCTTCTCGGACTGACAGCCGCCGTCACAGGCTGCGTCCGGGTCTTTGTGGCCGATATGAGTCACTGACACGTATCGGTGACTGAGGCGATTGATCGTTGTTGCGCAGGCGAGACATGGTGTTTGCAGCGGAGTCCTGTGCTCCAGACCGTCACAGCGAAGCAAGTCATTGACTTGAATCAGTAAAAGCGTTACAACTGATCGCATCATGACGGCACAACTCAAGCCGACCACGCGCGAGACGCGCAGGCGTCAGACGCGGGAGCGCATCCTGGGCGCGGCGGTCGCCGAGTTCACCCGGTCGGGCATGGCCGGCGCCGAGGTGTCCACCATCGTGGCCGCGGCGGGCGTCGCCCACGGAACGTTCTACTTCCACTTCCCGACCAAGGAGCATGTGCTGCTCGAACTGGAGCGCCGCGAGGAGTCGCGGGTCGCAGCCGAACTCGCCCGGTTCCTGGACAGCTCTCACGATCTGGCCGCGACGCTGACGGAAGTCGCCCGGCTGGTCACCGGTCTCCAGCAACGGCTCGGTGAGAGTCTCTTCAAAGACATTCTCGCGTCGCACTTCTCGCCGTCACGTCCGCAACCGGACGGCTGGACCGACCACCCGGTGATCGTGCTGCTGGTCCGCGAGATCGAACGGGCGCGTGGCGAGGGTGTGCTGCACCCACAGGTCGACGCCTTCTACAGCGCCGTGTTCTATCTGCTCGGGATCTACGGAGTGCTCACCGCGACCGACGATCCCGCGAACAGGGACGCCGTGCTGGCCAAGCTGGTGGCCTCCGCGGTGCGGGGTCTGGAGGTCCGGTGAAACCTTCACCGATCCGCTCCTGCGACCCGCCACCGACCTCCGAACCCACAACGAGGGAGCCGAACAATGGGTTACATCTGGGAGATCCTCCGCTACGTCGCCGCATGGGGCGGAACAGGACTCATCATCTGGTTCTGGTACTGGATGTTCTCCAACATCGGGACCTTCTGACCGGGCGCCGCACTCCGCAGGTCACCGGAGGTGGCCGACCGTGACCGGGCTCGCCGACATGCCTGCGATCGAGATGGAACGCAGCTGCTCGCTGACGGCGGTGGCGCTGAGTGACGAACGCCGCGAGGGTGTGCGGCTCGTGACGGGCACGCACCGCGCCTTCAGCCTGAACGCGGGCCGCACCTTCGTGCACGTTCCGTATCCACCGACGGTGCGCGACTGGTCGAGGCGAACCCTGACCTGCGGCATCGCACTGCAATGTGCCCCGTCGAAGGATCGGCTGGCCGGCTACCGGCTCAACGAGTTGACCGGACGGGAACTGCACGCGCTGACGCTCGTCGAGGCGGGCGTCGCCCTCGGCTGGGTGGCCGCCCGGTGGCCTGGCCTGATGCCGGAGCTCCGCCGCGCCGTGCCCGCGCTGGAAGCGGGCGACGCCGACATGGACGCCCGTTCCATGATCGAGCGGGCCGTCGAGATGGCGCAGCGCCGCACCGAACTCGTCGACGATCCACTGCTTGGGCGGCTGCCGTCGGCGTACACGTCGCCCGCCGGACTCGTCGACAAGTTCCGTCGGCAGTTCGGCCGACTGCCGTGGACTTCCACTCAGAAGCGGATGCCGCAACCACACTCGGTGCCGGTGGGAGGCGACGGCGGTGTCCGCAATCCGAACCTGCCACCGCCGAGCCGGCCTGACGAGAGCGACCTCGACATCACCCCGGAGCACCGCCCGGGGATCCCGTACCCCGAGTGGAACGCGTGGACCAAGAGGTTCCTGCCCGATCATGTCGCCGTGCTGGAGCGGGCGCGCGACGCACAGGTCGGCGAGTCGAGAATCGAGTCGGCCGATCTGCGGAAGTGGTTCGAGGAGCACACCCACCGCGCCATGACCGGTCGCCTGGAGGACGGTTCGGATCTCGACGTCGACCAGTACGTCCGGCACTACATGGACCGCAGGACCGGGGAAGCCGAAGAACCGCGGGTGTTCCGCGAACTGCTGCCGCGGCACCGCGACGTCAGCACCGCCCTGCTGCTGGACGGCAGTTCGTCGCTGGGTGTGCACGGGGGCCGGATCTTCCGGCTGGAACTGACCTGTGCCGACGCGCTGTCGCGAGCCATGACGAACGCCCGTGAGCGGCACGGCATCTTCGTCTTCACCGGCAACACCCGCCACCGGGTGGAGGTGCGCTGCCTCAAGGAGTTCGAGGAAGCCCGTTTCGTCCCGCCGGGCGGCCTCGGGCTGACCACCGGCGGATACACCAGGCTCGGCGCACCACTGCGCCACCTCACCAACCGCCTGCTGGCGCAGCCGTCCGAGCGGAGGCTGCTGATCGTGATCGGCGACGGGCTCATCTCCGACGAAGGCTACGAGGGGCGCTACGCCTGGGCCGACGCCGCGCACGCGGTGGAGGAGGCCAACGACGCCGGCGTGTCGGTGTACTACGTCGGTGTCGGGCCGACTCGCGTCGATCCGCTGCCCGAGGTCTTCGGACCCCGCCGCTCGCAACGCATCCGGCGGGTGGAGGAGTTGCCCAGGGTGCTGGCACACGTCCACCGCGAACTGGTCAGCGCATGACCGCAGACGATCCGAGGGAGAAATGACGCCAGTCACCTACTACGCGAACCGCAATGAGGTCCAGCTCTTCGAGCAGGCCTACAGCCGCAGGATCCCGGTGATGCTCACCGGGCCGACGGGGTGCGGCAAGACCCGGTTCGTCGAGCACATGGGGTCGCTGCTCAATCGGCCGGTGGTCACCATCAGCTGTCACGACGACCTGACGAGCTCGGATCTCGTCGGGAGGTTCATGGTCACCGGCGGCGACGTCGTCTGGACCGACGGGCCCCTGACCCGGGCCGTGAAGACCGGCGCCATCTGCTATCTCGACGAGGTGGTGGAGGCCCGCCACGACTCGCTGGCGATCCTGCACTCGCTGACCGACCATCGGCGCGCGCTGTACCTGGACCGGGCCGGTGAGGTGGTGCACGCACCCGAGGAGTTCATGCTGGTGTGCTCCTACAACCCGGCGTACCGCAGCTCGCTCAAGGAGCTGAAACCCTCCTTCCGGCAACGGTTCGTCACCCTGCCGATGAGCTATCTGCCGCCGGACCGCGAAGCCGAGGTGATCGTCGCGGAGGCGGGCATCGACCCGGCGGCGGCGCGGCGGCTGGTGCAGTGTGCGATCGCCATCCGCACCGCCGACCAAGCATTCCACTTCGAGCCGCCGTCCACCCGGGTGCTGGTCACGGCGGCGCAGCTGATCGCGGCGGGCGCGGGGGAACTCGAGGCGGCCGAAGCCAGCATCCTCGCACCCCTGAGCACCGACGGCGCGATCAACGACGGCCTGCGCGAGGTCGCGGCCGCCAGCCTGCTCGCCGACACCTCGAGCGCGCAACCACTCTAGGAAGGATCTCCGATGGTCGACCAGAAAGAGAAGAAGCGGAAGCGGGCACTCATCGTCTTCCAGATCGCCATCTACGGCTACCTGTTGGTGATGTTCCTGATCCAGCTGTACATGTCGTTCAGCCGAGGGTGGTGGGAGCTGTGAACCTGCCGCTGCTCGGCCGGCGTTCGGTCGCCGGAACGGCCGGGGCGGCAGCGGCCGGGGCGGTGCCTGCGGGCGGGTCGGTGTCGTTCGAGGACCACCACGACGAATCGCGTGCCGCACAACGCCGGGCCGACAAGTGGATGATCGTCGGCGCCGCACTGATGGGGATGTGGGCGCCCGGTCTGATCGGATTCCCGATCTTCATGCGCGGAGTCTGGCTGCAGCGCCAGGCGTTACGGGCCGGACTGTCAGTCCGGCCGATGATCGTCACACTGATCGGCTACCTGGTGCTCATCGACGGAATGCTCAACAGCCTGGGTTGGGCACTGGATCTCGTCGCCAATCACACCCTGATCAACCGGGTCCTGATGGTCGGCTGGGGCCACATGTTCGACGCCGGATACTTCTGGCACTACAACGAGCTGTGGGTCGGCGGTGCGGCGGGCCCCGGCGAGAAGGCGATGGTGATGGGCATGATCATCACCGTCTTCGCCATGCGGTGCGCTGCGGCAATCGGATTCCTGCAGATGAAGCGGTGGGGTCACCAGTGGATGATCATCACCTGCTGGATGGGCGTCGTCATCTGGACCGTCTATGTCTTCAACATGACCATGTTCGCCGACGTCAGGTACGCCGGCGTCATCTTTCCCGTCATCGGCTGGTGGCTCTACGACATCTTCTACATCACCCCGTTCCTCGCGATCCCGTACCTGCACACCGTGAACCGCGAGATCTTCTCAGACTGAACTCAAGGAGCTACGACTGTGACCACACCGTCACCCACCGAGGAACAGACCACCGCCGAGGATCTGCCGCCCGGCACCACGCCCTACTACGCGAACATGCACAAGTGGATCAAACGTGCGGTCCTGGTGTGCCTGGTCGCACTGGTGATCGAGGGTGCCTTCACCCTGCCGTTCATGGCCGTCTACTACGGATACCCGACGTTGAGCCTCACCCAGATCTGCAGTGAGCTGCTCAAGGTCCGGTACTCCGACGACACCCTCGAGTGCAAATACCCCTATCCGCCGCTGGGCCCGCCGGAGGGCGCAGAGGGCAAGGACACCGCGAAGGACGAGTGGGGCATCCAGCCGGTCCCGAAGTACGACAGGCTCGGCTTCCGCGAACTCGTCGACCGCTATGAGGCACGCCAGGCCCGCGAGGCGGCCGGACAGCAGGGCGGGCAACAGCCGTGACGAAGAAGCTGCGGGTGATCCAGTGGGCCACCGGCAACGTCGGCAGCCATGCGGTCGCAGCTGTGCGGGAACATCCCGATCTCGAACTGGTCGGCGCCCGGGTCTACAACGCGGACAAGGCCGGCCGCGACGTCGGCGAGATCTGCGGCATCGGCCCGGTCGGTGTCACGGCCACCGACGACACCGACGAGATCGTCGCACTCGACGCCGACTGCGTGCTGTACATGGCCGAGGGGGAGTGGAACCCGCCGGTCGCCCTCGATGACGTCTGCCGCCTGCTGGCATCGGGCAAGAACGTGGTCTCGACGGCGGTGACCGCCTGGATCTACCCGTGGAGCGTCGGTGACGAAGTGGTCGCACGGCTGCAGTCGGCGTGCGATGAAGGGGGAACGTCGTTCCACGGCACCGGCATCCAGCCGGGGTGGGCCGCCGAGGTGCTGCCGCTGACGATGTCCGGCCTGTTCCGCCGCGTCGACTCGCTGCTGGTCCAGGAATTGATGGACTACAGCACCTACGGTGTTTCGTTCGTGCTGTTCGACGTCATGGGCTTCGGCAAGCCACCCGACGAGAAGGTGCCGATGGACGAGGAGGCCGTCGGCGGGTTGTCGTTCAAGGCCCCCCTGATGTTGCTGGCCCAGGGTCTCGGCGCGACCATCGACGACTACGTCTGGGAACGGCAGGTCGCCGTCACCGACACGCCGATCGAGGTCAAGGCCGGCCGGATCGAGGCCGGAACCGTTGCCGCGCAGCGCTTCAGCTACACCGCCATCATCGAGGGCCGCCGGGCGCTCACCGTCGAGCACATCACCCGCCTCGGAGCCGAGCAGGCGCCGGACTGGCCGAACGGCCGGGGCTGGAAGGTCACCGTCGAGGGTCTGCCGTCGATGGTCCTCGAATCCCGGATCGCCACCCACGGTGAGGACGACACCGATCAGGGCTGCCTGGGGACCGCCATGCACGCGGTGCACGCGATCGCCCCCGTCTGCGCGGCGGAACCGGGGATCCGCACATTCCTCGACCTGCCGACGATCGTGGGCCGCGGCGTGCTGTCGAGGAAGTCCGCCGGCGGGTGACCCACCGCGTCGTCCAGTGGACCACCGGGAACGTCGGCACCAAGTCCGTGCAGGCGATCGCGGCCAACCCGCTGCTGGAACTGGTGGGCTGCTACGCCTGGTCAGCTGACAAGGTCGGCCGCGACGCCGGTGAGCTCGCCGGGATCCCCGCCCTGGGGATAACGGCGACCGACGACGTCGACGCCCTGCTCGCACTGCGGCCGGACTGCGTGGTCTACAACCCGATGTTCGCCGACGTCGAGGAGCTCATCCGGATCCTCGCGTCGGGAGCCAATGTGGTGACGACGTCGGAGTTCATCACCGGAGACGGACTGGGCGCGGACCGCGAGCGGATCGTCGAGGCCTGTCTGCGTGGGGACGCGACGATCTTCGGCAGTGGCATCAACCCCGGCTTCATGCAGATGCTCTCGATCGTCACGGCGGGGCTGTCGGACCGGGTGGACCGCATCTCGATCCTGGAGTCCTTCGACACCACCATCTACAACTCGCCTGCGACCGAGAAGCCGATGGGCTTCGGCTATCCCGTCGATCAGCCGGATCTGCCCGCGATCACCGAGAAGGGGTCGTGGATCTTCCGCGAGGCCGTGCTCCTGGTCGCCGACGCGCTCGGCGCCCGCCTCGACGAGGTGCGCTGCGACGTCGACTACGCCCAGACCACAGAGGATCTCGAACTCCCGGGCGGCTGGACCATCGGCAAGGGTTGCGTCGCGGGGGTCGATGTGCGCTGGCAGGGCGTCATCGGCGGACGCGAGGTGATCGAGGTGCGCGGCCGCTGGCGCAAGGGCCAGTCGCTGGACCCGGACTGGCCGATGGACTTCGGCTACACCGTCGAGGTCCAGGGCCGCCCGACGATCAGGACCACGCTGAGTTTCGAGCCGCCGCCTGACTTCCGGGCCGAGACACTCGACGACTTCGTGATGCTCGGCCTGACGATCACGGCGATGCCGGCGATCACCGCCATCCCCGCCGTGGTCGCGGCGCCGCCCGGCATCGCCACGTACACCACTCTCCCGCTGATGCTGCCCCGTGGCGTTCTCAGCGCCCGCTGAAAGGTCGAAGCTCGATGTCTGACAGGACTTCACGCACATATCGGGTCATCCAGTGGATGACGGGCGACGTCGGGCAGGTCGGCGTCCGGCACTTCACCGGTAACCCGACCTTCGACCTGGTCGGTGTGCTGGTTTACACGCCGGACAAGGTCGGGAAGGACTCCGGGGAGATCGCCGGGACCGCACCGAACGGCGTCCTGGCGACCGACGACATCGACGCGATCGTCGGGCTGGACGCCGACTGCGTCTTCTACACGCCGGTCATCATGGACGTCGACACCGTCTGCCGTCTGCTGAGATCGGGCAAGAACATGGTCACCACGAGTGGATTCTTCTATCCGAGTGCCGATTTCGCAGAGTACGGCGAGCAGATCCGGGCCGCGTGCGCCGAGGGAGGTGTGTCGTTCCACGGCGGTGGGATACATCCGGGCTACGCGGGCGACATCCTGCCCCTCACCCTCGCCAGGGTGGTCGACAGGATCGAGCGCATCGAGGTCTACGAGGTGGTGAACGTGCTCACCGATGCGCCGGTGGACCACATCGACTGGCTGGGCTTCGGCAAGCCGAAGGAGGAGTTCCTCACCACGCCGACGATTCTCGGCCTCGGAGTGCCGTTCTTCGCGCAATCGATGCACATGATCGCCGACGGGCTCGGCGTCGACATCAGCGAGGTGACCGCGGATCTGCGGGCGGCCACCGCCACGCAGGACATCCCGCACGACGAGGGCACGATCGCACGCGGGACGGTCGCCGCCCAGCATCACGAGTGGACGGCGTGGGTCGACGGCAGGCCCCTGATCGTGTTCCACGCGATCTACCTGACCGCGGGGCCGGACGGACTCGACCCCGCATGGGACTGGGGCAGAACGCGGTACCGCATCGTGATCGACGGTGACCCGCCGACCGAGCTGACGCTGCAGGGCGTCGAACAGCCGGGCGGCGCCTTCTCCCATCCTGGTTATGCGTGGACCGCCATGGGCGCGATCAACGCGATCCCCGACGTGTGCGACGCCGCGCCCGGCTGGATCACCCATCTGGACCTCGGTCTCATCCGGCCACGCGGTCTGGTCCGGCCGTGACCGACGACGCCCCGACCGCACAGCTGCACCACGTGGTGTTCGCCGTCGCGCTGGAACGCCACGACGCGATGGCGCAGATGTTCAGCGAGATCGGTTTCACCCTGCAGGATCTGCAGCTGACCGAGCTCGGACTGCAGGTCCACCTGGACTGGGACCGGGGGATCGAGCTGATCAGTCCGCTTGCCGGGTCAACGGCCACGGTCGCCGGGTCCGTGCGTGAGTTCCTCGCGGAGCACGGCGACGGTGTGTACACCGTCGTCATCCGGGTCCCGGGGGCCGCGGCGGCCGAATCCGTCGCCGCGCGTTACGGCGCGACCGTGCGCTTTCGGCAGCACTTCGACGGCGACGGAACGTATCTCGACGAGATCGACCTCTCGGTGCTCGATCTGCCGCTGACCTTCCTCGCGACCAATGTGCCCTGACCGGTCCGCACTGCCGCACATCCTCTACGAGGGTCTGCCCATGGCAGGCGACCGCGGCGCCGGGTGGGCCGTGTTGCGCGACCTCGGGCCCGTGGTGACCGGCGACGGGTGGTACTACCTCACCCGGCGCGACGACGTGCTCGCCGCACTGCGCGACTCCGAATCCTTCTCGTCATCACGGGCCTTCGACACCATGGTCAGTCCCGTTCCTCTCATTCCGCTCGCCTGCGATCCCCCTGACCACACCCGGTACCGCCGCCTGCTGCACTCGTACTTCAGTCCGCAGACCCTCGGGCGCATGCTCCCGTCGATGCAGGCGCAGGCCGTCGACATCATCGATCGCATCGCACTCGGTGACGAGTGCGAGGTGATGGCCGACCTCGCCACCCCGTATCCCTCCCAGGTGTTCCTCACCCTGCTCGGTCTGCCGCTCAGCGACCGGCAGCGGCTGATCGCCTGGAAGGACGCAGTCATCGGCATCAGCCTCGACAGTGATCCCGACCCCGCCGCACTGGTGCCCGCCGCCGAGTTGCTCCAGTACCTCAGCGACGCGGTCACCTCTCATCGGGACGATCCGGGCGACGACATGCTGTCGCGACTGCTCACCGGCGACGATGCACTCACCGATCACGAGGCGCTCGGCCTGGCCTTCGTCCTGGTCCTGGCCGGACTGGACACCGTCACCTCGGCGATCGGCGCGGCGATGCTCGAGTTGGCCAGGCGTCCCGGCCTGCGTACCGAGCTGTGCGACAACCCCTCTGCGATACCCGGATTCGTCGAGGAGATCTTGCGACTCGAACCCCCGGCCCCGGTCGTCGGACGGGTGACGACGCGGCCGGTGACCGTGGCGGGCCACACGATCCCCGCCGGAGCGGAGGTCCGGCTCTGCCTGGGCGCGATCAACCGCGACGGCAGCGACGCGACCTCTGGTGACGACCTCATCCTCGACGGCAGACTGCACAGACACTGGGGATTCGGCGGGGGCGCCCACCGCTGCCTTGGGTCGCACCTGGCACGGATGGAGCTGAACCTGGTGGTCACCGAATGGCTCCGCCGCATACCGGAGTTCGAGCTCGCCACCGACCACACACCCGAGATCACCTGGCCCGCCGCCACCTGCACCCTGCCGCGGTTACCCGTCAGATTCCTCGCCAAGGAGGCACCATGAACGTCGAGACCGCGGCGCCGAGTGTGTTCGAATCCGAGCTCCCGACGCTGCACTACGAGGCGACGGAGACGCCGCGCGAGGTGCTGCCGAGAATCCGGGAAGCCCAAGCGCAGGCACCGGTCGCCATCGGGCCGCTCGGCCCGGAGGTGCTGTCGTACGAACTCGCCCGGACGATCCTGCGGGACAGCCGGTTCGTCATTCCGCCCGGCATCCATCTCGCGGCCCAAGGGGTGACCTCGGGACCGCTCTGGGACCGGGTGGTCGGCAGCATCATGTGCGCCGAAGGCGCGCACCACCATCGGCTGCGCAGCCTGGTGTCGAAGGCCTTCACACCGCGCGCGACGGCCCGGCTGCACGACACGATCGTCGCGGTGGTCAACGAATTGGCCGACGCTGTCGCCGATGCGAAGGGTTGCGATGTCGTCACCGACATCGCCAGGCACTACCCGATCCCGATCATCTGCGCACTGGTCGGCGCGCCCCGTGAGGACTGGCAGATGTTCTCCCGCTGGGCGGAGGAGATCTTCAAGATGGTCAGCTTCGACGTCGATCTCGTCGACGAGATCCCCGCCGTCATGGCCGCCTGGAGCGAGTTGGACGCATACGTCGACACGATGATCGCCGCGCGGCGCCGCAATCTCACCGACGACCTGCTCTCCGACCTCATCCGTGCCGAGGACGACGGCGACCGGCTCAACGCCGACGAACTGCGCATGACGGTCGCCAGCCTGTTGGTGGCCGGCACCGACACCACCCGCAATCAGCTGTCCGCCTCCCTGCAGGTGCTGTGCGACCACCCCGAACAGTGGGCGATGCTGCGCGCCGAACCCGGCCTGGCGATGCGCGCGGTCGAGGAGACCATGCGCCACTCGCCGGCGGTGTGCAGCACCCTGCGGACGGTGAACGCCGACGTCGCCGTCGCCGGTCACACCTTCCCCGCGGGCACGTTCCTGCTCGTCAACACGTTCGCCGCCAACTGCGACCCGGCCGTCTATCGCGACCCCGACCGATTCGACATCACGCGCGACGACCCGCCGGCGATCCTCACCTTCGGCGGCGGTGTGCACTACTGTCTCGGAGCGAACCTGGCCCGGCTCGAGCTCGGCGAAGCCGTGCGGATCCTGGCGGGCCGACTGCCGAATCTGCGCCGGACCGGTCCGGCGCCGTGGAAGCCGATGCTCGGCATGAGCGGCCCCACCAGCCTGCCGGTGGAGTTCGACACACCGGTGGCCGCCCGGAACTGAGTCGGCGACCCTCGCCCGACTCCCGGTGCGACCGGCGCGCCGTGGCACCATCTGACTCGATGAGCAGAGCACTTCCCGCCGCCGACACCCATGACGTCATCCGCGTGCACGGGGCGCGCGAGAACAACCTCAAGGGCATCGACGTCGAATTGCCCAAACGTCGTCTCACCGTGTTCACCGGCGTCTCCGGCTCCGGCAAGAGCTCGCTGGTGTTCGGCACCATCGCCGCCGAGTCGCAGCGGCTGATCAACGAGACGTACAGCGCCTTCGTCCAGGGCTTCATGCCCAGCCTGGGCAGGCCCGAGGTGGATGTGCTCGAGGGCCTGACCACCGCCATCATCGTCGACCAGCAGCGGATGGGCAGCGACCCGCGGTCCACGGTCGGCACCGCCACCGACACCGGCGCGATGCTGCGCATCCTGTTCAGCCGCCTGGGAGAACCGCACATCGGGTCGCCGCAGGCGTTCTCGTTCAACGTCGCCTCCATCAGCGGAGCGGGTGCGGTCACCATCGAACGGGGCGGACGAACCGTCAAGGAGCGCCGTGACTTCGCCATCGTCGGCGGTATGTGTCCGCGATGCGAAGGCCGCGGAGCGGTCAACGACATCGACCTGACCGCACTGTACGACGACAGCAAGTCGCTCAACGGCGGTGCGCTCACGATCCCGGGTTTCAGCATGGAGGGCTGGTACGGCCGGATCTTCAACGGCTGCGGCTTCTTCGACCCGGACAAGCCGATCCGGGACTTCACGGCCAAGGAACTCGACGCCCTGCTGTACAAGGAGGCCACCAAGCTCAAGATCGACGGCGTCAACCTGACGTACCTCGGATTGATCCCGCAGATCCAGAAGTCCTACCTCGCCAAGGACGTCGAGGCGATGCAACCGCACATCCGTGCCTTCGTCGAGCGCGCCGTCACGTTCACCACGTGCCCTGAATGCGACGGGACGCGGCTGTCCGAGGCCGCCCGGTCGTCGAAGATCAACGGCCGCAACATCGCCGACCTGTGCGCGATGCAGATCAGCGATCTCACCGAATGGGTGCACGACCTCGGTGACGCAGGCGGACGGGTGGGGCCGCTGATCGCGGCGCTGCGTCAGGGTCTCGACGCGTTCGTGGAGATCGGACTGGGCTACCTCTCGCTGGACCGGTCGTCGGGCACGCTGTCGGGTGGAGAGGCGCAGCGCGTCAAGATGATTCGTCACCTGGGCTCCGCGCTCACCGACGTCACCTACGTGTTCGACGAGCCGACGGTCGGGCTGCATCCCCACGACATCTCCCGGATGAATGCACTGTTGCTGCAGTTGCGCGACAAGGGGAACACCGTGCTCGTCGTGGAGCACAAGCCCGAGGTGATCGCCATCGCGGACCACGTGGTCGACCTCGGGCCCGGCGCGGGCGCCGCAGGCGGCGAGATCGTCTTCGAGGGAACGGTGGCCGGGCTGCGGGGAAGTGACACGCTCACCGGCCGCCACCTCGACGACCGGGCCTCGGTGAAGGACGCGGTGCGCGAGCGTTCCGGTGTCCTGGAGATCCGCGGCGCCGACACGCACAATCTGGCCGACGTCGACGTCGACATCCCACTCGGTGTGCTGGTGGTGATCACCGGCGTCGCGGGCTCGGGGAAGAGTTCGCTGGTCCACGGGTCCGTGGTGCGCCGCGACGGGGTCGTCGTGGTCGACCAGACCCCGATCCGCGGCTCACGGCGCAGCAACCCGGCCACCTACACCGGACTACTCGATCCGATCCGAAAGGCCTTCGCGAAGGCCAACGGCGTCAAGCCGGCGCTGTTCAGCGCCAACTCCGAAGGCGCATGCCCGAACTGCAACGGCGCAGGCGTGGTCTACACCGATCTGGCGATGATGGCCGGTGTCGCCGCCACCTGCGAGGTCTGTGAGGGCAGGCGGTTCGACGCATCGGTGCTCGAGTACGTCTTCGCCGGCTTGGACATCAGCGACGTGCTGGGCCTCTCGGTGTCCGACGCCCTGATGTTCTTCGCCGACGGCGACGCCAAACTGCCCGCAGCTCATCGCATCCTGACCAATCTCGAGGCGGTGGGCCTGGGCTATCTGACCATCGGCCAGCCGCTGACGACGCTGTCCGGCGGTGAGCGGCAACGGCTCAAGCTGGCCACCAGGATGAGTGACCGGGGCGCTGAGAGCGGAGAGGTCTACGTCCTCGACGAACCGACCTCCGGCCTGCACCTCGCCGATGTCGAGCAGCTGCTGGCCCTGCTCGACCGGCTCGTGGAATCCGGTAAGTCGGTGATCGTCGTCGAGCACCACCAGGCCGTCATGGCGCACGCCGACTGGATCATCGACCTCGGCCCGGGAGCCGGCCACGACGGCGGACGCATCGTCTTCGAAGGCACGCCGGCCGACCTGATCGCCGACCGCTCCACCGTGACTGGCGAGCACCTCGCCGGCTACGTCGGCGGCTGACAAACGCCTAGCGGCCGACCTTCTCGCGCAGCAGGTCAGTGAAGAACCGGCCCGCCGACGCCGGACGGAACGCCCGCGCCGCCGCGGTGAGCGCATCGCGGGACTCCGTGCTCAGCTCGATGTCGGCGGCGGCGACGTTGAACTCCAGCTGCTCGACGCTCGACGCGCCGGGAATCGCCACCACACCGGGCAGGCTGATGAGCCACGCCAATGCCACCTGCGCGGGCTTGGCGCCCACCTCGGCGCCGACGTCGCGCAGGGTGTTCAGGAGCGGCTGAATGCGGCGCAGGTTCTCGGTGCCGAACAACGGATTCATCGCGCGCACACCGCCGGGCCGGTTGTCCGGTCCGTACTTGCCGCCCAGCAGGCCCTGCGCCAGCGGGCTGTACGCCATCACCATGCGATCCTCGCGTTCGGCGAACGGCACCAGGTCGTCGAGCGCCTGCGGATGGGCGAGCGAGAAGTGCACCTGGTTGCTCACCACCGGCCTGCCCAGTGCGGCGTCGGCCTTGCGCCACCGCTCGAGCGAGTAGTTCGACACCCCGACGGCACCGATCTCGCCGCGCTCCAGCAGATCCCGCATACCGGGCATGATGACCGAATCGGGTACCAGCGGATTGGACTGGTGGATCTGGTAGAGCGGGATGCGGTCCACGCCGAGCCGCTCCGCACTGGCCCGCGCGCGCTGCCTGACCACGGCGGGAAACGGCGCGATCGGCATGATCTTGCTGGCCACCACCACGTCGGCGCGCTCGTCGCCGAGCGCTTCACCGAGGATGCGTTCGCTCTTGCCGAACCCGTAGATCTCCGCGGTGTCGAACAAGGTCACCCCCAGTGCACGGGCGCGCTGCACGATGTCGCGAGCGGGCCCCGATGCGTACTGGTCGCCGTACCCCCATTCCCGCGAACCGAACTGCCACGTGCCGAGGCCGATGCGGCTCACCGGTCCGATTCCTTCGACGTCGAGATGCTTCATTCCTCCGACGGTACCGGCGTGTGCGATGAGTCCCGGGTCGCCGTCGAGTCTGATAGTCGTAAGAGGATTCCGACTGCTCGGAAGGGAGCCTGTGATGACAGGGAACCAAACCACCACGGCCGCGAAGCCGCCGGTGGCCGACGAGGGCACGTGGCGAGCCGCCCTCGACGACCTGCGGCGTAGGGAGAAGGCGGCGACCCGCGAGCTCGACGCGATCGCCGCTGCGCGCAGGCGGCTGCCGATGGTCGAACTGCCCGAGTACACGCTCATCGGCGCCGACGGTCCGGTCCGACTGGCAGACGTGTTCGGCGGTCGCTCGCAGCTGATCACCTACCACCACATGTGGAGCGACGGCGCGCAGTGGCAGTGCGGCGGGTGCACCGGCTTCACCAGCCAGTTCACCCGGCTCGACTTCCTGGACAGCTACGACGCCCGGTTCGTCGTCGTCACCAACGGCCCGATCGAGGAGGCACTGGCGTACCGGGAGAAGGTGGGGAACGCGATGGACTGGTACTCGTCGTCGGAGAGTTCGTTCGGCGCCGACGTCGACGCACCGCCCGGCGGCGGCTTCGCGGTCAACGTCTTCCTGCGCGACGGGGACACCGTCTACCGCACCTGGCACACCAACGGCCGCGGCACCGAACAGCTCAGCCACAGTTTTCCGCTGATCGACATCCTGCCGTACGGCCGTCAGGAGGAGTGGCTCGATTCGCCGGACGGCTGGCCGAGCCGGCCGACCTATTCGGGCTGGCTGGACTCACCGGACATCGCCCGGTTCTATGGGAAGGGCGACAGGTGAGCGCGGAACGATTCGTCGCAGGCCGGACGATTGCGGCGCCGCCGTCGGCGGTGTTCGCCGTCCTCGCCGACCCGGCGCGGCACAAGGACACCGAGCCGGGGGACTGGGTGCGCGATGCGGTGGACCCGACGCCGATCACCGGCACCGGACAGATCTTCACGGTGAACATGTACCTGGACGCCGCAGGCGGGCACTACGTGATGGACAACCTGGTCACCGATTTCGAGCCGGACCGGGTGATCGCCTGGCTGCCGGGACAACGCGACGAGTCGGGCGCCCATGTTCCCGGTGGCTGGTCCTGGCGTTACGACCTCGTCCCGCACGGCGAGGGAACGGCGGTCACGCTCACCTACGACTGGACGGGGACACCGCAGAGTTTCCGGGATCAAGTCGGCGGGATGCCGCCCTTCCCGGAGGATTTCATCGCCGAGTCACTGGCGGCGCTGGAACGCTGCCTCTGACTCACGGCGCCTGACGAGCGCCCTCGACCATCGACCAGTACCGCTGTTCGCGTCCGGTGAGTTCGTTGCCGGTGATCGCGCCGAACGCCGCGGCGTCCTGCGCGAAATCCGTTGCCGCGCCGGGCAACGCATCGGGGCCTTCGAGTCGGAAACAGCTCGGCGCCAACGGACCGAACAGGAGTGCCCGGCGGAGATCCGGCCATCGCGACGGATCTGGTTCCACACCGGCGGCGCGTGCGAAGGTCAACGCCGCCAAATTCATCCGGGTCTTCTGCGACGCACCGCGACGTGACCGGCAGGCCGCGACCGATGCGCGCTGCTCTGCTTCGGTCACCGCGGGCAGGATTCCGCTCCACAGGTAGGCGATCCACCTCGCCTGTAACTCCAGCGGCACGAAGTACCCGCCGGACTGATCCCACATCCCGACAATGGCCAGGCCGGGGAGGTCGGGATGGAAGGTGTGGCGGTCGGTGTCGAGGTGGGCGCCGTCGAGGTCGAGTGTCGCCCTGACGTCCTCGCCGAGGAACGGCAGGCTCAGCTGGAATCCGGTGCCGAACAGGATGGCGTCGAAGGGTTCGGCGTGTCCGTCGGCGAACGTGACGGTGGCGCCTGCGACGGAATCGATCCACGGGCACACCGTGATCCGGCCCTCCGCCACGAGGGGAAGGTAACTCTGGCCCAGGGTGACGCCCGCGGCGAACAGTGACGGATCGGGTGCCGGGGCGCCGTACTGGTCGGGGCTGCCGCCGGCCTCGGTGACGATCTCCTTCAACTGGCGGTCGATCTCCGCAGGCGGTAGGACCTCGTTCGACAGCGTGCCGTAGCGGGTGAAGATCCGATGATCGGACGGCACACCCGCGGCGAACTTGGGCAGCACGTAGCGTTGCCGCCGCTGGGCGACGACGACGCGCGACGCGCCGAGTTGTGCCAGTTCCGAGGCGATCTCGAGCGCACTGATGGCGCCGCCGGCCACGAGCACCCGCTTCCCCAGATACCGCTCGTGGTCGCGGAAGTCATAGGTCGAGCTCACGCCGGGGTCACCGGAGAACGACTCGAGCCCCGCAACGGCCGGGACGGCCGGGGCATGGAATCTGCCGCTGGCCACCACCACCCGGTCGAAGACCTCGGTGCCGTCGGCGTGCCGGATGGCCCAGCGGGTGCCCTGCCGATCCACTGAGTCGACCGCCGTGCCGAATCTGATCCGGGCGGTCAGTCCGAATGATCCCGCGTAGCGGTGCAGGTAGCGGAGCACATCGGCGTTCGGCGGATGCACGAGGTGACCACCGAACGGGAGGTCGCTGAAGGCCGTCAGGATGCGGCTGGTGTTGGTGTGCATCGACGGCCAGACGCCGCTGCAGCCCGGCAGTCCGGACCACTGTCCGCCGAGAACCGGATTGCGTTCGTAGATCGTCGGTTCGAAGCCGCACGACGACAGCCAGCGCGCGGCGACCAGGCCGCCCGGGCCCGCTCCGATGACCGCGACCCGTTCCGGCATGGGACGCTCAGCGCCGGGGCATGTCGATGTCGAGCAGTGCCATGGCGTCCCGGATGCTGGCGTCCGCCCGGTCGAGTGTCGCCTCGAGGCGGTCGATCTCGGCGCCACTGCTGTTCGGCGTCAGGCTGCCACAGATGTCGGCGAACGACCGGTATTGGTCCACGGCGTTCTGCAGGGCGTCGTTGACGTCTTCGTCCTCGCTGGGCAGTTGGGCCTCGAGCAGATCGGTGGCATCCCTGAGATCCCTGCACCCCTCACGGACCGTGGAGTAC
This sequence comes from Mycobacterium sp. NPDC050551, assembly GCF_040674075.1. Classification (NCBI taxonomy): domain Bacteria; kingdom Bacillati; phylum Actinomycetota; class Actinomycetes; order Mycobacteriales; family Mycobacteriaceae; genus Mycobacterium; species Mycobacterium sp. NPDC050551. The sequence goes on along the minus strand of NZ_JBFARC010000001.1, from coordinate 250,274 downwards.
TCGCTGTTGATCATCGCTTCACCGGCGGTGCCCAGCGCCCTGCCGATGGCGGCGACCGCCGAGGTGACGTCCCGCTTCCAGGCTTCGGTGACGGGTACGGGAGCGGTGAGTTCCGCACCGGCGACGGGACGGCCCTGGATCGCGGTGCTGCACCCGGTGAGCAGTCCGGCCAGCAGCACGATCGCGAGTAACGGCCTCATGCGGGCCGAGTCTATGGGACCGCGGGTGGCCCGGATGGGTTCACGCGACGGGAGTCGGCGGGAGATCAGCTGGTCGCGGCGGTGGCGCTGGTGTGGCTCGCGGGCTGGACGTCGACGGCATCCATCGGCGGCCCGTTGAGGCCGGCCACCTGGCGGTCGGCGACGGTGGTCGCGACCGGGGTGCCGTTCTGCACGATCGCGACGATGGCCACCTCGTCATCGACGTCGAAAGTCGCTGCGGGGCTCACGGTGTGGTTGCCCTCCACCGTCAGCGCCGTGGTGTCGGGAGTGATGCGATAGGTCTGCGTGACGCCGTCGGCGCTGCGCGCGGTCACCGAATCGGCGGTGACGGCGACCAGGCGACCCTCGTGGTTGAGAGCCGGCGCATGGGCGGCGGCGGGGGCCGTGGACGCCGCGGGTGGGGCGGGGGCTTCGGCGGGCGCCAGCAACTGGACGGCCGCGGCGGCCACCACGCCGGCACCGGCGACTGATGCGGAGATGGCGCCGATCACCACGTTGGACCGAGATGAGGTCCGCGGGGCATTACGACCGGTCGCCGCAGGTATTCGGACCGGAGCTTCTTGCAGTCGATGTCGACCCGTCATGCGGTTGAGGTTCCCCCGTCCAGGGCGCAGGTAAACCGCCCTGGCGAACTCGTCGCGGAGAAATTTCGCCGACCGGCCTCTCACCTGGGCATACGGCGACGTACCGTGAGGCCGATGGCCCCCGCGACCCTGACCAGCGAGGAAGCCCGGCGCGCCGTGGCCGCCGAACTGACCGGTGTGGACGGACGCCCGGTCCGGCGCCTGATCGCGGGGGTGACCGGGCCGCCGGGCGCCGGGAAGTCGACGTTCGCCTCCGGCCTCGTCGACGAGCTCAACGCGTGGTCGCCTTCATCGGCGGCGTACCTGCCGATGGATGGTTTCCACCTGGCGAAGGTTCAGCTCGATCGTCTGGGTGCGCGGCAGCGCAGAGGGGCTCCTGACACCTTCGACGTCGACGGCTACCGGGCCATTCTCACGCGCCTCACGCACAGCTACGCGGTGGCCGATGTCTTCGTGCCGGACTTCGATCGCAGACTCGACGATCCGGTCGCGGCTGCGCGGGTGGTGCCCGCAAGGGCGCGAGTCGTCGTCACCGAGGGCAACTACCTGGCGCTGGCCGCCGATGGCTGGGCCGCGGTACGACCGCTGCTCGAGCGGCTGTACTACGTCGACGCCCTACCGGATGTCCGGCGCAGGCGGTTGCTGGACCGGCACACGAGAAGTGGCCTCGCCGCTATGGAGGCGCAGCGGTGGGTCGACACCGTCGACGAGCCCAACGCCCGGCTGATCGCCGCGACACGGCCGTCGTGCGACACGGTGCTGCTGATCCGGGACGGCTCGGCGTGACGGCCGATCGCCGGAGCGGTCAGTGGTCGGCGTCGGACAGGATCAGCGCGAGCATCGTGTCGAGTCGATCGGCCATCCGGTGACAGCTCACGGACCGGGAACGGACCTGCAGCAGCGCTCCCCAGAACACGGTTTCCAGGGTGGCCTGCACCTCCGGCCAGGCTCCCGGGCCGAGTGCGGAGGCGATGCGACGCTGTACCTCGGCGCCGATCCGGACCCGGACATCGGCCACGACGTCATCGTCGTTGCGCAACAGGGCGCGGCTGCACGCCTCGGAGAGCCGAGGCTCGTCGGCCAGCACCATCGTCACGGCACGGAGCTGGGTGCTGACCCGCGCCGCGGCACCGAGCGCAGGATCGACGTCGAGCGGTAGCGCGCAGATCCGGTGCAGGTACAGCTCGGCGAACATGGCGTCGAGGGAGTCGAAGTGCGCCCGCAGTGCGGTCGGTGCGACGCGCGCCCGCGCGGCCAGCGCGGGGAGCGACACGTCGACGACACCGGGTGCATCGCCCGACTCGTCGAGCAATTGGGCGGCGGCGGTGAACACCCGCTGACAGGTGCGCCTGCGTCGAAGGTGTGAGTCTCGCAGTGAAGTGACGTGCACCACATCTGCACTGGACATGTGTCCAGGTTAGTCGGTGGGCCATTGCAGCGCAATGAAGGCCGGATCACTCGCGCCGGATGGAAGATTCGCTCACTGCTCAGGGGGTCGACACTGCCGACGGAGATCGCACGCCGGTATGGACGGTTTCAACCGGACACATGTCCAGCCGGCGTGCCTCAAGGTCGGGTCAGCTGCGCGTACCGCTTCAGGTGGTGGTCGGTCGAGCCGAATTCGTACTGCAGCGCCGTCAACCGCTTGAAGTAGTGCCCGATCGCGAGTTCCTCGGTCATGCCCATCCCGCCGTGCAGCTGGACGGCGTTCTGACCGACGAACCGCGCCGCGCGGCCGACCGTCACCTTGGCCGCCGACACCGCGCGGGCCCGCTCAGCCGGTTCGGCGCCGAGCCTGAGCACCGCGAGATATGTGGCGGCGACCGACTGCTCGAGCTCCATGTGCATGTCGACCATGCGGTGCTGCAGTGCCTGGAACGAGCCGATGGGTTGACCGAACTGCTGGCGTTGCCTGCAGTACTCGACCGTGTCGGCCACCACCCGTCGCATCGCGCCCACCGCCTCCGAGCAGACCGCGGCCGCACCCTCGTCGCGTGCCTGAGCCAGTGACAGCCCCGCCTGTCCCTGCGCCCCGATCAGCGCGTCCGCCGATACCTGCACGCCGTCGAGGACCAGATCGGCCGCGCGACGGTCGTCGATCGTGCGGTAGCCGTGCGTGCGCAGGCCCGGCCGATCCTGCTCGAGCAGGAACAGTGACACGCCGTCGTCCGATGTGCGTGCGGTGGCCAGGAGGTGGGTGGCCAGCGGCGCGTTCATCACCACGACCTTCTCGCCGTGCAGCTCCCATCCGGTCTCGCCGCGTCGCGCTTCGGTCGCCACCCGCTGCCAGTCATCGCCCGACGCCGCCTCGGTGGCGGCGAGAGCGACGATCGCCGAGCCGTCCACGATCTTCTCCAGTAGCGCCGTGGCCGCCGGTCCGCCGGCCCGCCGCAGAAGTCCCGCGGCGACCACCGCGGTGTCGACGTAGGGTTCGACCACCAGGGCACGGCCGAGCGCCTCGGCGATCACCATGGTCTCGACCGGTCCGCCGCCGATGCCGCCGACGTCCTCGGGCAGCCCCGCCCCGAGGATCCCCAGTTCTTCGGCGAACCCGCGCCAGATCTCGGGCTGCCAGCCGGCGCCGGTCTTGGCCGCCGCTCGGCTCTTCTCCAGGTCGTAGCGCGTCGACAGGTACTTCGACAGCCCGTCGCGCAGGAGTTCCTGTTCCTTGGTCAACGTGAAGTCCATCTAGAGCCCCAATGCGGCTTTGGCGAGAATGTTTCGCTGGATTTCGTTGCTGCCGGCGTAGATCGAGCCGGCCCGGTCGTTGAAGTAGCGCAGTGGCGCCACGGCCTGCCATGGCTCGCCGCTGACGTAGCCGTCCGCGGGCGGTTCGTATTCGGCGATCGGCCCGCCCGGTTTGGTCGCGTGGGGCTGGTAGACCCGCGCTCGCGGTCCCGCCGCCACCATCGAGAGTTCGGTGAGCGACTGACTCAGCTCGGTGCCGAGGACCTTCAGCATCGACGACGCCGATCCCGGGTTCTTCCCCGCCGCGACGGCCGCCAGCACCCGGTACTCCAGGATCTCGAGCACCTCGGTCCGGATCCTCGCATCGGCGAGCCGCAGCGCGAATGCGGCGTCGTCGATCAGCCTGCCGCCGTCCGGACCGGGCTGGCCGGCGGCGACGGTCGCGATCTCCTCGGCGAGCACCTGGAGCGCAGGCGACGAGGCGCCGCCACCGCGTTCGAACTCCAGCAGGTACTTCGCCACCGTCCAGCCGTCGTCGATCCGGCCGATCACGTTGGTCTTGGGCACCCGGACGTCGTCGAAGAACACCTGGTTCTGGACTTCTTCGCCGGAGGTCATCACCAGCGGCCGGATCTCGATGCCCGGGCTGGTCATGTCGATCAACACGAACGTGATGCCCTGCTGTTTCTTCGCCGCGCGGGTGGTCCGCACCAGGGCGAACATCCAGTTCGCCTCCTGTGCGTGGGTGGTCCAGATCTTGCTCCCGGTGCACACCAGATGCTCGCCGTCGTCGACGGCCGCCATCGACAGCGCGGCCAGGTCGGAGCCGGCCTCGGGCTCGGAGTAGCCCTGGCAGAAGAACACCTCGCCGGTCAGGATCCGCGGCAGGAAGTACTCCTTCTGCGCGTCGGTGCCGAACTCGACGATCGCGTGCGCGACCATCCGAATACCCATCGGCGACAGCGACGGGGCGCCCGCCAGGGTGGTCTCACGGCTGAAGATGTAGTGCTGGGTCAGGGTCCAGTCGCAGCCGCCGTGTTCGACGGGCCACGCGGGCGCCGCCCAGCCCCGCTCGTGGAGGATGCGCTGCCACTCCATGCTGGCGTCGTGGTCGGCGTACACGCTCGTCATCAACTGGCCCGCCTGCCGCAGCTCGGGGGTGAGCCGGTCGTCGAGGAAGGCGCGTACCTCGTCGCGGAAGGCCAGGTCGTCCGGTGACCAGTCCAGGTCCATCGGACCTCCTGTGCGTCGTTGTGGGTACGCACAGAGTAAACCTAGTTAGTCAGGTGAGGTGAACGGGCCCTCGGACACCCAGGGCGGCGATTGTTGGTCAATCACCCGCCGCAGCGGCGGCGATCGGTGATGATGACGGCCGACTAGGCTTTGCTGTGCGCGGCGTGACGCCGGGCCGGAGGCCACACTGGCTCCACCTCACTCATGGACAGGACCCGCATCGTGGATCGGCGCCGCAGCAGTCAGGACAATCGATCACCCAGGGAGCTGCTCGAGCAGATGCCGGCGCTGGTGCTGCTCGAGCGGTTCCCCGTGCCCGTGCTGGCGGTTGCCGAAGGCGGCGCCATCCTGTTCGCCAACGGCGCATTCGCCGCGATGCTGGGTCGCAGCGCCGACGATGTCCAGCAGATGCGGTTCGCGGACATCTGCACCACGATTCCCGCCGACGGGTCCGTGTTGTCAGTCGTGCACGAGCACGCGGACATGATCGTCGAGCTCGTGGACCGGGAAGGGTCGGTGGTCCGCGCGCAGATGAGCCGGTCCGCGCTGTTGCGCGGCGACGACCCGGTTGCGCTGGCCACGTTCCAGGACCTCACCGAGCGGCTGTGGGTGGAAGAACTCTGAGGTCGAGCGCCTAGTCGGACGGTGGCGACGGCGCGCGGAGCGCCTCGCGGGCGAGGAACTCGCGGAAGTAGTCGAGCGACTCGTCGGCGACGACCGCAGGAAGAAGCACTTGCCACATCCGGGTCAACCGGTTGCGCAGGTCGTCGTCGACACCCGACAACAATTCGGCGCCGAGCATCGCGCAGACGATGGTCTCGGCCACTGCGCCCGGATCGAGGCCTTCCCGCAGGTCTCCCTCGGTGGAGGCGCGGCGCACCTCGCCCACCATCTCGGCGAGCCAGCCCGCGTAGACCTGGCGGGACACCTCGCTGAATCCGCCGAACACCCGCAGCAGCTGAGCGGCGGTGCGGGTGAGCGGGTCGGTGGAGACGCGGTCGACCACCATGAACAGGCCGTGAATGATGTTCTCCAGCGCAGGCGAGTTCGATTCGCTGATGCTGTGGAACGTGGCCAGCAAATTGGCCCCGCCCTCGGCGATGATGGCGACGGCCAGTGACTCCTTGGAGTCGAAGTGGTAGTAGAGCGCGCCCTTGGTCAGCGCGGCCCGTTCGATGATGTCTCCCAGACCGACTGCGGGATAACCGATCTCGCCGATGAGGTCGACCGCTGCGTCGACGATTCGGCGCCGCGTCGCCTCAGAGCGGGCCTGCCGCGGCATAGGCGCTCACCTCCGGCGATGGCCTCGTGTTCTCCGGACTGCAGCCCGGATGGCGATCATAAGTCATCGGCGGGCAGCGGGGAGGCCCGCTTGAGCGCCTGCGCACCGCGCCGCCGGGCGAACTGGGTGAGGTAGTTCAGCCGGTCGGGCCGTGCGATGCCGGGCAGTACGACCTCCCAGGCGTCGACGAGCCGCTCGAGGAACGGCTGGGGGTCGTCGAGGTCGCTCGTCTGCCGGATCCCCAGGTACATCGCGACCAGCAGCCGTGCGACGCCATCGGCGTCGCGACCGTCCAGCAGGTCACCCTCGTCGATGGCGCGTTGCGCGATGCCCGAGAAGCCGGTGATCCACGAACCGTGCACGCGGGTGGCCAGTCCGTCTGTGCGGCCGATGGATTCGAGGAGGTTCAGGCCGGCTCTGGCGAGGTGGTCGCCGAGGTCCTCCACGGCGATCACGAACATCACGTCGATGAGCGTCTCCGTCGCAGGCAGGCGCCGGGCGAGCACCTCGGCCACCACGGCGCGACTCTGTTCGGCCCGGTGGTCGACGATCGCCACCGCGAGCGCGTACTTCGACCGGAAGTGGAAGTACATCGCCCCCTTGGTCACCGCCGCGTCGGCCAGGATGTCGTCGAGGCTGACCATGCCGTATGCGCGCCGGGAGAACTGCCGGGCCGCGGCCTGGACGATCAGCAGGCGGGTGGCGTCGGCTTTCCGGTCGGCCTGATCGCTCACGGCGCCATCTCGGCGGCGGGACGGACGGTCGATCCGCTCTGTAGTGCGGCGGACGGGCAGGGGACCCGCTGGTGGATTGATCGCCCGCCGAATCCCCGAGGGATGGCCGGTCGCTGGTGATTTAACGACACGTCAATACTCTAAGTCATCTGAGAGGGTGCAAAACATGCCATAGGTATGTAAAGTGCCCGATCGTGATGACTTTCGGTTCGAGGCTCCCGAGAGGGCCCGGCATGCGCCCGAGCATGGCGGCGCGTCGGCGAACCGGTAACCGCAGCGTTTGCGCAGGTCGCTCGAGTGATACCGTGGCGCTGTTGCCACCGCCCGTCCTGGCAAAACCCCTCGTTGGTCAGTGCGGGCTGTGGTGACTCAAATCACTGAATCACCCGGCCGTCGCGCCGATGTCCGGCGGCGGCCCTCCGTAGCGTCGAATACCGTCGCATCAACCATGATTCGCCGCGATCGACGGCCGCGATCGACCGCCGCTTCGATCACCCGTTCTCGAGTCCGCGTCCATCAGCAACGTCGAGGTAGTTAACAATGTGGGACGAAGAAGTTGATGTCGTCTGTGTCGGAGGGGCCGTTGGAGCCCTCGCGAGCGCCGTCGTCGCCGTAGACGCCGGCGCCGAGGTGTTCATCGCCACAGCGCCGCTTACGATCGCCGACGAAGTCATGGCGCCGCCTCCCTCTCATCTCGAGCGGGGATGGCTGACCCAAGCACCCGATGAGGACGAGACGCGCGACTACTTCACGGCCCTGTCGGACGACCTGGCGAGGCTCGACCCCGTCGCGGGCGACATGGAGCTGCCGACGCGGGTGGTGCGGGCCCAGACCGCTGACGAACGGGACGGCCGATGGGTGGAGCCCTTCTATGGCGGACAGCTCAGGGGTTGGGCCTCGGAGTGCCTCCGCTCGCCGTACGGGCTGCTGCACTCACGGGTGTCGGACTGGCAGACGACCACGATGCGCACACTCAGCGGGCGGGCGATCGAGGTCAAGCCGCTCGGCGCGGTGGCCACGGCTGCGACGGCGGCGCCCTCGCTGGCCGACTGGCTCGCCGGGCAGGCGCGCGACCGGCGCATCAGGGTTCGTGACGGTGTCGCGTTGGAGCGCGTGGTGTTCGAGGACGGCGAAGTCGCCGGTGTGGTCGTCGACAGCGTCGACGGCCCGTATGCGGTCCGTGCCCGGCACGGGGTGACGATCGCTCCGGCCGACGGTCACGCGGTGGCCGCCGGTGAGCGGCCACTGCACGGCTACGACGGATACGCGCAGTTGTGCCTGGTGAGTCAGTCGGCCAGCCGGTTCGCCCGGCTCGAACTGCTGAACACCGGGACCGCGCTCCCGGAGCGCGCGCTGACCTGTCAGTCCGTGAACCGGCAGCTGCGTCACACGCCCCGCGACGGCAGGGCGTTGCGGTCAGACGCTGGGCGTGGGCGCGAAGTGCACCGGTACCCGCCCGCCGGCCAGTAGCGACTTCATCGCATCGCCGGGCAGCGGCCTGGACAGCAGGAATCCCTGTGCTCGGTGACAGCCGTGCCGCAACAGCGCGAGGGCTGCGGCCTCGGTCTCCACCCCCTCGGCGACCAGCTGCAGATCGAACGCCTCGGCGAGGGCGATGATCGCGCGCACGATGGCGAGGTCACCGGGATTGGAGCCGAGGTCCTGCACGAAGCCCTTGTCGATCTTGAGCGCGTCCACAGGCAGTGACTTCAGCAGCGACAGCACGCTGTAACCCGTCCCGAAGTCGTCGATCGCCACCTGCACACCGACGTCCTTCAGGCCGCCGATCGTGATCCTCGTGGTCTCGATGTCCTGCACGACGACGCTCTCGGTGATCTCCAGGCAGACCGAACCACGCTCGAGACCGAACTCTCCGACGATGTCGGCGACCGAATCGATGAAGCCGTCGGTGACCAGCTGAACTGGGGAAACGTTGATACGCAGCACGATTCCGTGTCCTACGCCGGCCGCTCGCCAGCGCGCGAACTCCGCGCACGCGTTGCGCATCACCCACCGGCCCAGCTCGCCGGCGAGATTGATGGACTCGGCCACGCCGATGAACGCGTCCGGCGACAACAGCCCCCGGGTGGGGTGCTGCCACCGCACGAGTGCCTCGGCCGCGAGGATCTCGCCGGTGCGCATGTCCACCTCCGGCAGGTAGTGCAGCACCAGCGATCCGCTCTCGATCACGTTCTGCAGGTGCAGTTCGATGTCGTTGCGGAACTCGCTGTCGAGAGACATCTCCGCCGAGTAGACCGCGACCTGGTTGCCGCCGTGCGACTTCGCGGTCAGCACCGCCTGATCGGCGCGACTGAGGAGGTTCGACGTGGTGTCGCGCCCCGGCACCCCGACGGCGACGCCGATGCTGACGGTCCGGGTCAGCATCTCGCCGTCGATGGAGACCCGCTCCCGGAGCACCTCCTGCAGCCGATAGGCCAGTCGTTCGGCCTCCTCGGCCGCCAGCGGCGAGGCGGGCACGACCACGAACTCGTCGCCGCCGAGTCGCGCGATCAGATTGTCGTCCGCGTCGTCCTGGCGGAGGCGCTCGGCCAGGATCCGGATGAACCAGTCACCGGCGGTGTGGCCGAGGTAGTCGTTGATGGCCTTGAGCCGGTCGAGGTCGATGAAGAGCACCGACACCGGCCCCGGCCGGCCCGCGGCCAGCCTGGCGTCGAGATGCGACCACAGCGCCCGGCGGTTGTAGAGGCCCGTGAGGTCGTCGTGGTCGGCGAGGTAGCGCAACCTGTCCTCGGCGCCGATGCGCGCCTGCACCTGTGCGAACAGCGATGCGATCGCTTTGAGGGCGTTGAGTTCTGTCGGCTTCCAGTCGCGGTGGCCCGTCGTGGCGAAGCCGAGGACGCCCGTGGTCATGTCACCCGACAGCAGGGGCACCAGGGCCGTCTCGATCGATCCGTGTGCGGGTGAGGGGGACAGGGCGTCGGGCCGCTGCTCGAGGACGAGGGGCTCGCCGAGCAGCCGGCCACGGCCGAGGTCCGCGTCCGTCTCCAACGGCACGGCGGTGGACAGGTCGACGTCGGCGGTGTCGCGAGGCGGCCACTGCGCGATGAGGCGGGACACCCGGCCGCGGTCGTCGTTGTGCCGCAGGAAACCGGCGTCGACGCCGAAGTAAGCGGTCAGGATGGCCAGTACCCGTTCACTGGCCGGCACCGATGTCGCCGCATCGACCGCCATCAGGTGGGTGGCGACGGCCGCGACGAGATCGTCGAGGCTGCCCGGGTCGGCTCCTTCGGCCATCACGTGCTCGCGGCGGCTGCCGCAGGCTGTGCGACTCCGGTCGACGCCGCGATCTTCTGCAACTCGGTGAAGAACGTGGACACCTGATGGGCGTCCGCGCGGTTGGCGAAGGTGCGACGGTCCCACCACATCATCTTGGTCTGGTACCGCTCGTCGGGATACGGCGTCGCCGGGATCCTGGCCGCCAGCACACCTCCCGATGATAGCCAGCGGTTGAGCACGTAAGCCGCTGCGGTGGCGACGGCGAATTGAATATCGAGCATTACCATCGAATGCAGCGGCATACGCGCCAACACATTCGTCAACGTACGGCTCTGTTCGGGGTCATCGGACACCCACGCCGATTTGATCTCCACGACGCCGAACGGCAATCGATCGCTGACCATTTTTCGTACCGCGTCCAATCCCGGTTGACCGCTCCATTCGACAACGGCATGGCATTCGTCGACATTACGATAGGGACCCTTTGCTCGCACGCCGCCGACCACGCGCCCCTCGGTATTGATTCCCACGCAAAACAATGCCGTGTCTTTTCCGCGACGCAATGCCGGGACGTCCAGGGCCGCCTCCACACCGTGCTTCCGATAGCTGAGTTCGGCGCCGCGAACATACTCGCCCCACAGCTCCGGTTCGGCCGTCGGCTGTGCCACCACAATGGTGCATTCGCTGTCAGGGTCCCACCAGCTGGGGCTCGTCTCCAGGCCCAGGCCGACTGCGCCGAAGGTGTCTAGCTGGGGAGCGGTCATGTGAGTCCATCCTTCGGGCAGCCGACCACCGGGGTCGAAGCGGCTGATTCTGGCGCGCATCACGCGGGGTTACGAATACGCGTTAGTGAGTATCCCGTCCGCGGCGACTTCAATTCCAGCTAGCAAGAGAGACTTGTCCAGCATTGCGCTTAATGGTGACGAGCGTGCATCGGAGTTCGCACCCAGGCCGCGAAAGATGGCAATCTCGGCTAATCTTCGTCACCGCTGGTCGTATTGCCTCATCGGCGCCGGCTGGCGAACTTTGCAATAGTTTCGGTGGGCCGATAGGTGCCGCCGAGTGGCCGCATCACAATTTTTCGTGTTTGCCCGGGAGATGAGCCGGGATGCCGATTTCACCGCCATTGGAGAGTGGCGCACAGCGTCCGGGCAGGCGCGGTGAGATTCGTCTGCAAGAGTGGCCGGGCGTATTCGCCGGCCTGGGCGGGCGGGCCGAAATGCGAGCCGAAGGTCGAGCGCCCCCGGGGGGACATCACCGCGTCATGACCCCGCGGAGCCCTCCGGGGGTCGTTCGCGGCGCCGTACGACCGGTTTGGTGGTGTTTGCCCGGTCGCCGCCGATGCTTGAACGTTCACAAGGTTCACCGGCGACGGTGCCGATCGCGTCGCTGCGCGTGGATTCTCGGCGTACGCACAGGTTTCGCCGATGCGGTCGGGTACCGAACGACGCGGGTCACCCGGGGCGTCCACCGCGACCCGTGCTATCACCGGCGCGGCCGACGACGCACGAGCCGTGACCGCGTTCGCTCCACGGGACGGTGTCCCAGGACGCTCCGGGCCGGGGTGCCATTCATGATCAAAACTGCCGGGTGCGCCGGTAAACGATGGCGGCACGATAGGTTGACAGGCTTTGCGTTTTGCCGTCGACGCAACGGCAATATCGTTCGCCATCGACGCCAGAGCGCAGATCAGGCACTCGGCGCGGTGACCAATCAACGTGTCTTCGCTCACACCCGGCTAATAACTGTTACTGCCGTCCAATTGTCCGCTGCGTCAACGTCCACATCTATCGGTCGTGTGACGGCTTCGCCAATTAATGCGACCAAAAAAATGGCGGCGGCGTAAATCCTGGACTGATTATTCGATTCGACCAGCCGGTCTGCCCGTGGGCGGTGAGCCTCGAGACGCGGGGCCGTCAGAGGAGGACGCTGGCACAGGTCGCAGCACACGACTCGACGGTCGACCTGGAGCAGGGGTGGGCCCGCACAGGCGCGGTCTCGAGGCGGCTCGTGCCCGCGAGCGGAGAACCGCAGCCCTGTGCACGGTACTGCGGATCTGCCGTGCCGGGTGGTCCCACGCGGGCGGCGAACAGCTATCTTGTGGTCCAGGTTGCCGCCGAGGTCGGCGTCGAGAGGAGAAATCATGAAGGTGTTCGCCGGTCTCGACGAGCTCGTCGCCGCGTCGGGTGTCCAGCTGGGTCCGACCGAATGGCTGGAGGTCAGTCAGGAGCGGGTCAACCTGTTCGCCGACGCCACCGACGACCACCAATGGATCCACATCGACCCGGCGCGCGCGGCCGAGGGCCCCTTCGGCTGCACCATCGCGCACGGGCTGCTGACCCTCTCGCTGCTGCCGCACTTCACCCACCAGCTGTACCGCGTCGACAACGTCGCGATGGCCATCAACTACGGCTACAACAAGGTTCGGTTCATCACCCCCGTCCCGGTCGGCGCGAAGCTGCGCGCACGCGCCGAGATCGCCGACGTCAAGCAGCTCGACGGCGCCGTGCAGGCGACCATGACCGTGACCGTCGAGGTCGACGGATCGGACAAGCCGGCCGCGGTCGCGGAGTCGATCGTCCGTTTCATCGGCTGACCCAGGCGGGGCCGGCCCGCGTCGCTACCGTATTGCTTACAGTGGACGTATCGTCACGGCGGCTGGGCATGGCGCGACTGGGAGGCACGTTGTCCTATCTCTCCGGCAAACAGGCCATCGTCACGGGCGCCGGTTCCGGTATCGGGGCCGCGCTGTGCCGTGCGCTCGCAGCCGCCGGGGCCGAGGTGCTCTGTACCGACATCGACGCGGATGCCGCCGCACGCACGGCCGACGGGCTGGGCGCGCCCGCACGGTCTGCCCGCCTGGACGTCACCGACGCCGCCGCGGTGCAAGGCGCGGTGGACGGCGTCGTCGCACGCGCCGGCCGGCTCGATCTGATGTTCAACAACGCGGGCATCACGTGGGCGGGGGACACCGAACTCCTGACCCTGGCGCACTGGAACGCGATCATCGACGTGAACATCCGGGGCGTCGTGCACGGGGTGGCGGCGGCCTACCCACAGATGATCCGCCAGGGTGGCGGCCACATCGTCAACACCGCATCGATGGCAGGCCTGGCTGCCGCCGGCCAGATCACGAGTTACGTGATGACCAAGCACGCGGTGGTCGGGCTGTCGCTGGCGCTGCGCAGCGAAGCGGTGGCGCACGGTATCGGAGTACTTGCCGTGTGCCCGACCGCAGTGGAGACGCCCATCCTGGACAAGGGCGCGGTGGGCCGCTTCGACGGCCGGGAGTTCTACCGAAGCGGTCAGGGCAGCAAGCACTTCCACGACCCGGACCGGCTGGCGCGCGACACATTGCGCGCCGTGCAGCGCAACCGCGCCCTACTGGTGACACCCCGTCAGGCGTACGCCGGATGGTTGTTCGCCCGCTTCGCACCGGGCCTGATGCAGCGAATGGCCATCCGGTTCGTCGCTCGTCAACGGGCCGCCGCAGGAGCGGAGAAAGCAGCGACGTGAGCCCGCCGCACCCGCGTCTTCCCGAGGTCACCGGTTCCTGGCTGGCGGCGGTGCTCGGTGCGGGAGGCCGTGACGTGGGTGTGGACGCCGTCGACGTTTCGCCGATCGGTCCCGCCGACGACCGAGCGTTCCGGCTGAGACCGACGTATGCGGCTGCGCAGCCGGACTTGCCGGACACTTTCGTTCTGAAGATGCCCGGAGGCTCTGGATATCGCAGCGAGTGTGCGTTCTACGCATCGGTCCGCGATTGCGTGGAGGTCCCGGTGCCCGACTGTTACCTCTGTGAGATCGATCCCGAGACAAGGGATTTCGGGTTGCTGCTGGCTGATCCGGCGCCGGCGGTCGCGCTGGACCATTCGGACGGCTGCGACGAGGAGCGGGCACGGGTGGCCGTCGCGGCCATCGCCGGATTGCACGCACCGACCTGGTGCGCGCCCGAATGGTTGCGTCTCCCTGGTCTCGTCGCGTCGATGCCGGACAGCGCCGCGGCCAAGGCGCTCGGGGTCGCCGCGCGGGCGAGTGGGCAGCGGATCGTCGAGCGGTTCGGTGCGCGCATCTCCGCCGAGGACACCGACACCCTTCTCGGGGCGATGACCGCGGTCGGATCGTGGGTGTCGGCGGTCCAGGGACGATACAGCCTGTTACACGGTGACTTCCGCCTCGAGCACCTGTTGTTCTCTCCCGACGGTGCAGCGGTCCGGGTGACCGGCTGGCGGACACTCACGGTCGGACTGCCCGCGCGGGACGTCGCCTGCCTGGCCGGAACCGGGCTGGAGCCCGGACTCAGATCGGCTGTCGACCACGAGCTCGTCACGGTGTATCACACCGCGCTGGTCGAGCACGGAGTCATCGGATATGACCTCGAAACCTGCTGGCACGATTTCCGGTACGCCATGTTGCAGGCTGTGCTGAGCTGCGGGTCGGCACTCGCCGCGACGGAACCCGGAGGACGGTCCGCGGATCTGGTGCTCGCGATGCTGCACCGCGCCTGTGTGGCCGTCCGCGACCTGCAGACGCTCGAACTGGTCGCCGAGGCCGACTCCGCCGAGCAGGCCGCCGCCCAGTATTTGACACACGTCAATGTTCATTGACGTGTGTCAAACGCGCTGTTAGTGTCCTGCATCACAGCAGGAGGTGGGCATGGCCACACAGCATCGGCACGTCGCAGTGATCGGTGCGGGCATCAGTGGCCTGACGGCCGGCAAGATGCTCAACGACTACGGGGTGCGCTACACCACGTTCGAGAGTTCGGACCGCATCGGCGGCAACTGGGCATTCGGAAACCCGAACGGGCACAGCAGCGCTTACCGCTCGCTGCACATCGACACCTCCCGGCAACGGTTGTCGTTCAAGGACTTCCCGATGCCGGAACACTTTCCCACCTTCCCGCACCACTCGGACGTCAAGGACTACCTGGACGCCTACGCCGACACCTTCGGATTGCTCGACCACATCGAGTTCGGCAACGGCGTGGTCCGCGCGGATCGCCTCGACGAGGGCGGCTGGGAGATCCTCGACGAGGGTGGGGAGCGGCGCCGTTTCGACCTGCTGGTGGTCGCCAACGGCCACCACTGGGACCCCCGGCTCCCGGCTTTCGCGGGCACCTTCACCGGAGAGTCGATCCACTCGCACCATTACATCGATCCGACGGCCCCGCTCGAGCTCACCGGGAAGCGCATCCTCGTCGTCGGTTTGGGGAACAGCGCCGCCGACATCACCGTCGAACTGTCGTCCAAGGCGCTGCAGAACCGCGTCACGCTGTCCACACGGTCATCCGCCTGGATCGTGCCGAAGTACATCGCGGGCCGCCCCGGCGACACCATGTGGCGCACCACCCCCTACCTCCCGCTGTCGTGGCAGCGCAAGGCGCTGCAGATGCTGGCGCCGGCGATGGGCACCGACCCGACCCGGTACGGCCTGCCGCCGGCGAACCACAAACTCTTCGAGGCCCATCCGACGCAGTCGGTGGAGCTGCCGCTGCGTCTCGGCTCGGGCGACGTGATCCCCAAACCGAACGTCGCCCGACTGGACGGCGGGACGGTCCACTTCGAGGACGGCACCAGCGACGAGTTCGACGTGATCGTGTACGCCACCGGCTACAACATCACGTTCCCGTTCTTCGACCCTGACGTCATCAGCGCACCCGACAACACCATTCGACTCTACAAGCGGATGTTCCTGCCCGGCATCACCGATCTGGCGTTCATCGGCTTCGCCCAGGCCGTCCCGACGCTCTTCCCGTTCGTCGAGTGCCAGTCCCGGCTGCTGGCGGCGTACGCGATCGGGCATTACGCACTGCCGCCGGTCGCTGAGATGGAACGGGTGATCGACGCCGATCAGCAGCGTTACGTCGGGCACTGCACGGACCGGCCGCGACACACCCAGCAGGTCGATTACTTCTACTACGAACACGACATCCGGACCCGCGAGCTACCCGCGGGCGCAACGAGAGCCGCAGCCGCACCGCGGATACCGGTGGTGTAATGAGGTCGACGACCGACCGCCGGCCACCGAACCGTAGCGACGCGCGGCGCGACGCGATCCTGTCCGCCCTCGACCAATGGCTGCGCGAGACGACCCTCGACGACGTCAACATCGCCCACATCGCGCAGCAGGCGGGCGTCACGCGGTCGGCGTTCTACTTCTACTTCGAGAACAAGGCGGCGGCGGTGGCGGCGCTGATGGAGCGCATCGTCGACGAGACCTTCGTCGTCAACGACACTTTCACCGCGATGCGACAGCCACCGCCGGCGCGGGTGCGGGCGATGCTCGACGGACTCTTCGACACCTGGGAGCGTCACCGGCACCTGTTCTCGGCGATGCTCGAGGCGCGGGGGTCCAGCGCCTCGGTGCGCCACATCTGGGACAGCGCGCGGGAGGCCTTCGTCGACTCGATCGCGGCGATGATCCGTGCCGACCGCGCCGCGGGTGTCGCGCCCGCCGGTGCCGACGCGGAGGTGCTGGCGACCGTGCTGTTGGAGTTCAACGACCGGCTGCTGGAACGGCTGACACTCGGCGGGACGCTGACTCCGGCACAGCTCCTGGACGGCGCCGCCGCGGTCTGGCTGGGCGCCATCTACGGCATCAACACCGCCCCCGACCGATCGCAGGAGCTTGCATGACCTACAACGAGATCTCCTTCGAATCGGAGGGCGTCACCTGCAGCGCCTGGCATTTCCCGGCGCGCGGCGCGGACTTCGACTCACCGGGCGGGCGTCCGGTGGTGGTGATGGCGCACGGGTTCGGCGGTACCAAGGATTCGGGACTGGCGCCGTTCGCCGATCAGTTCAGCGCCGCCGGCCTGCAGGTGATGGCCTTCGACTATCGCGGCTTCGGCTCATCGGAAGGTCTACCGCGCCAGAGTGTTTCCGTCGCCCGACAGCTGGCGGACTACCGGGCCGCAGTGGCCGCCGCGCAGCGCCTACCCGGCGTGGACCGCCGCCGCGTCGTGCTGTGGGGCTCGTCGTTCTCGGGCAGTCACGTGCTACGGGTGGCCGCCCAGTGCCCGGAGGTCGCCGCGGTGATCGCCATGACCCCGTTGACCAGTGGACTGGCCGCGAGCCGTGCGGCGGTGGCGCACCGGGATCTCCTCGCAGCGCTGCGATGGACCCTGGTGGGTGTGAAGAGCCGGGTGCAGGTGGCGCGGGGGCGGCGTCCGTCCCTGATGCCGTTGGCGGCGCCGCCGGGGGAGTCGGGTGCGCTCGCCCTCGACGGCGCCTACGAGAGTTACCGCCGTATCGCCGGACCGACGTGGCGCAACGAGATCGACGCCGGGATCGGGTTCGAACTGATGAAGATCCGGACCGGTAAGGAGGCCAAGCAGATTCGTGCCCGCGTCCTGGTTCAGATCGCCGACTTCGATCGGTTCGTGCCTGCGGACTCGGTGGCCAGGACCGCCGCGCAGGCCCGCGCGCAGGTGCACCATTACCCGTGCGACCACTTCGACGTGTGGCCGGGGCACGACTGGTTCATGACCGCCGCCGGACACCAGATCGGCTTTCTGCGGCGCGCGCTCGCGCAGCAGGCCCCGCCGGTCAGAACTGGGTAGAGCCGCAGTCGACGGCGATCGCGGCGGCGGTGACGAAACGTGACTCGTCGCTGGCCAGCCAGGCCACCGCGTCGGCGATGTCCTCGGGCTGGGCGATGTCGGGGATGAACGGGGTGACCATGTTCATCAGGCCGGGGTTCGTCGCGTCGGCGCGCACCAGTCCCTCCACCATGTCGCCGGTGCCCATCGGCGTGTTGACCGCTCCGGGATGCACGCTGTTGACCCGGATCCGGTGCTTGCCCAGTTCGGCGGCGAACGCCCGCGCCATGCCCGTGACGGCGTGCTTGCTGGCGGTGTAGTGCACCATGAACGGCTGCATCTTCAACCCTGCGGCCGAACTGATCAGGATCACCGACCCGCCGCGGCCACCGTCGATGAGATGCTGCGCGGCTGCCATCACCGTGTTCCAGGTGCCGGTGATGTTGACGTCGGTCACGTCGCGGAAGTCCTCGGGCGTGATGGTGTTCCACGCCTGCGGTGCGGTGATTCCCGCGTTGGCGACGACGACGTCGAGCCGGCCCAGCTCGGCGACCCCCGCATCAACCGCCTCGCGGAGTCCGTCGTGATCGCGGGTGTCGACCACCGTGGACAGGATCCGCCGTCCGGTCGCCTCCACCAGATCGACGGTCTCGGCGAGGTCCTCCGGCGTGGCGGAATCATAGGGAACGCACGACGGCAACTTGCCCGCGACGTCCACCGCGATGATGTCGGCGCCCTCGGAGGCCAGCCGGACGGCGTGTGCACGCCCCTGTCCGCGTGCTGCGCCGGTCACGAAAGCGACCCTGCCGGTGAGTCTCTCGCTCAAGTTCGTACTCCTCATTGGTCTGGGTGATGTGGTGCCGATCGAAGGTGGCTCAGCTTCGGCGCTGCGCCGCCCGTACCAGCCCGCCGCCGATGATCAGCCGTTGGATCTCGCTGGTGCCCTCGTAGAGACGCAGCAACCGGACGTCGCGGTAGATCCGCTCGACGGGCACGTCACGCATGTAGCCGCTGCCGCCGTGCACCTGCACCGCCAGGTCGGCGACCTTACCGACCATCTCCGTGCAGAACAGTTTCGCGGTCGACGGGGCGATCCGGCGGTCCTCACCGGTCACCCACATCCTGGCCGCGTCGCGCACCAGCGCACGGCCCGCCATCACCCCCGCCTGCATGTCGGCGAGCATCGCCTGGACGAGCTGGAAGCTACCGATCGGCGTGCCGCCCTGGGTGGCGGAGGCGGCGTAGGCGACCGACTCGTCGAGCGCACGCTGGGCCGCCCCGACCGACAGCGCGGCGATGTGGATGCGTCCGCGGGCGAGTGAGGTCATCGCGGCGCGGTAGCCGATGTCCTCGGCCCCGCCGATCAGCGCCGAGGCTCCGACCCGGACGTCGTCGAAGTTGACGTCCGCGGTCCAGGCGCCCTCCTGGCCCATCTTCGCGTCCTTGGCGCCGACCCCGACACCCTCGGCGTCGGCGGGAACCAGAAACACCGCGATGCCCGGCCCGTCGGAGTCCGCCGGCCGGGTGCGCGCGAAGGTGACGAACAGGTTCGCCGTCGGCGCATTGGTGATGTACTGCTTGCTCCCGGTGATCACCCAGTCTTCGCCGTCGCGAACCGCCTTGGTACGCAGGCCCGCTGGGTTCGAACCGGCGCCGGGCTCGGTCAGCGCGAACGAAGCGATGACCGCGCCGGAAGCGATGTCCTCGAGCCAGCGCGCCTTCTGCTCATCGGTGCCGAAACCGACGAGCACCTGCCCGGCGATGCCGTTGTTGGTGCCGAACATCGACCGCAGCGCCAGCGAGGTGTAACCGAATTCCATCGCGAGCTCGACGTCCTGGGAGAGGTCGAGGCCGAGTCCGCCCCATTCCTGGGGGATCGCGTAGCCGAACAGTCCCATCTTCTTGGCCTGGTCCCGCAGATCGTCGGGGACGCGGTCGTCGGCCAGGATCTCCTGTTCGCGCGGTACGACGGCGGTGCGCACGAAGTGCCGCGTCTGGTCGAGGATCTCGCGGAAATCCTCGTCGCCGACTTCACTCATGGAGCATCTCCTTCCGCGGGCCACGGTTCTCGTGCATCGTATATGAAATATGATCGCCCGAACCGGGGCGGTTCCGGGGTCGAGGAGAGGGGCAGTCAGTGTCGTTGCTCAGTGGTCAGACGGCGGTCGTCACCGGCGGTGCGCAGGGTCTTGGCCTGGCCATCGCCGAACAGTTCGTCGCCGAGGGGGCACGCGTCGTGCTCGGCGACCTGAATCTGGAAGCCACCCAGGCCGCCGCCGAGCGGCTGGGCGGGGACACCACGGCGGTCGCGGTGCGGTGCGACGTGACGTCGGGCGCCGACGTCGACGCGCTGGTGGCCGCGGCGACCGAACGGTTCGGCCGGTTCGACATCATGGTCAACAACGCCGGGATCACCCGCGACGCCACCCTGCGCAAGATGACCGAGGACCAGTTCGATCAGGTCATCGCCGTCCACCTGAAGGGCACCTGGAACGGCCTGCGGGCAGCCGCTGCGGTGATGCGCGAGAACAAGCGCGGCGCGATCGTGAACATGTCGTCCATCTCGGGCAAGGTCGGCATGGTCGGGCAGACCAACTACTCGGCGGCCAAGGCGGGCATCGTCGGGATGACGAAGGCCGCATCGAAGGAGCTCGCCCATCTCGGTGTGCGGGTCAACGCCATTCAGCCGGGGCTGATCCGATCCGCGATGACCGAGGCCATGCCGCAACGCATCTGGGACTCCAAGGTGGCCGAGGTCCCGATGGGCCGGGCCGGCGAGCCCGAGGAGGTCGCCAAGGTCGCCCTGTTCTTGGCTTCCGACCTGTCCTCCTACATGACGGGCACGGTCCTCGAAGTCACCGGGGGACGGCATCTGTGATGGGTGAGGCGGTCATCTGCGAACCCGTGCGCACCCCGATCGGGCGTTACCACGGATCGCTCACCGCGCTCACCGCCGTCGACCTCGGCGTCGCCGCGCTGCAGGGACTGCTCGAACGGACCGGTGTCGCCCCCGACGCGGTCGAGGACGTGATCATCGGGCACTGCTACCCGAGCATGGAGGCGCCGGCGATCGGGCGGGTGATCGCGCTGGACGCGGGGCTGCCGGTGACGGTGCCGGGCATGCAGATCGACCGTCGCTGCGGGTCCGGACTTCAGGCGGTGATCCAGGCGTGCATGCAGGTGGCCGGCGGCCACAACGACGTCGTCGTCGCCGGTGGCGCCGAGTCCATGAGCAACGTGGTGTTCCACTCCACCGACATGCGATGGGGCGGCGCCCGCGGCGGCATCACGGTGCACGACGCGCTCGCGCGCGGCAGGACGACCGCGGGCGGAAGGCACCACCCGGTGCCCGGCGGAATGTTGGAGACCGCCGAGAACCTGCGCCGCAGGTACTCGATCCCGCGCGAGGAGCAGGACGAACTGGCCGTGTTGTCCCACCGGCGTGCCGTCGGGGCGCAGACCGACGGGTTGCTGGCCGAGACGATCGTCCCGGTCACGGTGTCCACGCGCAGCGGGACGGAGGTGGTCGACACCGACGAGCACCCCCGCGCCGACACCTCGCTGGAGTCGCTGGCGAAACTCAAACCCGTGCTCGGTAGGACGGACCCGGAAGCCACTGTGACGGCTGGGAATTCGAGCGGACAGAACGACGCCGCCGCAATGTGCCTGGTGACCACCGCGCAACGGGCCGCCGACCTCGGTCTCACGCCGCTGGTCCGGATGGTCTCGTGGGCCGTCGCCGGCGTACCGCCAGAGGAGATGGGCATCGGCCCGGTCCCGGCCACCGCGTCCGCGCTGGCGAAGGCCGGACTCAGCCTCGCCGACATGGACCTCATCGAACTGAACGAGGCGTTCGCCGCGCAGGCGCTGGCCTGCACCCGCGAGTGGGGTTTCACGGCAGGAGATCTGGAGCGCACCAACGTGCACGGCTCGGGGATCTCGCTCGGCCACCCGGTGGGGGCGACCGGGGGTCGCATGCTGGCGACGCTGGCGCGTGAACTGCACCGCCGCGGCGGGCGGTACGGGCTGGAGACGATGTGCATCGGCGGCGGGCAGGGGCTGGCGGCCGTGTTCGAGAGGGCGGACGCATGACCAGACTCGCGCAGACACTGGGACTCAGCGAGGTTCAGACCGAGATCCTTTCCACCGTGCGGCAGTTCGTCGACAAAGAGGTGATCCCGACCGCTCAGGAACTCGAGCACGCCGACAGCTACCCGCAGGCGATCGTGGATGCGATGCGGGAGATGGGCCTGTTCGGGCTGATGATCCCGGAGGAGTACGGTGGCCTCGGTGAGTCGCTGCTCACCTATGCGTTGTGCGTGGAGGAGCTGGCGCGCGGGTGGATGAGCGTGTCGGGCGTCATCAACACCCATTTCATCGTCGCCTACATGATCCGCCAGCACGGCACTGACGAACAGAAACGCCACTTCCTGCCTCGGATGGCCACCGGCGAGACCCGCGGCGCGTTCTCGATGTCCGAACCCGAACTCGGCTCCGACGTCGCCGCCATCCGCACCCGCGCCCGGCGCAACGGCGACGGCGGCTACACGATCGACGGCCAGAAGATGTGGCTCACCAACGGCGGCAGTTCCACGCTGGTGGCTGCGCTGGTACGCACTGACGAGGGCGCCGACAAGCCGCACCGCAACCTGACCGCGTTCCTCGTCGAGAAGCCGGCCGGCTTCGGCGAGGTCGCGCCGGGCCTGCTGATCCCCGGCAAGCTCGACAAGCTGGGGTATAAGGGAATCGACACCACCGAACTGATCTTCGACGGCTACCAGGCCGCCGCGGACACCGTGCTCGGGGAGGCGCCCGGGCAGGGTTTCTTCCAGATGATGGACGGCGTCGAGGTGGGCCGGGTCAACGTGTCCGCCAGGGCGTGCGGCGTCGGTGTGCGGGCCTTCGAGCTGGCCGTCCGGTACGCACAGCAGCGCCAGACGTTCGGTAAGCCGATCGCCGAGCACCAGGCGATCGCCTTTCAGCTGGCCGAGATGGCCACGAAGGTCGAAGCCGCGCATCTGATGATGGTCAACGCCGCCCGGCTCAAGGACTCCGGGGAGCGCAACGACGTCGCGGCGGGGATGGCCAAGTACTTCGCCAGCGAGGTGTGCTCGGAGGTCACCCAGCAGAGTTTCCGGATACACGGCGGCTACGGCTACTCCAAGGAGTACGAGATCGAACGGCTGATGCGCGATGCGCCGTTCCTGCTCATCGGCGAGGGCACCAGCGAGATCCAGAAGAACATCATCAGCAAGCGCCTGCTGGCCGACTACCGGGTCTGACCGATGACCGTCCCCGAATTCGTTGTCCGCCCTCAGCTCTCGGAGGACGTCGCCCGGCTGGTGCGCAGGCGCATCTTCGACGGCAGCTACCCGGCGGGGGAGTACATCCGCCTCGACCAGCTCGCCGTCGAGCTCGGGATCAGTGTCACGCCGGTGCGTGAGGCACTGTTCGCGCTTCGCGCCGAAGGCCTGCTCGACCAGCAGCCGCGCCGGGGATTCGTGGTGCTGCCGGTCACCAGCCGTGACATCGCCGATGTGGCGAACCTGCAGGCCCACGTCGGCGGTGAGCTCGCCGCACGAGCGGCCGGCGCGGTCACCGACGAGCAGGTCCGCGAGCTGGCCGCCATCCAGGAGGCGCTGGAGCTTGCGTATGCCCGCGACGACGACGAGGCAGCGACGCGGCTCAACCACGACTTCCACCGCGCCATCAACGTCGCCGCGGACTCGCCGAAGCTGGCGCAGCTGATGTCGCTGATCACCAGATATGCGCCGGAGGCGGTGTTCCCGACGATCGCCGGTTGGCCCGCCCAGTCCACCGACCATCACCGCAGGCTGCTCGCCGCGCTGGCGGCGCACGACGAATCACTGGCCCGCGAGGTGATGTCAGAGCATCTCGCGGCGGGCGCGGAACCGTTGATCGCTCACCTGCTGACCCGCGGAGTGGTCCGGTGAAGAGGGCCGCGTGATGGGTGTCCTCGACGGTGTGCGGGTGCTCGACTTCGGCCGATTCATCGCCGCTCCGTGGTGCAGCGCACTGCTGGCCGACATGGGCGCCGACGTCGTCCGCGTCGAGAAACGCGAAGGCGGCGAGGACCGTTGGGTGCAGGCGGTCACCGAGGGCGGCGAGGGCGGCACGTTCCTGCAGTGCAACCGCAACAAGCGCTCGCTGACGCTGGACACCACCACCGACGCCGGCGCACAGATCACCCGCACGCTGGTGGCGGGCGCCGACATCGTCGTGGCGAACATGCCCGCTGCGGGCATGCGGGCCAACGGGCTGGACTACGAGACGCTGCGCGCGATCCGGCCCGACATCATCCTGGCCAGTGCCACCGCCTACGGCGAGGGCGGTCCCTACAGCGATCGCATCGGATTCGACGGTGCGGGACAGGTCATGTCGGGCGCGGTGTTCCGGCAGGGGCTGCCCGACCTGCCCATCCGGACCGTCGTGCCCTACGCCGACTTCGGCACGGCGCTGACCCTGACCATCGGCGTGATGATGGCGATGTACCACCGCGAGCGCACGGGTCAGGGCCAACACGTCGAGGGCGCGCTGCTGCCCACCGCGATGATGCTCTCCAACGCCTTCCTGATCGAGCGTGAACTGCTCGGCACCGACAAACCCCGGATGGGGAACCAGGGGGCGTCGGTGGCGCCCTGCGACCTGTACCGCACCGCCGACGACGGCTGGGTGCTGTTGCAGGTGGCGGGGCAGCCGATGTTCAAGCGGTGGTGCCGGCTGATGGGCCGGGAGGACCTCTTCGACGATCCGCGGTTCGCCGACGACGACAAGCGGTGGAAACACGGCGACGTACTGAACGATCTGATGTCGGCATGGTGCGCGGACAAGACGAAGGCCGAAGTGCTCGCCCTGCTCGAGTCCGCGAAACTGCCTGCGGCCCCCCTGCACTCGACACAGGACGTGCTCGATGACCCGCACGTCCGGGCGATGGGTTATCTGCAGCGCGTCCCGTTCCCCGGCGCATCGCGTGACGTGCCGATCCTCGACACACCGTTTCGGATGTCCGAGACGCCCGGCACGATCCGCCGGCGGGCGCCGCTGCTCGGCGAGCACACCGACGAGATCCTCGGTGAGATCGGTTACGGTGCCACGGACATCGCCGACCTGCGGCGTCAGGAAATCGTGTGACGTTTCCCGGGGTGGCCGGGGAACCGAATATGAGGTGATCACCTCATGTGCCGGCACACGTCGGCCTCGCAGAATACCGACACAACGTTCGCGTGCACTGCCACACTCGGATCACCGGCTTGTTGGGATCGGCAGCGCTCGCGCCGCTGTCGACTCGGCTCACCGCGGCCGACGGGCGCATGACGAGAAAGAAGCCACATGACCACTCACCACCGGAAGCGGCTGATCGCCGGAGCACTGCTGTCCGCGTCCCTTGCCGCCACCGGTCTCGGTCTGTCCCCCGGCGTCGCCGGAGCCCAGACGCCTCCCGGCGGCCCCAATACGTGGTGCCCGGGCGATCCGCCGGTGGAGACCGGGAACAAGAGGGTCAACCCGGTCCGCTGGGACGAGAGCATCTGCCACGAGTACTGGTTCGTCTACCACGGGCAGGGCAACGTCGCGCAGAACATCTGGGACGGGCCGAACCCGCCAGGACCGCCGCCGGGCCAGGGGTTCAAACCGCCGCCGCCCATTCCGCCGGGCTGGTGCTACGGCCTGTTCCTTCCCTCGCCGTGCCCCCCGGGTGTGCTGGGGCCGGTGCCGCACGCCGCTCCCTAGACCGCACGGGTCACGGCGACGACGGCGAGCTCCGGCGAGCGTAGGCCGCTGCCTGCGTGCGATTCCGGACGCCGAGCTTGGCGAGGATGGCGCCGACGTGCCGGTTGGCGGTCTTGGGGCTGATGAACAGTTCCGCGGCGATGCCGGCGTCACTGTGGCCTGCGGCGACGAGTTCGAGCACGTCGCGTTCGCGCGGGGTCAGCCCGTGAGGATCCGCGATGGTGGCCTTCCGGCGGGTGTCGGACTCGCGGCCGCGCAGCTGGGCCAGCCGCTGTTGCGCACGACGGGCGGCGGCGCGCGCGCCGAGACGGCGGAAGGTGTCCAGTGCCGCCTCCACGGCGGCGACGTCACCTCCGAGTCCGGCCACCGCCGCGTCGTAGGGGCAGCCGAGGCGGGTCCACTCCTCGACGGCTGTCGACCAGTCCCCGGCCAGTTCCCGCCGAAAGGGACTCACCGTGTCGGGCGTCGGGGCGTCGTCGAACGCGCCGCCGGACAGGTGCGCCCAGCGCCGCAGGCTGCCGACCAGCCATGGGTCGGTGTGTTCTGTGGCCGCGGACAATCCGGCGAGAGCTGTCGCGCGAGCGGTCTCGTCGTCGCCGGCGAGCCACGCGGCTTCGGCGCGGGCCGCCCATACCGGACCGGCGTGGAACAGGTTCTCGGGGTCACCTGCGGCCAGCGCCTCGTCGAGCAGACCGGCGGCGTACTGCTCGTCGCGGCGGGCCCGCACGAGCGCCGCGCTGACCAGCGGCAGGGTCCGGTGCATCACCGCCAGCGTCGGCCGGGTGAGCACGTCGTCCGCGCAGGCGAGGGCACGCGCCCACTCGCCGCGGTGCAGGGCCACCAGAGCGGCCGCGCCCGTGGCGAACAGGTGAAAGGCTCCGAGATCGTGAGCCTCGCAGAAGGCGATGGTCTCGCTGATGTAGGTCTGGGCGCGGTCGAGCTGGTGGTGGAGTGCGGCAAACCAGCAGATCGCCGCCGCCACCGGACCGGCGTGCAACGACGCATCGTCGAGAGTCATCACTCGTTGCCAGGCGCTCTCCAACTCATCCCAGCCGGTGCCGTCCCTCTGGACGCGGGTCGCGGCGATGACCCACTGAGCCCGCACCACCACGGCGGTGTCCCCGATTTCGGTGCCGACCGCGATGGCGCGTGTCGCATACTCCAGGCACCGCGAGTCATAGGTTCCCGCGGCGAGGTCGGCCATGTTCCCCAGCGACCAGGCGAGCTCCGAACACGGCTGCACATCGTCGAGCAGGTGCAGCGACGCCTGGCCTGCCTCGAAGGCCTCCGAGGTGCGTCCCATCAACCACAGGATGTAGGACAGCGAGCGCAGATCGTCCGCCTCGCGCAGCCGATCACCCAGCGCGTGGCGCACCGACGCCGCGTCGCGGAACGAGGCCACCGCGGCGGCCGGGAGTCCGCTCAGGTGACTGCTGAGCGCATGCCTCTCCAGCCAGACCACCCGCCGCTCGTCGGGAACAGCGTCGGCGTGGCGGAGCGTCAAGGCGTACAGATTGGCGGCCTCACGGTTCGCCCCCAGAGACGCCGCCCGCTCGGCTGCGGCCGGCCCGTGGGTGAGGACCGCCTCGTACTCTTCGGCCTGGTCGGCATGAAAGGTGAGCGCGGCGAGCGTATCCGGGTCCGTCGGCGGCTCAGCCAGGACCGTCATCGCCCGGCTGTGCAACTCCCGGCGGCGATAGGCGGGAATCTGCTCGAGAGCGGCCCTTCGGGCGAGTTCGTGGCGGAAGCCGACCGTGTGCACGTCGGCGACCAGAACGCCGGCGTCGAGGCATTCCGGCAGGCCGGTCTCCGCCCCGGGGCACACCCGCTGCACCAGAGCGGGATCGGCGCGGGGGCCGCACACCGCTGTCGCATGCGCGGTCTCGCGGCCGGTTGTCGTCAACCGGGCCAACCGGCCCCACACCGCCTCGGAGACGCTGCGCGGCAACGCCTCAGGCGTCAGCGCGTCGGAGCCCGCTGCGAGTACCTCGGTGACGTAGAAGGGATTGCCTGCGGTGAGCCGGTGCAACTCCTCGGCGTTGATCCCACTCCCGGCGGACAACTCACCCACTGCCGACACGCTCAGCGGCTGCAATCCGATGCGGGTCACCGCGGGCGACGTCGCCACATCGCCGAGCAGTATCGCCAGCGGATGCTGGTCGCCGATTTCATCGTCGCGGTAGGTGATGACGAGCAGCAGTGGCAGCGACTCGACCCGGCGGGCCAGGAAGCGCAGCAGATCCAGCGTGGCGCCGTCGGCCCAGTGCACGTCCTCGATGACGCACACCCACGAGGTCTCGTCACCGAACAGGCTGAGCAGTCTCGCATAGACCGCCTCGATGTCACCGGCTTCGACCGCCGATCGCAGAGCGGCCGCCCGCTGACCGGAGATGTCGGCGAGCATGTCGATCAGCGGGCCCAGCGGTCGTGGCGCCGTCACGGGATCGCACCAGCCGTGCGTGACGCGCACCGGGCCACCCAGTCCGGCCACGAACCGTCCGATCGTGGTGGTCTTGCCGATACCGGCCTCCCCGCGCAGCAACAGCAGTCGCCCACTCCCGCGCGCGGTGGCTCGTTGCAGCCGATCGAGTTCGGCCAGCACCGCGTCACGCTCGAGTAGTCGATGCTTCGCGGCCACGGTCACTCCCGTCGCGGGGCCACGGGAACCGAGGCCGTGCTGTCACAGGCGAACATGGGGTGGAAGCCCCATGCGCCGCGGCCGGTCGTCCGTGCACACTGATCGACAGTGCGCGGGCCGGCTGACCACGGGCATCAGCAAACCGTCATCGGGGTGAGGATGCGGTCGGAAGCCTAGTTCAGCCGTCCCGCGTGCGCGCGAGAAGCCTGGGAAGGCACTGCGCCGGACGCCCGGTCGCAGCACTGCGGCGCCGACGGTCAATATGCGGTGAACACCTCATGCGGCGGCGCGGATTCATCGTGCACAGTCGACGGCGACCACGACCGGACGTCGACACCAGAGGGGCGCAGTGCACACGAGATCCGATCGCCGACACGCAGGGGACACCACCCGGGGCGTCTGCACCACACCGTTCCGGCGCGCGATGGCGGTGATCCTGACCTCCGTGCTGCCACTGCTTCTCGCCCCGACCGCCGACGGCCAGCCCGCGCCTGGTGGTGCGCACATCACCGGTGTCGAGCATGTCAACGAGCGGTGGGACAAGGTCTCGGTCTTCTCGCCGTCGATGAACAAGGTGATCGTCAACGACGTGTTCAAGGCGCCGAAAGCCGGTGCGCCGGCGTTCTATCTGCTGCCCGGCATCGACGGCGGCGACGACATCGCCGGTGGCGGCATCGCCCCCGGCGCCAAGAGCTGGTTCGGCATGACCGACATCCAGGGCTTCTTCGCCGACCGCAACGTCAACGTCGTCTCCCCGCTGGGCGGGCAGTTCAGCTGGTGGACCAACTGGGTCAGCGATCCGGGCAAGCAGTACCAGACCTACATGACCCGGGAACTGCCCCCGCTCATCGACGCCGAGTACGCCACCAACGGCCGCAACGCCGTCGGTGGCCTGTCGAGCACCGGTGGCACCGCGCTGGACTACGCCGTGCAGGCCCCGGGGGTGTTCCAGGCGGTCGGGTCCTACAGCGGTCTGCTCAACCCCGCTGACAACGTCCAGCAGGTGTCGCTGACGCTGGGCAGCGGCGGGCAGAGCGCCGAGGCCATGTGGGGTCCCCCGGGCGGACCGGAGTGGATCGCCCACGACCCGACCCGCAATGTCGCCAAGCTCAAGGGCACCGCGATCTACGTCGCCGCCTCGGCCAGCGGCGGCGTGGGCGCCGTCGACCGGCTCCCACCGGGATTCGGACCGAACATCACCGGCGGATTCATCGAGCGCGTCGTGTTCGACAGCACCCGGATCTTCGCCGACGCGGCTGCCGCCGCCGGTGTGCCGATCACCTACATCGTCCGGCCCGACGGCTCCCACACCTGGGGTCTGTTCGAGTCCGAGATGCAGGAGTCCTGGAACACCACCATCGGACCCGCCCTGGCATGAGACCGCGCGAGGGCGTCACCAGTCCGCGTCGGTGAACCGGATGACGCCGCGGATGTTGCGGCCCTCGAGCATGTCGCGGTAGCCCTCGTTGATCTGTTCGAGCGGGTACTCGCGCGTGACCATCGCGTCGAGGTCCAGGCGGCCCGCGCGGTAGAGGGCGAGCACCTCAGGGATGTCGTGCTGCGGGTTGGCCCCGCCGAAGATGCTGCCCCGCAGACTCTTCTGCAGCAGGGTCAGGCCTGCGACGTTCATCGTGACGTCGTTCGCCAGCACATTGCCCATCGCGGTGACCACGCACGTGCCTGCCTTGGCCGTGAGCGCGAGCCACGAGTCGACGTCCGCGCCGTCGGCACGTCCGACCGTGACGATCACCTTGCGGCACATCACCCCCTCGGTCGCCTCCGCGATGCCTGCCGCCGCGGACACCAGATCCGGATAGGTGTGTGTGGCGCCGAAGCGCCGCGCCTGATCCCGCTTCCACTCCACCGGGTCCACCGCGAAGATCCTGCGCGCACCCGACAGCACCGTGGCCTGCAGCGCCGCCGTTCCCACACCGCCGACGCCGACGATCGCCACGTCCTCACCCGGCCGCACCTCGGCGGTGTGGACGGCCGAGCCGTATCCCGTCGTCACACCGCAGCCGACCAGGCAGGCCACCTCGAACGGGATCGCGGGGTCGATCGGCACCACCGAGCTGCGGTGCACCACGACGTAGGGCGCGAACGTGCCGAGCAGCGACATCGCGGTCACGTCCGTGCCGCCCGCCTGGATGCGGAAGGTGCCGTCGGACACCGATGCCCCCGACAGCAGGCCGGCGCCGAGATCGCACAGGTTGCGCAGTCCGCTCCGGCACGGCGGGCACGTGCCGCACGACGGGATGAACGACATCACCACGTGGTCGCCGACCGCGAGATCGGACACCCCGGGGCCGGTTTCGATGACCACGCCGGCGCCCTCGTGTCCGCCGAGGATCGGAAAGCCCGCCGCCGGGATGTCGCCGGTGACGAGGTGGTGGTCGGAGTGGCACAAGCCGGCGGTCTCCAACCGGACCTTCACCTCCCCCACACGGGGGTCGCCGATGTCGATCTGCTCGACCGACCACGGCTGGTGGAAATCCCACAGCAGTGCGCCCTTTGTCCTCATGTGGCCGCCTCACTCTCCAGGAGCGTTCGTAGTCCCCGCACGTCGACCTTGCCCGACGCCAGGCGGGGTATCGCGTCGTCGGAGTCCAGTAACACCCACACGGTCGGTACTTTGAATGCGCTCAACGACTTTCGGACCGCTGCGGTGAGTAGCGCGACGGTGGTCGTGGAAGGGTCGCACACCACGGCGGCCCCGACGCGGTCGTCGAGCACGTTGGTGACCACCGCATCCCGCACGCCGTCGACGGCGCGCAGGACCCGTTCGACCTCCGACGGGTAGATGGTGGCGCCGCTGACCTTGAACATGTCGTCGGCGCGGCCGTGGTAGAAGAGGAAGCCGGCGTCGTCGAGGTGGCCGAGATCGCCGGTGGGGTAGTAGCCGTCGGGGGTGAAGAGCTCCTCGCGGCTGCGCCCGCACATGCCCCGCATGGTGTGCGGGCCGCGGATCTGGATCACGCCCGTCACCCCGTCCGGGACGGCCGCACCGGTCGACGGGTCGGCGATGCGCACGGTCATCCCGTCGAACGGGCGCCCGCAGCTGCCCCATTGCGGCCGCGGCATGTCGATGTCGGCCGGATATCCGCTGTAGGGGCCGAAGGATTCGGTCATGCCGAACAGCCGGGCACGGGCACCCGGCTCGGCGCGCTGCTCCGGCGGCAGCAGAGCCTCGAGGCTTCCTGGCTGCAGCGCCGAGAGGTCCGCCTGTCCCGCCGCCGCGGCCCGCGCCAGTGCTTCCGCCTGCTCGGGCCAACCGCGGAAGAGCGTGACGCGCTCGCACTCCAGCAGCGTCAGCGTCGTTTCGGGGGAGGGGATCTGCTCGGTCACCAGCGTGGCGCCGGCGATCAGCGCCGAGACGACGCCGCTGCCGAATCCGCCCACCCAGAAGAACGGCATCGGCAGGTAGAGCCGGGTGTCGGCGCCGATGCACCTGGCTGCCAGCCCGGAACTCGCGGCGGCGATGGCGTTGCCGTGCGAGTGGATGACCGCCTTGGGGGCGCCGCTGCTGCCCGAGGTGAACAGGATCACCAGCGGGTCGCTCGGCTCGACGGCACCGGCCATGGCCGCCACCATGCTCGTCGCGCGCCCCGTGGCGTCGTCGGCCTCGTCGAGTCGGTCGATGGTCCAGATGCTGCGCAGCGCAGGCAGTTCCGTTGACCGCAGCGGGCCGTCCAGGTCCACCGGCAGGCCGACTTCCGACCGGAGCCCGTCCAGGTAGCGGTGGCCGCGGAACTCCTCGACCGCGACGAGGAGCTGTACGGCCGCGGTGCGCAGCTGGGCGACCAGTTCGGGCGCTTTCAGCAGCGTGCTCAACGGTACGAGGACCGCTCCGACCCGGGTCAGTGCCGCGGCAAGGGTGACCCAGCGCGCGCTGTTGGGCATGATCAGCCCGACGCGGGTGCCCTTGGTGACACCGGCCAGGACGAATACTCGTGCGAGTTCGGCTGCGTCATGGTCGAGTTCGGCGTAGGTGATGCGGGTGGTCGGGTCGATCACCGCGGGCCTGTCGGGGTGCTCGCCTGCGTGGCCGCGCAGCACGCGGTCGATCGTCTGTGTCACTGGAAGAGTTCCGCAAGACCGCTGATGTCGACCTTGCCGCTCGGCAGCATCGGCAGCTCGCCGCGGGGCAGCACCACGATTCGACGCGGGATCTTGTAGCTGGACAATTCGGCGGTCAGCCGGCGCGCGAGGCCGGTCTCGTCGACCTCGACACCCGGGTCGGGGGTGAGCACGGCGGCGACGAGTTGGCCGCGGTCGGCATCGGGGATGCCGATCACGTGCGCGGGCACGCCGGTGACCCTGGCGATCGCCCGTTCGACCTCTGCCGGTGCGACGTTCGCACCCGCGGTCTTGATCATCGCCCCGAGACGGCCGAGGTAGTAGACGAATCCCTCGGTGTCTGTGCGCACCAGGTCGCCGGTGCGGAACCAGCCGTCGGGCTCGAAGCTGTCCTCCCGGCTACGGCGGTGGTAGTGCTGCATCAGGTAGGGCCCGCGGATCCACAGCTCGCCGGATTGGCCGGTGCCGACGGCCGCGGCCGTGTCGGGATCGACCACCCGGATGTCGAATCCGGGCGCCGGCCTGCCGAAGGAACCGCGGCGGTGTTCGGGTTGGTCGGTGTCATCGCCGCTGAGCAGCACGACGCCGCCGGCCTCGGTCATGCCGAGCATGTTGTGGCGCAGTTCGGGGTCGGCGGGCCGGGCTTCGTGGGCCATGATCGGGTAGAGGTTGCCCCGGATCATCGCCGAGAGGTCGCGGTCTGCGAAGCTCGGATGCCGGGTCAGGTGGGCTACTCCGGCGGCGAAACCGTTGGTCAGCGTGGGCGATTCGCGCTCGAGCAGATCGAGGACGGCGCCGGAGTCCTCGGCGTTGGAGCACAGCAGGGTGGCGCCGGTCGCCATGGTGGCCAGCAGGGCGAAGGCGAAGCCGCCGATCCAGAAGAACGGCGAGTTGCAGAACAGCGTGTCGTCGGCGGTGTAGCGGCGGATCGCGTTGAGGTTGCGCTGGTGGCCGAGCAGCGCGTCGTGGGTGTGCACGGCACCTTTGGGGGCACCGGTCGATCCCGAGGTGTACACGATCGCCAGCGGATCGCTTCCGTCGACGTCGTCCTCCATCGCCGTCAGCAGCGCGTCGTCCACCTCCTCGGCGGAGGCGTCCAGCGAGTGCAGGCCGAAGACCGCGTGCCGGAGGTTGGGGACCGCGGGGTCGAACACCTCCGTAGTCGAGCCGGCTGGTTCGGCGGTCAACACCGCGCTGAGCCGTTCCCGGTAGTCGTGCGACCGGTACGCCGTCGCGGACAGCAGGATCTCGACGTCGCTGTGACGCAGTTGATCGCCGAGTTCGCGGGCGGTGACGAAGGTGGAGAACGGCACCACGGTCGCACCGATGCGAGCGGCGGCCAGCGTGGCGACGACGAAGGAGGGCCCGTTCGGGTACAGGACGCCGACGTGGGTGCCCTTGCCTGCCCCGAGCGCGATGAGTCCGCGGCTCAGCCGGGCCGACCGGTGAGCGGCGTCGGCGTAGGTCAGCCGGTCGTCGTCGCAGACCACCACCGGGTGTGTCCCGCGCACCCGGCTCTGGCGCCGCAGCAGCGCGGGCAGCGTCTTCGGGTCAACCGCCATCGTCGACCCCGGTGCTGCCTGCGGGCGGGTCGAAGAAGCGGCGGACGGCGCCGAGGTCGGCCTTGCCCGACGGCGTGCGCGGGATCGAGTCCACCACCGCGATCTCAGAGGGGATCTCGTAGCGCGCCAACCTGTCCGACAGGTACTGCGTGAGCGTGGCGGCCTGGGTGCCTCGCCGGTGACGCAGCTCGACCATCGCGACCGGGATCTCGCCGAGCCGGTCGTCGGGCCTGCCGACGACGGCAGCGCCTGCGACGTCGGGATGGCTCTCCAGTGCAGTGCGCACATCCTCGGGCATCACCTTGAAGCCGCCACGGATGATCGCCTGGTCGGCCCGCCCGAGTATCCACAGGAACCCGTCGGCGTCGATACGGGCGAGGTCCGTGGTGCGCACCCACTCGGCACGGGGACCGAGCTGCGCCGGTCTGACCTCGAGGACCCCGGGCTCGCCGGGGGCAAGGGCGGTGCCGTCGTCACCGACGACTCGCAGCTGCGCGCCAGTATTCGCGCGGCCGACGCTGCCGCGCTTGGCCGCCCAGAATCGCCGGTGGTCGGCCAGCGTCCAGCCGGCCACGCCGCCACCGAACTCGGTGGCGGCGTAGGACGTCAGCACCGGGACACCGAATCGCTCGGTGAAGGCGTCGGCGTCGTCGGCCGACAGCGGCGCGGTGCCCGAGGTGACCACCTGCAGGCTGCTGAGGTCGTCGCGCTGCAGATCGGAGTGCAGCACCATGCGCAGCGCGGCGGGCACCAGCGAGGCGGCCCTCGGCCGGTGGCGCCGCACGGCGTCGGCCCAGCGCTCCAGGTCGAAGCGCTCGAGCAGCACGAACGGCCGGGCCTCGGCGATACACGACAACACCCGGAAGACGCCGCCGATGTGCACCAGGGGGGAGTTGACGATCGCGACGCCGCTGCGCGGTGCGGTGGGTGCATCCGCCGTCTCGAAGTCCGCGCCGATCACGCTGTGCGCCAGCATGTCGTAGCCGAGGTCGACGCGCTTCGGTGGGCCGGTGGTGCCGCTGGTGAGCATCCGCACCGCGACGCCCGGCCGCGTTCCGCAGGTGGCGCCGGCCATCTCCGCCGCGGCGACCCTCGGCGCGGTGTCCACGCCGGTCAGCTCGACGAGCGTGGTGTGCGGCGCGGGGGCCACCAGCGCCGACAGGTCAGCGGTCTCGCCGATCACGACGGGCAGGGCGAGCGCGGCGATGTCGGAGTGGGTGCGTTCGTCGCCGCGGGACGGGTTGATCACCACGACCGTCGCCTCGCACATCAGGACGCCGAGCAGCGCGGCGACATGCACGGGGCGATTGCGCAACAGCACTCCGACCTGTGCGGGGCGCTCCGCGGTGTGCTCGGTGACGAGGGTGCCGATGCCGCGGGCGGCGTCGCGCAGGTGCCCCCGGCTGACCCACTGACGGTCGAACTCCACGGCGCCGGACTCGGCCTGCAGGGCGAGCACGTCGTCGATCCGTCTGCTGAGCGGGTGGGGCATCTAGCGCACTCGGGGCGCGCGGGTGGGTACGGACCCGCGGGCGGCCAATTCGGCGGTGCCGAGCGGATTGCCGAGGCGGGTGTAGATCAGGCCCTGTTCCATCGCCGCCCGGTAGGGCCGGTCGAGCGATTCCCAGATGGCCTTGACGGTGCCCTGGGTCGCCGACGGCGGCTTGGTGGCGATGGTGGCGGCGATGTCGTGGGCGCGCGACCAGAGGTCGGCGGCGTCGACCACTTCGGTCACGAGTCCGATCCGCAGGGCGGTATGCGCGGCCACCCGTTCGTCGTTGCCCATCAGCGCGATGCGCAGCGTCTCGCCGAGGCCCACCTTGCGCATCAGGCCGATCGGCTCGAGTGCGCACACCAGGCCCGCGGTGACGTGGGAGTCGAAGAAGGTGGCATCGGTCGAGCAGATCACCACGTCGGCCTCGTTGACGAAGTAGAACGCGCCTGCGGTGCACATTCCCTGCACCGCGCAGACCACCGGCTTCCACATCTTCTGCCACTTGGGGCTGAGCAGTTCGCCGGGATCCTCGTGGTTCCAGACGTTGTCGGGTTGTCCGTAGGAGCTCTTGATGTCCAGCCCCGCGGAGAACGCGCGTTCGCCCGCGGCGCGCAGCACGACCGCGTGCACGGAATCGTCGAGCTTGACCGTGCGCCAGGCACGCGCCATCTCCTCGCACATCGTCCGGTCGAAGGCGTTGAGCCGCTCGGGCCGGTTCAGCGTGATGGTGGCGACGTGGTCGCCCGCATCGACGTCGAGCAGGATCGTCTCGAAGTCCGACGACGCCGTCATCGGCACTGCCAATTCGGTTTCCGCTTCTCGGTGAACGCCTTCGGCCCCTCGACGGCGTCCTCGGTGCGCACCACGCGTTCACGGAAGGTCTCGGCGAGGATCTCCGCCTCGTGCAGCGGCAGGTCGAGCGTCTTGTGGATCGCCAACCGGGTGCCGCGCACCGCCAGCGGCGCGTTGGAGTTCACGATGTCGGCGATCTCGTGCGCGCGTTCGAGGAGCCGGTCGTGCTCGACGACCTCGCTGATCATGCCGAGTTCGTAGGCGCGCTGGGCGCTCATCCGCTCGTGCTTGCCCATCAGCGCGACGCGCAGCGCGATGTTCCGCGGCAGCACCCGGGCCAGCCGCACCATCTCGCGCCCGGCGACCAGGCCGATGCTGACGTGCGGGTCGAAGAAGGTGGCCTGGTCGGAGGCGATCACGATGTCGCCGGTGGTGACCCAGTCGAGTCCTGCGCCGCAACACAATCCGTTGATGGCGGCGATCACCGGTTTGGCCATGGTGCGGAACGGCGGCGTGCCCTCCTGCGGCGCCTCCCACTGGTCGTAGGTGGACAAATAGGGCCGCTCGTAGATCACCCGGCCGTCCTCCGGGATCTCGGTGACGTCGGCGCCGGTGCAGAACCCCCGTCCGGTGCCCGTCACGATGAGCAGCCACACCTCGTCGTCGTTCTCCGCCTCCTGGTATGCCGAGCGGAGTTCGGCGATCATGTGCGGGCTCAACGCGTTGAGTGCCTTGGGGCGGTCGAGGGTGATCGTCGCCGTGTGTCCGTCGACCTCGTATCCGATGTCGTCGTAGGACCTGCCGGACATGGGTGTCCCTTCCTGGGTGGTGGTCATCGGCCGCGGAACTCCGGGTCACGTCGTTCCCGGAACGCCGCCAGCCCCTCCTTGAAGTCAGCTGTGCGGCAGGCGAGTTCGAGGTGATGGAGCTCGCGGGTCATGGCCTCGCCGAGCCCGGTGGACCCGGCGGCGCCCAGTGCCTGCTTGGCCAGCCCGATCGCCACCGTCGGCCCGGCGGTGAGCCTGGCCAGGAGATCCTCGACGGCGTCGTCCAGGTCCGCGGGCGGAACCGCCTGGTGGATCATGCCCCATTGCGCCGCGTCGGTGCCGCCGACCTTCTCGCCGAGCAGCAGCATGCGCCTGGCCCTGGCCAGGCCGACCAGGCGGGGGAGCAGCCAGGTGGCACCGGAGTCGGGCGAGAAGCCGCGGGTGACGAAGGGTTCCCAGAACGTGGCGTCCTCGGCGGCGACGGTGAAGTCGGCCGCCAGGGAGAGATTGCAACCGAGGCCGACGGCCCATCCCCGCACGCTGCACACGACCGGCAGATGAATGCCGTGCAGGAGTTCGATCACCCGGTTCGCGGTGTGCGGGATACGCCGGACCAGGTCGCCGGTCCGCGGTCGCGTCGAGGACTCGTTCGTCGCGACCCAGTCCGCGCCCGTGCAGAAGTCCGCGCCTGCGCCGGTGAGGTG
Organism: Mycobacterium sp. NPDC050551; assembly: GCF_040674075.1. Classification (NCBI taxonomy): domain Bacteria; kingdom Bacillati; phylum Actinomycetota; class Actinomycetes; order Mycobacteriales; family Mycobacteriaceae; genus Mycobacterium; species Mycobacterium sp. NPDC050551. The sequence goes on along the minus strand of NZ_JBFARC010000001.1, from coordinate 212,968 downwards.
GATGGCGCGCAGGGCGTCGTCGGTCGCCGCACGGGTCAGGGTGTCGACCAGGGTGTCCACCATCGAGTGGCTGAGCGAATTCCGCCGGGACGGCCGCTCGATGGTGATGCGCAGGACGGCGCCGGAGTGTTCCACCCGGACCGCGCCCTCGGCCGGGGTGCCACCGTCTGGACTCACCGCGCCCCGCCTCTCCGAAAACTTACGGTTAGCCCTACAGTAGCCAATACAATTACTATCTTGTACAAGTTAGCAAGGAAAGCGCCTCGACGGAACCGACGACGGACGGGATGTGGGCAGGTGGTCGTGTCACGCATACGCCAGCCGCGGGTCGCCGAGATCGTGGCGTCCCGGCTGCGCCACGACATCCTGTCCGGACGGCTGCGGGAGGGCGACGTGCTGCCGAGTCAGGAGCAGCTCTTCGGTGAGTTCGGGGTGAGCCCGCCCGCGCTGCGCGAGGCGATCCACATGCTGGAGGCCGACGGTCTGATATCGGTGCGCCGGGGCAACGTCGGTGGCGCGGTGGTGCATCTGCCGTCCGCCGAGCGGACCGCGCACATGATCAGCATGGTGCTGCAGTCACGAGCCGCGACGCCCGCCGACGTCAGCGGCGCGCTCACGCATCTCGAGCCGATCTGTGCCGGGATGTGCGCCACCCGTGACGACCGGCTGACCGAGGTGGTGCCCTACCTGCAAGCCGAGATCGACAGGCAGAGCGCGCAATTCGAAGACGTGTCGCGCTACGTGCCCAACGCGCGGCGGTTTCACGAAGCCCTCGTCGCGCGGTGCGGCAACGAGCCGATGATCCTGCTTATCGGATCGCTCGAACTCATCTGGTCGGCGCACGAGTCGGCGGTGTGGAGCGACGACGGCCAAGGATCGGTGGCGCGGCGGACCATGCGCGCGGCGCTGCGCGATCACCAGCGGCTGCTCGACGCCATCGTCGACGGCGATGCCGCGCGGGCCGAGCGCCTCGCCGGGAATCACCTGGCCGCCGCCCGGCGGAACACGCTGGCGTACGGCAGGGACAGGACCATCGAGGCGAGGTTGATCGCCGACGAGCACTTCGGGCTCTACGCCGGCGGCGAGGGTCGCCATCGACCGGCCACACGCACACGAGAGGAGTCCGGTCGATGACGACGTCGGATGCAGGAGACGACCGGGTGCTGTTCGAGGCCGACCAGGAGAAGCGGATCGCCACCATCACGCTGAACAATCCCGCGCAGCGGAATTCCTACGACGCGACGATGCGCGACGCGCTCGCCCGCTGCCTGGACCGGGTGGCCGAGGACGACGACCTCACGGTGGTGCTGCTGCGCGGAGCGGAGGGAGTCTTCTCCACCGGCGCGGACATGAACAACGCCTACGGGTGGTACGGCGCGAGCTCACCGGCGGACGAGCGCGCCACACGCAGGCCGAGTCAGCGCCGGCGGCTGACCGTCGACCGCAAATCGTTCGGCTTTTACCACAACCTGATGGGCTTCCCGAAGGTCACCGTCGGTGAGATCAGCGGGTACGCGCTCGGCGGCGGGTTCGAGATGGCGTTGATGACCGACATCTCGGTGATCGCCCGCGACACCAGGATCGGGATGCCCGCCACCCGCTTCCTCGGACCGGCGCTGGGCAGCCTGCACATGTTCTTCCACCGCCTCGGGCCGGTGCTGGCCCGCCGGATGTTGCTCACCGGCGACATCATCGAGGCGGGCGCGGTCGAGCACCTGGGCGTTTTCACCGAGACGTGCGCGGCGACCGCCGTCACCGCGCGGGCACGGTACTGGGCGGAGAAGGCGGCCAAGATGCCCGCCGACGGCGTGGTCATCGCCAAGGAGGCGTTCCGGCTGGTCGATCAGAGCCAGGCCTACCAGGGCGAGGAGGTGGCGAGCTACCTCTTCCACGCCTACGGCACGAACCTGCAGTTCGCGCCCGGCGAGTTCAACTTCGTGAAGACTCGCGCCGAGCACGGCACGAAGGAGGCGTTCCGGCTGCGTGACGAGCACTTCCACGTCCCGGAACCGGACACGGACTAGAACGGTCCCCGTTACACCTGATACCTTTTGTGTCAAGTATCGCCGCTGCGGCGGCCCGACACACCGAGGTTCGACACCATGGGCACACCCGTCATCGTCGGCGCGACCCGTACGGCCATCGGCCGATCGTTCAAGGGCACGCTGGTCAACACGCCGCCCGAGACCCTCATCACCACCGTGCTGCCCGAGGTGGTGCGGCGGTCCGGCGTCGATCCGGCGGCGTTCGACGACATCATCTTCGCCGAGTCGCACTACGGCGGAGGCGATCTCGCCCGGTACGCCGCCACCGCCACCGGGATGGAGCAGGTGCCGGGGCAGTCGGTGAACCGGCACTGTGCGGGCAGCCTCACCGCGATCGGCAATGCATCGGCCCAGATCGGCTCCGGGATGGAGCGGGCGCTGGTCGCCGGCGGCGTGCAGTCGCTGTCGATGACACCGCTGACCAACTGGCGCATTCCCGGTCCCGAGCTGAAGTTCGAGGAGCGGTGGATGCCGCCGACGCACGTCGAGACCCCCGACGCGCCGGCCAAGGACATGTCGATCACTGTCGGCTGGAACACCGCACAGGCGGTCGGCATCACCCGCGAGGAGATGGACGCCTGGGCCGCGCGGTCGCACCAGCGCGCCATCGCCGCGATGGACGCCGGGAAGTTCCTCGACGAGATCGTCTCGCTGAAGGTCACGCAGGCCGACGGCTCGTTCGTCGACTTCAGCGTTGACGAACACCCGCGTCGTGACACCACCGTCGAGAAGCTCGCCGGCCTCAAGGTGTTGCACCCGGAGATCGAGGGCTTCTCGATCACCGCGGGCAACAGCAGCGGCACCAACGACGCGGCCGCCGCGGTGGCCCTGGTCGACGCGGACTACGCGGCCTCGGAGAACCTCGCCGTGCTGGCGACGGTGCGGGCGTGGGCCGCTGCGGGCGTCGCGCCGCGCGACACCGGCCTCGGCGCCGTGAAGGTGATCGGAAAGGTGTTGCAGCGGGCCGGATTGTCACCGGGCGACGTGACGCTGTGGGAGATCAACGAGGCGTTCGCGTCGGTGCCGATCGCGGCGTGCCGCGAGTACGGGCTGGACGAGGAGAGGGTGAACTTCTCCGGAAGTGGTTGCAGCCTCGGCCATCCCATCGCCGCGTCGGGGGCGCGCATGGTCACCACCCTCGTCTACGAGCTGCAGCGGCGCGGCGGCGGGATCGGAGTGGCGGCGATGTGCGCGGGCGGCGGTCAGGGTGGCGCGGTCGTCATCGAGGTCTGACCTCGCGGTCTGAGGCCGCGCCGGGCCGTCCGTCAGGCGCGCCGCGCCGGGGCCTTGCGGCGCGGGGCCGCGGCCTTGGCGGTCGACTTGGCCGCCTTGCGCGCGGGCCGGCGGCCCTGGTCGATCAGCCGGCCGGCGTTGTCGAGGATGCAGTTCAGGCCGTACTCGAAGTTCGTCTCGTCGGCCACCCCGATCCGGTGGCCCTTGGCCGTCAGCTCGGCGATCAGCGGAGTGGCGTCCGGGTCGATGGCCGACGGTTCGTCGAAGCCGCCGCTGCCCTCGTGCAGCTCGCGGGTCTTCTGCGACAGACGTTCGAGCACCACCGATCCCCGGACGTGCACCGACACCGCCGAGTAGGTGTCGAACGCGTCCTGCGCGGACAGCCCGACCTCGACGAGTTCGGCGATGGCCTTCTCCATCTGCTGGACGCCGAGCCTGCGCACCTTGGGACTCAGCGCGCCGCGGATCAGCACCAGGTCGCAGAGGATGGGACTGGCCAGGAACGTCGTGCGCATGTTGTGGGCGTGACTGTGCAGCGACTCACGCCAGTTGGTCGCCTCGACATAGGGCGCCTCGAACACGATCTGGCGCAGCGCGCGGTCGGTCATCGCGTTGAGCAGGTCGTCCTTCTTGCGGAAGTACCAGTAGATGCTCGTGACACCCACGCCCAGATGCTTACCGAGCAGCGGCATGCTGAGGTTGTCGATCGACACCTGTTCGGCGAGTTCGAAAGCACCGCTGATGATGTCCTCGGGATTGATCGAACCCCGTTCACGTCGCTGACGCTTCTCCGCCGTCGCCTGCTTTGCCACGAGGGGCACCTCCATCACACATCGACGCTGCGCATGCAGCCCTCGGCACCGGGTCGGTCGACGTGAATCTACCCGTCCCCACCGCCTGAGCTGCGAGTACGCCTGCGTGTCGCCGTCCGAGCGTAACCGTCGACCTTACCGGTCGCCTTCCCGTCGCGCGCCGGCCCGCCGCGGCGCCGCCCGCGGACGGCTCGTGCACGACCCGGGTGAACGTGTTCCAATCTCGCTACCGTAAGTGCTCTAGTAAGGTTTTTGACACAGTGCCCGGCGCGTGCGCCGGGACCCGCCGCCGCGACCTGCGTTGCCGGCGGCGCGCGACCGGAGGCGGTGAACGGCGGTGGATCTCGGCTTCGCCGGTGCGACGGCGGTGGTGGTCGGTGGCGGCAGCGGCATGGGCCTGGCGACCGCCCGGTGCATGGCCGCCGACGGCGCGAGAGTCGCGGTGGTGGGCCGCACGGCCGCCGCGCTGGACCGCGCGGTTTCGCAGCTGACCGAGCTGGGCAGCCCCGATGCGGTCGCCCTCGCCGGCGACGTCTGTGACACCGACGCCGTCGGCCGCATCTTCGAGGCGGTGGCGCAGCGCTGGGGCGGCGGCCTCAACGTGCTGATCAACGCGGTCGGGCCGACCGTGCGGGGCACGTTCGAGGAGCTGACCGACGCGCAGTGGCGGGAGGCGGTCGACCAGGGCGCGATGGGCATGGTGCACTGCGTCCGGTCGGCGCTGCCGTTGCTGCGGCGCGCCGAATGGGCCAGGATCGTGAACTTCTCCGCGCACTCCACGCAGCGGCAGACCGTCATCCTGCCCGCCTACACCGCAGCCAAGGCGATGGTGACGAGCATTTCGAAGAATCTGTCCCTGCTGCTGGCCAAGGACGAGATCATGGTCAACGTGGTCTCGCCGGGCAGCATCGCGACCGAGGCGCTGCGCGGCTGGGCTTCGACGGTCGGTGTCGACGGTGCCGACCCGTACGCCCTGATGACCGCGATCGACCAGCACTTCGGCCACCCCGCCCACCTGCCACGTGCGGGGCTGCCGGACGAAGTCGGGCCGGTGGCAGCGTTTCTGGCATCGCGGCGCAACTCCTACATGACCGGCGCGAACATCAACGTCGACGGCGGCAGCGACTTCACGTAGAGGATTCCATCGACGAGGGAGGTCGAGGTGACGACCGCAGGCGACGTTGCCCGGACGGGGTCGAATGGGCCCACTCAGCGCCTCGCCAGGCTGTTGCGGAAGGCACTACCGATAGGTGTACAGTATGTCCATTCGTCCAGCTGGTGACACGTCCGAGGAGGTCGACTTGGCCGGTGCGCCCGAGGGCATCGCGGAAGCCGTGGCCGATCGTGCGCGCGGCGGCAACGACGCCGTCCGCTACGACGTCCACGACACGGGCGTGGCGGTGGTGACGTTCAACCGGCCCGAGCGGATGAACGCCTGGGGTGGCGGCCTCGCGGCCGGCTTCTACTCGGCGCTCGACGCCGCCGAAGCCGACCCCGCGGTCCGGGTGGTGGTGCTGACCGGCAGCGGGCGGGCTTTCTGTGCGGGCGCCGACATGGGCGACCTGTCGTCGATCGAGGGCGCCTCCACCGGCGGCGGCACCGACGTCACCAAGATGGTCGGCGAGCGGCACCCGCACTTCGTCACATCGCTGCAGAAGCCGATCATCGCCGCGGTCAACGGTGCCTGCGCCGGCATCGGGCTCACCCAGGCGCTGATGTGCGACGTGCGGTTCGCCGCCGCGGGCGCGAAGTTCACCACGTCGTTCGCCCGCCGCGGACTCATTGCGGAGTACGGGATCTCGTGGATCCTGCCGCGGGTGGTGGGCTGGGGTGCGGCCATGGACCTGCTGCTGAGCGGCCGGGTGTTCTACGCCGAAGAGGCCGCCGAACTGGGACTGGTCAAGGCCGTCGTGCCCGCCGACGAGCTGATGCCGACCGCGATGGCCTACGCGGAGGACATCGCGGCGAACTGTGCGCCGAGCGCGCTGGCGGTGATCAAGCAGCAGCTCTACGGGGACGCCATGAGCACAGTGGTGGAGACCAGCGCGAGGGCCGAGCGGCTCATGCACGAGTCGATGCTGCGGCCCGATTTCATCGAGGGCATCACGGCGTTCTTCGAGAAGCGGCCACCGAACTTCCCGCCGATGGGCGAGGCGACAGCCACCGGAAAGGATTCAGCCGAATGACGTTGGACTACCGCGCCATCGACGTGGACAACCACTACTACGAGCCGATCGACTCCTTCACCCGGCACCTGCCCAAGGAGTTCAAGCGCCGTGGCGTCCAGATGCTCACCGAAGGCAAGCGAACCTTCGCCGTCATGGGTGGCGTCGTCAACCACTTCATCCCGAACCCGACCTTCGACCCGATCATCGAGCCGGGGTGTCTAGATCTGCTCTTCCGCGGCGAGATCCCCGAAGGTGTCGACCCGGCCTCGCTGATGAAGGTGGACCGCCTGGCCGACCATCCCGAGTACCAGAATCGCGACGCGCGGCTCGCGGTGCTGGACCGGCAGAACCTCGAGACGGTGTTCATGCTGCCGACGTTCGCGTGCGGCGTCGAAGAGGCGCTCAAGCACGACATCGACGCCACCATGGCCTCGGTGCACGCGTTCAACCTGTGGCTCGACGAGGACTGGGGCTTCGACCGTCCGGATCACCGCTTCCTGTCGGCGCCGATCATCTCGCTGGCCGACCCGCAGAAGGCCGTCGAGGAGGTGGAGTTCGTCCTGCACCGCGGCGCGAAGATCGTCTGCGTGCGGCCCGCCCCGGTGCCCGGTGTGGTCAAGCCGCGCTCGCTCGGCGACCCGGCGCACGATCCGGTGTGGGCTCGGCTGGCGGAAGCCGGCGTGCCGGTGGTGTTCCACCTGTCCGACAGCGGCTACCTGGCGATCGCGGCGCTCTGGGGTGGCAAGGCGACGTTCGAGGGGTTCGGCAAGAAGGACCCGCTCGACCAGGTGCTGCTCGACGACCGCGCCATCCACGACTCGATGGCCGCGATGATCGTCCACCAGGTCTTCACCCGGCATCCCACCCTGCGGGTCGCCAGCATCGAGAACGGCTCGTACTTCGTCCACCGGCTGATCAAGCGGCTGAAGAAGGCCGCGAACACGGCGCCCCACCACTTCAAGGAGGATCCGGTGGAGCAGCTGCGCAACAACGTCTGGATCGCCCCGTACTACGAGGACGACGTGAAGCTGCTCGCCGAGACCATCGGCGTGGACAAGATCCTGTTCGGATCGGACTGGCCGCACGGTGAGGGCCTGGCTGATCCGATGACCTTCACCGCCGACATCCCGCAGTTCCCCGAATTCAGCGCCGAGGACACCCGGAAGGTGATGCGGGACAACGCGCTCACCCTGCTCGGCGTCGACGTCACAGCGAACGCCTGACCCCGGTCATGGCTGAGTGGACGATAGGCGACGTCGTCGACGCCGTCGCCGACGCCGTCGGTGAGCGCACGATGACGGTCTGCGGTGACCGCCGCACCACCTACCGGCAGATGGCGGACAACAGCAGGCGGTTCGCGAACTTCCTCGCCGACAGGGGATTCGGCGCCCACTGCGAGCGGGATGCACTGGACAACTGGGAGTGCGGCCAGGATCGTGTCGCGCTGATCATGTACAACGACCGCTACCCCGAGATGGTGGTGGGCTGTCTGAAGTCCCGGACAGTGCCCGTGAACGTCAACCACAACTACACGCCGCGCGAAGTGGCGGAACTCCTCGAGTACGTCAAGCCCAGGGCCGTCGTCTACCACCGTTCACTGGGCGCGAAGTTCGCCGACGTGCTGCCCCCGGTCGGCGCGGACCTGCTCGTCGCCGTGGACGACGGCAGTGACGTGGCCGACCTCGCAGGCGCGGTACCGCTCGAAGAGGCTCTGGGACAGGGTGATCCGGAACGCCGCATCACCGGATCACCGGACGACCTGATCATGTACTGCACGGGTGGGACCACGGGCAGGCCGAAAGGCGTGCTGTGGCGGCAGAGCGATTCCTACGTGTCGTCGATGGTGGGTGCCGACCACGAATCGGTCGCCGAGATCCACGAGCGGGTGAGCAGCACCCCTGGGGCACCCTGGTTCGCCGTGTCGCCGCTGATGCACGCCGCCGGGCTGTGGACCGTCTTCTCCGGGGCGCTGGCCGGCCAGACCGTCGTCGTCTACGACGACCGGACCCGGTTCGACCCGAAGGCGGTGTGGGAGACCGCCGAGCGGGAGAAGGTCGGCCTGATGACGATGGTCGGCGACGCATACGCCGCACCGCTGATCGAGGAGCTGAAGCGGCGTCATTACGACCTGTCGGCGCTGTACGCGATCGGTACCGGTGGCGCCGCGACCAACCCCAAGCACCGCGCCGCGCTGCTGGACCTGTTGCCGCAGCTCACGCTGATCAACGGGTACGGCTCCTCGGAGACGGGCAACGTGGCTTTCGGCCACAGCAGCCAGGGCAGCAGCCGGGACACGTTCGACTTGCGCGTCGGCGGCACGATCGCCTCCGACGACCTCACCCGGTTCGTGTCACCCGGCGAGGACACCGTCGGCTGGGTGGTACGCACGGGGCGGATCCCCTTGGGCTACTTCGACGATCGCGACGCGACCCGACGGACGTTCCCGGTGGTCGAGGGCCAGCGGGTGGTGGTGTCGGGGGATCGCGCGGCGCTCGAAGCCGACGGCACCATGCGGCTGTTCGGTCGCGACTCGCTCGTCGTGAACACCGGAGGGGAGAAGGTGTTCGTCGAGGAGGTGGAGGCGGTGCTGCGGATCCAGCCCGGTGTCGCCGACGCGGTCGTCGTCGGCCGGGACAGCGAGCGCTGGGGTCAGGAGATCGTCGCCCTCGTCCAGTCCCAGCCCGGTGACACCATCGACGCGTCGGCGTTGCATGCCGCCTGCGTCGAGCAGCTGGCCCGGTTCAAGGCCCCCAAGGAGTTCCTCGCCGTCGAGCGGGTGCGCCGGCTCGGCAACGGCAAGGCCGACTACCGCTGGGCTAGAACCGAAGTGGCGCAGCGCGCCGGCGTGGCGAGCCCGTCATGACCTCAGCCGCCACACCCCAGGTCATCGACTGCCTGGTCAACGTCCACTTCGGCGAGACGGCCAAGCAGCCCGACTTCATGCTCAAGGTCCGCGACGACTACTTCAAAGGGCCTGATTCGCTCTACGACCCGGTCGAACTGCCGCAGCTGCTCGACGAGATGGACGCCCACGGCGTCGTCAAGGCGATCCTGATGGACAACCTGCGCACGCCGTCGGTGACGGCCCGCAAGTTCGTCGCCGAGCGGCCGGACAGGTTCGCCCTCGCGATCGGGGGAATCGACCTGCTGCGCCCGGTGCCCGCTCTGCGGGAGTTGTCCGCCGTGCAGCGCGATCTACCCGTGGCGTACGCCGTTGTCGGACCCAGCTTCTGGGGCGACGGAATGTACCCGCCCAGCGACGCCGTGTACTACCCGCTCTACGCCAAGTGCGCGGAGCTGGAACTGCCGCTCTGTGTCAACACCGGCATACCCGGCCCGCCCATCCCCGGAGAGGCGCAGCACCCGATCCACCTCGACCGGGTGTGCGTGCGGTTCCCTGAACTGAAGCTCTGCATGATCCACGGCGCCGACCCGTGGTGGGACGTCGCCATCCGGCTGCTCATCAAGTACCGGAACCTCCGGTTGATGACGTCGGCGTGGTCACCGAAGCGGTTGCCGGACAGCCTGTTGCACTACATGCGCACCCGCGGGCGCGACAAGGTGATCTTCGCGTCCGACTGGCCGGTGCTGCGGCAGAGCCGCGTCGTACCCGAGGCGCTGGCGCTGGACCTGCCGCCCGACGTGCTCGACAACTACCTCCACCACAACGCCGCGGAGTTCTTCTTCGGCAGCCGACGCGAGGAGATCTGACCGATGGACCGGTACGAACTGCGCAGACAGGACTACAGCCTGTCCGAGGACCACGAGGCGGTCCAGGAGGCGTATCGACACTTCTTCACGACGCACTGCTCGATCGACACCGTTCGGGCGGCCGAGGCGTCGGGTTTCGACAAGAGCCTGTGGGAGCGGCTGTGCGCGATGGGCGCCACCACCATGGCCGTGCCCGAGGACGCCGGCGGTGACGGCGCGACGCTGGTCGATCTGGCGCTGGTCGCCGAGGAGATCGGACGGTCGCTCGCGCCGGTGCCGTGGATCGACCACGTCTGCGCCACCCGGCTGCTCGCCCGGCTGGGCGCGCTCGGCTCCGACTCCGCCGAGATCGTCAGCGGCACCCGCATCGTCGGACTCGACGCGCGGGAAGAGGACGGACCGGGTGTCCGGCTGGTTCCGTCGGGATCGATCGCCGACCACATCGTGCTGCGCGACGGCGACGCGGTCGTGCGGCTCACCTTCGACACCCGGCCCGCCCGGGTCGACAACATCGGCAAGCTGCCGATGGCGTGGGTCGATCCCGCGGCCGCCGACAGCCGCACGGTGCTCGCCGAGGGTCCGGAGGCACTCGCGGCGTATCAGCGTGCGCTCGACGAGTGGCGGGTGCTGACGGCCGCCGCACTGGTGGGTCTGGTCGAGGAGACCATGACGATCGCCGCGGAGTTCGCCAAGACCCGCTACACCCTCGGCGTCCCGATCTCGACACTGCAGGGGATCTCGCATCCGTTGGCCAACATGGCCATCACCGTGCAGGGCGGCCGCGGTCTGGCACGGCGGGCGGCCTGGTTCGGCGACAACGAACCCGGCGAACGACCCGAGCTGGCGCCGTCGGCGTTCGTGTTCATGGCCGAGGAAGCGCCGCGCGCCGCCACCATGGCGGTGCACGTGCAGGGCGGACTCGGGGTGTCGGCGGAGGCGGCCGCCACGGCGTATCTGGTGCGGGCGCGCGGCTGGGCGCTGGCAGGCGGCGATCCGGGCGCGAGTGCCAAGCGCATCGCCCGCATCGTCGCCGCCCGGGAGACCGCATCCGGACGGCGAGGGTAGGAGCAACGGAGATGGACTTCTCACGCGTCGAACTGTCCGACGACGACCGGCTTTTCCGCGACGAGGCCCGCGCCTTCCTCGCCGAGCACGTCACCGAGGAGGTGCTGCGTCGCGACCGGGAGACCGGAGACAACTTCGACGAGGGCGTGCATCTGGCGCTGGGTGCCGCCGGCTACCTGGAGGGCGAATGGAAGCCCGCACACGAGGGCGGCTTCAGCCGGGTGCGTCGCAGAATCTGGGAACTCGAGAAGCGCAGGTCGCATGTTCCATGGGTGACGTGGGGGACGACGTCGATGGTCGCGCGCTCGGTGGCCAGATTCGGGTCCGCCGAACTCGTGGCCGAGGTCCTGCCGCGGGTGTTCAGCGGGCACGTGCGGCTGTGCCTGGGTTACACCGAGCCCGAAGGCGGCTCCGACATCGCCACCTGCAAGACCCGCGCGGTGCGCGACGGCGACCAGTGGGTCGTCAACGGCTCCAAGATGTTCACCACCGGCGCACACAACTGCCAGTACGTCTTCCTGATCACCAACACCGACCCCGCCGCCCCGAAACACCAGAGCCTCACCATGTTCCTGGTGCCGCTCGACACGCCGGGGATCGAGATCCAGGGCATCCGCACCGTCGACGGCGACCGCACGAACATCGTGTACTACAGCGACGTCCGGGTGGACGACAGGTACCGGCTGGGCGAGGTGAACGGCGGCTGGACGGTGTTGCGCGAGCCGCTCAACGCCGAGCACGGCGCGGTGGAGGCCAGTGCCGATGGCCTACAGGACGTTTCGATCATGATGCATCAGGGCGGTTTCATGGTCACCGCCTGCGACCGGGCCGCCGCAGTGGTCGGCACGCCGGGACCCGACGGGCGCCGGGCCATCGACGACGACTCGGTCGCCTACCGGCTCGGCCGCAGCATCGCCCGGATGGAGGTCGCGATCAGCACGCCGAACATCTTCGGCCGGGTCGCCCTGGCGCAGAGCATGCGCGACGTGTCACCCGACCTGATGGACATCCTGGGCACCGCGTCGGCGCTGCCCGCAGGCACCGACGGCGCGCCGGATGACGGTGCGGCCGAATACGTCTACCGGTTCGCACCGCTGGTCGGGATCTACGGCGGGACACTCGAGGTGTTCCGCAACATGATCGGCCAGTACGTGCTCGGGCTGGGCAAGCCGAACTACTCGGCGCCGGTGAAGAAGGCGTCGTGAAGCACCGCGTCGTCCAGTGGACCACCGGCAACGTCGGCAGGCAGTCCGTCGCGGCGATCGCCGCACACCCCGACCTCGACCTCGTCGGCTGCTTCGCCTGGTCGAAGGACAAGGTCGGCCGTGACGCCGGTGAGCTCTGCGGGCTGGCCGACGTCGGTGTCACCGCCACCGACGACGTCGACGCGCTGCTGTCGCTGAAGCCGGACTGCGTCGTCTACAACCCGATGTGGATCGACGTCGACGAGCTGGCGCGGATCCTGGAGTCCGGCTGCAACGTCGTCACCACCGCGGCGTTCATCACCGGCCACTCACTGGGCGACCGCCGCGACCGCATCGTCGAGGCCTGCGCCCACGGCGGGTCATCGATCTTCGGGTCGGGCATCAACCCCGGATTCGTCGATCTGCTGGCGGTGGTGGCCGCGGGTGGCAGTGAACGGATCGACAAGGTCACCGTCATCGAGGAGGCCGACATCAGCGGCTACGACTCCCCGGCCACGGAGATCCCGGTCGGGTTCTCGCATCCCATCGACCACCCGGGCCTGCAGGCGATGACGGCCAAGGCCACCGACGTGTTCATCGACGCCGTGCACCTGCTCGGTGACGTCCTTGGCGTGGAGTTCGACGAGGTGGTCTGCGAGGCCGAGTACGCCGAGACCACCGCCGACGTCGACCTCGGCTCGTGGACCATCGCCGCCGGGTGCGTCGCGGGAATCGCGTTCAGCTGGCACGGCAAGGTGGCGGGCCGGAGCATCGTCGAGCTGAAGTTCGTGTGGCGCAAGGGTCAGACGCTCGAACCCGACTGGCCGATCGACACCGGGCACCGCATCAAGGTCGAGGGCTGACCGAACATCGATCTGCGCGTGGACATCTCACCGCCGCCGGACTTCGCGGGCACCACCATGAGCGACTTCATGCGGCTGCCGATGATCCTGACGGCGATGCCGGCCATCAACGCCATCCCGAAGGTCGTCGCGGCGGCGCCCGGCATCGTCACCTACGCCGACATCCTCCCGCTGCCCCGCGGCCTGGTCTCGTTGTAGCTGGGCTCCGCGAGAGTGCGCGTCTGCTGCCGGACACGCCGTGTCGAGGCAACAAACGCGCACGCTCACACGCTGGCGACGGCGTGAAAGTGTCTCGGCCGGAGCGTGATCACCGCTCGTTCACCGGTCGACGGCGGCGCTTCGGCCGCTGAGCCGAGGTACTTGCGCCGGATACGTCGCGTCCATTCGCCGCCGATATCGACGGCGACGGTCGCGTCACCGATGATCCGCACCTGACGGTTCGGCCGTTCGCCGTCGGAGCGCTGGGCGGCCTCGGTGTCGATCACCAGGCCGACGCGCGGATCGACCCGGACGCGGTCGAGGTGCGGCCGGTCCGCGTAACTGGTGAGGCGGATCAGCCCGTCGGCCCACAGGAACCAGATCGGCGTCACGTGCGGATAGCCGTCCGCGTCGATGGTCGCCAGCCGCGCGACGGCATCGCTGTCGAGCAGGTCCGCCACTTCGGTGTCGTCGAGTCGGCGCATGGTTCCCGATGCTGTCATAGGACACGGCGCGCGCTCTCCACGCCGCGAAGGTGCACGATTGCTGCCCCGCGACCGCGTGTCGGGCAGCAGACACGCACGCTCGCGTCGGCCCGCGGAACGTCAGGTGGTCAGGACGGTGGCGCCGGCCGTGCCGGGGGCGCCGTAGAGCTGGGCGAAGCCGACCTTCGGCTCGCCCGGCACCTGCCGGTCGCCGGCCTCGCCGCGGAGTTGGCGCACCAACTCGTGGATCTGGCGCAGCCCCGAGGCGCCGATCGGCTCGCCGTTGGCGATCAGCCCGCCGTCGGTGTTGACCGGGAGCGTGCCGGTGATCTCGGTGGCCCCGTCGGCCAGCAGCTTCTCCTGCTCGCCGTCGGCGCAGAACCCGCATTCGGCCATGTGGATGATCTCCGCGCCGGCATCGGTGTCCTGCAATTGGACGACGTCGACGTCCGCGGGCGCCACCCCGGCCTTTTCGAACGCCGCCCGTGCCGCGTAGACGGTGGGGGAGAGGCCCTCCTCGACCGGCGCGAACGTGGTGTTCACCTCGTAGGCGCCGTAGCTGCGGGTGCGCACCTCGACCGCGCGCAGGTACACCGGCTTCGAGGTGTAGCGGTGCGCGATGTCGGCGCGGCACATCACCACCGCGGCGGCGCCCTCGTCGGGCGCGCAGAACATGTACTGCGTCAGCGGGTAGTTGAGCATGGCGGAGCCCAGGATCTGCTCCTCCGACATCGGCTTACGCCGGAACGCGTTCGGGTTCAGCGCGCCGTTGCGGAAGTTCTTGGCCGCCACCTTCGCCAGCGTCTGCTGGGAGATGTCGTGGTCGTGCAGGTAGCGATTGGCCTTCATGCCGAAGAACTGCGTCGTGAGGTACTGCCCGTTCTCGGCGTACCAGGCCGGCATCCCCACCAGGGCGGGATCCTCGGTGAACGCGCCGCGGGGATGCTTGTCCAGGCCGACGGCGATACCGATGTCGTAGTCGCCGAGCCGGATGCCGTCGGCGCACACCTTCGCGGCGCTCGCCGCCGTGGCGCAGGCGTTGAACACGTTGGTGAACGGGATGCCGGACAGTCCGACCATGCCGACGATCGCGTCGGGGTTGGCGACCGTCCAGCTGCCACCGGATGCGGCGCCGATGTCGCGCCATTCGACGCCCGCGTCGGCGACGGCCGCGAAGATCGCCTCGACACCCATCTGCATCGCGGACTTGCCCTCGAAGCGGCCGAAGGGGTGCAGGCCGACCCCGATGATGGCGACGTCGTTCATGCGCACCTCCGTGATCAGAAGCCGAGCGTATCGCAACTGTAACTCTTACAGTATCTTAGTCGAAATGGAGACGGAGACGGGCATGAGCGAGGTTGCAGCGCGGGAGTCCGCCCCCAGTGTCGACATCGGCAGGCGTGCCGCGCAGCGTGCCGAGTCACGCATGCTCATCGACGGCGAACTGGTCGGCGCCCGTGGCGGCGAAGAGTTCGGGAACGAGAGTCCTTCGACGGGGTCCGTGTTGGGCACCGTCGCCGCCGCCGACGCGCCGGACATGCTGCGCGCCGTCGCCGCGGCCCGCCGGGCGTTCGACGACTCCGACTGGTCGACCAACCGCGTGCTGCGCAAGCGCTGCCTGGCCCAGCTGCAGGAGGCGCTGGCGGCCGAGCGCGACGAGTTGCGCGAGGAATTGATCGCCGAGGTGGGCTGCCCCGAGATGACCGTGGCCACAGCGCAACTCGACTGGCCGCTCGCTGAGGCGCTGCGCTATCCCGCCGTGCTGATCGACGACTTCGGGTGGCAGCGGGTGCTCGACGGCGGTGGCCTGTTCGGCGACCGCAACGTGCGCACGGTGGTCAAGGAGCCGGTGGGCGTCGTCGCGGCAATTACACCGTCGAACTTCCCGGTCGAGGTGATCCTCAACAAGCTCGGTCCGGCGCTGGCGGCCGGCAACACGGTGGTGCTCAAGCCCGACCCGCACACCCCGTGGAACGCCACCCGGCTCGGCAGGCTCGTCGCCGAGCGCACCGACATCCCCGCCGGTGTCCTCAACGTCGTACCGACACCGTCGAACGAGGTGGCCGAACTGCTGGCGACCGACCCGCGGGTGGACATGATCTCCTTCACCGGGTCGACCGCCGTCGGCAAGCTACTGACCCGGCTCGGCGCGGAGTCGATGAAGCGGACGTTCCTGGAGCTGGGCGGCAAGTCGGCGCTCGTCGTCACCGAGGACGTCGACCCGGCGAGGGTGATCCCCGCCGCAGCGGGTGTGTGCGTGCACGCAGGCCAGGCCTGCGCCTCCACGACACGGCTGCTGGTGCACCGGTCGCGCTACGACGACGTCGTCGCCGGTGTCACCGCGGCGTTCGCCATGCTGCCGGTGGGAGATCCGGCATTGCCGCAGACGCTGGTCGGTCCGTTGATCAGCGCCAGGCAGAAGCGACGGGTGCTCGAAGCGTGCGAGCAGGCGCGTCGCGAAGGTGCCGAGATCACCACCGGCGGAACATCGTTCGACGACCTGTCCGACGACCTGCGCGGCGGTCACTTCGTGGCGCCGACCGTCGTGGTGGGGGTCGACAATTCGGCGGCCATCGCCCGCGACGAGATCTTCGGCCCGGTGCTGGTTGTGCTGCCGTTCGACGACGATGACCACGCCGTGCGGATCGCCAACGACAGCCCGTTCGGTCTGGCCGGGGCGGTGATGTCCGGATCCACGGACCGTGGCCTGGCCATCGCGCGGCGGATCCGCAGCGGAGCCCTCGGCGTCAACGGCGGGATGTACTACGGCGCCGACGCCCCGTTCGGCGGATACAAGAACTCCGGTGTCGGCCGCCAGTGCGGGCTCGAGGGTTTCGAGCAGTACCTGGAGACCAAGACCATCGCCCACCGGACTCCCCGGCGGGCGTAGGGCTCAGCCCTTCGAGGTGAACGTCACCGGCAGCTGCCTGGGCGACCGGAACGGCTGACCCCAGATGTGCGGGTCGTCGTCGGTGACCAGCGTGATGTCGTCGAGGCGCGTCAGCAGGCACTCCAGCGCCACCCGGGTCTCCATCCGCGCGAGATGCAGCCCCAAGCAGGTGTGTTCGCCGGCCGCGAAGGTGATGTGCGGGACCCGCTTGCGGAAGATGTCGAACTCCTCCGGCCGCTCCCAGCGGGATTCGTCCCGGTTGGCCGAGCCGATGCAGACGTCGATCACCGATCCGGCGGGGATCGGCACGCCTGCGAGTTCGGTATCCTCGGTGGAGAATCGCTGCACGGTGGTCAACGGCGTCTCGTACCGCAGCCCCTCCTCGATGGCGGCCGCGATCAGGTCACTGTCGGCGCGTACCGCCGCGAACTGGTCGGGATGGCTCAGCAGCAGGTACAGCAGATTTCCCGAGGACCGGTAGGTGGTCTCAAGGCCGGCGGGCAGCAGCAGCCGCAGGAACGAGTAGATGGCCTCGTCGCTGAGCTTCTCGCCGTCGATCTCAGCGGTGACCAGGTCGCCGATGATGTCCTCGGTCGGCTGGGAGCGGCGTCGGTCGATCTGGGTGAGGAAGTAGTCCTTCAGCGCGGCGGAGGCCTCGAAGGCGCGCTTGTACTTGATCGTGTAGCTGATCAGTTCGACGGCGCGGGCGCGGAACCACGGCAGGTCCTCCTCGGGCAGCCCGAGCAGCGTCGAGATCACCCTGGTGGGGAACTCGAAGGTGAAGTCGCGCACCAGGTCGGCGGTGCCGTGCTCGGCGAACTCGTCGATCAGTGCGTCGCAGATGGGCCGGACGATCTCGGGTTCCCACCGCGCCAGCGACCTCGACTTGAAGGCCGCCGATACGAGATTGCGATGCTCGCGGTGCGGCTTGCCCTCCATCGCCAGGATCGTGGGACCGATGAACAGCCCGATGGTGTGGTCGTAGATCGACGAGTTGAACAGCCTGCCGTCGCGGAACACCGTGTTGACGGCGTCGAATGACACTGCCGCGTAGAGCTTGTCCGGCCGCAGTCCCTCGGGCGTCTTCGACCAGTCCATCACCGAACCCTCGAACACCCCGGCCTCCCGGCGGTGCCGGGCGAACAGCGGGTACGGGTCGCGCAACAGGTCGACCGGGTGGTCGGTGTCGGGGACGTGACTCACGGCTGACTCCAGCAGGGGTTGGGGGCGGCGCCTTCACTACGCGACCTTACGGTAATTCTTACAGTAGAGGGAGGCAATGCGGGTGGGCCGGTCTGCCCCGGTGTTACCGTGATGCTTACCGCAGTGCCGATGGCACGGTCGGTGGGAAGGGAGTCCCGCGGTGGCGACGAGTGACCTGACGTCGGCGTTGGACGCGCAGCGGCAGGCGTTCCTCGCCGACGGGCCGGCCGACGCCGCGCTGCGGCGCAACCGCATCGACCGGCTGCTGGCGATGGTGCTGGACAACACCGAGGACTTCGTCGACGCGACCGCCACCGACTACGGGTCGCGGTCCCGTTCGGCCGCGCTGTTCGCCGAGATCCTCGGGATGATCTCGGTCATCGAACACACCAGGGCCCATCTCGGCGCCTGGATGCGCCCGAACCGGTTGATGCGCGCGGCAGGGGCGTTCGGCCTTCGCGCCGAGGTGCAGCCGTCGCCGTTGGGAGTCGTCGGCGTCATCGGGCCGTGGAACTTCCCGGTCAACCTCACCGTGCTGCCCGCGTCCGCGGCCTTCGCCGCGGGCAACCGCGTGATGATCAAGATGTCCGAGATCACGCCGCACACGGCCGAGCTCATGCGCACTCTCGCGCCGCGCTACTTCGACGCATGCGAACTCGAGATCGTCACCGGCGGAGCCGATGTCGCGGCGGTGTTCGCCGGACTGCCGTTCGACCACCTGTTCTTCACCGGCTCGCCCACCGTCGGCGCGCTGGTGCAGCAGGCGGCCGCCCGCCACCTCGTGCCGGTCACCCTCGAACTGGGCGGCAAGAACCCCGTCGTGGTGGCGCGCGACGCCGACATCGACCGGGCGGCGACGCGCATCGCACACGCCCGCATGGTCAACGGCGGTCAGGTGTGCGTCTGCCCGGACTACGTCTTCGTCCCCGAGGACCGGGTGCAGCGGTTCGTCGACACCGTCTGCCGGACACTGCGTGACACCTACCCGGCCGTCATCGCGAACGCCGACTACTGCTCGTCGGTCAACCAGGCCAACTTCGACCGGGTGGTGCGGTTGATCGAGGATGCCCGGGAACGCGGCGCGCGGATCGACTCCGTCGTCCCGCCCGGGGAGACGCTGCCCGACGCCGTGTCGCGCAAGATCGCCCCGACGATCGTCCGCGACGTCGACGACACCATGCTCATCGCCGAGGAGGAGGTCTTCGGGCCGGTGCTCGAGGTGCGTGGTTACGGCGACCTGGCCGAGACCGTCGACTACCTCAACCGGCGGCCCGCGCCACTGGTGACGTACTGGTTCGGGCCCGACGACGACGACTTCCGGCACTTCGTGCGCCACACCCGCAGCGGTGGGGTGGCGCGCAACGACTTCGCCGCCCAGATGATCCCGTCGGCCGCGCCATTCGGCGGGGTGGGCCGCAGCGGCAGTGGGGCTTATCACGGGAAGGCCGGCTTCGACACGTTCAGCCATCACCGGACCGTGGTCGGCAGCGACCTCCCGTTCAGCATCACCGGGCGAGCGGCGCTGCCGTTCACCGGCTCGATGAGGCTCATCTCGGACCTCGCGCTGTACCGGGCCCGCAGCAGGACCCGCCGTCGGCTCAGGACGAACCGCTGACCGCCTGCTCGCGCGCCCACCGGTAGTCGGCCTTACCCGCGGGGGAGCGCACGAGTACGGGCCGGAACACCACGGCCTTCGGCAGCTTGTAACGCGCCAACGACGTTGCGGCGTGGGTGATCAACTCGTCGGCGTCGGCGGCGGCGCCGTCGGCGAGGGCCACCACGGCCACCACCTCCTGGCCCCACCGCTCGCTGGGCCGGGCCGCGACCACCACGTCGGCGACCGCGGGATGTGAAGCGATGGCCGTCTCCACCTCTTCGGCGAAGATCTTCTCGCCGCCAGAGTTGATGGTCACCGAATCACGGCCGAGCAGCTCGACGACGTCGGCGTCCAGGTGGCGGGCGCGGTCACCGGGCACGGCGTAGCGCACCCCCGCCACGACCGGGAAGGTGGCCGCGGTCTTGGCGGCGTCGCCCTTGTAGCCCAACGGCACGTAGCCGCGCTGGGCGAGCCAGCCGATGCCGTCGTGGCCGGGCGCCAGGACCTCGGTGAGCTCCTCGGACACCACGACAGTGTCGGGTCCGGGCTTGAACCGGCCCGTCGACACGGCGCCCGGCGCGGACATGTGGGTGAGTTGGGCGCCCGTCTCGGAGGAGCCGACGCCGTCGACGACCACCAGGCCGGGTTTGGCGTCGATCAGCCGCTGTTTGGTGGTCGGCGTCAGCAGCGCACCGCCGTTGGCCACCACCGCCAGCGTTGTGTCGCCCGCCTTCTCGATGGCCGCGGCCAGCGGGCGCGCCATCGCGTCGCCCACCACCGTCGCCACCATCACCTGCTCACGCTCGACCGTGGCGACGATCTCGTCGGCGTCGAACCGGTCGACCACCGTCGAGAACACCACGGTCTGACCCGTGGTCAGCGCGGTCATCACCGCCCACTGCGCGGCGCCGTGCATCAGCGGCGGGAGCACCATCAGTTTCATGCCCGGATTCGCCGCGGCGCGCTCCGCGAGGGCCGCGTAGGAGTCGAACACCGTGCCGGCGAACAGGTCGCGACCGCCGAACGACGTGACGAAGATGTCGTGCTGGCGCCACAGGACGCCCTTCGGCATTCCGGTGGTGCCACCGGTGTAGAGCACATAGAGGTCGTCGGGTGAGGGGTGAACGTCCGGGGGCTCGGGGCTGCCTGCGGCCAGCGCGGCCTCGTAGTCGACGGCGCCGTCGAGCAGTTCGTTACCCGAATCGTCGGCGATCTGGATGAGCACCTTCAAACCCGTTAGGCCGGGCAGGATCTCGGCCACCCGGGGCGCGAACGCGGCGTGGTACACCAGGGCCGAGGCGCCGGCGTCGGCGAGCAGATACTGCAGTTCGTCGGCGACGTAGCGGTAGTTGACGTTGAACGGCGCCACGCGGGCCCGGAACGAGCCGAGCAGCGCCTCGACGTATTTGTGGCCGTTGTAGGCGTAGATGCCGAGCAGGTCCTGGCCGACCTCGTGGCCCGCCAGCGCGGATCGCGCTGTGTGACAACCCAGCCCGCGTGCGTGCAGATAGGACGCCAGCCGGTTGGACCGCTCGGCGACGTCGGTGTAGGTGTGCCTGCGCCCGCCCTGGCACAGCAGGACCCGGTCGGGCAGCGCGGCGGCGATCGCGTCGAGCACGGCGGGCACGGTGAACTCCATGGGGCTGACTCCTCGTCAGGGCTGGTGCGGGAGAAGCTTGATCATCAGGCCGTTGGCCTCGGACAGCACCGTGCCGTCGGCGTCGGTCATGGTGGCCGTCAGGAAGGCCTTCCGGCCGTCGAGTCGCTCGATGCGGCCCCGGCTGATCAGCGGTGCATCGATCGGCGTGACGGCACGGTAGTCGACGTGCAGGTAGGCGGTGCGGCTGATGGGCCGGCCCGCGGCCGACACGATCATGCCGAAATGCCAGTCGTAGAACAGCGGGATGACACCGCCGTGCACGGCCATGTTGCCGCCGACGTGAAACCTGCTGAAGTGGCCCGCCATCGTGACGTTGCCGTCGCGGTCGGCGGCGGTGAACGTCCACGGCGGCATCAGCGGATGGCCCAGACCGGGCAGCGTCGTCGCGCGCCCGGCCGGTGCCTGCCCGTCGGGCACTGCGTGCGGTTCCAGGTCGGCGCACACGCGCTCGATCTGCTCGGAGGCGGCCGTCCACGTCGCGCCGGGCGGACTGGTCGACACCGCCAGATCCTGTAACCGCCGCACGGCCGCGGCGAACCGCTCCAGTTCAGGCGGCGCGTCGACCGGCGTGATCTCCGGGAAGCCGCGGGTTTCGGGGCCGGTCGTCTCGTTGTCGGTCACGGCGCCCAGGCGGCGATGAGGTCGTCGGTGCTGGTGATCGTCGCCAGCAGCGAGAGGCTGTTGTCGATGACGGCGGCCCCGTACTCGGCAGGCACCCCGGCCACCGCGTCGCGCGGCAGCACCACCCGGTAGCCCGCGTTCACCGCATCCATCACCAGATTCGGGATCGCGATGTTCAGCGAGACACCGACCGCCACGATCGTCGTCACCCCGAGATTGCGCAGCACCGCGTCGAGGTCGGTGCCGCCCATCGGACCGACGCCGTGCCACCGGGTCAGTGTCAGATCGGCGTCCTCGGGACCGAATTCGGGCAGCAGCGTGGCACCGTCGCCACCCGGGGTGATGTCGACCTGGCGGGCGCCGGCCGTGAACAGCCGCGCGTTGTGGTTCGACCCGCGGCCGTCCGCCCGGCGGTGCACCAGGCAGTGCACCACCTGGGTGCCCGCGGTGCGGGCCGCGGGCAGCAGCCGGGCGATGTTGGGCAGCGCCACCCGGGCGGCCTCCTGGGCGAGCACCGCCAACCCGGCGTGCGGCCCGACGACCGCGCCCTGCAGTTCCTGGGTGACGACGGCGGTGTGCGCAGGGGCGACGAGCTCGGGCAGCGGCGTCCTCATGCCAGGGCGGCGGCGACGTCGTAGAACTGCCTGGCCCACTTGCGCATCGCCATGTACGGTTCGGCGTCGATCCTGGCCAGCGGCGGGTGCTCGACGTAGCGCTGGTAGCGCCAGATGTCGAGGTCCTCCCACACCGTGCGGAGGAACCGCTTCTCCACGTGGCTGCGCACCTGTTCGGGCGGCACGTCCGACGTCTCACCGGGCAGCTTCGGCCACCAGATCGAGTAGAAGAGGTTCGACACCTCGTCGTCGACCGGCGTGCAGGCGAAGATCAGGCGGTGGTTCGACGAGCCCTCGAAGGCGCTCATCGCGAAGCCGAGTCCGGAGAAGTGACTGTGGATCCGCAGCGCCATCGAGCTCGGGTCGTCGCTGCGGGCGTCCGGCCAGCCGGTGAGGAACCGCCATTCCTCGGCGACGGCTTCCCACTCCAGGCACACCGGCGTCACGGTGGCGCCGTGCACATAGTGGAAATGTGAACTGTCAGGACCGTTCTCGGCGACGATCTGCGGATGCACCGGTTCTCCGTCGGCTCGCCGGGAGAACTCGGGATAGGGCCGGTAGTACGCGCCGGCGTCGGTCTCGAACTGGGGGAACTTGTGGAAGATGTCGGGAAGTGGCCACTGCGGCTCCTTGCCGTCGGGATGGTGCCACATGAAGACGCAGTCGTACTGTTCGCGCACCGGGTACGTCCGCAGCGTCAGTCCGCGGTTCGGCCGGTCCGGCTGGTAGGGGATGTGGCGGTTGGTGCCGTCGGGCCCCCAGCGCCAGCCGTGGAAGGGGCACTCGACACAGTCGCCCACCACCTTCCCGCCGTGTCCGATGTGGGCGCCGAGGTGTTTGCAATGGCCCTCGAGCACGTGCAGGTCGCCGGAATCGTCGCGGTAGGCGACCAGTTCCTCGCCGAAATACTCGATCGGACGGACCTCGCCAACGGGGAACTCCGGCGACCAGCCGATCATGAACCAGCCGGTGACTTTCCAGGTGAATGGGACTTTCACGCCGAAGCGACCTCCTGATGCGGGTCCGTCCACTGACTATGGTGCAGATTACAGTATTGTTTTCGGCAGGTGGTCGCGAACCCGCGAGCAGGTAGGTTCATTGCCAGAGTGGGCGTGAGCGGCGGCCGAGAGGACTGGAAAACACGGTGTACGAGATTTTGGCCAAGGCTGGAATCTTCCAGGGAGTCGAGCCCGACGCTGTCGCGGCGCTCGGCGAGCGGTTGCCGACCATCGACTTTCCCCGCGGGCACACCGTGTTCGTCCAGGGCGAACTGGGTGACCGGCTGTACGTGATCGTGGCGGGCAAGGTCAAGATCGGCAGCCGCGCCGCGGACGGCCGGGAGAACCTGCTTGCCGTGCTCGGTCCGGCGGACATGTTCGGCGAGCTGGCCATCTTCGACCCGGGTCCGCGCACGTCGAGCGTCACGACGCTGACCGAGGTGCGCACCGTCTGCATGGATCGCGACCTGCTGCGCGCCTGGCTCACCGAGCGGCCGGAGGTCGCCGAACAGCTGTTGCGCGTGCTGGCCCGGCGGCTGCGGCGGACGAACGACAACCTGTCCGACCTCATCTTCACCGACGTCCCCGGCCGGGTGGCCAAGCAACTGCTGATGCTGGCGCAGCGATTCGGGGTGTCGGACAACGGCGAGCTGCGGGTCACCCACGACCTGACGCAGGAGGAGATCGCGCGGCTGGTGGGATCCTCACGGGAGTCGGTGAACAAGGCGTTGACCGACTTCACCGAGCGCGGTTGGCTGCGCATGCGGGGCAAGACGGTGTGGATCACCGACACCGAGCGACTGGCCCGCCGGGCGAGGTAGCGCGCCGGTTCACCGAGCCGCGGCCCCGAAGTGGCTCGTGTTGCCCGGGCCCTTCGCCTTGGCCTGATACATCGCCACGTCGGCGTCGCGCAGCAGCTCGGCGGGGGTGCGGGCGTCGCCGGGCGCCACGGTGGCGATGCCGATGCTGGCGCCGATGCGCACCCGCACGGACCCGACGGCGATCTCGTCGAGCAGCACCCGGTGCAGTCGCCCGGCCACCTCGTCGACCTCGCCGGGGCCGACGGGATCGAGCAGCAGCGCGACGAATTCGTCGCCGCCCAGCCTGGCCAGCAGATCCTGCGGCCGGGCGACCGACCGCATCCGCTGGGCCGCGATGCGCAGCACCTCGTCACCGGTGGAATGGCCGTGCCGGTCGTTGACCGACTTGAGCTTGTCGAGGTCGATGAACAGCGCGGCGACCAGGCGGCCGTCGTCCGGCGCCGACAGCGCGGTTTCGGCGCGCTCCAGGATGAATCCCCGGTTCGGCAGGCCGGTCAGCCAGTCGTGGGTGGCATCGTGGCGCAACCGTTCCCGGGTGTCGTAGTGCTCGGTGATGTCGGTGAAGGAGAACAGCACCGATGAGTGCTGCGGGTCGTCCGGCTCGAGCAGGCAGCCGTGGCCGGTCACCCAGATCCGGGTGCCGTCGATGCGGTCGACGCCCACCACCTCGCCGCTGAGCGTCATCCCGGTGCGCTGGATCCAGTGGATGGGGTGCTGCTCGGAGGTCATCTCCTGACCGTGCGCGTCGTACAGGGGGAGGTCGACACCCTGGTCGCTGTGGTGCACGCCGACCAGATCGCGCGCGTCGGCGCCGAGGATGCGCCGGGCCGCGGCGTTGGTGAACTCGAAGTGCCCGTCGCTGTCCATGATGACGACGCCCTCCTGCAGGAGGTCCAGCACGGTTTGGAAGCGCTTCTCGGACCACGTGGTGCGGGCCTGCGGCGCCGCGTCGGCGGCTCCCTCACCGCTCTTCGGCAGGTCGGACGGCATGTCAGTCTCTTCCCCGGTCTCCCCAGCGCGGGCCGATCCGCCATCGATTCCGCCGAAATACTGTAATGGTTACAGTATCTTCTAGGATACCGACCGGCGGGCCGAGCTGCCCCGGCTGATGGGACATCGATGCACGAATCACCTCCGGCGCCGCGCAGGGCGCTGGTCATGGGCGCGAGCGGGAACGTCGGCGCGGCGGTCACCCGCCACCTCGTGGCTCGCGGCAACGACGTGCGGGTGCTGCTGCGCCGGAGCAGTTCGACGAGAGGGATCGACGGCCTCAGCGTCGAACGGCACTACGGCGACATCTTCGACATCGCGGCGGTCACCGCGGCGATGGCCGACCGGGACGTCGTGTACTACTGCGTCGTCGACACCCGTGCCCACCTCGCCGACCCTGCGCCGTTGTTCCGGACGAACGTCGAGGGCCTGCGTGGCGTCCTCGACGTCGCCGTGCACGCCGGTCTGCAGCGCTTCGTGTTCCTGAGCACGATCGGTACGGTCGCCGTCGGCAGTGACGGGTCCACGGTCGACGAGGACACTCCGTTCAACATGGCCGGCCGCGGTGGTCCCTACATCGAGTCCCGCTGCCGTGCAGAGGAACTGGTGCTGCGGTACGCGCGCGAGCGCGGCCTGCCCGCCGTCGCGATGTGCGTGTCCAATCCGTACGGGCCGCCCGACTGGCAGCCCCGGCAGGGATCACTGGTCGCACTCGCGGCCTTCGGCAAGATGCCCTGTTACGTGCGCGGCGTCGGTGCGGAGGTGGTCGACATCGACGACGCCGCCGCGGCACTGCTGCTCGCCGCCGACCGGGGCCGCAGCGGCGAGCGCTACATCATCTCCGAACGGTTCATGACGCAGCGCGAGATGCTGCGCATCGCCGCCGACGCGGTCGGCGTGCGGCCGCCCCGGTTCGGTGTCCCGCGGGCGCCGGTGTACGTCGCCGGGGTGCTGGCGGGCGCCGCCAACCGGTGGCTCGGCCGCGACTATCCGCTCAACCTGCCGAGTGTCCGGTTGATGGTCCAGACATCGCCTGCCAGCCACGCCAAGGCCACCCGCGAGCTGGACTGGCGACCGGGACCGACCGAGGACGCCATCCGCCGGGCGGCGCGCTTCTATGTCGAGCGCCGCGACCGCGACGAGGACGTGGTGAAGCTGTGACCGCCGACGGCCCGGTGCACTACGACGTGCTCGTGATCGGCGCCGGGTTCTCCGGCCTCTATGCGCTGCACCGGTTGCGCGGTCTCGGATTGCGCACCCTGGTGCTGGAGAAGGCCGGGGAAGTGGGCGGCACCTGGGCGGTCAACCGGTATCCCGGTGCCCGGTGTGACATCGAGAGCATCGAGTACTCCTACAGCTTCTCCGAGGAGATCCAGCAGGAGTGGGTGTGGACCGAGACGATGCCGGCACAGCCCGAGATCGAGGCGTACGCGAACTTCGTCGCCGACCGCCTCGACCTGCGCCGCGACATCGCCCTGCACACCGAGGTGGTGGCGATGACGTTCGACGAGCCGGCCACGCAGTGGCGGGTGCGGACCCGCAGTGGGCAGACGTTCGTCGCGCCGTTCGTCGTCGCCGCGTCGGGCATCCTCTCGGTGCCGCTGGAACCTGACATCGCGGGGATGGACACCTTCGGCGGCACGTCGCTGTTCACCGGCCGATGGCCCCGCGACGGTGTCGACCTGCGCGGGCGGCGGGTCGCGGTGATCGGTACGGGATCCACCGGCGTGCAACTCATCCCGGTGGTGGCGCGGGACGCGGCCGAACTCGTGGTGTTCCAGCGGTCACCGGCCTTCACCCTGCCGTGGCGGGTGCGGCCGTTCGAACCCGGTGAGCTCGACGGCCTCAAGGCCGGATACGCCGAGATCCGGGCCGCCCAGCGCGCCCACCCGGTCGGCGCGGCGCGGCTGAGCGCCTTCTCGGTGCTGCTCGAGATGCTCGCGCGGCCGCCGCTCAAGTCGGCCACCCCGCAGGAGCGCAGTCGGGCCGTCGAAGAGCACGGCGTGCTCGGCGCACTGAACTGGGGCGACGTCTTCTTCGACATCGAGGCCAACCGGATGGCGACCGATCTGTACGGCCAGGCGATCGCCCGCATCGTCGACGACCCGGACACCGCCGCGGCGCTGGTGCCCAGTCACCCGTTCGCGTGCAAGCGGCCGATCATCGACCAGGGCTACTACGAGACGTTCAACCGCGACAACGTCACCCTGGTGGACCTGCGCCGGGGCGGCATCAGGGCGGTGACGCCGACGGGTATCGACACCGACCAGGGCGCATTCGACGTCGACGTGATCGTCTACGCCACCGGTTTCGACGCGATGACCGGCGCTCTGAGCCGCATGGACATCCGCGGCCGCGACGGGGTGGCACTGCGCGACGTCTGGGCCGAGGAGGGGCCGGTGTCCTACCTGGGTCTGCAGGTGGCCGGCTTCCCCAACCTGTTCACCGTGCAGGGACCGGGCAGTCCGGCGGCGGCGACCAACTTCATCGCCGCCCTCGAGCATCACGTCGAGTGGATCGGGGATTGTGTGAGTTCGCTGCGCGCACAGGGGTATCGGAGCATCGAGGCGCTGCCGTCGGCACAGGACGAGTGGATCGAGCACACCACGTCGCTGGTGGCGCCGACGGTGCTGGTCCACCCGACGTGCAACTCCTGGTACAACGGCGGCAACGTGCCGGGGAAGAAGCGGATGTACATGGGCTACACCGCGGGGCTCCCGGAATACCGCCGCCGGTGCGAGGAGATCGCCGCCGGTGGCTACACCGGATTCAAGCTCTCGTAGCCTGACCCGATGAGACACACCGGACAGGTCGTCCGCCAACTCGCCGGTGTGTTGCCGCGCAGCGCGGATGCGCTGGCGGGCTCGGCCACGTGGGACGCCCTGTCAGCCGCCGGTCTGCGTCAGTTCGGCGAGGTCGCCCTCGACGAACTGGTGTTGACGGCGATGACGCTGAGCGGGCCTGGGCCAGGGCTGCGACGGCCCGTCAGCAGCTGCGCCGCGGCGGCCGAGGAATTCGCAGGGCGCACACCCGCACAGTTGCACGCCTCGCCGAACCCGTTGCAGATCAAGCGCATACAGCGGCAGTGGGTGGCGGGCCTGGCCTACGAACGGATCACCTACGACCACGATCCGATGCTGCCGTCCGCCCTGACGGCCGACGGTCTCGGCGGCCCGGCGACGGCGGTGGCGCACGTGTGCCGGCACCGCGACGGACCGCGGCCGTGGCTGGTGTGGGTGCACGGCGCCGGGCAGGGCGGGGCGTCGGACTTCCTCTTCGCGCGGGCACGGCGGCTCCACCAGCGGCTCGGGTTCAATCTCGCGATGCCGGTGCAGCCGGGCCACGGTGTCCGCCGCGACGTGTGGCCGCCGTATCCCGACATGGATCCGCTGACCAATGTGGCCGGCATGATGCGCGCGGTCTCCGAGGTGCGTGCGGTGGTGCGGTGGCTGGAGCCGCGGTCGACCGTGATCGCGCTGTCCGGTCTGTCACTGGGCAGCGCAGTGGCCGCCCTGGTGTCGCATCTGGAGGACGCGGTGGCGGCGGTCGCGCTCTACACTCCGATCCTCGGCCTCAATGCGATGATCGGGCAGCACATCTCGCGGTGGGGCCGCAGCGGTGACGAGTTGGCGGCCGCACTGGGATCCGACGTCGTCGCCGAACTGACCAAGGTGATCGACCCGCTGTCCGTGCTGCCCGCCGCGCCGCCGAACCGCCGGCTGATAGTGGCGGCCTGGCAGGACCGGATGGCGATGCGGGGTCCCGCGCTGGCGCTGCACGAGCGGTGGGGCGGCCAGGTGCACTGGCATGACGGCGGCCACGTCGGGCACCTGTTCTCCGGTCGCGTACAGCGGGTGACGGAGGACTTCCTGCGCACAGTGCGGGATTCGGCGGATCAGCCGCCCGCGCCGTATTCGGCGACGATCCGCGACTCCAGATAGTCGAGCTCGCGGGGCAGGTCGTAGTCGTCGCCGAGGACGATCCACTGGAACGCCGCGCCGAACGCGGCGGCGCTGATGGCGTTGACGGCCCGGTCCGTGTCGATGTCGGGCCGCACGGACCCGTCGCGGACTCCGTTGCGCAGGCCGGCCGCCACCTCGTCGACGCCGCGCCGAAACCAGTCGTCGAGTCGGCCGCGCACCGGCGAGGTGCCCTTGACCGCCTCGAACGTCATCACGAACGTCGCCCGAAGGAAGTCCCGGTCCTCGTCGTACAGCCGCCGGATCCGGCCGAAGTGGGCGACGGCGTTCTGCAGTCCGGTGGAGTCCGGTTCTGCGGCGGGCATGATGTTCTGTGCCTGCGCATGGGCCAGGATCGCCTCGAGGATGGCGTCCTTACTGCCGTAGCGGGCATGCACCATCGCCCTGCTGTAACCGGCGCGTCGGCCGATTTCAGCCGCCGACGTTGCCTCCCAGCCTTTTTCGGTGATCAGTTCGACCGCCGCCGTGACCAGGCGACGGTTCGACAGCTCGACGCGCTGGGGCTGGGTCAACCCGCGGGCGGGGGTGGGCACCCTTGCATATTAGACGCTCGACAACTAACTTAGTTGTTCATCGTCAACTACCTCGCCGGGGAGGCCCGCGTGACATCAGCGGCCCCGGCCATCCCGTCGGGCATCGACGGCGTGCACCCCGGCTGGCTGAGTGAGGCGCTCGGCACGCCGGTCGACAGTGTCCGCATCGAACAGATAGCTCTGGACAGCGGCTTCTCCTCACTGCTCTACCGGCTGCACCTGTCGGGCGAGGCGGTGCCTGCCACGGTGATCGCCAAGCTGCCCGCACAGTCCGAGGCCCGCGGCGCGATGGAGCTGCTCGGCGGATACCGGCGCGAGCTGGCGTTCTACCGCTCGGTGGCCGGCCGCGCGCCGATGGCGACGCCCCACGTGTACGCCGCCCGGATCGCCGACAACGGCGTCGACTTCGTGCTGCTGCTCGAGGATCTCGCCGACTGGGACAACGCCGACCACCTGGCCGGGCTGTCGATGGACCGGGCGCGACTGTGCATCTCCCAGCTCGCCGGCCTGCATGCCTGGTCGGCCGAACCCGCCAACGCCGCCGTCCTGCAGCCGTTCCCGAGCCTGGACACCCCGATCGCGCGCGATCTGCTGCTGCCTGCCTTCGCGCCGGGCTGGCAGATCTACCGTGAGCACACGGAGGCGACGGTGCCCGCGGCGGTGGCGGCGTTCGCCGAGCGGTTCGCCGAGCGGGCGGTCGCCGCGCTGCCTGCGCTGACCGAACGCGACACGCTGCTGCACGGCGACATCCGGGCCGACAACCTGTTCTTCGACGGCGACCGGATGAAGGTGGTCGACTTCCAGTTCGCGTCGCGGGGCTGCGGCGCGGCCGACATCGCCTACCTCGTCACCCAGGGTCTGCCCGCCGGTGTGCGGGAGGGCCACGACGAGGCGCTGCTGCGTGAGTACCTCCAGGGTCTCGACGGCTACGGATTCGACGATGCGTGGCGGGACTACCGGATGGCCGCCGTCTACCTGATGCTGCTGCCGGTCATCACGCTCAACGGCTGGGATGCGTTGCCCGAGCGGTCCCGCCGACTGTGCCTCACGCTCACCGACCGGGCGGTCGCGGCGATCGGCGCCATCGACGCCCTGGACGTGTTCGCGTGACGCGCACCGCACGCGAGGTCGTCGAGCTCTACAACCTGGTGGTGTGGAACGAGCGCGACTTCGCCCTCGCCGAGGAACTGATGGGTGAGACGGTGACGCGGCACGAGGTGGGTGAGGCGACGGTGCTCACCCACGACCAGGCCGTCGCGCGCATCGTCGACCACTGGGCGATGTTCGAGACCATCCGATTCGAGCTCGAGCTGGTGGTCGCCGGCGACGACGGCGAGCACGTGGCGATCGTGTACCAGTCGCCGATGAGGTTGAAGGACGGCACCGAGACCACCGTCGGCAGCATGGAGATCTTCCGGGTGATCGACGGCCGGATCACCGAGGTGTGGAATTGCGGCTACAAGCAAGGGGTTTGGGCGTGACTGACCGGGTGTTGGATGAACTGGGTTACTACCTGCTGGCCGGTGCGGGAGGTGAGGGACCGGCCACCCTGATGGACGAGGCCCGACGCGGCGAAGAATTGGGCTTCGGCACAGGCTTCATCTCCGAGCGGTGGAACGTCAAGGAGGCGTCGTCGCTGACCGGCGCGGCGCTCGCGGTCACCAGCCGGATGCAGATCGCCACCGCGGCCACCAATCACAACACCCGCCACCCGCTGATCACCGGATCATGGGCGACGACCATGCACCGGCTCTCCGGCGGGCGGTTCACACTCGGCCTCGGCCGGGGCATCGCGGCGATGTACAACGCGTTCGGGGTGCCCGCGGTGACCACAGCGCAGATGGAGGACTTCGCGCAGGTGATGCGCAAGCTGTGGCACGGCGAGGTGGTGTTCAACCACGACGGGCCGATCGGCAAGTACCAGGTGCTGTTCCTCGACCCCGACTTCCGCGAGGACATCCGGCTGGCGATCGTCGCGTTCGGCCCGCAGACCCTCGCACTCGGCGGCCGCGAGTTCGACGACGTCATCCTGCACACCTACTTCACCCCTGAGACGCTGCAACGGGCCGTCAGGACGGTCAAGGACGCGGCCGAGCAGGCGGGCCGCGACCCGAACAGTGTGCGGGTCTGGTCGTGCTTCGCCACCGTCGGCGATCACCTGCCCGAGGAACTGCGGCTGAAGAAGACGGTCGCCCGGCTGGCCACCTACCTGCAGGGGTACGGCGACCTGCTGGTGAAGACGAACAACTGGGATCCCGCTGTGCTGCAACGCTTCCGTGGCGACGCGGTGGTGCAGTCGATCCCCGGCGGCATCGACCACAAGGCCAGCGCCGAGCAGATCGAGCACATCGCCGGCCTGATCCCCGACGAGTGGCTCGAACCGTCGGCCACCGGGTCGGCGCAACAGTGCGTCGCCCGGGTGCGCAAGGAGTTCGACTACGGCGCCGACGCGGTGATCCTGCACGGCGCCACGCCCGACGAACTCGAACCCATCGTCACCGAGTACCGCGCCTCCATCGGGTGATTTCGGCGCGGTGACGTTCGCTGACCGAACGAAAGCGCGCCGAAATCGCGAGAGGGCTAGGGGGTGATGACCGTGCGGCTGACCGGCTCCGCGACGGCCTGCCTGCTGAAGATGCCGTGCTGCAATGTCGTCAGCAGTGCGTTGCGGGTCTCCTCCGGCGAGATGAGCTCGTCGAAGCCCAGGTGGCCCGCCGACCGGTAGGACGCCTCGAGCTCCATCTGCTTGAGCACCTCGGTGTAGTCCTCGCCGGCGTTCGTCGCCTTGCTCAGCGCGGCGGCGCCCATCGCGCCCATCGTGGCGCCCGGGTAGGCGAACGTCGCCACCTGGTCGTCGAAGCCGAGCAGCGACATCACCATCGAGCCGAAGCCGAACGCCTTGC
Organism: Mycobacterium sp. NPDC050551; assembly: GCF_040674075.1. Lineage (NCBI taxonomy): Bacteria > Bacillati > Actinomycetota > Actinomycetes > Mycobacteriales > Mycobacteriaceae > Mycobacterium > Mycobacterium sp. NPDC050551. Next base: position 180,394 of record NZ_JBFARC010000001.1, on the reverse strand, counting down.
GCAGCGTGACATGGAGTTTCAGCGTGGTGGCGGAGGTCTGCGCGGCGAACATCCGGGCGCCGCTGCGCAGTACGCCGCTGCGCTCGGACCGGCTGCCCGGCAGCATCCCCGGATTGTCGGCGAGGAAAACGATCGGCAGGTGGAACGCGTCGGCGACCGCGATGAAGTGCGCCGCCTTGTCCGCGGCGTCGGCGTCGATCGAGCCGGCCAGCACCTCCGGCTGATTCGCGACGACAGCGACCGGATACCCGCCGAGATGCGCCAGCGCGCAGATGACGGCACGGCCGAACGTCGGTTGCACCTCGAACCAGTCCGGCCGGTCGAAGACCACGTCGAGCACCGCCCGCATGTCGTAGATGTGCCGGTTGTCCCGGGACACGATGTCGCAGATCTCCGGCGTCGGCCGCGGGTCCGCGGTGTCGTCGGCGAGCCGGGTCGGCGGATACGACCATGCGCTGGAGGGGAAGTAGGACAGGTAGCGGCGGATGTCGTCGAGCACCGTCTGGTCGTCCTCGGCGTGGTTGTGGATCACCCCGCTCGCGAGTGCGACGCCCGGCCCGCCGAGGTCCTCCTTCGAGATGTCCTCGCCCGTCGACTCTTTCACCACCGGCGGACCGGCGGTGAAGATGGCGCCGTGGCTGCTCATGATGGTGAAGTCACACACCGGGGCAACCAGTGCGCCGTGCCCGGCCGAGGGGCCCAGCACCGCCGACACGGTCGGCACCTTGCCCGAGCACTTCGCCTGGGCGATGAGGTCGGTGGGGGTGCGGCCGTAGTGCTCACCGCTGGGCCGGAAGCCGGCGCCCTCGAGCAGCATGACCAGTGGGATCTTGTTGCGCAGCGCCAGTTCCGCGAGGCGGTAGCGCTTGGAGTTGCCGCCCGGTCCGATGCTGCCCGCCAGCGTGGTGAAGTCCTCGGCGCCGACCATCACCGGGACGCCGTCGATCCGGCCCGCGCCCGCGATCAGCCCGTCCGCGGCGACGTCACCGCCGACCAGCGTGCCGAACTCTTGGAACGAGCCGTCATCGAGGAGGTGTTCGAGCCGGGCCCTGGCGTCGAGCTTGCCCTTTGCGCGATGCCTGGCCACCCGTTCGGGCCCGCCCATGCCGAACGCGTGCTCGCGGCGACGGTCGAGGTCGGCGAGCGTTTCCTTCCAGTCCTGCGCGTGGTCCATTCGAGAAGCTCCTGACGTCGAAAGGGCATCGTCGCACCGGCGTGGTCACGTTGACCATACTGAATTGCTTACTGTAGCTTCTGCGGGTATGGGTGGAGGCGGTGCTGCCGGCCCCCCGATCGGCCGTCTCGCGATCGACCGGGGCATCCCCAGCGACCTGACGCGGGTCCGGGGAGTCGCCGAGGGGTTGGAGCGGCAGGGCTTCGACGGGTGCTGGACCGGCGAGATCTCCCACGACCCGTTCCTGCCGCTGCTGCTCGCCGCCGAACACACCACTCGGCTGCAGATCGGCACCAGCATCGCGGTGGCCTTCGCACGCAGCCCGATGACCGTCGCCAACGTGGCGTGGGATCTGCAGGCGTACTCGCAGGGCCGGTTCATCCTCGGCCTCGGCACGCAGATCAAGCCGCACATCGAGAAGCGGTTCAGCATGCCGTGGAGCAGGCCGGTGGCCCGCATGCGGGAATTCGTGCAGGCGCTGCGGGCGATCTGGGCCTGCTGGCACGACGGCACCCGGCTGGCGTTCGACGGCGAGTTCTACACCCACCGGCTGATGACGCCGATGTTCACCCCGCAGGCCCATCCACACGGCACGCCACCGGTGTTCGTCGCCGCGGTCGGCGAGGCGATGACCGCGATGTGCGGCGAGGTGGCAGACGGCCTGCTTGCACACGCGTTCACCACGAAGCGCTATCTCGACGACGTCACGCTGCCCGCCCTCGAGCGCGGGCTCGCCGCGGCTGGGCGCACCCGGGCCGACGTCGCCGTCTCGTGCCCGGTGTTCGTCGTGACCGGCGAGACCGAGGAGGACTTCGCCGCCGCGGCCGTCGCCACCCGCAAGCAGATCGCGTTCTACGCCTCCACGCCGTCGTATCGCAACGTGCTCGACCTGCATGGCTGGGGTGAGCTGCAGACCGACCTGCACGGGCTGTCCAAACAGGGGCAATGGGATGCGATGGCCGGGCTGATCGACGACGACGTACTCGGCGCGTTCGCCGTGGTGGCGCCGCTCGGCGAGGTGGCCGCGGCGCTCCGGGTCCGGTGTTCGGGGGCGATCGACCGCGTGCTGCCGGGCTTCCCGTCGACCGTGCCGGACGACACCGTCGCCGCCGTCCTCGAGGAACTGCGTCACGAAGGAGCCCGATGAGCACACCGATCATGGACGACGCCGCCAGGGCCTTCGCCGACCCGAAGTCCTACACCGACGAGTCGACACTGCATGCCGCGCTTGCGCATCTGCGGGCGAACGCCCCGGTGTCCTGGGTCGACGTGCCGGGATACCGGCCGTTCTGGGCGATCACGAAGCACGCCGACGTGATGGCCGTCGAGCGCGCCAACACCGTGTTCACCAACGCGCCGCGGCCGGTGCTGATGACCGCTGAGTCCGACGAGCTGCAAGCCGGCGTCGGGGTCAGCACGTTGATCCACATGGACGATCCGCGGCACCGGGTGGTGCGGGCGATCGGCGCCGACTGGTTCCGGCCGAAAGCGATGCGGGCGTTGAAGATCCGCGTCGACGAACTGGCGAAGACTTACGTCGACAAGATGGCCGCCATCGGCCCGGAGTGCGACTTCGTGCAGCAGGTGGCGGTGAATTACCCGCTCTACGTGATCATGTCGCTGCTCGGGGTGCCGGAGTCCGATTTCCCGCTGATGCTCAAGCTCACCCAGGAACTGTTCGGCAGCGACGACGACGAGTTCAAGCGCGGCGCCGACCAGCAGGAGCAGATGTCGGCATTGCTGGAGATGTTCCAGTACTTCACCGCACTCACCGCCGCCCGCCGCGAGCACCCGACCGACGACCTGGCCTCGGCGATCGCCAACGCGCACATCGACGGTGAACCACTGTCCGACATCGACACCGTGTCCTATTACGCGATCATCGCCGCCGCCGGCCACGACACCACCAGCGCCACCATCTCGGGCGGCATGCTGGCGCTGCTCCAGCATCCCGACCAGCGCGACCGGTTGCGGGCCGATCCGGCCTTGATGCCGACGGCCACCGAGGAGATGATCCGGTGGGTCACACCGGTGAAGGCGTTCATGCGGACCGCGCAGCAGGACACCGAGGTGCGCGGCGTGCCGATCGCTGCGGGGGAGTCGCTGCTGCTGTCCTACCCGTCGGCCAATCGCGACGAGGATGCCTTCGCCGATCCCTTCCGCTTCGACGTCGGGCGGGATCCGAACAAGCACGTGGCCTTCGGCTACGGCGTGCACTTCTGCCTGGGCGCCGCGCTGGCCCGGATGGAGGTCAACAGCTTCTTCTCCGAGCTGATCCCGCGGCTGGAGTCGATCGAACCGGCCGGGCCGCCCCAGCACGTCGCGACCGTGTTCGTCGGCGGCCTCAAGCACCTGCCGATCCGGTACACACTGCGCTGAGCGCGCGGCCTACTAGCCGGAGTCGCGGCGTGCCGCTGCGTGCAGAGTGTCAGCAGCAGCGGGCGCCCGGATTCGCATCCGCCGCGGCGTGGCGCAGGCGCCAGTACTCCCGTTCCGAGGGCACCGGCTCGCCCGGGTGCAGCCGCCTGCGGTGTTCGACGTACCGCCGGTAGTGATTGTCACCCATCAGTGTGGCGCAGTACCAACGGATCTGACGCGCGAGTTCTGCAGATCGGCGGGCAGCTCGTCCCATTGCTTGGCCACCTCCTTCTCGGCCTTGGTCGCGACCATCCCCGACGGGGCGAACAGCCGCGACGGCACCGGGTCGTCCTCCGACAGTGGGCTGCCGGTGCCCCTGACGGCGCGCAGTGCCACCACCACGCCAGCGGCGAACACGATGACCACCAGCACCGCGAACACGATCGACAGCGTGCCCTGGATGAACGTGTTGCGGATGACGGCGTCGAGCTGGCCGGCGTCCTTGGCCGCATTGAACGCCGTCTTTCCCGCCTCCTTGGCCTCGCGGTACTGGAAGTGCTGTGTCCAGTAGCCCACCTTCGGATCACCGGAGAAGATCTTCTGCCAGGACGCCGTCATGGTCACCACCAGGTCCCACAGCAGCGGGATCCCGGGTATCCACGCCCATTTCAGCAGTCCGCGTTTGATGATCACCACGGTGACGACAGTCAGCGCGATGGCCGCGAGCAACTGGTTCGCGATACCGAACAGCGGGAACAGCGTGTTGATGCCGCCGAGCGGATCGGTGACGCCCATCAGCAGGATGCTGCCCCATGCGGCGACGACGATGATGCTGCACATCCAGGCCCCGACGCGCCAACTCGGATTCTGCAGCTTCTTCAGCGGCCCACCGAGGTTGCCCAGCGCGTCGGACAGCATGAACCGCGCCACCCGGGTGCCCGCGTCGACCGTGGTGAGGATGAACAGCGCCTCGAACATGATCGCGAAGTGGTACCAGAACGCCTTGAGGCTCTCGCCGCCGAAGACCTGGTGCAGCACTTCGGACATGCCGAACGCCAGTGTGGGCGCGCCACCGGTGCGCGACACGATCGACTCCTCGCCGACGCCCTGGGCGGCGGCGTCGAGTTCGGCGCCGGTGATCGGAGCGCCGGACAATCCGAGGCCGTTGACGTAGTCCGCCGCAGTCTGGGCGGTGCCACCGGTGGACGCCGCAGGCGCGTTCATCGCGAAGTACAGATGCTGGTTCAGGATCGCCGCGGTGATCAGCGCCATGATCGCGACGAACGACTCGGTCAGCATGCCGCCGTAGCCGATCAGCCGCATCTGGCTTTCCTTCTCCAGCAGCTTCGGTGTGGTGCCGGAGGAGATCAGCGAGTGGAAGCCCGACAGCGCGCCGCAGGCGATCGTGATGAACAGGAACGGGAACAGCGACCCGGCGAACACCGGCCCGGTTCCGCTGGCGGCGAACGACGAGATCGCCGGGGCCTCCATGATCGGGCGCGCCAGCAGGATGCCGATCGCCAGCAGGACGATGGTGCCGACCTTCATGAACGTCGAGAGATAGTCGCGCGGCGCCAGCAGCAACCAGACGGGCAGCACCGAGGCGGCCAGCCCGTAGATGATGATGCACCACGACAGCGTCACCTTGGACAGCGTGAACCAGTCTGTGCCCCAGGACGTCTCGGCAACCCAGCCGCCCGCCACCACGGCGAGCAGCAGCAGTGCGACGCCGATCAGCGACACCTCCGACACCCGGCCGGGCCGCAGGTACTGCAGATAGACACCCATGAACAGTGCGATCGGGATGGTCATCGCGATGGAGAACACGCCCCACGGGCTCTCCGCCAGTGCGCCGACCACCACCAGCGCCAGCACCGCCAGCAGGATGACCATGATGACCAGCACGCCGACGATCGCGGCGACGCCGCCCACGGTGCCGAGTTCATCACGGGCCATCTGGCCCAGCGAGCGGCCGCGGCGGCGCACCGAGATCGACAGCACCAGGTAGTCCTGCACACAGCCGGCGAAGACGGCGCCGATGATGATCCAGATGGTGCCCGGCAGATAGCCCATCTGCATCGCCAGCACCGGCCCCACCAGCGGGCCTGCGCCGGCGATCGCGGCGAAGTGGTGCCCGAACAGCACCCGCCGGTCCGTCGGCATGTAGTCGGTGCCGTTCTCGAAAACCTCGGCGGGTGTGGCGATCTCGTCCTTGGGCTTGACGATCTTCATCTCGATCAGCCGGGCGTAGAACCGGAAACCGATGACGTAGGTGCAGATCGCGGCGATGACGAACCAGACCGCGTTGACCGTCTCACCGCGCAGGAACGCGATCACCGCCCAGGCGACGGCGCCGATCACGGCGATGACGCCGAAGATGATGCGGTGCTTGGCGGTGATGGGGGAGCGGTCGATCACGGCCACCGGCGGTAGGTCCTTGTCCGTCCGGACGTAGGTGATGTGGCCGTCGGTCGTCTGCTCCGACGAAGGAGCCGCGGGCGCGGGGGTTGAAGCCATGGGCCGATCCTTTCACCGGTGCGCGGCCGATTGGGTGGATTCGTCCGGTCGAGTTGTCAGCGCTCGTCAGCGCTCGTAGAAGGTACGCACCGTGTCGACGGTGTCGGCCTCGGCGGGAGCCTTGTCGTCGCGGTAGCGCAGGACGCGGGCGAAGCGCAGCGCCATCCCGCCGGGGTAGCGGCTCGACCCCTGCACCCCGTCGAACGCGATCTCGACCACCTGTTCGGGCCGCACCTTGACCACATAGCCGTCGGTCGGTCCGTCGGCGAGGTCGAGGAAGCGCGCGGTCTGCCAGTCGAGCATGGCGTCGGTCATGCCCTTGAATGTCTTGCCCAGCATCACGAATCCACCGGTGACCGGGTCACGGGCGCCGAGGTGGATGTTGGACAGCTTGCCGGTGCGCCGTCCCGATCCCCATTCCACGGCGAGCACCACCAGATCGAGGGTGTGCACCGGCTTGACCTTGAGCCAGCCCGCACCGCGCCTGCCGGCCTCGTACGGCGCCGTCGGCGCTTTCGCCATCACGCCCTCGTGCCCCGCGGCCAGCGTCGTGTCGAGGAATCGCTGTGCCGCCGCGGGGTCGGTGGTGTGCAGGCGGTCGACCCGCTGTGCGGCGGGCACGAGCACGTCGAGCCGGGCGAGTCGCTCCGCGGTGGGCAGGTCGAGCAGATCCTCACCGTCGACGTGCAGCAGGTCGAAGAAGAACACCGACAGCGGCTGGCCCTCGGCGTCGCGACCGCCCCGGCGGCCGAACCGCGACGCTGTCACCTGGAAGCGGTCCGGCCGTCCGTCGGGACGCAGCGCGATCGCCTCGCCGTCGGCGATCAGGGTGCGGACCGGCAGTGCGCGGGCGGCCGCCACCACCTCGGGCAGCCGGTCGGTGACGTCGTCGAGGCTGCGGGTGAAGATCGACACGTCGTCGCCGTCGCGGTGGATCTGCACCCGGGCGCCGTCGAGCTTGGCTTCCAGCACCGCCTCACCGCCGAGCCGGTCGAGGGCATCGACGACGCCAGTCGCGGTCTGCGCCAGCATCGGCCCCACCGGCCGGCCCACCGTGAGCGTGAACCGGTCGAGTGCCGCCTCGTCGCCGGTCAGCGCCGCGGCCGCCACCGCGGGCAGGTCGCCGGCCAGCATGGCGGCCCGCCGGACCGCGGGCGCAGGCGTGCCCGCCGCCTTGGCGACGGCGTCGGCCATCACGCCGGCCAGGGCGCCCTGGCGCAGCTCGCCCGACAGCAGCCGGCGCAGGAAGGTCTGCTCCACGTCGGTGGCGGCGGCGAACAGGGCGGCGAGCAGCCCGGCCCGGCGCTGCTGCGATCCCTTGCCGGCCACCGCGCCGATCTCCGAGAGCGTCGCGTCGACGCCACCGACCGTCAGCGACGGTTCCCCTGCAGGCGCGGGCAGCGAGCGCAACGCCGCCCAGCCCACCCCGATCTGGCGTTGCGGCAGCTCACCGGACAGCCACGACACCACCACCGCGACGAGTCGGGCGTCGCGCTCCTCGGCGGCGCGGGCGAGCAGGTCGGCGATCCGGGCGGTCTTGGCCAGGCGGGCCGACGTCGCGCCCACATCGGCGGAGGCGGTGGCGACGTCGACCAGATGCACGTGTCCAGCGTGGCACGAGGGTCCGACACTCGGCGGGGACGGTTACCTGACCGCGAAGATGATCGACTGCCAGCCCGATGCGCCGTCGGGAACCGGATCGGCGCGCTGCTCGGTCTGCACCGCGCCGGTGTTGTCGGTGGCGCGCACGGCGATCGTGTGCAGGCCGGTCTGCTCGGCCCGCCAGTCGATGCTCCAGAGCCGCCACGTCTCGTTGGAGTAGCTCGCACCCAGCGTCGCGGGGCGCCAGTCACCTTGGCCGCCGGGCGGGTCGATGCGCACCTCGACGCCGCGGACCCCGCGGTTCTGCGCCCACGCGACACCGCCGAAGGTCACCGGCCCCATCGCGACGTCCTGGCCGCTGCGCGGCACGTCGATGCGCGACTGCGTCTTGATCGGCCCGCGCGCCGACCAGCCCAGCTTCGTCCAGTAGGCCTCGGCGCGATCGAAGCGGGTCAGCTCGAGGTCGACCACCCATTTCGTCGCGGACACATAGCCGTACAGCCCGGGCACCACGAGGCGCGCCGGGTAGCCGTGTTCGGTGGGCAGCGGCTCGCCGTTCATCCCGACAGCCAGCAGGGCGTCGCGGTCATCGGTGAGCGCCTCGACGGGAGTGCCCGCGGTGAACCCGTCGACCGAGGTGGACAGCACCATGTCGGCGTCGGACTGCACGCCCGCCTCGGCCAGCAGGTCGCGCACCCGGTACCCGGTCCACTTGGCGGTCGAGATCAGGTCCCCGCCAACCGGATTGGACACACATGCCAGCGTGACGATGTCCTCGACGGCCTCGAACCGGTCCAGATCCTGGAAGGTGTAGGTGATCTCGCGGTCGACCATGCCGTGGATCCGCAACTTCCAGTCGGCCCGGCTCAGCTGCGGCACCGACAGGGCGGTGTCGATGCGGTAGAAGTCGGCGTTCGAGGTGACGAACGTCGGCAGGTCGACGTTCGCCGGCTGCACCGCCGCAGGCACCTCGGGTGCGGTCCGCCCGACCCGGGGCAGCGCGAAGTTCAGCCGGTCGCCGGACACCGATGAGGTCAGCCGGGACAGCACCGCGCCCGCCACCCCGCTGGCCGCGCCCACCGCCAGGAAGCCGACGCCGACGAGGGTGAGCCTGCGGCCCCGGTCGGTGTGGTCGCTGTCGGTGCCCTCGAGTTCGGTGCCCTCGAGTTCGGCACGCTCGTCGGGTGCGTCCTTGATGCGCCCCGACGTCAGCAGCCGCAGCACCGCGATTCCGCACACCGCGCCGATCAGCGTCGGCAGCACGTCGAGCGCCGACGCCCCCGGCCGCGAGAGCACCGCCGCGGCGCCGAGCACACCGGCCGCGGCGATCGCGAGGCTGCCGATCGGCCTGCGGCGCGACTCGAATCGCGCGCTGATCGCGGCGATCACGAGGATGACCGCCACCACGAGCACGGTGAGCACGAGCTTGTCCGCGGTGCCGAACGTGGTGATGGCCCATTCCTTGACGGGGCCCGGCGTCCGGTCGATGACGGCCGACCCGACCGCGTTGCGTGCGTCGGCGGCCGGACCGAACGGCACGGCGACGAGCTCGGCGACTCCGAGCGCGACGGCGGCGGCGGCGATCCCGCACAGCGCCCATGGGCCTCGCGGCGGTACGGCCATGTCCGCCAAGGTACTGCCGGGGAACCCCAGGTCCGACCCGAAACGCTTACCGAAGCGTGACGTCGGCTAGGTTGCTTTACAGTCCAACCCCGATGTGGAAAGGAAGCTAGATGGAGATCGAGGGCAAGAAGGCCATCGTGGTCGGTGGGGCCTCCGGCTTCGGCCGGGCGACCGCCGAGCTGTTGGCCAAGCGCGGCGCGAGCGTTGCCGTGCTGGACCGTCCGCAGTCCAAGGGCAAGGAAGTCGCCGACTCGATCGGCGGTTCGTTCCACGAGGTGGACGTCACCGATTTCGACGGCACCGAGAAGGTGATCGAGCAGGTGGTCGCCGATCTCGGCGGACTGCACGTCGCGGTCACCACCGCGGGCGGCGGCATCGGCGAGCGCACCATCAAGAAGGACGGCCCGCACAGCCTGGACTCCTTCCGCGCCAGCGTCGACCTCAACCTCATCGGCACCTTCAACATCAGCCGGCTCTCCGCGTGGCACATGAGCAAGAACGAGCCCGTCGACGACGAGAAGGAAGAGCGCGGCGTCATCATCAACACCGCCTCGATCGCCGCCTTCGAGGGGCAGATCGGCCAGGTCGCCTACACCGCGTCCAAGGCCGCGATCGCCGGCATGTGCCTGACCATGGCCCGCGACCTGGGCAGCCTCGGCATCCGGGTGCTCGCCATCGCCCCGAGCCTGTTCGCCACCGGGCTGACCGAGGGGATTCCCGACGAGTTCGCCAGCCAGCTGACCAAGGACGCCGCCTTCCCCAAGCGCCTCGGCCGGCCCGACGAGTACGCCAAGCTCGCCGCGGCGATCGTGGAGAACGCGATGCTCAACGGTCAGTGCCTGCGACTGGACGCCGGTCAGCGCTTCGCCCCCAAGTGACCTCGTGATTCGGTGTCGTCCGTTGCGCTCGCCGCACCGGCGACACCGAAATCGCACTAGGCTGCGCGAGTGGCGACCATTGCTGATCACGTCATCTCCGCCCTCTCGCTCAGCGGTGTGCGCCGCGTCTACGGCCTGCCCGGCGACAGCCTCAACGGCTTCACCGACGCGATCCGGCGCTCCGGCGCCGTCTCGTGGGAGCACGTCCGGCACGAGGAGACCGCCGCGTTCGCCGCGGCCGCCGACGCGGCGCTCACCGGTGGCCTCGCGGTGTGCGCAGGCAGCTGCGGGCCCGGAAACCTGCACCTGATCAACGGCCTGTTCGACGCGCACCGCAGCCGGATGCCTGTGCTGGCGATCGCCGCTCACATCCCGCGCACCGAGATCGGCTCGGACTACTTCCAGGAGACCCACCCGCAGGACCTCTTTCGTGAGTGCAGCGTCTACTGCGAGCTGGTGAGCACACCGGAGATGGCGCCACGCATCTTCGAGATGGCGATGCGCGCCGCGGTGGAGGAGAAGGGCGTGGCGGTCGTCGTCGTCCCCGGCGAGATCTTCGGTCAGCGCGCCGACGCATCGGCCTGGACGGCCCGCCCGGTGGTGGCGTCCCGATCGGTGGTGCGGCCCGACGACGAGTCGCTGCTGCGCGCCGCCGCCATCCTCAACGGCTCACCGCGGGTGACGATCCTGGCCGGCGCCGGCGTGCAGGACGCCCACGACGCCGTCGTGGAGCTGGCGGCCACGCTCAACGCGCCGATCGTGCATGCGTTGCGCGGCAAGGAGTTCATCGAGTACGACAACCCCTTCGACGTCGGCATGACCGGTCTGCTGGGCTTCGCGTCGGGCTACAAGGCGATCAAGGAAGCCGACGTGCTGCTGATGCTGGGCACCGACTTCCCCTACCAGCAGTTCTATCCCGACCACGCGACGGTGATCCAGGTCGACATCCGCGGCAGGCATCTCGGCAGGCGGACCCCGGTGGAACTGGGTCTGGTGGGCACCGTGCGCGACACCCTCGAGGCGCTGACGCCGCACCTGCAGCGCCGGCCGGACCGCGAGCACCTCGACCGCTCACTGCGCCATTACCGCCGTACCCGCAAGAACCTCGACGAATTGGCCGTCAACGACCGCGACCGCAGCCCGATCAGGCCGGAATACGTTGCCGGACTGGCGAATCGACTGGCCGACGACGACGCGGTGTTCACCGTCGACGTCGGCTCGCCGGTGGTGTGGGCGGCGCGCTACCTGACGATGAACGGGCGGCGGCGGCTCATCGGCTCCTTCAACCACGGCACGATGGCCTGTGCGCTGCCGCACGCGATCGGCGCGCAGACCACGTTTCGCGACCGGCAGGTGGTGGCGCTGGCCGGCGACGGCGGGCTGACCATGCTGTTCGGCGAACTGGTCACCCTGATCCAGAACCGGTTGCCCGTCAAGGTGATCGTCTTCAACAACTCGTCGCTGAACTTCGTCGAACTGGAGATGAAGGCCGCGGGCATCGTCAACTTCGGCACCGATCTGGTCAATCCCGACTTCGCCGCGGTCGCGACGGCGATGGGCGTCTTCGGCAGGCGGGTGGAGGCGGCGCGCGATCTCGAGCAGGCCATGACGGATGCCTTCGCCTACGACGGCCCGGCGGTGATCGACGTCGTCACCGCCCGCCAGGAGCTGTCGATCCCGCCTGCCATCACGGTCGAACAGGCCAAGGGGTTCTCCCTGTACGCGATCCGCACCATCCTCGCCGGGCGCGGCGACGAGTTGCTCGATCTGATCTCCACGAACGTCGCGAGGCGCATCCTCGACTGAGGACCACCGGATTAGCGCTTTCCAACTGAATTCCAATCGGCGCCGCTACCGTTTGCCCATGCGCATCAGAGTGTGGTCGACGGCGGCGGCCGTGGTGGTGCTTCTCGCGGGCTGTGCCGGTCCCGATCCGAAGGTTCCCGGGTCGTCGAAGGCAGCGGCGCCCGACGTCAGTGACGTCGAGATCGTCGGCGATCCGTCCGACCCGGCCAACAAGATCGCCGTGCAGGCGATCGCGGATCTGCAGGACTACTGGGACAAGCAGTATCCCGACCTGTACGGCGCGGCGTACGAACCGGTGGCGGGCGGGCTCTATGCGGTCAACCCCTCCAGTGGCGACGCGCCGCCGTGCACCACCAGCCCCGAGGAGGTGGCGGGCAACGCGTTCTACTGCCCCAGTGAGGATGTGGTGGCGTGGGACGCCGAGGGACTGCTGCCGGAACTGCGGGAGAAGTTCGGCGACTTCGCCATCCCGGTGGTGATGGCGCACGAATGGGGGCATGCGATCCAGGCGCGGTCGAACTTCACCGCGCGCACGGTGACTCGGGAACTGCAGGCCGACTGCATGGCAGGCGCATGGGCCCGGCACGCCAAGGACGACGGTGTGTTCGACGTGTCGAGCGCCGACCTCGACACCGCGCTCGCCGGCATCCTCGAACTGCGTGACACCCCTGGCACGTCGAAGATCGACCCGAACGCCCACGGCAGCGGATTCGACCGGGTGGGTGCGTTCCAGGACGGCTTCGACAACGGGCTGTCCCGGTGCAAGGTGTACCGCGACGACGATCCCCTGGTGCTGGAGTTGCCGTTCAACGACGTCCTCGACGAGGCCACCGGCGGGGACGCCCCGTACGACTCGATCGTCAACGGGGTGCCGTACGACCTGGAGGACTTCTGGAGCCGGGCGTATCCCGAGGTGACCGGCGAGGCGTGGGCGCCGCTGGCGGGCCTGCAACCCTTCAGCCCGGACAGCCCGCCGATGTGCGGCGACCAGTCGGCTGAGGGCTTCGCGCTGTTCTATTGTGTGCCAGACGATTACGTGGGCTGGGACAACGAGGCCTTCATGCCCCGGATCTACCAGCAGGGCGGCGACTATGCGGTGGCCTCGCTGCTGGCCACCCAGTACGGCCTTGCGGCGCTGACCCGGTTGGGCGACCAGTCCGACGAGAAGACCTCCACCCTGCGCGCCGACTGCCTGGCCGGGGCGTACACCGCGAGTGTCATCCTCTACAACCGCGCCGACACCAGCACCTACCGCATCTCACCCGGCGACCTCGACGAGGCGATCAAGGCCCTGCTGGTGTTCCGCGGCGACGCCGACGTCGAGCGTCAGGGAGCGGGCTTCGCACGCGTACGGGCGTTCCGCGAAGGCGTGATCAACGGCGTCGCGCCGTGCCTGGAGTACAAGGCCTGATCGTCGGGGGAGCCGGCGCAGCCGTCACGTGCGGCTGAGACGATGTCTCCCATGCCCGACGACGCGCTGCCCATGCCCACGCTGAGCGACGAGGCGCAGGCCGCCCTGGCGCGGTGGCTGGCCCGCGAGGGTCTCGGCTCGACCGTCACCGACGTCGAGCCGCTGACCGGTGGTTCGCAGAACATCGTGGTGCGCCTGCGGGTCGACGGACGGGCCATGGTGCTGCGCCGCCCACCACAGCATCCACGACCGACGAGCGACAAGACGATGCTGCGTGAGATCGCGGTGTTGCGCACTCTCGCCGGAACGACGGTGCCGCATCCCGGATTCATCGCCGGCTGTGAGGATCTCGACGTCCTCGGCGTGGTGTTCTACCTGATGGAAGAGGTCGACGGGTTCAACCCGGGTAACGAGATGACCGACGCCTACGTCCGCGACGCGGGCATGCGCCACCAGGTGGGGCTTTCCTACGCGGCGAGCCTGGCCCGGTTGGGCAACGTCGGGTGGGAGGGCAGTCCGCTGGCGGCCATCAAACGCCCGGGATCCTTTCTGGAGCGGCAGGTTCCGCAGTTCCTGCGACTGCTCGAGAGCTATCGGCACGACGACTACGCACCCGAGTCGTTCCCGGCCGTCACGTCGCTGGCGCAGTGGCTCACCGACAACCGGCCGCCGGACGGCGAGCCCGGGATCATGCACGGCGACGCCCATCTGAACAACGTGCTGCTGCGGCGCGACCGTCCCGAACTCGCCGCGTTCATCGACTGGGAGATGTGCACCGTCGGCGACCCGCTGCTCGACCTCGGGTGGATGCTCATCTGCTGGCCGCTGGATCCCAATCCGATCGACGCCGGTTCGCAGCTCGCCGCGCTCGGCGGGATCGCGAGCCGGCGCGAACTGCTCGAGGCGTATCTGGACGCCGGTGGTCGCCAGACCTCGCGGCTGGACTGGTATCTGGCGATGGCGTGTTTCAAGCTCGGCATCGTCATCGAGGGCACCTGGTCGCGTTACCTTGCGGGGCAGGCCAGTTCGGAGGCGGGGGAGCGGCTGCACGCGTCGGCGCAGAATCTCGTCGACCTCGGCAGCCGGGTCGCGCGCGGCGACAACCCGTTCGACCTGTCTCAGCGGTAGGCGTCGAGGCCGAGCTTCACGGCCAGGGCGATGCCGCCGAGCCCCACGGCCACCCGCAGCGGACCGGCGGGCGCGTGGCGGACGACGATCGGGCCAAGACGCGAACCCACCAGGCAACCGAAGCCCAGCGTCACCACCGCGGGCCAGTGCACCGGCGCGAGGAAGACGAACAGCACCGCCGCGGTGGCGTTGGACGCGCCGAGGATGACGTTCTTGTCCGCGCTGGCGTGCGGCATCGTCTCGCCGGCGGCCAACATCAACGCCAGCAACAGCACGCCGGCGGCCGCACCGAAGTATCCGCCGTAGATACAGATCAGGAAGATCGCCACGGCCTGGGCGATCGTCGCCGCGCGGCTGCGTGGCTCGTCCTCGCCGGTGATCCGGCCCCGGCGGCGCGGGATGAGGATCGCCACGGCGGCGAAGCCGATCAACGCCGGAACGATCTTCTCGAAGCCCTCCGCCGGTGTGGACAGCAGGAGCACCGCACCGACCGCACCGCCGAGGACAGCGCCCGGCACGATGCGCTTGATGGCCTTGCCGCGGCCCTTCAGCTCCGGGCGCGAGCCCCAGATCGAACCGACCCCGTTGAAGACCACGGCGACCGTGTTGGTGACGTTGGCGGTCACCGGCGGCAGACCTACCAGGAGCAGCGCCGGGTAGGTCGCCACCGACGCCAGACCGGCGATGCTGCCCGTCAGCCCGCCTGCGACACCCGCCACGACCAGGAAGACGCCCTCGTGCCAGGTCACCGGCACCACATTAGGGTCCGCGGTGGGCCACGAACCGCCATCGCCGGTGTGGTCTTCGGCACCCCGACGGGGACCGTCGGTGGCTGTGCCGAAAGTGTTTGCGTGTCGGCGCGGGGACGTCTACAGTCGCGGTCGTGCCAAGGCGACTCGTAGTAGCAACCCGCAGCGGGGTCTGATCCGGACCGACCCCTCGCTGTGGGTCGTTGCTACATCGTCGGTCACTTCCTCGAATCAGAGATGACCGGCACACATGATCACCACTTCGGCAATTTCATCCGCGATACCCACCGCAATCAGCGCCGCGCCGCATAAACGGGCGGGTGCCCCCGCTGCGCCGTTCGCGGCCGGCGTCCACGCCCCGGTTCCCCGTGGCCTGCGTAAGGAGGCCGACGCGATGTCCTGGAACGAATTCCTCGCCGAGTACGCCCCGCATTCCGGCCCGTTGCGGCTGGGCCACTGGGCCTGCACCGATGCCGAGCGGCCCGCCACCAGGCTGGGTCCGCAGGCCCGCAACTACCAGGCCACCCTGGCCGTCGGAGACCGGATCGACACGTCGTCCGCCGCCGCATCCGGTCCGGTGGCCGCGCTGACCGCGATGCTGCACGACCGCGGTTACCCGGTGGAACTGGTGGCCTTCCACCAGATGCCGGCCGACGACGGCATCGCGACGTTCCTGCGCGGCTCCGACGGCACACGCACGGAGTGGGCGATGGGACTCTCCGACGACCCCACCCAGTCGGCGTTGCGCGCGGTGATCGCGTGTGCAAACCGGCTGCTGGCGGCCTGAGGGCCTAGGGGCGGTTCAACGCCCACGCGCCAAAGGGGCCCTAGTGCAGCGGCCGCAGGACGATGCGCATGCCGTCCTTGGGCACCGGCATACCGCCGTAGTCCCATTCCGTCGTGTACTCGGGGTGCGGCAGTTCCAGCCGGTACTTGCGCAGCAACCGGTGCAGGATCGTCTTGACCTCGAGCTGACCGAACGTCATGCCGATGCACTTGTGCGCGCCGCCGCCGAACGGGCTGAACGCGTAGCGGTGCTTCTTGTGCTCGTTGCGCGGCTCGGTGAACCGCAGCGGGTCGAACTTCATCGGTTCGGGATAGAGCTCCTCGAGCCGGTGGTTCATGCCGGGGTAGGCGATGACGTTCGTGCCCTTGGGCAGGTAGTAGCCGAGCAGCTCGGTGTCGCGCACGGTCTGGCGCATCGCCCACTGGACGGGCGTGACCAGGCGGATCGACTCGTTCATCACCAGGTCGAGCGACTCGAGCTTGTCCAGCGACTCGATGCTCACGGGGCCGTCGCCGAGCCGGTCGGACTCGTCGCGGCAGCGCTGCTGCCACTCCGGGTTCCTGGCCAGGTGGTAGATCATGGTGGTGGCCGTCGAGGTGGACGTGTCGTGCGCGGCCATCATCAGGAAGATCATGTGGTTGACGATGTCGGCGTCGGAGAACTTGTTGCCGTCCTCGTCCTCGGTCTGACACAGCACGGTCAGCAGGTCGGAACCCTCCTTGCCGCGCCGCTCGCGGACCCGCTCCTCGAAGTAGTTCTCCAGCAGCTTGCGGGCCTGCATGCCGCGCCACCACGTGAACGGCGCGACCGGCTTGCGGATGATGGCGTTGCCGGCCCGCGTGGTGGTGGTAAACGCCTTGTTGACCTTGGTCACCAGTTCGTGGTCGGTGCCCGGCTCGTGGCCCATGAACACCATCGAGGCGATGTCGAGGGTGAGTTCCTTCATGGCCGGATACATCAGGAAGCGTGCGTCGTTGGCCACCCAATCCTTGGCGATCACCTGAGACACGACCCGGTCGACCTGCTCGGTGTAGCCGACCAGGCGGGTGCGCACGAACGCCTCCTGCATGATCCGGCGGTGGAACATGTGCTCCTCGAAGTCGAGCAGCATGAGGCCGCGGTGGAAGAACGGCCCGATCACCGGCACCCAGCCCTGCTGGGAGAAGTCCTTGTTGCGGTTGGAGTAGACGGCCTGCGCGGCGTCGGGTCCCAAGGCGGTGACCGCGGGCAGTGCGGGGGAGTCGGCGTAGTACAGCGGGCCGTACTTGCGGTAGATGTGCAACAGGTAGTCGGGGCCGCCGCGGAACATCTCGACCATGTGGCCCAGCACCGGCAGGCCGGCGTCCCCGATCACGGGCTTGAGGTCGCTGCCCGCGGGCGGGGTCGACATCGCCTTCTGCGGGAACTCGGTCTGCAGCAACCTGCGCTCGAGCGCGCCGAGGCCGGGGAAGTTGTTGATCGACGGTGTCAATCGACGCTTCGCCTGATCGACCAGGTAATCCGTCGTGTTGATCGTCGCCGTCATGTATTGCTCCTCACGCACAGAAACTGTGGCCGCTGTCACTGTTGATCATCATCCTGCTGGGCGCACTTGACGCCTGTCAAGTTTGGATCTGGCCTACTGCGTGCAAAGGTCTAGAGACATGACCGCCGAAACGGAACCCGCGCCGCGGCGCAGCCGTGGCGACCGGCAGCGCGACGCGATCGTCGTCGCCGTCCGGGAACTGCTCGAGGAGCGGTCCTTCGCCGATCTGTCCGTCAGCACCATCAGCGAGCGGGCGGGTGTCGCCCGGTCGGGCTTCTACTTCTACTTCGACTCGAAGTACGCGGTGCTGGCCGTGATCGTCGCCGACGCGATGGCCGAACTCGACAAGCTCACCCACGACTTCGCGCCACGGGAGGCCCAGGAGTCACCCACGGAATTCGCCAAGCGCATGGTCGGTTACGCGGCCGCGGTGTTCTCCAGCAACGATCCGATCATGCGGGCCTGCACGCTGGCGCGGAACACCGACGCGCAGATCCGCGAGATCATGAACGACTTCGAGGACGGCGTGATCGACAAGATCGTCGGCCTCGTCCAGTCCGACAGCGGCGCCCGCCCGATCACCGGCGACCTGCCCGCCCTGGTCCGCACCCTGACCGCCACCACGGCGCTGACGCTGTCGCACGACAGCGGGTTCGTCGGTCGCGGCACCGACCCCGTGCGCGCGGTCGACGTCGTGATCCGGTTGTGGCTCAACGCGCTCTGGGGCGGAACCGCCGATCTGGGCTGACGGTAGGGTCACCGCCATGGCGCGAAGCAGCGGTTTCGACGGCAGGCGTTGTCTGATCACCGGGGCCGCCAGCGGCATCGGCCGGGCCACCGCTCTGCGGCTGGCGGCCGACGGCGCCGAGCTCTTCCTCACCGACCGCGACGAGGCGGGCCTGGAGACGACGGTTGCCGACGCCAGGGCGCTGGGCGCCCGCGTGCCCGCGCACCGGGCGCTCGACATCTCCGACCACGACGCCGTCGCCGCGTTCGCGCGCGACATCCACGCCGATCATCCGGCGATGGACGTGGTGATGAACATCGCCGGGGTGTCGGCCTGGGGCACCGTCGACCGGCTGACCCACCAGCACTGGAAATCGATGATCGACATCAACCTGATGGGCCCGATCCACGTCATCGAGACCTTCGTGCCGCCGATGGTGGCCGCACGCCGCGGCGGGCACCTGGTCAACGTCTCCTCGGCCGCCGGACTGGTCGCGTTGCCGTGGCATGCCGCCTACAGCGCCAGCAAGTACGGCCTGCGCGGCCTGTCGGAGGTGCTGCGCTTCGACCTCGCCCGGCACCGCATCGGGGTGTCGGTGGTGGTGCCCGGTGCGGTGAAGACGCCGCTGGTGCAGACGGTGCAGATCGCCGGTGTCGACCGCGACCACCCGAACGTGGCCCGCTGGACCGGCCGGTTCGCCGGACATGCGGTCTCGCCGGAACACGTCGCCGACCGGATCCTGCGCGGCGTGCGGCGCAACCGGTATCTCATCTACACCTCGCCCGACATCCGGGCGCTCTACCTGTTCAAGCGCACCATGTGGTGGCCGTACAGCGTGGCGATGCGCCAGGTGAACGTGCTCTTCAGCCGGGCGTTGCGGCCCGGCCTGCTGCCGCGGGACTAGCGACCGCCCCAGTGCCACGGCGGTGTGTCCAGCATGCCGAGGCCTTCGACCCGGGTCTCCCCGAAGTCCTTGTGCAGGCGGATCTCCGTCGCGGGGGTGCCGGAACCGGCGTCGGCGACGGGCACCGCGTCCAGCACGTCGAGCACGGCGCGCGAATGGGTGACCACCACGACCTGGGTCTTGTCGGCGGCCGTGCGGACGAGCCGGGCCAGCGGGCGCACCAGGTCCGGGTGCAGCGAGGTCTCCGGTTCGTTGAGCACCATCAGCGACGGCGGCTGCGGGCTGAGCAGCGCGGCTGCCCACAACAGGAAACGCAGTGTGCCGTCCGACAACTCGGCCGAACGTAGCGGCCGCAGCATGCCGCGCTGGTGGAGTTGGAGGTCGAACAGGCCGTCGGTGACCGCCACCGAGACCGTCGAACCGTCGAAGGCGTCGCCGACCGCACGCTGCAGATCGTCGAGTCCCGCCTCGATGATGGTCTGCACCGCGGCGGCGACGTCGCTGCCGTCGTCGGAGAGCACCGGGGTGCGGGTGCCGACCTGGGGGCGACGGGCCGCGGAGCCGGCGTCGACCCGGAATCCGTCGTAGAACCGCCAGCCGCGCAACCGGTCCCGGACGGCGGCGAGTTCCGGGTGCGCGCCGGGGTGAGCGTACTCGGCCAGCAGGCTGCGGTATGGCGGCAGCGACCGGGACAGTTCGTCGAAGCCGCGGCCCGACTCCGAGGCGGCCTCGGCGTAGTCCCTGGTGCGTCGGACCAGGATCGACGCGTCGCGTGCGACGGGGCCGGCGAAGATCGCCTCGCGTTTGATCTCGGGGTCGCGCCCGAACTGCGACCTGTGGCCGGGGTCCTGCGGCAGCCCGAGATCCACCAGATAGCCGAAATCGTCTGCCGCGTAGCCGAGTTCGAGGGAAACCGGCCCGGTTCGCAGGGTTCCTTCCGTGCGGCCGGTGCGGCGGGCCCCACCGAGTTGCTCGGGCCCGGCCCAGAGCGCCGACTGCAGGCCGCCCTCGCGGGCCAGTGACCCGATCACCTCGCCGCGACCGCAGTCGGCGAGCAGGCGCAGCGCCCGGTAGAGCGACGACTTGCCGCTGCCGTTGGCGCCGGTGATGACGGTCAGGGCGGACAGCGGCAGGACGACGTCGCGCAGCGACCGGTATCCGCGCACCGCGACCGTCGTCAGCATGGTGTGCACGCTATGGGCTGACTCCGACACCCGCCGTCACCGCGGAGGGCATCGCCAGCTCCAGCCGAACCCCGAGCAACCGCACGGGCCGGTCCAGCTCGAACTGTCCGAGCAGCTCAAGAGCCGTCTGTGTGATGGGGGCCGGATCGTTGCCCGCCGCGGCGAGCTTGCGGATCTTGGTGCGGGTGTAGAACGTGCTGGTGCGCACCGTGACCGCCACCCGCGTCACCACCCGGCCCTGTGCGGTCACCTCGTCGAGGGTGCGGCGGGCGAGATCGACGACGGCCGACTCGATCTCGGCGCGGTCGGTGAGATCGTCGGCGAATGTGACGACGTGGCTGCGTGAGCGCGCCACCCACGGTTCGGCGGTCACCGTCGTGTCACCGCCGCCCTTGGCCAGCAAAAGGATCCACAGTCCGGTCGTCGGCCCGAATGCGGCGGTGAGCGCCGTCGCGTCGGTGGCGGCCAGGTCGGCGACGGTTTCGATGCCCATCCCGAGCAGCTTCTTGGCGGTCTTCGGCCCGACGCCCCACAGCGCGTCGACAGCGCGGTCGCCCATCACCGCCATCCAGTTGGCGTCGGTGAGGGTGAACACTCCGCCGGGCTTGCCGAAGCCGGTGGCCACCTTCGCGCGCTGCTTGTTGTCGCTGATACCCACCGAACAGGCCAGCCCGGTCTGTGCGGCGATGCCGGTGCGGATCCGTTGTGCCAGCTCTTCGGGGTCGAGTGTGCCGTCGGGGTCGTCGACGCCGACATAGGCCTCGTCCCAACCCCACACCTCGACCGGGTGGCCGAAGTCGCGCAGCAGGTTCATCACCTCGTCGGACGCCGCGTCGTAGGCGTCGGTGTCGAGTGGTACGAACACCGCCTCCGGGCACTTGCGGGCCGCTGCGCGCAGCGGCATACCGGCACGGATCCCGAACGCGCGCGCGGGATACGACGCGCATGTGACGACCTTGCGCGCCTCGGTCGGGTCGCCGTTGCCGCCGACGATCAGCGGCAGGCCGGTCAGGGCGGGATTGCGGCGGATCTCGACGGCGGCCTGGAACTGGTCGAGGTCGACGTGCAGCACCCAGTGCATCAGGTGCCGCACAGCTTGCGCGCCACGGCCTCCCACGCGTCGCCGAGCGTGTCGAGGGTGTGGCCGAGGTCGGCGAGCTGATGTTCGACGTAGTCGGCGTCGAGGAGGCCGAGCAGGGCATCGGTCTGGGCGTTGAGGTCGCCGGTGGTGCCTGCCGCCTCGAGCAGCATGCGCACGTGGGTCCGGTGCAGGGTGGCCGGCGCGTTGAACCGGGTCTGCGGGTCCCGGGCCGCGTCGGACAGCAGCGCGTGGTGGGTGTGCACGAAGCGCAGCCTGCTGCGGCCGTAGGCCAGCAACCGCTCGAGTGGCGGCGCCCCGGGACCCAGCGGCGGCGGGCCGAACAGGAAGGCCTGCTGTTCGATCTTCTCGTCCTCGTCCAGCAGCACGATCATCAGGCCGGCCCGACTGCCGAACCGACGGAACAGCGTGCCCTTGCCCACGCCCGCGGCCGCCGCCACGTCGTCCATGCTCACGGCGTCCGCGCCGCGTTCGGCGATGAGGTCGCGCGCGGCGTCGAGCAGCAGGGCACGATTGCGGGCGGCATCGCCGCGCTCCTGTGGCGCCTGCTGCGGCAACGGTAACGGGGGTTGCGTAGCGGGCATGTCCTCACTTTAAATCAGCGGGATGAAATCGGACCGTAGTCCGGTTCAACTGTGTGAAGATCTGTCCGGATGACCGAAGGGGTGCACATGTCCGATGTCAAGGTGATCGTTCTGCTGGGAAGTCTGCGCGCGGCGTCGATCAACCGCCAGCTGGCCGAGCTCGCCGTGGAGGCGGCGCCGGAAGGGGTCACGCTCGAGCTGTTCGACCGGCTGGGCGAGCTGCCGTTCTACAACGAGGACATCGACAACGACGACGTCGCCGAAGCGGTGGTGGCGCTGCGGCGGGCGGCGGCCGAGGCCGACGCGGCGCTCGTCGTCACCCCCGAATACAACGGGAGCATCCCGGGGGTGCTGAAGAACGCGATCGACTGGCTGTCGCGGCCGTTCGGCAACAGCGCGCTCAAGGGCAAGCCGCTCGCCGTCGTCGGCTCCGCGCTCGGGCAGTACGGCGGCGTGTGGGCGCATGACGAGACCCGCAAGAGCTTCGGCATCGCCGGGCCTCGGGTGGTGGAGGACCTCAAGCTGTCGATCCCGGCGAAGTCCCTCGACGGCAGGCACCCGCGGGAGAACGCCGAGGTCGCGGCGAACCTGCGCGACATCGTCGGCAAGCTGGTCGCCGAAGTCGGCTGAGGCCTTCCTCTAGCCCTCAGGGCGGCCTCTCAGATTTGAGAACCGGCCACGCTGTCGAATGCGCCCTGAGCGAGCAGCGGCGTCGATAAACTCCCAGCTCTGAGGCCGCTTCGAGCCGATCCGGCCGGTACTGAGGTTGGTGAACCGATGGCCGCGATCTTGGCGTACACCTCTCCGGCGACCGGCAACCTGTACCCGATGCTCGCGTTGCTCGTGGAACTGCGAGCCCGTGGTCATCGAATAACACTCCGCACCAAGGCAAGTGATGTGTGCGTCGGCGCGGCGGTGCAGATCGAGACCACGGCGATCGATCCGCGGATCGAGGCGGTCCCGATGACCGACTGGCTGGCACCCAACCCGCGGGCCGCCCTGCGCTCGGCATTCGGCGCCTTCGCAGAGAGGGCGGCATACGAGGTCGACGACCTGCGCGCATCGATCGAACAGGTGCGGCCGGACGTGACGATCATCGACGCCAACTGCTGGGGCGCACCCGCGGTGGTCGACGCCGCAGCATCGCCCTGGCTGTCCTTCTGGCCGTATCCACTGGTGCTGAGATCCCGTAGTGCGCCACCGTTCGGGCCGGGTCTTCGCCCGTGGCCCGGCCTGGCCGGCCGAGTCCGAGACGAGGTGATGCGCACGATGGTCACCGGTACCGTGGATCGCGCACTTCACGAGCCGCTCACCCGCATCTGCAGCGCCGCCGGCGCGAGACCTCCGCTGTCCGGCGATGACCTGGTGAAGCGCGCACCTCTCATCCTGGTGGCGACGGCCGAGCCCTTCGAGTATCCGCATCCCGACTGGGACGACCGTGTGCAGCTGATCGGACCATGCGAGTTCGAGCCCCCGGCCGCAGACGGCAGCGATTGGCTCGACGCCATCGACCGCCCGATCATCCTGGTGACGACGTCCTCGGAGCGGCAGGCGGACCACCATCTGCCGTCCGCCGTGATGGCCGCGATGCGGGATCGTTCGGTTCACATCGTGGCCACCTTTCCGTGCGGCGCTCCCGAAGGAATGACGGTGCACCGCAACACGACCGTCCGCG
This sequence comes from Mycobacterium sp. NPDC050551, assembly GCF_040674075.1. Classification (NCBI taxonomy): domain Bacteria; kingdom Bacillati; phylum Actinomycetota; class Actinomycetes; order Mycobacteriales; family Mycobacteriaceae; genus Mycobacterium; species Mycobacterium sp. NPDC050551. Next base: position 156,663 of record NZ_JBFARC010000001.1, on the reverse strand, counting down.
ACCATGTCCCGCACGGCGCCGTTCTGGACCGTGCGGTGTGCGCCGTCACCCACGGCGGGATGGGCGTCACCCAGAAAGCGCTCAACCGTGGAGTGCCCGTGTGTGTGGTCCCGTTCGGACGTGACCAGTTCGAGGTCGCCCGGCGAGTGGAGGTCGCGCGGTGCGGCACCCGGTTGCCGAGCCGGAGGCTGACCCGTCGCCGACTCGAGTCGAAGATCGCGGAGGCGATGGGGATGGGCGAGGGGGCGAGCCGAGTGGCGGCGGGTTACGCCGCTGCCGGTGGTGTCGCCCGCGGCGCTGATCTGCTGGAGCGGCGTCTGCTCGGGTGCGGACCCGCCGCGGGAGTCTGACGATGCCCGTCGTCTGCATGAAGTGCGGCGCCGCACCACGCGACGGGGCCAGATTCTGTGACGCGTGCGGAACGCCGATCTCGCAGTCGGTACGGCCTCCGGAGTTCAAACAGGTGACGGTGTTGTTCGCCGATGTCGTTCGTTCGATGGAGATCGCTTCGATGCTCGGTACCGAACGCTTACGCGAGGTGATGGCCGACTTGCTGATGCGGTGCCGGACGGTTGTCACGCGCTACGGCGGGACAGTCGACTTCACCGGCGACGGCATCATGGCCATCTTCGGTGCGCCGATCGCGCTCGAGGATCATGCCCACCGCGGCTGTCTCGCGGCGTTCGAACTGCAGGAGCAGGCACGGTTACTCGCCGTGGAGGTTCTCCGGCGCGATGGCGTCCCGCTGCAGCTGCGGGTCGGACTCAACTCCGGCGAGGTGATCGCCGGGGAAATGGGGCCTGGGAGCTACACGGCCATAGGGGCGCACGTGGGAATGGCGCAGCGGATGGAATCGGTCGCCGCACCCGGCGGGGTGATGCTGAGCGCCACGACCGCCCGCCTCGTCGAAAGCCTGGTCGGCATGGGCGATCTCGAGATGGTGCGGATCAAGAACGTCGAAGATGCCGTCCCCGCGCGGCGACTGGTGTCGGTGAGGTCGAGCAAGCGCCGAATTCGACGACACTCGACGCTCGTCGGCCGCGACCACGATGTGGAGTCGCTGTGTGTCCACCTGGACGCCACGTTGCGCGGTGACGGCGAGGTCGTGGGCGTGGTCGGGGCGCCGGGCATCGGGAAGAGCCGCCTGGTTGCCGAGGTGGTCGATCTCGGCGCCGAACGCGGTGTCTCCGCCTTCTGCGCGTTCTGCGAAGCGCACGCACGGGAGGTTCCTTTCTTCGCGGCCGGCCGGCTGTTCCGCGAAGTGATCGGTGTGGCGGAATCACAGGGCGAGCAGGCCCGCGACAAGGTGCGGGCACAGTTCCCCGGTGCCGACTCGGAAGATCTCCTCCTCGTCGACGACCTCCTGTCGATCGGCGCCCCCGACATCGACCTCCCGATGGTCAGCTCGGACGCCCGCCGACGCCGGTTGACCGCCGTGCTCGGCACCGCGTCGTCGACGCGGTGCGCGCCGGTCATGTACGTCATCGAAGACGCGCACTGGATCGACGACGCCAGCGAGGCGCTCATCGCGGACTTCTTGTCTCAGGCGTGCCGGACGCCCGCACTCGGTCTGGTCACCTACCGGCCCGAGTACCGAGGCAGACTCGCCCGCCAGGCGGTACACACCATTGCGCCCGCGGCTCTCGATCACCGGCAGTCCACCGCGCTGATCGCGGAACTGTTGGGCGACCACCCGTCGATGACCGCGATCTGCGCCGAGGTCGCCCACCGGGCGGGCGGCAATCCCTTCTTCGTCGAGGAGATGGTGCGTGACTTGGCCGAGCGCGGCGTTCTCGAAGGCGGTCCCGGCGCTTACGTGTGGCGGGGCGGTGGGGCGCACACTCATGTGCCCGCCACACTGCAGGCGACGATCGCCGCACGCATCGACCGGCTCGGCGGAGATGCCAAGCGCACCTTGAACGCCGCCGCCGTGATCGGGGCACGATTCACCGAGGCTCAGTTGGCCTGCGTCGTCGACCAGATTCGCATCGCGGAATTGCTGGATGCAGAACTCATCGACGAGGTGGTGCCGGCGCCTCCGGCCGAGTACGGCTTCCGCCACCCACTCATCCGGTCGGTCGCCTACGAATCTCAGCTGCACGTCGCCCGCGCGGAGTTGCACCGGCGCCTGGCATCGGCCCTGCAGCAAGGCGAACCCGGCTTGTTGGACGAGAACGCCGCGCTGATCGCGATGCATGTGGAGGCGGCAGGCGATCTCCGGGCGGCTTTCGGATGGCACATCAGAGCCGGAACCTGGTTGTCACCGCGCGACATGACAGCGGCGCGAGCGAGTTGGGAACGCGCGCGACAGGTGGCCGAACGGCTGCCCGCCGACGACACAGAACGCGTGCGAATGAGCGTCGAGGCCGCCACGCTGCTGTGTGGAAGCGCGTGGCGGGCGGGGATCGACGCGGCCGAAACGGGTTACGACGAATTGCGCCGACTCTGCGCACAAATCGGGGACGACCGCTCAGCGGCAGTGGGAATGTCGGGCATGGTGATGGCGTTGGCGTTCTGCAATCGTCCCCGCGAAGCCTCTGTGCTGGGCACCGAGTTGAGCGTGCTCCTCGAAGACATCGGTGACAGCGAGCTGACGACGGCCTTGTTGTTCTCCGCCCTGGCGGCCAAATGGGAGACGGGCGAGGTACTCGAGTTGGCGAGGCTGGCGCAGACCGTGATCGACGCCGCAGGGCGCGATCCGACGAGGGGCAATCTGTTCTTCGGCTCACCGCTGGTGCTGAGCACTGCCCTGCGTGGGGTTGCCCATATGTGCCTTGGGCGTGCCGGGTGGAAGGACGATCTCGATGACGCCATCGCGGCGGCACAGACGCTCGACCCCCTGACCCGTGTCGTGGTCAGCCTCCACAAGTACGCCCAGATCGGTCTCGGAGCGGTGCGGGCCGACGCCTCGGCGCTGCGGGCCACTGCTGAATCGCTGTCCCTGGCCGAACGCTCCGGCGAGGATTTCCTCGTGTCCCACGCGCTCCTGGCGCGCGGCATCACCCTGGTCGCCGCCGGAGCAGGCGATGAGCGGGAATTCGGTTGGGAGCATCTTCGCCGGGCCCGTCAGGCGGCCGTCGACGGGCACGCCAACGCGTCGCTGATGCAGATCGCAGATATCCACCTCGCGATGCGTCTCGCCGAACTGGGGGACATCGACGGCGCCATCGGACTGTCCGCCGGTGTGATCGAGGAACTCTTCGACTCCGGCGCCATGCTCTGGCGCGGTCCGGCCACCACCGTGCTGGTGGAAGCACTGCTCGAACGTCGCGAGGTGCGCGCGGCACGTGCGGCGATGGATCGCCTCGCGTCGGTGGCCACCGACGCGGGTTTCATTCTGTATGAGGTACCGCTGCTGCGCTTGCGTGCTCTCGCCGCGAGAGCCGAAGGCGACGAATCCGGGTGCCGGCGGTTGACGGCCCGCTACCGGGAGGTGGCCGTAGCGTCCGGTTTCGAAGGGCACACCGACGTCGCCGCGACCATGGTCTAGTGCCTACTACGCCGGGCTAATCCCAGGCCTCAGGGCGCAGCACATGGTCGCGGTAGCGCTGCCAGCTCTCGAACGCCTCGCCTGCTGAGTCGGGTTCGAGGAACACGCCCCCACCCAGGGCGCGGGCGTCGAAGCGCGCCGCCAGGGCCATCGCGAGGTTCGCCGCGTCGCCGCCGCCGCGGAACATCAGAGTGAAGCCGTTGACGGGTGCGTCGTCGGCCTCCCGTAGCGAGGTCTCGACGGAGAAGCCGTCGCCGGTGCCCTGCCCCCAGCCGTCCGAACCCCAGGCCATGTCGGTGACCAGGGCGTCGATCGCGGCGCGGACCTCCCCGGCCGTCCCGATGTGCTCCGGATGCCAGTCCGCCGGTATCTCCTCGACCGTCGTGACGTTCTCCGGGAACCGCATGACGAACACGTCCCAACTCACGGGTCCAACCTAAGCGGTTCGGCGGACGTGGCCGATCACCAATGCGGGCCGCCACGCCGGCGTTTGCTGGAGCGCCTCGGGCGTTGCCCCGGTGCCGGGCCGATGTCGGTGCCCGGTGGTAGACAACTCCCATCTTGCGACACGCGGCGCGTCATCGGGCGCGACACGCCGGGAGTCCCGCTGTGCACGGGCTTACGACCTGGGAATTCCAGAAATGTTATTCAGAACATCTGGTATCCCCTGGCTTTGTCGGACACCAGGTGTAGTGTCTTGCACACCGACAGACCCCCACGGTTCAGAGGTCGGCCGGAGCGCAGAATCCAGTGGTCAGAGCATTTCGGCACCACCGGTCGAGCACCCCGGGCGGCGAGGAATTTTGTGAGTCTGCGGGTCGCTGAACTAGAGCGATATGCAGTCTCCGTTCCGTTGCCAGTCCCGTTCTCGCCACCACCGTCACACGCCCGAGGAGCCGTCAATGACCGTCACCGTTTACACCAAGCCGGCTTGCGTGCAGTGCAACGCCACCTACAAGGCGCTGGACAAGCAGGGCATCGCCTACGAGACGGTCGACATCAGCCTCGACAGTGAGGCCCGCGACTACGTCATGGCCCTGGGCTACCTGCAGGCGCCCGTCGTGGTGGTCGGCAACGATCACTGGTCGGGCTTCCGCCCCGATCGCATCAAGGCCCTCGGCGGAGCGGTCGCGGCGACTGCCTGACCGGGTATCCGCGAGGCAGGAAGGAGGGCGAACTCGATCATGACCGGAAACATCGTGTACTTCTCCAGCGTCTCGGAGAACACCCACCGGTTCGTCGAGAAGCTCGGCCTGCCTGCCACGCGCATCCCGCTGCGTGAGCGCATCGAGGTCGACGAGCCCTACGTCCTGGTGCTGCCGACCTACGGCGGCGGGCACGCCAACGGTCCGGATCCCGATCACGGGGGCTATGTCCCCAAGCAGGTGATCGCCTTCCTCAACAACGAACACAACCGGTCGTTGATCCGCGGCGTCATCGCCGCGGGCAACACCAACTTCGGCGCCGAGTTCGGCTACGCGGGGGTCGTCGTCTCCCGCAAGTGCGGCGTCCCGTACCTCTACCGCTTCGAACTGATGGGCACCACGGACGACGTCTTCGCCGTCCGTGCGGGCCTGGAAGACTTCTGGAAGGACCAGACGTGTCACCAACCGTCACTGCAGAACCTGTAACCACCGGCGTGCACACGCTCCCGGGCGAGACGGACTATCACGCGCTCAACGCGATGCTGAACCTGTACGACAAGGACGGCAAGATCCAGTTCGACAAGGACCGGGAAGCCGCGAACCAGTACTTCCTGCAGCACGTCAACCAGAACACGGTCTTCTTCCACAATCAGGACGAGAAGCTCGACTATCTGGTTCAGAAGGACTACTACGAGCGCGAGGTGCTCGACCAGTACTCGCGCAACTTCGTCAAGACGCTGCTGGATCGCGCCTACGCGAAGAAGTTCCGCTTCCCGACGTTCCTCGGCGCGTTCAAGTACTACACCTCCTACACGCTGAAGACCTTCGACGGGAAGCGCTACCTGGAGCGGTTCGAGGACCGGGTGGTGATGGTGTCGCTGACGCTGGCCGCCGGTGACACCGCGCTGGCGGAGAAGCTCGTCGACGAGATCATCGACGGCCGTTTCCAGCCGGCCACCCCGACGTTCCTCAACTCGGGCAAGAAGCAGCGCGGCGAGCCGGTGTCCTGCTTCCTGCTGCGCATCGAGGACAACATGGAGTCCATCGGGCGCTCCATCAACTCGGCGCTGCAGCTGTCCAAGCGCGGTGGCGGAGTCGCACTGCTGCTGAGCAACATCCGCGAGCACGGTGCCCCGATCAAGAACATCGAGAACCAGAGCTCGGGCGTCATCCCGATCATGAAGCTGCTCGAGGACTCGTTCTCCTATGCCAACCAGCTCGGTGCGCGGCAGGGTGCGGGCGCGGTGTACCTGCAGGCCCACCACCCCGACATCTACCGCTTCCTGGACACCAAACGCGAGAACGCCGACGAGAAGATCCGGATCAAGACGCTGTCACTCGGTGTGGTGATCCCGGACATCACGTTCGAGCTGGCCAAGAAGAACGAGGACATGTATCTGTTCTCGCCGTACGACGTGGAACGTGTCTACGGCGTGCCGTTCGCCGACATCTCGATCACCGAGAAGTACTACGAGATGGTCGACGACGCGCGGATCCGTAAGACCAAGATCAAGGCCCGCGAGTTCTTCCAGACCCTGGCGGAGCTGCAGTTCGAGTCCGGCTACCCGTACATCATGTACGAGGACACTGTGAACCGGGCCAACCCGATCGAGGGCAAGATCACCCACAGCAACCTGTGCTCGGAGATCCTGCAGGTGTCCACGCCGTCGGAGTTCAACGACGACCTGTCCTACAAGAAGGTCGGCAAGGACATCTCGTGCAATCTCGGGTCCCTGAACATCGCCAAGGCGATGGACTCACCGGACTTCGCGCAGACCATCGAGGTGGCGATCCGCGGGCTCACCGCCGTATCCGACCAGACGTCGATCACGTCGGTGCCGTCGATCGAGCAGGGCAACAACGAGTCCCACGCGATCGGTCTCGGGCAGATGAACCTGCACGGCTACCTGGCCCGGGAGCGGATCCACTACGGCTCCGAAGAGGGCGTCGACTTCACCAACATGTATTTCTACACGGTGCTCTATCACGCGCTGCGGGCGTCGAATCGCATTGCGATCGAACGCGGTACGACGTTCGGCGGGTTCGAGAAGTCGAAGTACGCGTCGGGGGAGTTCTTCGACAAGTACACCGACCAGGTGTGGGAGCCGGCCACGGAGCGGGTGCGTCAGTTGTTCGCCGACGCCGACATCCGCATCCCCAACCAGGACGACTGGAAGCGGTTGAAGGAGTCGGTGCAGAAGCACGGCATCTACAACCAGAACCTGCAGGCCGTCCCGCCGACGGGGTCGATCTCCTACATCAACCACTCGACGTCCTCGATCCACCCGGTCGCGTCGAAGATCGAGATCCGCAAGGAAGGCAAGATCGGTCGCGCCTACTACCCGGCGCCGTACCTGACCAACGACAACCTGGAGTACTACCAGGATGCGTACGAGATCGGTTACGAGAAGATCATCGACACCTACGCCGCTGCGACCCAGCACGTGGATCAGGGGCTGAGCCTGACGCTGTTCTTCAAGGACACGGCCACCACCCGCGACGTGAACAAGGCGCAGATCTACGCCTGGCGCAAGGGCATCAAGACGCTGTACTACATCCGGCTGCGCCAGATGGCGCTGGCGGGCACTGAGGTGGAAAATTGCGTCAGCTGCATGTTATGACGCTCACGTAGCTAGGTTGCAGGCCAGGGGATACGTCCCCTGGCCTGCTTCTCTGTTCGGGGGCCGGCTAACCTGCTGATGCGCTCGACGCGCTGGTCTAGGCGCACGAAGCCATGTGGCCGCCGGCAAGTGAATCCGTTGTGCACCACAGTGAAACGCGGCGATCGCGGGTCAGCTCAACATCGCTTCAGCCTGACGACGTGAAGGCGATCCTGCGGGTGCCGACGTGGTGCGACAGATGAACGAGTACAACAGCGACCGTGCCCGTGTCCGCTGACCCCGGCCCGGGCATTTCGCTGGCTCGTGGTCACATACGTGACAACAAATCCGTCTTCTTCGCGTTGAACTCCTCGTCGGTGAGGATGCCTGCATCCAGCAGCTCGCCCAACTTGCGGATCTGATCCGCCAAGTCCTGTGCAGGTGCCGTAGGCTGCGCTGGCGCCGCGGCCTCGGACCGCACCCGCCGAAACGCCGCGACCAATGCCGCGCCGCGGCCGTGTGCGATCTGCTTGATCTCCGCGGAGCGCCCCGAGATCGAGATGTCGATCGTCTCGCCAGAGAGCTTGGTCGAAAACCCCAGGGAGCCGATTGCCTTGAAGTCGAACTTTTCGACCTTCGCGCTCATGAGGCCCACGTCGAAGAAGAACAGCCGCTGCGTGGTCAGCACCAGCATCCCCTGGTTCTTGCCGTAGAGGCCCTGGGCGAGTTCCACGACTCGCTCGTCTGGGTGCAGGAAGTCGGACAGGGCGCTCGCCTCGAGGGCTCCGAAGAACCGACCCATCTTCCCCAGCCGGCTGAGCGCGTCCGCCACGCCGTGGTCGTCGACCGGCACTCCGATGGCGTCGACCGGGGCTTGAAGGGCGTCGAGGATTTCCTTTCGCAGCTCTCCATGCTTGTCGCCCAGCATGTCCACGGACCACTCCACCATGGTCGTAGTGGAGGTCTCCGGACGAAGAGCTGCCGTCACCGTGGCGGCCCAGCGGTTCTTCCGCAAAGACCTTTTCACCTCGCCGACGATCGGGTTGCCGCCGACGGGCACGTCGACCCCGGCGGCGTGGAACGCGGCGAGCACCGCGGGGTACGCGCTCTCATACGGGGCCAAGATGCGGGTAGACGAGGTTTTCACGATGCCCATGCGCGGGATCGTAAACCGGTATCCCGACACCGTCGCCATGACCCCGGCCTGGCGAGCCGCACCGCCCCGTGATGACATCAGTACCCTCGGCTACCGGCCTGGCATGTTCGGTGTACGGCTGGTCGCTGACAGCAGGGCGTGGTGCGCGAGGATGTGTCGATGTCGACGACAGTCGAGGCCGTTCTGGTCACCGTCCTGGTCCTCGGGATCGTCGTCGCGTTGTTCGCCGGGATCTACGCCTGGGAGAAGTGTGCCGGGGGCAGTCGGCTGGAGCGCGGCGTCGATCGTTTCTTCGACCGGCTCAGCGACATGTTTTTCCGCTAGTGGATGACCGCGGCGTCGCTCAGCTTTCGCGCGCCTGGTCCTCGTGCAGCGCCTTGATGCGTCGCTCCTCGCGCAGCACGTTCTGATAGCTCTCGCGTTCGGCCACCAACCACTCGGGCTTCTCCTCGAGCAGCGCAGTGATCTGCTCGGTGGTCAGCGCTTCGGTGATGCCGCCGCGGGCGAGGCCGGCGATCGAGACGCCGAGCTTGGCTGCCACGAGATTCTTCGGGTGCGGCCCGTTCTTGCGGAGGTCCTTGAGCCACTGCGGCGGGTCCGCCTGCAGCGCGGCGATTTCGGCGCGAGTGATTGGGTTCGCCTGAAACTCCGCGGGCGTCGCGGGGAGGTACACGTCCAGCTTCCTCGCCGCCGTGGCGGGTTTCATGGACTGCGCGTTCGCCCTGCTCATGGCTCAAGCCTATCGATGGGGCCAGCGGTAGCCTGATGCGGTGCACCCGGCCTCGCTGACCGTCGGTTACGTCCCCGGTGGGACGCCCGCGAAGTGGGCGCGGATCTGGGCCGAGCGCCACCCCGACGTCCCGCTGCAGTTGCGCATCGTCGCCGCGGCGGACGCGGCCGCCGAAGTCAGGGACGGCGCCATCGACGTGGCGGTGCTCCGGCTGCCGGCCGAGACGTCCGGGCTGGCCGTCATCCCGCTCTACGAAGAGATCACGGTCGCCGTAGTACCGACTGATCACGTGCTCACGGCCGCTGACGAGATCACCGCCGTGGATCTCGACGGTGAGCCGAGGGTGCTCCCACGCGATGACGTCCTGCACTGGGCGGGCGCTCCCGGCGTGCCCGTCGACCACCGGCCCGAGACCACCGAGGAGGCAGTGGAACTCGTCTCCGCGGGAGTCGGCACACTGCTGGTTCCCCAGTCGCTTGCTCGGCTTCACCACCGCAAGGACCTCACCTACCGCCCGATCACCGACGCACCCACCTGTCCGGTGGCGCTCGCCGTACCGGAAGGGCCGCAGCACGTGCTGGTCGAGGACTTCATCGGGATCGTGCGAGGCCGCAAGCCCGGTTCGTCGCGGACACAAGCGCAGCCGGCGCCGAAACGCACCGCACGGGAGAAGACCCTCGCAAAACAGGCAGCCCGCGCCGCTGCCGGGAAGGTCGCCCGCAAGCCGGGCCGGGCCGCGCGCGGTCGACGCTGAGGTCCCCGACTCGGGACCGCGTCAGACGAGCAGGTCCGACCAGAACTCGACATGGCGTGCGGCGACCACCGGCTGTCCGGCATCGGCGCCAACGAGTATTTCGATGTACTGCGAGATGTCGCGTCCCGCGACGGCGACGTCGGTCTGGACCACCGACAGGACCGGCGCGCCGGACGAGCCGGCACCTGCGGGCAGGTAGTGGTTCGCATGCAGCGGCAGCAACCGAGGCGCGCGCGCCAGCTCGTAATTCGCCGTTCGCAGAGCATGTTTCATGCTTGCGGGCCGCGGCCCCCACGCCGGCGGCCAGAACGCACTCCACTCCACCGCGAACAGGATCCCGTCGAGCGGCAGTCGCAGCCGCTTGCTGAGACTGCGGCGTCCCTCGCTGCGCCAGTCCGGCCACGACGGGCCCACCGGCAGCCCTGCGGCGAGGAAGGCCCGGTGGTCGTCGGCGAAGGTGAAGCCCAACTCCTGCTCGACGTCCGTGAGTTCGGCGTCTGTCAGGCCCTGTTCGACGGCCGCCACGCCCGCGGCGGCCAGGCGAGCCGCTGCGGTCAACTCAGCGCACCCTCGATCATCAACAGCAGCGCGTACAGCGCCCCACCGTTGTGACGCGCACGCTCGTCTTCGAATGCGATGGCCATGTGCAGAAACACTAGAGGCGTCCGTGAGGACTGCGGGACGCCAGTGTGCAGCCACCCCTTCGGCACTTGCGCCCCTCGCGACCGGGGAAATACTTGCATACGGAAATGTCTTGCGCGTGGACTGCACTCACCGGTATCGATCTTGGCTCAATTCGGTGTCTACTGTTCTTTCCACAGGGAGGGGAGCCCATGCCATCGTGCCGGGGATTTGCTGTACGGGGTCTCGTGGCGGCGGCCGCTGCTGCGGGCGCCATCATGGTCGGCGCGCCGATGGCGAGTGCGCAGCCCTTCGAGCCCGCGATCGACTGCGGCCCGCTGGAGCCCGACGAGTCGCCACGGACTCCCTCGCATCAACAGATTTGCGACGAGCGGCAGGCAAAGCAGCAGCAGGGGATGCCCCAGCTTCCCGACCTGCCTCAGAACAACCCGCAGCAGGCGCCGCAGGCAGCGCCGGACAACCCCAACGGCGTCGACCTCGCCGACAAGAACTGCTGGGTGGTCCGCGGTGTGCCGACCATGTGGTCGCCAGCACTGGTCAGCGCTCCGGGCGAGCAGAACTGGCCGTGCTACTACGTCTACGGGCTCACACCGCACTGAGATCCGCTGCGACCGTGCGGGGTGTCGTCGACTCGACGCCACGGACTCGACGACTTCCTACGCAGTCGACGCGGCTGCGGCGTCACCTTTCCGCAGGCTGTCCAGGAGCGCTCCCGCATCGTCGTCGACATCGCGGTGCCGCACCTCGACCGTGATGCCCGGCTTGACGCCCGCGAGCGCGGGCAGCAGGTGGTTCATCACCTGTTCGGCGGTCGCAGGCATCCGGCGGCCACGGGCCGTCACCTTGGTCCACCGCTCGCCGTCGCGGAAGTAGTGCTCCACACCGGAACCGAAACGCAGCGTGACGAGGTAACAGTCGTTGGTGAGTCGCATGCCCGGCACGTTAGCCGCTCACCAGCCGTCGTCCGGCTGCCCCGGTAGGTAGGAGCCGATCGACCACTGCCTGCCCTCCGAATCGAGCAGTTCGACGCGGTGGTTGCCCCATGGCGTGGTCTCCGGCGCGATCAGCACCGTCGTCCCAGCGGCCGCCGCGCGGTCGTGGATCGCGTCCACGTCGGCGGCGTCGACCACGACGTAGAGCCCTGCGCCGACGCAGTCGCCCTTCACGGCGGGGACGTCGTATCCGCGGTCGTCACGCTGGATGCACACCACCGCTTCGCCACGCCTCACCTCGGCGTGGGCGAGGTGGTCGCCGTCGCGGAAGCTGCGCACGACGTCGAAGCCGAGAATCCGGGTGATCCAGTCGACCATCGCGTCCGGGTCGCGGTAGCAGATGAAGGCGGTCAGATGTGCTGCGGTCACGGAAGAAGGTCTACCGAAGAGGTCCGACACGAAGAACGCCGAGTGTGGACCTGACGCACGAGACCGTGCCTGGGTCCACACTCGGCGGCGCCGATGAATCGGCGGGGCGGAACTTCGGGGTCAGTACTTGTGCTGCGGACCCTGTGCCTTCTTGTACAGCGACTTCAGCATCCGGTCCCGGAACAGCGCGTTGTCGATCAGCTTGATGCCGTTGTTCGCGACGGCGGGGATGCCGGCCAACTTGTGGAAGTACCGGCCGCGCTTGTACTCCCGGCCCCACGCCGCTTCCATCCGGTTGGCGTAGTTGGTGAAGTCGTCGGGGCCGCCGTTGGTCAGCGCGGCGATCGCGCATTCGCCCGCGGCCAGCCCTGACTCCAGCGCCTTGGAGATGCCTGCGCCAGACGCCGGCTTGCCCGCACCCAGCGAGTCGCCGGTGAACAGCACGCCCGGGCGCCACGGCGGCCACGCGGTGAAGCCCATCGGCAGTCGCCATGCCCGGACGCTCTTGTTCTTCTTGAGCTCCTCGATCGGCGGCAGCTCCCACTCGCGCGGCAGCGTGCGGAGGAACTCGCCGAGGAACTGGGTGGCGTTGATCGACTGCCAGTTCTTGTAGCTGTTGACGTAGCCCAACCCGATGTTGAAGATGCCGTCGCCCATCGGGAACACCCAGCCGTACCCCGGCAACTGGTCGCCCTGGAACGCCAGCTTGAGGTAGATGTCGAGCGAATCGGAGTCCGGCCGGTTGGCATGCATCTCCGACCGGATCGCGATGGCCTGATAGCCGTTGTACTGCGAGTCGATCTTCAACGCCCGCTTGATGGGGGAGTAGGCGCCGTCGGCGGCGATCACCGCGTCGCCGTAGACCTTCTCGCCACCCTTGAGCACCACGCCGATCACCCGGCCGTTGGCATCGACCTCGGGTCCGGTGACCTCGGCGCCCTGACGGACCTCGGCGCCGGCCGACTCGGCGTGCTTGAGCAACACCGTGTCGAGGTGGGTGCGGCTGACCGTGTGGCCGTGGTCGGGCATGCCGGGCCGGGTCGGGAACGACAGTTCCCACTGGCTGGGGCTGAACACCGTGACCCGGTTGACCCGGTGGTAGGTGGCCACCTCGTCGGCCAGGCCCATCTTCTGCAGGTAGCTCACCGCGCGGGCGGTCAGACCGTCGCCGCACGGCTTGTCGCGCGGGAACTCGGCCTTGTCCAGAACCACGACCTTCGCGCCGGTCTGGGCGGCCTGCCATGCGGCGGCCGAACCGGACGGTCCACCGCCCGCGATCACCAGGTCGTATCGCTGCGTCATACTTCTCGTCTCGTCGATTGAGCTGTCGCAGAGATAGTACCCAAGTCGGCGGATCCCCTCTGCGTGGGCGAACCGCAGGCCAGCGGCGGTAAGGAATGCGTCACACGTCGGCTATGAGCAGGTCAGCGGCTACGGGCCGGGTACAGTGAGCCCGTGCGACGAGGGTCGAGGTCACGCACCGGTGACGAAACGGGCGCCAAGGTGGACGCCCGCAGCGAACGCTGGCGCGAACACCGCAAGAAAGTGCGGTCGGAGATCGTCGACGCCGCCTTCCGGGCGATCGACCGGTTGGGTCCCGATCTGAGCCTTCGCGAGATCGCCGAGGAAGCCGGCACCGCCAAGCCCAAGATCTACCGCCACTTCGCCGACAAGTCCGACCTGTTCCAGGCGATCGGCCAGCGGCTGCGGGACATGTTGTGGGCGGCCATCTTCCCGTCGATCGACCTGACCACCGACCCGGGCCGCGAGATCATCCGGCGCAGCGTCGAGCAGTACGTGCGATTGGTCGACGAGCACCCCAACGTCATCCGCTTCCTGATCCAGGGCCGCTTCGCCGAGCAGAGCGAATCGACTATGCGCGCGCTCAACGAGAGCCGCGAGATCACCCTGGCGATGGCCAGCATGTTCGACAAGGAACTGCGCGAGATCGAACTCGACGCCGACGGGCTGGAACTGGCCGCGTACGCCGCCTTCGGCTCGATCGCCTCGGCCACCGACTGGTGGCTCGGTTTGGGCGTCGAGACCCCGCGCCGGATGTCGACCGACGACTTCGTCGCGCATCTGACCACGATCATGGTCGGTGCGATCGGCGGCACCTGCGACCTGCTCGGCATCAAGCTCGACCCTGACCTGCCACTGCACGAGGGTGTCCGGCGCCGCGAAAACGTCGCCTGACGCCGGGGGACCCGGACAGTAACTCGACATCAGACGCCGAGCACCCCGGCCTGGACGGGCCGGTCATGTCCCCGCAGGTTGATCTCGCGCCGCGGTGAGCGCTCGGCGAGTTCGTCGGCCACTCCGGCGGCGACGAGTAATTCGCCGCCGCGGGCATGCGCCTGCATGCGAGCCGCGACGTTGACCGGGTCGCCGAGGGCGGTGAAGTCGACGACCGAGCCACCGACGTTGCCGACGTAGGCGACGCCGGCGTTGACCGCCGCGCCCACCTCGATCCACGGGCCCTCATCGGTGCCGTAACCGACCGCCTTGAGCAGATCCAGCCCGGCGAGAACGGCGTTGCGGCGGTACTGCGGGCCGCTGACGCCGCGAATGAAGAACGCCATGACCTCGTCTCCGATGAGCTTGTCGATCACCGCGTCATGCCGCAGCAGAGTCTGCGTCGCCGAGGAGTAGAACCGATTGAGCAGCGCCGCGAAATCCGTCGCGGGGCCGCGCTGACCCAGCGCCGTCGAACCGCGGACGTCGGCGAAAAGCACGGCCACGTCCACCTCCGCCCCGCCTGGGGGAAGCGCGTCACAGCACCGGCTGCACAGATTGGGGTTCTTGCGTGACGGCGTGAAGCCGGCCGCGGCGAGGACCCGCCCGGCCGGGCCACCGAACGGGTTGCTGCAGACCTTGCACCGCGGCTCCGACGGCAGATAGCGGAACACGCGGCGCGCCCGCACCAGGGACGCGTGCCCCTCGGTGAGCACTCTGTGCCAGGGATCACCGGCGGTCCTCTGAGCATTGGTGTCGACGATGGCCATGAATGAGATCATCGACGTGCATCGCCATCGCGCACATGGGGCATTCGCCTCAACATCGCGGTGACGTGCGAACGCGCGGTTCTGCGGCCGTTCGCGCCGACTGCGCCATGGTTGCGTGCAGACTGGGAATCATGGAGGCCACCGGGCGGCCGGACGGCTCGAGACGCGGCCTGCGCCGAGCCGAACTCCTGGCGGCCATATCGCTGGCGATCGATCTCGGACTGGGTCAGCCGATGGAGCACATGCTCCGGTCGGCGCTGCTCTCCGCCCGAATGGCGGAACGGATGGGCCTCGACCCCCAGCAGAAGGCGACCGTGTATTACGCCAACCTGGTCGGCTGGATCGGATGTCACGCGGACTCTCATGAGCTCGCGGAACTCTTCGACGACGACATCGCCTTCCGCGCAGACACCTACGGCGTGGACATGGCGGGGTTGCCGTTCCTTCGGCTGATGCTCAGTCATGTCGGGCGGGGCCTGCCGGGCCGGGAACGCGTGCTCCGGTCGGCCGCCTTTCTGTTCACCGCGCGAAACCGAGTCGCTGAGCTGATCAGCTCGCACTGCACCTCGGCGGGCGTGCTCTCCGACCGGATCGGCGTGGAAGGACGGGTCGGCGAGGTGCTGGCTCACGCCTTCGAGCGCTGGGATGGACGGGGAATGCCCAACGGTCTGAGCGGGGAACAGATCCCGGTCGAGATCCACATCGTCCACGTCGCCGACGTGGCGGAGGTGCATCTGCGTACGCGCGGTCTGGAGTCCGCCGTCGAAACCATCCGGTCCCGCAGTGGCACTCAATTCAGTCCGGCGGTGGCGGAGGTGTTCGTCCATGACGCCGCCGCGATCGCCGACGGGCTGCTGGAGGTGGACGTGTGGACGGCGGCATTGGCGCACGCGCCTGACCGCGACGTCATCCTGGAGGGCGACGAGGTCGACGAGTTGCTCCGAGCGGTCGCGGATTTCGTCGACCTCAAGTGCCCGAGTTCGCCGGGGTACTCGCGCGGGGTCGCGGACCTGGTGGCCGCCGCCGCTCGTGACCAGCGGATGCCGGCCGCGGACATCTCCCACCTCTATCGCGCAGGCCTGGTCCACGGCCTCGGCAGGTTGGGAGTCTCCAACCAGATCTGGGAGAAGAAGGCCCCGCTCAGCACCGCCGAATGGGAGCGGCTGCGCATGTACCCGTATCTCACCGGGCGGATCCTCAGCCGGGTCGGCGGCTTGGAGTCCGTCGTGTCCGTAGCGACCAAGCACGAGGAGCGGATCGACGGGTCGGGCTTTCCGCGTGGCCTCGCGGGGGCCGAATTGTCCGGGCAGGACCGGCTTCTGGCCGCAGCCGTCGCGTACTGCCAACTGCTCGAGCGGCGCCCAGACCGGCCGGCACTCGCTCCCGCTGCCGCCGCCGGTGAGTTGCGACATCTGGTTCGCGCGGGCCGATTCGACGCGACCGCGGTGGAGGCGGTGCTGGGCACCGCCGGCCATCGGGTGACTCGCACGGCGTCCTGGGCGTCGGGCTTGACCGCCCGTGAGCTCGAGGTGTTGCGTCTCGTCGCCCAGGGCCGGTCGAACCGTCAGGTCGCCGCGGAACTGTTCATCGCCGAGAAGACGGCGCGCAATCATGTCGAGCGGGTGTATGCGAAGTTGGGCGTCAACAACCGCACGCAGGCCAGTCTCGCGGCCATCGATCGCGGCCTGCTGGGTTTCCCGGTCGATGTGGCCGCGCGGTCCTGACGAGCCTGTCCCCGAGGCCCGCGCCGAATCGTCACGCCGGATTTGAGGCGCTTGCCCCATGTGCCACCGCCGTGGCGGTCTGATCCTGGACAGCAGGAATTCACCTTTGACCGAGGGAAGTGGCCATGTCCGAAACAACTGCCTCTGCAACCATATTCGAGCCCGTGCACATCCGAGCCGGAGGGCGGGTCGATGCGATCGACATCGGCCTTCGGGTGGCCTCGCGGCAGATCCTGGCGCCGTTGTCGCTGTCGATCGGACCCGGCGAACTGGTCGCCATCGCCGGGGGGAGCGGGGCGGGAAAGACCACACTGCTGGAGATCCTCGCGGGACTGCGACCGCCGTCCACCGGCGAAATCCGACACGACGGCGCGATCGGCGATGTCGGTGCCCGCATCGGTTTCGTGCCGCAGGACGACATCATCCACCTGGAGATGCCGCTGCGCCGTACGCTGCGTTACGCCGCGCGGCTACGGCTGCCTGCGGGCACCTCGGCTGCCGAGGCGGACCGGGCCGTCGAGGAAACCATGCAGGATCTCGATCTGGCGGATCGAGCTGACGTGCCGATCCGTGCACTGTCCGGCGGCCAGCGCAAGCGTGCCAGTATCGCCGTGGAGCTCCTCACCCGACCGCGCCTCTTCTTCCTCGATGAGCCCACCTCCGGCCTCGATCCTGCGACAGCGGCCCACGTGATGCGACTCCTGCGCCGACTCACCGAGCGGGGAGTCACCGTTGTCCTCACCACGCACGAGCCGGCCGGGATCGAGGTCTGTGACCGGGTGGTGTTCCTCGCCCGTGAGGGCCACCTGGCGTTCGCGGGCACCCCGGCCGAGGCGCGGGGTCACTTCGGTGTGCCGGATCTGACGCGGGTCTACGAGCGGCTGGCCGGCGAAGACACCCCCGTGGTCTGGGCGCAGCGGTTCGCCGATCGCCGCCACGCCCCGACTTCATCGCCGCCGTCGGCTTCGTCGCCCACCGCCGCCACGCCGTCGCATGTCCCACCCACGGCGGTGATTCGGCAGTGGTGGCTGCTCACCCGTCGCAATCTCGACGTGTTGTTCCGTAACCGGCTGACCGTCGCCATCCTGCTGGGTTCGCCGGTGTTGGTGACGGTGATGATGGCGACGCTGTTCCCACGCGGCGCGTTCGATGTCGGAGGTCCTGCGGACGGCGGCCCCGCGCAGATCGTGTTCTGGATCGCGTTCGACGGCTTCTTCTTCGGGCTCACGTATGGGCTGCTACAGATCGTCGGGGAGATGGCTGTGTTCCGGCGGGAGCGTCTCGCGGGGCTCAGCGTCACCGCATATGTGGCATCGAAGGTCGCCGCACTGCTTCCGATGCTCGCCATGGTCAGCGCGGTCCTGCTGGTGGCACTGAGGGCGCTGGGTCGGCTGCCCGCGCTGGAATGGCACGTGTACGCGCTGGTGTTCCTGACGATCATGATCGAGGCGACGGCGGCGCTCGCGCTGGGCCTGCTGGCGTCGGCCGCGGTGACCAACGCCGCTCAGGCCGCCCTCGCCCTGCCTATGCTCTGTTTCCCCCAGGTCCTCTTCGGGGGCGCCATCGTTCCCGTCGCCGACATGGCGACCCCGGGCCGAGTGCTCAGCGTCGGGCTGTCCAATCGCCATGCCTTCGAGGCGATGGGGCACGACCTGGGCCTGGACGGGTACACCACGACGCTGCCCGCCATGTCTGCCTATCGTGAGACGTTCGACGGCGGCACCGGTGGCAGTCTGGCCATGCTCGCCCTGTCCGCCCTCGTCTCCATCGTTGCCACGGTGTGGGTGCTACACCGGCGGTCCCGGCCCGTAGCCCGACGATGACGGCGGCGCATGCCGCCTGACTTCGACACGCCGCAAACCCAATATCTTGGGTTGACCGGACGTGTCGGCTACTACGAGTAGTGTCGTGATTGCTGCGGGGCGGCTGCAGACAAGACATGAAAAGCCTGGTGAAGTGGGGTTCTGGTGAGCGATGGCATGAAGTTGATCGACCGCGTCTCGGCGATCAACTGGAACCGGGTGCAGGACGAGAAGGACGCCGAGGTCTGGGACCGGTTGACCGGTAATTTCTGGCTGCCGGAGAAGGTTCCGGTGTCCAACGACATCCCGTCCTGGAACACGCTCAACGCCCACGAGAAGCAGTTGACGATGCGGGTCTTCACCGGCCTGACCCTGCTCGACACCATCCAGGGCACCGTCGGCGCGGTCAGCCTGATCCCCGACGCGCTCACCCCGCACGAAGAGGCGGTGTACACCAACATCGCGTTCATGGAGTCGGTGCACGCGCGCAGCTACAGCAACATCTTCTCGACGCTGTGCTCGACGGCCGACATCGACGACGCGTTCCGGTGGTCGGAGGAGAACCCGAACCTGCAGCGCAAAGCCGAGATCGTCATGCAGTACTACAAGGGCGACGAGCCGCTCAAGCGCAAGGTGGCCTCCACGCTGCTCGAGAGCTTCCTCTTCTACTCCGGCTTCTATCTCCCGATGTACTGGTCGAGCCGGGCCAAGCTGACCAACACCGCCGACATGATCCGGCTGATCATCCGCGACGAGGCCGTGCACGGTTACTACATCGGCTACAAGTTCCAGCGCGGCCTGGCCCTGCACGACGAGGCGACCAAGGCCGAACTCAAGGACTACACCTACGAGCTGCTGTTCGAGCTCTACGACAACGAGGTCGAATACACCCAGGACCTCTACGACGAGGTGGGGCTGACCGAGGACGTCAAGAAGTTCCTGCGCTACAACGCCAACAAGGCTTTGATGAACCTCGGCTACGAAGCGCTGTTCCCGCGCGACGAGACCGACGTGAACCCGGCGATCCTGTCGGCGCTGTCACCCAACGCCGACGAGAACCACGACTTCTTCTCCGGCTCCGGGTCCAGCTACGTCATCGGCAAGGCCGTCGTCACCACCGACGAGGACTGGGACTTCTAGGCCACGCTCTATAGCGCGCCGGGCGGCGTCGCGCTGGCAAACGAACCATTCGCCCGAAATCGGCCATCCGGAGCCTCGGAAAGTGGAAGCATCACGACTCGACAAGGATGTCGACTCGAATCGGGATGGCCATGCTTGGAGCACTCGTTCTGGCGTCGGCGGCAGTGATCGCCGTGACCGCGTCTCCGTTCGCCGCGCAGGCGGTCGCCGCCGAGGGCGACCAGGTGGTTCGTGTCCAGGACGGGAACGTGCGGTGCCTCATCAGCACCGATGACGTCCCACGCGGTGGCGGGCCGATGGCGGTGTGCGGGATGTCGAACGGCAAGCCGTTCGGCACGTCCCCGTCGGTCGCCCCCTACTCACCGCAGCCGAGCCTCGCCGTGGTGCGCGGGACCGGCGAGATGTTCTGGTTCAGCGGGACGCTTCCCCCCGCGGACGGCGACGTCGTGCTGGGCCCCGGCGAGACCTACCGCGCCAACGGCTGGACGATTCGCAACGACCCGTTCAAGACCTTCATCGTCAACGACTTTTACAAGCACGGGTTCACGATCAACGAGACGGAGATGCGTCAGATCTGACCGCCGCCCGCCCGGTCGCCTGATAGCCGGCCGTCAGCCAGTACACGGTGCGGTCGAGACTGGGCAGGATGTCGGTGATCGCGATCTCGCCCGCCGCGAACCGGCCGAGGAGCCCGTAGATCACGGTGGACAGAATGGTTTCGAGATCGCGGACGAACGCGTCGTCGACGCCCTCGAGCACCTGCATGAACGACGGAACGGTGATGTCGAGACCGCGACGGAAGATCTGCTGCCCGCGCGGCGCGGCACGGGCGCGGAAGAACGCGGTGAGCATCGCCGGATGGTGTTCCCACGGCTCGAAGATGGTGCGCAGCACCCGCATCATCCCGTCGTAGACCGACTCGTCGGAGGCGTGGGTCTGATGCACCAGGCCCGAGTACCGGTGCTCGTCCATCCATGAGTGCAGCGCCGCGATGATCAGTTCGTCCCGGTTCGGGTAGCGCTTGTAGATGGTGGCCAGAGACGTCCGGCTGCGGCGGGCCACCTCACGCAACTGAACCGCGTCATAGCCTTCGGTCTCGAGCAGTTCGGCGACGGTGTCGAGAATGGCGTCCCTGCTCCCGGCGCGTCCGCCGTCGGTTCGTTCCGCGCTGGCCATCTGATGAACACCTCCCTTGCCGTCCGCGAGTAACCGCGTTACTGTACCCGGTGTAACACGGTTACTCACGTCACATCGCCGTCGGCATGTGACCGGCGCAATGGAGCGGATACATGGGTTCTCTGGACGGCAAGGTCGCATTCATCACCGGAGTCGCCCGTGGTCAAGGGCGCAGTCACGCTGTGCGCCTCGCGGCCGACGGCGCCGACATCATCGGTGTCGACATCTGCGCCGACATCGCGTCGAACGGCTACCCCATGGCCAGCCGCGAAGAACTCGACGAGACCATCGCGCTCGTCGAGCGTGCCGGGGGCAAGATGCTCGGGTCGGTCGCCGACGTCCGGGACTACGCCGCCGTCGACGCCGCGCTCTCCGCCGGCGTGCAGCATTTCGGTCGCCTCGACATCGTCTGCGCCAACGCGGGTATCGCCACGATGGCGTTCCGGGAACTGACCATCGAGGAAGAACTCGAGCAGTGGACCGATGTGCTCGACGTCAACCTGGTGGGCGCCTTCCACACCGCGAAAGCGGCGATTCCGCATCTGATCGCCGGCGGCCGGGGCGGGGCGATCGTGTTCACCAGTTCCACCGCGGGCCTTCGCGGCTTCGGCGGTCTGCAGGGCGGCGGCCTGGCGTACGCCGCATCGAAGCACGGGATCGTGGGACTGATGCGAACGCTGTCCAATGCGCTTGCCGCCGAGAGCATCCGGGTCAACACAGTGCATCCGACTGCGGTGAACACGATGATGGCCGTGAACCCGGCGATGACGTCGTTCCTGGAGAACTATCCGGGAGGGGGCCCGCACCTGCAGAACCCGATGCCGGTCGGACTGCTCGAACCCGAGGACATCAGCGCGGCGATCGCCTATCTGGTGTCGGATGCGGCCAAGTACGTCACCGGGGTCACGTTCCCCGTGGACGCCGGCTTCTGCAACAAGCTGTAGGCCGGGATGACGTCATCACCCGGACGGGTCGCGGGCAAGCGGGTCCTGGTCACCGGCGCGGCCCGCGGCATGGGCCGCAGCCACGCGGTGCGACTGGCCGAGGAAGGCGCCGACCTCATCCTCGTCGACATCTGCGCGTCGCTGCCCGACGTCGAATATCCGCTGGCGACCCGCGACGACCTCGAGGAGACCGCGCGACTGGTCGGAAAGCACGGTAGGCGTGCGGTGACCCACGTCGTCGACGTGCGCGACGCCGCTGCCCTGGCTGCCGCTGTGGCGGACGGCGTCACCGAACTCGGCGGACTGGACGCATCGGTGGCCAACGCGGGCGTGCTGACCGTGGGCACCTGGGACACCACCACGCCCGAGCAGTGGCGCACCGTCGTCGACGTGAATCTGATCGGAACGTGGAACACGTGTGCTGCCGCGCTGCCGCATCTGATCGACCGTGGCGGCAGCCTGATCAACATCAGCTCGGCGGCTGGGCTGAAGGGCACGCCGCTGCACACGCCGTACACGGCGTCCAAGCACGGCGTGGTGGGATTGAGCCGAGCGCTCGCCAACGAGCTTGCCGCACAGAACATCCGGGTGAACACCGTGCACCCGACCGGAGTGGAGACGGGCATGCAGCCTGCGTCGCTGCACGGCCTGCTCGCCGAGGCGCGGCCCGATCTCGTGCCGATCTTCCTCAACGCCATGCCGATCGTGATGGCCGAGGCGATCGACATCAGCAACGCGGTGCTGTTCCTGGCTTCCGACGAATCCCGCTACGTGACCGGCCTCGAGTTCAAGGTCGACGCGGGCGTCACCCTGCGATGAGTGGAGACATCTGATGACGACGACGGGCACCGAGCGCTCGACCCGCGGGCGGCATGCGTTCTCCGACGTGATGACCTTCAGCGCCCCCGAGGACATGACGCCCGCATCCATCGGCCTGGTCGACTTCGTCTTCGGCGAAGTCTGGGACCGGCCGGGACTCAGCCGCCGCAACCGGCGGTTCGTCACGCTGCCCTGCGTCGCCGCCGCCGACGCCGAGGGCCCGTTACGCGACCACGTCTACGCCGCGCTCAACAGCGGTGATCTGACGATCACCGAGATGCGGGAGACCGTGCTGCATTTCGCCGTCTACAGCGGCTGGCCGAAGGCCTCGCGGTTCAACATGATCGTCGACGAGCAGTGGGAACGCATCCACCGCGAGCGCGGACTGCAGACGCCGGAATCGGACCCGCTGCTGCCGCTGGTGACACCGAGCGACCCGGAGGACCGCCTCGCGAGCGGTGAACAGGCCTTCCGCGACGTCAACTGTGTGCCTTATGTGCCCACGCGTGACAACCCGTACTCCGGCGCGGGCATCCTCAACTTCGTGTTCGGCGAGATGTGGCAGCGCCCGGGACTGGGCATGAGGGAACGTCGCTTCGTCACCGTCGCCTGTGTGGCGTTCCAGGACGCGCCGTATCCGATCCTCAGCCACGTCTACGCCGCTTTGAAGAGCCGAGACATCTCGTTCACCGAAATGGATGAATTGGCACTCCATTTCGCCGCGTACTACGGCTGGGCGAAGGCCTCCCAACTCAACGACGAGATCGGACGACAGAAGGAGCGGGTGCTCGAGGAGTGGCGGACTGAAGGGAGCGTGCAGCAGTGAGCACCGCACTGTCGCTGCCCAGCGGGCTGCTGATCGACGGCGAACCCGTCACGGCGTCCTCCGGCGGCCGCCACGAGCACATCTACCCCGCCACCGGTGCGCCCAATGCCACCATCACCCTTGCCGGCGCGGCCGAGATGGACCGCGCCGTCGCCTCCGCCTGGGAGGCGCACCGAGCCTGGATGTCGTTGACCGTGGACCGGCGCCGCGACGTCATGGTCGACCTGGCCGACGTCGTGCGCGACCACCTCGAGGAACTCGCACTGCTCAACGTGCACGACTATGCGGTGCCGGTCTCCTTCGCCGGCACCGCGGTGATGCTCGAGTGGTTCATCCGTCACTTCGCCGGCTACGCCGACAAGCCGCACGGCACCAGTTCGCCGGTCAACGGGTCGTTCGATGTCAATCTCATCGAGCGGGAGCCCTACGGCGTCGTCGCGGTGATCACCCCGTGGAACGGTGCGCTGGCGGTCGCCGCGTCGTGTGTGGCGCCCGCACTGGCCGCAGGAAACGCCGTGGTGCTCAAGCCTTCCGAGCTCGCACCGATGGCCGCGTTGCGGTTCGGCGAACTGTGCATCGAGGCGGGCCTGCCGCCGGGTCTGGTCAACGTCGTCCCGGCCGGTGCCGAGGGTGGGGAGGCACTCGTCCGCCATCCCGGCATTCGCAAGGTGCATTTCACCGGAGGCGACGCCACGGCACGCCGGGTGCTGGTCGCCGCCGCGGCGAACCTGACACCGGTGGTGGCCGAACTGGGAGGGAAGTCGGCGAACTTGGTGTTCGATGACGCCGACCTCGATCAGGCCGCGGCGATGGCGGCCCATCAGGGACCGCTGATGCAGTCCGGCCAGAGCTGTGCGTGCGCGAGCCGCGTGCTGGTCCACGACGCGGTGTACGACGCGTTCCTCGAGAGGTTTCTCGCCACGGTCGCCGCGGCCAAGATCGGCGACCCGATGGACCCGACGGTGTTCTTCGGCCCGGTGATCAGCGCCGGCTCAGCCGACCGCATCCTCGGCGTCATCGGCGATGCGGTGGCGCAGAAGTCGGGGGAGCTGCTGCTCGGCGGCAGCCGGCTCGGTGGCGGCCTCGCGCCGGGTTACTACATCGAACCGACCGTCTTCGGCGCCGTCGACAACTCCTCGGCACTCGCACAGACCGAGACGTTCGGTCCGGTGGTGTCGGTCATCCGATTCCACGACGAAGCCGAGGCGCTGCACCTCGCCAACGACACCCCGTACGGGCTGAATGCGTTCGTCCACACCCGTGACCTCGCCCGCGCCCATCGCGTCGCACGGCGGCTGGAGGCGGGATCGGTGTGGATCAATCAGCTGAGCATCATCTCCCCGCAGGGGCCCTATGGCGGCTACAAGAAGAGCGGGTTCGGCCGCACCGGTGGCGTCGACGGCCTCCACGAGTTCATGCAGGTGAAGAACATCCGTATCGGCATGGGTTGAGGGTGGCCGGAGCCGACCCGTTTCATCCCGAGTTACGCCGCGTCGCACGGCTTCTGCCGCGCACGCTGGTGACCCCGTTGACGGCCAGGGTGTTCCGCCGGATGCCGGGAAGCCGCCGGTCGTCCGGTGCTGACGGGGTGCAGACCGTGCGGTTGCCGTCCGGCATCAGCGTCCGCGTTCACCGGCCCCCGGGTGACCCGCCGGGACGTGGCACTCCCGGACTGCTCTGGATCCACGGCGGCGGATTCGTGCTCGGTCACCCGGGAATGGACGACGGACTGTGCCGGCGGCTGTCCCGCGAACTCGGTGCCACGGTCGCGGCCGTCGGTTACCGGCTCGCACCGGAACACCCGTACCCCGTCCCGCTGACCGACTGTTACGCGGCGCTGGCCTGGCTGGCCGGGCACCACGCGGTCGACCGCACGCGCATCGCCGTCGCCGGTGCGAGTGCCGGAGGCGGCCTGGCCGCGGCGCTCGCGCAGCTGGCCCATGATCGTGCGGAGATCGCGCTGGCGGCTCAGATCCTGCGCTATCCCATGCTGGACGACCGCAGCGCTCGGCGGCCGGATCCGCACCGCAGACACCGGCGGATGTGGAGCCGCCAGAGCAACCTGTTCGGCTGGCAGTCTTATCTGGGCGACGCCGACCCGGTCACCGCCGTACCGGCCCGCCGCGACGACCTCACCGGCCTGCCGCCGGCGTGGATCGGCGTGGGGACGTTGGACATCCTGCACGACGAAGCCGTGCGGTACGCGAGCCGGTTGCGGCGTGCCGGCGTGCGGTGCGAATTGGAAGTGGTGCCCGGCGCGTTCCACGGATTCGATGCGGTGGCACCGAAGACGTCAGTGGCGCAACGCTTCCACCTCAGCCAGCTCGAGGTGTTGCGACGCGCGTTCGCGATCGGCGACCGGCACTGATCAGGTCGCCTGGCTGAACTCGATGTGCAGTTCGGTGAGCCCGCGCAGCAGGAACGTCGGCTCGTAGCCGTAGCGACGGCCGTCGGCGGGACCGTGGTCGGACTCGCTGATGGTGATGTCCCGCATCCGGTCGAGGAGCCGGTGCACGGTGATGCGTCCCTCGACGCGGGCCAGGGGAGCGCCTGCGCAGGTGTGGATCCCCCGTCCGAACGCGATGTGTTCGCGAACGTTCCTGCGGTCCAGCCGGAATTCGTGCGGCTCGTCGAACTTCCGTGGATCCCGGTTCGCCGCGCCGAGGCAGAGCATCAGCACGGTGCCGGCCGGGATGTGCACCCCCGCCAACGTCGTCGTCTTACGGGCCAGCCGGAAGTCCACCTTGGTCGGACTCTCCAGGCGAAGGGACTCCTCGACGAACGCCGGTATCAACTCACGGTGCTCGCGCAGGATCTGCTGGAACTCCGGGCGATCTCCGAGGGTCTGCACGGCCGCGCTCAACAACTTCGTGACGGTCTCCTGGCCTGCCGCGAACAGGAAGGTGGCCGGTTTCGCGACCTCGAGCACTTCCGGAACCGATCCGTCGGGGTAGGTCGCACACGCCATGCCGCTGAGCACGTCTCCGCGGGGTTCGCGCCGCCGCTCGGAGATGTATCCGCAGAACTTGTCGTCGAGGTACTCCAGCGGATTCAGGCCCACCGGCTCACCGTCGAGCGCACCCACCCGGTTACCAGCCGGCTTCTCGGCGCCCAGCGCGCGGCGGAACTCGGCGCGGTCCTCGGCCGGCACGCCGAGCAGGTCCGTGATCGCGAGAGTCGCGAAGGGGCGGGCGTATTCGGAGAGGAACTCGCATCGGCCGTTGGCGATGAACTCGTCGAGCTGGTCGTCGACCAACCGCCACATGAACTCCTCGTTCTCTTGGAGTCGCCGCGGTGTCAGCAGCCTGCTCAGCAGCGACCGGGCCCGTTCGTGTGCGGGCGGGTCCATCACCACCATGTGTTCGAAGATCGGGAACTCGTGGCGGTGCGCCTCGATCTGTTCGGTGATGTCGTCACCCTCGGGCTCGAACGGCAGCGGCGGAAACGGGCCGCCGATCGCATTGACCGCGGAGAAGGAATCGAAGTCCTTGAACGCCGCCATCACCTCCGCGTACCCCGTCACGGCGACCACACCGTGGTGCGGTTCCCGGTACACCGGACCATGGCTGCGCAGCCACTCCAGATAGCCGTAGGGATCCTGGGCGGTCGCCGGATCGGTGAAGTAGTCCACTGAAGCCAGATCGGTCATGCCGTCG
Organism: Mycobacterium sp. NPDC050551; assembly: GCF_040674075.1. Lineage (NCBI taxonomy): Bacteria > Bacillati > Actinomycetota > Actinomycetes > Mycobacteriales > Mycobacteriaceae > Mycobacterium > Mycobacterium sp. NPDC050551. The sequence continues at coordinate 129,693 of NZ_JBFARC010000001.1, read as the reverse complement.
CCGTCCTTCCGGTCGGGTCGCTCGATGAATGCTGCTCGTACACAACGCTGATCGCGCCACGCGGACAGGCATCCACCGCGGCCTGCACCGTGGCCCACGACGAGTCCGCCGGCCGGTCGTCGCAGCGGGCGACCTCGTCGTCGCCGAGGTCGAACACCTCGGGTGCGAGGTCGATGCAGAGCGCGTGCCCCTCGCACAGCCGTGGGTCGACGCGGACACGTCGGAGTGACGCAGACATCGGCGATGCCCTCCAAAAACTGATCGATCGATCAAATTCAGTGACTGGTCATGGATACCACGCGTCGATTACGGTGGTCAAGACACGGGCCGCCGACGGCGAATCGCCCGAGGCGACAACGGATCGTGGAGACTGCTGAGATGGCTGCCCCGAGGAAGCCGAAGGCGAAGGACGCCGGCGCGCGGCTGCGCCTGATCGACGCCGCCGCTCAAATCATGCGCGACGAGGGCTATGCCGCGGCGACCTCGCGGCGGGTCGCCGCCGTGGCCGGTGTGAAGCCGGCGCTGGTCTACTACTACTTCGACACGATGGACGATCTGTTCCTGGCGGTGTTGCGGGCCGGAGCCGAGATGTCCCTGGCGGAGATGCGCAAGGCGCTCACCGAAGACAACCCCCTGCGAGCGCTGTGGGCGATCAACTCCGATCCCCGCCGCACCGGGCTCAACACCGAGTTCATGGCGATGGCCAACCACCGCAAGGTGATCGGCGCCGAACTGAAGGCCTATGCCGAGCGCGTGCGCGACATCGAGACCGCGGCGGTGACCGTCGCATTGCGCACGCACGGCGTGGACCTCGACGACTATCCGCCGGTCGTCGTCTCGATGTTGGTGGCGCAGATGGCGCGCAGCCTGTGCAACGAGACCGCCATCGGTGTCACCGACGGGCACGATCAGATGCGCGCGTTCCTCGAGCGCTTTCTCGTCCGGTACGACGCGGACGCTCCGTCGGTCAAGAGGACCCGGTGACACGTCACTTCAGCATGCTGCCCGCGTCCACCGTCACGGGAAGCCCGGTCACGTAACGCGCCTCGTCGGAGGCGAGGAACAGCACGGCGTTGCTGATGTCCTCGGGCTCGACCCATCCGACGGGCAGCACGTGCATCATCCTGGCGACGACAGCCATGTCGTCCGGGCCGGGATCTGCGAGGTCGGGGCGGAAGAGCCGCATCGTTCCCTCGTTCATGAACATCGGGGTGTTGACGTTGGTCGGGTGCACGGAGTTGACCCGGATCGAATGCTCGCCCAACTCGACCGCGAAGGTGCGCATCAGGCCGACCACACCGTGTTTCGCGGCGATGTAGTGGCCGGTGTGCGGATAGGCCTTGAGGCCACCGACCGAGCTGGTGAGCACGATCGAGCCGCCGCGCCCACCCGAGAGGATGTGCGGGACACCGGCCTTGACCGTCTTCCACACCCCCGACAGGTTGACGTCGATCATGTCCTGCCAGTCCCGCTCGCTGGTCTTGTCCAGCGTCTGGCCGCCGTTGCCGATGCCTGCGTTGGCGACGATGATGTCCAGGCGCCCGAGTTGTTCGACACCGCTGTCCACGGCGGCCTTCAGGGCGTCGTAGTCGCGGACGTCGACCTCGGCGGTGACGATGCGGCGGTTCTGCCCCTTGATCAGATCGGCGGTCTCGGCCAGGTCGTCCGGTGTGGACGGCGGGATCACGCTGTTGCTGCTGACCGGCCCGCAGACGTCGACCGCGATGATGTCGGCGCCTTCCTGGGCGAGTCTCAGGGCGTGGCTGCGGCCCTGGCCCCGGGCCGCTCCCGTGACGAATGCGACCTTGCCTGCTACGCGGTCACCCATGTCTTCACCTCCGGTTGGCGCCGCCGCAGTTCTGCGAGCGACGAAAAACTGATCGATCGATCAGGAACTCTGGCAGCGACCGGGCGTCGAGTCAAGGGGGCGTGCAGTCGACCGAGCCGAGAGGCGCTAGACGGTGGCGCGCAGCGTGAGGCGGCGCGCGGACAGCATCGCGTCCCACACCCGCTCACCGGTGGCCGTCGAGATGCGTTCCGCCGCATCCAGCGCGGCCACCGCGCTCGCGCGATCCCGGTACACGGCCTCGACGTCGGAGAGCAGTGCGTAGTACAGCGGCGAGAAGATCCGCCGGCCGCCCTGTGCATGCGCGGCGATCGCGTCGCGCATGTCGTCGGTGGTGTCGACGCCGTCCGGGCCCGTCGCGAGTGCCCACCCGCGGATGAGTCGGGCGCCCGGAATGAACTGCTCGACACCGAGATCGGTGAGTTCGCCGAGAACCCGGTCCGCGCGCTGCGCCAGCCCGTCGGCATCGCCGAGCATCGCGGACAGCTGGACCGCCGCGGTGCGGACGACCACCGTGCCGAAGCCGTCGTTGCGCGCGCTGCCCAATGCCACCCCGTGCGCGATCGCCGACTCGGCCGCATCCAGGTCGCCGCGCAGCGCGTAGGCGTGGCACCCGACGCCGTAGGCGATGACGTCGAACGAGGCCAGCGCCCCGTACCGTTCCCAGTCGGTCGACTGCTCGCGCAGCCGTTCCAAGGTGTCCACGCAGGAGTCGAGCTGCCCGCGCATGAACTGGGCGAGTGCCCGGGTGTAATACCCGGCCGATGCGGCCAGCCCGTCACCGGTCGAGCCGTGATAGGCGATCAGCCCGTCGGAGAGCACCCGCGCCTCGTGATAGCGCCCGGACCCGCACGCCTCCAGGCAGCCCATCGCCACCGCCACGGTGAACTGCTCGGCGTCGGCGTCCGTCTCCGACGAGCGTCGCAACTCCTCGAGCACCCCCATCGAACTCTGACCGTTCACCACGGCCTCGACAGAGGCCAGCTGCATCCGCAGATCGGTCTCGCGGGCGGTGCGTCGCGGATCGGCGGGCAGCCGGCCGCACACCGCCAGGGCCCGCCGGTCCAGTTCGGCCACTTCGGCATACGTCGACCTCGTCCACGCATCGCGCCGCGCCGCGTCGATCAGCGTGAGCGCGATGTGCGGGTCGAGCGCGTCACCCGCACGCCAGGCGTGCAGCGCGCCGTCCGCCGTTTCCTGCGGCGTGAGGCCGGCCGACGTCGCCGAGTAGGCCCGTGCCAGGTCGGCGTGGAGTCGGGCGCGGGCCACCCCGGCGATCTGCGACGCGATCGCGTCGCGCACCAGCCCGTGGCTGAAGCGGTAGGAACCGAACTGGTCGGCGGAATCCTGCAGCAGACCGGCGGCCAGTGCCGGCTCGAGGTCGGCCGCCGCAGCATGCGCGTCCACGTGCAGGGCCGACGCCAACCGGGCGACCGGGAACTCCATCCCCGTGACGGCCGCCGCGGTGAGCACCGTGCGGGTGGCGGCGGGCAGGTCGGCCATCCGCCTGCGGACGATGCCGGAGACGGCGCCGGGGACGTCGTCACCGTCGATCGCCCGGGTGGAGGCGTGTAGGCGCCCGCTGTCGTCAAGCAGCCGGATCAGCTCACCGATGTAGAACGGATTTCCGCCGGTGCGGCTGCACACCGCCGCGGTGAACTCGGGGGTCGGCTGGATTCCCGACAGCTCGTTGATCAGCGCGCCGGTCGCCTCGACGTCGATGCCGCGCAAGGTGAGCGTGGTGATGTGGGCCCGGCTCAACAGCCGGTCGAAGGCGTCTGCGCGCAGCGGGCGCTCGTCGCCACCGGCCTGCCAGGTGGCGACGATCAGCAGGGGCAGCCGGTGCACGCCATCGGACAGCAGCTCGAGCACGTCGCAGGTGAGCCCGTCGGCCCTGTGCAGGTCGTCGAGCACGACGATGGCGGGCGATGTCTTCGACTGCACGGCAACGGCCTTCGCGGTGGCCTGCGCGAGGTCGTATTCGACGTGTGCGCCGGAGTCGTCCGGAGCCGCACTCGACTGCCCGATCACCTCGTTCCATGCCCACATCGGCGGCCGCACCACATCGCCCGCATGTCCGGCCCATGTCACCGACATTCCGAGTTCGTCTGCGGCACTGGCGAGTTCGGTCGCCAAGGCCGTCTTGCCGACACCGCTGTCGCCGGTGAGCACGGCGATGCTGCCCCGGCCCGCGGCCGCGGCGGTCAGCGCGGCGCGAAGACGACCGAGTTCCGCGGAGCGTCCGTGCAGCGCGCCCTCGCCGGCGTCGCTCGCCGGCGCAGGCACCCGGGCGGCACCGGCGGGCCGCCAGTCGAGCTCGGGGGACTCGTCGCGGATCTGCTGGGCGAGGCGCTGCAGCGGCAGGCCCGGCCGGACGCCGAGCTCCTCGCGGAGTACGTCGGTCAACTGCGCGTAGGCGCGAAGTGCTTCCGAACGCCTGCCGACGCGGTACAGCGCCACCATCAGCAGACCCGAGAGGGACTCCCGCATGGGATTCGCGGCGACTTCGAGTGCCAGGCCCGCGATCGATGCCTCGGCGTGACCGAGTCGGAGCTCCGCCTCGAACCGGGCCTCCACGGCGTCGGCCCGCAGCGTCTCGAGGCGGTGCACCTCCTGCTGCACGAAGACCTCGTTGCGCAGATCCGACAGGGGCGTGCCCCGCCAGAGCCCGAGTGCCTGCTCCAGCGTCCGCGCCGAGCCCGCGGCGTCTCCGCTGTCGAGTTGGCGCCGCCCCCGCTCGATCAGGCTCTCGAAGTCCCTGGCATCGATCCGGTGATCTCCGACGTGGAGGCAGTAGGCGCTGGTGCCGGTGCTCAGGCCGAGGTCCGCGCCGAGGATCCGGCGCAGGTTGGCGATGTAGGCACGGAGCGACAGCACCGGTTTCCGTGGCGCGGCGTCATGCCAGACATGGTCGATCAGCCGGTCGATCTCGACCTCGCGGCCGGCATTGAGGAGCAACGCGGCCAGAACCGCTCGCTGCCGCAGGCCGCCCAGAGGCCGGGGTTCGCCGTCGCGCAGCACGGTCAGCGGCCCCAGCAGCAGGAAGTCCAAGCGACACCGTCCGTTCGCGGCCGGGGGAGTCCGACGCGAGCTCCCCGGAAGTCGTCCAATCGAACTCCAACATGTGAAGACTAGTTTGCGCACCGCGAATGCAACGGCTCTGCCGTACAGCTGCGTTCGCAGGTACCTCACAGGAAGACGGTGACCATGAGCATCGACCCGTTGGCCACACCCCAGGAACCCGGTCAGCCGGTGCAGGCCGCGGCCGCCGAGGACAAGAAGTCGACCTGGCGGGAGATGGTGCACGCCATGAGTCCGAAAGCGGTGTGGAGCTCGGCCGACGGGTACCCGGTGGTGCTCAAGCAGTTCATCCAGTTCTGTTTGGTGATCGTCTACCCGGCCTGGGTGGTCGGCGTGCTGTTCGGGCTCGCGTGCTACGGCCTCTTCTACGTCACGGTCTATCCGGTGCTGTGGCTGCTGTTCTGGCCGATGCGGGCGTGGATGAAGAAGAACCGGCCCGAGGAGTACGCCGAGAGTCAGCGCAAGAAGTAGCTCCATCACGGCGGTGCCCGCCGGTGACGTATCGGTGACGTCGGGCCCCCGATCAGGGTTGGCGCCGTAACAGCGGGGTACCGCAGGGCGACAAAGTCCATGTCAGCGCCGAAACCTCGGTTGCTGGACTTTCAGAACGCGGGGGATGCCAAGCAGCGGCATCTCGACCCGGGTACGCCTTCTGCGGTCCGGGTCCGCGGGTTCCTGTGACATGCCGCGCACCGCGGCACAAATTCAGATGGAGCGATGAGAGATGACATCACTACCCCGATCGGTCCGCCGCCTCGCGGCGGGCGTACTGGCGGCGCTCATGCTGCCGGGACTGGTCGCCGTCGCCGGCGGAGCGGCCACTGCGGCGGCCTACTCGAGGCCGGGTCTGCCGGTCGAGACGCTGATGGTGCCGTCTGCGGCCATGGGCCGCGACATCCCGGTGAAGTTCCAGGGCGGCGGGTCCAAGGCGGTCTATCTGCTCGACGGGCTGCGTGCCCGCGACGACAACAGCGGCTGGGACATCGAGACCGCCGCGTTCGAGAACTACTACCAGTCCGGCCTGTCGGTGGTCATGCCGGTCGGCGGCATGTCGAGCTTCTACACCAACTGGCAGAGCCCGGCCGTCGGCAACGGCAGGACACAGAGCTACCAGTGGGAGACGTTCCTGACGTCCGAACTGCCCGCTTACCTCTCGGCCAACAAGGGCATCTCGCCCAGCGGCAATGCCGTGGTCGGGCTGTCGATGTCGGGTAGCTCGGCGCTGATCCTGGCCGCCTACCACCCGGGTCAGTTCTCGTACGCGGGTTCGCTCTCGGGATTCCTCAACCTGTCCCAGGGCATCTGGCCGACGCTGGTCGGTTTCTCGATGCGTGACGCCGGCGGCTTCGACGCCACGGCGATGTGGGGACCGGGCGGCGGGCCGGCCTGGCAGCGCAACGACCCGACGCTGCAGGCGGGCCGGCTGGCGGCCAACGGCACCCGGATCTGGGTGTACACCGGCAACGGCAGGCCGGGTGACCTCGGTGGCGGCGGTGACATCCCCGGTCAGCTGCTGGAGAGCATCACCCAGGACAGCAACCGGGCGTTCCAGGAGGCCTATACGGCTGACGGTGGCAGCAACGCGACCTTCAACTTCCCGGCCAACGGCACGCACGGCTGGGGCTACTGGGGTTCGCAGCTCAATGCGATGAAGGGCGACATCCAGCGCACGCTGGGCGTCTGACCCCTCGAAGACACGGCAACGGCCGGAGCGGACATCCGCTCCGGCCGTTGTCGTCGGTCGTCTAACGCAGTGACGAGGTGTCGATGACGAACCGGTACCGCACGTCGCTGGCCAGCACCCGCTCGTAGGCCTCGTTGACGTACTCCGGCGCGACCACCTCGATCTCGGGGCGCACGTCGTGCTCGGCGCAGAAGTCGAGCATCTCCTGGGTCTCGCGGATCCCGCCGATCAGCGAACCGGAGATGCTGCGCCGCCCGAAGATCAGCGCACCCGCCGGAACCGCCATCGGGTTCTCCGGCATCCCGAGCTCGACCAGGGTGCCGTCGAGCTTGAGCAGTTTGAGGTAGTCGGCCAGGTTCAGGTTCGCCGATACGGTGTTGATGATCAGGTCGAACGATCCCGCCAGCTCCTTGAACGTGTTGCGGTCGCTGGTCGCCCGGTAGTCGCGCGCGCCGAGGCGCAGCCCGTCCTCCATCTTCTTCAGCGACTGGCTCAGCACCGTCACCTCGGCGCCCATCGCGACGGCCAGCTTCACCGCCAGGTGCCCCAGGCCGCCGAGGCCGATGACCGCGACGGACTTGCCCGGCCCGGCGCCCCAGTGCCGCAGCGGGGAGTAGGTGGTGATCCCGGCGCACAGCAGCGGCGCCGCCTCGTCCAGAGCGATGTTCTCGGGGATGCGCAGCACGTAGTTCTCGTCGACGACGATCGCACCGCTGTACCCGCCCTGCGTCGGCTCGCCGTCGCGGCCCACACCGTTGTAGGTGCCGACCATGCCGCCGCCCGTGCAGTACTGCTCGTCGCCGGCGCGGCACTCGGGGCATTCGCGGCAGGAGTCGACGAAGCAGCCGACACCAACGCGGTCGCCGACCTGGTACTTCGTCACCTCGGACCCCACCTCGGTGACCACACCGGCGATCTCGTGGCCGGGCACGATCGGATACTTCACGCTGCCCCATTCGGCGCGCACGGTGTGGATGTCGGAGTGACAGATGCCGGCGAAGTGGATGTCGAACGCGACGTCGTGCGGTCCGACCGGCCGGCGGGTGACGGTGGTCCTGGTCAGCGGCTCGGTGGCCGAGGTCGCGGCGTAGGCAGAGACGGTGGTCATGCAGTCCTCTTCAGTGCTCGTCGATTTTTGAATGCAATCGGGAACAACGAAGGCCTGCGGATCGATTACTCCCGGCCTGGATGTGAGATATCCCCTACAGGCCGGGTGCGCGGTAGGCGCCGTTGAACGACAGCCGCGTGTACGACACCACGCCGGCCTGCAGATAGGGGTCGTCGGCCATCACGGCCTCGGCCTCCTGGTGGCTGATGTCGCCGGTGATGAGCACCCCGCCCGCCTGCGATTCCTGCCGGCCCGCCAGCACCAGGCGGCCGGCCCCGACCTCCGCTTCGAGCCATGCGAGGTGCGCGGGTCTGGTCTTGTCGATGACGTCGAGAGGCTGCAGGTAGGTCGACGTGAGGACGTGAAACACGCCGACGACACTACTCGATCTCTTCACTTCGCGATAAAGCCATGTCAGCCAACGTATTTCGGTAGAATCGGCTGGTGAATCAGCGACCGCGGGTCACCCGCCTGGTGATGTACAAGCACGGCGTGGCCTACCTGGAGCGCAGCGGCCCGGCCGCCGGATCGTTCGAGCTGTCGTTCCGCCGGGGCGACATGAACGACGTGCTGAAGTCGTTGGCGGTCGGCGTCGCCGGCGGGACGGCCGCCTTCGGGGGTGTCGGATTCGAGACGCCCAGCGATGCCGACGCGTTGCTGGCCGACCGCAACCTGCTGCTCACGCCCGGTGCGGCGTTGTCCGGCCTGCTCGAGGCCGTGCGCGGCCGCACCGTCGAGGTGACCGCGGAGGGCGGCGCGCACCGGGGCGAGGTGATCGGCGTGGACGAGACCGACGGCGGCACCGCCCCGCCGCAGCGACTGCTGGTGCTGCGGACCGGTGAGGGCGCGTTGCGCCTGGTCGACCTCACCGGGGTCCGCGGCATCGACCTGGTCGAGGAACCCTCCCGAGACGACCTGGGCTACCTGGTGGAGCGGTCGCGCGCCGCGACGGCCGGAGAGCAGCGCACCGTGGCGGTCCGCCTCGACGGCGCCGCCGACGACGTGCGGGTCTCCTACGTGGTGCCGGCACCGGTGTGGCGGGTGTCCTACCGATTGATGTGCGACGGTGCGGCGGTCACGCTGCTCGGGCTGGCGATCGTGCACAACCCCGTCGACGAGGAACTGACCGACGTGGCACTGACCCTCACCACCGGCCAGCCGGTGTCCTTCGACATCGACCTCTACCACGGCAAGTGGGTGCGGCGGACGGTGGTCGAGGAGGAGGATCGCCTCGCCTCAGCGCCCGCGCCGAGCGGCGCTCCGATGCCCGTGAGGGCCATGATGGCGCGGGAGATGGCCTATGCCGACGGGGCCGAGGACGCCGACTACTCCGAAACCGGCGACCGCGGTGAGCATTTCGAGTACCGGCTGACCGCGCCGGTCACGTTGGCGCGCGGCGGGTCGGCGATGGTCCCGATGGTGACCACCCGGCTCGAGGACGCCCGCCGGGAGCGGGTCTGGCGCGACGGGTCGGGCTCGGCGCCCGACATCGTGCTGGTGTTCACCAACACCACCGGAGTGGTGCTCGAGGAGGGCGCCGCCGTGGTGTACGACGACGGCAGTTACGCCGGGGAGGCGATGCTGCCCTACACCGCCCGCGGCGCCCAGCTGCGGCTGACGTTCGCCAAGGACCTCGCGGTGCGTTGCGCGAAGTCCACCAGCTACCGGACGGTGACGACGAAGGTGCGGCTCGGCCGGGAGGGGCTGATCGAGGAGCAGCGTCGTGACGAGCAGCACGTGTGGCGCGCCGACAACGACGGCGACACCGCGGTCGAGCTGTGGGTCGAGCTGCGCCGACGCACCGGATACCAACTGGACGGCGCGGTCACGCCGGTCGAGCAGACCGCCACCCACCACCGGTTCAGGATCGACGTGCCCGCGCACGGGCATGCGGAACTGACGGTGCTCGAGTCCTACCGGACAGAGGTCAGCGCCGGCTACGACCGGCTCTCGCCCGACCAGCTCGGCGAATGGCTGTCGCGCAGGCTGCTCGACGAGTCGACGTTCCGGGAGCTCAGCGGGGTGCTGGGGCACTGGGAGACGGCCCGCCGGCTGGAGGGCGAGCGTGAGCGGATGGTCGAAGAGCGCGACGAGGCCTTCGCCGGCCAGGCCCGCATCGCCGAGCAACTCGAAGTGCTGCGCGACGCGGGCCCGGAGGGCGAGGTGCGCGCCCGCACCGTCGATCAGCTGGTGGCGCTACAGGACCGGGCCGCCACCCTGGAAGCCGACATCCGACGCAACCGGGACCGCGTCGACGCCGAGAACGATTCCGCCGCAAGCGAACTCGACAGCCTGATCGCGCGCGGGGTCAGTTGATCGGAGCGTTCACCTGGCGCAGGTCGGCCAGGATGCCGCGCGCCGCGACGATGCCCTGCCCGGTGTGCCAGATCTCGTTGTTGACCGTGAACACGCGATGGTCCCTGGTGGCCGACAGCGCGCGCCAGGCGTCACTGTCGAGCACCTCGGCGGCACGCTCACGCGCGCCGGCCGACGCGAAGGACAGGTAGACGATGTCACCGTCGGCGGCGGCGTAGTCGGGGGAGTCGTCGGTGCCCACCTCGACATAGGGCCTGTCGGTGAAGCGCTGTGCGGCAGGGCGATCGAGCCCCACCTCGGCGAGCACGCTGCCCGCGAAGTCGTCCACGCCGTAGACACGCAGCGTGGTGTCGGTCAGCTGCGCGACCGAGGCCTGGAAGTGTGCGGCGTCGTTCTCGGCTCCGGTCCTGCGGGCGGCCTCGTCGAAGCCGTCGATCAGGCCCCCCGAGGCGTCGAAGCGGCCGGTGGCCGCGCCGACCGTGCGCAGGTTGGCCTTCCAGTCCACACCGGGCGGACCGGTGAACACGGTGGGTGCGATGGCTGCCAGCGCGGGGTAGGCCTGCGGGGTGAGGGCCTGCGAACCGAGGATGAGGTCGGGGCGGGCTGCTTCGATCGCCGCCAGGTCGGGATCGCTGCGGCTGCCGGCCTTCGGCACCTCGTGCACCACGCGGCCCAGGTAGGACGGCTGGTCTGACGAACCGTCCGGCAATGCGGCGGCGACGATGCGGCCCTGCAGCCCGAGCGCGCACAGCGCGTCGAGCTGGTCACCGGAGAGCACCACGATGCGTTGCGGGTCCGCGGGCACCTGCGTCTCGCCGACGGCGTGACGGACGGGGCGCTCGCGCGGCCCCGGGTCGAGCCGCGCCGGTTCGGCGGCACAGGACTCGTCGGGCCTGCGTTCGTTTCCCAGGACACCGGCGCCGGCGATGCTCGTCGTGCTGGTCACCACCGACGACGCCGCCTGCGGGGCGCCGCCCGGATCGCCCGAAGCCCCGCACGAGGTCACCGCGACCGCCGTGACCACGGCCGATGCCGCGGCGCACAAGCGCATCCGCGGTCCGCTGATCAGCACGTGGCCGACGGTAACATCCAGCCGGAGAACCGCCCGTCCAGCGGTCGGACCACCGATCCAGGCCGAATTACGACAGTTTGTAGGACCCAGGCTGACCCGGCCCCCGCGGAGCGATAAGATTCAGAACGAAACACGCGGGGCCCGCCCCGCGCAGGACCTTTGGAGGATCTCTTGGTAGCCGAAGCGCCCCCAATCGGAGAACTCGAGGCTCGGCGCCCCTTCCCGGAGCGGCTGGGCCCCAAGGGCAACCTGATCTACAAGCTGATCACCACCACCGATCACAAGCTGATCGGCATCATGTACTGCGTCGCCTGCTTCGTGTTCTTCTTCATCGGCGGGTTGATGGCGCTGTTCATGCGCACCGAACTCGCGGTCCCGGGCCTGCAGTTCCTGTCCAACGAGCAGTACAACCAGCTGTTCACCATGCACGGCACGGTGATGCTGCTGTTCTACGCCACGCCCATCGTGTTCGGCTTCGCCAACCTGGTGCTGCCGCTGCAGATCGGCGCGCCCGACGTGGCGTTCCCGCGGCTCAACGCCTTCTCGTTCTGGCTGTTCCTGTTCGGCGCGCTGATCGCGATCGCCGGCTTCATCACCCCCGGCGGCGCGGCCGACTTCGGCTGGACCGCGTACTCGCCGCTGACCGACGCCATCCACTCACCGGGCGCGGGCGGCGACCTCTGGATCATGGGCCTGGCCGTCGGCGGTCTGGGCACCATCCTCGGCGGCGTCAACATGATCACCACGGTGGTCTGCATGCGCGCCCCCGGCATGACCATGTTCCGGATGCCGATCTTCACCTGGAACATCCTGGTGACGTCGATCCTGGTGCTGCTGGCCTTCCCGCTGCTCACCGCGGCGCTGTTCGGCCTGGCCGCCGACCGTCACCTCGGCGCCCACGTCTACGACCCGGCCAACGGTGGCGTGCTGCTGTGGCAACACCTCTTCTGGTTCTTCGGTCACCCCGAGGTGTACATCATCGCGCTGCCGTTCTTCGGGATCGTGACCGAGATCTTCCCGGTGTTCTCCCGTAAGCCGATCTTCGGCTACACCACGCTGATCTACGCGACGCTGGCCATCGCCGCGCTCTCGGTCGCGGTGTGGGCGCACCACATGTACGCCACCGGCGCGGTGCTGCTGCCGTTCTTCTCCTTCATGACCTTCCTCATAGCCGTGCCCACCGGTATCAAGTTCTTCAACTGGATAGGCACGATGTGGAAAGGCCAGTTGACGTTCGAGACACCGATGTTGTTCTCGGTCGGCTTCCTGGTGACGTTCCTGCTGGGTGGCCTGTCCGGCGTGCTGCTGGCCAGCCCGCCCATCGACTTCCACGTCACCGACAGCTACTTCGTCATCGCGCACTTCCACTACGTGCTGTTCGGCACCATCGTGTTCGCCACGTATGCCGGCATCTACTTCTGGTTCCCGAAGATGACGGGCCGGCTGCTCGACGAACGGCTGGGCAAGCTGCACTTCTGGCTGACCTTCATCGGCTTCCACGCCACCTTCCTGGTGCAGCACTGGGTGGGCGACGAGGGCATGCCGCGCCGCTACGCCGACTACCTGCCGTCGGACGGCTTCACCACGCTCAACATCGTGTCGACCATCGGGGCGTTCATCCTCGGCATCTCGACGCTGCCGTTCGTCTGGAACGTCTTCAAGAGCTGGCGCTACGGCGAACCGGTGACCGTCGACGACCCCTGGGGTTACGGCAACTCGCTGGAGTGGGCGACGAGCTGCCCGCCGCCGCGGCACAACTTCACCGAGCTGCCCCGGATCCGGTCCGAGCGCCCGGCGTTCGAGCTGCACTACCCGCACATGGTCGAGCGGATGCGTGCCGAGGCGCACGTCGGCCGCGACCACCACGCAGACGAGCCCACACCGATCGACGCGTCCAGTTGATGGACTGCTGCGACATCAGGGGATGAACGCAGCAGACAAGGTGTCGGTGCTGATCACCGTCACCGGAGTGGATCAGCCGGGCGTCACGTCGGCGTTGTTCGAGGTGCTCTCGCGGCACAACGTCGAATTGCTCAACGTCGAACAGGTGGTCATCAGCGGCAGGCTCACCCTCGGTGTGCTCCTGTCGGCGCCCCCGGCCGTCGGCGGCGGCGACGCGCTGCGCGCCGAGGTGACCGAGGTGATCCACCGGCTGGGTCTCGAGGTGACCGTCGAACCCAGTGGGAAGTCGCCGGTGATGCGGCACCTGTCGACGCACACCATCGTCGCCCTGGGACGGCCGTTCACCGCCGGTGCGTTCAACGCGCTGGCCCGCGAGCTGGCGTTCCTCGGGGTGAACATCGACTTCATCCGCGGCATCTCGGACTACCCGGTCACCGGGCTCGAGCTGGGGGTGTCGGTACCTTCGGCGGTGCTCGCCAAGCACGTGCAGTCGGCGCTGGCGCGGGTGTCCGCCGACGAGCAGGTCGACCTCGCGCTGGAGGACTACAGCATCTCCCGGCGCGCCAAGCGGCTGATCGTGTTCGACGTCGACTCGACGCTCATCCAGGGTGAGGTCATCGAGATGCTCGCCGACCGGGCCGGCGCGCTGGCCGCCGTCGCCGAGGTCACCGAGGCGGCGATGCGGGGCGAACTGGACTTCGCGGAGTCGCTGCACCGCCGGGTGGCGACGCTGGCCGGTCTGCCCGCCGAGGTGCTCGACGAGGTCGCCGAACAGCTGGAGCTCACCCCGGGCGCCCGCACTACGATCCGCACGCTGCGCCGGCTCGGCTACCACTGCGGTGTGGTGTCGGGCGGTTTCCGCCAGGTGATCGAACCGCTGGCGCACGAATTGATGCTCGACTACGTCGCGGCCAACGAACTGGAGATCGTCGACGGCAAGCTGACCGGCCGGGTCGTCGGCCAGGTCGTCGACCGGCCCGGAAAGGCAAGAGCCCTAAGAGATTTCGCGCAGCAGGTCGGTGTTCCGATGGAGCAGACGGTGGCCGTGGGCGACGGCGCCAACGACATCGACATGCTCGCCGCTGCGGGCCTTGGCGTGGCGTTCAACGCCAAACCCGCGCTCCGCGAGGTCGCCGACGCGTCGCTGAGCCATCCCTACCTGGACACCGTGCTCTTCATCCTGGGCGTCACCCGCGGCGAGATCGAGGCCGCCGACGCGGTCGACGGCATGGTCCGCCGCGTGGAGATCCTCGACGACTAGACCACCAGGGCCTGGGGTTCGGGTCCGGTGGAGCCGGTGACGCTGCGCCAGGCCCTGGCGAGCAGGCGCACCGCGTCGGCCATCTGATCCGGCGGCAGTGTGTAGGGGATCCGGACGAACCGCTCCAGGGTGCCGTCGACACCGAACCGCGGTCCGGGCGGCACGTCGAGCCCCATCCGAGATGCGGCCGCCGACAGGGCCGAACTCATGGGGGCGGGCAGCCGCACCCACAGCGCCAGGCCGCCACCGCCCTGGCACGGCCGCCAATCCGGTAGGTGCTCCTCGAGCAGCGACAACATCAGCGCCCGCCGGGTGCGCAGCAGCTCGCGCCGTTCCGGCAGCACGTCGTCGGCCACCCGGAGCAGCTCCGCCGCGGCCAGTTGTTCGAAGATCGGCGTGCCCATGTCGATCGACGGCCGCAGCGCCGCGACGGTGGCCAGGGTGCTGCGCTCGGCGCGGATCCAGCCGATGCGCAGGCCGCCCCAGAACGACTTCGACATCGAACCGAGGGTCAACACCAGATCGCGCCGCCGGTTCAGATGGCTCGCGACAGGAGCGGGGACGGGCTCGTCGATCCACACCTCCGTCATCGTCTCGTCGATGACGGTGCGGGTCCGGGCGTCGGCGATCAGGTCGGCGAGCTCACGGCGATGGGCGGCCGGCATGGTGAGCCCGGTCGGGTTGTGGTTGTCGGGCACCAGGTAGGCCAGGCTCGGCGCCAGCTGCCGGATCGCCGCGTGCATCGCTCCGAGATCCCAGCCGTCCTCGGTGAGGGACACCGGCACGGGGCGGCCGCCCGCGGTGGTGATCGCCGCGATCGCGCCGTGATAGGTCGGCTGGTCCACCAGCACGCGGTCGCCCGGTTGGGTGTAGGTCGCCAGTATCAGCCCGAACGCGTGCAGCGTTCCCGTCGTGACCATGATCTCGTCGGGCTCGGTGGGCAGCCCCCGGGCGCAGTAGCGTTCGGCGATCGCCTCGCGCAGGGACAGCACACCGGTCAGTTCGATGCCGATGTCATCCAGATAGGGCGTGATCTGCCGGGTAGCGGCGGTGAACGCGTCGAGCACCGCCGTCGCGGGAGCGGCAAGGGCGGCGTTGGCGAGGTTCACCGAGCCCCCTGGCGTCGTGAACGCCTCCACCGCGGTGGGCACGGGGGTGGCGGAGACCGGGAGCGCCGTGGTGCTGCGCGCGCCGCGGCGGGCGACGAGGTAGTCATCGTCGCGGAGTTGGGCGTAGGCGGCGGTGACGGTGGTGCGCGAGACCCGCAGCGCGTCGGCCAGCGCCCGCTCGCTCGGCAGCCGGGCGCCGACGGGCAGCCTGCCGTCGACGATGAGCATCCGGATCCCGTCGGCCAGACCCTGGTACGCCGGTCCGCTGCGGCTCGACGTACGCCAGTTGCCCAACTCGCGGGCCAGTAGCTCCTCGTCGAGCGCGCGGGACACCGTATCGATGCTCATTTGCAGCCAGTATGGCCCAACTGGCTATTGGATAGCAAGCCACTCGAGGCCACTATCGACGTATGGCTTCGAACTGGATATCAAAACTGGCGTATCGCCTCTCAGATCTGTTCTCATACCGGCCAGTGGGGTCCACCTCGGCCGAACTGGACTCAGATCTTCGACGCATGCGCAGCGAACTGGACGCCATCCGCATCCGCTTTCCCGACCACGCATGACGCGAGTCCGCACGGCGTCGCTGCGCGGCGCCGCACTCCTCGCCGGGCTGCTGGGTTACGGGTTCTCGATGGCCCTGATGGTGCGGGCCGGCCTCGGCCTCGATCCGTGGGACGTGTTCCACCAGGGCCTGGCCGGCCACACCGGGATGTCGTTCGGCCTCGCCACCGCGGTGGTCGGCGTGGCCGTGCTGCTGGCCTGGATCCCGCTGCGCAACCGCCCGGGCGTGGGCACCGTGGCCAACGTGATCGTCATCGCGGTCACCGTCGACGCGGCCCTCGCCGTCCTGCCTGCGCCGGTGTCGATGCCGGTCCGGATCGGCTGGATGGTGACCGCCGTCGTGTTCAACGCGTTCAGCACGGTCCTCTACGTCGGTGCAGGTCTCGGAGCGGGACCCCGGGACGGGCTGATGACCGGGCTGGTCGCGCGCACCGGCCGGTCCGTACGCCTGGTCCGCACCGCGATCGAGATCACGGTGCTGACGGTCGGCTGGCTGCTCGGCGGCACCGTCGGTGTCGGCACCGTCGTCTATGCGTTCGGCATCGGGCCGCTGGTGCAGATGTTCGTGTGGCTGACGCCGAAACGGCTCCTCGCCGTCAGCGGCTGGGCTCCGGTGGTCGTCGCCGATGATTCCGACGGGCGAATCGCCGCGAGGCGGCCGGCGTTGCAGCGGCGGCGCAACACTACGATGGGCGAGTGCCGGAAGAAGACACCGCAGCTGACACGGCCGACCCCGACCTGCTGATCGATTTCGCCCGGGTGACGCTGCGGCGCGGCGGCCGGACGCTCGTCGGACCCGTCACCTGGGCGGTGGAACTCGATGAACGCTGGGTCGTCATCGGGCCGAACGGTGCAGGCAAGACGTCGCTGCTGCGGATCGCGGCCGCCATGGAGTATCCCTCGAGCGGCACCGCCTTCGTGCTGGGCGAACGGCTCGGCCGGGCCGACATGGCCGAGCTGCGCTCACGGGTCGGATTGAGCAGTTCAGCACTGTCGCAACGGGTTCCGGATGACGAGGTGGTTCGCGACCTGGTGGTGTCGGCCGGTTACGCGGTGCTGGGGCGCTGGCGAGAGCGCTACGAGGACGTCGACTATGCCCAAGCGGTCGACATGCTGGAGAGCGTCGGCGCCGAGCATCTCGCCGAACGCCTCTACGGAACGCTGTCCGAAGGGGAGCGCAAGCGGGTGCTCATCGCGCGATCGATGATGACCGACCCCGAACTGCTGCTGCTCGACGAGCCGGCGGCCGGGTTGGACCTCGGCGGGCGCGAGGAACTGGTGGCGCGGCTGGAGGATCTCGCCGCCGACTCCGACGCCCCAGCCATGGTGCTGGTCACCCACCATGTCGAGGAGGTGCCCCGCGGGTTCAGCCATGGCCTGATCCTGTCGGAGGGCCGCGTGGTCGCCTCGGGCCTGTTGACCGACGTGCTCACCGCCGAGAATCTGTCGACGGCGTTCGGCCAGTCGATCGCTCTGGAGAACGTCGACGGCCGCTACTTCGCGCGGCGGACCCGCAGTCGTGCGGCACACAGGAGGCGTGCATGACCGAGGGGTCCCCCGATCCGCTGGTGCCGCGCCCCGCGGCGACAGTGATGCTGATCCGTGACGGGCGCCAGGGCGAACCCATCGAGGTGTTCCTGATGCGCAGGCACTCGGCGATGGACTTCGTGGCCGGGGTGATGGTGTTCCCCGGCGGTGGCGTCGACGAGCGTGACCGCAATGCCGACATCGCCTGGGCCGGCCCCGAGCCGGCCTGGTGGGCCGGCCGGCTCGGCGTGGACACCGACCTGGCCGGAGCGCTGGTGTGCGCCGCGGCCCGCGAGACGTTCGAGGAGTCCGGCGTGCTGTTCGCGGGCGCCGCCGACGATCCCGATGTGCTGGTCGACGACGCCTCGGTGTACCGGGCGCAGCGGCAGGCGCTGGTCGACAGATCGCTGTCCTTCGCCGAATTCCTGAAGTCCGAGAAGCTCGTGCTGCGGGCCGACCTGCTGCGCCCGTGGGCGAACTGGGTGACGCCGAAGGAGGAGCGCACCCGCCGCTACGACACCTACTTCTTCGTGGGCGCGATCCCGCAGGGTCAGCGCGCCGACGGCGACAACACCGAGACCGACCAGGCCGGCTGGATCACCCCCGCCGAGGCGCTGGACGACTTCGCCGCAGGGCGCACGTTCCTGCTGCCGCCGACGTGGACGCAGCTCGACTCGCTGGCCGGCCACACCGTCGCCGAGGTGCTGGCGGTGGAGCGCAGGATCGAGGCCGTCGAGCCGCACCTGGCCGCCCGCGACGGCAACTGGGAGATCGAGTTCTTCGACAGCGACCGCTACAACGCCGCCCGGGACCACCGTGCCCCGCAGGGCTACAGCGGCGACTGAACATGGGGGAGTTCGTCGACGTCGTCCTCAGTGGCCCGGAGAACGGCCCGGCTGACGACCGGCCGGGCGTCGCGACGCTGTGGCTGTCCCGGCCACCGACCAACGCACTGACCCGGCAGATGTACCGGGAGATCGCTGCCGCGGCGGCCGACGCAGGCGCCCGCGACGACGTGCTCGCGGTCATCGTCTTCGGCGGCCACGAGATCTTCTGCGCCGGGGACGACATCCCCGAACTGCGCACCCTCGACCCGGACGAGGCCGCCGCGGCCGCCCGCACCGCCCGGGAGGCCATCGACGCGCTGGCCGCGCTGCCGAAGCCGACGGTCGCCGCGATCACCGGCTATGCGCTGGGCAGTGGCCTGACATTGGCGCTCGCCGCGGACTGGCGGGTCAGCGGGGACAACGCGAAGTTCGGGTCGACGGAGATCCTGGGCGGCCGGTCACCCGATCCGTCCGCCGCCGCCCGGCTGACCCGCGCGGTGGGCGAGAGCAGGGCCAAGGACCTGGTGTTCAGCGGCCGGTTCGTCGGCGCGCCCGAAGCGCACGCACTGGGGCTGATCGACGAGCTGGTGGCCCCCGACCACGTCTACGACGCCGCGCTGGCGTGGGCGCTGCGGTTCGCCGACTATCCGCCGCAGCTGCTGGCCGCCGCGAAAGCCAGCTTCGGGGCCGCCGGTTAGGCTGCCCTGCATGACGAGTACCGATTCGGCTCCGGTCCCGAACCCGCACGCCACGGCAGAGCAGGTCGAGGCCGCCCGCCACGACTCCAAACTCGCCCAGGTGCTGTACCACGACTGGGAGGCCGAGAGCTACGACGACAAGTGGTCGATCTCCTACGACCAGCGCTGCATCGACTACGCCCGTGGCCGGTTCGACGCCATCGTGCCCGCCGAGGAACAGCGCGAACTGCCCTACGACCGCGCGCTGGAGCTCGGCTGCGGTACCGGGTTCTTCCTGCTCAACCTCATCCAGTCGGGTGTGGCACGGCGCGGGTCGGTGACGGACCTCTCGCCCGGCATGGTGAAGGTCGCCACCCGCAACGGCCAGTCACTCGGACTGGACGTCGACGGCCGGGTGGCCGACGCCGAGGGCATCCCGTACGAGGACGACACCTTCGACCTGGTGGTCGGGCACGCGGTGCTGCACCACATCCCCGACGTGGAGCTGTCGCTGCGCGAGGTCGTGCGGGTGCTCAAGCCCGGCGGCCGGTTCGTCTTCGCCGGCGAGCCGACCAGCGTCGGCAACACCTACGCCCGCACGCTGGCCGATCTGACCTGGAAGACCACCGTCGCGGCGATGAAGCTGCCCGGTCTGAGCAGCTGGCGCCGGCCGCAGGAGGAACTCGACGAGAACTCCCGGGCCGCCGCGCTGGAGTGGATCGTCGACCTGCACACCTTCGACCCGGCCGATCTCGAGAAGATGGCCACCAACGCCGGCGCGGTCCAGGTCGAGACGGCCAGCGAGGAGTTCACCGCGGCGATGCTGGGCTGGCCGGTGCGCACGTTCGAGTCGACGGTGCCGCCGGGCAAGCTCGGGTGGGGCTGGGCGAAGTTCGCGTTCAACGGCTGGACCACGCTGAGCTGGGTGGACGCCAACGTGTGGCGCCGCGTCGTGCCGAAGGGCTGGTTCTACAACGTGATGGTCACCGGGGTCAAGCCGTCGTAGCGTTCACCCTCGACGACGTCGAGTACCTGCGGGGCGAAGTCGGCGCGACCGCGCTGCACGAGGTCGCGGCCCGCGAACTGGTCGACAGCACACTCGTGCGCGACATCGCTGCTGTGCGAGCTCGATTCGGTGCGCGGGCGGCTGTGCTGGTGGAGACCGTGCGGCTGCGCAGACGCGCCGCGGCCAAGGTCGGCGACCCGTCGGGCTGGCTGTTCACCGACGAGGCGCTGCAGCAGGCGACGGCCGCCCCGGTGGCCGCGCACCGGGCCAGGCGCCTTCGCGGCGCCCGTGTGCACGACGCCACCTGCTCCATCGGCAGTGAGCTTGTCGCCCTTCGCGATTCGGCCTCGACGGTGATGGGCAGCGACATCGACCCGGTCCGCGTGTCGATGGCCCGGCACAACCTCGGGCAGGGCGGCGCCGACATCCTGGTGTGCCGTGCCGACGCGCTCCGGCCGGTCAGCCGCGACACCGTCGTGCTGCTCGATCCCGCCCGCCGCAGTGCCGGGCGCCGGCGGTTCGACCCTCGCGACTACACGCCGGCGCTCGATGCACTGTTCGACGTGTACCGCGAGCGTGATGTCGTCGTGAAGTGCGCTCCGGGAGTCGATTTCGGCCGGCTGTCCGAGCTGGGATTCGCCGGCGAGGTCGAGGTGACGTCGTTGGCCGGCAGCGTGCGGGAGGCATGTCTGTGGTCGGCCGGGCTGACCGCCGGCGGTGTCACCCGCCGCGCCACCGTGCTGGACCGCGCCGAGGAGATCACCGACACCGAATCCGACGACTGTCCGGTCGGACCCGCGGGCCGGTGGATCGTCGACCCCGATGGCGCAGTGGTGCGCGCCGGGCTGGTGCGGCACTGGGCCGCGCGCCACGGCCTGTGGCAACTCGACCCCGACATCGCCTACCTGTCGGGTGACGCGGTGCCCGAGGGGGTGCGCGGTTTCGAGGTGCTCGACGAGATCGCGTTCAGCGAGCGGCGGCTTCGCGATGCGCTGACGTCGTACGACGTCGGTGCGCTCGAAATCCTGGTCCGCGGCCTCGATGTGGACCCCGATGCGCTGCGACGGCGGCTGCGGCTGCGCGGTTCCGGGCAGCTCGCGGTGGTACTGACCCGACTGGGTTCCGGGACCGCAAGCCGGGCAACGGCGTTCATCTGCCGGCCGGACCGCTGAGGGGACACGTACGCTGACAGGGACGCGCCGGTGGTTCGAACCGGTGTCCGACATCACCTGCGAGGACTACTGACGATGGGTATTGCCAAGATGGCCGCCGTACTGGCGGCCGGTGTCCTGGTCGGCTGGCCGGGCATGGCCGTCGGGGGTGCGCAGTCGGCGTGCGCCGATCTGGGCGGTGCCCTCGACGGCGAGCAGACGTGTCGCGTGCATGCCGCCACCTCGACGTACTCGCTGGACTACAGCTTCCCGGCCGGCTATCCGGACGAGCAGGCGGTCGCGGCCTACCTGACCCAGACCCGGGACGGGTTCGTCAATGTGTCGCAGACGCCCGGCAACCGCGACCTGCCCTACGTGCTCGACGCCAAGGGCACCACCTACCACTCGGGTATGGCGCCGAAGGGGACGCAGAGTCTGGTGTTCGAGGTGTACCAGAACGTCGGCGGCGCCCACCCGAGCACCTGGTTCAAGGCGTTCAACTACAACCTCGACGGACAGCGCCCGGTCACGTTCGACAACTTGTTCAAGCCCGGAACGCTGCCGCTGGACACGATCTACCCGATCGTCCAGCGCGAGGTGCAGCGCCAGCTCGGCCCCGACGTGGCGATCGCCCCTGAGAACGGAATGAACGCCGACAACTACCAGAACTTCGCGATCTCCGACGACGCGGTGGTGTTCTTCTTCGGGCAGGGGGAGTTGATGGCCAGCGCCGCCGGGGCGAACCAGGTGTCCGTCCCGCGGGCCGCCATAGCTCAGATGCTGGCGGTCTAGCGGCTGGCTGATCAGGCCGGCGCGAACCCGTAGACCTGACCGTCGCTGGTGGCGGTGACGATGCGGCCGTCGTGGGCGATCGACACGCCGACCGGCCACCCGGTGGCCTCCGGCACCGGGTAGCTGTTCACCGTGCGGCCGTCGCCGGTGTCGAGGACCAGCAGCGTCTGCCCGCGTTCGCCGTCGGGAACCACCGTGTAGGCGAGCGCACCGGCCCGGCTGGCGGTGGTCAGTGGCGCCACGTCGTCGCGGGTCCAGGCCACCTCGCCGCGGTCACCCTGGTCGCGGACCGCCAGCAGCCGGGCGCCAGGGCCGCCGCCGGTGAGGATCAACCCGTCGGGGGACACCGACGGCGGGGTCTGCGCGAGGTACCCCAGCGGCACCGACCACTTGGCGGTGCCGTCGGCGGTGTCGAGCGCCCACAGCCGCGAATCTCGGCCGTTGACGTAGACGGTGGCGCCGTCGGCCGACAGTACGGGGCTGGCCAGCGGCCCGCGGCCCACCGCGTCGCTGGTCCACTCGCGGGTCAGCAGCGGGCGCTGCCCGGCGCGGTAGCGCAGTCCGACGACCACGGGCGCGTCGGCGCCGGGCTCCCACAGCGTCAGCACCACGATGCCGGTTTCCGCGGAGAATGCCGGAGCCGCCGCCACCGGGCAGCCGCGCCGCGCGGTGCGGCAGTCGGCGAGGCCGCGCACCGAATCGGTGGGATCGACCCCTGCGACCAGGTCAAGCGGCGCGCCCTCCACGGACCCGCGGTGCCCGTCGAACGTCAGCACCTGGCCGAGGTGCGTCACCACCAGCAGCTGTCCGTCGGTGAGCAGGCGCGGGGTGGTCGGCATGCCGATGACGGGCTGGCGCCAGCGGATCCACTGCGTCGGCGGGAAGGACAGGATGGCGCCGGGCTGGCCGACGTAGAGGTTGTCGAACCCGTCCAGCAGCGGACTGGCGCCGCCTCCGCCCTGTACCAGGCGCGTGCACCAGCGCTGCCGGGCGAGGTTGTCGAACTCCCACACCATCAGCGAGCAGCCCGCCGGTGTCTGCGCGTTGGCGGCCAGGTAGCTGCCCGAGCCGAGGACGACGGCGGCACCGAGGTCGCCCTTGACCGACCGGGTCCACTCCAGTGCCAGCGCTCCCGGCCCGGCGTCGGCGGTGTAGCTGCTGTTCGCGGCGTCGCCGTACTGCGCGGACCACCCGGTGGCGGCCTTGGACTCGACCCAGCCGTCGGTGTCTCCGCAACCGGCGAGCACGCCCGCGAGCAGCGCCGTCACCACCAGCACGGTCAGTCGCCGGTACACAGTGCTCCGTCAGTCCTCTCGTCCGGGCGTGATGCGCGGCCCAGGTGAGGGTAACCCGGTGCGGCGGCGGTCCGGCCACCCGGCAAGCCGGACCCGGCGATGTGGCGGCCCCTGAATCCAGACCTGGTGCTCGCGTAGGCTTTGCGGCCATGACGACGATGTGGGGTGCGCCGTTGCACAAGCGCTGGCGCGGCTCGCGGCTGAGCGATCCGCGTCAGGCGAACTTCCTCACCGTGGCCTCGCTGAAGTGGGTGCTGGCCAATAAGGCGTACACGCCGTGGTACCTGGTCCGCTACTGGCGGCTGTTGAAGTTCAAGCTGCGCAACCCGCACATCATCACCCGCGGCATGGTGTTCCTGGGCAAGGGCGTGGAGATCGAGGCGACGCCGGAGCTGTCCACGATGGAGATCGGCCGCTGGGTGCACATCGGGGACAAGAACACGATCCGCTGCCACGAGGGGTCGCTGCGCATCGGTGACAAGGTGGTGCTGGGCCGCGACAACGTGATCAACACCTACCTCGACATCGAGCTGGGCGATTCGGTGCTGATGGCCGACTGGTGCTACATCTGCGACTTCGATCACCGGATGGACAACATCGACCTGCCGATCAAGGACCAGGGCATCGTCAAGGGCCCGGTGCGCATCGGGCCGGACACCTGGGTCGGCGTCAAGGTCACCGTGCTGCGCAACACCACCGTCGGGCGCGGCTGTGTGCTGGGTTCGCACGCGGTGGTCAGGGGCGACGTCCCGGACTTCTCGATCGCCGTCGGTGCGCCGGCGAAGGTGGTCAAGAACCGCAAGCTGGCCTGGGAGACCTCGGCCGCCCAGCGCGCTGAACTCGCCGCGGCGCTGGCCGACATCGAACGCAAGAAAGCCGCCCGCTGACCCGAGAGTACTTGCGACCTCAGCGGCCGGGCAGGGCGTGCTCGACCGTGGGCCGACGCGGATGCGGTTCGCGCTCACCGCGTTTGGCCGCCAGATAGACCTGTGCGGTGTCGGCGGCGACGGTGTGCCAGTCGAAATCGGACGTGAGTCGGTCGCGGGCGGCGACGGCATGGCGCTGCGCCGCTTCCGGATCGTCGAGTACCGCGATGACGGCGGCCGCGAGCCCGGCGACGTCACGCGGAGCGCATGACCTCCCGGTCTCACCGTCGATGACGGCCTCGCCCAGTCCGCCCACATTCGTGGTCACCAGTGGGGTGCCGGTGGCCGCGGCCTCGAGTGCGACGATGCCGAACGGCTCGTAGTGACTCGGCAGCACCGCCGCGTCGGCGGTGTGCAGCATCGCCACCAGGTCGTCGTGCCCGAGCCGTCCGACGAATCGGGTGGCCTTGCGCACCTTGTGCTTTCGCGTCTGGTCGACGAGCCACTGCTCCTGGGTGCCGTCGCCGGCGACCGTCAGGGTGGTGCCGGGATGCGCGCGCCGGATGCGTGGCAGCGCCGCGATGGCGTCGTGGATGCCCTTCTCGTACTCCAATCTGCCGACGAACAGCAGGTGCGGGGCACCGTGGCGGACACGCCGGGGCGCGTACGGCCAGAGGCCGGCGTCGATGCCGTTGCGGATCACCCTCACCTCGGCGAGACCGGGCCCGAACAACTCGGTGATCTCGTCACTCATCGACGCCGAACACGTGATGAGCGAATCGGATTCGTGCACCAACCACGATTCGAGCGCGTGCACCTGGCGGCTGATCGCACCCGACACCCAGCCCGAGTGCCTGCCCGCCTCGGTGGCGTGGATGGTGGAGACGAGCGGCACGTCGAAGAACTCGGCGAGGGCGATGGCCGGATGCGCCACCAGCCAGTCGTGCGCGTGCACGATGTCGGGCCGCCACGGCGCGCCGTCGGCGGTGCTGCGCAGCGTCAAGCCCGAGCGGACCATCGAATGCCCCATCGCGAGGACCCAGGCCATCATGTCGGTGCCGAAGTCGAAGTCGTGCGGATCCTGCGCGGCGGCCACGACGCGCACACCCTCGCTGTACTCGTCGGTCGACGGGTGGGTGCTGGGATCGGTGCCGGTGGGCCGCCTGCTCAGCACGACGACCTCGTGACCGGCCTCGGCCAGCGCGGTCGCGAGGTGGTGGACGTGGCGGCCGAGTCCGCCGATGACCACCGGCGGGTACTCCCACGACACCATCAACACCTTCACGGGCGTGACCGGGCCCGGCTCATCGCGGCAGCCGCCGGGCATCGAGGGCGCCGAACAGGCCGTCGGCGCGGTTCCAGCCCTCGGCGAGCCGTTGTGCGGTGTCGCGGCGGCCGGCGGCCAGCGCCCCGGCGATCTCCCGGGTGGCGTGGGCGTGCAGGTGGGCGCGGTAGCGCGCATAGTCGGCGGCCGAGTCCTTGCTCACCATGAACGGCCAGTCGCTGGACACCGTGAGCAGGGTCTCGCGCAGGATCTGGTCGGCGACGTGGTCGCGCGCGGTCGGCGATCCGACGGCTGAGGTCTGAGCGAGCGCCTTGTCGACGGTGCTGAGCGCGGTCTCGGTCACCTCGCTGTTGAGCTGCACCAGGTCGGCGACCTGCTCGCCCGCCCACACCTGCCAGTCTTTGCCCGAACCCCATGAGCTGGGCGGCAATTCGACCGGATCGCCGACGAAGCCGCCGGCGACGGCGTCGGACAGGGTGCCGACGCGCACGCCGGCTTCCGGAAGCGCGCGCAGCACCCGGGCCAGCCACTCCGGGCCCTCGTACCACCAGTGCCCGAACAGCTCGGTGTCGAAGGCGGCCACGACGTGCGCGGGCCTGCCGATCCGCTCGCTCTCGGAGATGAGCCGCCGCCGCACGGTGTCGACGAAGTCGGCGACATGTCCGTCGACGGCGGCATCGGCGCGATGCGGGTCGTACGGCGCCTTGTCCTCGGACGCGACGTTGCGCCCGGTGACGCGGGCCGGTTTGAGGCCGGTGACGTGGTCGTGGGTGTGGAAGTCGCGGTAGGCGCCATGGCCCGGGTAGCCGGACTTCGGTGACCACACCCGGTAGCTGACCTGCAGGTCACGGCCGAACGCGACGACGTCGGCGGCACCGACGGGGCGGCCCAGCGCCGTGTCCCCGTGCAGCGACGGTCCGTCGACCATGAAGTGCCCGACGCCCGCGGCGGCGTACTCGGTCTCCATGCCGGGCGCGTAGGCGCACTCCGGCGCCCAGATGCCCGTGGGGACGTGGGCGAAGCGCTGCCCGGCGTCGGCCAGGCCCTCGCGCAGCGCGAACTCCCGCAGCCGCGGGTTGAGCAGCGGCTGGAACGGGTGCGACAGCGGCCCGCCCAGCAGTTCGATGGCGTCGGCGTCGATCAGTTCACGCAGCAGCGGGCTGCCGCCGTGGCGCCACAGCGTGGTGAAGTCCTCGAGTGCCTGGTTCGCCGCCCGGTGTTCGTGCGCACCGAATGCGCGCAACGCCTCCGGTGCCGAGGCGGCGCCGGTGGCGTTCGACGTGCGCAGGGTCGCGGCCTCGAGTGCCCGCAGCTCCCAGTTGGCCAGCCAGTGGTGCATACCGGTCAGGCAGTACGGGTCGTCGAGTTGCGCGGTCACCACCGGCGTCATCCCGAGGGTGAGCAGGTGCCCGCGTCCCTCGGCGGCCAGCGTGCGCAGGACGCGCATCAACGGGAGATAGGCCGCCGACCACGACTGGTAGAGCCATTCCTCGCCGACCGGCCAGCGACCGTGATGGGCCAGCCACGGCAGGTGGGTGTGCAGGACGAGGGTGAAGAGCCCGGGTACCGGCGCCGAATCCGTCACGGCCGCACCGCGATCGCCACCAGGTCGAGACTGTCGTCGATCGGGCGCTCGGCGGCGGGCGTCAGGTCGAAGTCGTCGACGGTGACCGCGGCGACGTCGGC
The DNA here is from genome assembly GCF_040674075.1 of Mycobacterium sp. NPDC050551. Taxonomy (NCBI): domain Bacteria; kingdom Bacillati; phylum Actinomycetota; class Actinomycetes; order Mycobacteriales; family Mycobacteriaceae; genus Mycobacterium; species Mycobacterium sp. NPDC050551. The sequence continues at coordinate 102,638 of NZ_JBFARC010000001.1, read as the reverse complement.
CAGCAGGTCGGCCGGCCACGGCGCGTCGGCCACCGCGCGGGCGATCTGCGCGTCGATGATGGAGCCCCCGTGCCGCGCGTCGAGTTCGACGAGGCCGGGGCCGTGGAAGACGCCGAGCATCGCCTCGAGGGCGAAGCCGGCGCCGGTCAGCAGTTCGGTCAGCTCGTCGGCGTTCAGCTCACGGGTGTGGAACGGGTTGACCGGGGTGTCGCGCCCGGGGGTGAACGTGATCCGGTTGGGCGTCGACATCAGCAGCACGCCGGACGGGCGGAGCACCCGCAGGCATTCGGCGACGAACTGCGGCTGGTCCCACAGGTGTTCGATCACCTGGAAGTTCACCACCACGTCGACGGACGCGTCGGGCAGCGGGAGTGCGGCGAGGTTGCCGTGGTGCATCTCGATGCGGGGGTAGCGGGCGCGCACGTGCGCGACGGTGGCCTCGTCGTAGTCCAGGCCGATGACCCGGCGCGCCACGTCGGCGATCAGATCGGCGCCGTAGCCCTCCCCGCAGCCGGCCTCGAGCACGTCGCGATCGGCGCAGCGCTCGGCCAGCCGGCGGTAGACGACCTCGTGCCTGCGGAACCAGTAGTTCTCCTCGGCCAGTCCGGGGATGGTCCGCTCGCCGGTCAGCGGCAGGGCAGGGGGTGTCCGGCCAGGGCCGTCCCCGACCGCCCCCGTCAGGAATGCGCTCATCGGAAGGCAGGCTAACCCAGGCGAAGCGCCGATGGCCGATTCGCGAACAGTTCCTCCACGCCGCCCCTGCTTAGGGGAGGTCAGCGCGCAAACTTCGACCAGCTATGGTGTCAGTACGGCCACCACAAGTTACCGACGGGTAACATGGTGGCAGTTGCTTGAAACGTGGTAATAAGGCCGGCCCATCGGCCTCACCGAGGAGGACGAACCAGAGTCATGACGAACATCGTGGTCCTGATCAAACAGGTCCCTGACACGTGGTCCGAGCGAAAGCTGTCCGACGGCGATTACACGCTCGACCGGGAGGCCGCCGACGCCGTGCTCGACGAGATCAACGAGCGTGCGGTCGAAGAAGCGCTGCTGATCAAGGAGCGCCAGGGTGACGACAGCACGGTCACCGTGCTGACCGCCGGTCCGGAGCGCGCCACCGAGGCCATCCGCAAGGCGCTGTCGATGGGCGCCGACAAGGCGGTCCACCTCGTCGACGAGCAGCTGCACGGCTCCGACATGGTCCAGACGGGCTGGGCGCTGGCCCGCGCGCTGGGCACCATCGAGGGCGCCGAGCTGGTCATCGCGGGCAACGAGGCCACCGACGGCACCGGCGGCGCTGTCCCGGCGATCATCGCCGAGTACCTGGGCCTGCCCCAGCTCACGCACGTGCGGAAGCTGAGCGTCGAGGACGGCAAGGTCACCGGCGAGCGGGAGACCGACGACGGCGTGTTCACGCTCGAGGCGTCGCTGCCCGCCGTGGTGAGCGTGAACGAGAAGATCAACGAGCCGCGCTTCCCGTCCTTCAAGGGGATCATGGCCGCGAAGAAGAAGGAAGTGGTCAAGCTCACACTGGCCGAGATCGGTGTCGAGGCCGACGAGGTCGGCGTCGCCAATGCCGGTTCCAAGGTGCTGTCGTCGACCCCCAAGCCGCCGAAGACGGCCGGCGAGAAGGTCACCGACGAGGGCGAGGGCGGCGCGAAGGTCGCCGAGTACCTCGTGGCCCAGAAGATCATCTAGCCGCGACCCGACCCAGACATCCCTAGAAGAGGCGAAAGACAAACCCATGGCTGAAGTACTCGTGTTCGTCGAACACGCCGAAGGTGCCCTGAAGAAGGTCACCTCCGAACTGATCACCGCCGCTCGTGTGCTCGGTGAGCCCTCCGCCGTCGTGGTGGGCAAGCCCGGCACCGCCGAGCCGCTCGTCGACGGGCTCAAGGCCGCCGGCGCCGCGAAGATCTACGTCGCCGAGTCCGACGACGCGGAGAACTACCTGATCACCCCGCAGGTCGATGTGCTGGCATCGCTGGTGGAGTCGGCGTCGCCGGCCGCCGTGCTGCTGTCGTCGAACGCCGACGGCAAGGAGATCGCGGGCCGGCTCGCCGCCCGCATCGGATCCGGTGTGCTGACCGACGTCGTCGAGGTCAAGGAGGGTGGCGTGGCCATCCACTCGATCTTCGGTGGCGCGTTCACCGTCGAGGCGGAGTCCACCGGCGAGCTGCCGGTGATCACGCTGCGCGCCGGCTCGCTCGACGCCGAGCCGTCCGACGGCGCAGGCGAGGTCGTCAACGTCGAGGTGCCGGAGCAGGCCGAGAACGCCACCAGGATCACCGCGCGGGAGCCCGCGGTGGCCGGTGACCGTCCCGAGCTCGCCGAGGCCACCGTCGTGGTGTCCGGCGGCCGCGGGGTCGGCAGCGCCGAGAACTTCAACGTGGTGGAGGAGCTGGCCGACGCGCTCGGCGGCGCCGTCGGTGCCTCGCGTGCCGCGGTCGACTCCGGCTACTACCCGGGCCAGTTCCAGGTCGGCCAGACCGGCAAGACCGTGTCGCCGCAGCTGTACATCGCGCTCGGCATCTCCGGAGCGATCCAGCACCGCGCCGGCATGCAGACGTCGAAGACGATCATCGCGGTGAACAAGGACGAGGAGGCGCCGATCTTCGAGATCGCCGACCTCGGCATCGTCGGCGACCTGTTCAAGGTCACCCCGCAGCTGACCGAGAAGGTGAAGGCCCGCAAGGGCTGACCTCTGGTCGACGCACACGCTCAACCGGAACCCCGGCGCCCTGCGGCGCCGGGGTTCCGTCTTTTCCGCAGTCGGGAAAGAACCACGGATTCTCCAGGGGGCGACCGATGCCACGGGGCGACGATGCTGAGGGCAGGTCAACCGAGGAGGGTTCAGAAGATGACGAACAGCGCGCGGATCACGGTCATGGGCGCCACCGGGCAGGTGGGCGCGAAGGTGGTCGAACTGCTCCAGAACGCGGGCCACCAGGTGGTCGCGGCGTCCCGCTCGACGGGCGCCGACGTGCTCACCGGTGCGGGCCTCGCCGACGCCCTGGCCGGCGCCGACATCCTGATCGACGTCACGAATTCGCCCTCGTTCGACGACGAGCCGGTGCTGGACTTCTTCACCAGGTCGACGGCGAACCTGACCGCGGCGGCCGCCGACGCGGGCGTCGGGCACTACGTGGCGCTGTCCATCGTGGGCGCCGACGGGCTGCCCGAGAGCGGTTACATGCGGGCGAAGGTGGTGCAGGAGCGCACGATCGTCGGATCCGGCCTGCCGTACACGATCGTGCGGGCCACCCAGTTCCACGAATTCGCCGAGGTGATCACCGGATCACTGATCGTCGACGGCGAGGTGCGCGCCCCTGACGCGTTGATCCAGCCGATCGCCGTCTCCGACGTCGCCGAGCAGGTCGCCCGCGTCGCACAGGATCCTCCGCGGGGCGGCATCGTGAACATCGGCGGCCCGGAGAAGATGTCGTTCGCCGACCTGGCCCGCGCGGTGGTGCAGCGGCAGGGCGGCGGACAGCGTGTGGTGGTCGATCCGCAGGCCACCTACTTCGGCACACCGGTGCACGCCGACAGCCTGGTCACCGGCGATGACGGCATCCTGGCCGGCACCCGGTTCGGCGACTGGTCGGCGGGTCGCTGACATGGAACTCACCGGTCAGTCCGCATTGGTCACCGGCGGCACCGCAGGCATCGGCCTGGAGATTGCCAGGCTCCTCGCCCGAGAAGGTGCGGCGGTGACCGTCACCGGCCGCAACGCCGTCCGCGGCGAGCAGGCGGCCGCCGCACTCGGCGTGCGGTTCATCGAGGCCGACCTCGCCGACCTGGCGTCGGTCGAATCGCTGGCACGCCGATGCGGCGACGTCGACATCCTGGTCAACAACGCGGCCAGTTTCCCCGGCGCGCTGACGGTCGACCAGGACGTGGCGTCGTTCGAGACGACGTTCGACACCAATGTGCGCGGCGCGTACTTCCTGGTGGCCGCGATAGTGCCGGGCATGATCGCCCGCGGCGGAGGCAGCATCGTCAACGTCACCTCGATGGTGGCGTTCAAGGGTGTGCCGGGTGCGTCCACCTACAGCGCCTCGAAGGCCGCGCAGGAATCGCTGACCGCACCTGGGCCGCCGAATTCGGGCCGACGGGCATCCGGGTGAACAGCGTCGCACCGGGACCGACCGCCACCGAAGGCGTCTACGCCGAATGGGGCGACACCAACGACGAACTCGGCCGGACGCTGCCGCTGGGCCGGACCGCCCGGCCGGCGGAGATCGCCGAGGCGGTGCTGTTCCTCGCCTCGCCGAGAGCGAGCTTCGTCACCGGATCGACGCTGCACGCCGACGGCGGCGGCGCGGCGGCCTGAAGGGAGACGGGATGACCGGCCTCGACGAGGTGGTGCGGGCGCGTCGCTCCAACCGGATGTTCTTGCCCGACAGGCCTGTTCCGCGCGCGCTGCTCGACGAGGCACTGGAGCTGGCGATGCGGGCGCCGTCGAACTCCAACACCCAGCCGTGGCAGCTGTTCCTCGCCACGGGCGATCGCCGGGCGCGGCTGGTCGCGGCCCTGCTCGCCGCCGTCGACACGACGCCGCCCGCGCTGGCCTCGGCCGGCCTGCCGCCGAAGTTCGCGTACCGGCGGATGCAGAGCGGCGCCCTGGTGTACGGCGCGATGGGCATCGAGCGGGACGACCGGGAGGGCCGGTGGAACGCCCAGCGGCGCAACTGGGAGTTCTTCGGCGCGCCGGTGGCCGGGGTGGTGTGCATGCACCGCGACTTCGGTGCGGTGGACGCACTCGGGGTGGGGATGTTCCTGCAGACGCTGCTGCTGGCGCTCACCGAGCGCGGCGTCGGCACCTGTGTGCAGGTGTCGATCGCGCTGTATCCGGAGGTGGTGCGGGAGCACCTGGAGATCGACGACGACCTGACGGTGCTGTGCGGCCTGTCGATCGGCTACCCGGATCCCGCTTCTCCGGTCAACCACCTCGTCATGCCCCGGAACCCGGTGAGCGAGAACGTGGTGATCCTCGACTCCTGAGAGCGCCGCCGACCACAGTTCGTCATCCAGCGCTCACGGACACGTCATGCACACGACGCCGTCCCGAGACCCGGCTAGGCGAGCGTGCTGACCATGAGCACTGCAGCTGTACTCATCGCCGCCGATCAACAGACCACCTCGCTGAACGTCCCGCGGTATTCACTCCTGCTGTCCACCGACTCCGACCTGATCGAGGCCGCCCAGCGGCTGCGTCACGACGTGTTCACCTCCGAGCCGGGCTTCGCGCTGGCCGGCGCCACCGACGGCCGCGACGCCGACCGCTTCGACGAGTACTGCGATCACCTGCTGGTCCGCGAGGAGGAGTCTGGTCAGCTCGTCGGCTGCTACCGGATGCTGCCACCCCCGGGCGCCATCGCCGCCGGCGGTCTCTACACCGCAACGGAATTCGACGTCGGCGCGCTCGATGCGCTGCGGCCGTCGCTGGTGGAGATGGGGCGCGCGGTGGTGCGCGAGGACCACCGCAACGGCGGCGTGGTACTGCTGATGTGGGCGGGCATCCTGGCCTACCTGGACCGCTGCGGATACGACTACGTCACCGGCTGCGTGTCCGTCCCGACGCACACAGACGGTGGCGCGCCGGGCAGCCAGGTCCGCGGGGTGCGCGACTTCGTCCGGCGCAGGCACGCCGCCCCGGAGCAGTTCACCGTGCACCCGTACCGCCCGGTGGTGCTCGACGGGCGCGGACTCGACGACATCGAACCCCCGGACCGCCTGGCCGTTCCCGGTCTGATGCGCGGCTACCTGCGCCTGGGTGCGCGGATCTGCGGCGATCCCGCCCACGATCCGGACTTCGGCGTCGGCGACTTCCCGGCGCTGCTCGACAAGCGTCAGGCCGACACCCGGTACCTCAAACGCCTCCGGTCGGTCTCGGCCGCGTCGACGATGGCCGAAGGGGTGACCCGATGACCGGCCTGGGCGCCGCGTCGGCACCCGGCCCGCAGCCGTCCCCCGTGGCCGACCACCCCTGGCTGCCCCGGGCCTCCTGCAATTCCGGTTGTGTCAGCGCCGGCGTCGGGCAGCCGAGCCGGCCCGTCCTGGTGCGACTGCGCACCGCGCTCCGGCTGACCATGGCCCTGCTGTTGGCGCCTGCGCTGCCGCTGCTCGCGGTGCCGCTGCCCGGCCGCACACACGTCCAGCGGGCCTACTGCAGGCTGATGCTGCGCTGTCTGGGCGTGCGGATCACCGTGTCGGGCGGGCCGATCCGCAACCTGCGCGGCGTGCTCGTGGTGAGCGGGCACGTGTCGTGGCTGGACATCTTCGCGATCGGGGCCGTGCTGCCAGGGTCGTTCGTCGCGCGGGCGGACCTGGTCGAGTGGCCCGCCATCGGGCGGCTCGCTCGCATGGTGAAGGTCATTCCGATCGACCGGGCCAGCCTGCGCCGCCTGCCTGCCGTGGTGGCCGCCGTCGCCGACCGGTTGCGGGCCGGCCACACCGTGGTGGCGTTCCCCGAGGGCACCACCTGGTGCGGGCTGGGCTACGGCCGATTCCGCCCCGCGATGTTCCAGGCCGCGGTGGACGCGGGCAGGCCGGTGCAACCGCTGCGGCTGAACTACCACCACCGCGACGGCAGGCCGTCGACGGTGCCCGCCTTCGTCGGCGACGACACCCTGCTGGAGTCGCTGCGCCGGGTGACCGGCGCACGCCTGACGATCTGCCACATCGAGGTCGCGTCGCTGCAACTGCCCGGCGACGACCGCCGCGACCTCGCCGCACGCTGCGAGGCGCTGGTCCGCGGGCAGGACCGGCCTGCGGTGTCCGCCACACCGGCGTCCGTGCACGCCCTGGCGGCCTGACCAGGCGAGGCGAGCGGCCCAGAGGTGGCCGGTATCCTTGAACGGTTATGTCCGAGCCGGTCTATCTCGACCACGCCGCCACCACCCCGATGCACCCCGCCGCCATCGAGGCGATGACCGCTGTGCTGGCGACGGTCGGTAACGCGTCATCGCTGCACGGCACCGGCCGGCTGGCCCGCAGGCGAATGGAGGAGGCCCGCGAGGCGCTGGCCCACCTGCTGGGCGCCCGCCCGTCGGAGGTGGTCTTCACCGCGGGCGGCACCGAGAGCGACAACCTCGGGGTCAAGGGCATCTACTGGGCCCGCCGCGACGCCGATCCGCGGCGCCGCCGAATCATCACCACGCCGGTGGAGCACCACGCCGTGCTCGACGCGGTGGAGTGGCTCGCCGAGCACGAGGGCGCAGAGGTGACCTGGCTGCCCGTCGAACCCGACGGTTCGGTGACGCCCGCCGCGCTGCGGGCCGCGCTCGAGCACCCCGACGATGTCGCGCTGGTGACGGTGATGTGGGCCAACAACGAGGTCGGGACCGTGCTGCCCGTGCCCGAGCTGGCCGCGGTGGCCGCCGAGTTCGACGTCCCGATGCACAGCGACGCGATCCAGGCCGTCGGCCAGATCCCGGTCGATTTCGCCGCCAGCGGCCTGTCCGCGATGAGCGTCGCGGCCCACAAGTTCGGCGGACCGACCGGCGTCGGTGCGCTGCTGCTGCGCCGCGACACCGCCTGTGTGCCGCTGCTGCACGGCGGCGGCCAGGAGCGCGACGTCCGTTCCGGCACACCGGATGTCGCGGGTGCGGTGGCGATGGCCGCCGCGGCCCGGGTGGCGATCGAAGGTATGGCCGTCACCAGTGCGCGGGTGCAGCAGCTGCGCGACCGGCTGATCGACGGCGTGCTCTCGGGCATCGACGACGTCTACCTCAACGGTGCCCGTGACGGCGGCAGGCTGCCCGGGAACACCCACTTCACCTTCCGTGGGTGCGAAGGCGACTCTCTGCTGATGCTGTTGGACGCCAAGGGAATCGAGTGCTCGACCGGATCGGCGTGCACCGCAGGTGTTGCGCAACCGTCGCACGTCCTGATCGCGATGGGTGCCGACCCGGTGAGCGCCCGCGGTTCGCTGCGGCTGTCGTTGGGGCACACCAGTACCGACGCCGACGTCGATGCCGCGCTGGCGGTCCTGCCCGCGGCGGTGGAGCGCGCGCGCCAGGCGGCGCTGGCCAGTTCCGGGGTGCTGGAGTAGATGCGGGTCCTGGTCGCGATGAGCGGCGGTGTCGACTCCTCGGTCGCCGCCGCCCGGATGGTCGACGCGGGCCACGACGTCGTGGGTGTGCACCTGGCGCTGTCCGCCGCGCCCGGCACGCTGCGCACCGGATCACGCGGGTGCTGCTCGAAGGAGGACGCCGGTGACGCCCGGCGGGTGGCCGACATCCTCGACATCCCGTTCTACGTGTGGGATTTCGCGGACCGCTTCAAGGAGGACGTGATCGACGACTTCGTCGCGTCCTACGCCCGCGGTGAGACGCCGAACCCGTGCGTGCGGTGCAACGAGAAGATCAAGTTCTCCGCCCTGGCGGCCCGCGCCCTTGCGCTCGGCTTCGACGCCGTCGCGACCGGGCACTACGCCCGGCTGTCCGCAGGCAGGCTGCGTCGCGCCGTCGACCACGACAAGGATCAGTCCTACGTGCTGGGTGTGCTCACCGCGGGCCAACTGCGCCACGCGCTGTTCCCGATCGGCGACACCCCGAAGGCGCAGATCCGCGAGGAGGCGGCCCGCCGCGGGCTGGCCGTCGCGGACAAGCCGGACAGCCACGACATCTGCTTCATCCCGTCCGGCGACACCCGGGCGTTCCTGGGCGCCCGCATCGGCGTGCGGCGCGGGGCCGTGGTGGACTCGGGCGGCGCCGTGCTCGCCGAACACGACGGGGTGCACGGCTTCACGGTCGGGCAGCGCAAGGGCCTGGGCATCGCCGGGCCCGGCCCGGACGGGCGGCCGCGTTATGTGACGGACATCGACGCCGCGAGCGGAACGGTTCGGGTCGGCGATCGGGAGGATCTGGACGTGTGGCGGCTGACGGGCGAGCGGCCGGTCTTCACCAGCGGGTCGGCGCCCGACGGCCCGGTGGAGTGCGCGGTGCAGGTGCGCGCGCACGGTGGCGTCGCCGACGGTGTCGCGGCGCTGGCGGACGGCCTGCTCACGATGGACCTGCGGGCGCCGCTGCGCGGTGTGGCGCCGGGCCAGACCATGGTGCTCTACCGTCCCGACCCCGAGGGCGACGAGGTGCTGGGCAGCGCGACGATCCGCGGCTAGCCGTACCCCTAGGAGATCAGCAGTAGCGCCGAGGTCGTCACCATGACGGCGGCGGTGAGGCCGTGTACGCCCCAGGCGATCGACTTCGGCCCGCCGTTGGCCAGCACGATGGCCGCGTCGGCGATCGGAATGATGGTGGCGGCCAAGATTATCCAGCCGAGCAGATGCGTGGCGCCGGCAACCATCAGGATGACGACGAACAGTCCAGAGGCGATGTCACGGATGCCCTTGACGCTCAGGTAGGCGCCGACGGAAGGCCGATCGAGATCGGGCTGCACACCGTATCCGGCGGCGGCGGCGCGCGGCGCGACGAGGAATCGCGCGCCGATGACGATGATGGCCGCGGCGATGAGCCCGGCGAGCACGTAGCCGACGGTGGTGAGGGTCATGACTGAGACTCCTGGAACTGGAAGGAATTGGGGGAGAACGGCATCGGATCGAGGAGTACCGATTCGACGTCGACGATGCCGTCGGCGTCGAAGCCGGCCATGTCGGCGGCGAAGTCGGGACTGGCCATGATGTGTCGCGTGAGGCGTTCGGGGTCGGCGCCGGGTGGATAAGTGATCAGCGCGACGAGTCGATGTGCTCCGCCTGCGTGCTCGGTCCAGACACCGTGAGTATCGACCCCGAACGTGGCGAAGGTCGTGACGTGGCGGGCCCAGTGCACCGTCGCGTACCGCTGCAGAGCTTCGGGTGACCGCAGTGTGTAGATCCTGAGTTGGAACATCGAATCCCGCTCTCTTCTGGTCGTCTTGGGCAGGTCAGGCGATCAACGCGATGCACAGGGCGGCCACGGCCACGCCCTGCAGGGCGGCACGAGCACCGATGATCCGGTCCCACCGTGCCTGCAGCGCGCGCCCGTCCGGTAGCGATCGCCCCGCGTCGGCGGCAGCGGTCAATTGCCGGTTGATGGGTGCGCTCACCCGGAGGTAGAGCACCAGCCAGATCGACAGCAGGACCAGCGCGATTGCCGCCGCGATGGCCTGCGCCCAGTGCGCGGCCACCGCGGCCAGCACCGCGGTGGTCGCGGTCGCGATGATGCCGAGCGCCCCGGGCACCGGCATTCGCCGGTCGCCGTAGCGGTGTACGTGCCCGGTTACCGCGACCAGCACGCCGTCGTCGACCGCGGCCAGAGCGGGCCGCAGCACGACCGCACAGAACACGTCGGTGCCGTAGACCACCGCGGCGCCGAGCACCGCGATCAAGGCGGCGACGCGGGTGATGAGGTCCAGGGCCATGGTTGACTCCTCGGTCGATGGGGTGTTAGCAACGCTAACCCCCAGCCGGCTTTGCGTCAATAGCAGCGCTAGCATTACTAGCGGTGATATCGTGCGGTATGCCGATCGACGAGCGCCGAGAGCGCGAGCGGGCCGCCCGTCGAGGGCTGATCGTCGACGCGGCCCGCCGACTGGCCGAATCCGGAGGCTGGGACGCGGTCACCACGCGTCGCCTGTCCGCCGAGATCGAGTACAGCCAACCGGTGTTGTACAAGCACTTCACCGGCATGGAACAGATCGCCGGGGCCGTGGCGATCGAGGGCTTCGGCGAGTTCGTGGAGGTGCTCCGGGCCGCCCGCTCCGGCCCCGGCACGGGCCGGGATGTCCTCACCCGGGTCTCGCGCGCCTACCTCGACTTCGCCCGCGACAATCCGGCCCTCTACGACGTGATGTTCATCCGTGCGACCACCTTGCGCTTCGCCGCCCAGGACACACCGCCGCAGCTGACGGCGGCCTTCACCGAGCTTCGACAGGTGCTCGCCATGGTCGCCGCCGGGCAGGACGCCGACGCGCTCACCGAGGTGTTCTGGGCCGGGCTGCACGGCCTGGTCACCCTCACCCGCGCCGGCCGATTACGCCCCGGCCATGACGCGGAACGTCTCGATCTACTCGTCGAGTCGTTCATGGCACGCCGCTGACGGCACGCCCCGCGGGACTACTCCCGGATCCTGGCCAGGATGTTGGTCATCACGATGTCGGGCACCGAGTCCGGGAAACTGCAGAACGTCACCTCGACCAGCACCACGTACTTGAGGCGGTAGTCGCGGCCGCACCCGCCGGGCCGGGTCTGTGCCGCATCATCGGAGGCCGTCCAGTCTCCGACGATCGACGACCCGGCAGCGGTGCCGTCGCAGCGGTCGATGTGCCCGACAAGGCCGTCGAAGGCGCGGCGGGCCGTCACCGGATCGCGGTAGCCGGCGGCGCCCTGCGAAATGAGCCCGCCGTCGGGCGGGTTCTGGAACGTCGTCTTGTGGAACTCCTCGACGTCCGGACCGAAGGTCTGCGTCTCGGCGTAGACCCATCCGCACTGCGGCGGCACCGTCGGCATCAGCGCTTCGATGTCGACCGGGAACTTGCCGTCCATCGACGGGATGACGGTCAGGTCCTCGCCGGCGCCGGTGATGGCGCGCATCTGCGACTGTTCGAGGAGCACCGTGTCCACGTCGACGGGTGAGCGTGAATCTTCGTCGATACCGGGCACCGGCCGCACCGCGGTCCCGCCGACGGTGTGGGCGCACCCCGCCACGAGCAGCACCGCGACGCACAGCAGCCACCGGGCCCGAGCGCACATGGCGGTCCCTTCCGTCGCCACGAGATTAACCCGGTCGCATATCGTCAAACGGGTGAGCGTTTTCGCCGGGGCGACCGGTATCGGATCCTGGCCCGGCGCCGACCCGCGTCAGGCCGCCGAGGTCGTGGTGGGGGAGCTGCACACCCTGCCGCATCTCGTTGAACTGCCGTCGCGCGGGGTCGGCGCGGACATGATCGGCCGGGCGGGGGGACTGCTCGTCGACATCGGCATCGACATCGTGCCGCGCGGGTACCGCATCGCCCCCGGCCGCAGCACCGCGCGGCGACGCGCGGCGAGTCTGCTCGCCGAGGACATCGACGCGCTCGAGGAGGCCTGGGAGAAAGCCGGACTGGCCGGCTCCGGGCGCACGGTGAAGGTGCAGGCGCCAGGACCGATCACCCTGTCGGCGGAACTCGAACTGCCCGGTGGACATCGCGCGATCACCGACCCGGGCGCGGTACGCGACCTCACCTCCTCACTCGCCGAAGGGGTGGCGGGCCACCGCGCGGAACTGCACCGGCGCCTCGGTACGCCGGTGGTGGTGCAGTTCGACGAACCCCTGCTGCCCGCCGCGCTGGCGGGTCGGCTCACCGGCGTCACCAGTTTCAGCCCGGTGCACCCGGTCGACGAGCCGGTGGCCACCGCGCTGCTCGACGAGTGCGTCGCCACGGTCGGCGGTGACGTCGCGCTGCACAGTTGTGCCCCCGATCTACCGTGGAAGCTGTTCCTGCGCAGCACTCTTCAGGCCATCTCGGTCGACAGCGCGACACTCACGGTCGGCGACCTCGACGGTGTCGGAGAATTCGTCGACAGCGGCCGCGCCGTGCTGCTGGGTGTGGTGCCCTCGGCGTCCCCGACTGCACCGACGTCGGCCGAGGACGTCGCGAAGGCGGTGGTGATGCTGACCGACCGGCTCGGGTTCGCCCGGTCGGTGATCACCGAGCGGATCGGCATCACCCCCGCTTGCGGTCTGGCGGGGTCCACGCCGGAGTGGGCGCGCACTGCCGTCGGGCTGGCACAGAGGGCCGCCGACGTCCTGGCGGTCGACGCCGCGGCGGTCTGAGCGCAAAGACGCAACCTAACGGTTGCCTTTCTCGCCGGCCTCCGCTAGCGTGAGGAGCAACCAGGAGGTTGCATATGAATACCGATCGCATCGAGAAGGAAGTACTGCTGCGGGCCCCGCTGGAGCGGGTGTGGCGGGCGATCAGCGACGCCGACGAATTCGGCCGCTGGTTCGGCGTGCGTTTCGACGGACCATTCGTCGAGGGCGCGACCGTCACCGGCGTCATCACGCCGACCGCGGTGGACGACCGGGTGGCCTGCAAGCAGGAGCCCTACGCGGGGCAGGCCGACAGCTGGCACATCGTCGCGGTGGAACCGAAGCGCCGGTTGGCATTCCGCTGGCATCCGTATGCCGTCGAGCCGGGCGCCGATCACTCCGCCGAACCGACGACCCTGGTGGAGTTCACCCTCACCGAGGCCGACGGCGGCGTGCTGCTGCGCATCGTCGAATCCGGCTTCGACGCCGTTCCGGCCGCGCGCCGGGCATCGGCCTTCGAGGCCAACAGCGAGGGCTGGTCGCTGCAGGCCGAGCTGATCGGCAAGTACCTGGCACTGGACGAAAAGGTGTGAGTACCACCGTCGAGGCCACCGCACCGCTGTTCGACGCCCTCGGCGACGCGAACCGGCTGCGCATCGTCATCCGGCTCTGCGACGGCGGACCGTGCTCGACATCCGAAGTCACCGAAGTGATCCCGGTGACCCGGCAGGCCGCAACCAAGCATCTGCTGCAGCTCGAAGCGGTGGGTCTGGTGAGCAGCCACCGGCAGGGCCGCGAGAGGATCTGGCGGATGCGCCCGGAACCGCTCGCCGAGGCCAGCGACTATCTGACCGCGCTGTCGACGCGGTGGGACCGCGCGATCGAGCGGTTGCGCGCCCACGTCGAGGACGACTAGCGGCGCAGGTCCTTCCGCAGGATCTTGCCCGACGCGGACTTCGGTATCGCGTCGATGAACTCGACCATCCGCACCTTCTTGTACGGCGCCACCTCACCGGCGACGAACTCCATCACGTCGTCCTCGGTCAGCTCGGCGTCCGACTGCGCGACGACGAACGCCTTCGGAACCTCTTCGCCCTCAGCGTCGTTCACGCCGATCACCGCCGCATCCGCGATCGACGGATGGCTGAGCAACACCGCCTCGAGTTCGGCGGGCGGCACCTGGTAGCCCTTGTACTTGATCAGCTCCTTGAGCCGGTCGACGATGTACACGCAGCCGTTCGAGTCCACCTGCGCCAGATCGCCGGTGTGCAGGAAGCCGTCGTCGTCGATGGTCTCGGCGGTGGCCTGCTCGTTGTTCAGATAACCCGCCATCACGTTGGGCCCACGGAACCACAGCTCTCCGGTGGCGCTCAAACCCTCTGCCGGAATGCCGATCTCGTCCCCGGTCTCGCCGTCGACGATCCGGCTCTCGGCGTTCGGCACCGTCCAGCCGCTCGAGCTCAGCGGCGCGACCGCGCCCACCAGTTCGGTGCCGCCGTCGAACGGGGTGACGTGACTGACGGGGCTGAGCTCGCTCATGCCGTAGCCCTGCACCACCGCGCAGTCCAGTCGCTCGGCGACCGCCCGGCCGAGGTCGGCGTCCAGCGGTGCGGCGCCGGACATGATCCCGCGCAGGCTCGACAGGTCGTAGTCGTCGATCATCGGATGCTTGGCGAGCGCGACGGCCACCGGCGGCGCGATGAACGCGAAGGTGCACCGGTGCTCGGCGATGTTCCGCAGGAAGTCGCTCAGGTCGAACTTCGGCATGATCACCAGCCGCGCCCTGGCGTGCAGCGCGGCGTCGAGCAATACCGTCATGCCGTAAATGTGGAAGAACGGAAGCACGGCCAGGATGCGGTCATCGGCGGTCATACCCTGCACCGGGCGGATCTGGGCGACGTTGGCGGCCAGGTTGCGGTGGGTGAGCATGACGCCCTTGGGGTTCCCGGTGGTGCCGGAGCTGTAGGGCAGTACCGCGAGGTGGGTGGCGGGGTCAAAGTCGACATCCGGAGCGGGGTGACCGGGGCCGAGCAGGTCGTCGGCATTGGGGTGGCCGTCGGCGGCGAGTCCGGGGCCGTCGAGCACCACCAGCCGGTCGGCGGGCAGGCCGACCGCCTCGGCGGCCTCGGCCGCCTGGGCCAGCAGCGGGCCGACGGTGACCAGCAGCCGTGCGCCCGAGTCGGTCAGCTGCTTGGCGACGTCCTTGGCGGTGAACAGCGCGTTGATGGTGGTGGCCGTCGCGCCCGCCCGCAGGATGCCGTGGAACGCGATCGCGAAGGCCGAGCTGTTCGGGGAGAGCAGTCCGACCACGTCACCGACGCCGATGCCGCGATCCGCCAGCGCACCGGCGAACGCGTCGATGCGGGTGAGCATTTCGCCGTAGGTGATCTCGGTGCCGGGTGCGGCGTCGACCAGCGCGACCCGCTGCGCGTCGGCCTCGGACAGGTCGCCGAAAAGGTAGTCGTACAGGCTCGTGGTGGGGATGTGGACGTCGGGGTATGGGCTCGCGAAACTCATGGTGCCTGCCATCGAACCACGCCCGGCGGCGCGGCCGGTCAGAGTCCGTCGAGGATCTTGATCTGCTTCTTGCCCGCCACCAACCGGTACGACGCGTCGACGAGCTCGCGCACCTCGTCCCAGTCGACATCGCCCTTGCTGAAGTCGAGCCCGAGCCAGCCCGACGGGCCCATGTACGCCGGAAAGAAGAAGCGGTCGTCCTGCAGCAGCGCCTCGTGGTCGGACTTGTCGACCTTGACCATCACGCAGTGCGGGACGGTCTCCATCGAGCCGCTCTCCTTGGTGCTGCCGCCGTACATCGCGAACATCTTCGCCACGAAGAAGCCGGGCCTGCCGTGAGACACCTTCTCGTAGGCCTCCGGGTAACTCAGCGCGATCTCACGCACTTCCGCCAGTCCGGGATCGCCCTCGCGGAACATGATCGGGTGCGGCATGCCCGTCAGGCTAAGCGCTCCGGCGCCTTTGTCACAGCGCTTCGATAGCCTGCGTAGGTGAGCTCGAAAGACGCTGAGTCGGCGCTGGCCGAACAGGCCGAGGAGGCGCCGGACGCCGACGTGCGACGGGCCTGGCAGGAACTCGCCGACGAGGTGCGCGCGCATCAGTTCCGCTACTACGTCAAGGACGCGCCGATCATCACCGACGCGGAGTTCGACACCCTGCTGCGCCGGCTGCAGGCACTAGAAGACACCCATCCCGAACTGCGCACCCCCGACTCGCCGACACAGCTGGTCGGCGGCGCGGGCTTCGCCACCGACTTCACCTCGGCCGAGCACCTCGAGCGCATGCTCAGCCTGGACAACGTGTTCACCCCCGACGAACTCGCGGCGTGGGCCGCCCGCCTCAAGGGCGAGATCGGCGACGACGCGCACTACCTGTGTGAGCTCAAGATCGACGGTGTGGCGCTGGCGCTGGTCTACCGGGACGGCAAGCTCGAACGCGCCGCCACCCGCGGCGACGGCCGCACCGGCGAGGACGTCACGCTCAACGCCCGCACCATCGAGGACGTGCCCGAACGGCTCACCGCCACCGACGAATTCCCGCTGCCCACGGTGCTCGAGGTGCGCGGCGAGGTGTTCTTCCGGCTGGCCGACTTCGAGGACCTCAACGCCGGCCTGGTCGCCGAGGGCAAGCCGCCGTTCGCCAACCCCCGCAACAGCGCGGCCGGTTCGCTGCGCCAGAAGAACCCCGCCGTGACGGCGCGGCGCCGGCTACGGATGATCTGCCACGGCCTGGGCCGGGTCGAGGGCTTCACACCCACGACGCTGCACGACGCCTACCGGGCGCTGCAGGCGTGGGGGCTGCCGGTGTCCGACCACACCACCCGGGTCCAGGGTGTCGACGCGGTGACCGAGCGTGTCGCGTACTGGGGTGAGCACCGCCACGACGTCGAGCACGAGATCGACGGCCTGGTGGTCAAGGTCGACGAGGTGTCACTGCAGCGCCGGCTCGGGGCGACGTCACGCGCACCGCGCTGGGCGATCGCCTATAAGTACCCGCCCGAGGAGGCGCAGACCAAGCTGCTCGACATCCGCGTCAACGTGGGCCGCACCGGCCGCGTCACGCCGTTCGCCTACATGGAGCCGGTCAAGGTGGCGGGTTCCACGGTCGGGCTCGCGACGCTGCACAACGCCTCGGAGGTGAAGCGCAAGGGCGTGCTGATCGGTGACACCGTCGTCATCCGCAAGGCGGGCGACGTGATCCCCGAGGTGCTCGGCCCGGTGGTCGACCTGCGCGACGGCTCGGAACGCGAGTTCGAGATGCCCACGCACTGCCCGGAGTGCGGCACCGAACTGGCGCCGGCCAAGGAGGGCGACGCCGACATCCGCTGCCCGAACGCGCGGACCTGCCCGGCGCAACTGCGTGAGCGGGTGTTCCACGTCGCGGGCCGCGGCGCGTTCGACATCGAGGGCCTGGGTTACGAGGCGGGCATCGCGCTGCTGCAGGCGCAGGTCATCACCGACGAGGGCGACCTCTTCACGCTCACCGCCGACGACCTGCTGCGCACCGACCTGTTCACCACCAAGGCCGGTGAGGTGTCGGCCAACGGCAGGCGGCTGCTGGCCAATCTGGACAGGGCGAAGAGTCAGTCGCTGTGGCGGGTGCTGGTCGCCCTGTCGATCCGGCACGTCGGGCCCACCGCCGCCCGCGCGCTGGCCACCGAGTTCGGCAGCCTGGACGCGGTCATCGAGGCGTCCGAGGAGGAGTTGGCCGCCACCGAGGGTGTCGGGCCGACCATCGCCGCCGCGGTCAAGGAATGGTTCACCGTCGACTGGCACTGCGCCATCGTGGAGAAGTGGCGCGACGCCGGTGTCCGGATGGCCGACGAGCGCGACGCCAGCATCGCCCGCACGCTGGAGGGGCTGTCTATCGTCGTCACCGGATCGCTCACCCGGTACTCCCGGGACGAGGCCAAGGAGGCGATCATCGCGCGCGGCGGAAAGGCCGCCGGATCGGTGTCGAAGAAGACGGCCTACGTCGTCGCGGGCGACTCCCCGGGCTCCAAGTTCGACAAGGCCGTCGAACTGGGGGTTCCCGTGCTCGACGAGGAAGGCTTCACCCGGCTGCTCGACGGTGGCCCCGACGCCGTCTGAGCCCACGCCGCGGGCGGCTCGCCGTTTGCTGCCGCCGCGCGGCGATGTTTGGGGAACCGGCGGACGGCTACTCTGAGCCCGATGACCACGAGCAGCCCGTCCGACGTCGAGCAGCTGGACCGGACCCGCCGCGTGGTGGCAGGCATCGCCGAGGCGTTCTCGGCCAAGGTCGTCGGCCAGGAGAATCTGCGCGAGACGCTGCTGATCGGCCTACTGACGGGCGGCCACATCCTGCTCGAAGGCGTTCCCGGCCTTGCCAAGACCACCGCGGCGCGTGTCGTCGCCGAATCGATCTCCGGCGGATTCCAGCGGATCCAGTGCACACCGGACCTGCTGCCCAGCGACATCATCGGCACCCAGATCTACGACGCGGCCACCAGTTCCTTTGTCACACAACTGGGTCCGGTGCACACCAACATCGTGATACTCGACGAGATCAACCGGTCCAGCGCCAAGACGCAGAGCGCGATGCTGGAGGCGATGGAGGAGCGCCAGACCACCATCGCCGGCCGGCTCTACCCGATTCCGGAGCCGTTCCTGGTGATCGCCACCCAGAATCCTGTCGACCAGGAGGGCACCTACCCGCTCTCGGAGGCCCAGACCGACCGGTTCATGCTCAAAGAGGTGCTGCGCTACCCGACGCCCCAGGAGGAGGCGGAGGTGATGTTCCGCATGGACGCCGGTGTCTACGACCGCGCGCACACCACCGCGCCGGTCATCAGCCTCGACGAGATGCGGATGATCCAGCAGGTCGCCACCCGGGTGCATCTGGACCCCAAGCTGGTGCACTACGTGAGCCAGCTGGTGTACGCCACCCGCAACCCCGACGAGTTCCTCAGCCCGCAGCTCGCCCGCCTCGTCGAGTACGGCGCCAGTCCCCGCGCGACGATCGCGTTCTGCCGGTCCGCCCGGGCGCTGGCGTTGCTGGCCGGCCGCAACCATGTGCTGCCCGACGACATCCGCGATCTCGCGCACCGCGTGCTGCGCCACCGGCTCGTCCTGGGCTTCGAGGCCGTCAGCGCCGGCGTCACCACCGAGACCGTCGTCGACGCCGTGATGCACTCCGTCCGGGTGCCCTGAGTCCGTCATGGGCAGGCACCTCAATCGGGCCAAACAGTACTTCGGCTCCGACACCCGGGGCATGCTCGAAGGCGGTCACTACGCGTTGTTACACACGCGCACAATGGAGTTCGACGATCTGCGACCGTACGTCCCCGGTGACGAAATCCGCGACATCGACTGGCGGGCGACGGCGAGGGCGGGCTCGGTGCTCGTCAAGCGGTTCGTCACCGAGAAGCATCACAAGATCCTGCTGGTGGCCGACGCGGGCCGCAACATGTCCGCACTCGCCCCCGGCGGAGAGCTCAAGCGTGACGTCGCGGCGGTGGCGATGGGCGCCATCGGCCTGATCGCACTGCGCCGCACCGACGAGGTGGGGCTGGTCTACGGCGACGTCCGCGGTTCGCAGCACATGCGCAGCGGCCGCGGTGAGCCGCACATCGAGGGCCTGATCGAGCAGTTCTACCTGCACAGCCGCGGCGACGTCGGCACCAGCGACATCGTCAGCCAGCTCGAGTACGTCGCGCGCCACCACCGGCGGCCGGTGCTGCTCGTGGTGGTCTCCGACGAGCCGGAGGTCAGTCCCCGCCTCGATGAGGCGATCCGCCGCCTCGCGGGCCGCCATGACGTGCTCTGGCTGATGATCTCGGACATGCCCGCCGTGGGTGGGCCGGCCGACGGCGGGCACGAGGGCGTCGACGTGGCGACCGGGCGGGTGGTGCTCGACGGCCACAGCCTGGGCCCACGGGTGCTGGCCGCCTACCGCAAGGCCGAGCGCCGCCGCCTCACCGCGCTTGTCGAGACGATGACCACCCGCGGTGTGCCGTTCGCCCGCATCACGGGCAGCGCCGACGTGCGCGCGAAGCTCACCACGGTGACCGAGGCGTACCGCCGTGCCGGGTGAGGATCTGCTCCGCTTCGTCGGCGGCCCGCTGCCGTACTCGACGGGCTGGCTGCTGCTGGCGGCCGTTCTCGCCGTCGCCGTGCTGCTCTGGTGGACGGCCGTGGTGCTGTGGACGTTGCCGCCGGAACGGTTGCGGCGCATCCCGGTGGTGCGGGATGTGCACCGGCGCCTGACCGAGCGCCGATTCGTGCGGTCGGTGCGGGCCATCACCGAGCGGCACCGCCGTCATGAGCTGACGGCCGCCGAAGCCGGCACCGAACTCGCCCGGGTGGTCCGGGGTTTCCTGTCCGTGCGCACCGGTGTCGCGGCGCAGTACCTGCACACCGGCGACATCGCGCGCGGCGACCTCGCCCATGCCGCACCGCTGTTGGAACGGATCGACGACGTGCAGTACAACGCCGACTCCGACGTCGATGTGATCGAGCTCGGCGCCGCCACCGAAGCGCTCGTGACGACCTGGGACTGATGGCCGATCAGCGCAGGATGGTCGCCACGATGCCGGCCAGATAGCCCAGCCGGGCCACCTCCGACGGCCGGAACAGCGGCCCGCCGGGGCGGCCGAGCACGACCGCACACTGCGGTTCGCTCAGCGGCGCGGCGGCCAGGGTGGTGTCCATGTCGCGCCACACCTGCGGCACCCAGTCGGCCGCGCCGTCCAGTGCGGCGGCGCGCTCCAGCGGCAGCCACGGAGCGGACCCGGCCTGTGTCTCCGGGGCCGAGGCGCTGCCGACGATCCGCTCGACGCCGTCCGCGGTCGAGCGCACCACGGTGCACCATCCGACCCGCAGCACCTTCGGCGCCTCGTCGGCCAGCACCTGCAGCTTCCCGTCACGGCCCGACGCGGCGGCGATGTGGTCGATCAACTCCAGCTCGCGGTGCGCCTCCAGCAGCCCGGTGTGGGGGCGGATGCTGTCGACGTAGACGCCGTTGAGGTTCTCCGCGGCGGTGATCAGCATGTCCGGCATCGCGCCCGCGGGCAGGTCGACCACCAGGTCGTCGATGGCGTATCCGGAGGCGCGCTCGACGACGTCGAGGGACAGGATGTCGGCGCCCACCGAGCCCAGTGCGACCGCCAGCGAGCCGAGACTACCCGGCCGGTCGTCCAACTGGACCCGCAGGAGATACGAAGGCACGGCTGACACTGTGACACAACGGGCTGCGTCCCGCCCGCCGCGCCGGGACACGCCCACCCACCGCCCGGAAGCCCGCCGGACCGGCCCGACCGGCCGTGACTAGGCTGTTCTGTCGTGTCGCAGATCTCCCGAGACGAGGTTGCCCACCTGGCCCGTTTGGCCCGGTTGGCGCTCACCGATGACGAACTCGACGGTTTCGCCGGCCAGCTGGACGCGATCCTCGGCCACGTCGGCAGGATCCAGGCGGTCGACGTCACCGGTGTCGAGCCCACCGGCAATCCGCTGACCGACGTCAACGTCATGCGCCCCGACACGGTCGAGCCGTGCCTGACGCAGGACGAGGCGCTCGCCGCGGCCCCGCACGCCGTCGACGGCCGCTTCGCGGTCCCGCGCATCCTGGGGGAGCCGGAGTGAGCAGCGAGCTGACCCGCCTCGACGCCGCCACCCTGGCCGGCCGCATCGCCGCCGGTGAGGTGTCTTCCGCCGAGGTCACCCAGGCCTGCCTGGACCAGATCGCCGCGACCGACGAGCGCTACCACGCCTTCCTGCACGTGGCCGGGGATGCGGCGCTGGCGGCGGCCGCCCGTGTCGACGAGGCCGTCGCGGCCGGGGAGCGGCTGCCCTCGGCGCTGGCCGGCGTCCCGCTGGCGCTCAAGGACGTGTTCACCACGACCGACATGCCCACCACCTGCGGCTCACGCATTCTCGAGGGCTGGCGATCGCCCTACGACGCCACCGTCACCACGCGACTGCGGGCGGCGGGCATCCCGATCGTCGGCAAGACCAACATGGACGAGTTCGCGATGGGCTCGTCGACGGAGAACTCCGCGTACGGGCCCACCCGCAACCCGTGGGACGTCGACCGTGTCCCCGGTGGTTCCGGCGGGGGCAGCGCCGCCGCGCTCGCGGCGTTCCAGACGCCGCTGGCCATCGGCACCGACACCGGCGGTTCGATCCGCCAGCCCGCGGCGCTGACCGCGACCGTCGGGGTGAAGCCGACCTACGGCACGGTGTCGCGGTACGGGTTGATCGCCTGCGCGTCGTCGCTGGATCAGGGCGGGCCGTGCGCCCGCACGGTGCTCGACACGGCGCTGCTGCACGAGGTGATCGCCGGGCACGACCCGAAGGATTCCACCTCGGTGACGGCCGACGTGCCGGACGTGGTGGCCGCGGCGCGGGCCGGCGCGGACGGCGACCTGTCCGGTGTGCGGGTGGGTGTGGTGCGCCAGCTGCGCGGCGACGGCTATCAGCCGGGGGTGCTCGCGTCGTTCACCGCGGCGGTGGACCAGCTGACCGCGCTGGGCGCCGAGGTCACCGAGGTCGACTGTCCGCACTTCGACCACTCGCTGGCCGCCTACTACCTGATCCTGCCCTCGGAGGTGTCGTCGAACCTGGCCCGCTTCGACGCGATGCGCTACGGACTGCGCGTCGGCGACGACGGCACGCACAGCGCCGAGGAGGTCATGGCGTTGACCCGGGCCGCGGGCTTCGGCCCAGAGGTCAAGCGCCGCATCATGATCGGCACCTATGCGTTGTCGGCGGGCTATTACGACGCGTACTACAACCAGGCGCAGAAGGTTCGCACGCTGATCGCCCGCGACCTCGACGAGGCGTACCGCAGTGTCGACGTGCTGGTGTCACCGGCGACGCCCACCACGGCGTTCCCGCTGGGGGAGAAGGTCGACGACCCGCTGGCGATGTACCTGTTCGACCTGTGCACGCTGCCGCTGAACCTGGCCGGGCACTGCGGCATGTCGGTGCCGTCGGGATTGTCGCCGGACGACGGTCTGCCCGTCGGCCTGCAGATCATGGCGCCTGCGCTGGCCGACGACCGGCTGTACCGGGTGGGCGCGGCATACGAGGCGGCCCGCGGAGCGCTGCCGACCGCGCTGTAGCGGCTGGCTCCGCCGAGCCAGTCGCGGATCACCCCGCAGGGGGATGGCCGGGCGGTGTAATCGTCCTAGCATTCGGATCGTGAACAGGCCGAGCGGTTCGACGGGTTGGGTGCGGCGCGGACACTGGACGGACTGGTTGGTGGTCGCCGCCGCCGGGGTGCTGTACGCGGTGGCCTGGCCGACGCTGTTCGTCACCCACCAGGTGCCTGCGGCGCTGGCGCCGATCGTCGCCGCACTGGCCGCCCTGCCGATCCTGTTCCTGTCGGTCAATCCGCTTGTCGGGTGGTCGATTTCGGCGGTGTCGGCGGTGCTGATCCCGCTGTTCTTCGACAGGCAGCCGGGGTGGACCTACCCGTGGCAGGTCGTGCACCTCATCGTGCTGCTGGTGTTGACCGTCGCCGTGGTCTGGACCCGCCCGCTGCCGGTCGTCGTCAGGGTGTGGCTGGCAACCGCACTGCTGTTCCTCGTCGCGATGCCGAATCACGTGGACGGCGGCTGGGCCTTCGGCGTCACCGCCATCGTGTTCGCGGTGGTGCTGGTGCGTTGGCTGGTGCTGTCGCGACGGCAGGTCGCCGAACTGGAGGAGGTCGGCGACCTGGAGCGGGCCAGGCGCACGGTGCTGCAGGAGCGCACCAGGATCGCGCGCGACCTGCACGACGTCGTCGCCCACCACATGTCAATGGTGGTGGTGTCGGCGCAGACCGCGCCGTATCGCCACGCCGACGTGCCACCGAGCCTGCAGGCCGAGTTCGAGACGATCGCCGCGACCGGACGTGAGGCGCTCAACGAGATCCGCGGCCTGCTGGGTGTGCTGCGCAGTGGTGTCGAGCCTGCCGAGCTGGCTCCCGCGCCGACGATCGCCGACCTGCCCGCGCTGTTCACCGCCACGCAGCGCGCGGGTGTGCACCTGACCTGGCGGATCGACGGGCCGACGGAGTTGGTCGGGGACCTGGTCGGCTCGGCCGCGTACCGGATCGTGCAGGAGTGTCTGGCGAACGCCGCGCGGCACGCACCGGGGGCGACGGTCGCCGCGGAGGTGGGCATCACCGTCGACGGCGTCGGTGTCGAGATCCGCAATCCGCGGGTGAGCGAATCGTGGGACCCTCCGGTGCCGGGCCTCGGCATCGCCGGCATGCGCGAGCGGGCCGCGGCGGTCGGCGGCATCGTCGCCGTCCACGACACCGAGGGCGAGTTCGTCGTCTGGTCCTATCTGCCGTGCGTCCCGGCTACCGTGTCGGGGTGTCCGGCCTGACGCTCCCCACGCGCCCGGCCCGCCGATGATCACCACGTTCATCGCCGACGACCAGGCGATGGTGCGGCAGGGCTTCGGCGCGCTGCTGGCGGCCCAGACCGACATCAGTGTGGTCGGCGACGCGGCCAACGGGCGGGACGCGGTGGCCGGCGTCCTCGCCTGCGCGCCGGACGTGGTGTTGATGGACGTCCGGATGCCGGAGATGAACGGGTTGGACGCCGCCCGCGAGATCCTGGCGCAGACCACGTCGAAGGTCGTGATGCTGACCACGTTCGACGTCGACGACTACGTCTACGCGGCGTTGCGTGCCGGTGCCAGCGGCTTCCTGCTCAAGGACGCGCCCGCCGACGAGCTGATCCGCGCGGTGCGCGTGGTCGCGGCGGGCGACGCGCTGCTGGCGCCGTCGGTCACCCGGCGGGTGATCGCGGACCTGGTGAGCCGGCATGCCGTGCCACGCCGCTCCGCCGACGAGCTGGCGCGCCTGACACCGCGGGAGACCGAGGTCTTGGCGCTGCTGGCCCGCGGCATGTCGAACGCCGAGATCGCGGCGGAGTTGGTGGTGTCGGAGGAGACCGTGAAAACTCATGTCGGCAGGATCTTCTCGAAGCTGGGTCTGCGGGACCGCGCGCAGGCCGTGGTGATCGCCTACGAGTCCGGGCTGGTGTCCCCGTTCGCCCGTTCCGTTGCTGACGAGCCGCGAACCGACGATGCTGGCAGGATCGGGGTTCATGGGCACGCGAGGAACGGTATAGATCATGCGGATCGGAGTTCTCACCGGTGGCGGTGACTGTCCTGGCCTGAACGCGGTGATCCGCGCGGTGGTCCGCACCTGCGACGTGCGGTACGGCTCGACGGTCGTCGGCTTCCTCGATGGATGGCGCGGCCTGCTCGAGGACCGCCGGATCCAGCTGAAGAACGACGACCGCAACGACCGCCTGCTGGCCAAGGGCGGCACCGTGCTGGGCACCGCGCGCACCAATCCGGACAAGCTGCGCGCGGGGCTCGACCAGATCAAGCAGACCCTCGACGACAACGGGATCGACGTGCTGATCCCGATCGGCGGCGAGGGCACGCTCACCGCGGCGCACTGGCTCTCCGAGGAGAACGTCCCCGTGGTCGGGGTGCCCAAGACCATCGACAACGACATCGACTGCACCGACGTGACATTCGGCCACGACACGGCGCTGACCGTCGCGAGCGAGGCGATCGACCGCCTGCACAGCACCGCCGAATCGCACCAGCGGGTGATGCTCGTCGAGGTGATGGGCCGCCATGCGGGCTGGATCGCGCTGAACGCCGGCCTGGCGTCGGGCGCCCACATGACGTTGATTCCCGAGGTGCCGTTCGACGTCGAAGAGGTCTGCCGGCTGATCAAGGGCCGCTTCGTGCGCGGTGACTCGCATTTCATCTGTGTCATCGCCGAGGGCGCGAAGCCGGCCGAGGGGTCGATGCGGCTGGCTCAGGGCGGAATCGACGAGTTCGGTCACGAGAAGTTCACCGGTGTGGCACAGCAACTCGCGATGGAGGTCGAGAAGCGGATCAACAAGGAGGTCCGCGTCACCGTGCTGGGGCACGTGCAGCGCGGCGGCACCCCGACCCCGTTCGACAGGGTGCTGGCCACCCGCTTCGGGGTGAACGCCGCGGACGCCGCGCACGCCGGCGAGTTCGGGATGATGGTGTCGCTGCGCGGTCAGGAGATCGGCCGGGTTCCGTTGGCCGACGCCGTCCGTCAGCTCAAGCTCGTGCCGCAGACCCGTTACGACGACGCCGCGGAGTTCTTCGGCTGACCTCAGGCGCCGGCGAACGCTTCGCGGCGCACCATCTGCCACAGCGTCGGGGTGTCGGTGACCGTGGAGATCGTCACCACGCCGCGGTCGCCGTCCGCGGTGGTCGCCGTTCGCAGCAGGTAGTCCGCCAGATCGGTGCGCGACGTGAACGCGCCGATCGGATCACATTGTCCGGCAACATAATCGGTGACATGCGGCAGGTCGAACAAGCCGGACGGCCGCACCACGGTCCAGTCGAGACCGCTGCCGCCGACGATGCCCTCCATGCGGCGCTGGTCGGCATATGTCGACTTGCCGAGGGTGTTCTTCAGGATCGGCTCGACGATGCGCAGCGCCACCGGCGCGCCGGTGCGGCCGGGATAGGTGGTGACCGCGGTCGAGCTCACGACGACCAGGCGTGCGGCGCCGGCCCGCCGCATGGCCGCGACCGTGTTCGTCGCGCCGACCGAGTAGGTGTCGATCGGCCGGCGGCTCATCGGCACGCCGAGCGTGGACACCACGGCGTCGGCGCCCGCGACCACATCCTCGACCGAGGCGGCGTCGCGCACGTCGGCGCGGGCCACCCGCAGATTCGGATGCGAGAAGGGGAAGTCGTCGGGCCGGCGGGTCACGGCGACCGCACGCAGACCGCGGTCGACCGCGAAGCGCGTCAGCAGTCTGCCGGTCTGCCCGTTGGCACCGAAGATCACGAGGGTCATGTCGTCTCCTTTTGTCACTAATAGTGATTATCACTGTATGTGACAATCATGCCGCGGGCTAGTCTGCTGGCATGACGGAGGATCCGCCGGGCATCGCCGAACTCCACGAGCGCATCCCGTTCCTGTTGTCGCAGCTCGGGGTGCTCGTCGCCGACGACTTCGTGGCGCGCCTACAGCCGTTCGGGGTCGGGCCGCGCACGTATGCGGTGCTGATGGCGCTCCATGCCGACGACGGGCAGTCGCAGCGTCAGCTGTCGTCGCGGCTGGGGATCCACCGCAACGTGATGGTCGGCGTCGTGGACACCCTCGAGGGCCAGGGCCTGGTGACCCGCAGGCCGCACCCCGACGACCGGCGGGCGTTCGCCGTCACGCTGACCGACCAGGCCCGCGAATTGCTGCCCGCGCTCGACGCGCAGGGCCGCGCACAGGAGGACGAGATCGCCGCGACGCTGACGCCCGCCGAGCGCGCCGAGTTCCTGCGCCTGCTGCAGCGGGTGTCCACCGGACTGGCGCTCAAGCCGGGCGTGCACCCGAAGCTGGCGCAGTCCTGACCACTAACATCGCTGGTATGACTGCCGCTACCGCCGAGTTGCTCGACTACGACGAGGTCATCGCGCGCTACGAACCCGTGATGGGCATGGAGGTGCACGTCGAGCTGTCGACGGCGACCAAGATGTTCTGCGGGTGCGCCAACGCATTCGGCGCCGAGCCCAACACGCAGGTGTGTCCGGTCTGCCTCGGTCTGCCGGGGTCGCTGCCGGTGATCAACCAGTCGGCGGTGGAGTCGGCGATCCGCATCGGGCTGGCGCTCAACTGCGAGATCGTCTCGTGGTGCCGCTTCGCCAGGAAGAACTACTTCTACCCGGACCAGCCGAAAAACTACCAGATCTCGCAGTACGACGAGCCGATCGCCGTCAACGGCCACCTCGACGTGCCCCTGGACGACGGCAGCACCTGGCGGGTGGAGATCGAGCGCGCCCACATGGAGGAGGACACCGGCAAGCTGACCCACCTCGGCAGCGACACCGGCCGGATCGCCGGGGCGACGCATTCACTGGCGGACTTCAACCGTGCCGGCGTGCCGCTGATCGAGATCGTCAGCCGGCCCATCGAGGGCGCGGGCGCCCGTGCCCCCGAGATCGCCAGGGCGTACGTCACCGCGCTGCGGGATCTGTTGCGCGCACTGGGTGTCTCGGACGTGCGGATGGACCAGGGCTCGATGCGGTGCGACTCGAACCTGTCGCTGAAGCCGATCGGTCAGGCGGAGTTCGGCACGCGCACCGAGACCAAGAACGTCAACTCGCTCAAGAGCGTCGAGGTCGCGGTGCGCTACGAGATGCGCAGGCAGGCCGCCGTGCTCGAGTCGGGTGGCCGGATCGTGCAGGAGACTCGGCACTTCCACGAGGACGGCTACACCTCGCCGGGCCGGAGCAAGGAGACCGCGCAGGACTACCGGTACTTCCCGGAGCCCGACCTCGAGGCGGTGGCGCCGAGCGCAGAGCAGATCGAGCAGCTGCGGGGGACCATTCCGGAGCTTCCGTGGTTGTCGCGCAAGCGGATTCAACAGGACTGGGACATCTCCGACGAGGTGATGCGCGACCTGGTCAACATCGGGGCGCTCGATCTGATCACCGCGACCGTCGCACAGGGCGCTTCCAGCGACCAGGCCCGTGCCTGGTGGGGCAACTATCTGGTGCAGAAGGCGAACGAGGCCGGCGTCGAACTCGACGCGCTGGCCATCACTCCGGCGCAGGTGGCCGCGGTGATCAAGCTGGTGGACGACGGCAAGCTGTCGAACAAGCTGGCCCGGCAGGTGGTCGAGGGTGTGCTCGCCGGTGAGGGCGACCCCGAGCAGGTGATGGCCGACCGCGGTCTGGCGATGGTGCGCGACGACTCGGTGATCAAGGCTGCGGTCGACGAGGCGCTGGCCGCCAACCCCGACATCGTCGAGAAGATCCGCGGCGGCAAGGTGGCGGCCGCAGGCGCGATCGTGGGCGCGGTGATGAAGGCCACGAAGGGTCAGGCCGACGCCGCCCGCGTCCGCGAACTGGTCCTCGCCGCCTGCGGCTGATCCGCCGTGCTGGGGATACGGGCCGCCGGCGCCGACGACGTGCGCCGGATCGCCGCGATCTTCCGGCCGGTGGTGGCCGACGGCGAGAGTTATGCCTATCCCGAGGCGCTGACCGACGAGGAGATCGCGCGGCTGTGGCTCGAGCCACCGCCCGGCCACACGATCGTGGCCGTGGTCGACGGCCGGGTGGTCGGTACCGCGAAGATGGGCCCCAACCGCCCCGGTCGCGGCGACCATGTCGGCACGGCCAGTTTCATGGTCGACCCGGGGGTGCAGATCCGCGGGACGGGTCGGGCGATGGCCGAGTGGGTGATCGACTGGCACCGGCGCAACGGGTACCGCGCGATCCAGTTCAACGCCGTCGTCGAGACCAACAGCCGGGCGGTGCGGCTGTGGCGGTCGCTGGGGTTCGACATCGTGGGCACCGTCCCGGGTGCCTTCCGTTCGCGCACGCACGGTTTGGTCGGCCTGCACGTGATGCATCTCGCACTGCAGACCTAGACCGCCGCGATTATCGGTTTGGCCGCCACGGCCAATATCATCGACAGTGCAATGACCGATACCGCCTCCGGTGTGTCGACGGCCGCCACGGGGCCCAAGGCAGACCGCATCTCCGCCGAAGCGCGACGTCGCAGAACGTTCGCCGTGATCAGCCATCCCGACGCCGGTAAGTCCACGCTGACCGAGGCGCTGGTGCTGCACGCCAAGGCCATCACCGAGGCGGGCGCGATCCACGGCAAGGCCGGCCGCCGCGCCACCGTCTCGGACTGGATGGAGATGGAGAAGGCCCGCGGGATCTCGATCACCTCGACGGCGCTGCAGTTCCCGTACCGGACGCACAGCGGGGACACCTGCGTCATCAACCTCCTCGACACTCCCGGCCACGCCGACTTCTCCGAGGACACCTACCGGGTGCTGACCGCCGTGGACTGCGCGGTGATGCTCATCGACGCCGCCAAGGGCCTGGAACCGCAGACGCTCAAGCTGTTTCAGGTCTGCCGGCACCGCGGCATTCCCATCATCACGGTGGTCAACAAATGGGACCGGCCGGGTCGCCACGCACTGGAGTTGATGGACGAGATCCACGAGCGCATTCAGCTGCAGACCACTCCGTTGACGTGGCCGGTCGGGATCGCCGGTGACTTCAAGGGCGTCCTCGACCGGCGTACCGGCACCTACATCAAGTACACCCGAACAGCCGGCGGTGCCACCGCCGCGCCCGAAGAACACATCGATGCCTCCCGCGCCCACGAGGTCGCGGGAAGCGACTGGGACACCGCGCTCGAGGAGTCGGAGCTGCTGTCCGCCGACGGCGCCGACTTCGACCGGGACTCCTTCCTGCGGTGTACTTCGACACCGGTTCTCTTCACCTCGGCCATCCTCAACTTCGGGGTCAATCAGCTCCTGGACGTCCTCGCCCAGCTGGCGCCGTCGCCGCACGGTCAACTCGACGTCGACGGCAACCGGCGCGACGCCTCGTCGCCGTTCAGCGCGTTCGTGTTCAAGGTCCAGGCGGGGATGGATTCGGCCCACCGTGACCGGATCGCATACGCCCGGGTGGTCTCGGGCACGTTCGAGCGCGGGGAGGTGCTCACCCACGCCGCCACCGGCAAGCCGTTCGTCACCAAGTACGCGCAATCGGTCTTCGGTCAGAACCGTTCCACTCTGGACACCGCCTGGCCGGGCGACGTCATCGGGCTCGCCAACGCCGCGTCGCTGCGTCCGGGCGACACGCTCTACCGGGACATCGCCGTGCAGTACCCGCCGATACCGAGCTTCTCGCCCGAGCATTTCGCCGTCGCGCGGGGCACGGACCCCAGTAAGCACAAGCAGTTCCGCAAGGGCATCGAGCAACTCGAGCAGGAAGGCGTCGTCCAGGTGCTGCGCTCGGACCGGCGCGGCGACCAGGCGCCGGTGTTCGCCGCGGTGGGGCCGATGCAGTTCGAGGTGGCCACCCACCGGATGGCCGCCGAGTTCGCCGCGCCGATCTCGCTCGAGCCGCTGCCCTACACCGTCGCGCGCGCCGCCGACCCCGCCGACGTCGAGTTGCTGCAGAAGCAGGCGTCCGTCGAGGTCTTCACCCGGACCGACGGCGTCATCCTCGCGGTGTTCTCCACCCCGTGGCGCCTGCAGAGCGTCGAACGGGACAACCCCGGCCTGCAACTGCGCTCACTGGTGGCGGCGGGGGACTAGGTCTCCGCTGCGGGAACCAGCGCCGCCCACATGGCGAAAGCGGCCTCCGCGTCGTGGCGGGGTGACCGCGGGGATCAGGTGTTGTCGGCGTTGCTGCGCGGGAAGCCGCCGCCCTGCGGGAACAGCGGGAACACCACGTCGGAGAACTTCTCGGCGTCGCCCGAGGTCTTGTTCACCGTGGCGCCCCAGACGTTGCCGTCGGGGGACAGCTGCAGCGCCCAGGCGTGCCCGTGGGTGTCCTGGCGCAGCACCTCCGGCTCGCCGGTGACCGCTCCGGTGTCCGGCGCCATCCGCACCGCGACCGTCTGCTTGGTGTTCACCAGGTTCACCAGCACGGTGCCGTCCAGCGCCGCGCAGCCGGCCGCGCCCGGCCGGTCCGGCCACGTCCACACGGTCGAGACCGCCGACTCCTTGGTGATCCGCTGCAACCGGTCCGCGGTGGGCGTGCGGTCGGTGACGTAGAGGGATCCGTCGGACGGGTCGACGCACATCGAGCCGCCCGCCCCCAGCCCGCTCAGTGCGGTCGTCGTCGGCGCCTGGTCGACGGTGGTCGGCTGCTCGATGCGCAGCACCTTGCCCGCCAACGAACCGGGGTCGGCGGCCTGTGCGGGATTGCCCGCGTCGCCGGTCTGCACCAGCAGCGTCGTCGGGCTGGTGAAGATCAGGGAGCCCGAATTGCCGGTGGCGCCCTTGGGGATGCCGGTCAGGATCGGCTTGGGGATGTCGCCGTCGGCGATGCGCACGACGCGGTTGTCGGACGGCGTGCTGACGTAGGCGTACATCAGCCGGTCCTGGGAGTAGGTCGGCGACATGACGATGTCCATCAGGCCGCCGTCGCCGGACCCGTCGACCGGGATGGTGGTCTTGACCTTGGGCTCGGCTCGGACCGCGACCTCCTTGACCTCGCCCGTGGTGCGCTCGGCGACCAGCGCCGACTGGCCGTCGGGCAACATGATCAGCCCGCTGGTGCTCTCCAGGCAGCCCTGCATGACCCCGGGCGCCGGGCACTGCTTGGGGAACGGCGTGGGCGGCAACGGCGGTGGTGGTGGCGGCGCCGAACTCGGCGGCGGCTTCATCTCCGGCTCGGTGGTGAACGGCTGCGACTGCGCCTCGTCGAAGCGGGCGCAACCCGACCCGACCACGAGCGCGCACAACAGCACGAACACACCCATGACCGGCCGGCGCGTCCTCATGCGAGCCAGATTACGGATCGCCGGGCGGTGCTCGCCACGCCGGTGCTCGCCCACCTGCCGAAACGCGGCCAAAGCGCCGTGGTAAATCCCCGGTTCGAGGGTGAGTTGCACTTACCCTGACAGCGTGACCAGTCACTCTCAGGACCCGCGCGCCTGGCAACGGCCCGACGGCTCGGCCCGCCCGGCGACGGCGAGCCTGGTCGATCCGGAAGACGATCTGCCGACCTCGACCTACGGCGGGGACTTCGAGACCACCGCGATCCCGCGTTACGACTCCACCAAGGGCACCAGTGCCGAGCCCGGGCTCGGCCTGCTCGCCGACCCGGAACCACTGCCCTACGTGCAGCCCAGCGGGCGCCACGCGATGGCGCCGTACTCCGCCGAGCCCGCCGAGATCGACGTCGACCCCATCGCCGAGGACCGGGTCAGGGCCGCGGGCCGGCGCGGCACCCAGGACCTCGGCCTGCTGGTGCTCCGGCTGGCGGTCGGCGTGCTGCTGATCTCCCACGGCCTGCAGAAGGCGTTCGGGTGGTGGGGCGGTCCGGGCCTCGGCGGTTTCGAGACGACGCTGGCCGAACTCGGCTTCCAGCACGCCGGAGTCCTGACGTACGTGGCCACCATCGGTCAGATCGCCGCCGGGGTGCTGCTGGTGCTCGGCCTGTTCACCCCGGTGGCCGCCGCCGGCGCACTGGCGTACCTGATCAACGGGGTGCTCGCCGAGGCGGTCGTCGCCCACGAAGAGGCCAGGCTCTCCGCATTCCTCACCGACGGCCATGAGTACCGGGTGTTCGTGCTGGCCGCGGTCGCCGCGGTCATCCTGGCCGGGCCGGGGCGGTACGGCTTCGACGCGCGGCGCGGCTGGACCCGCCGGCCGTTCGTCGGATCGTTTGCCGCGCTGCTGCTGGGCGTCGGGGCGGGTATCGGGCTGTGGGTGCTGCTCAACGGCGCCAACCCGCTGGCCTGACGGCTACGCGTACGGGTTGGGCACCCGGCCCGCGCTGATCTCCGTCAGCTCCGGCAGTGTCGCGAATGTCACGGCCGGAAGGCGCAATTCGGTTCCGTCGACGAGGCGGGCCGACGCCCAGGCGCCCTTGCCGAACTGCAGGCCCTCGATGTCGGACCACGGCACGGTGGTGCTGCCGAACGCCCGGCGTGCGGTGACGGTGTCCTGATCGGCGACGGTGCGGTAGCGAATGATCAACGCCGACAGTGCGATCGGCAGCAGAAAGAGCGCGGCGGACACCGGCGGGGTGCTGAGCACGACCGCGAGCAGCGCGAAGGCGAAGAATCCGACCGCAAGGTGCGCCATCGGCGAGATCCGGATGACGACCGGAGCCGGCGGCGTGGATGCGGATGGCGTGGTCACACCCCCATTCTGGCACTGCGCCGGGAGGGTGACGGCGGGCCGGACCGGGGGCAGCCGGAATTTGACCTGTGACCAGTGCGGAGGCTACCGTCATGTGTTATGCGAAAGGGCTTGCTCGTAGTAATTGGTTGGCGCGTTGATGCCGCGCTGGCCCTCTCTTGGGCATAGCCACCAGCATCGACGCGCCAACCCTCGTACAGCAGCCCTGCTGACGGGGGTTTTTTGTTGCTTCAAGGGCGCCGAAGTGAAACCGACAACAACGAGATTCAAGAGGACGAAGTGAGCGCACCGACCACGCGACCACCGGAACGGGCCGCCACCGCGCCGCCCAGCGGCGATGCCGTGTCCGCTGTCAAGTCCACCAGCCCGAAGACCGTGCAGCCCAAGCGAATTGCGCCGCATGAAGTCACCGGTGCCCAGGCGGTGATCCGGTCGCTCGAGGAACTCGACGTCGACGTGATCTTCGGCATCCCGGGCGGCGCTGTCCTGCCGGTCTACGACCCGCTGTTCGATTCCCAGAAGCTGCGCCACGTGCTGGTGCGCCACGAGCAGGGCGCCGGCCACGCCGCCAGCGGATACGCCCACGCCACCGGGCGGGTCGGCGTGTGCATGGCGACCTCGGGTCCCGGCGCCACCAACCTGGTGACGCCGCTGGCGGACGCACAGATGGACTCCATCCCGGTGGTGGCGATCACCGGTCAGGTCGGCCGCGCGCTGATCGGCACCGACGCCTTCCAGGAGGCCGACATCTCCGGCATCACGATGCCGATCACCAAGCACAACTTCCTGGTCCGCAACGGTGACGACATCCCACGGGTGATCGCCGAGGCGTTCCACATCGCGTCCTCCGGGCGGCCCGGCGCGGTGCTCGTCGACATCCCCAAGGACATCCTGCAGGGCAAGTGCACGTTCTCCTGGCCGCCGCAGATGGACCTGCCCGGGTACAAGCCGAACACCAAACCGCACAGCCGCCAGGTGCGGGAGGCGGCGAAGCTGATCACGGCCGCGCGTAAGCCGGTGCTCTACGTCGGCGGTGGCGTGATCCGCGGCGACGCCAGCCAGGAGCTGCTGGACCTCGCCGAACTGACCGGCATCCCGGTGGTCACCACGCTCATGGCGCGTGGCGCGTTCCCCGACAGCCACCCCCAGAACCTCGCCATGCCGGGGATGCACGGCACCGTCTCCGCGGTGGCCGCGCTGCAGCGCAGCGACCTGTTGATCGCGCTGGGCACCCGTTTCGACGACCGGGTGACCGGGCAGCTGGACTCCTTCGCACCTGAGGCGAAGGTCATCCATGCCGACATCGACCCGGCCGAGATCGGCAAGAACCGGCACGCCGACGTGCCGATCGTGGGTGACGTCAAGGCCGTCATCGCCGACCTGCTCGAGGTGCTGAGGAAGGACACCGGCGGCACGCAGGAATTGGGAATCGACACGTGGTGGGAGTAC
This sequence comes from Mycobacterium sp. NPDC050551, assembly GCF_040674075.1. Taxonomy (NCBI): domain Bacteria; kingdom Bacillati; phylum Actinomycetota; class Actinomycetes; order Mycobacteriales; family Mycobacteriaceae; genus Mycobacterium; species Mycobacterium sp. NPDC050551. Next base: position 67,796 of record NZ_JBFARC010000001.1, on the reverse strand, counting down.
CTGCGCGGCGTCCAGTCGACGTATCCGCTGAGCTACGGCCCGCAGAGCGACGGCAGCCTGTCGCCGGAGTACGTGATCGAGTCGCTGGGCAAGCTGGCCGGCCCCGATGCGATCTATGTGGCCGGCGTCGGGCAGCACCAGATGTGGGCCGCGCAGTTCATCTCCTACGAGAACCCGCGGACGTGGCTCAACTCGGGCGGCCTGGGCACCATGGGCTTCGCCGTCCCGGCGGCGATGGGCGCCAAGATGGGCCGGCCCGAGGCCGAGGTGTGGGCCATCGACGGCGACGGCTGCTTCCAGATGACCAACCAGGAGCTGGCGACCTGTGCGGTCGAGGGCATCCCGATCAAGGTTGCGGTGATCAACAACGGCAATCTCGGCATGGTGCGCCAGTGGCAGACGCTGTTCTACGAGGAGCGGTACAGCCAGACGGATCTGGGCACCCACTCGCGCCGGATCCCGGACTTCGTGAAGCTGGCCGACGCACTGGGCTGTGTCGGGTTGCGTTGTGAGCGTGCCGAAGACGTCGAGGATGTCATCAACCAGGCCCGCGCGATCAACGACCGGCCGGTGGTCATCGACTTCACCGTCGGCGCCGACGCACAGGTGTGGCCGATGGTGGCCGCAGGCACCAGCAATGACCAGATCATGGCCGCCCACAACATCCGTCCGCTGTTCGACGACAACGAAGAGGGGCACGCCTGATGACCACCACACACACGCTGTCGGTGCTCGTCGAGGACAAACCCGGTGTGCTCGCCCGTGTCGCGGCGCTGTTCTCGCGGCGCGGCTACAACATCGAGTCGCTGGCCGTCGGCGCGACGGAGCAGAAGGACATGTCCCGCATGACGATCGTCGTCAGCGTCGAGGAGCTGCTTCCCCTCGAACAGATCACCAAGCAGCTCAACAAGCTGATCAACGTGATCAAGATCGTCGAGCAGGACGCCGACAACTCGGTCTCGCGTGAGCTGGCGCTGATCAAGGTCCGCGCGGACGCGACCACCCGCGGCCAGGTCATCGAGGCGGTGAACCTGTTCCGCGCCAAGGTCGTCGACGTCTCCAACGAGTCGCTGACGGTCGAGGCCACCGGCACGCCGGGCAAGCTCGAGGCGCTGCTGCGGGTGCTCGAGCCGTACGGTATCCGCGAGATCGTGCAGTCCGGTGTGGTGTCGTTGTCCCGCGGTCCCCGCGGCATCGGCTCCGCCAAGTAATCCCCGAAAACAAGCGAAGACGCTCAGAAGAGAAGGAAATACAGAGTGGCAGTTGAGATGTTCTACGACGGCGATGCGGATCTGTCCGTCATCCAGGGACGCAAGGTCGGCGTCATCGGCTACGGCAGCCAGGGCCACGCCCATTCGCTGAGCCTTCGTGACTCGGGCGTGCAGGTGAAGGTCGGCCTCAAGGAGGGCTCCAAGTCCCGGGACAAGGTCACCGAGCAGGGTCTCGAGGTCGACACTCCGGCCGAGGTCGCCAAGTGGGCGGACGTGATCATGCTGCTCGCGCCCGACACCGCGCAGGCCGACATCTTCACCAATGACATCGAGCCCAACCTCGAGGACGGCAATGCGCTGTTCTTCGGACACGGCCTGAACATCCACTTCGACCTGATCAAGCCGCCGGCGAACGTGACCATCGGCATGGTGGCCCCCAAGGGCCCCGGCCATCTGGTGCGCCGTCAGTTCGTCGACGGCAAGGGCGTTCCGTGCCTGGTCGCCGTGGAGCAGGACCCCAAGGGCGAGGGCGAGGCGCTGGTGCTGTCCTACGCCAAGGGCATCGGTGGCACCCGGGCCGGCGTCATCAAGACCACGTTCAAGGACGAGACCGAGACCGACCTGTTCGGTGAGCAGGCCGTGCTGTGCGGTGGCACCGAAGAACTCATCAAGACCGGCTTCGAGGTGATGGTCGAGGCGGGGTATGCGCCCGAGCTGGCCTACTTCGAGGTGCTGCACGAGCTGAAGCTCATCGTCGACCTGATCTACGAGGGCGGCATCGCGCGGATGAACTACTCGGTCTCCGACACCGCCGAATTCGGCGGCTATCTGTCCGGACCGCGGGTCATCGACGCCGACACCAAGAAGCGGATGCAGCAGATCCTGTCGGAGATCCAGGACGGCACCTTCGTCAAGAAGCTCGTCGCCAACGTCGAGGGCGGCAACAAGGAGCTCGAGGGCCTGCGCAAGCAGAACGCCGAGCACCCGATCGAGGTGACCGGCAAGAAGCTGCGTGACCTGATGAGCTGGGTCGACCGGCCGATCACCGAAACGGCCTAGGCGACAACGCTTTCGGCGCGTCCACCTCACGAGGGTGGGCGCGCCGAAGTCGTGAAGGGGTCAGGGGGCGAGGCTCGGCACCTCACGGATGCCGAATTCGCGGCGTAGCACCGAACGTGCCGCGTAGTAGCCCGCCATCCCGTGCACGCCGGCGCCCGGAGGGGTGGCCGACGAGCACAGGTAGACCTTGTCGATCGGTGTCGCCCACGGATCGAGCCTCGGGGTCGGCCCCAGCACCGCCTTGAACACGTCGGCGCCGCCGACGGTGATGTCACCGCCCACGTAATTCGCGTTGTGCTGCGACATCTCGGCGGCGGTGACGCTGCGCGCGGCGACGACGATGTCGCGGAAACCCGGCGCGAATCGTTCGATCGAGGCGGTGACGGCCTCGGTCTGGTCCACCGTCGATCCCGCGGGAACGTGCGCGTAGGTCCACATCGGCCGCCACCCCGCGTCGTCCATGCGGGTGGGGTCGACGAGGTGGGGCAGTGCGGCGAGGATCATCGGCCGCGCGGCGTGCCGGCCCTGCGCGGCGTCGATCTCGGCCCGGGCCATCTCGGCGCGGCTGCCGCCGAGGTGCAGTGTCGGCGCATCGGCCAGCCGCTCGTCGGACCAGGGCACGTCATCGGAGAGGACGAAGTCCACTTTGGCCGCACCGGGACCGAAGCGGTAGCGCATCAGCGCTCTGGCGTATCGGGATGGAACCCGTTCGCGGTAGATCGGCATCAGCGCGGTCGGGGCGGTGTCGTACAGCACGACGCCCGATGGCGGGGTGGTCACCTCGCTGTCGGCGTGGATCTCGCCACCGTGGGCGCGCAGGTCGGCGATCAGGGCGTCGGTGATCGCCTGGGTGCCGCCGATCGGGATGGGCCAGCCCCGGGTGTGGGCCAGCGTGCTGAGCATCAACCCGGCACCGGATGACGCCAGCGAGGGTGGTCGCGAAATGGCGTGTGCGGCAACGCCTGTCAGTAACGCCTGAGCATCGTCGCCGCGCAGCAACAGGTTCCACGCCCGCGTACCCTGCTCCAGGATCCGCAGCCCCAGCCTCGTCACGTTGACGAGGTCCGGCGGCAGCGAGCGCTTGTCGCCCAACATGAACCCCAGCACCGTGTCCTCGTGCTCCACGAGCGGGCCGAGCAGCCGCCGCCAGGACGCACCGTCGGACAACTCGTCGCAGGTGCGGTCGAGGTCGCGGTAGGCGACCGCCGCGGGCCGCCCCGCCAGTGGGTTGGCGTAGGAGACCTCGGGCACGCCGAATCGGACTCCGCGCGCCTGCAGGTCGAACTCGGCGAAGAACGGCGAGCCCAGCGCCAGCGGGTGCACCGCCGAGCACACGTCGTGCAGGATGCCGTCGAACTCGGGGTCGGTGGCGCTGCGCGCCCCACCTCCCAACGTCGGCTGCGCCTCCAGTACCTGCACCGACAGCCCAGCACGGGCGCAGACCACGGCCGCGGCGAGCCCGTTGGGCCCGCTGCCGACCACCGTGATGTTCATGGGCCCATTACAGCCCACTACGCTGTCCGCGTGAGCCTGCCCGTTGTATTGATCGCCGACAAACTCGCCGAATCCACCGTCGCCGCCCTCGGTGACCAGGTAGAGGTCCGCTGGGTGGACGGTCCGGATCGCCCGAAGCTGCTGGCCGCGGTGCCGGACGCCGACGCGCTGCTGGTGCGTTCGGCGACCACCGTCGACGCCGAGGTGCTGGCGGCGGCGCCCAAACTCAAGATCGTCGCGCGGGCCGGTGTCGGCCTGGACAACGTCGACGTCGACGCCGCCACCGCCCGCGGTGTGCTCGTGGTGAACGCGCCCACCTCCAACATCCACAGCGCCGCCGAACACGCCTTGGCGCTGCTGCTCGCGACGGCACGCCAGATTCCCGCGGCCGACGCCACGCTGCGTCAGCACACGTGGAAGCGCTCGTCATTCTCGGGAACCGAGATCTTCGGCAAGACCGTCGGCGTCGTCGGGCTCGGCCGCATCGGACAGCTGGTGGCCCAGCGGCTCGCGGCGTTCGGCGCGCACATCACCGCCTATGACCCCTACGTGTCGTCGGCGCGGGCCGCGCAGCTGGGCATCGAACTGCTGTCCCTCGACGAACTGCTCGGCCGAGCCGACTTCATCTCGGTGCACCTGCCGAAGACGAAGGAGACCGCGGGCCTCTTCGGCAAGGACGCGCTGGCCAAGATCAAGCCGGGCGCCATCATCGTCAACGCCGCACGCGGCGGGCTGATCGACGAGCAGGCGCTCGCCGACGCGATCACCAGCGGGCACATCCGCGGTGCCGGTCTGGACGTCTTCGCGACCGAACCGTGCACCGACAGCCCGCTGTTCGAGCTGCCGCAGGTCGTCGTCACACCGCACCTCGGCGCATCGACCGCCGAGGCGCAGGACCGGGCAGGCACCGACGTCGCGGCCAGTGTGCGGCTCGCGCTGGCCGGCGAGTTCGTGCCCGACGCCGTGAACGTCGGGGGCGGCACCGTCGGCGAGGAGGTGGCGCCGTGGCTGGACCTGGTCCGCAAGCTGGGCCTGCTGGTCGGGGCGCTGTCCGCCGAACTGCCCACCAACCTGTGCGTCCAGGTGCGCGGTGAGTTGGCGTCCGAGGACGTCGGGGTGCTGCGGCTGTCCGCGCTGCGTGGCCTGTTCTCCGCGGTGATCGAGGATCAGGTGACGTTCGTCAACGCCCCCGCCCTGGCCGCCGAGCGCGGTGTCGAGGCGAGCATCGACACCGAGAGCGAGAGCCCCAACCACCGCAGCGTCGTCGACGTGCGTGCCGTGGCCGCCGACGGGTCGACCGTCAACGTCTCGGGCACGCTGTCCGGGCCGCAGCTGGTCGAGAAGATCGTGCAGGTCAACGGCCGCAACCTGGATCTGCGCGCCGAGGGCGTCAACCTCATCATCAACTACGACGATCAACCGGGCGCGCTGGGCAAGATCGGCACCCTGCTCGGCGGCGCAGGCGTCAACATCCTGGCCGCGCAGCTCTCGCAGGACGCCGACGGCGAGGGCGCGACCATCATGTTGCGACTCGACCGCCAGGTGCCCGCCGACGTGCTGTCCGGCATCGGCCGCGACGTGAGCGCTTCGACGTTGGAACTGGTCGACCTGTCGTGAAGCTCGCTGTCATCGCCGGCGACGGCATCGGACCCGAGGTCATCGCCGAGGCACTGAAGGTGCTCGACATCGTGCTGCCCGGCGTCGAGCGCACCGAGTACGACCTGGGCGCGCGGCGCTATCACGCGACGGGGGAGACGTTGCCCGACGGCGTGGTCGACGAACTGCGCGGCCACGACGCGATCCTGCTCGGTGCGATCGGGGATCCGTCGGTGCCCAGCGGCGTGCTCGAGCGCGGCCTGTTGCTGACACTGCGCTTCCAGCTCGACCACCACGTCAACCTTCGGCCCTCCCGCCTGCTCCCCGGCGTCACCAGCCCGCTGGCCGGCGACCCGGCGATCGACTTCGTGGTGGTGCGCGAAGGAACCGAAGGCCCGTACACGGGCACCGGCGGCGCGATCCGGGCCGGCACCCCGCACGAAGTCGCCACCGAGGTCAGCCTGAACACCGCGTTCGGCGTCGAACGGGTGGTGCGCGACGCGTTCGCGCGAGCGGCCAAGCGGCGCAAGCACCTCACGCTGGTGCACAAGACGAACGTGCTGTCCTTCGCCGGAACGCTGTGGGCGCGCACCGTCGCCGAGGTCGGCCGCGAATTCCCCGACGTCGAGACCGCCTATCAGCACATCGACGCGGCCACCATCCACATGGTCACCGATCCCGGCCGGTTCGACGTCATCGTCACGGACAACCTGTTCGGCGACATCATCACCGACCTCGCCGCCGCCGTCTCCGGCGGTATCGGCCTGGCCGCCAGCGGCAACATCGACGCCACGCGCACCAACCCGTCGATGTTCGAACCGGTGCACGGCAGCGCCCCGGACATCGCGGGTCAGGGCATCGCCGACCCGACTGCGGCCGTGATGTCGGTGGCCCTGCTGCTGGCCCACGTCGGCGAGGACGCCGCCGCGGCGCGGGTCGACCGTGCGGTGGAGCAGCATCTCGCCACCCGCGGCGAGGAGAAGCTGTCGACCACCCAGATCGGCGACCGGATCGCGGCCAACCTCTAGCGCTGCTCGTCCACCCGGCGCTGCATCTCCTTGACCGCCGCCCAGTCGACGGCCGGGCGGTCGAGGCCGCGCCGGGCGAGATACCTGCGTGCGGAGGCGTTCGCGTTCCTGATCATGGCCAGGGGCGCCAGTCGCGACGGCGCGGTGAAGGCGGTGCTGACGAAGTCCCATGCGTCGTCGCGGCGCTCGAGGCGGCCGCGCACGTGCAGCGTCCGGATGTTCCACATCTTGTCGTCGTGGAAGTGGCACAGCAGGTTCGCCGGGCCTGCTGCGGGCGCCAGCGCGGTGGGCAGCTCGGCGGTGAGCACTCCGGTGGTCGGGTCGTAGTCCGCGGTGCGGACGCGGACGCTGAACGGATACCCCTGCGTGTCGATCGCGGTGAGGACGGCTTCGTCGTACCGGCGCAGCGCCTTCGCCGCCTCACTCCACACGGCGCACCTCGCCGAGATCGAGTTCTGTTGGTGCCGTGGTGAAGTCACGGTTCGGCCAGTACAGTGCCCGGTGCGGGGTGACGTGCATCAGGATGCGCATGTAGTACGACCAGAATACGCGCCGGCCCACCCGTGAGTGCCAGATCGCCCCGGCGGGCTGGCGTCGGGCGACCGTCTGCATGAGTGCGGCGAAATCGGGGTCGGCCAGAGCGTCGGTGACGATGGCGTCCTCGGCGACGGCGTCGCCCTGGATCAGCACGGCGCCCGGAGCGGCGAGGCCGCTGCCGGTCGGCTCGGAGAACAACATGCTGACCCGGGGATCGCGGCGGATGTTGAAGGCTTTCTGCGGCAGCCCGATGCTGGTGGCCATCAGGAATCGGCCGTCGGCGAGCAGACGCGGTGACACCGGCCAGGTCTGGGGCGCGCCGCCGCGGCCGAGCGTGGTCAACTCGCAGGTGAAGTACCTGTCGATGATGTCGAGTGCGGCGGTCGGCACGCGGCGAGCGTAACGCCGGGTGTCATTCGGTACGGAGATTCCGCAGGATGGGGTTCAGCGGGTGAGGAAGCCACCGCGGTCGACCGCGACGGCGCCGTCTTTCATCACCAGCAGAATGTTGTCGGGTACGCCGACCGAGTCGATGTCGGACAGCGGGTTCCCCCGCACGACGACCAGGTCGGCGACCTTGCCCTCCTGCACTGTGCCGAGTTCGTCGGCCACGCCGCAGAGTTCGGCCGAGTTGCGAGTGCCGGCGACGATCGCCTGCATCGGCGTCAGTCCGCCGAACCTGACGAGCAACCCGAGCTCCTCGAGATTGGTGCCGTGCCGCGGACCGAGGCCGGCGTCGGTGCCGAGCGCGATGGTGACGCCGGCGGCGACGGACGCGGCAATCGACTCCTGGGCCAGGGCGTGCCAGCGCGCACCCTTGGCCTGGCCGGCGGGTGAGGTGGTCGCGTCGCTCATGGTCTCCAGCAGCGTCGGCACCAGGATGATGCCGGATTCGACCATCCGCGCGCGCAATTCGTCGTCGAGTGCGTAGCCGTGCTCGATGCTGGTGACACCCGCGTCGACGGCCGCCGCGATGCCAGCGTGCCCGATTGCGTGTGCGGCGACCCGCTTGTGGCCGTACGCCGCGGCTTCGGCCACCACCGCGGCGATCAGTTCGCGGCGCATGCCCAGCCATTCAGGCTGATCGCTGGGGGAAGTGACGCCTCCGCTCGAGGCGACTTTGATCACGTCGGCGCCCGCCGCGATCAACTCCCGGGTACGCCGGCGCGCGTCGTCGACGGTGTCCACCAGCGAGCCACCCACCACCGGAGTCAGATCGAGACCGGAGGGCATGCGGAAGTCGGCGTGACCACTGGTCTGGCTCATCATGTTGATGGCGACGAGCAGCCGGGGACCGGCGATGAGACCCTCGGCCACGGCGTCGCGAACGCCGGCGTCCACGCCCATCAGGTCGCGAGCGGTGGTGACGCCGTTGTGCAGGGTCGCGCGCAGGCGCTCGATCAACTGGAAGCCGCGGTAGGACGGCGGCCGTAGAACCAGGTCCAGCGGCAGGGCGCCCGCTCCGGGCAGACTGAGATGCACGTGGCAGTCGAAGAAGCCGGGACACACGGTGTGACCGCCGAGGTCGACGCGCGTGGCGTCGCCCACCGGTGCGCCGAAAGCATCTCCGGCATAACGGATTCGATCGTCCTCGACGAGCACCGCGGCGTCGGGCACCGGGTCCGCGCCGGTGCCGTCGATCAGCGTGGTGTTGTGCAGCAGTAGGCCGGCCATCGTCTGGTCAACATAGCCCGGCGGCTGCGCTTCCGGCGGGACCCTGGACGTGCACGACCGTGTACAGGTGCGGATCGAAGGCCGTGGCGATGGCCGCTGCACCACCCATGTGCTCGCGCGCCGCGGGGTCGGCCAGCATCTGGTGATAGGCCTCCTCGCTGTCCCACTGTGCGTAGTTGACGACCCGGGTGCGGTCATTGCTGATGTGGATGTTGGCGGCGCGGAAGCCGTGCCGGTGACGCATGACGGTGTCGGTGGCCTCGCTCAACAGGTCGGCGAGCGCCTGTGCCCGTTCGGGTTCGACGGTGAATGTGTTGATCATGGTGACGTATGGGTTGTGCACGGCGATGACGGTCATCGATCCTCCTAATGTCAGGTTCCTTACATAGTCGACGATAGCAGCATGTAAGGTTCCTGTCATGGTGGTTTCCGAATCGGAGCGCATGGCCGGCTATCTGGTCAAGCGGGTGCAACAGGCGCTGCGCCGGCGATGTGATTCGGCGTTGCGGCCGACGGGGTTGTCGATGGCCCAGTATTCGGCGTTGCGGGCGCTGGCCGATCATCCGGAGGCGTCGGCGTCAGAGCTCGCGCGGCGGTGTTTCGTGACGCGCCAGTCCGCGCAGGATCTGCTGGCGGGTCTGCGCGCCGCAGGCCTCGTCGATGACGCGGGCACGCAGGCACCGGGCCGCGCACGCGCGCTGGAACTGACGGCGCAGGGCAGACGGCGGCTGGGCAGCGCGCATGCCGCGGTCGAGGGAGTGGAGGCGCAGATGCTGTCCGGGCTGTCCGGCACCGCGCGCCGTCAGCTGGCTCAGGCCCTCACCCTGTGTGCGGCGAATCTCGAGGGCTGAGCCCGGTCTCGACGTCGACGGGAACCAATGGCAGTGCGATCAGCGGCAACACGGCGCACACCGCGAACGCCGCCGGATACCCGGCAATGCCGATCAGGGCGCCGAACGCAGGCGCGGCGACCGCCGAGGCCAGGTGCTGGCTGGTGTTCTGCGCGCCGAGGGCACGCCCGCTCCAGAAGGGGCCCGCGATCTCGGCGATCGCGGTGAAGGCAAGCCCGTTGTCGGACACGGTGATCACCGACGCCGCCACCATCAGCGCGACGCTGACCGGCGAGCCGAGCGCATCGGTCAGCGCGAGCAGCGCCATCGTGGCGGCCGCAGCCAGGGCGATCGACCGGATCGGCCGGAGCCGGTGACGCACCCGGTCGGACCAGTAGCCGGCGGCGATTCGTCCGGCCGCGCCCAGCAATTGGGAGACGGTCACCAGCGTTCCCGCCGACACCGCCGACCATCCGCGATCGGTCATCAGCCACACGAGGGTGAACGTCCACACCACCGCCTGCGGCACCACCAGCAGCACCGAGACGGCGTGGATTCGCCACAGCACAGCCGCGCCGCGGTACGGGTTGGCCAGATCCGCGGCGGGCGCCTCCGCGCGGGGCGGCCGTGGCGGATCCAGCACGCCCACCACGCAGATCACCGCCGCGACCGCACACACGATGGCGGGGAACAGCAGCGCCGTCGCCACACCGTGCGACTCGGCAAGCCGGGGGATGACCAGTGCGCCGAGCCCGACGCCCAGCGGCGTCGCGGTCTGCCGGATGCCCATCACCATCCCGCGCTGATGGGGAGGGAACCAGCCGACCACCAGCCGACCGCTGGCCGAATTGCTGCTGGCGGCCGCCATGCCGCCGAGGAACAGCAGTGCGCCGACCAGGATCAAGGAGTCGGCGGCGGCCGCGGCGAAGGCGGCGGCCGCGGTCAGCGCCGATCCCACGGTGAGCACGAACCGCTCGCCGACCCGGTCCACCACGTAGCCCCAGGCGATCAGGGTGCACACCATCCCGAAGCTCGGCATCGACGACAGCAGACCCGCCACCGCCAGGTCGAGTCCGCGCTCGGAGTGCAGGGTGGGGATGAGAAACGCCGCACCGTTGATGAACACGTTGGCGCACAACGTCGCGGTTAGGGCGATGACCAGCATCGACCAGCGTCGCAGGGTGCCGATCGCCGCCGTGGCCATGCGGACATGGTGGCACACGTGTCTCAGTGTGCAGAACTCTGATCTCAAATACTGAGACGACGGCGGCGGGGAGTCGGCCGCCGGCCGCCGTCCTGCGGCCACTAGGCTGTGGTGATGCGCCTCGGTCGAATCGCCAGCCCAGACGGTGTCGCCTTCGTCAGCATCGAAGGTCCGCCCGACGATCCGGCGGCCGTCGCCAAGGAGATCGCCGAACACCCGTTCGGCAGCCCGACGTTCACCGGGCGGTCCTGGCCGCTGGCCGACGTCCGTCTGCTGGCGCCCATCCTGGCCAGCAAGGTGGTCTGCATGGGCAAGAACTACGCCGCGCACATCGAGGAGATGGGCGGCGGCGACTTCCCGGACCCGATCATCTTCCTCAAGCCGAACACGTCGATCATCGGTCCGCACGTCCCGATCCAACTGCCTGCCGGCGCCAATCCGGTGCACCACGAAGGCGAACTGGCGGTGGTGATCGGCCGCCCGTGCAAAGACGTGCCCGCCGCCCGCGCCGCCGAGAACATCCTCGGCTACACGATCGCCAACGACGTGTCCGCCCGGGACCAGCAGAAGCAGGACGGGCAGTGGACCCGCGCCAAGGGCCACGACACCTTCTGCCCGCTCGGGCCCTGGATCGTCACCGACCTCGACCCCACCGATCTGGACCTGCGCACCGAGGTCAACGGGGAACTGCGCCAGCACAGCAGGACGTCGCTGATGATCCACGACATCGGGGCCATCATCGAGTGGGTGTCGGCGGTGATGACCCTGCTGCCGGGAGACGTCATCCTCACCGGCACGCCGGAGGGAGTTGGGCCGTTGGAGAACGGCGACACCGTCAGCATCACGGTGGAGGGCATCGGCACGCTGACCAATCCCGTTGTGCGAAAGGCCAAGTGATGACGGTCCGGGTCCGGTTCTGCCCCTCGCCCACGGGAACGCCCCACGTCGGGCTGATCCGCACCGCCCTGTTCAATTGGGCCTACGCCCGCCACACGGGCGGTGCCTTCGTCTTCCGGCTCGAGGACACCGACGCCGAACGCGACAGCGAGGAAAGCTATCTGGCGCTGCTTGACGCGCTGTCCTGGCTGGGTCTGGACTACGACGAGGGCCCCGACATCGGCGGGCCGTACGCGCCCTACCGGCAGTCGCAGCGACGCGACATCCACCGCGACGTGGTGGACCGCCTGCTCGCGGCCGGCGAGGCCTACGAGGCGTTCTCGACACCCGAGGAGGTCGAGGCCCGGCACGTGGCCGCAGGACGCAACCCGAAGCTGGGCTACGACAACTTCGACCGGGAGCTGACCGACGAGCAGCGTGCGGCCTACCTCGCCGAGGGGCGCAGGCCGGTGATCCGGCTCAAGATGCCCGACCACGACCTCACGTGGCGGGATCTTGTCCGCGGCGAGACGACGTTCCCTGCGGGCTCCGTGCCGGATTTCGCGCTCACCCGCGCCAGCGGCGATCCGCTCTACACGTTGGTCAATCCCGTGGACGACGCGTTGATGAAGATCACCCATGTGCTGCGCGGCGAGGACATCATGTCCTCGACGCCACGCCAGATCGCCTTGTACGAGGCGCTGATGCGGATCGGCGTGGCCGAGCGGGTGCCCGAATTCGCGCACCTGCCCAGCGTTCTCGGTGACGGCAACAAGAAGCTGTCCAAGCGCGACCCGCAGTCGAACCTCTTCCTGCACCGGGAGCGGGGTTTCATCCCCGAGGGTCTGCTCAACTACCTGGCGCTACTGGGATGGGGGATCGCCGACGACCACGACGTGTTCAGCCTCGACGAGATGGTGGCCGCATTCGACGTCGCCGACGTCAACTCCAATCCGGCGCGCTTCGACCAGAAGAAGGCCGACGCGCTCAATGCCGAGCACCTCCGGCTGCTCAGCGAGGACGAGTTCACCCGCCGGCTGCGCGACTACTTCACCGCTCACGACCACGACACCGGGCTCGACGATCGGCGGTTCGCGGAGGCCGCCCGGCTGGTACAGACCCGCATCGTCGTGCTCGGCGACGCGTGGGACCTGTTGAAGTTCCTCGACGACTCCGCATTCGCGCTCGACGAGAAATCGGCCGCCAAGGAGCTGCGCACCGAGGCGGTGGGCGTGCTCGATGCCGCGGCGACGGCGCTGGAGGGCGTCGGGGAGTGGACCACCCCGGCGATCGAGGAGGCGCTGAAGTCCGCGCTGATCGACGGCCTCGAGCTGAAACCGCGCAAGGCGTTCGGTCCGATCCGGGTGGCGGTCACCGGTGCGAGCATCAGCCCGCCGCTTTTCGAGTCGCTGGAACTGCTCGGTCGTGACCGCAGCCTACGGCGGTTGCGCGCCGGTCGGGAGCGCGCGGCGGCCGAGAGGCCCCAGGCGTGAAAAGCGGCCGCGGAATCTTTGGTAGTCTGCCTGTCGGCCCACAAACACGGGCGGCGGCGACGAGCCGCTGCCGGTAGGGCCGAAAGCGCTCGTGACCTGCGGTGACGAGTAGCCATTGGGGTATGGTGTAATTGGCAACACAGCGGTTTCTGGTACCGCCATTCTAGGTTCGAGTCCTGGTACCCCAGCTGCGTCCGGAGATTAGGTCAGGTCTGACGCCTGAGCTATGCTGGCTCTCCGGAATTTGTTCTAGCCCCCGTCGTCTAGCGGCCTAGGACGCCGCCCTCTCACGGCGGTAGCGTGGGTTCGAATCCCATCGGGGGTACCAGATATCCGATCGCCCGCCTCGCTCGAGGCGGGCGTTTCTCGTTCCCGGGGCCGCGCAACTCCGCGACGGAGCGGCGCGACTGCGACCGGTGTCACAACCGGCGGGTCAGGGCCTCCGCCGCCGCCACCAGGTCCGCGGCCCAGCGTGCACCGGGACGGCGGCCCATCCGGTCGATGGGTCCCGACACCGACACCGCGGCCACCACCGCACCGCGGCCGTCGCGCACGGGGGCGGACACACTCGCCACCCCCGGCTCGCGTTCGGCCGCGCTCTGCGCCCAGCCGCGCCTGCGGACTTCGGCCAGGGCACGGTCGGTGAACTTCGCCTCCGGCAGCACGGCGTGCTGGGTGGCCGGGTCGGCGTAGGCCAACAGCACCTTGGCGCCCGAGCCTGCGGTCATCGACAGCCGGGTGCCCACCGGAACCGTGTCACGCAGGCCCGCGGGCGGCTCCAGCGCCGCCACGCAGATCCGCGCGGTGCCCTCGCGCCGGTACAACTGCACGCTCTCACCGGTGATCTCGCGCAACCGCGGCAGCACCACCGCACCCGCCGCCAGCAGCGGGTCGTTGACGTGCCCGGCCAGTTCGGTGAGCGCCGGGCCGAGCCGCCATCGGCCGTCGGCGTCGCGGGCGAGCAGCCGGTGCACCTCGAGGCCGGCCGCCAGCCGGTGAGCGGTGGCCCGCGGCAATCCGGTGCGGTCGCACAGTTCGGCGAGCCCGCACGGTGACTCGGCCACCGAATGCAGCACGCCCACGGCTTTGTCCAGCACGCCGATGCCGCTATCCTGTCTCACAGAGAGATACTAACGTCCCGCATGTTGAGACACCAGCCCAACGTGTCGAGATCGGCGTGCGGGGCGCCACGACGCGAATCGAGATGTGATGGCCAACTCGCACAAGCCCAGGACCATGGCCGAGAAGGTCTGGGCCGACCATGTCGTCGCCTCCGGCGACGACGAACCCGACCTGATCTACATCGACCTCCACCTGGTCCACGAGGTCACCAGCCCCCAGGCGTTCGACGGCCTCCGGCTGGCCGGACGCCCGGTGCGCAGGCCCGATCTCACGATCGCCACCGAGGACCACAACGTCCCGACGATCGACATCGACAAGCCGATCGCCGATCCGGTGTCGCGCACCCAGGTCGAGACGTTGCGCCGCAACTGCGCGGAATTCGGCATCCGCCTGCACCCGATGGGCGATGTCGAGCAGGGCATCGTGCACATCATCGGCCCGCAGCTCGGCCTGACGCAGCCGGGGATGACGGTGGTGTGCGGCGACAGTCACACCTCGACCCACGGCGCGTTCGGCGCGCTGGCCATGGGAATAGGCACATCCGAGGTCGAGCACGTGATGGCCACCCAGACGCTGCCGCTGCGCCCGTTCAAGACGATGGCGGTGAACGTCGACGGTGAACTGCCGCCGGGAGTGAGCGCCAAGGACATCATCCTCGCGGTGATCGCGCAGATCGGCACCGGCGGCGGCCAGGGCCATGTCATCGAATACCGGGGGAGCGCCATCGAGCGGTTGTCGATGGAGGGCCGGATGACGATCTGCAACATGAGCATCGAGGCCGGCGCCCGGGCAGGCATGGTGGCACCGGACGACACCACCTTCGAATTCCTGCGGGGCCGTCGGCACGCCCCGCAGGGCGCCGACTGGGACGCCGCGGTCGCGGCGTGGAGCCGGTTGCGCACCGACCCCGGCGCGGAATTCGACACCGAGGTGCACATCGACGCGGCGAGCCTGAGCCCGTTCGTCACGTGGGGCACCAACCCCGGCCAGGGCATTCCGCTGTCCGGTGCGGTACCCGACCCCGAGCTGATCGTCGACGAGGGCGAGCGGCAGGCCGCGGAGAAGGCGTTGACCTACATGGACCTTCGCCCCGGCACCGCGATGCGCGACGTCGCGGTGGACACGGTGTTCGTCGGCTCCTGCACCAATGGCCGCATCGAGGATCTGCGGGTGGTCGCCGGCGTGCTGAACAGCCGCTCGGTCGCCGACGGGGTGCGGATGTTGATCGTGCCCGGGTCGATGCGGGTGAAGGCGCAGGCCGAATCCGAAGGCCTGGACGCGATCTTCACCGCCGCAGGCGCTGAGTGGCGGCAGGCCGGATGCTCGATGTGCCTCGGCATGAATCCCGATCAACTCTCACCGGGGCAGCGCTGCGCGTCGACTTCGAACCGAAATTTCGAGGGCAGGCAGGGCAAGGGTGGCCGCACCCATCTCGTCTCACCCGCCGTCGCCGCGGCCACCGCGGTGCGCGGCACCCTGTCCTCTCCCGCCGACCTGACCGACCGAGGAGCCCAGTGATGGAAGCCTTCACCACCCACACCGGGATCGGCGTGCCGCTGCGCCGGTCGAACGTCGACACCGACCAGATCATCCCGGCGGTGTATTTGAAACGGGTCACCCGAACGGGATTCGAGGACGGCTTGTTCGCCGCCTGGCGCAACGACCCGTCGTTCATTCTCAATCTGGCGCCGTTCGACCGGGGTTCCGTATTGGTGGCCGGACCGGATTTCGGCACCGGGTCGTCGCGCGAGCACGCGGTCTGGGCGCTCATGGACTACGGGTTCCGGGTAGTTATCTCGTCTAGGTTCGCCGACATCTTCCGCGGGAATGCGGGCAAGGCGGGACTGCTGGCCGCCGAAGTCGCGCAAGACGATGTGGAACTGCTGTGGAAGCTGATCGAGCAGAATCCCGGGCTGGAAATCGGTGTGGACCTTCAAGATCGAACGGTGACCGCCGGAACGGTTGTGGTGCCGTTCAGAATTGACGAATACACCGCATGGCGGCTGCTCTCCGGACTCGACGATATAGGCCTTACGCTGCAGAAACTCGATGCGATCGAGTCCTATGAACAGCGCAGGCCGGCCTGGAAACCGAAGACCCTGCCGGCCTGATCGCGGCCCCGCGGCGGGCCGAATTCGCCGCCCTGGAAGGGGTTCTCCGAACCTCCGGCAGGAGACCATGCGCGGCAACCGGATTGCCGAATTGTTCGCCAGCTACTACTGAAATTGCGCGTGGCTCTTGGAAATCAGTGGTCAAAGGGTTTACCGTGTCCACTAGTCGGTCCAAGGAGGACCACTGGTCTCGGAGGATTTGAATGAACAAAGCGGAGCTCATCGACGTACTGACGAACAAAATGGGCACCGACCGTAGGCAGGCCACCGCCGCGGTCGAGAACGTCGTCGACACCATCGTGCGCGCTGTGCACAAGGGCGACAGCGTGACCATCACCGGCTTCGGCGTTTTCGAACAGCGCCGCCGCGCCGCCCGTGTCGCGCGCAATCCGCGCACCGGCGAGACGGTGAAGGTGAAGCCCACCTCGGTGCCGGCATTCCGCCCGGGTGCTCAGTTCAAAGCGGTTGTTTCTGGCGCGCAGCGTCTCCCGGCCGACGGCCCCGCCGTCAAGCGCGGTGTGACGGCGGCGCCCGCCAAGCGCTCGGCCGCCAAGAAGGCGCCCGCCCGCAAGGCCGCGACCAAGACCGCCGCCAAGAAGGCGCCGGCGAAGTCGACGGCGGCGAAGAAGACCACCGCCACCAAGGCGCCGGCCAAGTCGACGGCGGCGAAGAAGACCACGGCCGCCAAGAAGGCGCCGGCGAAGTCGACCGCGGCGAAGAAGACCACCGCCGCCAAGAAGGCGCCGGCCGCCAAGAAGGCCGCCACCAAGGCGCCGGCCAAGAAGGCGCCCGCTGCCAAGAAGGCCGCCACCAAGGCGCCCGCCAAGAAGTCGGCTGCCAAGAAGGCGCCGGCCAAGAAGGGCCGCAAGTAGATTCCCCACCGGAGGCGCCGCGGGTCGAGCCGACCCGCGGCGTTTTCTGCTGCGGACCGGATGCGGGCGGTCTCAGCCGCTGACCGCCAGGGGGCTGCCGATGTGGTCCGCCGACACCAGCCGGCCACCGGAGAGCGACAGCACCCACGTGCTGCCCTTGCGGTTGCGTGACTTGTCCGGTCGCACCCCGTCCTGCTCGCACCACCAGTCGACCAGGGGTGGAATCACCTTGCCCTGCGAGCAGATCGCCGGAGTGGCACCGCTCTCCCCGGCCTTCGCGACGATGTCGAGGAGCCGGCGGCGGGCCGCTTTCTTGTCCTCGGAGTAGGCCTCTTCGGTGAGCTCGGGTTCACTGGTCACCGTGGTGCCCAGCTCCTGGGCGAGCGGCTCGAGCGTCTGCAGGCACCGGGTGCGGGCCGCGGCGAACAGTTCGTCGGCACCGAACGCGAGCAACTGTCCGACGAGCGATTCGGCCTGAGCGCGCCCGCGCTTGTCCAGCGGACGCTTGTCGTCGTCGCCCCGGTACCGCTTCTTGTCGCCGGCCGAGCCGTGCCGGACGAACAGTACGGTCTGGGTGTCGGCGGGCAGTTTCGCAAACCGGCGCAGGACCTTCCGGTCGTGCGGATACCCCACCCGCTTGATCGCGTCGTTCACCGGGAGCCAGATCAGCTGATCGACTTCGTCGTTCGGGGCGAACTCGCCGTCGATGCGTCGGGCCGCCCAGTACCTGACCTTCTTGACGCCCTGGTCCACCGGATAGCTCACCGTGGTCAGCCTGCGGCCCAGGTGTGCGGCGCAGCCCGTCTCCTCGAGAACCTCCCTGACCGCGGTCACCGGTTCCGTCTCGCCGGGGTCGACCTTGCCCTTCGGCAGTGACCAGTCGTCGTAGCGCGGGCGGTGGATGACCGCGACGAGTGGCTGCGCGTCATCGCCGTCGGCGCGCCACAACACCGCACCGGCGGCCAGCACCGCCTTGCCCTTGAGACTCTTGGAACTCGATCCCGCGTCCTTGCTCACCTCAACTCCTGCAGTCGGTTCGGGGCGTACGGCCGAGACGGTGAGCGGGGATCACGGGTGCCGGTGGCGTTCCATCAGCGACACCTGATGGTCGCGCACCGTGCGGCCTTCCTGCGGCGAGGCCGTCCAGCGCCCGTCGGTGCCCAACTCCCAGCACCGGGTGGACGGGTCCATCGCGGACTCGAACGTGTCGTTCAGCTGTGCGGACAATCGCGGATCCTTCACCTGTGCCATCACCTCGACCCGGCGGTCGAGGTTGCGGTGCATCATGTCGGCGCTGCCGATCCAGAACTCGTCGATGGCCTTGAAATGAATGATCCGGGAGTGCTCGAGGAACCGGCCGAGAATCGAGCGCACCACGATGTTGTCGGAGAAGCCGGCCGCACCCGGCCGCAGCGCACAGATGCCGCGCACCACCACCTCCACCCGCACACCGGCCTGCGATGCCCGGTACAGCGCGTCGATGACCTGCTCGTCGACCAGGGCGTTGGCCTTCAACCGGATGCGCGCGTCGGCGCCCTCGCGGGCGGCGGCCACCTCCCGCTCGATGCGCTCGATGATGCCGCGGCGCACGCCGTTCGGCGCCACCAGCAGGTTGCGGTAGGACACCTTGCGGGAGTAGCCGGTCAGCGAGTTGAACAGGTCGGTGAGGTCGGCGCCGATGTCGGGCGCCGCCGTCAGCAGGCCGACATCCTCGTAGAGGCGGGCGGTCTTCGGGTTGTAGTTGCCGGTGCCGATGTGGCAGTAGCGGCGGATCGTCGAGCCCTCGCGTCGCACCACCAGCGCGGTCTTGCAGTGGGTCTTCAGGCCGATCAGGCCGTAGACGACGTGCACGCCGGCCTGTTCCAGTGCCCTGGCCCACTTGATGTTGGCCTGTTCGTCGAACCGGGCCTTGATCTCGACCAGCGCCACCACCTGCTTGCCGGCCTCCGCGGCGTCGATGAGCGCGTTGACGATCGGTGAGTCACCCGAGGTGCGGTAGAGCGTCTGCTTGATGGCCAACACATTCGGATCGGCGGCCGCCTGCTCGACGAAGCGCTGCACCGTGGTGGAGAACGAATCGTACGGATGGTGCACCAGCACGTCACCGTCGCGCAGGGTGGAGAAGATGCTCTTCGGCGTCTCGCGCTCGCCGAACGCGGGCGGCGTCGCCGGAACGAACGGCGGGTCTTTCAGCGCGGGCCGGTCCACGCCGTACACCTGCCACAGCGACGAGAGATCAAGCAGACCGGGGACTTCGATGACGTCGCCCGGGAAGACGTCGAGTTCGCGCAACAGCAGTTCGAGCATGCTCTCGGTCATGTCGTCGGAGACCTCGAGCCGCACCGGCGAGCCGAACCGCCGCCGCGCCAGTTCCCGCTCCAGCGCCTGCAGCAGGTCCTCGTCGCGGTCCTCCTCGACCTCGAAATCGGCGTTGCGCGTGATGCGGAACGCGTGATGCTCGACGATCTCCAGCCCGGGGAACAGCACCGGCAGGAAGGCCGCGATCAACTCCTCCATCGGCAGGAACCGCGAGACGCCGGAGGCTCCTTCCCGCGCGTCCAACTCGACGAAGCGGTCGACGTTGTCGGGCACCTTGATTCGCGCGAAGTGCTGACCGCCGTCGTCGGGCACCTTGACGGTGATCGCCAGATTGAGCGAGAGACCGGAGACGAACGGGAACGGGTGCGCCGGATCCACCGCAAGGGGAGTGAGTACCGGGAACACCTGCTCGTGGAAATAGGTCGATAGCTGGCTGCGCTCGGCCTCGTCGAGTTCGGCCCACGTGACGATGACGATGCCCTCGCCGGCCAGCGCCGGGCGCACCGACTCGCGGAACACACTCGCGTGGCGGCTGGCCAGCTGCTGGGTGCGTTCGCTGATGCGGCGCAACTGCTCGCGCGGCGACAGGCCGTCCGCCGAGCGCACCGACAGGCCCATCTCGTCGCGGCGTTTCAGCCCCGCGACGCGCACCATGTAGAACTCGTCGAGATTCGACGAGAAGATCGCCAGGAACTTGGCGCGTTCCAGCAGTGGCAGCGACGGGTCCGCGGCGAGTGCCAGCACCCTGGCGTTGAAGTCGAGCCAGCTCAGCTCGCGGTTGAGATAGCGGTCCTCGGGCAGGGCCGCGGGCTGGGCGGGATCGGCGGCGGGGGACGTCGCCGCCGGTGGCGCGTCCGGAGCCGCCGCTGATACCTGAGCCTCCGGCGCCGTGTCGACGGGCACCTGCTCGGCGTCATCCGTTCGTGTCTGGGCCTCGGCTTCGGTCATCTCGCCAATCATTCCTCATCTGCGGTTCGTGCGGCCACCGCGGACCCACATTGCTCGCCCGCTGTTCATCTGGTCTGCGGCAGGGCGCGAGCGGTCGCAGGCCCGACGCCGAGCAGCTGGGCGGCGGCCAGGTCGTCGGGGGTGTCGATGTCGCACCGCAGGCCCGGCCATCCGCCGGTCAGCTCCACCGCTCCGGAATCGCGGTGCCGCCGAGCAGAATCGGTGCCCAGCCGTGGATCGAGGGGAACGCCGAACGAAAACAGTGCGGCGGTGCCCGTGCCGTGCCGGTCGCCGACGAAGCTGCGTGGGTGCGCCCGCGCCGCCGTGACCGCCTCCGCCAGCTCGTGGGAGCGCAGCGCCGGTAGATCACCCTGCAGCACAACGATGTTCGGGTGGCCGGCACGCAGCTCCGCTTCGGCCGCGACGATCGCGTTGTTGAGTGGGTCGTGGTGCCCGGCCGGCGTCGGGTCGTCGATCACGTTCGCGCCGAGCGACCGCACAGCAGCAGCGGCGACGGCGTCGGGGGTGACGACGGTGACCGCTGCCACCGGCACCGCGGCCGCGATGGTGTCCATCAGCATGGCCAGCACCACGGTCTCTCGGGTGGCCGGCGAGAACGCCGAGGCCAGCCGGGTCTTCGCCGCCGCCAGCCGCTTCACGGCGATCACCACCGCGACGTCGGCGTCCGCCGCGGTCCGTGTGCCGCTCATGATCGCCATCCTGCCAGGCGCGTTCGCCGATGCCCGGCGGCGCCGAAAGCCGAGACGTGCACCGGCCCGCGCTAGGGTGAAGCGGTGGTGAGAGCGGCGGTGATGGGTGCCGGTGCGTGGGGAACCGCCCTGGCGAGGGTCCTGGCGGACGCGGGCAACGACGTCGCGCTGTGGGCCCGCAGGCCTGAACTGGCCGCCGAGATCAACGCCACCCACCGCAACACCTCCTATCTCGGTGACACCGAGCTGCCTGCCACCATCCGGGCGACCGCCGACCCGGCCGAGGCGCTCGCCGGCGCCTGCACCGTGCTGCTCGCGGTGCCCTCCCAGCGGCTGCGGGAGAACCTGCAGCAGTGGAAGGGCCTCATCGGAGACGACGCGACACTCGTCAGCCTCGCCAAGGGAATCGAGCTCGACACCCTGATGCGGATGAGCCAGGTCATCATCGCCGTCACCGGGGCCGACGCCGGCCGGGTGGCGGTGGTCACCGGCCCGAACCTGGCCAGCGAGATCGCCGCCGAACAGCCCGCGGCCACCGTCGTCGCCTGCAACGACTCCGGCCGGGCGGTCACCCTGCAGCGTGCCCTGGCCACCGGCTATCTGCGTCCGTACACCAATAGCGACGTGATCGGCGCCGAAGTCGGCGGCGCGTGCAAGAACGTCATCGCGCTGGCGTGCGGGATGGCCGCCGGTGTGGGGCTGGGCGAGAACACCCTGGCCGCCATCATCACCCGCGGCCTGGCCGAGATAATGCGGCTGGGCATCGCGCTCGGCGCACAACCGGCCACGCTGGCGGGGCTGGCCGGCGTCGGCGACCTCGTCGCGACCTGCACCTCACCGCACTCGCGCAACCGCACATTCGGCGAACGGCTGGGCAGGGGAGGCACCATGGAGTCCGCGCTGGAGGCGGCGGGCGGACACGTGGCCGAGGGCGTCACCTCGTGTGAGTCGGTGCTCTCGCTGGCGTCGAGCTACGACGTCGAGATGCCGCTCACCGACGCGGTGCACCGCGTGTGTCACCGGGGACTCAGCGTGGATGAAGCGGTGGCGCTGCTGCTGGGCCGCAGCACCAAACCGGAGTGACGGCGATGGACGGCGGCTACGGCGACTCGACCCGGAGTGTGAAAGCTGCGGGAGCCGACCCGGTTCCGGGTGCGCCTGTGGCGTCGCCGCCGGTTCTCGCTGCGGCCTACCACATTCCGGCGGACGAGGACGACACGCTGGACAGCTACGGCCGCCGGTCGAATCCGACGTGGCGTCTCGTGGAATCGGCGCTGGCCACGCTCGAGGGCGCCACCCACGCGCTGACATTCGGATCGGGGATGGCCGCGATCACCACCGCGCTCCGGGTGCTCGCGACGCCGGGCAGCTCGCTGGTGGTGCCCGCCGACGGCTACTACCAGGTCCGCAGGTATGCCACCGAACACCTTGCGCCACGCGGAGTCTCGGTGATCGAGGCGACCTGCGCGCAGATGTGCGATGCGGCCGCGGGCGCCGACGTCGTACTGGCCGAGACGCCGGCGAATCCGACACTCGACGTCGTCGATCTGCACCGGCTGGCGACGCTGTGCCGCCGCCGCGGGTCCACCCTCGTCGTCGACAACACCACCGCCACGCCGCTCGGGCAGCAACCGCTCTCGCTGGGCGCCGACCTGGTGGTCGCCAGCGCCACCAAGGCACTGTCCGGCCATCACGACCTGCTGGCCGGATACGTCGCGGGCAGCCACCCGGAGCTGTTGGCCGCGATCGAACGCGACCGGCTGCTCGCGGGTCCGGTGCTCGGCGCCTTCGAGGCGTGGCTTCTGCTGCGCAGCCTGGGCACCGTCGGTCTGCGCTTCGAGCGGCAGTGCCAGAACGCCCAGGCGCTGGCGATGCTGCTGCGCAGCCATCCGGCGGTGCGGACGGTGCGCTACCCGGGGCTGCCCGAGGATCCCTCGCACGAGGTCGCGGCCCGTCAGATGCGCCGGTTCGGCGGGGTGGTGTCGGTGGAGCTGGCCGATGCCGACGCCGTCCACGGCCTCGTCCAGCGAAGCGACCTGCTGGTGGGCGCGACGAGTTTCGGCGGCATCCACTCCTCGGTGGACCGGCGGGCCCGCTGGGGGGACCCGGTCCCCGACGGGTTCGCGCGGATCTCGCTGGGTATCGAGGACACCGACGACCTGATCGCCGACATCGACCGCGCGCTGCGGTGAAAGCCCTGGTCAGAGAATCAGATCGTGCGGTGAGCGGGCGGGGCGGTAGCCTCTGCAGGTTGTGACTGCTCGCAACCAGCCCGGCGCCGCCGGCCGCACGCGCGTCGCCGTCGTCTACGGCGGCCGCAGTTCCGAGCACGCCATCTCCTGCGTTTCCGCGGGCAGCATCCTGCGCAACCTCGATCCCGAGCGGTTCGAGGTCGTCGCCGTGGGCATCACCCCAGAGGGGTCGTGGATGCTCACCGACGCCCGCCCGGAGACATTGGCGATCACCGACGGCCGGCTGCCCGAGGTGAGCGGCACGTCCGGCATCGAGATGGCGCTGCCTGCCGCACCGGAGCGCAGCGGTCAGCTGGTGTCGCTGAGCCAGGGCGCCGCGGGCGAGATCCTGGCCTCGGTCGATGTGGTGTTCCCCGTGCTGCACGGGCCGTACGGCGAGGACGGCACCATCCAGGGCCTGCTGGAACTCGCCGGGGTGCCCTACGTCGGGGCAGGCGTGCTGGCCAGCGCGGCGGGAATGGACAAGGAGTTCACCAAGAAGCTGCTGATCGCCGAGGGCCTGCCGGTCGGCGATCACGTCGTGCTCAGGCCCCGCCGGGCGACGCTCGAACCCGAGGAGCGCGAGCGGCTCGGACTGCCGGTGTTCGTCAAGCCCGCCCGCGGCGGCTCGTCGATCGGCGTCAGCCGGGTCGCGGCCTGGGACGACCTGCCCGCGGCGATCGACCTGGCTCGCCGCCACGACCCGAAGGTGATCGTCGAGGCCGCAGTGCCCGGCCGCGAGCTGGAATGCGGTGTGCTGGAGTTGCCCGACGGCCGGGTCGAGGCCAGCACGGTCGGCGAGATCCGGGTCGCCGGGGTGCGCGGCCGCGAGGACGGGTTCTACGACTTCGCCACCAAGTACCTCGAGGACGGCGCCGAGCTGGACGTGCCGGCCAAGGTCGACGACGAGGTCGCCGACGAGATCCGTCAGCTGGCGATCCGCGCCTTCACCGCCGTGGACTGCCAGGGCCTGGCGCGCGTCGACTTCTTCCTCACCGACGACGGCCCGGTGGTCAACGAGATCAACACGATGCCCGGCTTCACCACCATCTCGATGTACCCGCGGATGTGGGCGGCCAGCGGGGTGGACTACCCGACGCTGCTGGCGGCGATGGTGGACACCGCGCTGAGCAGGGGCACCGGCCTGCGCTAACGAATCGGCGCCGGATCGGCCGGACGTACGGGCAGCGTCGCGGTGATCGTCGCCGACATCAGCTGAATCGGCGTCGGCCCCGAACCGGCGGGCAGGGTCAGCGCGACGTAGACCGGCCGGTCGACGGCATACCAGGTGCTGCGCGCGCCCTCTGCCGGCTGCGCCCCGCCCGCCCGCTCCTCGCCGACCCGGAACCAGGACACGGCATCGACCATCTGCAGCGGCGCTCCGGCGACGAACTCGGCGGGACGGTCCAGCCCGCAGCGCAGCACCACCGGCTCGGCGTCCGGTCCGGCCCGCCACGCCGCGGCACCGGCAGGGGTGGGTTCGGCCGTCGGCGCCCGCCGGTATTCGCCCAGCTCGTCCGGCAGGGCATCGATCAGACTGCGGCAGTCCGGGCCGTCGGCCGCAGGCGCGGGCACCGCGGAGATCGCCACCGGCTCCTCCGGAGTTTCCGACTGCCGGATCGCGGCCACCGCGAGCAGCACCACCACCGCAGCGACGGCCACCGCGATCGCCGCGATCATCAGCCCGCGCGGCGGCCCGTCCCCGGTCGGTGCACTCACACGGTCAACCCTAGAGCTGTGCTCCGTCGGCGATCGGGCAGGTCAGCGTGCGGGTGATGCCGGTGGTCTGCTGCACCGACGGCACCACGGTGCCGCTCAGGTCGGCCATGCTGTCGGCGCCCACCCGCACCACGACGTCGTAGGGCCCGGTGACGTATTCGGAGGACAGCACGCCGGGCAGACCCGCGAGTTGCTTGGCGACGACCTCGGCGCGGCCCACCTCGGTCTGGATCAGCATGTAAGCCTCGACCACCTGCCGTCTCCTCTGTCTCGCTGCATAGACTCCTCGCCGCAGGGACCAAACGTACCGCAGGTCGAGCCGGTGTTCATTTCGCGAACGACCCGGTAGGAGGCGACATGGCGAGCTTCGAACCGGCCGAAACGCTGGCCACGGCCGGGGAGTTCGCGGTGATCGACCGGCTGGTCAGCGGGCGTGACCAACCGGCGGCGGTCGAACTGGGACCCGGCGACGACGCGGCGGTGGTGCGGGCCGGCGACGGGCGGACGGTGGTGTCGACCGACATGCTGGTGGCCGGGCGGCACTTCCGGCTGGACTGGTCGACACCACACGACGTGGGGCGCAAGGCCATCGCCCAGAACGCCGCCGACATCGAGGCGATGGGAGCCCGCGCGACGGCCTTCGTCGTGGCCTTCGGAGCGCCCGCCGACACACCTGTGGCCCAGGCGGTCGAACTCGCCGACGGGTTGTGGGACGAGGCCGGCCGGCTCGGTGCGGGCATCGTCGGCGGCGACCTGGTCCGGGCGCCGCAGTGGGTGATCTCGGTGACGGTGCTCGGCGATCTGGCCGGTGCTCCCGCGGTGCGCCGCGACGGCGCACGCGCGGGCGACGTGCTGGCCGTGACCGGTGATCTCGGCCGGTCTGCGGCGGGGTTCGCACTGTGGGACAACATGATCGGTGACTCCGTCGACGGCTGGGCCGAGCTGCGGCGGCGTCACCTGGTGCCCGAACCGCCCTACGGGGAGGGCCGCCGGGCGGCCGCAGCCGGCGCGACGTCGATGACGGACGTCTCCGACGGTCTGCTCGCCGACGTCGGTCACCTCTCGACGGCTGCCCGCGTGTCCGTCGACATCAGCGCCGACGCGCTGCGGGCCGATCACGACGCCGTGTCCGCCGCTGCGGCGGCGACCGGCGCCGACGCCTGGGACTGGGTGCTCGGCGGCGGTGAGGACCACGCCCTGGTCGCAACGTTCGCCGGGCCGCCTCCCGAGGGCTGGCGGGTGATCGGACGGGTGCTCGACGGCCCGCCCGAGGTACTGGTGGACGGCCGGCACTGGCGCGGCAACCGGGGATGGCAGTCGTTCTGAGCGACCGCGCACGCTAGGTTGGCCACTCGTGACCGCACGTCCACTCGAAGACCTCGTCGAGCCCGGCTGGGCCCAGGCGCTGGCGCCCGTCTCAGACCAGGTGACGCAGATGGGGGAGTTCCTGCGCGAGGAGCTGGCCGCAGGGCACCGATATCTGCCGGCGGGCCCGAATGTGCTGCGCGCCTTCACGTATCCCTTCGACGAGGTGCGGGTGCTGATCGTGGGGCAGGACCCCTATCCGACGCCCGGGCACGCCGTCGGGCTGAGTTTCTCCGTCGGCGCCGACGTGCGGCCGATCCCGCGCAGCCTGGCCAACATCTTCACCGAGTACACCGCCGACCTCGGCCTGCCGCAGCCCAGCACCGGTGACCTGACGCCGTGGGCGCAGCGCGGGGTGCTGCTGCTCAACAGGGTCCTCACCGTGCGCCCCGGCACGCCGGCGTCACATCGCGGCAAGGGCTGGGAGGCGGTCACCGAGCGGGCCATCGCGGCGCTGACGGACCGGAAGCGGCCGCTGGTCGCCGTGTTGTGGGGACGCGACGCCGCCACGCTCAAGCCGATGCTGGCCGGCGGCGATTGTGTGGCGATCGAGTCGCCCCATCCCTCGCCGCTGTCGGCGTCGCGCGGCTTCTTCGGATCGCGGCCGTTCAGCCGCGCGAACGAGATGCTGGCGCAGATGGGCGCCGAGCCCGTCGACTGGCGGTTGCCCTAGCTACAGGGCACCAGGGGGGACGGTGTCCGGCTGCGTCAGCCGCGCGTGACCTTGCCGGCCTTGATGCAGGAGGTGCAGACGTTGATGCGCTGCTTGTTCCCGCCCGGGCGGGACGCGGCGCGCACCGACTGGATGTTGGGATTCCAGCGGCGGCTGGTACGCCGGTGCGAATGCGACACCGACTTGCCGAAGCCGGGGGCCTTCCCGCAGACATCGCACACGGCAGCCATAGTCAGTACTCCTCGGATCAGAACGTGCTCGGATCTCGGGGCCAACGACCGCAAGCGGGTGACCCGACAACCTGATCAGGATACCGGCCGCCGCGGCATTCCCCAAAACGGCGCCCGCGGACCTGTGGATCGGCCTTCCACAGGGCGTGACCAGCCCGGCTGTTGTGGTCGGCGGTGTCGTCGTCACTCGTTAGGCTGACGCGACGGCGGACTACTCGGGTCTGGAGGTGGGATGGCGGGTCGGCGGCTGGACGCCTGCGCGCTGCGCCGGTGGGCCCATGCGTCGGTGGGCGACCTGATCACCCACACCGACGAGATCAACCGCATCAACGTGTTCCCCGTCGCCGACGCCGACACCGGCACGAACATGCTGTTCACCATGCGGGCCGCCTGGGAGCGGGTCGAGGCGCAGGGTTCCGGCGACGTCGCCGAGGTCAGCGCGGCGCTGGCGTCGGGTGCCCTGCACGGCGCCCGCGGCAACTCCGGTGTGATCCTGTCCCAGATCGTGCGCGGGTTGGCCGTGGTCACCGGCGAGGCCGCCGCCGAGCGCGGCGGCGAGCTCTCCGAGGTGGACGGCGAGCTGTACGCGGCTGCGCTGCGGCAGGCGGCCGCGTTCGCGGCGGCGTCGATGGGGGAGTCGGTGCCGGGCACGATCGTCACCGTGCTGCAGGCCGCTGCCGATGCTGCCACCGGCGCCGCCGCCGACGGGGCCGATGCGGGTGGGGTGGCCGAGGTGGCGGCCGGCGCCGCGGCCGACGCGCTGGACCGCACCCCACAGCAACTCGCCGCACTGGCCTCCGCAGGCGTCGTCGACGCCGGGGGCCGCGGTCTGCTCGTCCTGCTGGACGCGATGACCGCGACGCTCACCGGCGCGACCACCCGGCGCGCCGAGTACGTGCCGTCCCCGTCTTCTCCGCCGTCCTCCGGCGCCCACCCGGGCGGCGGCCGGAACGCCACCGCGGCGCCGCCGCAGTTCGAGGTGATGTACCTACTGGATGAGTGCGGCGCCGACGACGTCGAACGGTTGCGCGGCCACCTTGACCGCATCGGCGAGTCGGTGGCGATCGCGGCGTCGGGAGCCGGCCAATACTCGGTGCACGTGCATGCCGACGACGCCGGGGCCGCCGTGGAGGCCGGTCTCGCGGTGGGCACGCCGAGCCGCATCCAGATCACCGCACTGACCGGCGCGGCAGCCGCGCGGCCCGCGGCCGGGTGGAGCCGTGACCGGGCGGTGCTAGCCGTGGTCGACGGCGCCGGTGCCGAGGAGTTGTTCAGTGGCGAAGGCGCGCAGGTGCTCCGGCCGGCCGCCGACGGTCCGGTCAGCGCCAGCCAGTTGCTGCGGGCCCTCGTCGACGCCGCCGCCGCGCAGATCATGGTGCTGCCCAACGGCTATGTCGCCGCCGAGGAACTCGTCGCCGGATGCACCGCCGCCATCGGCTGGGGCATCGACGTGGTGCCGGTGCCCGCCGGATCGATGGTGCAGGGGCTGGCCGCACTCGCGGTGCACGATCCGGCACGCCAAGCCGTCGACGACGGGTACACGATGGCGCGGGCCGCGGCGAGCGCCCGGCACGGCACGGTGCGCACGGCCACCGAGGAGGCCTTGACGTGGGCCGGCACCTGCCGACCCGGCGACGGCCTTGGCATCGCCGGCGATGAGGTGCTGATCGTGGGTCCCGACCTGACCGCCGCCGCCGCCGGGCTGATCGACCTGCTGCTGGTGGCGGGCGGCGAACTGGTCACGGTGCTCACCGGCGAGGGCGTGGACGCGTCGGTGGGCGCGGCGCTGCGCGAGCACGTGCACCGCGAGCACCTCGGCACCGAACTCGTCACCTATCACACCGGCCACGGCGGTGACGCGCTGCTGATCGGCGTCGAGTAGCCATGGCGACCCTCTCCGACCGCCTCGAGAACGTGATCGGCGCCAAATCGGCCAAGAAGCTCGAGGAACACCTCGGCATCCGCACGGTGAACGACCTGCTGCGGCACTACCCCCGCAAGTACAGCGACGGCATGACCGTGCGCGGTGAGGGCGAGGCACTCGATCTCGAGGAAGGCGAGCACGTCACCTTCGTCGACGAGGTCACCGAGGCCGATCCGGGTCTGATGAAGGCGCAGCCGGGCAAGCGCAGGCGCAAATACCTGCGTCTCACCATCGGCAACCGCACGCCGAAGGTCACGGCGACGTTCTTCAACGCGGAATGGATGATCGACAAGCTCCCGGTCGGCACCAGGCTGATGCTGTCCGGTGAGGTGAAGTGGTTCCGCAACACGCTGCAGTTGAGTCACCCGGACTTCCTGGTGCTCGAGTCGCCACTCGGGAAGAAGATCGGCACCAAGTCGCTCAAAACCATCGCGGCCACCTCCGGCGAGACCGGTGACGACCTGCTGGCGGCGTTCGAGCGGGACTTCTTCCCGATCTACCCGGCGACTGCCAAGGTCCAGAGCTGGGACATCTACGCGTGCGTGCGGCAGACGCTCGACGTGCTCGATCCCGTCCCTGACCCGTTGTCCGACAACGTCCTTCATGAACGCGGTTTGATCTCCGAAGATGCCGCGCTGCGGGCGATCCACCTGGCCGAGAGCGAAGCGGAGCGCGACCGGGCCCGGGAACGGCTGACCGTCGACGAGGCGGTCGGGCTGCAGTGGGGTCTGGTGAGCCGGCGCCACGGTGAGCTGGGCGAGTCCGGCCCAGCGGCGCCGCTGCGGGACGACGGTCTGGTCGCCGGACTTCGTGAGCGGCTGCCGTTCGAGCTGACGAACGGTCAGCGCGAGGTGCTCGTCGAGCTGTCGTCCGAACTCGCGGCCACCCGGCCGATGAACCGGATGCTGCAGGGCGAGGTCGGCTCCGGCAAAACGATCGTCTCGGTGCTCGCGATGCTGCAGATGGTGGACGCCGGTTACCAGTGTGCGCTGCTGGCACCCACGGAAGTGCTTGCGGCACAACATGAGCGATCGGTCCGCGACGTGCTGGGTCCGCTGGCGATGGCGGGGGAGCTGGAAGGCGCCGACCGGGCGACCCGGGTGACGCTGCTGACCGGGTCGATGTCCCCGCAGCAGAAGCGTCAGGTACGCGCCGCGGTCTCCTCCGGTGCGGCGGGCATCGTGATCGGCACCCATGCGCTGCTGCAGGACGCCGTGGAGTTCCACAATCTGGGCATGGTGGTGGTCGACGAGCAGCACCGCTTCGGCGTCGAACAGCGGGACCGGTTGCGCGCCAAGGCCCGTGCCGGACTCACGCCACACCTGTTGGTGATGACGGCCACCCCCATCCCGCGCACCGTGGCGCTGACAGTGTTCGGCGACCTGGAGACCTCGACGCTGCGGGAGCTGCCGCGCGGACGGCAACCGATCACGACCAACACGATTTTCGTCTCCGCCAAACCGGCGTGGCTCGAACGGGCGTGGGCACGGCTGGCCGAAGAGGTGCGCGCCGGGCGGCAGGCGTACGTGGTGGCGTCGCGCATCGACGAATCCGACGACGCACCGGCGGCGGACGGCGGACCGCCGCCGACCACCGTGGTGGAGCTCTTCGAGCGGCTGAAGGGTGGTGCGCTGTCCGGGCTGCGGCTGGCACTGATGCACGGCAGGCTGCCCGCCGACGACAAGGACGCGGTGATGTCCGCCTTCCGGGCCGGCGAGATCGACGTCCTGGTGTGTACCACCGTCATCGAGGTGGGCGTCGACGTCCCGAACGCGACGGTGATGGTGGTGATCGACGCCGACCGGTTCGGCATCAGCCAGCTCCATCAGCTGCGCGGCCGCATCGGCCGGGGCAGCCATCCCAGCCTGTGCCTGCTGGCCACCCGGCTCCCGGAGGGTTCCAAGGCGGGGGCGCGGCTCAAGGCAGTGGCCAGCACGCTGGACGGCTTCGAGCTCGCCGACCTCGACCTCGAACAGCGTCGCGAGGGAGACGTGTTGGGTCTCAACCAGTCCGGCCGCAGGCTCAGGCTGCACTTCCTCTCGCTGGTCGACCATCTGGAGATCATCCAGGCTGCCCGGGCGCTGTGTGAGTCGCACTACGCGCACGCGCCTGCGGATCCGGGAATGGCGTTGCTCGCCGCCCAGTTCACCGACACCGACGTGGACTACCTGGACAAGTCATGAACAGGCGGACGTGGTGGGTGGCGGTCGCCGCGGTGCTGGCGGTGCTGGTGGCCGTGCAGGTCAACACCGGGCAGCCGCACGGGCGGTTCGTCGCCCAGGCCGAGATCCCCACCGTCACACCGGGAACCGACATCCTCGCCGGCGTGCCCGAGGTGCCCGGCCGGGTCCGGGCGAACGACTACCGGCGGGCCGCCTTCGGTGAGTCGTGGACCGACGACACCGACGCGCCCGGCGGCCGCAACGGTTGCGACACCCGCAACGACATCCTCGAGCGTGACCTGGTGGACAAGACCTACGTGGCGATCAGCCGCTGTCCGATCGCGGTGGCGACCGGCACGCTGCACGACCCGTACACCAACGCCACGGTGGCCTTCGTGCGCGGCAACCAGATCGGGGCGTCGGTGCAGATCGACCACCTCGTCCCACTGGCGCTGGCCTGGGATCTGGGCGCCCGGCACTGGACCGATCAGCTGCGCGCCCGGTTCGCCAACGACCCCGCGAACCTGATCGCCGTGTCCGGCGCGGCGAACCAGGACAAGGGCGACGACACTCCGGGTGAGTGGATGCCGCCGAACCGCGCGTTCTGGTGTCAGTACGCCGTGCAGTTCGCGGCGGTGCTGCGCGGCTACGGGCTACCGGTGGACACCCGGTCGGCGGTCACACTGCGCGACGCCGCGGCCACCTGCCCGACGGGCTGAGGCGGCGCCACAAGAGCGACACCGCGGAAGCCCCAGTATCATCTATAGACATATGCGCATGTGTATATATATGGTCGAGTGATCGACCAGAAGGGACCGCTCACATGGCAGGCGCAGCGCTGGCGCTCTACGCGGTGTTCATCGTCACCGGCTTCGGGTGGCGCAGCTACCGGCAGTGGCGCCGCACCGGATCGACGGGAATGCGGGGCTTCCACGGCCGGCCGGGGTCGGCGGAGTGGCTCGCCGGCGCCGGGTTCGTGGTCGCCGTCGTGGTCGGCGCCGTGGCGCCGATCCTGCAACTGGCAGGGGTGGTGACGCCCATCGGGGCGCTCAACCAGCCGGCGACCGGCGTCGCGGGAGCGATTCTCGCGGTCCTGGGGATTGCCGCGACGCTGTGGGCGCAGGAGTCGATGGGCGATTCGTGGCGCATCGGCGTCGACGCCGGCGAGGTGACGCAACTGGTCGACAGCGGGGTGTTCGGGTGGGTGCGCAACCCCATCTTCACCGCAATGCTGGTCTTCGGCCTCGGGGTGGCGCTGATGACCCCGAACGTGCTCGCTCTGCTCGGATTCGCACTGCTGGTCGTGTCCATCGAGCTCCAGGTGCGTGTCGTCGAGGAGCCTCACCTGCTGCGCACGCACGGCGCGCGTTACCGCGATTACGGCCGCCGGGTGGGACGCTTCATCCCGGGAGCCGGGCGTTTCGGCACGGCGTCGGGCGAAGACACGCGCCGCCGTGATGTTCGATCACCGCGGCGGTAGCGGTCGGCGGCCTCCCCGTCGGAGGGAGGCAGTGCCTGTGCGAGTTGTCAGGCTGTTCGCCGTCGCCGTCGCCCTGCTCGTCGGGGCCGGTGGCGCCGCCCCGGTCGCCGGCGCGGCGTGCGAACCGAACGATTCGGGGTGTGACCTGCGCACCCGGATCGCAGCAGCGGAGAAGTATGCGGCGACACGGCCGGGAACCGTGGGCTTCGTGGTGCGCGACCGCACGACCGGCGTCAGGTACCGCAACGCCGAGGCCGGCACCCTCGTGTGGACGGCGTCGACCATCAAACTCGCGATGGTCGCCGACCTGCTCACCCGCGAGCGGGCAGGCTCGCTTCGGCTCGGCGAGAGCGATCGGCGGCTCATGGTCGCGATGCTGCGCAGTTCGGACAACGAGGCAGCCGACGCGCTGTGGTCCCGGTACGGGGGGACCGACAATGCCTTCAACGCGAACTTCCCGCGCTACGGGATGCCGAATGTGCGCCCGCAGCCAGGATTCGGTGACGTGTTCCCGTACTGGGGATTCCAGAAGGCCACCGCCGACGACCTCGACGGCCTGATGAACTTCGTGTTGACCGGTCTCCCACCGGGCGACGCCGCCGCGGTCGTCGCAGAGATGCAGCGGGTCGACCGCGAACAGCAGTGGGGAGTGTGGGGGGCGGGCAGCGCGATGACGCCGGGCAACAAGAACGGATGGTCGCAGGAGGAGGGCGGATGGGTGGTCAACACCGTCGGATTCGCCGGGCCGCAGCAGCGCTACACCCTGGCGATCATGAATTCGCTCGACGGTCAGGGCGGCTATGACGACGGTGTGCAGACCACGACACAGATCAGTCGCATCCTGCTGGGACCCGCTTAGCGCCGGGTGCGACGAGTCCGGTAATCAGTCAACGACATCGGTGACGACGACGTCGATCGCCACCCCGTCGACCGCGCCGACGAGGTCGAGCACCACCTCGGTACACACCTCCAGCGCACGCTTCACGGCGGCGCGCAGGTCGGCGCCGTAGCGACCGGCCAGCTCCACCCGGACCCCGCTCAGTGCTCGCGCGTCGTCGACGTCGACCTCGAGCCGTGACAGGACGTAGCCGCCGTCGCCGCGCAGGGCCCGAGCCAGCGCGGCGCGCAACACCAGATCGCTGATCGCGATGACGCCGGGTGCCGACCCAGGCGCGGGATCGACCACGGCGATCGGCCAGCCGCCCCGCGTGGTGGAACGCACCGCGGCGATCACCCGCTCTTCGATCGCCGACCAGCCCGGCTCGGGCACCGCACGCAACACGGTTCCGGCGCGCGCGAGGGAGCCGACCCCGTCGTGGTCTGCTATCGCCATCGCTGCAACCTCTGCTGAAGTGTGGCGCGGGCACGGTGGTGGTGTCCGCGCGCGCCGTCCGGACTCAACTCCAGAATCGTGCCGATCTCCGGGAACGTCAATTCCTCCACTTCTCGCAGCATCCACACCGCCCGTTGCCGCGGAGGCAGTTCCACCAGCGCCGCTTCCAGCGCGGCGACGAATGCGGCGTTCGACACCGCGGCGAACGGGTCAGCCGACGTGGAGGTGTCCGCCGGGTCGATCAGCCGGTCGTCGATCGGCACCGCCCGCTTGACGCGGTGCGAGTCGACGACCTTGCGCTGGCATATCGCGAACAACCACGTGCGCACTCCCGAGTCGCCCCGGAAACCGCCGATGCGCCGCCATGCGGCCACGAACGTCTCCTGCACGACATCGGCGACGGCGTGCTCATCCCTGATCATCCGGCGGGCGTAGCGGTGCAGCGCCGGGCCGTGCCTGCGGACGAGTTGCTCGAACGCGTCCCGGTCACCGGCCGACGCAGCGGCCGCGAGAACGCGATCGTCGTGCACGGGCGCCGGGGCCACAGGCGTATCCACCACTGCTGTCGCTTTCCTCCGGCACCGCTCGTCGCGGCGTCATCGATTCATTCGGAGCCGAATCCCCTCCGGCGTTGTGGCGAGCACCACAGCCGCTGCGGAGTTCGGTACGCGCGGCAACGCCCGACCAACAGTTGTGAACACAGCAGAGAGGAGTTCAGAAGTGAGCACTATGCAGAGCCCCGAAAGCAAGACGAGGTCAGTGGTGCCGACCGAGCCGACAGGCGGGCCGCTGGCCACCGCGCACGGCAGGACGTCGATCGCCGACACCGTGGTCTCCAAGATCGCGGGCATCGCGGCGCGCGAGGTGCACGGCGTGCACGAGCTGGGCGGCAGCACCAGTCGCGCCGTCGGCGCGCTGCGTGAGCGCATCCCCGGCGCCTCGGTGAACCACTCCCAGGGTGTCTCGGTGGAGGTCGGCGAGAAGCAGGCTGCGGTCGAGATCGACATCGTCGCGGAGTACGGCGTGTCCATCGCCGACCTGGCGACCGGCATCCGTCGCAACGTGATCGCCGCGCTCGAGCGGATGACGGGACTCGAGGTCGTCGAGGTCGACATCACCGTGCACGACGTCTTCATCGCCGACGAGCAGTCCGATGACGTGGCAGTGAACCGCCTGGCCAGGGTGGAATAGTGCCACCCGGCGTCGAGGATCCCGCCGATACCGTGGCTGCGCTCACCCGCGCCGTCCCGGGCGTCGCAGGACTGCACGCGGGCATGTTCGGCGAAGTCGCCACCTACCTGCCCGGGCGGCGCGTCAGCGGAATCCGGTTCACCGACATGGGCCTCGAGGTGCACATCGTCGTCTGGGCCGACGCGCCGGTTCGTCGAACCGCCACCCTGGTGCGCGAGGCGGTCGCCGCCGCCGTCCCGGGTGTGCCGGTCGACGTGACGGTCGAGGACATCACGACGCTGGACCGGCCCACCGCCGCGGCCGATGTCGGATAGCCGCCTCGACGCACTGGCGGCCCGCCGCGCCCGGCGGGCCGCCATCCGCCATCACCACCCCGACACGGGTGGAAGCGAAGCCGCCCTCATCGCGGCGCTCGCGGCCGCGGAGCGCGCCGCACCACCCATGGTCTTCTCGACCACCAGGCGTAGCCGGCTCAGCAAATTGAGCCGCCGTCTGCGACTGACATTGCGCCGCGGACGCCTCGTCATCCACGACCACGAGTTCATCCAAAACCACGAAGGGACCACCTCATGACCACCGCAACCGCCGGCCTGCTGGCCGGACTGCTGCTCGGTGTGGCCGCCGCAGCAGGCGGATTCACCGGATTCCTGCTCGCGCTCGTCCTCGGCGCCGCCGGATACCTCATCGGCGGGCACCGCGACGGCGAGTTCGACGCCATGGCCCTGCTGCGGGGCCGGGGCCGTGGCTGAGCCGGTGGTTGACGACCCCGGGTCCCGGGGTCGGCTGGTGGTGCGCGAACGCGCAATCCAGCGTGTGGCCGTCGCGGCCGCGCTCGGGGTCGACGGCGTGCACCGGCTGCGCCGCGGCCCTCGAATGCTCGGCGGCTCAGAGCTGCCTCGCGCCGACGTCGCGGTGTCGGGGGAGCACGTGCACGCCACCGTCGAGGTGGCTGCCGGATGGGGATGTCCACTGACGCACACTGCCGACGCGGTGGCGCGCCGGGTCGCAGACGCCCTCGGCACGTTGAGCGGATTCGTCGTCGACGGTGTCGACGTCCACGTCGCGTCCGTCATCGCACCCGGGCGGCTGTCCGAGGACCAGGAGAGGCTGCGATGAGCGCCACCGACACCGAAACCACCGATCCCTCCGCAGGCACCGGGCCGGACGTCCGGCCCGCGTCCGAACCGCTGCGCGCCGCCGGTGCG
Source organism: Mycobacterium sp. NPDC050551 (assembly GCF_040674075.1). Lineage (NCBI taxonomy): Bacteria > Bacillati > Actinomycetota > Actinomycetes > Mycobacteriales > Mycobacteriaceae > Mycobacterium > Mycobacterium sp. NPDC050551. The sequence continues at coordinate 31,199 of NZ_JBFARC010000001.1, read as the reverse complement.
CGCTACGCCGGTGTGGTCATCGCCCTCGCCGTGACCGGAGCCGGTGGGCTCGCGCTGCGCGAGGCGGCGGTCGGCTTCGGCCAATTCGGCGGATCGCCCTGGCTGCCCGCAGCCGCCGCCTGGCTGGGCGAACCGAAGCCGGTCCGGTTCGTCACTGCCGCAGCGGTATTGGCCGCCCTCGTGGGAGTGGCCTGCCTCGTGGTCGCGGTGAAGCCACGCCGGCGGCGCGGCCTGCGGGTCGCCGCCGGCACCGCCGTATTCGTCGACTATGCCGACCTGGTTCGGATGGTGTCGACCGCGGCCGAGTCGGTTCCCGGTGTCATCGACGCGAGGAGCTCGGTCGGCCGGCGATCGGTGTCCGTGCGATGCGCCGTCGCCGGGTCCTGCGACCAGATCCGCGAGCAGGTTCTCGAGACGGTGTCCGCCGAACTCTCTGCGCTGGCCGCGCAGCCGCGCATCAAGGTGAAGACCGAGGAGAAGAGTCGATGACGAGAAGCGATCTTGTGGACCGCATCGTCCTGGGCGCCATGGGCGCCGCGCTCGTGGCCGCCGCGGTGCTGACGGTGCGGTGGACGCGGGCGCAAGACTTCTCGGGCGAGCTGCCTACATCATCTATTTCGATTGCAGCGCAGAGCGATCTGTGGAATTGGGGATGCGCCGCCGCCGGCGCGGTACTCGTTGCGCTCGGGCTGCGATGGCTCGCTGCCCACCGCGGCCCCGCCAGGGCCCGCCGGATCGCGCTTGCAGGGGGTGGTGACGCGGCGCTGTCCGCCGAGGTCGCGTCGGTGGCCGAGGTCGCAGCGACGGTGCTCGGTGACATGCCCGGCGTAGAGGGGGCGAAGGCGCGCGCGGTAGTCGAGAGCGGCGTACCCACCATCACGCTCACCGCGACCGTGGCGGCCCGGCGCGGTCTCGCGGCCGGAGCCGGCGCCGCCGACCAGGTGGTGCGCACCGTCGGGCGGATGATCGGCGACACCGTGGCGGTGCGCACGCTGATCCGTGTCGAGACCGCCCGACGCCGCGCGACATTGCAGTGATATGTGCTGCGCGACACAGTTATTCGACGTTCGATGCTCGGGTCCGCGTACGTCTCAACTGAGGTAAGTCACCGAGAGAAAGGAACCATGCCATGTCGGATGCGAAGAAGGGCGCCGAGGGCGTCGTCGAGGGAATCAAGGGCAAGGCCAAGGAGGCGATCGGCACCGTGACCGGTCGTGACGACCTCGTCCGTGAGGGCAAGGCGCAGCAGGACAAGGCCGAGGCTCAGCGTGACGTGGCCGCCAAGGAGGCCGAGGCCGACAAGGCCCGTGCCGAGGCCAAGGTGCAGGAGGCCCGCCAGAAGGCCGAGCAGTAGCGCGCCGCGGCGGTGCCGGTGACCACCGGCACCGCCGTTCCCGGCTGCGCTAGGTGCCGGCGTAGGTGTCCGGGTCGGGACGGAAGCGGGTGCCCTCGTCGAGCCCGTCGAGCGTCGCCATCTCCTCGTCGGTGAGCTCGAAGTCGAAGACGTCGAGATTCGCGGCGATGCGCTCGGGGTTCGAGGACCGCGGGATGACGATGTTGCCCAGCTGAATGCTCCACCGGATCAGCACCTGTGCGGCCGACTTCCCGTGCGCCTGCGCCACCGCGGTGACCGCCGGGTTCTCCAACAGCCTGCCCACGCCGAGCGGGCCGTAGGCCTCGGTGACGATCTCGTAGCCGGCGTTGACGGCGCGAAGGTCGGCCTGATTGAGCAGCGGATGCAGCTCGATCTGGTTGATCGCGGGCGTGAAGAACGACAGGTCGATGACGTTGGACAGGTGTTCGGCGTGGAAGTTGGACACACCGATCGACCGAGTCACACCGTCCTCTTTGAGCTTCATCAGCCCGCCCCAGCTGTCAACGTACTTGCCGTGGTCGCTGCCGGGCCAGTGGATCAGGTAGAGGTCGACGTAGTCCAGCCCGAGGCGCTCCAGGCTCGCGCGGCCCGCGTCCTGCGACGACTTGAAGCCCAGGTCGGTGGTGGCCAGCTTGGTGGTGACGTACACCTCCTCGCGCGGGATGCCCGACGTCGTCACCGCACGACCCACCGCCGCCTCGTTGCCGTAGGCCGCCGCCGTGTCGATCATCCGGTACCCGGCCTCCAGCGCGGCCGACACCGCGCGCTCGGTCTCGGCATCGGAGAGCTCCCCGACACCCAGTCCGAGGACCGGGATCGAGTGCCCGTCGTTGAGCGTGACGGTGGGAACCGCTGGCGCCGTTGTCATGTCACCTACCCTGTGGTTTGAAGGTCCGGAGATCGGTTCACCGACTTGCGGATGACGATATTACGAGTTCGGAACGCGGCCTAATCAACACCCGGTCAGGGGTGGGTGTCCGGCACAGCGGGTACACGACGCGGACAGTGAGTGAGGAAACCCCATGACAACAAGTGATGCACTGCACGCGCCGCGGGTCGGGCCCGAGCAGTCCGAGCCGGGGCCGGCGCCGCGGGGACGCAGCACGGTGCGTGACGCCGTGGTCAACGCCGTCACGGCTGCATCGTTCCGCGTCATCCCTCGGCTGCCCGACGTCGCCAAGCGGGTGCTGCTCGGCGGCCGATCGGTCACGGTGGACGGCAACACGCTGGACACCACCCTGCAGCTGATGCTGACCGGAGAGCGGGTCGCCGGGATCGGCGGGCTGGTCGCCAGCGAGGACGTGGCCATCGCCCGCACCCAGCTGCGGACGGTGGCGGCGATGTTCCCGTGCGGCATCGCGGCCGACATCAGCGACATCGACATCCCCGGCCCCGCGGGGGCGATCCCCGCCCGCCACTACCGGCCGGTGCACGCTGTGTCAGGTCCGGCGCCGCTGCTGGTCTTCTACCACGGTGGCGGATTCACCATCGGCGACCTCGACACCCACGACGACCTCTGCCGCCGCATCAGCCGCGACGGCCGCATGCACGTGCTGTCGGTCGACTACCGGCTCGCGCCCGAGCACAAGGCGCCCGCCGCCGCTGACGACGCCGACGCGGCCTACCGCTGGGCCGCCGACCGCGCCGCCGAGCTGGGCGCCGACCCGCAGCGCGTCGCGGTCGGCGGCGACAGCGCCGGGGGCAATCTCGCCGCAGTGGTCTGCCAGCACGCACGCCGCGACGGCGTCCGCGCGCCCGCGCTGCAGCTGCTCATCTATCCGGTGACCGATCTGAGCAGCGAGACCAGGTCCAAGACGCTGTTCGCCGACGGCTACTTCCTCACCGCCCGCGACATGGACTGGTTCCGCGCGAACTACGTCGACGGCTCTTCGGTCGCGGCCGACGATCCGGTGGTGTCACCCCTGCTGGCCGACGACCTGCGGGAGCTGCCCCCGGCGCTGGTGCTGACCGGCGGGTTCGACCCGCTGCGCGACGAGGGCACCCGCTACGCCGAGGCGCTGCGCGCCGCGGGCAACGCGGTCGAGCTGCGCGAGGAGAACACCCTGGTGCACGGGTTCGTCAACTTCTTCCCGCTCGGCGGGGGCAGCGAGCGGGCCGTCGCGGACATGATCTCCGCACTGCGGGCGCATCTGCACCACCCCTAGCGCGCGGTGCACGCTGGGGCCCGCCGACCACCCGCCGGTACGCTGGCCCCGTGGCCACCAAACCCAAGAAGACGCCCCGCTACGACCTGAAGGCGGCCGATCGCAAGCGCAACCTGTTCATCCAGATCGGCCTGACCGCCATCGTCGTGGTGTTCGCCGTCGCGCTCGTGCTCTACATCGTGTCGTCCGCCGAGGACCGTCCCGGCTCCGGCGAGGCGCAGCCCGTCCGCTTGGCGTCGGACAGCCTGATCGTCAAGGAGGGCACCACCGAGCCCAAGGTCGTGCTGTCGCTCTACGAGGACTTCATGTGCCCGGCCTGTGGCGCATTCGAGCAGGAGTTCGGGCCGACGGTGGGCAAGCTCATCGACAGCGGTGCGGTGGCCGCCGACTACTACACCGTGGCGATCCTCGACCGCGCCGGTGACGGCTACTCGTCGCGTGCAGGCAGCGCCGCCTACTGCGTGGCCGACGAGAACAAGGACGCGTTCCAGCGTTTCCATGCGGCCCTGTTCACCCCGGGAATCCAGCCCCAGGAGAACAGCGGCGTCTACCCCGATGACCAGAAGTTGATCGAGTACGCCCGGCAGGCCGGTGTCACCGGTGGCGTGACCGACTGCATCACCAAGGGTCGCTATGTCGAGATGGTCAAGGGCATGGCGGATGCGACGGACGTCAACGGCACGCCGACCATCCGCATCAACGGCGAGGACTTCAAGCTGACCAACCAGACCACGCCGGACGACCTGGTCAACAAGGTCAAGGAGATCGTCGGCGACATCCCGGCCCTGGACGGCCCCGCCCCCGGACCCGTTCCCCCACCGGCGTCATGACCGTCGCCGCGCCGAACGCCGTCGAACCGACCGAACCGGCCGCGGACACGCGGCCCGGGAGTCGCGTCCGGTCGCCGAGCGCGGTGTGGGTGCTGATCGCCGGTGTCGTCGGCCTCGCGGCGGCGGTCACCCTGACGGTCGAGAAGATCGAGCTCCTCATCGACCCCAGCTACGTGCCGTCGTGCAGCCTGAACCCGGTGCTGTCGTGCGGTTCGGTGATGACCACGCCGCAGGCGTCGGCGTTCGGCTTCCCCAACTCCTTGATGGGCATCATCGCGTTCACCGTGGTGCTGGTGACCGGGGTGCTCGCCGTGGCGAAGGTGTCGCTGCCGCGCTGGTACTGGATGGGCCTGGCGGCCGGGACGCTGCTGGGCACGGTGTTCGTGCACTGGCTGATCTTCCAGAGCCTGTACCGCATCGGCGCGCTGTGCCCTTACTGCATGGTGGTGTGGGCGATGACGATCCCGCTGCTGGTCGTGGTGGCGTCGATCGCCCTGCAGCCCGCACAGGGAAACGTGGTCGCGCGCGTCCTGCACCAGTGGCGGTGGTCGCTGGTCGCGCTCTGGTTCACCGGGTTGGTCCTGCTCATCCTCGAGCGGTTCTGGGACTACTGGTCCACCCTTCTCTGACCACCCCGGCCCTTCGCCGCCGGCGGCGCGTTAAAGTAGCGCGTGATCTCGAAGGTGCTGGTCGCCAACCGTGGGGAAATTGCGATCCGGGCTTTTCGCGCGGCCTATGAGATGGGCATCGCGACGGTGGCGGTGTACCCGTACGAGGACCGCAATTCGCTGCACCGGCTGAAGGCCGACGAGTCGTATCAGATCGGCGAGGTCGGCCATCCGGTGCGTGCCTACCTGTCGGTCGACGAGATCATCCGGGTGGCCCGGCACGCCGGCGCCGACGCGGTGTATCCCGGTTACGGCTTCCTCTCGGAGAACCCCGAACTGGCCGCGGCGTGCGCCGAGGCGGGCATCACCTTCGTCGGGCCCGGCGCCGACATCCTCGAACTGACCGGCAACAAGTCACGGGCCATCGAGGCGGCCCGGGCGGCCGGTCTGCCGGTGCTTGCGTCGTCGGCGCCCTCGGAGTCGGTCGAGGAACTGCTGACCGCCGCGGAGTCGATGGAGTTCCCACTGTTCGTCAAGGCCGTCTCCGGCGGCGGCGGCCGCGGGATGCGGCGGGTCAGCGATCCCGACGGATTGCAGGAGGCGATCGAGGCGGCCAGCCGGGAGGCGGAGTCGGCGTTCGGGGACGCATCGGTGTACCTGGAGCAGGCGGTGCTCAATCCGCGCCACATCGAGGTGCAGATCCTGGCCGACCGCCAGGGCGAAGTGATGCACCTGTTCGAGCGAGACTGCAGCGTGCAGCGCCGCCACCAGAAGGTGATCGAGCTCGCCCCCGCCCCGAATTTGCCCGCGGAGCTGCGGGAGAAGGTCTGCGCCGACGCGGTGGCGTTCGCCCGCGAGATCGGATACGCCTACGCGGGCACTGTGGAGTTCCTGCTCGACGAACGCGGCAACCACGTCTTCATCGAGATGAATCCGCGGATCCAGGTGGAACACACGGTGACCGAGGAGATCACCGATGTCGACCTGGTCGCCTCCCAGTTGCGCATCGCCGACGGGGAATCACTGGCCGATCTTGGGCTGAGTCAGGATGAACTGAGGACGCGCGGATTCGCCCTGCAATGCCGGATCACCACCGAGGATCCCGCCAACGGCTTCCGGCCCGACACCGGCCGCATCACCGGCTACCGGTCGCCGGGCGGGGCGGGGATCCGCCTCGACGGCGGCACCGTGCTGGGCGCCGAGATCAGCGCGCACTTCGACTCGATGCTGGTCAAGCTGACCTGCCGCGGCCGGGACTTCTCCACCGCGGTCGCCCGCGCGCGACGCGCCTTGGCGGAGTTCAGGATTCGCGGCGTCTCGACCAACATCCCGTTCTTGCAGGCCGTGGTCAACGACGCCGACTTCCGCGCGGGCAGGGTCACCACGTCGTTCATCGACGAACGGCCCTATCTGCTGACCGCGCGCACCCCGGCCGATCGCGGCACCAAGATCCTCAACTACCTGGCCGACGTGACGGTCAACCAGCCGCACGGCCCACGGCTGTCGGCGGTCTACCCGCAGGACAAGCTGCCGGCCCTCGACCTCGAGGCGCCGGCACCGGCGGGCAGCAAGCAGCGCCTCATGGAGTTGGGCCCGGAGGGTTTCGCGGCGTGGCTGCGCGACGAGCCGGCGGTCGGCGTCACCGACACCACCTTCCGCGACGCTCACCAGTCGCTGCTGGCCACCCGCGTGCGCAGCACCGGACTGCTGATGGTCGCGCCCTACGTGGCGCGGATGACGCCGCAGCTGCTCTCCATCGAATGCTGGGGCGGCGCAACCTACGACGTGGCGCTGCGGTTCCTCAAGGAGGACCCGTGGGAGCGGCTGGCGGCGCTGCGTGAGGCGGTGCCCAACATCTGTCTGCAGATGCTGCTGCGCGGCCGCAACACCGTGGGCTACACGCCCTATCCGGAGTCGGTGACGACGGCGTTCGTCGAAGAGGCCACCGCGACGGGCATCGACATCTACCGCATCTTCGACGCGCTCAACAACGTCGACTCGATGCGCCCGGCCATCGACGCCGTGCGCGCCAGCGGCAGCGCGGTCGCCGAGGTCGCGATGTCCTACACCGGCGACTGTGCCGATCCCCGCGAGGATCTCTACACGCTGGACTACTACCTGCGGCTGGCCGAGCAGATCGTCGAGGCGGGTGCGCACGTGCTGGCCATCAAGGACATGGCCGGCCTGCTGCGTCCACACGCGGCCACCCTGCTCGTCGGCGCGCTGCGGTCGCGGTTCGACCTGCCGGTGCACGTGCACACCCACGACACCCCCGGTGGCCAGCTCGCGACCTACACCGCGGCCTGGGCCGCCGGTGCGTCGGCGGTCGACGGGGCCGCCGCGCCGCTGGCCGGCACCACCAGCCAGCCCGCCCTCTCGTCGATCGTGGCCGCCGCCGCCCACACCGACCGCGACACCGGCCTCGACCTGGCAGCGGTGTGCGAACTTGAGCCGTACTGGGAGGCGCTGCGCAAGGTGTACGCGCCGTTCGAGTCGGGCCTGCCCGCGCCGACCGGCCGGGTGTACCACCACGAGATCCCCGGTGGCCAGCTGTCCAATCTGCGTCAGCAGGCGATCGCGCTCGGGCTCGGCGACCGGTTCGAGGACATCGAGAACGCCTACGCGGGCGCCGATCGCATCCTGGGCCGCCTGGTCAAGGTCACACCGTCGTCCAAGGTGGTCGGCGATCTGGCGCTGTCACTGGTCGGCGCGGGCGCCGACGCCGACGAGTTCGCCGCCGACCCGGCCCGCTTCGACATCCCCGACAGCGTGATCGGTTTCCTGCGCGGCGAATTGGGCGATCCGCCCGGCGGCTGGCCAGAGCCGCTGCGCACCACGGCGCTGGCCGGGCGCGCGCCCGCCAAACCCGTCACCGAACTGAGTCCGGAGGACGAGGCGGTGCTGGCCCAGCCCGGCCCGAAACGCCAGGCCGCACTCAACCGGCTGCTGTTCCCCGGTCCCACCAAGGAATTCGAGGCCCATCGCGAGGTCTACGGCGACACCTCCCGCCTGAGTGCCAATCAGTTCTTCTACGGCCTGCGCCAGGGTGAGGAACACCGGGTGTACCTCGAACGGGGCGTCGAACTCCTCATCGGCCTCGAGGCCGTCTCCGACGCCGACGAGCGCGGCATGCGGACCGTGATGTGCATCCTCAACGGCCAGCTGCGCCCGGTTCTGGTGCGCGACAACAGCATCGCCAGCGAGGTGCCCACCGCGGAGAAGGCCGACCGCGCCGACCCCGACCATGTCGCCGCCCCGTTCGCCGGCGTGGTGAACGTCACCGTCGACGTCGGCGACGAGGTCAGCGCCGGCCAGACCATCGCCACCATCGAGGCGATGAAGATGGAGGCCGCCATCACCGCACCCAAGGACGGCAAGGTGGCGCGCATCGCGGTCGCCGACACCGCACAGGTCGAAGGCGGCGACCTCCTGGTCGTGGTCAGCTGACCCGCCTCATCGCAGGGGTGTTCGGCGGGCGCCGGATCACCGTGCCACGCACCGGCACCCGGCCCACCACCGACAGGGTCCGGGAGTCGTTGTTCAACGTGCTCACGGCCCGGCTCGAGCTCGCCGGACTCTCGGTGCTCGACCTGTATGCCGGGTCCGGAGCCCTTGGGCTGGAAGCGGTCTCGCGCGGCGCGTCGACGGTGACGTTCGTCGAGGCGGATCGGCGGGCGGCCGGTGTCATCGAACGCAACATCGCCGACCTCGGCGTGCGGAATGCGCTGGTGCGCAAGACCGGTGTGGCCGCCGCGCTCGGCGGCGCCGCGTCGCCGGTGGACCTGGTGCTGGCCGACCCGCCGTACGACATCGCCGAGGCGGAGATCGACGAGATGATCGCGCTGCTGGACTCCGGCGGCTGGGTACGTACCGGGACGGTCGTCGTGATCGAGCGCCGCGCGTCGGCCGCGCCGACACGGTGGCCGGAGCACTGGGTCCCGTGGCCGCAGCGGCGATACGGCGACACCCGGCTGGACATCGCCGAATCCAGCTGAGCGGATCCTGCTAGCGTCGTCACCCATGAGTGGCGCCGTCTGCCCCGGATCGTTCGACCCGGTCACGCTTGGTCACATCGACGTCTTCGAGCGAGCGGCCGCGCAGTTCGACGAGGTCGTCGTCGCCGTGCTCGGCAATCCGAACAAGAAGGGGCTGTTCAGTCCCGACGAACGGATCGCGATGATCGAGGAGTCCACGACGCATCTGCCGAACCTGCGGGTGGAGTCCGGGTCCGGGCTGGTCGTCGACTTCGTCAAGGCCAGGGGACTGACCGCGATCGTCAAGGGTCTGCGCACCGGCACGGACTTCGAGTACGAGCTGCAGATGGCCCAGATGAACAAGCACGTCGCCGGGGTGGACACCTTCTTCGTCGCGACCACACCGCGCTATTCGTTCGTGTCGTCGTCGCTGGCCAAGGAGGTGGCGATGCTCGGCGGTGATGTCACCGAGCTGCTGCCCGAGGCGGTCAACCGCCGGTTGGCCGAAAGGCGCGGCGCTGCAGGCTGATTCGCCCGCAGCTCAGTCCGGCGTCACCGTGGTGAGGCAGAACGGGTGGCCGGCGGGGTCGAGCATGACCCGCCACCGGGACGGCGCCTGCTGGTGGGCCGCCTCACGGGCGCCGAGGGCGAGCGCACGGGCGACGGCGTCGTCGATGTCGTCGACGGAGACGTCGAGATGCATCTGCTGCAGCTGCCCGGGCTGCGGCCAGGTCGGCGCGACGTAGTCGGTGACCCGCATGAAGGCCAGTGTCCCGGCGCCGTCGGTGATCGCGACGACGCCACCGTCGGGGGCTTCGACGAGGCGGCGCATGCCGAGCAGCGCACTGTAGAAGTCGGCGAGGGCGGCCGGGTCGGGGCAGTCGATCGAGGTGGCGCCCAGGCGCCCCACCGGCTGACCTGGCGTTGTCATGTCGCCATCCTGCCACGCTCGCGCGTACGCGGATCGACGGCGCAGGAGGCGCCGGGCGAACGGTTGACCTGGCGCGATGTGGGGTAGGCAGGGTGTGGCGCACAGCCCTGCGCCGCCACAATTCAGCCCTGCATTACGGAGGTCACTGTCGTGACTCAGACATTCGTGCAATCGACCGACGACGTCGTCGCGTTCCTCAAGGACCAGCACAACCTCATCAAGGACATGTTCGACGACGTGCTCTACGCGTCGGAGACCAAGGCCAGGGAGAAGGCGTTCACCAGTCTGCGCCAACTCCTCGCGGCGCACGAGACCGCGGAGGAGATGGTGGTGCACCCCCGGGTCCGCCGCGAGGTGGACGAGGGTGACCGCATCGTCGACGCCCGCCTGCGCGAGGAACACGTCGCCAAGGAGCACCTCTCCGCCCTCGAGGCGATGGACCTCGGTTCGAAGGAGTTCCTGGACGAATTGGTGTTGTTCCGTGCCGCCGTGATCGACCACGCGGAACGCGAGGAGACCGAGGAGTTCAACAAGCTGCAGCGCGAACTCGACGCCGACGACCTGAAGCGGATGGTCGCCGCCGTGCAGGCCGCACAGGCGATCGCGCCCACCCGGCCGCATCCGGGCGTCGAGTCGGCGAAGCTGAACTTCGCGGTCGGCCCGTTCGCCTCGATGCTCGACCGGGCACGCGACGCGATCGCCGCGGCGATGCGCTGAGCCGCACGCGCCGCGCGCGGCCTGCGGTTTCGGCGGGCCGCGCGCTGGTGCATGCTGAATATGTGCCGGGTGCGACACACCGACCGGGCTGCAGAGTCACAGCGGTAACACCAGGCACACTGGTAACAAATTACTTCGCCTGGAGGGTGTTGCCGTGTACCGAGTTTTTGAGGCGCTCGACGAACTGGGCGCGATCGTGGAAGAAGCGCGCGGCGTGCCGATGACCGCGGGGTGTGTGGTGCCCCGCGGCGACGTCCTGGAGCTCATCGACGACATCAAGGACGCCATCCCCGGCGAGCTCGACGACGCCCAGGATGTGCTCGACGCCCGCGACGCGCTGTTGCGCGACGCCAAGGAGCACTCGGAGGGCATGGTCGCGTCGTCGCGCGCCGAAGCGGATTCGATGCTCAACCACGCGCGTGGCGAGGCCGACCGCCTGCTGGCCGACGCCAAGTCCCAGGCCGACCGGATGGTCGCCGAGGCACGCCAGCACAGCGAGCGGATGGTCGGCGAGGCGCGCGAGGAGGCGGCGCGGGTCAGTGCCACCGCCAAGCGCGAATACGACGCCGCCACCGGCCGGGCCAAGGCCGAGGCCGACCGCCTGATCGAGAACGGCAACATCTCCTACGAGAAGGCGGTCCAGGAAGGCATCAAGGAGCAGCAGCGGCTGGTCTCGCAGACCGAGATCGTCGCCACCGCGAACGCCGAGGCCAGCCGCCTGGTCGACACCGCGCACGCCGAGGCCGACCGGCTCCGTGGAGAATGCGACATCTACGTCGACAGCAAGCTCGCCGAGTTCGAGGAGTTCCTCAACGGCACGCTGCGCTCGGTCGGTCGCGGCCGTCACCAGCTGCGCACCGCGGCCGGGACGCACGACTACGTCACCAGGTAACCGGGGGCACACCTCTGCGGCAGCCGTGATCCCGCGTCTGCCGCGTTGAGCAGCGCCGTAACATCGCACACATGGCTACGCAGCGGAGAGCGCGACACCGTGCAACACCTTCGCCGCTCGTGCTCGACCTGTCCACGCTGGGCCGGCGACCGGGCTCCATGCTCACCATCCGCGAGACGATCCCCAGTCCGCTGCGGATGGGCCTGGACCTCGTCGCGGTCGAGAAGGACGCCCCGCTCGAGCTCGACCTGCGGGTCGAGTCGGTGTCGGAGGGCGTGCTGGTCACCGGCACCGTCTCCGCGCCGACGGCCGGCGAGTGCGGGCGCTGCCTGACCCCGATCACCGGCCACGTCGACATCGACCTGACCGAGTTGTTCGCCTACCCCGACAGCGCCACCGACGAGACCACCGAGGCCGACGAGATCGGCCGGGTGGGCTCGAGCGGTCAGGCCGACACCGTCGACCTCGAGCAGCCGATCATCGACGCCGTCGGTCTCGCACTGCCGTTCGCTCCACTGTGCGGGCCGGACTGCGAAGGGCTGTGCGCCGAATGCGGCGTCCGGTTGGCCGATGCCGAGCCGGACCACCACCACGAACAGCTCGACCCGCGCTGGGCGAAACTCGCGGCGCTGCTGCCCGACGAGGCGCCCCGGGAACCGGGGGACGATTCGTGACCGACCGCGCGCCGCTGCTGGAGGCGCTGGGGGTGGACCTGGCCCCCGAACTGCTGACCATCGCCCTGACCCACCGCAGCTACTCCTATGAGAACGGCGGCCTGCCGACCAACGAGCGCCTGGAGTTCCTCGGTGACGCCGTGCTCGGCCTGACCATCACCGAGGAGCTCTACCACCGCCATCCCGACCGGTCCGAAGGTGACCTGGCCAAGCTGCGCGCCAGCATCGTAAACACCCACGCGCTCGCCGACGTCGGCCGCAATCTCAGCGCCGACGGGTTGGGCGCCTACCTGTTGCTCGGCAAGGGTGAGGAGCACTCCGGCGGCGCCGACAAGTCGAGCATCCTCGCCGACGGCGTCGAATCACTGCTCGGCGCAATCTATGTCGAGCACGGGCTGGTGACCGCGCGGGAGGTGATCCTGCGGTTGTTCGCCGGGTTGATCACCACCGCGCCGACCCTGGGCGCGGGGCTGGATTGGAAGAGCAGCCTGCAGGAGCTCACCGTGGCCCGCAGCATGGGCGCGCCGTCCTACGTCGTCACCTCGACGGGCCCGGACCACGACAAGGAATTCACCGCCACCGTCGTCGTCGCGGACATCGAGTACGGCAGGGGAGTGGGCCGCACCAAGAAGGAAGCCGAGCTCAAGGCCGCCGCCGCGGCGTGGAATGCGTTGTCGGCCACGGGTGTCGATGCCTGAACTACCCGAGGTGGAGGTCGTCCGGCGAGGCCTGGACGCCCATGTCACGGGCCGGACCATCACCGCGGTGCGGGTCCATCACCCGCGGGCGGTCCGGCGGCACGGCGCAGGCCCCGCCGACCTGACCGGACGACTCCTCGACGCACACGTCACCGGGACCGGCAGGCGGGGAAAGTACCTGTGGCTCACCCTCGACGACGGTGACACAGCGCTCGTCGTCCACCTCGGCATGAGTGGCCAGATGCTGCTCGGCCCCATCCCCAACGAGAACCACCTGCGCATCGCCGCGCTGCTCGACGACGGCACCGCGCTCAGCTTCGTCGACCAGCGCACCTTCGGCGGCTGGCAGCTGGCCGACATGGTGACCGTCGACGGCACCGACGTCCCCATGCCGGTGGCGCACCTGGCCCGCGATCCGCTCGATCCGCGGTTCGACCGCGACGGGGTGGTGACGGTGTTGCGGCGCAAGCACTCCGAGATCAAGCGTCAGCTGCTCGACCAGACCGTGGTGTCCGGCATCGGCAACATCTACGCCGACGAGGCGCTGTGGCGGGCGAAGGTCAACGGCACCCGGCTGGCGTCGGCGCTGACCCGTCGGCAACTGGCCGAACTCCTCGACGCCGCCGCCGAGGTGATGACCGACGCGCTCGGGCAGGGCGGCACGTCGTTCGACTCGCTGTACGTCAACGTCAACGGCGAATCGGGATACTTCGACCGGTCGCTGGACGCCTACGGCCGCGAAGGGGAGCCGTGCCGGCGCTGCGGTGCGGTGATGCGGCGCGAGAAGTTCATGAACCGCTCGTCGTTCTACTGCCCGAGATGTCAGGCCAGGCCCCGGGTGCGGCGCGTTCCCTGACCTACTTCGGGATCTTCGGGAAGCCGGGCGCCGCGGTCATGCAGACCTTCCAGTCGTCGCCTTCCTTGCTGAAGTGCACTTCCTCTTTCTGGGTCCCGGTCTCCACCTGGGCTGTCGCCTTGTCACCGTCGACCTCGATGTCGGAGATCTCCGCGGTCTCCGTCGACGAGCCGGGATCGCCCGGGACGTCGAGATCGCCCAGATCGCCGAGGTCACCGAGATCCCCGAACGATTCGAACAACTCACGGTCGCCGGCGCAGAAGTAACTCTGCAGTGCGGCGTCGAAGTCGCTGCTGGCATTGATGTCGTCGAACAGCTGACGGATCGCGGCCTCATCGTCCGACGCGGCCGAGGTGCCACCGCCGCCTGCCGAATCACTGCCGTCGTCGCCGCGGCCGGCCACCAGCGCGATGACGACGACGAGTGCGATGACCAACGCGACGCCGATTCCACCGAACAGCAACCATTTTCCGCGTCCGCCGGAACCGGGCGGTTGCGGGACGGGGCCCCACCCGGGCGGCGGGTACCCCTGGTAGCCGCCGGGCGGATACTGCGCGCCCTCGTAACCGTAGGGCGGTGCCCCGTACTGCTGCGGCTGACCGTATTGCTGGGGCTGCCCGTACTGCTGGGGCTGGCCGAATTGCTGGGGTTGACCGTATTGCGGAGGCTGACCGTATTGCTGGGGCGAGCCGTACTGCTCGGACGGTGGCCCGTACGGTCCCTGCTGCGGCGGACCGTACTGCTGCGGCGGCCCGTAGGGTCCGTGCGGGGACCACTGTCCCTGGTACGGATCGGGCGGCGTGGGTGGAACGTTCGTCATCTGTTGCTCCTGAGGCAGTCGCGACGACCGTAACACCGGGGCGCCATGCGGGCGGGCACTCGATTCGGCGACGACACCCGGCCGGGGCGGGGAATTGCCGCGGCCACCAGGTTGTAGAAAGAGACCATGACGGAACTGTGGGTGCAGCGTACGGGTGTGCGTCGCTACACCGGGCGGAGCTCGCGCGGCGCCGAGGTGCTGATCGGCAGCGAGGACGTGGACGGCGTGTTCACCCCGGGCGAGCTGATGAAGATCGCCCTCGCCGCCTGCAGCGGCATGTCGAGTGACCAGCCGCTGCGCCGGCGTCTCGGCGACGACTACGCCGCGACCATCCGGGTGTCCGGGGTGGCCGACCGCGAGCAGGAGCGTTACCCGCTGCTCGAGGAGAAGCTCGAGGTGGATCTATCCGGGCTGTCCGAACAGGACCGCGCGCGGCTGCTCACCGTCGTGGAGCGGGCGATCGATCAGGTCTGCACGGTAGGCCGGACGCTCAAATCAGGCACCACGGTGACCTTCGAGGTCGACGGCGGGACGGGCGATGCCGCAGGACGGTGACGTCCGGCTGACCGCCTGGGTGCACGGCCGCGTGCAGGGCGTCGGCTTCCGGTGGTGGACGCGGTCGCGGGCACTGGAACTCGGGCTCACCGGCTATGCCGCCAACAAGCCCGACGGCAGGGTGCAGGTGGTGGCCCAAGGCTCCCGGGACGCGTGCGAGCGGCTGCTCGACCTGCTGCAGGGCGAGACCACCCCGGGCACGGTCAGCACCGTCGTCGCCGACTGGTCCGACGCGGGCGAGCCGATCACGGGGTTTCGCGAGCGTTAGCCGCGGCGGTCAGTAGTCTGGCACGTCATGCATCTCAAGAGTCTGACGCTGAAGGGCTTCAAGTCCTTCGCATCGCCGACGACTCTGCGCTTCGAACCCGGCATCACCTGCGTCGTCGGGCCTAACGGGTCGGGCAAGTCCAATGTGGTGGACGCGCTGACCTGGGTGATGGGCGAGCAAGGCGCCAAGACGTTGCGCGGCGGCAAGATGGAGGACGTCATCTTCGCCGGCACGTCGTCGCGCGCGCCGCTGGGCCGCGCCGAGGTCACGCTGACCATCGACAACTCCGACAACGCGCTGCCGATCGAGTACTCCGAGGTGTCGATCACCCGCCGGATGTTCCGCGACGGTGCCGGCGAGTACGAGATCAACGGCAGCAGTTGCCGATTGATGGATGTCCAGGAACTGCTCTCCGACTCGGGCATCGGCCGGGAGATGCACGTCATCGTCGGGCAGGGCAAGCTCTCGGAGATCCTGGAGTCCAGGCCCGAGGAACGCCGGGCGTTCATCGAGGAAGCCGCGGGCGTGCTCAAGCACCGCAAGCGCAAGGAGAAGGCGGTCCGCAAGCTCGACTCCATGTCGGCCAACCTGGCGCGGCTGAGCGACCTCACCACCGAACTGCGCCGCCAGCTCAAACCGCTGGGCCGGCAGGCCGAGATGGCCCGCCGCGCGCAGACCATCCAGGCCGACCTGCGCGACGCCCGGCTGCGGCTGGCCGCCGACGACCTGGTGACCCGCAAGACCGAGTTCGACAACACCGACCAGGCCGAGACGACGCTGCGCCGCGAGCACGACGAGATCACCACCCGGCTGGAGGCCGCGACCGCCGAACTCGACGGCCACGAGGCGGCGGTGGCGTCGCTGTCCGAACGCGCCGAGGGCGCCCAGCAGACGTGGTTCCGGCTGTCGGCGCTCGCCGAGCGGGTCGGCGCGACCGTCCGCATCGCCAGTGAGCGGACTCAACTGCTCGATTCCGAACCCGAGCCGTCGACCGGTCGCGATCCCGACGAGCTGGACGCCGAGGCCGACGAGATGGCCGCGCGGGAGGCGCAGCTGCTCGGTGAGCTGGAGGAGTCGCGGCGGCGCCTCGAGGAGGCCCGTGCCGAACAGTCCGAGAAGGACCGGATCGCCGCCGAGGCCGAGCGCGCGCACATGGCCGCGGCCCGCGCCGAGGCCGACCGCCGCGAAGGGCTGGCGCGGCTGGCCGGGCAGGTCGACACGATGCGCACCCGGGTCGAGTCGATCGACGAGACCGTGGCCCGGCTGTCGGTGGGCATCGAGGAGTCCGCCGCTAAAGCGCAGCAGGCCAGGGCGGAATTCGAGACGGTGCAGAGCCGCGTCGGTGAGCTCGACGCCGGCGAGGTCGGCCTCGACGAACACCACGATCGCAGCGTCACCGCCCTGAGGCTGGCCGACGAACGCGTCGCCGAACTGCAGTCCGCCGAGCGCGGCGCCGAACGTCAGGTGGCATCCCTGCGCGCCCGCATCGACGCGCTCGCGGTCGGCCTCGATCGCCGTGACGGTGCGGCGTGGCTGCAGAAGAATCACAGTGGCACAGGGCTTTTCGGTACCGTCGCCAAGCTGCTCAAGGTGCGCGCCGGCTATGAGGTGGCCATCGCGACGGTGCTCGGCCCGGCCGCTGACGCACTCGCCGCCGACGACTTCGGCGCCGCCCGGTCGGCGGTGGCCGCGCTCAAGGAGTCCGACGGCGGGCGCGCCGCGATCGTGCTGGGCGACTGGCCCGCGGCCAGCGCGCCGACGGCCGGGACGCTGCCCGCGGGAGCATCGTGGGCCACCGAGCTGGTCGACGCGCCCGACCGGCTGCGTGGAGCCGTTGCGGCGATGCTGGCCGGCGTCGTCGTGGTCGGCGACCTCGCGGCGGCGCAGCAACTGGTGAGCGCGCAACCCGCCCTGCGTGCGGTCACCATGGACGGTGACCTGTTCGGGGCGGGCTGGGTCAGCGGCGGGTCGGACCGCAAGCCCAGCACGCTGGAGATCGCCTCGGAGATCGACAAGGCCCGCACGGACCTGGCCGCCGCGGAGAAGCTGGTCGGTGAGCTGACCGCCGCGCTGGCCGGTGCGCTCGACGAACAGCGTGCCCGCCAGGACTCCGCCGAGGAGGCACTCGCCGCCCTCAACGAATCCGACGCGGCGATCTCGGCCATCTACGAACAACTCGGCCGGCTCGGGCAGGACGCCCGTGCCGCCGACGACGAATGGCAGCGGCTGATGAGCCAGCGCGACGAGCTGGAGACCGGCCGCGCCCGCACCGTCGAGGAGCTCGCCGAGATCGAGCAGCGCCTGCACAACGCCGAGCAGGTGCCGACCCTGGAGGCCGAGCCGGTCGACCGGCAGGCGTCGATGACCGCCGCCGAGGCGGCCCGCTCCGCCGAGGTCGAGGCGCGGCTGACCGTGCGCACCGCCGAGGAACGCGCGAATGCCGTTCGCGGCCGCGCGGATTCACTGCGCAGGGCGGCAGCCGCCGAGCGCGAGGCGCGGCTGCGGGCCCAGCGTGCCCGGCAGGCACGCGAGCACGCGGCGACGGTGGCCGCCGCCGTCGCGGAAGCCGGCCGCCTCGTCGCGCAGCGGTTGACCGCGGTGGTCGGGGTGGCCTCGCGCAACCGCGACGAGCTGGCCGCCCAGCGTCAGATCCGTGCCGCGGGGCTGGCGAAGGCGCGCGAGGACGTCACCGCGCTGAGCGCGAGGATCAGCACGCTCACCGACGCCCTGCACCGCGACGAGGTCGCCAAAGCTCAAGCGGCACTGCGCATCGAGCAGCTGGAATCACAGGTGCTCGAGCAGTTCGGGATGTCGCCTGCCGACCTGGTCGCCGAGTACGGCCCGCAGGTGCCGCTGCCGCCGACGGAGCTGGAGATGGCGGAGTTCGAACAGGCCAGGGAACGCGGGGAACAGGTGACCGCGCCCGCCCCGATGCCCTACGACCGGCCCACCCAGGAGCGGCGCGCCAAACGCGCCGAACGTGAACTCGCCGAACTGGGCCGGGTGAACCCGCTGGCGCTCGAGGAGTTCGCCGCGCTGGAGGAACGCTACAACTTCCTGTCCACCCAGCTCGAGGACGTCAAGGCGGCCCGCAAGGACCTCGAAGACGTCATCGCCGACGTCGACGACCGCATCCTGCGGGTGTTCGCCGAGGCGTACTACGACGTGGAGCGTGAGTTCACGCAGGTCTTCGCGTCGCTGTTCCCCGGGGGCGAGGGCAGGCTGCTGCTGACCAACCCGGAGGACATGCTGACCACCGGCATCGAGGTGGAGGCGCGCCCGCCGGGCAAGAAGGTCAAGCGGCTCTCGCTGCTGTCGGGCGGGGAGAAGTCGCTGACCGCGGTGGCGATGCTGGTGGCGATCTTCCGGGCACGTCCGTCGCCGTTCTACATCATGGACGAGGTCGAGGCCGCGCTCGACGACGTCAACCTGCGCCGGCTGCTCGGCCTGTTCGAGCAGCTGCGGGAGCGATCGCAGCTGATCGTGATCACCCACCAGAAGCCCACCATGGAGATCGCCGACGCGCTGTACGGCGTCACCATGCAGGGCGACGGCATCACCCAGGTGATCAGCCAGCGGATGCGCGGCCAGGAACTGACGGCCGGCGCCGCGACCTGACCGAGGTCGGGTCTAGACGTCTTCGACGCCTCGGCGGCGCAGCGAGGTCAGGGTGGCCGCACCGCAGCCGTGCAGGCAGATCCGCAGCTCGTCGATGAATCGGTGCAGCCAGTCCGTCGCCGCATCCGCGGACTCGATGGCCGGCTTGAGCAGCGGGCGGGCGACGGCCACCACGTCGGCGCCCATCGCCAGCGCCTTGGCCGCATCCATCCCGGTGCGGATGCCCCCGGAGGCGACTACCGGCACGTCGGGCAGTGTGCGGCGCACCTCGAGCAGCGCCCGGGCGGTCGGGATGCCCCAGTCGCCGAGAGCGGGGTGGCGGATCTCGCCGTAGCGCACCAGTTGCTCGACGCGCGCCCACGAGGTGCCGCCCGCACCTGCGACGTCCACCGCGGCGAGCCGGCAGTCGACGAGCTCGGCCGCCGCGGCCGCGCCGATGCCGTGGCCCACCTCCTTGAGCAGCACCGGGTAGCCCAGGCTGCCGGTGACCTCGCGCAGCCGGGCGAGCGAGCCGGAGAAGTCGGTGTCGCCGTCGTGCTGCATGGCCTCCTGCAGCGGATTGGTGTGCACGGCCAGCGCGTCGGCGCCCACCCGCTCCAGCACCCGCTGCAGGGCGGGCACCACGTCCGCGGTCAGCTGCGCCAGGCCGACGTTGCCGATCAGCAGGGCGTCCGGGGCGACGTCGCGGACAGTGAAGCTCTCGGCGGCCGCGTCGTTGTCGAACATGATCCGCTGCGAACCCAGCATCATCCCGACGCCGAGGCGGTGCGCTGCGGTGGCGAGATTGCGGTTGATGACGCCCGACAGTTCCGCGCCGCCGGTCATCGCGCCGATCAGCACCGGGGCGGCGAGCCGTTTACCGAGGAACTCGCAGGACAGGTCGACGCTGCCGAGGCTGGTCTGGGTCAGCGCGTTGTACGGCAGCCGGTAGCGCTCGAAGCCGGTGGTGACGCCGTGATACTCGACGTCCCCGTCCAGGCAGACGTCGATGTGGCGGCGCTTGCGGGTCTCCATGCCCCCGGGGTCGGAATTCAACGCCCCGCCCCCCTGACACAATGGCGGGGTGACCCAAGGTGTGCCACTCGGAGTGTGGATCGCAATCGCGGTCATCGCCGTTCTGCTCGTCACTGCGCTCGTCGTCGGCCTGGTCCGATACCGGCGGAGGCGGATCAGCCTGGCCGCACCCGACACTGCCACACCGCTCGACCGCTCCGGCGGATACACCGCCTCAACCGGCATCACGTTCACACAATCGTCAGCGCCGCCCGCGCCGCCCAAGGCACCACCCGGGCGGATCGACACCAGCGGACTGCCTGCCGTCGGCGACGACGCGACGGTGCCGCGCGACGCCCCCAAGCGCCCGATCGCCGACGTGCGGCTGCCGGAGCCCGAGACCGTCACCGAGCCCGAGCCCGAGCCCACCGAGGCACCCGAGCCGCCTGCGCCGGCCCCCGAGCCCGAGCCGGCCACCCGAGCCGCGCCGGAACTGGACGTCATCGCCCCGGCCGACGGCCGGCTCGACCGGTTGCGGGGGCGGCTGGCGAAGTCGCAGAACGCTCTGGGCCGCAGCATGCTCGGCCTGCTGGGCGGCGGGGACCTCGACGAGGACTCCTGGGAAGCCGTCGAGGACACCCTGCTGATCGCGGACCTCGGCCCGGTGGTCACCGACTCCGTGGTCGCCGCGCTGCGCACCCGGATGGCCGCCGCCAACGTCCGCTCCGAGGCCGACGCACGCGCGGTGCTGCGCGAGGTACTGATCGCCGAACTCCAGCCCGGCCTGGACCGGTCGATCCGGGCGCTGCCGCACGCGGACAAGCCGTCGGTGCTGCTGGTCGTCGGCGTCAACGGCACTGGCAAGACCACCACGGTCGGCAAGCTGGCCCGCGTGCTGGTGGCCGACGGGCGCCGGGTGGTGCTGGGTGCCGCCGACACGTTCCGGGCCGCCGCGGCCGACCAGTTGCAGACCTGGGCGTCGCGGGTGGGCGCCGACGTGGTGCGCGGACCCGAGAACGCCGATCCCGCGTCGGTAGCGTTCGACGCCGTGGACAAGGGCATTGCGACCGGCGCCGACGTGGTGGTGATCGACACCGCGGGCCGGCTGCACACCAAGACCGGCCTGATGGACGAGCTCGGCAAGGTCAAGCGGGTGGTCGAGAAGCGGGCCTCCGTCGACGAGGTGTTGTTGGTCCTCGACGCCACGATCGGGCAGAACAGCCTGCCGCAGGCGCGGGTTTTCGCCGAGGTCGTCAACATCACCGGGGTGGTGCTGACCAAACTGGACGGCACGGCCAAGGGCGGGATCGTGTTCCGCGTGCAGCAGGAACTCGGCGTGCCGGTCAAGCTCGTCGGCCTCGGTGAGGGCCCCGACGACCTGGCGCCGTTCGAGCCCGGCGCCTTCGTCGACGCACTGCTCGGCTGACGCGAAGAACGCGAAAGTCCACGATGTAACACCGGCGAAACCTCGACCGCCCATCCGTTCACACGAGCGAAACACCCTGGCGTCTTCGCGGAAACAACCACTGCGCATTGTCTTGGACCAGGTCAACGGTTGTGAATCCTTGCGGCCGTGGCATGTCGAAGGAGGAAACTGCGAGTGGACCAATTCCCGACGATGGGTATACCGGACACCGGTGATACAGCGTGGATGTTGATAAGCGCTGCCATGGTGCTCCTGATGACCCCCGGTCTGGCGTTCTTCTACGGCGGCATGGTCCGCGCCAAGAGCGTCCTCAACATGATCATGATGAGCGTCAGCGCGATGGGCGTGGTGACCGTGCTCTGGGTGCTGTACGGCTACTCGCTTGCCTTCGGCAACGACGTGGGCAACCTGTTCGGCGACCCGACGCAGTTCTTCGGCCTCAAGGGCCTGATCGGCGGCAACGCCGCCGAAGCCGTGGTCGCTGACCCGAGCGCGGGCATCGAGGCCGCCGAGGTGGTCAACATCCCGCTGGTGTTCACCTTCCCGGCGACGGTGTTCGTGGCGTTCCAGCTGATGTTCGCGATCATCACCGTGGCGCTGATCTCCGGCGCCGTGGCCGACCGCATCAAGTTCAGCGGCTGGCTGGTGTTCGTCGCGCTGTGGGTGACGGTGGTGTACTTCCCCGTCGCGCACTGGGTGTTCTCGTTCGACGGTGGCACCGCCGAGACCGGCGGCTGGATCGCCAACAAGCTGGCCGCCATCGACTTCGCCGGTGGCACAGCGGTTCACATCAACGCCGGTGTCGCCGGTCTGGTGCTGGCGGTCATCCTCGGAAAGCGCAAGGGCTGGCCGGGCACCCCGATGCGGCCGCACAACCTGCCGTTCGTGATGCTGGGCGCCGGGCTGCTGTGGTTCGGCTGGTACGGCTTCAACGCCGGTTCGGCGACCGCGTCCGGCGGGCTGGCAGGCTCGACGTTCGTCACCACGACGGTGGCCACCGCGATGGCCATGCTGGCCTGGCTGCTCACCGAGCGGATCCGCGACGGTAAGGCCACGTCGCTGGGCGCGGCGTCGGGCATCGTCGCCGGCCTGGTGGCGATCACGCCGTCCTGCTCATCGGTCAACGTGCTCGGCGCGCTGGTCATCGGAGCGGTCGCGGGCGTGCTGTGCGCCCTGGCCGTCGGCCTGAAATACAAACTGGGCTATGACGACTCGCTCGACGTGGTCGGTGTGCACCTCGTCGGTGGCCTGGTCGGCACGCTGCTGATCGGCCTGGTCGCCGCCCCGGAGACCGGTGCCGGTGTCGCGGGCCTGTTCTACGGCGGAGGAGTCGACCAGTTGTGGCGCCAGGGTGTCGGTGCAGGGGCGGTTCTCGTCTACAGCGCTGTCGGTACCGCTATCTTGGCTCTGATAGTCAAGTTCACCGTGGGCCTGCGGCTCAGCGAGGAAGATGAATCGACTGGACCGGACGAGGCCGAGCATGCCGAGACCGGCTACGACTTCGCGACAGTCGGAGCGGGCTCGACTCTGGGTCGCCACCCCGGCGTGGAGGGATAGGGAAACATGAAGCTGATTACTGCGATCGTCAAGCCGTTCACGCTGGAAGACGTCAAGACCGGCTTGGAGCAGACGGGCATTCTCGGGATGACCGTGAGCGAGGTGCAGGGGTACGGCCGTCAGAAGGGCCACACCGAGGTCTACCGCGGCGCCGAGTACTCCGTGGACTTCGTGCCCAAGGTGCGGGTCGAGGTCGTGGTCGACGACTCCGCGGTCGACAAGGTGGTCGACGTCATCGTGCAGGCCGCACGTACCGGCAAGATCGGTGACGGGAAGGTGTGGGTGAGCCCCGTGGACACCGTGGTGCGGGTGCGCACCGGTGAGCGGGGGGCCGACGCCCTCTAGACCAATCGAGTCGTCGTCTCCCGGCCGAGCACCGTGAGCGTTGAACTAGCTGGGCCGGGAGGACACTCGAAATGACCGATCAGACATCAGATCCCGCCGCCGGGGCACCTCGTTGGGAGGCCCCGGCGGCGGGCTCGTCACGGCCGGCCACCGACCTCGTCAGCGCATCGGCGCAGCTGATCGCCGGGGGCGCACGCCAGTTGGACACCGTGGCCCTGCGGGACGCGCTGCTCGACCTGCACGATTTCTGGCTCAGCACCAAGGCCACCGAGATCGGGATCACGACCACCAGCGGTTTCGCGATCGTGGCGACGGGCGGACTGGGACGCGGCGAACTGCTGCCGTACTCCGATCTCGACCTGATGCTGCTGCACGACAACATGCCTGCCGATGTGGTCGGCCAGGTCGCCGAGCTGCTGTGGTATCCGTTGTGGGACGCCAACATCCGGATCGACCACAGCGTGCGCACGGTGCCGGAAGCGCTGAAGGTGGCAGGCGAGGACATCTCCGCGGGCCTGGCCATGCTCGACGCCCGCCACATCGCCGGCGACGCGGACCTGTCGTCGTTGCTGATCGGCGGCGCCCGCAGGCAGTGGCGCACCGGCATCGGGCCCCGGTTCGGTGAGCTCGTCGAGCACACCAGGGCGCGGTGGCAGCGCAGCGGGCAGATCGCCCACCGCGCCGAACCCGACCTCAAGTCCGGCCGCGGCGGGCTGCGCGACGTCCAGCTGCTCAACGCGCTGGCCATCGCACAGCTGGCCGATGTCTACCCCAGCCGGTCGCTGGCCTCGCCGACCGGCTCCCTGGGAGAGGCGCACATGGCTCTGTTGAACGTGCGTACCGAGCTGCACCGGGTCTCTGGGCGCGGCCGGGAGACACTGCTGGCCCAGCACGCCGACGAGATCGGCGCTGCCCTGCGCATCGGGGACCGTTTCGACCTTGCCCGCATGCTGTCCGACGCGGCGCGCACCGTCAGCTACTACGTCGACGCAGGCGTGCGCACCGCCGCCAACGCCCTGCCGAAGCGGGGTTTCGCCGCGCTGCGCCGCCCCGTGCGTCGACCGCTGGACGAGGGCGTCATCGAATTCGCGGGCGAGGTGATCCTGGCCCGCGACGCACGCCCGGAACGCGACCCCGGGCTGATCCTGCGGGTCGCCGCGGCGTCGGCAGCCACCGGGCTGCCGATGGCGGTGTCGACGTTGAGCCGGCTCGCCGAGAACGCGCCGGAGCTGCGCACGCCGTGGCCCGGGCAGGCGCTCAAGGACCTGCTCGTGATGCTGGCCGCCGGTCCGAGTGCCGTCGCGACCATCGAGGCGCTCGACCGGACCGGGCTGTGGGGACGGCTGTTCCCCGAATGGGGCGCGGTGCGCGACCTCCCGCCGCGCGACGTCGTGCACATCTGGACGGTCGACCGGCACCTGGTGGAGACCGTGTCGCGCGCAAGCGCCTTCACCACCCGGGTGTCGCGCCCGGACCTGTTGCTACTGGGTGCGCTGTGCCATGACATCGGCAAGGGCCGCGGCGGTGACCACAGCGTGATCGGCGCCGAGTTGGCCAACCAGATCGGAACCCGACTCGGGTTGTGGCCCAGCGACATCGACGTGTTGTCCACGATGGTGCGCTACCACCTGCTGCTGCCGGACACCGCAACCCGCCGGGACCTGCAGGACCCCAAGACCATCGACGCCGTGGTGGACAAGCTGGGCGGCGACCTCGTCGTCCTGGAGCTGCTGCACGTGCTGGCCGAGGCGGATTCGCTGGCCACCGGACCCGGCGTGTGGGGTGACTGGAAGGCATCGCTGATCGGCGATCTGGTCCGACGCTGCAGGCTTGTGATGGCCGGCGAGCCGCTGCCACATCCGGATCCCGTTGACCCCCATCACCTCGAGTTGGCCGCCCAGGTCGGCGTGCATGTCGAGCTGACGGCGGGCGACAGCCCGCACATCTACCACGTGACCATGATCGCCCCGGACCGCCGCGGCCTGTTGTCGAAGGCGGCGGGAGTGCTGGCACTCAATTCGCTTCGGGTGCACTCGGCGTCGGTCAACAGTCACTCGGGCTCGGCCATCAACACCTTCGTGGTGTCACCGCACTTCGGCACCCCACCGGCGGCCGAACTGCTGCGCCAGCAGTTCATCCTGGCCCTTGACGGCGATCTGGACGTGCTGGCGGCGCTGGACAAACGGGATCGCGACGCGGCGCAACACGGAACCACCCGGGCCGGCGAGGTGGTGGCCGCGGTGCCCGGCAACCAGGTGCCCGCCCCGCCGCGCGTGCTCTGGTCCGACGGCACCGCCGACGGTGAGCTGATCGTCCAGATCCGCAGCACCGACCGCGCCGGCCTGCTGGCGAGGCTGACCGCGGTGTTCGAGCGTGACGGCGTCGACATCGCGTGGGCGAAGGTCACCACGCTGGGTGCCTCGGTGGTCGACGCCTTCTGCATCGTCATCCCCGCCATGACCCTCGACGAGGGGGCGGGGGCGGACCGGGTGCGCGAGGAACTCGAACACGACCTGTACGGCGTGCTGCCCGCGCCGCCGCCCGCCAAGAAGGTGTCCGAGGCCAGCTAGGCCGCACCGGAGGCACAGATGACGGTGTGGATCAGCAGGCGCCCCGATCGCGAGGTGGCCTCGGAACTGGCTGCCGGACATGGGCCGCTGGCGGGGATCCGCGTGGCGGTCACGGACGACGTGGACGTCGCGGGGCTGCCGACCACGGCCGGCTGTCCGGACTTCAGCCACCGGCCCGACCGGGACGCGGCCGCGGTGGCGGCGCTCCGGGCCGCGGGTGCGGTGGTGGTCGGCAAGACGAACATGGACCAGTTCGGCACCGGGCTGCTCGGGACGCGGTCCCCGTACGGGACTGTCCGCGACCATCGGCGTCCCGACTTCGTCAGCGGCGGTGCCAGTTCCGGTTCGGCGGTGGCTGTCGCCGCCGGTGAGGCCGACATCGCGGTCGCCACCGGCTCGGGCCGGATTCCGGCTGCGCTGCAGGGCATCGTGGCGGTCACGCCGACCATCGGGGTGATTTGCGCCGAGGGCGTGACACCGGGCGGCGAGTCCCGCGATGGCGTCTCGCTGTTCGCTCCCGACGTCGAGCTCGCCAACCGCGCGATGGCCGTGGTGGCCGCCGGAGCCTGCGATCGTCGATGGCCCGCGGACACCCGGTTGGCGGCGCCACCGAACCCGGTGGTCGCCGTCCCGCGCGAGCTGCCTGCGCTGGACCCGACGTGGCACGCGGCGTTCGCGCGGGCCGTTGCGACCCTGTCGGATGCGGGCGCGGTGATCGTCGAGATCGACCTCAGCCCCTTCCTCACCGCGGGCCGACTCCTGCGCGAAGGGGCGATGGCCGGCGAACGCTGTTCTGCCGTGGTCGAATTCGTCGACTCCCGGCCGGGGGTCACACTGGATCCGGCGGTGGCCGCCATCATCGCAGGCGCCCGCGCCGTCACCGCACACGAGGTGAGCCGCGACCGCACCGAGGTCGACCGGCTCCGGCGGGTCGCACTGGCGGAGCTCGAGGGTGCGGACGGGCTGCTGGTGCCTGCGGCCCCGATGCACCCGAGGATCAACGAGGTGGCCGCCGATCCGGAGGGCGTCGACGCCAGGATGGGCACCTACACCCATTTCAGCGACGCGTTCGGCATGTGTGGCGTCACCGTGCCCGCGGGCACCGCCGGCGACGCGCAGTTCGGTGTGACGGTGCTGGCGCGGGCGTTCGACGACGCCGTCGCCCTCGACGTCGCGGCGATGCTGACCGGCGATCCCGCACCCGCAGACGTCTGGCCGCTGGCCTCGCTGCACTTCGTCGAGCTGGTGGTGTTCGGTGCCCATCTGCGGGGCGGCCCGCTGGCGCACCAGCTCACCGACCTGGGCGCACGCTTCGCCGGGGAGGTCACCACCGCGCCGCGCTACCGGATGACGGCGCTGGACACGGTGCCGCCGAAGCCCGCCGTCACCCGAGTGGGCGACGGCGCACCGGGCGCCGTGCTGACCGGACACCGGTGGCTGCTGTCGACCGCTGCGCTCGGGGCGTTCCTCACGGCGCTGCCCGCGCCGATGCAGCTGGGCAAGATCGAGCTGGCCGACGGCACGTGGCGCACGGGGTTCGGCTGCGACGGCGAGGCCGCGGCCGCGGGCACCGACCTCAGCCGCTACGGCAGCTGGACCGCGGCGCTGGCGCAGGGGGCGGTCGGCTGAGCGCAACCGCTCTGCTGAGACCCTCAGGACCCGGTTAGGCTGGAGGCCGTGTTTGAATCCCTGTCCGACCGGTTGACCGGCGCCCTGCAGGGCCTGCGCGGTAAAGGGCGGCTCACCGACGCCGACATCGACGCCACCGCCCGGGAGATCCGGCTGGCCCTGCTCGAGGCCGACGTCTCGCTGCCCGTGGTGCGGGCCTTCGTCACGCGCATCAAGGAGCGGGCCAAGGGCGCGGAGGTCTCGGCCGCCCTCAACCCGGCCCAGCAGGTCGTCAAGATCGTCAACGAGGAGCTGATCGGCATCCTCGGCGGCGAGACCCGCCAGCTGAGGTTCGCCAAGACCCCGCCGACCGTGATCATGCTCGCGGGTCTGCAGGGTTCCGGTAAGACCACCCTCGCCGGCAAGCTTGCGAAATGGCTTCGTGGACAAGGGCATACGCCCCTCCTGGTGGCATGCGACCTGCAGCGTCCGGGTGCGGTCAACCAGCTGCAGATCGTCGGCGAACGCGCCGGTGTCCAGGTGTTCGCGCCCCATCCCGGCACCGCGCCCGGCGCACAGGAGTCCGACGGTGTCGGTGACCCGGTGGCCGTCGCGGCGGCAGGCCTGGCCGAGGCCAGGGCCAAGCACTACGACGTGGTCCTGGTCGACACCGCCGGCCGGCTGGGCATCGACGACGAGCTGATGGGTCAGGCGGCGGCGATCCGCGCCGCGGTCGATCCGGACGAGGTGCTGTTCGTCCTGGACGCCATGATCGGCCAGGACGCCGTCACCACTGCCGAGGCCTTCCGCGAGGGCGTCGGCTTCACGGGCGTGGTGCTCACCAAGCTCGACGGCGACGCCCGCGGTGGCGCGGCTCTTTCGGTGCGCGAGGTGACGGGCGTGCCCATCCTGTTCGCGTCCAGCGGCGAGAAGCTCGAGGACTTCGACGTCTTCCACCCCGACCGGATGGCCGGCCGCATCCTCGGCATGGGCGACGTGCTGAGCCTGATCGAGGCCGCCGAGCAGCACTTCGACGCCGAGCAGGCCGAGGCGGCCGCGGCCAAGATCGGCAGCGGCGAGCTCACGCTGGAGGACTTCCTCGAGCAGATGCTGGCGATCCGCAAGATGGGCCCGATCGGCAACCTGCTCGGCATGCTGCCGGGTGCGGGTCAGATGAAGGACGCGCTGGCCGCGGTCGACGACAGCCAGCTGGACCGCGTGCAGGCGATCATCCGCGGCATGACGCCCGCCGAACGGGCCGATCCGAAGATCATCAACGGCTCCCGCCGGCTGCGCATCGCCAACGGCTCGGGCGTCACGGTGGGCGAGGTCAACCAGCTCGTCGATCGGTTCTTCGACGCCCGCAAGATGATGTCGCAGATGGCCGGCCAGATGGGCATGCCGTTCGCGCGCAAGGCCAACAACCGCAAGGGCGGCAAGGGCAAGAACAAGCAGGCAGGCAAGAAGAAGGGCAGGGGGCCGACGCAGCCGAAGATGCCCAATCCGTTGGGCGCCGGGATGCCCGCCGGATTCCCTGACCTGTCGAACATGCCGAAGGGATTGGACGAACTGCCGCCCGGACTCGCCAACATCGACCTGTCCAAGCTGAAGTTCCCGAAGAATTGACCGCGGACTCCACGCGCCTGCACGTCCGGGGCCGCGGACTCCCGGACGGGCAGCCGGTCGAGTGGTGGATCGTCGACGGTGTGCTGAGCGCTGAACCGGTGTCCGACGCCGAGACGGTGTTCGCCGACGGCTGGATCCTTCCCGGCCTGGTCGACGCGCACTGCCACGTGGGGCTGGGTCCCGGTGGCGCCGTCGATGCCGACGAGACGATCGCCCAGGCCGAGACCGAGCGCGACACCGGCGCGCTGCTGCTGCGCGACTGCGGTTCGCCGGTGGACACCCGCAGCCTCGACGACCGCGCGGACCTGCCCCGCATCATTCGGGCGGGTCGGCACCTGGCGAAGCCGAAGCGCTACATCCCGGGGTTGCCGATCGACATCGAGGACGAGTCACAACTGCCGGGATTCGTTGCGGCGCAGGCCCGCTTCGGCGACGGCTGGGTGAAGCTGGTCGGCGACTGGATTGACCGGTCGGTCGGCGACCTGGCGCCGCTGTGGTCCGACGAGGTGCTCGTCGCGGCCATCGGCGCGGCGCACGCCGAGGGTGCGCGCGTCACCGCGCACGTGTTCGGCGAGGATGCGCTGCCGGGCCTGATCAAGGCCGGCATCGACTGCATCGAGCACGGCACCGGGGTCACCGACGACATCATCGAGTTGATGGTGGAGCACGACACCGCGCTGGTGCCGACGCTGATCAACATCGAGAACTTCCCCGGCATCGCCGACGCCGCGGGCAAGTACCCGACCTACGCCGCGCACATGCGGGACCTGCACGCCCGGTGCGACCAGCGGGTGGGTGCGGCCCGCGAGGCGGGGGTGCGGATCTACGCGGGCACCGACGCGGGCGGGATGATCGCCCACGGGCGCATCGCCGACGAGGTGGACGCGCTCAAGCGGATCGGCATGAGCCCCACCGACGCGCTCGGCGCGGCGAGCTGGGTGGCCCGCGACTGGCTGGGCCGACCGGGGCTGGTGGCGGGGGAGTCGGCCGACCTCGTGTGCTACTCCACCGATCCGCGCTCCGGCGCCGCGGTGCTCAACAGCCCGGACCTCGTGATCCTGCGCGGCCGCGCCTTCTGACTCACTGCCCTCAGAAGGGTGGGGGTGTGTTGCGTTCGGCGACGTGGTCGTCGTTGAGTTTGCGTTCGGCGGCGATGCGTTGGGCGCGGTTCTGGGCGCGGGTGCGTCGGCGGGTGGGCATCTTGAGGCCGCGGAACATGTTGTCGGGTGGCGACGTTCGGGTGGTGGCGGCAGGTTGCCGGTGGGTCGGCACAGGGTGGGGAAGATCAGCGCACTGCCGGGTCGGGTGGTGTAGGTGTGGCCGGTGGGTGCCCTCCACACGATGGTGCCGTCGGGGTATTGCACGTCGGTCCACCCCGATGGCCCGCACCAGAATGTTTTCAGGAGATGGTGAAACCGGCACAGGCACTTGAGGTTCGAGGCGTGGGTGGGTCCGGCGGGATAGGGGATGGTGTGGTCGATGTCGGCGCGGTCGGCGGGTTTGTCGCAGCCGGGGAAGCGGCAGGTCAAGTCGCGGCAGCGGATGTAGTCGGCGAGGGCACGCGAGGGGGTGTAGCGGGGTTCGGGTGCGGCGTCGCCGGGGTGGCGGACCGTGCGGCGGCGGGCTGTGCCGGTGGTTTCGGCCAGTAGTGCGGTGGGCAGTATGCCGGCGCCCAGCACGAACGCCATCGGCCTCCGGCACTGTGACTTGCGGGTGGGGGTGGGCGCCGGTTCGGGCGCCGGATCGGTGTCGTCGGGTGACGTTCCGGCATCAGGGGTTTCGCCGTGAGGTGGCCGGCACTCGGCATAGGTAGCGCCGCGGGATTCGCCCGCGCCCGCGTCTGTTGCCTCGTCACCGCCCGCCCCGTGCCCGCCGTCGTCTGCGGTCTCGTCATCGTCGTCCTCTGCCTCGCCGTCACCCTCGCTCTCGTCGGTGATGACGTACACGATGGTGTTGCGGGCGGGGGCGGGGGTGTCGCTGGTGGCGGGGCAGTCGGTGTCGCCGCACGCGCAGGCCAACACTGATGCGCCGGCGCCCAGGGCGCCCAGGGCATCGGCGCGGCGTTCGCTCAGGGTGCGGGGGTCGTCGTCGCA